>DASYBG010000028.1:0-59070 GCA_036500865.1 Polyangiaceae bacterium
TCCCTTTTGCCATGCTGGCGGATGGGCAACACGCAAGGAAGCCAGCCGACACAGGGTTTCGCAGAGTGCACGCAGGGTTCAGGGAGCAGATCTTACTGGCGCTTCCGCGCTGCTGGAGGCAGCAGGATAGCAGCCTGCCCCATCCGGCAGCCTGGCGAGAATCGCACGGGTGTTTGGAAATGCCCCAGGCTGCATGGTAAACTCCCGCGCATGGCAATCTCCCTCACACCCGAACAGCAAGCCTGGCTCAACGCCCATGTTGCCCGCGGCGACTTTCCCTCGGTCGAGGACGCGGTGCGTCAGCTCATCGATGAACGCATCGCCGAGCGCGCTGCCGAGGAGCGTGACGAGGTCGTCGACCGACAGCGGCTCGAGCCGGAACACTTTGCAGCGCGAGAGGAGCGCGGCGTTCACCGCGAAGCTCGGGTTCTCGGTGGTCGCGCCCACGAGGACGATCGTGCCGTCTTCCACATGGGGCAAGAACGCGTCTTGCTGGGCCTTGTTGAAGCGATGAATCTCGTCGACGAGCACGATGGTGCGCCCGCCGTGCAGCGCCAGCCGCTCGCGCGCCCCGGCGACGATCTCGCGCAGCTCCGCGACGCTCCCCATCACGGCGCTGAACGGCACGAACCGCGAGCGCGTGGCCCCCGCGATGACGCGCGCGAGGGTCGTCTTGCCGCTCCCGGGCGGCCCCCACAAGATCATCGAGCGCACGCGATCGGCCTCGATGGCCTGCGCGAGAAGGGAGTTCGGACCCAGCAAGCGCGACTGCCCCACCAGATCGGACAGCGTGCGGGGTCGCATCCGGTCGGCGAGCGGAGCCCCTCGGTCGATGCTCTTCTTCGCCGCGGACCCGAAGAGGGTCGACTCGGGATCCGGCGGGGAACGCCGCACGCGACCGCTCATGGGGGGAACCTAGCGCGATTTTGCGCGGCGCGCGGCGGTCAACGGAGGATGAACTTCATCAAGACGAGGGCGAGCGCGACGCCGATGAGCATGAACCCCACGGCCACCACCACGAGGAGCGCCACGTTGGCGCCACGCCGCGCCATGGCAGCCTGAGGCGTCGCCCGCATCGCGACCGCGGCCGGAGACCCGGCGAGCGCACCCGCCGGCAAACCGACTTCGGCGCGGGCCTGGAGCGACGCGGCCGAGGCGACGTCGGATCCCCTCGCGGCACCGATGGGCAGCGTGGAAAGCTCGCGCGCAGGCGGCCGCGCCACTTCGCCGCGGAGCTCGGTCGCGCCCTCGAGCACCTGTCGCATCGCGGTGGCGAAGTCGGCGGCGGAGGCAAACCGGTCCTCCGGGCGCTTCGCGAGGGCGCGATCGAGGACCCGCTCGAGGAGCGGCGGGAACGTCTTTCCGACGACCCTCTGATTCAGGAGCACGGGCTTACCGGTCACGTGAAGCTGGATGTAATCCATCGCGTTTTTGGCATCGAACGGCAGCTTGCCGGTGAGCATCTCGTAGAGGATCACCGCGAGCGAGTAGACGTCGCTGGCGGGCGTGAGCGTCTTTCCTTGGGCTTGCTCGGGGCTCATGAACTCGGGGGTCCCGAAGACCATCCCCTCCTGCGTCAAGATCACCGAACCCGGCCGCATCTGGCGCTCGCCGACCTTCGCCAGGCCGAAATCGAGGACCTTCGGAAAGTCGCGGACGGCCCCGGACTGGACCAGAAAGATGTTCTCCGGCTTGAGGTCGCGGTGGATGATCCCGGCCTTGTGCGCCTCGTCGAGCGCGCCGCACACCTGGACGAGGATGGGCAGGGCGCGCGCCATCGGAAAGGGCCCCTCGTGACGGACCGTCTGGTTGAGGTTCCTGCCCTCGAGGAACTCCATGATGATGTAGAGCGAGCCGTCCTCGAGCTCGCCGTAGAGGAACACCTTCACGGTGTTGGGGTGCGTGAGCTGGCTCATCGCGCGCGCCTCGCGGCGGAAGCGGGAGACGAGGTCCGGGCGATTCGCGAGCTTCGGGTGGAGGATCTTCACCCCCACCATGCGGTTGCCCTGCGGCTGGAGCGCCTTGTAGACGGCGCCCATCCCGCCCGAGCCGATCTTCTGAAGGATCTGGAACTGGCCGTTCAGGATGTCGCGTCCGATGAACGGATCCTGCGGGCGCATGGGCTACGCAAGCCAAGTGGTATCACGAGTCGGCTCGGGGCATCATCCAACCCCGAGGCATGGCGCTCCGTTCCAAGCGGTTGACCGAGGAGGGCTTCCGGCATGCGTTCGGCACCCGCGAGGACGCCGACGCCGCGATCGCCGCGGGCCTGGCCCCGGACGTGCTCGCCCTGGTCAAGCAGGTCCACGGTGCGCGGGTCGTCGAAGCGGCGGACGCTTTGGGGGCCGAAGCCGACGGCGTCGTCGCGCGCGGGGGGGGGCGAGGCCTCGCGCTTCCCCTCTCCGGCTTCGCGGCCGGTGTTCGCACCGCCGACTGCGTGCCGATATTGCTCGCCGACACGGTGAGCGGCGACGTCGCGGCGGTCCACGCGGGCTGGCGCGGCGTCGTGGCCGGCGTGGTCCCCGCAGCCCTCGGCGCTCTCGGCGCGGGGGCGCGCATCGTGGCCGCCGTGGGCCCTTGCATCGGCGGCTGCTGCTTCGAAGTCGGCCGGGACGTGGCCGACGCGATCGCCGCGGCGTCGAGCGGAGCGCGGGTGGTCGTCCGAGAGGCAAAAGATAAGGCATACGTCGACTTGCGGATCGCGGTCCGCGGCCAGCTCATCGCTCGCGGGGTCCGCGCGACCGACATCGACGACGTCGCCGGCTGCACCAAGCACGAGCCCGACCGCTTCCACTCCTTCCGTAGAGACGGCGCCGCGAGCGGGCGCATGACGACCGCAATTGGCCCGAGACGCTGAACGCCACAACGTCTATTCTTCATCTCGTGCAGTCGGATCGCGACGACACGGGAGGGCGGTCCCCATCGAAGGCGATGCGCGCGAGCGACGCCGTCGATTCGACACGAAGCCCCCCTTCGCAGTCCGACCCGAAGCGCAAGGAAGCGCAGCTTCTCACCGCCGATCGGCTCGCGTCGATGGGCATGCTCGCGGCGGGCATCGCGCACGAGCTCAACAACCCGCTTGGCGTCACGATCGCCAACGTGAGCTTCGCCCTCGAGGAGCTCCACGCGCTCGAGGCGAACCTCGGCACCGCCGACGGCGAGGGTCCCGCGGAGATGGCCGCGCGCCTCGCTCGCGGGCGCGCCGCCGTCGCGACGATCGTCGACGCGCTCGGGGAAGCATGGCAAGCGGGCGATCGCGCGCGGCTCATCGTGCGCGACCTCCGAACGTTCTCCCGCGCCGACGACGAGCGGCGCGTTCCGCTCGACGTGCGCCGGGTGGTCGAGTCGGCGATCAACATGGCGTATAACGAGATCCGCACGCGCGCGCGGCTCGTGAAGGAGTACGGCGCCATACCTTCGGTGCTCGGCAACGAAGCGCGCCTCGGGCAGGTCTTCTTCAACCTTCTCGTGAACGCCGCCCACGCCATCCCCGAGGGACAGACCGACGAGCACGTCATCCGCGTCACGACGCGCGCCGACACCGAGGGCCGCTCGCAGGGCCGCCTCTGCGTCGTCGAAATCAGCGACAGCGGGCACGGGATCGCGCGCGAGCAACTGACGCGCATCTTCGAGCCGTTCTTCACGACCAAACGAAAGAACGCGACGGGCCTGGGCCTCAGCATCTGCCAGAGCATCGTCACGGCCATGGGAGGAGAAATCACGGTGGAGAGTCAGATCGGCAAAGGGTCGACGTTCAGGGTCACCTTGCCTGGATCCGAAGAGGAGCCGGTGCGATCGACGACGCTGGCCCCGCCTCGCACGACGCCGAGCGAGGTCCCGCGCCACCGCGTCCTCGTCATCGACGACGAGCCGATGATGGCGCGCGCCGTCCAGCGGCTGCTCGACAGCGAGCACGAGGTCGTCGCGACGTCCGATCCGCTCGCGGCGGTCGACCAGGTGCGCGCGGGCGTTCGCTACGACGCCATCTTGTGCGACCTCATGATGCCGTCGATGAGCGGGATGGAGGTCTACGAGGCCATCGCGCGCGTCGAGAGCGAGCAGGCGCGCAGGATGGTCTTCATGACCGGCGGCGCCTTCACGCCGAGCGCGGCCCGGTTCCTCGAGAAGGTGCCGAACCCGCGGATCGAGAAGCCGCTCGAGCACGCCACCCTCCGCGCGATCCTCCGCAAGCACCTGGGCGAGCCGTAGAGAGGTCTTACCCCGCAGCGCTCATGGCTTGACCCAGCGCTGCATCTCGGCGTCGAAGCCGCCCATGTCGATGGTCTCGGCCCAATCGAGACGGAGGCCCGCGCGCTCCGCCACCGCGCGCGCCCGGGCGGGGAACGGCGCGATCCAGACGAGGCGGCCTCGTGGAACGAGCGCGGACGCGGCGTGCGAGACGAACCGATCGAGCATCTCCGCGATGCCTCCGGTGCGAACGGCGCGCCGGCCCATCGGGGGGTTCGTGATGACCAGGGTGACCCCGGGCGGCGCGTGCCCGAGCCCGTCGGCTTGCTCGATCGATGCCGAGACCCCGGCGGCCCGGAGGTTCTCGCGCGCGGCGTCGACGGCGCGACCGTCCACGTCCCCCCCGAGGAGGGATCGATAGGGACCGGCGAGCCCGCGCTCGACGAGCTCCCCCCCCGCCCCCACGAACGGGTCCCAGACGACGTCGTCCGCGACGACGCCGGCCACCCGGACGAGCGCCGCCGCGATCGTCGGGTGCGAGGCCGCCGGGACGTCTCTTCGCCGCCACGCGAACCGGGGGTCGTCGAGCGCGCGCGGCTCGAGGGCCGCGTCGACGAAGCGCTCGTCCACCGCGACGTGAAGCTCCCACAACGAGGCCGTCGGATCGTTGACGAGCTCCGGCGCCCTCGCCGCGATCGCGCGCGCCGCGTCCCACGCCGCCGCGCGCTTGTGGCCTCCCCCGGCCCAGGCCAGCCGATAGCGCACGGGGCCCTGCGTGAACGCCGCGAAGATGCGCGCGGCCTCCGTACCGGCGGCGACGCGCGCGAGCGCCTCGAGGGGCGACTCACCGGCGCGCGTCCACTCCGTCGGCAAGGGGAACCGAAACGCGATCATCGTGCGCGCGGCGAAGAGAGCCCCCATGGGCCCCTCGAGCCGAGCCTGCACGCGACCTGGACCGGACACGCCGATCCCCGAAACCCCGGGTGCCGCCTCGAGCTCCTCGGCGAGGAGGCGCTCGAGGCCGCGGCGCGCGAGCACTTCGACGGCCACCGGCCCGTCGGGGGCTCGCGTCGGGTCGAGGCGGCCGCGATCGGCGCGCGACGCGGTCCGCGCGATCATCATCGCCGCCCGCTCGGCGATCCGGACGAGCTCCCCGTCCTCGGCGTGCGCCGCCTCCCGCAGCAGCGCGAGCGACCCCGAAGCCCCGACCTTGCCCAACGAGGCCGCGATGGACCGGCGCATCTCGGGCCGAGGATCGCGCTCCCACGCTTCGAGGAGCGCGGCCTCGACCCCCTCGCCACCGGCGTGCCCGAGCGCGATCGCGGCGTTGCGGCGCGTCTTCGGATCCGCGTCCGTGAGCGCCACGAGAAGGAACGCCCGCGCGCCCTCCTCGCTGCCCAACCTCGACGTCGCGCGGACGACCCTCGCCCGGAGCGAAGCCGCGCCGCCTTCGTAGCGCGCACGGAGGACGCCCACCGCGGGCGCCCCCAACCTCGCCAGCGCGCGCTCGACGTGCTTGACGAGGTCGTCGTCGAGCAAAAGGTCCACGAGGCCGCCGAGGTCGCGAGCGCTCGGCGTGAATCCGGGATCGCGAACGGCCTGTTCGAGCGGCGGTCGGGGCATACGAGCGTGTGGCGTCTAGGGTCGGCGGGCCGCGGCGCCCCGTAGGCTAGCCTGGGCGGCGTTGGCCGGCATCGACCTGCGCGCGTTCTGGGCCCTCTACGGCGGCGACCACGGCGTCCTGCGCCCGATGATGATCGCCTTCACGCTGCTCGGCAGCGGGTGGGCCGTGTGGGCGCTCGTCCCGCTCCTGTGGCACCCGCCGTCGAGGGGGTTCGCGCGCGCGCTCGCCGCCGCCATCGCCGTTCAGGCCGTGCTCGTGTGGAGTCTCAAGCTCGCCGTCGGCAGGGTGCGCCCATGGATCGCGCTGAGCCTCCCGTCGCCGATCGGCGCGCCTCACGACCCGTCGTTCCCCAGCGGCCATGCGTCAGGGAGCTTTTGCGTCGCCGCCTTCCTCTGGCTCGCGCTCCCTTGGCCGAAAACCCGCGCTCCCTGGCACACGGCCGCCGGACGCGCGGGGATCCTCGGCGCGTCGGCGTTCGTGGGGCTCTCACGCGTCTACCTGGGCGCCCATTTCCCGGGCGACGTCGTCGCCGGCGCCGTGCTCGGGGCGAGCATCGGCACGCTGGCCGGGCTCTGGCACCTGGGCTAAAGGACGGGCGCCTTGAGGATCGATCTTCGGCTCCCCGGCATGTTGGCTCTCGGCCTCGTCGCGTCGGCGCTCGGCGGATGCCGTGACTCGAGCGCGAGCAGCGCGAGCCCAGGCGCTCCATCGGCCGAGGCGACCGCCGAGCCGAAGGACACGACCCTGCCCGGGGTCGACACGAGCGCCATGACCCCGCGCGAGCGGCACGAGTGGAGCGCGCTGGTCGGCGACCTCCTCGCCCCCTGCCCGAACGTCCCGGTCCCGGTCGCGCAGTGCGTGCTCGAGAAGCGGCCCTGCGCGCTCTGCGTGCGAGCGGCCAAGTGGGTCGCCGGCGCCGTCCGCAACGGCGTGTCCGAGGACTACGTACGGCGGACGTACAAGGACCGATTCGACCCGAGCACCGTGAAGGCGATCCCCGTCGACGGTTCGCCGACCGAGGGCCCCGACGACGCGCCCGTCACCATCGTGGAGCTCGCCGACTTCGAATGTCCCCACTGCCGCGACGCCGTCCCGGTGATCGACGGCGTGATGGCCGCGCATCCGGGGAAGGTTCGGCTCGTCTACAAGTCCTACACGCTCGGCTTCCACACGCGCGGGGAGCCCGCGGCGCGGGCCGCGTTCGCCGCAGGGGAGCAAGGCAGGTTCTGGGAGATGGAGCACCTCCTCTTCGCGCGCCAGCAGCAGCTCGAGGACGCCGACCTCGAGAAGTACGCGCGCATGCTCAAGCTCGACATCCCCAAGTGGAAGGCCGACATGGAGTCCCCCGCGGTGAAAGATCGCATCGCGCGCGACCGAAAGGTCGGGGAGGACTTGAAGCTCAAAGGCACGCCGACCATTTACGTCAACGGCCGTGAGCTCGAGGTCGAGCAGGACGAGTCGCTCGAGGATCGGGTCGCATCCGAGCTCGGCGTCGCCCCGGCCCCGAGTGCGACTGCGGCGGCCCCGGCGAAGCCGCTCTAAGACAAGCGTATGGAACGGGCGCGGACGAGAAGCGGGACGCGGCGGGCTTTGAGGGCGCTCTGGGCGGCGGCGCTCTTGCTGTCGGGTGCCGGCGCGGCCTGCGACTCGGCGCGGCCCGACCCGAGCACACCGGCCAACGACATCGAGCTGCCGGGCGTCGACACACACGACTTCACACCGCGCGAGAAACACGATTTCTCCCGGTTCGTGGGCGAGCTGGCGGCGCCGTGCGCGAGCGTGGCGGCGCCCATCGCCACGTGCGTCAGCGAGAAGCGCGCGTGCGCCGAGTGCTTGCCCGCCGCGCAGGCCATCGCGAAGGCGGTCCGAGAGGGGATGACGCGCGAGCAGGTCGAAGCGATCTACAGCCAACGCTTCGACGCGAAGTCCGCCCGGGACATCCCGATCGACGGCTCGCCGACGCGCGGACCGGAGGCGGCGCCGGTGGTCGTGGTGGAGTTCGCGGACTTCGAATGCCCGTTTTGCCAGAAGATGGCGCCCGAGCTCGACAAGATGTGGGCCGCGCGCAAGGACAAGGTCCGCTTCGTCTACAAGTTCATGCCGCTGCCGATGCACCCCCACGGCGAGGTGGCGGCGCGCGCCGCGATCGCGGCCGGCATGCAGGGCAAATTCTGGGAGATGCACCACGAGCTCTTCGCCAACGGCAAGCACCTCGAGCCCGTCGATCTCGACGAGTACGCCCGCGCCGTCGGCCTCGACCTGGCGAAGTTCCACGCCGACATGCAGAGCGACGCGGCCAAAGCCCGCATCGAGCAGGACCGGAAGCTCGCCGACGCGCTCGGCGTCAAAGGAACGCCGACGATCTACATCGATGGCCACGAGTACGATGCGAAGGTCGACCTGAACGACTGGGTCGACCAGGAGCTGTCCAGGGGCGCGGGAAGCTCCGGAAGGTAGTCGGCGCGCGCCGACCGTCGCGTGATCGCCCGCCGCGAACGGCGAGCGATGTGATAGCTAGCGAGACGTGGTGATTCGCGCGGCATGAGGGCATCGACCTTCGACGCTTGCGGCTGCTTCCCGACCGGCCGCCACTACGCCGGCATCGCGCACCTGCTGCGGACGATCGCGCGCGGCCTCCTCGAAGGGATGGCGGCGGACGCGGTCTGGTCGGACTTGCCGATCGCGCTCATCGACGTCGAGACGACCGGAACCGACGCGTCGGTGGACCGGATCGTGGAAGTCGGCATCGCCATTTCACGACGCGGCGAAGTCTCCGAGCGAAAGAATTGGCTCGTGAACCCCGGGCGGCCGATCCCGAAGGAAGCCAGCGAGGTCCACAAGATCACCGACGATGTGGTGGCGTCGGCGCCGCCCTTCGAGGTCGTCGCGCGCGAGGTCGCCGCGATGCTCGAAGGGTGCTTGCCCGCGGCGTACAACGCGGCGTTCGATCGCGCGTTCCTCGGCAACGAGCTCGCCCGCGCGGGCCTACCGGCCGAAGAGCTCCCGGCTACCCTCCGGCGGGACGTCGAATGGCTCGATCCGTTGGTCTGGGCGCGCGAGCTCCAGCACGAAGAGCGATCGCGCGCGCTCGGCGAGGTCGCATCGCGCCTGGGAATCGCCCTCGAGAACGCGCACCGCGCCAGCGCCGATGCCGAGGCCGCGCTTCGCGTCATGCTCGAGCTAGGACGAAACGTCCGCGTACCACGGACGTATGCAGCCATGGTGCAAGAGCAGCGTCGACTCTCGATGGCACAAGCCGATGAGCGTCGACTGAAATGGCGTGGCGGCGCTTGAACCCGCTCGTTTTTGGATCGACACGGCCGATTGACGTTTGCGCACTGCGCCAGGTTCGGTTTTGTCTTATAGTGCGCGCACGCTTGCCACAGCGGAGGATCCCGTGACCGAAAAGGCGACAATCTCGGTTGGAGACGCCAAGCTCGAAATGCCGGTCGTCGTCGGCACCGAGAACGAGCACGCCATCGACGTCGCGCAGCTCCGCGCGAAGACGAACTTCGTGACGCTCGACCCGGCGTTCATGAACACGGCGTCGACCAAGAGCGCCGTCACGTTCATCGACGGCGACAAAGGCATTCTCCGCTACCGGGGAATCCCCATCGAGCAGCTCGCCGAGCACTCCTCGTTCGTGGAGACCGCGTACCTGCTCATCTACGGGCACCTCCCGAGCGATCCCGAGCTCAAGGCGTGGAGCGAGACTTTGACCCGTCATTCGCTCCTCCACGAGGACATGAAGCACTTCTTCGAAGGCTTCTCGCCGACCGCCCACCCGATGGCGATCCTCTCGGCGATGGTGGCGGCGCTCTCGAGCTACTACCCCGACGCGCTCGACGCCGACAACGTCGACCAGCGAGACCTGACGATCGCGCGCCTCATGTCGAAGGTGCGGACCATCGCGGCGTTCGCGTACAAGAAGTCGATCGGGCAGCCGTTCGTCTATCCGAAGAACAGCCTGTCTTACTGCGAGAACTTCTTGAACATGATGTTCTCGGTTCCCGCCGAGGAATACGAGATCGACCCCGAGCTCGTTCGGGTGATGAACCTCCTGCTCATCCTCCACGCGGACCACGAGCAGAACTGTTCGACGAGCACGGTGCGCATGGTCGGGTCGAGCAAGGCGAACTTGTTTGCCTCGATCAGCGCCGGCATCTGCGCGCTCTGGGGGCCGCTCCACGGGGGCGCGAACCAGGAAGTGCTCGAGATGCTCGAGCTCATTCACAAGGACGGGGGGGACGTCGGCAAGTACGTGAAGCTCGCGAAAGAGAAGCAGAGCCACTTTCGCCTGATGGGCTTCGGGCACCGCGTCTACAAGAACTTCGACCCGCGCGCGAAGATCATCAAGGCCGCCGCCGACAAGGTCCTCGCGAAGCTCGGCAAGAAGGACCCCCTCCTCGACATCGCAAAGGCGCTCGAAGAGGCCGCGCTCAAGGACACCTACTTCGTCGAGCGGAAGCTCTACCCGAACGTCGACTTCTACTCGGGCATCATCTACCGGGCGATGGGCTTCCCGACGAACATGTTCACGGTGCTCTTCGCGCTCGGTCGCCTCCCGGGCTGGGTCGCGCACTGGAAAGAGATGATGGAAGACCCGACGACGAAGATCTCGCGCCCGCGGCAGATCTACACGGGCTTCGAGCAGCGCGATTACGTGCCGATGGAGCGCAGGAAGTAGCGGATCGCGTTCTCGCCGAGCATCCACTCGATGACGGCGATGCACAGGAACGGACCGAACGGCAGCCGCGCCGCGAGGACGCCGTCCTCCGGCGCCTTGGCGAGGGGGTCCTCCTCGAGCGCGCGCTGGGCGTCGGCGTCGCCGGCCGCGGCGGCCCGTTCGATCTCTTCGCGGTCCAGCCGAATGCTCTCCGGCTCTTCGATCTTGCCGCGCACGAGCAAGACGGCCCCCGCCGCGATCGTGGCCTGAACCGCGCCCGCGAACAACACGAAGGGGACGGCGGGCCAGCCGAACCATGCGCCCGCGAGCATGACGAGCTTCGCGTCGCCGAGGCCCATGCCGACGCGGCCCCGGATCACCTTGTAGCCGACGATGAACGGCAGCCACACGCCGAAGAAGCCGGCCGCCGCCCCCTCGACCGCGTCGAGCCAGCCGAGGCCGCGGAGGCCGGGGGTCGCCAGACCGAAGAGCGTGCCGCCGAGCGTGATCGTGTCGGGCAGGAACATGTGCTCGGCGTCGATGAACGCCGCCGCGAGGAGCGCCATCGCGAGCGCGAAGCCCGAGAGAAAAATGGAGGCGGCGTGGAGGACCGTCGTCCCGCCGTCGAGGGGCCGCACGGTCGCCTCGTACACGCCGAGGGCGAGCGCGCCGCCGATGAGCTCGACGACGGCGTATCGCGGCGAGATGGAAGCGCCGCAGCAACGCGCCTTCCCGCGCAGGACGACCCACGACAAGACCGGGACGTTGTCGAAGCCACGGATGGGCGCTCCGCACGCGGGGCAGTGGGAGCCGGGGCGAACCACGCTCTCCTCGCGGGGCACGCGGTAAATGACGACGTTCACGAAGCTGGCCCAGATGCATCCCCAGGCAACGACGAACACACGCACCAGCCACGAAGGAAAGGCCCAGGGGCCAGCGGCGAGCTCGGCGAGGGTCATGGAGTCGTCGCGCCGCGGCCGGCCATCACGAGGGGACGGGCAGGGAGCCGCGCGCGTGGTACTCGTCCCGTCTTAGCGCGCCGTGCTCGCTTTCTCCCGCCATGCTGCTCTCCATTCATCCGAACCACCCCGAGCCGCGCAAGATCCGGCGCGCGGTCGACATGCTCGAGGCGGGTGCGGTCATCGCGTACCCGACGGACACGGTCTACGGGCTGGGGTGCGACATCACGAACAAGCACGCCGTCGATAGGCTCTACTCGATCAAGGGTATGGCGCGTTCGCAGCCGCTGGCCTTCGTGTGCCCCGACCTGTCCGACATTGCGCGCTACGCGATCGTCGAAAAGCCCGTGTACCGCGTCCTCCGGCACCTTCTGCCCGGGCCTTACACCTTCATCTTGCCGGCCACGCGCGAAGTGCCCAAGCTCTTGCAGATGAAGCGCCAGAGCGTGGGCATCCGCGTCCCCGCGCTCGAAGCGCCCCGCGCGCTGGCACGCGAGCTCGGTCGGCCCATCGTCTCGACGACGGCGGCGCGTCACGGCGCCGAGCCGCTCATCGATCCGCACGAGATAGACGACACCTTTCGTGGTCTCGGGCTGGTGCTCGACGGCGGCGCGGGCGGCCTCGTTCCGACGACGGTCATCGACCTGACGAAGAGCCCGCCGGAAGTCGTGCGTCTCGGCGCGGGGCCCGTCGACGAGCTCTGAACGTCCCGCAGACGCCGTCCGTCGGGGGGGCCGAAGGCCCCCAAAGCACGCACTCCGGGCATTGTGCGCCGTTCGTGGTGTGGGCCTTGGTGCGCGAGGATTCGTGAACTTCATCAGCCCCTTAGCGACATACTGACTCGGACCGTCTATTTGGATTGAGGCGTCATATTGACCTTCGGTGCCGTCGCGGAATCGACCATCGCGCTGCAGTCTCGCGCTCGCGTGCTCCTCGTCGACGACGACGACGTGCTGGCGCGATCGTACGCCCGCATGCTCGCGCAAGAGGGGTACGACGTCGAGATGCGCTTCGACGGGGAAGCCGCCGTCGAGTCGGTGCGACGCGAGTCGTTCGACGTCGTCCTGAGTGACATCGACATGCCTCGCATGGGCGGCCTCGCGTTGCTCGAGCGCATCCGCGCCCACGACCTCGACATCCCGGTGGTGCTCATCACGGGTGCGCCTTCGCTCGAGACGGCGATGGCGGCGATCGAGCACGGCGCGCTCCGATACTTGACCAAGCCGGTCGACGCGAACCGCCTCCGCTCGATCACGGCCGACGCGGTGCGCATGCACCGGCTCGCGGTCGCCAAGCGGCAGGCCATCGACCTCGCGGGCGGCGCCGATCGTCTCGTCGGCGATCGCGCCGGCCTCGTCGCCAGCTTCGGCAACGCGCTGCGAACGCTCTGGATGGCCTATCAGCCCATCGTCTCGTGGTCGCGCCGCGAGATCTTCGGTTACGAGGCGCTGCTCCGGTCGCGCGAGCCCTCGCTGCCGCACCCTCCCGCGGTCCTCGACGCCGCCGAGCGCCTCGACCAGATGCGCGACCTCGGCCGCGCGATCCGCCGCGCCGCGACCGAGCCCGCACCGCGCATGCCCGCCGGCGCGGTCCTCTTCGTGAACCTCCACACGCAAGACCTGCTCGACGAGGACCTCTTCGACCCCGAGACGCCGATCGCCCGCATGGCCGACCGCGTCGTCCTCGAGATCACGGAGCGCTCGAGCCTCCACGCCATCCGCGACGTCCAGGCGCGCATCGCCCGGCTGCGCGCGATGGGCTTCCGGATCGCCGTCGACGACCTCGGCGCCGGCTATGCGGGCCTGACGAGCTTCGCGCAGCTCGAGCCCGAAGTGGTCAAGCTCGACATGTCGCTCGTGCGCGGCGTCCACGCGCAGCCGACCAAGCAGACCCTCGTGCGGACGATGATCACGATGTGCCGCGAGCTCGGCATGCAGGTGGTCGCCGAGGGGATCGAGACGCCGGACGAGCGCGACGCGATCGTCGAGGCCGGCTGCGACCTCCTGCAGGGTTACTTGTTCGCGAGGCCCGCGCCGCCGTTCCCGCCCGCGGTCCTGTAGGCGTCTTCGCGGTCGTCTTCCCCGCTGCGGAAGAAGTCGAGGAGATCGTCGCGGCGCGCCTGCGCGTCCGCGCGCCCCATTTCGATGAGCCTGCGGCAGAAGGGCCCGTCGAACAAGAGGTAGCTCGCGAGGTCGGCCTCGCTCTCGACCCCGAGGTCGAGCAAGCCGAAGAGCCGCTTGGTCAGCATCGGATCGCCGCGCAGCGCCCCCCGCTTCAGATGGTCGTTCGCCAGCCGGCCGATGTCCTCGCTCGGCCGGACGCGCATGCAGCGCACCAGACGGTACTCGGGGCCCCCGCGCCTTCGCGCTTCCGCGCTGAGCGCCTCGGCGAAGCCGGGCCCGTACGCGCGCGTCCCGTCGGCAATGACGTTGTTGATCCGCGTCAGGAGGTCGATGTCGACGTCCACGTGGTCGAGCAAGAACGCGTTCAAGATCTTGCCGAGCAAGAAGGCCGCCCCCGGCGCGCGCATGCTCTTCGGGTGCCCCGCCTCGGGGACGACGCGCCCGGTGACCTCGCGCGAGCTGCCGATGGCGAAGATGTGCGTCGCGCCGAGGCGGAGCGCCGGCGCGATGGGGGTGTTCTGGCGCAGGCCGCCGTCGAGGTAGAGCTCCCCATCGATGCGCACGGGAGGAAAGAGGAGCGGGATCGCTGCGCTCGCGAGCGCGTGGTGCGGCCCGATGCGGTCGGACCGAAAGAGCGTGCGCGGCGGCGCGTTCGCGGGGGCCGTCAGGTCCGGGGAGACTTGCATGAAGACCACCGTCCGCCCCGTCGACACCTCGGTGCACGAGACCGTCAGGGCGCGCAGCATGCCCTTTCGCAGGCACCGAGACACGGCGCGCCAGCTGATCTCCCGCTCCACGATGTGCGCCATCGGACGCACGTCGAAGAGCCCGTGGCCCACGGCGCCCCCGAGCATGACCCTCGGCAGGCTCACCATCTGGCGGACGCCGAAGCCGAGCACGCGGGGCAGCTCGAGGTCCGTCCAGAGCTGCACCAACCGCCGCATGCCGAGGACGGGATCGCCGAGGTGCGCGGCGAGGTAGCACGCATTGATGGCGCCGACGCTCGTCCCGCAGAAGACGTCGATCTTCGGCGGCGTCCCGAGGATCCGCGTCAGCTCGTCGAAGATGTACCAGAGGACCCCGACCTCGTAAGCGCCCCTCGCCCCGCCGCCCGAGAGGATCACCGCGACGCGACGGCTCATATCGGCTCGTGGGACACCGGCCCGGCCGGCGGGACGGGGCCGCGCGCGGTGCCCGGGCCGCCGAAGACGGGAGCGGGGGTCGTCTCGAAGAGAGCGGCGTTCAACGGGCGCTGCGTGAAGAGCTTGCGGAGGCGCGGATCGCGCACGGTTCGCACGAGGGCGTTCGCGTAGTCGACGGCGCGTTGCTGCGCGTTCGGCGCCTGCGGCGAGCCCGCCCTCTTGAGCGCGTCCGCGCAGAGCGCGCGGATCTCGAGGCCGTACTCGCACCCCTGGAGGTTCTCGACGGCGCCGAGCGCGGTCGTCGCGAGGAGCGTGGCCGAGTGCATCTCGCCGAGGTCGACGCGGGCCGCCGCCTCGATGGCCATCGCGTAGAAGTGGAGCGCGACGAGCGCCATGTCTTCGGCGCTGCGGCGCGCCGCGACCGCGTATCCGAGGGCGTCTTGCGGCCGCCGGCGCGCGCGCGCGAAGTTCGCGCGGACGACGTTCTCGTACGTGCGGTCGTACGCATTCTGCGTGGCCGTGATGAGCGCCCCCGCGTCGGTCAGATACCCCTCGGCCGAGTCGACGTCCCCGAGCTCGGTCATGATGAGCGTGCTGACGAGCAAGGTCTCCGCCCAACCGTCTTGGTCGCCGTAGCGATCGTGCGCCTCGCGCGCGCGCTTCACGTAGGCGAGCGCCCGCGGCACGTCCCCGAGCCGGAAGTACGTGTGGCCGATCGTCGTGAGCGTCTTCGCGACCTGAAAGCGGCCTCCGATCGACAGGTCGATCTGGATCGACTCGAGCGCGAGCGCGATCGCGTCTTCGTACCGGCCCTGGACGAACATCGAGTACGCGAGCGAGTTCTTGACCCGCGCCTCGACGCGCCGTGCGCCGCACTTCTTGAAGATCGCGATGGCGTCGACGTGCGCGTCGACCGCCTCGCGCACGCGACCGACCCTCCGCAGCAAGATGCCCCGAGACCGCAAGACCTCTCCCTGGAGGCGGGGCGGGACGTTCGAGTTCGTCGCCGGGTCGAACGCCGCGAGCGCGCGATCGCACGCCGCGAGCGCCCCTTGCACGTCGCCGAGCTCCCGCAAAAAGTCGCTCACCAGCGCCTCGGCCTCGACCTCGAGCGCCGCGCTCTTCGCCGTGTGGGCGACCTCCGCCGCCCGCTTCGCCACGACGGCCCCTCGGGCGAGGTGGCCCTCGTCGAACTGGTAGCGGGCGCTCCGGAGCAGGCCGAGGCACACGGCGCGCGGCGTCCCCACCGAGCGCACCAGGCGCCGGAGCGCCTTGAGGTTCCAGAGGCGCTCTCGCCGGCGGCCGAGCACCCGATAGGAGCTCTCGAGCGCCTCGTGGGCGAGAACGCGGCGCGAGTCGTCGGGGCCGAGATAGGAGACGGCGCGCTGGTAGTAGCGGATCGCGAGGTGGGTCTGGTGGCTGGCGCGCGCCGCCCCTGCGGCCTCGAGGTAGAAGTCCGCCGCGCGCTCGTAGTTCTCCCCGCGCGCGAGGTGCCGCGCCACGATCGCGGCCGATACGCCGCGCGCGAGCGACGTCCGCGCGAGATGCTCCCCGAGCGTCCTGTGCATCCGC
Source organism: Polyangiaceae bacterium (assembly GCA_036500865.1). GTDB lineage: Bacteria > Myxococcota_A > Polyangia > Polyangiales > Polyangiaceae > Palsa-1150. Next base: position 16,275 of record DASYBG010000028.1, read on the forward strand.
GAGCGGTCCTCCGGCCCGAGCTCGGCGTACGCGACGTCGCGGGTCAGCGGATGACGGAAGTCGACCATCTCGCCCTTGCGGTCACAGAGCCCGCGCGCGCACAGCCGCACGACCGCTTCGTCGGCGTGGGACCCCGTGAGCTTGATGACGTCGACGAGGGGGAGCGGTCCTCCGGCGATGGCGAGCCAGTGGATGATCGTGTGCTCCTCGGGCGGAAGCTCGTGCAAGCGGTCGCCGAGGAGCTGCTCGAGCGTCGACGGGAGCTCGCGGAAGCCCGCGTCGGCCCGCTCCGTCTTGGCCAGCACCGACACGCGCTCGCCCTGCTCGGAGATTTGCGTCTCGCGGATCTCGAGCGCCCCGCGCTCGAGCAAAGCGTCGATCATCTCGAGCAAGAAGAACGGGTTCCCGCCGACCTTCGGGAGCAAGTCCGCGCACACCTGCCGCGCCCCTTCGCGCACGCCGAGGCGCGTCCTCACGAGCCGCACCTGCTCCTCCGGCGTGAGCCCGCGGAGCTCGATCCGCATCAACCCGTCGAGCAGCTGGATGACGCGCTCTTCCGGCCGCGTGACGACGACGACGAAGATCGGCAGCGGGTCGCTGCCGTGGACGATCTCGCTCAGGACGTCGAGGCTGGCCTTGTCGCCCCAGTGGGAGCCTTCGACGACGAGGACGAGCGGCTGGGTGAGCGCGATGGCGGCGAAGAGGTTGCGGACGCCGGCGACGATGGTCTTTTTGCGCCCGTGGGCTTCGTCCTCTTCGGTGCGCGACGCCAGCCGGTTGGTCGCCAGCTCCGCGAGGCGCGCGACCATCGGGCTCGACGCGTCACCCACGGCGGCTCCTCCGCCGGCGCGCGCGATGAGGCCCGCCACTTGCGCGAACGGCTCGTCGCCCGTCGTGCCGATGGCCGCCCGCACGAGCTCCGCGATGGCCGCGTACGGCACGACCATCATGACGGGCGTGCACTCGACGTGGAGGAGGCGCGCGTTCGGCGCGAGCTCCGCGAGGAAGCTCGCGACGAGCGCGGTCTTGCCGATGCCCATCTCGCCGACGATGGCCCGGCATACGAGCTGCCCGGCGCCTGCGGCGCCCGTGACGGCCTCGTTGAAGCCCGCGTGGAGATCGGCCTTCTCGGCGTCGCGCCCCACGAGATCGCTCGACCCCGCCTGCGCCTCGGCGAGGCGCTCTTCGCGCGACAGGCTCCGCTCGAGCGCATAGATGCGCATCGTCGGCGGCACGTCGACCGCGCCCGTCGTGTCGAGCTGCAAGCTCGGCGCGTCGCCCCAGCGGAACTCGCGCCGCACCATGCGGTACACCCCGCCGGCGACCCAGGTGCGTCCCAGCGGCGTCGCGCGGGCGAGCACGTCGGCGAGGTAGGTCGTCGGCTCGTGGAGGACGTACCGGACCAGGTGCCCCTGCGCGTCGCGCGTCCCGCTGGCGATGCCCCGCACGATGCCGAGCGAAGCGGCGAGCGGCGCCGGGAGGTCTTCCTTGAACCCGGAGATCGTCTCGTGCACGTCGAGCGCGAGCTGCACGGCGTCCCGCGACGCGCGCGACGGGTTCGCCACGAGGCCGGCGATCGCGCGGGCGTCGGTGTCGCTCGTCCAGATCCAGCGCATGCCGCGCTTGAAGGCGAGATCGTCGAGCATGCCCCTCAGGCGGTCGAGCGCGCGACGCGGAAGGCGAAGGGTCTCGAGGCCGTGGAGGCGCAGCGTGACGACGGCCACGTGCCGCACCTCGTGCGGTCCGTCGGCCGCCGGATCCTCGACGGCGCGCGGCTGCTCGTACGCGCTCGCTCCCTCGGGTGGCTCCGCCTCCGCGATCGCCGCCGGGCGCGCGCTCTCGCGCTCCTCCTCCATGCTCCGCGCGAGCGGCACCGCGGCCTGCGTGCGCGCGTCGTCGACCCGGAGACCGCGTGCCCCCATCTCCTGCGACGGAGCATCACTCCGCGTCTCGCGCGAGATGAGCTGCCCGAGGGTCGTCTCCAGCGCCGCGGCGTCGATGAGCTCCCCTTGGCGGACGATCGCGCGCCCGAGCGCCGCCGCCAGGTCGCGCGCGCTGTCGAAGCGCTCCTCGCGCGACACCGACAGCGCTTGAAGCACGATCTGTTCGAGCTCCGGCGGGACGTCCTTCGCGTAGTTCGAAGGCGGCTCCACGATCCCCGAACGCACGATGTCGAGCAGCGCTTCACCCCCGAGGCCGCCGTGGAGCGGCCGCCCCGTCAGGATCTCCCAGAGGATGACGCCGAGCGCATACAGATCGCTTCGTCGATCGATGACCTGCCCGCGCGCCTGCTCGGGCGACATGTACCCGAACTTGCCCTTGAGCACGCCTTGCTCCTCGGCGAAGAGGCGCGCGCTCGCGATCCCGAAGTCGGCGATTTTCACCGCGCCTTCGAAGGAGAGCAGGATGTTCTGCGGGCTGACGTCACGATGGACGATCTCGAGCGGCTGCCCCGCCTCGTCCTTCTTCTCGTGCGCGTAGTGGAGCCCCTTGCTCGCCTCGGACACGATCCACGCGCCGAGCCACGGAGGGATGTGCGTCCCGTTGGTGCGCGCCGTACCCATCAGGCGCCCGAGATCGCAGCCCTCGACGAACTCCATCGCCAGGAGCAGGCCCTCGTCTCCGAAGTCCTGGAACTCGTAAACTTGTACGACGTTCGGGTGATTGAGCCGCGTCGCCAGGTGTGCTTCTTCGATGAACATCGACCGGAAGCGACGAGAGCTCCCGTGCGTCGGCAAGATCCGTTTGAGAACGAGGACCTTGAATGTCCCCTCCGCGCCGCGCTTTTTCGCGAGAAACACCTCCGCCATACCGCCCGCCCCGAGTCGGCGAACGATCTCGAACTGCGCAATCTCCTTGGGCGGCGGCGATGCGGAGGGCTTGGAAGTCATCAGAACCCCAGGTTTTCCCGGCGCGCTGCGCGGCCAGTCTAACACTTGCCGCGGGCCTCTCGCGCGACCTCGACTCCCTGCGCTAATCTTGCCTGCGCGCCCGTCCGCGGCGCGAGTTCCCCTCACATTTTCCTAGAATGGGCGATTCGACCACCACGCGGCCCGCGGCGCTCGCAAGCGGCACGCTTGCGAAAACGCCGTTTTTGCATTTGCTCGTCTACTTGCTGGACAAAAAGCACTCGGGCACCCTCGAGCTCTTCGCCAACGACAAGCGAAGCGCGAGCATCCTCTTTCTCGACGGGTTGCCCGCGAAGACGCGCACGAGCGAGCCTATCGCGCACCTCGGACGCGTGCTGCAGGACATCGGTCACCTGACCGAGGAGCAGCTCACGCAATCGCTCGCGGAGCTCGCGAAGGCGAAGGCGGCGAGGCCGGTCTTGCACGGGCAGATCCTCGTCGCCCAAGGCCTCATCGACGAGGCCAAGCTCCGCGGCGGCCTGCGCGAGCAACTCGAGCGGAAGCTGCACCATGTGGCGGCGATGCCGGCCGACACGAAGTATGCCTACTACGACGGGTTCGACGGGCTCCGCGGTTGGGGTGGCGACGGCGACGGCATCGATCCGATCCCGCTTCTCTGGGGAATGCTCCTCGAGTACGCGCCGTGGGACCACGTCCAGGCGGCGCTCGGCGGCGTGGGGCTCGCGCCGCTGCGGCTCTCGCGCGGCGCCGTGCTCGATCGGCTGCGACTGAGCAAAGAGGAGCGCACGGCGGTCGACCTCCTTCGCGTGCGCCCGCTGCGCATGGCGGATCTCGCGAAGCTCGGTCGGCTGAACGAACGCACGGCGCAGCTTCTGGTCTACCTCCTGCTCGTCACGAAGCAGGTGGAGATGCTGTCGCCGGCCGAGGCCGCGGCCGCGATGAGCCCTTCGACCCAATCGATGCCCGCGGCGGGAAGCGATCCCCGCATCAAGCGGGCGTTGACGCCGACGCCCCAGCAGCGCGCGTCGGCCTCCGTCCCGAAGAAGACGCCGTTCCCCGGCATCCCCATGCAGAAGGCGACGCCGTTCCCCGGCATCCCCGTGCAGAAGGCGACGCCGTTCCCCGGCATTCCCGTCCAGCAGCAGACGACCCCCATGCCGCCGAGCGCGCGAGGGTCGCCGAGCCCGATGCCGTCCTCGGGGCCGCGTACGTCGAGCACCTCGGGCCAGTACGCGAAGGCCGTGGTGCCACCGGCGAACCTTCCCCGCGAGCTCGCGGAGCGCTGGGGGGAGATCGTGGAACGATCGAGCACGATCGATCGTGCGGACTACTTCATGATGCTCGACATCGCGCGCGACGCGACGACGAACGACGTCGAGGCCGCGTTCTTCGCGCTGGCGAAGCGCTGGCACCCCGACCGGTTGCCGCCGGAGCTCAACGCCGTGCGCGACGCGTGCTCCCGTGTGTTCGCGCGCATGAGCGAGGCCCACGCGACGCTCATCGACGAAGAACAGCGCGAGCAGTACATGCGCCTGCTCGCCGACGGCAGCGGTTCCCCGGAGACGCAGGCGACGGTCGCGAAGGTCCTCGAGGCGGCGAAGAACTTCCAGAAGGCCGAGGTGTGCCTGCGCCGGAACGACTTTCCGCAGGCGGAGCTCTTCTGCCGCAAGGCGCTCGAGGACGACACGACGCAGCCCGATTACCTCGCCATGCTCGCGTGGCTCATCGCGCTCAAAGAAGAGAACCAGACGCCGGAGCGCACGATCGAGAGCATCCAGATGCTCGAGCGGGCGATCTCGATGAACGAGATGTGCGAGAAGGCCTTCTTCTGGCGCGGGATGCTGTTCAAGCGAATCGGCAAGAACGAGCAGGCCGTCAAGGACTTCCGGCGCGCGTTCGACCTCAACCCGCGCAACATCGACGCGGGACGCGAAGTGCGGCTCTACCACATGCGGGGCGGGCGCCGTTCGAGCAAGCCGCCGGCGAACAAGCGGTCGACGCCGTCGCCCCCGAAGCCCGATGACTCGGTCAAGCCGGGGATCTTCGGGCGCCTGTTCAAGAAGCCGTAGGCCACGAAGGGCTGGCGGCGTCGGCCAACGACGTGTCCGCGCGACCCGACGCCTTGGGCGTGCCGGCCAACGACGTGTCCGCGCGACCCGGCGCCTCGGGCGTGCCGGCCAAGCCCTTGTCCGCGCTCCCCGACGCCTTGGCCGCGCGAGTCCACGACACGGCGGCGTTACCCGACGCCTCGGGCGTGCCAGGCCAAGCCCTTGTCCGCGCTCCCCGACGCCTTGGCCGCGCGAGCCCACGACACGGCGGCGTTACCCGACGCCTCGGGCACGTCGGCTCGTCGCTCAGGCGCGCCGTCCGACGGCTTGGCTCGCGATCCCGAGGGCTTCTCCGCGGACCCTCAGTCCGCGGAGGGGACGTTGGGCTTCGGGGGCGCCGGGGCCTTGTCGTCCGACTTGTCTTCCGATTTGTCGGCGGGCTTGTCGTCCGGCTTGTCCTCGGGCGGTGGCTGGTCGTCCGCCGAATCGGACGCGGCCGGGGCGCCGCTGGCGAGCTGCTTGCCGAGGCAATTCCAAAACGGGTCGCCGTAGTCCGGTCCGCCGGTGACCCGCGGCTTCACCTCGGCCGCCTGGACATACAGGTCGACCTTCATCTTCGCGTTCGAGGCGGTCACCACGTTCGCCCCCTCGACCATTCCGCCGACCGGGTCCACCTTCCATCCGCCCTTCCTGAAGCAGGCCTTCGCGGCGTCTTCGACGGTGGGCGTGTCGGCGGCGGCCAGCCGTTCTTTGAGCGGGCTGTGCACCGCCGGTGAAGTCGAAAAGAGCGAGCACGCCGCGCTGGGCGCGCCGAGAGCGAGGAGCACGAGATACAGGGCGACGGGTCGCATGCGCCGCATCCTAACCGAGCCTTGCCCGGAAGAGCTCCTACGATTGCACACCCCCTGAACCCCGGCCTATGGTTTGCGCCTACGTCATGAAAAACCGAGCTTCCTTGCCTCGTGCCGCAGCCTTATTCGCCTTGATCGTCGGCGCCGCCGCCTGCGGCAGCTCCGATGACACCTCCGGACAACCCGGCAACTCGACGATCGACAGCGGGGCCGACGGGGCCGCCACCGGCGACGCGACGACCACCGACGGCGCCGCACCCGACGCGAGCGGCGTCGCCCCCGTCCCCGACGCGGCGCTCGACGTCGCCGCCGAAGCCACCGTGCCCCCGGTCGACGCAGGCAAGGAAACGTCGGTCAGCGCGCCCGAGCCGTCCCCCGAGGCCGGCCCCGCCGATGCCGCAAGCGACGCGACCCTCGTCGCCGACGCCGCCCCGGACGCGCCCCCCGGCCTCGACCTCGACGCCTGCGCGATCCCCGATGGAGGCATCCCCGACGTGGCGATCAACGACAGCGGCGCGACGACCGCGTCGTGCCTCGCGTGCATCGCCACGAGCTGCGCGACCCAAGAGGCGGCGTGCAACGGCGACTGCGTCTGCGCGGGCGACGTGGTGACGCTCTTCGCGTGCACCGCCTCCGGACAGTCGGCGCAAGCGTGCCTCGCGTCGAGCGCCGCCAGCGCCTCCTTCACGTCGCTCGCGATCTGCGTCGGCCTCGCCTGCGGCACGCCCTGCGGCGTCCTCTGAGCCGCGGCGCGCGGCTCAGTGGGCCTTCGACGCCCCGGGGCCTTGCGCGGCGGGCTTCGGCGGACCTGCCGCCGGGGCGCCCGCGGGCTTCGGGACCGCGGCCGGCGCGGGGGACACCGGCTTCGGCGCTGCGTCGGTGCCCGCCGCGGCGACCGACACGTATCGGGTCGCCTCCGCTCGGAGCGGGTGGTCGCTCGGCGCGTCGGAGAGGAAGCGATTGAAGTAGGGCACCGCGTCGGCCGGGCGCTTGAGAAAGTCGGCGTAGAGGACGCCGAGGTTGAAGAGCGCGCTCGTGTCGTGGGGGTCGCTGGCGAGCACCCGCTCGAGGAGCGCTCGGGCCTCGTCGACCCTGTCCTTGTGCTGCGCGTCCGCGCCGCCGCGGAGCGCCGCCGCGAGGCCGACCTGCGCTTCGTGGTCTTCGGGCGAGACCTTGAGAATCTCGCGGTACTGCTCCTCGGCCTTTCCGTAGGCCCCCGCCCGCAAGAGCACCGTCCCCATGTTCAAGCGCGACGTCGTGTCGGTGGGGTCCGCCTGGGTGGCCTTGCGGAACTCGGCGAAGGCGATGGCGTCGTCTCCGCGGGCGAGGTCGAGCAAGCCGAGAGCGCGGTGCGACACGGCGCTGTTGCGGTTCGCCTCGAGGGCCTGCTTGGCGAGGAGCTCGGCCGCCTCCTTCTGTCCTTTGGCGAGGTGCGCGAGGGAGAGCTCCGCGAGCGCCGTCGCGTCTCCGGGCTTGCGCAGCAGCACCTCGCGCGCCTCGGCGATGGCCTTGTCGACCTGCCCGCTGTCGCGGAGCGCCGCCACGTAGAGCGTCCGCGCTTCGATCGCGGCCGGGTGCGCGCGCACGAAGTCCGTGAGCCCGTCGGCCGCCGCGCGCTGCTCGCCGCGACGACGCCGCACCTCCCCGAGCGCCACCGCGACCTCCTGGGCATCCGGCGCGAGCTTCTCCGCCGACGCCAGCTCCTCCTCCGCGCCCGCGAGGTCCCCGCCGCCCGCGAGGACGACGCCCAGGTCGAAGCGCGCCTCCCAGAGGTTCGGATCGAGCAGCACGGCCTCCCGGAGCGCGGCCACCGCGCGGTCCCGCTGGCCCTCCTTCGCGGCTTGTACCCCCTCCACCATCCGCCCCACCGCGGCCGGCTTCGACGGCGCCCGCTGCGTCGCCACGGGCACGACGGGGGCCACGGCTTTGGCGCCGCCGCCGCACGCGGCGACGCACGCGGCCAGGCACGCGGCAGAGAGGAAACGGGCGGCGTTCAACGGCCCGCCTTGTTCGGCACGTCGATGAGCGCGGGCAGAGGGAGCGGCCCCTGCGACCGCACCTCGAAGCCCGTCTCGTTGAACGCCGGGTAGAGCTCCGCGTTCAGCCGGCCGAGCGCGTCGCGCATCTTGGCCGTCCACTGGTTGTAGATGCCGAGGTCCATCGCCTTCTTCCAGCCGTTCTCGAACGCGTCGATGCTCCGCTCCTCCATCGGCACCGCGAACTCTTCGATCTGCGATTGGTAGTCGGTCTTCTGGTCTTCGGTCTTCACCTCGGGGGGCGGCGGCGAGTCGCGGAGCGACTTCGCGAACGCCTCGTACATGTGCCCGATCTGATAGAGCGCCGCCGTCGTCCACTCGGCGACGCCCATCGACACGCAGTCGAGGAAGTCCTTCGCCGCGTCCTTGAGGAACTCGGTCTTGCGCTTCAAGCGGGCCTTGAGCTGCTTGACGTCCCCCTGAATCTGGATCTGCTCGAACTTCGCGAGCACGCGCTCGCCCTGCATGTACCGCGCGTGCGCGGCCGCGTATTTGCCGTCCGGACCGAGGTCGCGGACGCGCTTCTTGCCGAGGTTCACCGCCTCCTCGAGCGACGCGTCGGCGCCGCGCTCGTCCCCGGCGTTGACCTGCGCCTGGGCGAGCAGGACGAGCCCTTGCGTGCGGTGGTCCATGTTCTTCGCGTGGGCCAGGTACCGCTGGTAGAGCTCCGCGGCGTCTTTCGCGCGGCCCGCGTTCTGGTGCGCGCGACCCATCTGGAGGACCACGTCGTCGGCCTCGGGCGACCCGCCGAACGCCGCCAGGAACTTGTTTCCGTCGAGGACCGCCCGGTCGTGCTCGCCGTTCGCCTCGCGGAGCACGACGGCGTTGTAGGCCGCGTCCTTCTCGTGCTCGTACTTGGCGTAGTTCGGGTGCTCCCGATCGCCGAGGCTCGTCATCTGCTCGGCGATGTCGGCGGCGTCCGCGAAGAGGCCCATCGCCTGGAGCGTCGTCGTCGCGATCCAGGCCCCCGACGGCGATTCGGCTTTGTCGCGGTAGGAGGCGCCCATCGCGAGCTTCGCGGCTTCCTCGAGCGTCTTCGCGTCGCCCGCGAGCTTCGCCTCCTGCTCCGCGTTGACGCACGCCTGCGCCGCGCGCGTGTCGTGCGGGAACTCGTTGGCGGCACGAAGATACGCGGCCGCGGCCGCGGCGTGGTCTCCGGCGGCGGCGCGCTGCTCGCCCTGCTTGAAGACGGCCTGGACGACGAGCGCGTCGAGCCGCTCCTGCTGCTTGGGCGCGGAGAAGCTCGGGAGCGACTTGAGACGCCGCGCCCAGGTCTCGATGTTCTCGTAGTTCTTCGCGCGGTTGAACGACTCGAGGATGCTGTCGCCCGCGTCGTGCGCCTGCGCGCTGCTCGGGAATTTCTCGAGCAGCATGCCCCATATCTTGACCGCGGCGTCGTACTTGCCGTTCTCGAAGAAGTGGCGGCCCTGCCGGTAGAACATCGGCGGGAGCTGCGGGTCGTTCGGATAGAACTGGGCGTAGAGGTCGAGCGCCTCGGCGTATCCCTTGTCGGCCTCCGCCTCGCCCTGCACGTCGCGCTTCGCGTCCATCTCCCGCGAGAGGGCGACGAGGGCGTTGTAGAGCGCGTCGTGGCGCATGGCCGCGAGCTGCCCGGTCGCGTCCTTCGGGATCGCCTTCGCTGCCGCCATGTAGTGAGAGGCGGCGTCCAGGTTGCGCTCGAGGCGGAAGAAGTCGATCTCGCCGAGGTTGAAGTGCGCCTCGTAGGCCTTGGGCTCCTGGCCGAACTTCGAGAGGTAGACGCCGTAGAGGCCCGCGGCCCCTTCGAATTCGGCGCGGCTCGTCTTGTCGCGCTGGGCCTTGGCGTGGAGGGACGTCGCGTCTTCGCGGAGCGCCTTCTCGATGGCGGCGTTCGTCGACGCGACGACGGCAGGGTCGGTCTGGGCGCGCGCCCACGCGCTCCCCGCCGTGTAGTCCGCGAGCGCATGCTCGAAGGTGACCTGGAGCTGCGGCCAGTCCTCGATGGCGGCGTACCCGGCGGCGATCTGGAGCTGCCAGCGCCCCGCGTCCGGGCTCGCCGGCTCGAGCTTGAGGAGGAGGGCATACGCCTCGATGCCTCGCTCGTAGTGGGCCTGGTCGTAGAACTGCTCGGCGAGGGCCCGCACGATCTTGCCGCTGAAGCGCGACCCGCCGATCTTCGACAGGAACGCGTAGAGGTCCTGCGCCGTGTTCTTCTCGTCCTCCGTGAACACCTCGACGACGTACTTGAGCGCCTCGCCCTGCAGCTCGTCGAGCTGCTTGCGCTGGGCGGCGTTCACCTTGTCGCCGCCCTGGCCCGGGTCGGTCGCTTCGAAGACGCCGACGAAGCGCTTCGCCGCCTCGTCGTTGTTGCCGAGGCGCCAGTAGCACCAGGCGCTCTTGAAGAGGGCGAGGCCGTAGAGCGCCGCGTCGATCTTGTCCTTGGCCGCGAGCACCTGCTCGTACTCCGAGAGCGCGGCCGCGTAGTCGTAGCGTGCGCTGAAGATGGCCTCGGCCTTCGCCATGTGCGCGTCCGGCACGAAGCGCGAACGGGGGTAGTCCGCGAGGATGCGCTCGAAGCGTTGCCGCGCCTCGTCTTCCTTGCCCTGCTCGAACGCGAGAAACCCGTCGACGTAGAGCGCGAGGTCGTACTCCTCGAACCAGCGGTAGTCGCGGAGGACTCGGCCGAAGAGGTCGCGCGCCACGTGGTAGTCGAGCTCCGGCGCGGGGCCGCGCTGGTCGATGGGACGCTTTTCCCAGGCCTGGAAGCGATCGAGAAAGCCGTCGCGCTCGGCTTCCCATTCGAGCTCCCCGAGCCGCACGAGGGCCTCGGGCATCTCGCGGGCTTCCCGCGGCGTCTCGGAGATGAACTTGCGCAGGAGCTCGATGGCCTCGACGCGGAGCTCCTTCGCCTTGCCGAGGTCCGCGTCCACGCGCGCGTCGAGCTTCTGCTGGAGCTGATGGCGGAGCGCCTCCGGAATCTTCGGGCCCATGATGGCCGGCTGTCCGCTCGAGCCGGCCCCACGGACGACGCCGCGCCCGAGGGCCGCCGGCTTCTTCCCGGACTCCGCGACGATCGCGCGCTCCGCGGCGGGGCGGATGGTGTCTCCTTGGGGTGCTTTGGGTTCGGGGCTCGGGGCGGCCGGAGGCCCGGCCCACGCGACCGGCGTGCCCGCGACGAGAGCGGCGACCCCCGCGATCGCGGCGGCTCGACGCGGGGTCATCGGATGTCGCTCCCGACGTACTCGTCGGGCCAGTCGTCGCCCTCGAAGGGCCAGTACTCCTCGTTGTCTTCGAGGTAGCGGACGGCGTCGAGCGAGTCGACGGCGTCCTGCGGGAGATAGCCCAGGCGGATCGCCTCGACCTCGACTTCGAGCGCGCGCTTGCGACCGAGCACGCTCTCGATGCGTCCGAGTCGGGCGCGCCGGAGGAGCCGCGAGAGGCGGAGATCGAGGCGCTTGAGGGCGTCTCTGGCGAGCGCCGCCTCGGAGGCGGCAAGTTCTTTCCGCGCGCCGCCGATGCGGGCCGCGAACGCCGCACCTTTGGCGGCGTCACCGCGCAGCAGGTCCGGCAGGTCGGCGCCGGGAGCGGTCCCGTCGGCGGCCGGCGCCGCGCTCGACGCCGCGCGCGAGAGGCGCGCCTCGAGCTCGTGGAGCGCCGTGCGCATCTCCTGGACACGATCGGCGGGAGCCCCCGCCGACTCGAGCGCGGAGAGCTCGCGGGCGACTCCCTCGACGGCGTCCCGTGCTTGCTTGGCTTGCTCGGCGTCGTCGCTCGCCCCGGCGCCCGCGGCGGCCTCCGCGGGACGCACGCCCCCGTTGGTCGCGAGGGCCCGCTGCATGTCGCCGATGGCCGACATCGCGTGGACCAGCGCCGACGCCTCGCGCTCGAGCACCGCGCGCCGGCGGAGCGCCCGATCGTACGCCGGATCGACCCGCACGAGGGCCGCGATCGTCCTCACCACTTCGTTGCTCGCGCCCGCCACCTCGGCCCCGCCCGCGTCCGACCCGTCGCGGACCGCGGTGAGCAGCCGCCGCATCGCGACGTCGTCGTCCGCGATCTTGCGGGCGGCGTCGCGCACCGGTTCGTAGCGCGCCACGAAGTCCACGAGCTTCTTGTCGGCGTCGGCGAACTTGCATCGGGCGAGGTCGACCCAAGCGCCGAGCACCGCGGCCTCGTCTTCGTACCGGTGGTGCGCTCCGAGCGCGGAGAGCTCGTCGAGGAGCTCGTGCGCGCCCTCGTAGTCTTTCTTTTCGTAGCGTGTGGTCGCCGCCTCGTAGAGCGCCTCGGCCAGGCGATCGCTGTCGCGCGGGACGAGGTAATAGTAGTAGCGGGCGTCGTCGTTTCGGCCTTGCTCGTGCGCGATCCGCCCGAGGCCGAGGCGCGCGAGGTCGCGCACGGCGAAGAACTTCTCGTCGGCGAAGGCGGGGACGGTCGATGCGCTGCGCTTCGGATCGGCGACGCGGCAGAGGAGGTCTTCGCCGTCCTTGTAGTGGCCCTTCTCGACCTGGATGAGGGCCGACAGGTACGTCGCCTCCGCCCAGAAGCGGCAGCTCTGGGTGACCGATCCGTACGCCGTGAGCGCCCCGTCGGGGTCGCCGGCAGCCTCACGCTCGCGGCCGTTCATGTACGCGATCTCGCCGCGGACTTCCTCGGGCGCCGTCGCCGGCACCCGGGAGAGGTCCTTCGCGACGGCCGTGAACTCGCCGCTCTCGAGCGCCACGTCGACCAATCGGCGCACGGCGCGGCGCGTCCACACGTCGGTCCCGTCGGTCTTCGGGTCGACCAATCTTCGCAGATACGCGCGGGCCGGCTCGTCGATGCCCGCGATCGCGAGCGCGTCTCCCAGACGGAAGACCGCGGCGCGCCCCTGCGGCGAGTCGGCGAAGAGCTCGAACTGCGGGTGCTCGACGATCTCGCCCAGGCGCGCGATGGCCTCGTCGACGCGGCCCGCGCCGACGAGCGACTCACCCTCCGCGACCCGAGCGGTCACCTCCTCGAGGCGGAGGTCCTGCGGGCCGAGGTGACGCGTGAGGAGCGCGGCGTGGTAGCCGCGGAGCGCCGCGCCGAAGGCCCCGTCGTCGACGGCCCCGGGCGCCGCGTCGGCGGCCGGCGGTGTCGTCGTTGCCACCGCGGTCGCGGTCGATGTGGCCGCTGCCGGAGAGAGGGGAGCGGCGGCGGGGGCCGGCGGGGGTTCTGCCCGCGCGAGGCGAGCGGCCAGGGTGATGGCGATGAACGCCGCGACTCCCGCGCGCCCCATCGATCACTTCCCTCCGAGCGGCTGCGCCTTGGCGGACGCGCGGACGCGCAGGTCGTAGGTCCCTTTCTTGTCGCTCGGGAAGTCGGCGCCCATGCTCGAGTCGTCCCAGAGCTTCACGTCGAGCGCGACCCTGGTGTCGGCCGGCACGTCGACGATGAAGCGCGAGCGCTGCGAGGTGCGGAACGCATCTTCGCGGTCGTCGCGGCGCTCGACGTCGATCGTGACCGCGTGGTGTCCCGGGGCGACCGCGTGGTCGTAGACCTGCGTCGCGTCCTCGGCGCGGAACGGCGATGGGGCGGTCCACACCGTCCCGTCGTCGAGGCCGACGGTGAGGGCGGCGATGCGGCCGTGGTCGCCGCTCGTCTCGATCGAGATCGCCACGCGCGAATGGAACATCATGTCGCTCACCGCGGCCGCGCGGGCGCGGAGCGACGCCACGTCGGCCAGCAAACGGTCGTAGTCGAGCGTCGCCGCCGCGGGACCCGCGTCGGAGAACTCGTTGGGGGCCGGGTTGAGCGGCGACATTCGCACGCCGGCGTCGTTCACGTCGGACGGCGGAGGCGGGGGCGGGGGCGGCGGAGGCGGCCCGACATCGCTCGAGGCGACCGGCGGTGCGGAGGTGGCGCTGGTCGCGTTCGCCGTGGCGGCCGGGGCTCGGGCGGACTTCGCGGCGCGAGGCTGCTGCGCAAAAGCGACCGCTCCCACCGCGAGCCCGGCGGCGACGGTCCCCGCGCAAAGTGCGCTTATCCGCATTGGAAGATGGTGCATCGCCCCATGCCTACGGCGCAACGTGCGCCCCACACACACAATCACCGATTGCCGACGAGGACTCCGAAGGAAAGCGCGCTAGCCTCCGAAAGGAATGAACACACTCGCGCCGAGCGTGATGATCACGTCGTTCACGAGGTGCTCGTCGCCCACGAGCACCTCGCGCAGCACGTGGTCTCGCGCGTCGAACCGGAGCGCGAACCACTTTCCGAAGTAGAGCTTCGTTCCGATGCCGGCGCTCGCCGTCACGCCGCGCGAGGTCGAGTCGTCGGTGACGCCCGCGCCGAAGGCGACGTTGAAGTCGAAGCGGCTCGTGCCGTCGCCCATCCAGCGAAGCTTGCCGTAGGCGAACGACCAGACGAGGTGACCGAAGTAGAGCCGGCCGGGCTTGTCGGGCCGGTCGAGCACCTGGATCTGCGGATAGCGGCGCTCGTACGCGTCGGTGACGGCGCTCGTGAAGCGCGTCAGCTGGACGCTCGCCTCGAGCGCCAGGTCCTCGCTGAAATGGAAGGTATAGGCGCCGCCCGCGACCCAGCTCGACGAATAGAGGTCGGCGGCGTACCAACCGCCCATCGCCGAGATCTCGTGCCGGAACGCCTTCGTGAAGAGGCGCTCCTGTACGCCCCGGTAGTGGCGGCCGCCGACGAGCTCCTGCTCGAGCTCTTCGTCGACGCACTGGGCGTGGGCGACCTTGGCCGTCGCCAAGATCCCGAGCGCCCCCGCGGCCGCGAGAGCGAGCACTGCGCCGTGCCGGGATCGGTCGCGCATCCTCTCACTTTTGGGGTATCAGCGTATTTCCGGCACTGTCAATCATGGGAAAACGCACACACCGCCGCCAATGAGTGCATCGGCAAGAATCCGAGAGGGGTCGCCGCGGCCGAGCGCCCTCGGGTGCGTGCTCGCCATCGGCGGCCTCGATCCGGGCGGCGGCGCGGGCATCGCGATGGACCTCCGCGCGGTGTCCGCGGCGGGCGCGTTCGGATGTGCGGCGGTGGCGGTCATCACCGTCCAGTCGACCGCGGGGCTCCGGAGGGCGCGCGCCGTCGCGTCGGGCGAGCTCTCGGCACAAGTCCGAGAGGTCCTCGCGTACCAGCGGGTCCGCGCCGTCAAGATCGGCGCCCTCGGCGGCGAAGCGAACGTCCGCGCCGTCGCGCGCATCATGGCCGCGCATCGAGACATCCCGCTCGTCGTGGATACGCCCATGGTCTCCTCGCGCGGACCGCGCGGGCGCACGCGGCTGCTCGCGTCGAGCGCCGTCCGCGCGCTGAAGGAGACGCTCCTTTCGTGCGCCACCCTCGTGACCGTCAATCTGGACGAAGCGCGCGCCTTCACCGGCCAAAGGGTCGGCACCGTCGGCGAGGCCCACGACGCGGCCCGCGCCCTGTCCGACCTCGGCGCCCGCGCCGTCCTCGTCAAGGGAGGCCACATGGAGGGCCCCGATGCCATCGACGTGCTGTGCATCGACCGGGAAGTCGTCGAGCTCCGCGCTCGCCGGCTCGTCGTCCCCCCGATCCACGGCACCGGCTGCGCGCTGGCTTCCCTCGTCGCCGGACGCTTGGCCCTTCGCCCACACCGCCGCCTGGACCGGCTCGAGCTCGTGCAAGCCATCCGTTGGGCCAAACGCACTCTCCATGCCGCCATCGGCCGGTCGGTCGACGTCGGCGAAGGAATGCGCGTCCTCGTCTTTTGAAGGATCGAACGGGATCCTGCCGCGTACGATCGGCACTCGCGGGGATCTCGAACCGGAGAAAGAGGCGGTGATGCGTACCCAAAGAGCGTTTTGGCGGGCGACGGGCTTCTCGGATTCGCGCCTATTCGTGGCGGCGGGCGTCGCGGCAGGGGTGCTGGCGACGGGCTGCGGGCGTCAGGCCCTCGTGGCCACCGACACGCTCGCGGTTCAGCGGGTCGTCGTCTACCGCAACGGCGTCGCCTACTTCGAGCGGTCGGGGCACGTCGACGCGGGGGAGGTGCGCTTCAAGATGAAGCAGACGGAGGTGGGCGACTTCCTCGCGACGCTCGCCGTGATGGAGCGCGGCGGGAGCTCGGTCCGCGCGGCGTCCTTCCCCCTCGACGTCGAGGACGGAGACGCAAAGCCGGACGCCGACAAGACGCCCGCGGACAAGAGCGGCCTGAAGACCGTCGTCCTCTCGCTCGACGGGAGAGAGCACGATCTTTCGGTCGGTTACGTCGCCGAGTCGCCCGTGTGGCGTCCGTCGTACCGCCTCGTCGTCCACCCGAACGCGGCCGCCGACCTCCAAGCCTGGGGCGTCGTACAGAATTTGTCCGGCGAAGATTGGAAGGACGTGAAGCTCACGCTCATCGCGGGCGCTCCTCTCGCCTTCCAGGCCGAGCTCGGGACGCCCGTCATCCCGCCGCGACCGACCGTGACCGACGAAGGAGAAGTGATCGCCGCCGTCGTGCACGGGGAGACGTCGCTGAAGCAAGACGAGGCCCCTCCCCCGCCAGCGTCCGTCCCGGCGCCGGAGCCCGAAGAGGAGCGGAGCCTCGGGGCCATGCCGGGCGGGTTTGGTGCTGGAACGATGGGCGCGGCGCATCGCGTACCGAGCAAGAGTCTGAAGAAGCCGAGCGCGCCCGCGGCGCAGGCGCCGGCGCCCAAGATGTACGCGGACAAGGATTCGGACGAGATGGCCGAGGGCAACGCGGCGCCCTCCGCCACCCGGTCCGTGGCGCCTTCCCCCCCGCGGAGCCTCCGGTCGCTCGCCGCCGTCGCGGCCGAGGGCGGATCGACGCGATACGATTTGCCGCTCCCCGTCACCATCCCCGACAAGAGCGCGACGATGGTCATGCTCCTCTCCCGCCCGGTGCCCGGCGAGGCGCTCTTTCTCTTCGCTCCCGACGGCGGCGTTCCCGACTCGGCCAGCCACCCGTTCCGTGTCGCGCGGTTCACGAACGGTTCGGGGGGCATCCTCGAGCGAGGTCCCATCGCGGTCTTCGAGGAGGGCGCATTCCTCGGCCAGGGGATGGTCGATCCGCTCCCCGAGGGGGCCACGGCGACCGTGCCGTTTGCGCTCGAGCGGAGCATCGCGGTCGACCACGACCGCAAGTTCGACGAGCAAGGGGAACGCGTCGCCAAGGTGGAGAACGGCGAGCTCACGATCGAGCGCGACGAGGTGACGCAGACGAAGTACCGCGTGCGCAACGGCGGCGACGCGGTGGCGAAGATCCTCGTCAAGCACCCACGCGCTTCGGGGGCGCGCCTCTACGCGCCGCCTCCGGGCACGGAGGACAACGTCGGTACGGGGACGGCGCTCGTCCCGATGAGCGCCACGCCGCACGGCACGGTCGACCTCCTCGTCGACGAGCGCGTGACCACCCGGCGCGTGTCGGACTGGTTCTCGACCATCGCGGACAAGGCGGTGAAGGCGTACCTCGTGGACCCCAAGGCCGACCACGGGACCGTGCAGAAGCTCGCTGCGGCGTGGGTCATCCGAAACGACATCGTCGCGAAGGAGCAGGAGCACGCGAAGGTGCAGCAAGAATCGTCGACGCTCTCGCAGTCGACGGAGGAGACGCGCCGAAACCTCCGCGCCATCGAACACAACAAGACCGCCGAAGCGCTGCGCCAGAAGCTCACCACGCGCCTCGCGGAAGCGGCGACACGGCTCGACGATTTGAACCGCCGCGCCGTGGAGCTCGAGTCGAAGCTCGCGGAGCTCGCCGTGCAGTTCAAGGAGGCGGTGCGCGACGTCTCGGTGAACGTGGCCCCGGCGGGGTGACGGGTGCGGAATCGTGGATCCGTGGAGCGTCGAGCACACCGTAGAAACACGTTCGACAAACGAGCAATACAAATGGGGCCGCTGGGCAGCACTTCACGCGGCGCGCCCGGAGGAACTACGTTCGTCCCGCGGGCCGACGATTGACGGTCACCCTCGCTCCACATTACACGGGAGGCGCGGCGGGAAGCGCTAGAGCCGGCCCCGCAAAAGCGGCAAACAAGGGAACCGCGCTTACCGCTGCGAACTCTCCGATGGCTCCCGGGGACTACATCACATCACCGAGCGGCAATTACACGCTCACGATGCAGGCCAGCGGCGATATGGTCGCATCGTCGGGCAACTGGAACTCGAACACGCCCAGCTTGAATGCCACCGCGAAAGTCAACGGCACGACTGGCGATCTCACCATCTACAGCTCGGAAGGAGCGGCGATCGCCCACTCGGCCTTGACCGTTCACAAGGGCGCGTATTTGATAATCAACGACTCGGGCGACGTTCAGATGATCAATTCGTTTGGAGCGGTTATCGCTACGAACTTCCCGATGTTTCCCCTTTAGAGCGTAGCGCGTAATCGCGCTCGAAGGTGGCCGTCCGCCTTGGCCTGACCCGAGGCGGCGCTGGCCTCCTCCGTGGCCCTTCGCGCCCGATGATGTCCACGGTCGCGCCGTCAGGCTGCGTCCTACTCATTCTGCCCTGGTAGGCAGCCCAAAACTGCCAGCAGACCCTGCGATCCGGCGGGAAATGGGTTGCAATGGACGCAGACTCGGGACGTGAGTACCAATCCCCGTGGAGATGGAGAATCGCGGCGCGAACCCAAGGCGCACGAGGAAAACGACGGCCCTCCGGTTCCGGATGGGCCTCCTTGCGAGCGCGGGGCTCCTCTGTGGCTGCGAATGGTTGACGCAGGTGGACGACGGGCTACCGCCGTCGGCGTGCGCGTCAACCGACGACTGTCCGAGCGGGTACCTCTGCGTTGACATGTTCTGCCGGCAAACGTGCACGAGCAGTGCATCCTGCAAGTCCGATGAGGTCTGCGCTCAGCAGGAAACACGAAGTGCCTGCGTGCCCGGGCAGGCCGACGCCGGCCCCACCGTCGCGATGGACGGAACGGCTGCAAGCGACGGGGGAACGCCCGGAGAGGCGGAAGCAGCCGCAGACACCGGGACGTTGGCCACGGAGGCATCGTCTCCTGACGCCTCGTCAATGGGGGATGCAGGAACCTTCGACGCGACGGTCGACTCGGGCGCAACGGTCGACTCGGGCGCAACGGTCGACTCGGGCGCAACGGTCGACTCGGGCGCAACGGTCGACTCGGGCGCAACGGTCGACTCGGGTGATGTCGCGTTCGACGCACCCGGTTCACCGGAAACGGGCAGCACGGTTCCCGTCGACGCCAGTTTGTTGCCGCCCTGGGAGGATGGCGGGTGTCCAGCGCCGTCACGCATCGTGCTCTTCTCGGGTTGGGATCAGGCGACGTTTGAGACTGTTCCCGGAACCTGGCAATGGGACGGCTCCGCCTGGACGCTTGCCGATACGGACGCGGGCACCGGCGACGGAGGGTCAGAACCCGAACAGCGCTATCTCGCATCAATCGGGGGGATATGCGGCCGCGCCGTCCTGTTCGGGGGCTCCGACGGTGTAGGCAACGCCTTCGGGGATCAATGGACTTGGGACGGCGCTTCTTGGTCCTCTGTTCCGCTTGCGACCGATGGCACGGCACCAGTCGGTACCTGGAGCGCTGCGGCGGGCGTTTTGAACGGCGGCCTAGTGGTTTTCGGAGGAACCCAGGAGAATGCCATTGCTGTTTCAGACACATGGGTCTTCGGGGGGACCGAGTGGACGCATATGCAAGTATTTTCCGCGCTGCCTCCAGCGCGAAGCGCAACTGCAATGGCGCCATTTCACGATGGGCTCCTGCTCCTTGGCGGAGTGGATATCAATGGCTTCGTTCTCGCCGACGCTTGGATCTGGAATGGCAGCACGTGGACGCCCACGATAGCGCCCCCAGTGCCACTTTATTACGCTGCGGCGGCATCTTTGGGCACCACAGTGGTCTTGTTCGGCGGATTTGACATCTCCGGAACCATCCGCGGCGATACATGGATCTGGGACGGGACTCAATGGACGATGGCGATGACGCCCAATGGCCCATCTGCACGCTTCTCCCCGTCGATGGCCACGCTTGGTGGCGTTGTCGTCCTTTATGGAGGAGCTGACCTGGATCATTCCCTGAACGACACGTGGCTCTGGGATGGTACCAACTGGACTGACACGCACCAGACGGGACCTGGCCCGCGCGAAGGGGCCGCGATGACGAGCTTTTGAAGACTCGTTCGTTTCACCAAAGAGGCACCAGCAACCATAGGAAAACACACTATTATGGGAAACAAAGGCACGAAGGTAACTGAAGCAAATTCGCCCTTCAATGCGAACGACTACATTACATCGCCCAGCGGAAATAACACTCTCACGATGCAGGTGTCGGGCGATTTTGTCGCTTCATCAGGACATTGGCACTCCGGGAGCGGCGGGGTGGGAGGCTACGCGTCGATGACCGCGACCGGGGACCTCATCATCTACAATTCGCTGAACAATGGCGTCTATCACTCGGCCACGTCCGGGCACCCCGGCATCTACGTGGCGATTAACGACTCCGGGGACGTTCAGCTGTGCACTCCTGCGGGAGTGCCGTTCTCGACAAACCCGACGATGCACTTGCTCTAGGCAATTGGTCCTCGTCACGTCTGGCGTCCCAGGACGAACCGCACCTAACCAGTAGGCCGCCCCCGCGATCCCGAAATCGCATGAAGCGCGCGAATCACCACGCGCCGTCGACGACGAAGGACCAGGATCCGCGCTCCACGGCGGGAGACACCACGATGCGCGCGGTCTTCGTCGATTCGGCGGGCTTGTCGCGCGAGGCAAACCATAGGACGCCCGCCGCGACCAGAAGACCGGCGCCGATCGCATAGCTTACGTCCGCGGCCCTCAGGTCTTCCTGCGCACGCGAGACGTCGCTCATTCCCGTTGCGTTGCACCCTCCGCGCACGCAATTCTGGTTTTGCGTCGACGCGTTCTCGGCGACCAAACCCACGATCCCGAACGCCGCTCCGACCCCGAGCGCCGCCAGCCCCAGACCACCGACCGTCCACGCGACCGGCCGGAGCGGGGAGCTCACGCGCTCGGGGATCGAGGGGCTTTCGACCACCTTCATCACCCGGGGGACGACCGCGAGCCCGGGAACGACCACGTCCGGCACTTGGCCCGGCCCCACGCGAAAGGTCGTCGACCACGAGCGCATCCCGTCGCCGGTGGCGGCGACTTCGTGCAGTCCATCGTCCACGGGGATGGGCGTGCCCCAGCGCGCCCGATCGACGGGGGCGCGATCGAGCGTGACGCGGATCGGAGCGCCCGCCGGCTGCGCGTCGACCCTGACCGTCACGCGCCGGACCTTGTCCTCGATCTGCTCGGCGCGATTCTTCGCGAAGGCGGCCCGCTCGTCCTGTCCTCGCGCCTCGGCTTCCCGCACCGCCTCGAGCCAGATCGTCCACGCGCTCGCGTAACGCCCGTCGCCTTCGAAGCAGAAGGCGAGGTTCATGATGGGCCCAAGCTGCGGATCGATGCTGTAGCTCTGAGCGAACAGGGGACACGCGGCCGGGAAGTCACCGGCCGTCATGAGCTTCCGCGCTTGATCGTAGATGGTTTGCGCCAGCGCGATCGAAGGCGCGGACGCAGCTTCGACCTGGGCCTCCGCGTGCGCGGGACCCGAGGCGACGGAGGCGGCCACGAAGGCGGCTACAAATGCGCAGTGCCTGGCCAAGCTGGTTCCCTCCCTCCCTCGAGGAGGCTCTTCCCCGCGCAGACGATGTAGTCGTGGTCGAATTTCAGGTCGATTTCAAGCGATATCGGGCTTTAGTGAAAGCCAGTGAAAGAGACTTGGACTTCGCTTCGTAGCAAAGATGTTTCGAATGTCCTTCCGGGACGATCGCCCAGGGCCGCCGCCCGATACGTCGCGACGGCCGGCTTGACGGGGCGGAGCGACCTTGGTCAAAGTGGCCGGGGATTTCGACCGCGCTCCCCGAGACAGTGAAATGCAAGGTGGCGAGCCCCAGCTACCGGATGGTGTGAACCTCGGGGAGGTGCTCGCGGAGCGTTATCGGCTCGACGCGATCATCGGCTGGGGTGCGATGGGCGTCGTCGTGGCCGCACACGACCGGCGGCTCGATATTCAAGTCGCGGTGAAGCTGCTGCTGGGCGCGGCCGGAGAGCGAGGCGATGCCGTCCCCCGCTTCGTGCTCGAGGCGCAGGCGGCTGCGCGCCTCCAGAGCGAGCACGTGGCGCGGGTCTCGGACATCGCGATCCACGAGACAGGCGTGCCGTACATCGTGATGGACCTGCTCGCGGGGGCGGACCTCGCGAGGATTCTCCGCGACAAGAGCGCCCTCCCCGTGGCCGTCTCGGTCGACTACTTGCTCGAGGCATGCGAGGCGATCGACGAGGCCCACCGGCGCGGCATCGTCCACCGCGACTTGAAGCCGGCGAATCTGTTTCTCGCGGAGCGCGAGACCGGACGCGCGACGGTCAAGGTCCTCGACTTCGGCGTGGCGAAGAAAATGCCGCTGAAGGGGGATACCCTCGATTGGCAGCAGTCGCCCTCCGGGGTGGTGGGTCCGCAGACGCAGAAGCGCGCGATCCTCGGGTCGCCGTTTTACATGTCGCCCGAGCAGATGGAGTCGAGCGGAGACGTCGACGCACGAAGCGACATTTGGTCGCTGGGGATCACGCTCTATGAGCTCGTGGTCGGCGAGCCGCCGTACACGGGGAATTCGCTGGTGCACGTCTACTCGCGCATGACGGCGCCGGGGGAGCACGAGTGGAAGGACCGACTGGCGCAGATTTCGCCAGACCTCGTGCCGATCATCGCGCGGTGCCTTCGGCGGGACCGGACGCATCGCTACGCGAGCGTCGCGGATCTCGCGGCGGATCTGGCTCCGCTCGGGTCGATCCGCGCGCGTACATCGGAGCGACGGATTCGTGCGGTCCCTTCCACGGCGTCGTGCAACGCACCCGTGCAAGGGAAGGCGCCCGCGCGCCCGTTCGCGCCCACCGTGGTTTCGGGAGCGCCCGACGGACCGAGCCGCTCCACGGTGCGCATTCAACGAAGGTGGAAGGCGCTCGCGTCCCTCGCGGCGCTCGCCACGTTGGGTGGATCCGGCGGGGTGATCCTCACGCGCTCCGCGCCGACGGCCCCCAACGGGAACCTCGAATCGGCCCTGCTCGGACCCCCGGCCCGAGTCGCCGATACCAGGCCGAGCGCCTCCAACACGCCGTCGGCGGTCGACACGGCGCCGATCCCGTCGCCGCCGCCGTCCGCCGTCGACGCGCCGACGACGGCCGCGCCGACGTTCACCCAAATCTCCCGGCCCGTCCTCCTGGGGCCATCCGGCCACCGGACAGAGAACCCCCAAGACGCGCGGAGGGCCCTCGCGGTCGACAGTGGCAACGAGGCCAAACCGTCGCCGCCCGCGCCCTCGGGCAGCGGCGATACGAACGCGGGGCTGATCGAACGGATGCTCGGGCCACGCCAGTAGCTCCGGGGCCTTCGTCGAAGGCCCGCCGATACGGATTCGTCGCGTCGCCTACAACGTCTCGATCTTCAGCCGGCCCGTGCCGATCCGCAGCTGCCGCGGGCGCACCCGTCGCTCGATGATCTTTGCAGCGTCGACGACGCCGCCTTTCGCGAACTGATCGCGAATGCGAAAAACTTCGATGTTGAGCTTCGGCGGCGCCATGGTCGGGTCACGCGCGAGATCCTCGACGTCGACCCAGCCGCACGACGTCTCCGGCAGGCCTTGTTGCGCGTCCTCGAGCCGTCGGCGAGCGAGCGTCAAGAGGAGGTAGTGATAGGCGTATGCGCCCATGTCCATGTCGCGCCCCCCGCACCGCACGTTCAAGTGCACGTACTCCTCGTCGCGCGACACCGAAAACGACAGGTCGAGCTTGTCGACTTCGAGCTGAGTCAAGAGCGCGTGCGCTCCCGACTGCGCGATGGTGCGTTGCGCAAGGTCGGAGCAGCAGAATCGCCAGAGCCGGCCTACCGCCTCGAAGACCTGCGCATTGGCGAGCCCCACGAGCGGACCGTCGGCTTGTTCGAGGACCCACGCGCCATCGCCCCCGCGATAGATCGTGGCCGTGGGATCGTCGCTCGATGGCAGCGGGATCATCTCGCCGACGAGGCGCACGGGCTCACGCCCGTCGAGCGGGACGGCCATCACCTCGGGGGCGCCGGCGTCGATCACCTCCCACTCGTCGGTGCGAGCGCCGAATCCAATCCTCGACCCTTTGGCCACTTTGCAGGGACCCGAGGGGGTGACTCGCTGGCCGTCCAGGTAGGTGCCGTTCCGGCTGTTCAGGTCCTTGAGCTCCCAGTCCTGGCCCGTCCACCGCAGCACCGCGTGGACCGCCGAAACGTACGGGTGGTTGACGGTCTGTGAACAACCCGGGGCGGCCGCTCGCCCGACGACGTGCTCCGGTTCGAGCAGGCGGGTTTGACCTGTCGATATCTCTCGAATGGACCCCACGGCCGCATATCCTCCGGCCAAATCCGTGTAAACGATTATCGTCGCCGGGCCAACTTGGGTCAACCCATTCGAGGCGCCGCGAGCGGCAATGAGCGCCGCGCGGGCCCTTCATCCACGGCATCCCGAGGACCGAGGCGCTCGAACGCACGCTGGTACGCACGAAACGAGCCCCCACCCGCGACGGCCTCGACGACGGCGAGCCCCGCCTCCTCGCCACCTTGTGCGAGAACGTATTCGACCCAGGCCCAACGCGCGCTCGTGGCCCGCACGTCGACGCGGCCTTTGAGGCCTCGGCGAAGCCGCGCGAGCCGCGCGTCGACGACGCCGATGCCGGCGAAGGGCGCGCCGGCGAGCGGCGTGTTGCGCTTTGCACAGAACGGGGCGATGCCGAGGGCGACCGGCACGATCCGCGACAACTCCGTCGTGAACGCGACGCACTCGTCGACGTCGGCGTCGGTCTCGCCGGGCGTGCCGATCATCAAGTAAAGCTTGAGCCGATCCATCCCGTGCTTCTTCGCGAGCTCGGCGCAGCGGAGGAGCTGCTTTGGGCGCGCTCGGCGCTCGAGGGTGTCTCGCACGCGTTCGCTCGTCCCGTCCATGGCCGTCGTGAGCGTACGGTAGCCGACGCGTGCCAGCGCGGCGACGAAGTCTTCGTGGGCAGCGAGACGGTCGGGGCGCAACGACGATAGGCCGACTTCGCAGCCGCGATCGGCGAGCGCATTGACGATGGAGACGATCTTGGGGTGGTCGCTGACGGCGGCGCCGACGAGACCGACACGCCGGACGTCGGTCGGGATGACTCCGAGGAGCACGTCTTCGGGGACGATCCGCATGCCGCCGTTGGTGCTGCGGCGCATGACGCAGTACGTGCAGCCGCGCGAGCACCCGCGCTCGGCCTCGACGAGGAACATGCCGGAGAGCTCTGCGTGCGGGGTGCGAATCGCAGAGTGGGCGGGCAAGAGCGCGTCGTCGACGGCGCCGACGCGAGGGAGCTCGGTGTGGTGCCCGCCGACGAAGACGTGGGGGATGCGCGCGAGCGCCGCGAGCTGTTCGCTCCGCGTCTTTGCGCCCTCGACGGCGCGCGCGACTTCGATGACGATGGTCTCCGCTTCTCCGACGATGATCGCGTCGACGATGCTGCCGAGAGGCGTCGGGTTGGAAAAGGTCAGCGGGCCGCCCGCGATGACGAGCGAGTGTCGCTCGTCGCGGTCGCGCCGACACGGAGGGATTCCAGCCGCCTGGAGCATGCGCACCACGCCGGCGATCTCGAGCTCGTACGCGACGCTGAAGGCGATGAGCGGCAGCTCGTCGATGGGGCGAAGCGACTCGTAGGTGACGGGGTGTTCGGGTGGCCGCGCGGCGTCTTCCTCGCACTCGTCGTCGAGGAAGGCGCGCTCGCACGCGAGGCCGGGCGACTCCATGAACGCGCGATAAATGCGCTGGTACCCGAGTGAGCTCATGCCCACGCGGTAGGGCGACGGGTAGCAGAGCGCGACGGTGAACGGCGCTTGGAGAGAGATGCGCCCGATCTCGTCGGCCATCCGCGTGCGAATGCGGGTCTTCAGGGCGGCCGACGGCAAACGTCATGTCCTCGATGCGGCGGCGCGAAGCTTCGAGTGCTTGCTGCCGTACGCGAAATAGATGACGAGCCCGATGGCCATCCAGACGAAGAGCCGGATGATGGTCGCGGTCGTCGCGGTGTACATGAGGACGCCCGAGGTGAGGGCGCCCGCGATCGGCACCACGTAGGGTCCCCCCGGGACCTTGAACGGGCGCGGGATGTCGGGCCGCTTGAGGCGCAGGATCATGACGCCGATGCTGACGAGGACGAAGGCGAAGAGCGTCCCGATGCTGGTGAGCTCCGCGAGGATGTCGATCGGCAGGACACCGCCCGCGACCGCGCAAATGACCCCCGTGATGATCGTGGTGACGTAAGGGGTGCCGTAGCGGGGGTGGATCTTCGCGGCGGCCGGTGGCAGAAGGCCATCGTTGGCCATGGCGAAGAAGATCCGAGGCTGTCCGAGGAGCATGACGAGCATGACCGACGAGAGACCGGCGATGGCGCCGATCTCGACGGCCGTGGCAAGCCACCGCTGGCCGGTCGCCTCGACGCCGAGGGCGATCGGATGCGGGACGCTCAGCTTCGTGTACGAAACGACCCCCGTCAGGATGAGCGAAACGACGATGTAGAGCACAGTGCAGACGGACAGCGAGCCGAGAATGCCGATGGGCAAGTCCCGCTGCGGATTCCGTGTCTCCTGTGCTGCCGTCGACACTGCGTCGAAGCCAATATAGGCGAAAAAGACCATGGTCGCCCCTTGCAACACCCCGGAGACGCCGTAGCGCCCGAACGGCCCTGCGTTGGGAGGCACGAAGGGATGCCAGTTCGACGTGTCGACGAAGCGCGCCGCGAAGACGATGAAGAGAAGGACCACGGTGACTTTCACGAACACGATGACGGTGTTGAACCGCGCCGACTCTTTGATCCCACGGACCAAGAGCACGGTGACGGCGAGCACGATGAGAGCCGCCGGCAGGTTCAAGGTGGCCCCGGTGGCCGCGAAGTGCTGCTCCGCCTCGTTCCAGACGACGGGAGCCGTAGTCCACGCCTTGGGCAGGTCGACGCCAAAGGTGTCGTGCATGAACGCGACGACGTAGCCCGACCAGCCGACGCTCACCGCCGCGGAGGCGACGAGGTATTCGAGGATGAGGTCCCAGCCGATGATCCACGCGACGAGCTCGCCCATCGTCGCATACGAATACGTGTACGCGCTCCCGGCGATCGGGATCATGGCGGCCATCTCGGAGTAGCAAAGGCCAGCGAACGCGGAGGCGATGCCCGCTACGGTGAACGAGAGCGCGACCGCGGGACCCGCGTTGGCGGCGGCGGCGCGGCCGGTCAGCACGAAGATGCCGGTCCCGATGATCGCACCGATGCCCAACATGACGAGATCGAGTGCCGTGAGCGAGCGCTTGAGGCCATGGTCGACTTCTGATTCGGCGCGGACCTCGTCGACGGATTTGGTCGCGAAGAGCCTCGCCGTGCGGTCGTTCATGGAGTGGATCCTTACAGCAACGGGAAGGCGGCGAATATCGACGCGCGCGCCATTTCCCCGATTGCGGCTCCGTTTCGACCGCGCGTTTCCACTCCCCGAACCGCCTCAGGGGCGCTCGATCACCAGCACCCAATCACCGTCGCCGCCGGCGTTCTTGCCCGGAGGCTCGAGGGTGATCGGGCCGCGCGCCGCTTCGTTCGTTGCGCGGCCTGCCTCCGTGTAGACGCCCGACGTCGGGTCGTACCAGCGGGGCTCCACGCCGGGCAGGAGCTTGCCCATGTCGATGGTCACGGGGCGAATCGTGGGGATGTACGCGAGCGCCAGGGCCGCGTCCCGCGCCCGCGCCAGCACCGCCCAGTCGTTGGTGCCACGCTCGCCGAGACCGCCCGTGAGCACCTCGTTCTTGTCGTCGGGCACGAGGTCGGTCCACCGGTGGTCCCTGAACAGGCGCCTCGCGTGCGTCATCGCGGTCGCTCCGGGACTGCCGAGCTCACTCCGCCACGACCAAAACCCCCAGATGCCACCGTTGCCCAAGAACTGCCCGACCGCACCCGTGAGGAGCGCGTCGTAGGCCTGGGTACGGATTAAGCGCGGGGTGCTGTCGTGCTCGTGCTCGTAGGTCGTCTCGATGAGAAAGTGCGGCAATGCGCCGGGGCGATGCTCGTCGGCGAGGCTCTTCTCGTAGACGGGCCGATAGGTGTAGGTCGCGTCGAGGTCGAGCCACCCGCGGATGGTTGGATCGTCGATGTCTTGAGACGACGTCTCGGCGCTCCAATGCGCAGTCACGAGGTGGTGCTTTCCAGCAACAGAGAGGAGGCCTTCGCCGAGCGCGCGTTCCAGAGCCATCCCTTCAGGCGGAGGCGTGTAGTCGCCGCCGAGGACCCAGACGACGTTGTCGGCCGCGGCGTAACGCCGCCCGACGAATGCGCCGTAGCTGCGGAGTGCGTCGGGGCCCGCAGCGACCACTTCTTGGTAGAAGCCTTCGTCGCCGCCGTTCTGGCCGAGATAGGCGGGCGCGAGAAAGACGGCGATTCCCTTCTCGGCCGCCCGGTGAAGGACCCAGTCGACGTTCTCGAAGTAGGCTTCGTTGGGGGTCCGGAAGTCGCCGGGTTTGGTGAACGGCGGCTCTCCGTACGCGTTGTCGGGCGGGTGCTCTGCGAACTTGTGCTCGATGAGGTTCGCGATGACCGCGTTGAAACCGCGCCGTCGGCGGTCTTCGAGGTAAGCGTCGGCGTCTTCGCGACGCAGTTTCGCCATGAGCGACCAAGCCGCGTCCCCCTGAATGAGCACGGGCGTGCCTCGCGCGTCGGCCACGTAGCGGCGGTCGGCGGAGACGGCGAGTGGAAAAACGGCGGTCGGAAAGGCGGCGCTCGGATCGCGCTCCTGGCCGCGGTCGGGCTGCGGGTGCGTGCACGACGGAACGGCGACCGACGCGACCGTGATGAGGGCTGCGAAGCGCATCCTGATTGGCCATACGGTAATGACACGCCTGTGCCTGATTGACACAGTCGGCGCGAGACGGGCGAGCCGCATTCTTCCACGGCGAGAAGGCCGACCCTCAGGGACGGGACGAAGGGGCCCCGGCTTCCGATGGGGCGCGAGGAGCTTCGGCGCCTCCGTCCGATGATACGAAGACGCCGGCTTCTGCTCCCGGGACCGTTTCGCGCGGGGCCCCATCCGGACCGCCGTCCGTGGTCTCGTCCGATGTGTCCTCGGTGGCCGCCTCCGACTTGGGCGACGGGGGGTAGCTGCGGGAGGCCGGCAACGCGTCGAGATTGCGGCCTGTAGGCTCGACCTCGTTGTTCGCGTCGACCACGGCTTCCCCGCTCGAACGGGCAAGGACAATGGCCGGGGGCGGCGGGATCGGCTCCCCTTGGGCGTTCTTCCAGACGCTCGGCGCATAAAACGGCGTCCCATCTTCCGAGCGAACGAGCACCCAAGGTGAGTAGGTGGCCCGCGGGGGCGTCCTCACCCAACGGCCCACGAGCCAATACCAGCGGCCGTGGCGGCGGACCCACTCGCCGTCCACCCAGGCGTCCGCGTTTGGGGGCCGCGGGGGGATGAGCTCGACTCGTCCGGGCGGGGGCCCGAAGTCGACCGAGGTGAGCGCGGTCGTTGCTTGGGGCGAGTAAGGCGGATGCGGTGGGGTGCCCGAACAGCTCAAAAGCGACGGGGCGATCCAGGAGACGAGCGCGAGCCTTTTCACGACCACCCCGAAAGCACGAAAGAGACCTGTCCTTCCGATGATGACGTCCGACCGGAGATTTTACCTCCTTCTTGTTCGCGCTTGTGTTCTCGCCCTGCTCGCCGCCGTGGCTTGCGCGTGCAGCAAGATCCCCCAGGGCCGCTTCGCGGTCGACTCCGTCGAAATCCTCAACGCGAAGCAGATCAGCGCGGGCGACGTCGAGGACAAGATATCGACCGTCGAGTCCACCAAGTTTTTGATGCTGTTCCGCGGCATCGCCTACGACTACGCCGTCTACGACGAGGCGACGCTCCAGCACGACATGGCGCGCATCGAGCGCTTCTACCACTCGAAGGGCTTTTTCGACGCGCAAGCGCGCGTTGCGCACGTCATCCGGGTGAGCCCCAGGCACGTGCGGGTGGAGATCGTCGTCGACGAGGGACCGCCAATCCACAACCGCAACGTCACGGTCGTGGGACTCGAAGGGCTCCCCGTGGACGTGGCGAACGCAGCGCAAAGGGCCGCGTCGGGGGCGCTTCCGCGCGGCGCGCGCTTCGACGAGGACCAATTCAAGACGGCGAAAAAAGCGGTGACCCGCGCGCTCACCGACCGCGGCTACGCGTACGCCAACGTCGACACCGACGCGGAGGTCGACATCGGCGCGCACGTCGCCGACTACGGATTCAAGCTCACGCCCGGCCCTCGCGCCGTATTCGGGGCCATCACGTTCGAAGGCGTGCAGGACAGCTGGAAGAGCGGCGGAAAGCTCCGCGAAGGCATTCCCGCCGGGCCGCTCTTTCGCGCCATCGACATCAAGCCGGGTCAGACGTACTCGACGGCAGACATCGAGTCGGCGACACAGGCGCTGCTGGACCTCGGGGTATTTGCGTCGGTGCAGATCGTCCCCACGCTGCCCGAGGTTCCCCCGCCCGACCACGTGGTTCCGCTCGTCGTGAAGGCGGAGCCGAATCGCCTCCATCAACTCCAGCTCGGCGGCGGGATCGAGCTCGACGAGATCAAGACGGACATTCATGCCGTCGCGAGCTGGGAGGACCGCAACTTCCTCGGAGGCTTGCGCGACTTCTCCGCCACGTTCAAGCCCGGCCTCGTCGCCTACCCGTACCGCATCAACAATTGGGAGGGAGCTCCCCAACCGCTCCTCGAAGAGTGGTTCAAGACCGAGCTCCGCCAGCCAGGGTTTCCGGAGGCACGCACGAACGCGTTCATCCGGCCCCAGTTCAACGTGTTCCCGCTCCTGGTCGAGCTCAACCCCGCGCCGAACACGCCGGTCGTCGGCTACCGGGAGGTGAAAGTCCCCGTCGGCCTCGACCGTACGTTCTGGAAGAAGCTCTACGTCGCGCTCGATTACACTTTTCAAGTCGAGAATCCCTTCGCATACGTGGATGCGCTGGACCCGGCGCTCCACACGATCTTCCTCTCTTACCCGGAGCTCGTGACCCATCTCGACTTCCGGGACAACGCGGTCAAGCCGCACGAGGGCATCTACCTGAGCAACACGCTCCAGATCGCCGGCGGCATCTTCGGAGGCTCGGCCGCGGACATCCGAATCCAGCCAGAGGTGCGTACCTACGTGCCCATCGCTCATGGCGTGACGTTTGCGACGCGAGCCTCCGTGGGTTTCCTCTGGTCGTCGAATTACGGGAAGAACTGGCAGAGCGAGCTCCAAAGTTCCGCCGAGACGACGACCGCGGGACAAGGCGCGATGCTCACGCAGGCGCAGCAGGAGGCGCGCAGCAACCTCGAGCGGGATATCCAGATCATGTTCTTCCGTGGGTTCTTCTCGGGCGGCCCCACGACCAACCGCGGCTACCCGCTTCTTGGCATCGGCCCGCATGGTGTCGTGCCGTTCCTCAACCCCGCGACGGCGTCGCAGCAGGTCTATTTCAGCTGTGACCCCAACATGGGGACCAATGGCAACGGCGTCCACTTCGACCCGAGTCGCTGTTACCTTCCGGTCGGCGGATTCACGCTCTGGGAGTTCCAGAACGAGGTGCGCGTCGACGTCAGCGGGCCGCTCTCGATCTCCGCGTTTTGCGACATGGGCGACGTGTCGCCCAACGAGACGGACATCCGGCTGGATCATCTTCACATGTCCGTCGGGCTCGGCGCGGCCTACGACACCCCTGCCGGCCCGATCCGCGTGGACGTTGGCTATCGCATCGAGCCGCTCGAAATCCTGGGCGTAAAGGACGAACACACGATTTCGGATCCAACCCTCGGAGACCCCACGAACGGCGTCCAGCCGACGGTCTTGAGCGTTCCCATCGCCGTCTCCATCGGCATTGGGGAGGCTTTCTGATGCTGGTCGACACGGAATCTCGGCCGCGCGCAGCTCGCAGCCGTTGGCGCGCCGGCAAGGTCCTTCGCGTCGTCGGCATCGTCTTCGGCGCGATGGTGGGCGTCCTCGTCGGGCTGCTGGTCGTCGTCCTACTTCTTCTGGATACGCCACCCATGCGGAGCCTTGCAGCGCGGGAGGTCAACGCGATCCTCGAACCGTCTTTCCAAGGCCGGATCCACATCGACCACATCGGCCGGCTCGGAATCTTCGGTTTGGGGGGCGCCGACGTGACGATCTACGACCCGAACGGGCAGCCCGTCATCATCGCGAAGGGCGTGAGCGCCGAGGTGGCGACGTTGGCGGCGGCGAAGTCCGCCCTCTTCGGAAAGAAAGCAGAGCCGCTGACGGTCCACATCACGTCGATCGACGCAGACGACATCGAAGCGCGGCTCGACGCCGACCCGCACGGCGGCTTGCTCGTCGCCGACGCGTTCGCGCCGAAAGGACCGCCGAGCCCCCCCGATCCTCACGCGCGCGGCTTCCGGCTCGAGGTGCACCGCATCGGGCTCGGCAAGGTCTGGGCGCACGGAACGCCCCCGGGCGCGCCCCCGATCGACGCGGATCTGACCGGCTTTTCGGGGTGGTTCTCACTCACGCCCGACTTCCTCGAGGCCGACGTCGCGAGCGCCGCCTTGACCGCCCGGCGGGTCGTCCAGCAAGCCGAGGTGACGGGTCTCCTCGTCGCCCACGTCAAACGGATGTTGGCGCCGCCGTCCGCGCTCTCGGGTCGTGCCTCGTGGTCGGGGTTCATCGGCGGCATCGGGCACTCGCTGCAGGCAACGTACGACGACGGCGCGGTCGACGCTGTAGTCGATGCACCGCGGGCCGAACCAGGAGATGTGAAGGAGCTCTGGTCTGGGTCCACGTTGCGGGCCCCGGCCAGCCTTCACGCGGAGGTGCACGGCAGGCTCCCGCACGTCGATTTCGGGGTCCACGCAGGGTTGGGGCGCGGCTCGCTCGACGTGAATGGCAAAGCGAACGTCTCGGACAAGAAGATGGTCGTGGCCCGCTTCCACGCGAAGCAGCTCGACGCCCGAGACTTCGACGGCTCGCTCCCCGCATCGGTGCTCGGCTTGCTGGGCGAGGTCAACGCGGAGATGGATCCCGGCGGAGCGCTATCGGGGCGCGTCGACGCCCGCTTTCCGGGCGGTTCGGTCGAAGGAAACGACGTGCCGCCCGCCGCGGCCACGGGGAGCGTATCGCGAACGGCCGCGGGCGACCTCACCGCGCACGCCGCGGTGACCGTGGAGGCAACGTACGCACCGACGACGATCAACGTCGCCGTGCGTCCCAGCGGGAAAGCCATGAAGGTGGACGTCGACCTTCGGTCCGACGTGCCCGAGATCGACGCTGTCCCATTCCTCCAGCACGCGGTCCAGGGCGCCATGCACGTCGAGGCCAAAGCGTCGGTCGACACGGCGTCGATGTCGCTCGACGCGGACGTTCAGGCCGAAGCCCGGCACATCGCCCAAGGTTCGAACGAGCTCCGCTTCGCCTCGATCGACGCGAAGGCGACCGGCCCGGCGGGCAATCCCCAGGTCCATGCGGTCGTGCGGTCCGAGGGACTCGTCGTCTCCGGCCGTCACCTCACCTCGGCGCGATTGACCGTCCTCGGTTCGGCGCGGACACCGCACGTGGCCGCGGCCATCCGCGCGTCGGACTTGCCCGATGTGGACGCGGATTTGGACCTTGCGCTACAGGGGGGCCTCGCCGTCCACGGTGTGCGCGTCGGGCTCACCGGCGAAGGCGAACACGCCGTCGTCACGGCGAAGAACGTGGGCTTCGCCGACGGGACGATCCGAGCGGACGGCGTCCGCGTCGAGGGGCTGGGATCGCCCGTCGACGCGAACGTCGTCTACGCGGCGGGGAGCACGCGGGTGAAAGCGTCGACGCTCGGAGTATCGCTCGAACGCATCGGGCACCTGGCACACATGGAGAAGTCGATCCGCGGCGGAATGCTCGCGCTCGACGCCGATGTGCAGAGTCGGGGGTCGGCATGGGATGGACGCGCCAAGGTGGACCTCAAGGACGCGGCGGTCGACCAGCTGGAGGACTTCTCCGCGCACGTGGAGATGGTCGTCGACGGCCGGCGCGTGATCGGCAAGATCCACGCGAACGACGCCAGCATCGGGTCGATCGACGTCGACATCCCCAAGCTCGACATCGGCGGCGGCGCGCTCGCGACCGCTTGGCGCCGCACGTCGGGCCAGTTCGACGTCGACGTCCGTGGGGATCTCGCGCGACTGTCGGCCGTCTTGCCGCCCGACACCCTGCCCTTCAGCGAGGCGAAGGGACGCGTCGCCCTCAAGGCGCACTTCGAGCGCGACAGCGCTTTCGACATGACGCCCGACCTGAACGTCGCGCTGTCGACCGATCGCCTCACGCTCGCGGGTCGCATCGACCAGACGCGGGACATTCCCGGGACGCGAATCGTCCGTGCGCCATGGCGACTCGAAGGGCTCGACTTCCACTCGAAGACCGAGATCGACGGCCGATCAGGGAAGCTCGTCTTCGACACCGAAGTCCGCGACAAGCGCGGAGAGCTCGCCGACCTTCAGGTCATCACGAAGGCATTCCCCTACGCGGACGTCTTCGCCGCTTCGAATCGCCTGATCGACGACCTCAAGAGGATGCCGGTCGACGTCCAGCTCTCGATTCCCGAGCGCGGCCTCGGCAGCATGCCCGACATTTTGACCCAGACGTATCTGACCGGACGCATCAAGGGGACGCTCACGTTTCGCGGTACGCTCCTATCGCCGACCGTCGACCTCGACGCGGCGCTCGGCCACTCGCGCCTCGTGCGTGGCGCCCGCGAGGAGTACATCGATTTTGCGATGGCGGCGCACTACGACGGCGCGCGGGCCACGAGCACGATCAAGGCGAAGTCGGGGGACAAGGAGCTCCTCGATGTCGAGGCGCAGGTCGACGCGGCGATGGCAAGCGTGCTCGAAGGAAAAGCGGGCCCGTGGAAGGCGGGGATGAAGGCGCATTTCGACGGATTCCCGCTCGAGGCCATTCCGGTGCTGGACGACCGGCTCATCTCGGGGCGTGTAAACGGCGACGTCGCCGTCGGTGACCTTCACGTCAACGGCCATGCAAACGCGGCATTGACGGTAGACGGGCTCAAGGTAGGTGGCGTTTCCTATACCTCGGCGAAAGCCAACGCCGACGCCGACGGAAAGGCCTTGAAAGCCGATGTCCGGATCGAACAGCCGGACGGGTTCTTCGAGACCCACGCGGACGCCGCCGCCAGCTGGGGTGCCGCGGTCGCGCCGAGCCTCGATCCGGGCCATCCCCTCCATGCGAACCTCCGCGCGAAGCACTTTCGCGTATCGGTCCTGCTCCCGTTCCTCGATGGGGTGCTCGACGAGCTCGACGGTTGGCTCGATGCGACGACACAAGTGGAGATCGATCCCAAGTCGCGCGGCGCAAAGCTCTCTGGCAGTCTTGCGCTGTCGAAGGGCGTGTTCGAGGCGGCGGCCGGCGGCGGCGAGCTCCACGACGTCGATGCACAAGTGAAGATGTCGCCCGATGGGTCGATCGTCCTCGAAAAGTTCTCGGGGTCGGGCCTCAGCGGCCACGTCGACGCGA
Organism: Polyangiaceae bacterium; assembly: GCA_036500865.1. Taxonomy (GTDB): domain Bacteria; phylum Myxococcota_A; class Polyangia; order Polyangiales; family Polyangiaceae; genus Palsa-1150. The sequence continues at coordinate 51,593 of DASYBG010000028.1, forward strand.
CGGGCTCTGCGAAGCTCAACGGAATGAGGCTCCAGTCGGCCAAGGTGGTGGTGACCATCCCCGCGTCGGCATCCCTCCCGGTCAGCGCCGGCGGCGCCGAGATCGGCAATGTCGACGGGCGATTCGAGCTCGGCGTGACCATCGCGAGCGGCGCCACGAAGCTTGCGGTTCACGTCCCGCATGTCCGGGTGGCGCTGCCAAACGGCAACACCAATACCGCCCAGTCGCTCGGACCGATGGCATCGGGGATCCGCGTCGGCGCACGGCGCGGGATCCCCGCTACCTTCGTGCTGGTGCCGGTCGATCCTGCGCCCGACGACGACACGACGGCGGCGCGTCCAAGTTCGTCAGGCGGCTTCGCCATGACAACCGACATTGCAGACGCGGAGGTCGTCCGCGGGACCGATATCAAGATCGGGATGAGCGGCAAGATCGCCGTGGGTGGTCCCAATACCGAGGTCACCGGGCAGATCCATTTGAAGGCCGGTGGCTTTTTGACGGTGCAAGGGCGGAAATTCATCGTGGAGAGCGGCACTGTGACGATGAACCCCACGGACCCGTCGAACCCCGAGATCGTGGTCCGCGCCGGATGGCTCGCGCCCGAGGGGACCACCGTTTTCGTGACCTTCACGGGCCCGCTCAAGACCGGGAAGGTCACGCTCACGTCCGAACCGGGGCTGTCGCAGCAGGAGATCGTAGAGCTCATCACATCGGGCTCGACGGAGGGCACGCAAGCGACCAACCCCTCGGTGGATCCTACGTCGACGGCGATCAGCACCGTAGGCGGCCAGGCGACGCAGCCCCTCAATCACATGCTGGGTCAGCTCGGCTTGTCGGCGATCTCCGTGAAGATCGACTCGAGTGAAGCTTCCGCCCCCAGGCCAGAGGTGGAGGTGCAGATAGCGAAGGATCTCTCGCTGGAGCTCGCGGTCGTGCTCGGGCAGCCGCCGCCCGGGGTCAACCCCGACAAGACGCTCCTCACGCTTGACTGGCGGTTTGCGAGCCGTTGGTCGCTCGCGTCGACCGTGGGCGACGCGGGTTCGACGATCTTCGACCTGCTCTGGCGCAAGCGCTACTGAGACGCGAGCTCCCGGGTTTATTGGTAGCTGCGCGCCAAGTCGAGCGCGATGTCGACGAGCGTCTTCAACTCGAGAGGCTTCTGCAGCACGCGATCGGCCCCGGCATTCTTCGCACGCCGCAAGGTCTGTCCGTCGGCAAACGCGGTGACGAGCACGATGCGAATCTCGGGCATCGAAGCACGCAGCGCCACCGTCGCCGCGATCCCGTCGGTGCGCGGCATCCCAATGTCCGATACGACGACGACGCGTGAGGTCGGAGTGGCGCGCACCGCATCGACGAGCTCCTCGCCGTCTCGTGCTTCGCTTACGCCGAACCCCGCGCGGCGCAGCGCGGCGGCCATCAGCTCCCGCGCGTCGTCGTCGTCGTCGGCGACGACGGCCAATACCGGCGGCCGGACCGACGGATTGGTTGGCTCGAAGTGGGGCATCTCGCTCCGCGCGGACGACGCTGTCGGATGCCTGCCGAGTCATTCGGCGTCACAAGCGACCCTCATCCTCAGCGGGAATATGCAGCTTCAGGGCCACGATGACGCGGGTGCCTGCCTCGCGGCCCTCGGCCTTGAGGTCCTGGAAGAGGAGGCGGCCCGCATGGGCCTCCACGATGTCGGTGACGAGGGGGAGCGATAGCCCGAGACCACGGCGCGGATAGGGCGCCCGGAACCGCTGAGGGGGCGGCCCGGCAAAGCCGGGGCCGTCATCGAACACGGTCACGCGCGCTTCCGAATCTGCAATGACCGTCTCGACGCTCACGGAGGCTTGCGCAAACCGAATCGCATTACCGACAATCTCGGCCAGCGCGACCGACAACCATGACGCGTCGACCGCCACGAGGCAGGGTTGGTCCGCGGCGGCGACGTCGACACGGATGTTGCGACGCGACTCGATTTCTTCGGCGTCTCGTGCGGCCTCCGCGGCGATACGCCTGAGGTCGACAGGCACCCGGGGGCCGCCCTCGCGGTGGAGCTCGAAATGCGCCGTCCGCTGGAGGCGGTCCGCGGAGCGGAGAATGCGCCCAATGCCGCGGCGGGCCATCGCAAAGAAGGGCCTCACCTCAGCGGCCCGGGGACCTAAGGCACGCTCGATCTCGTCGAGCGCGCCGCGGGTCACGCCTGCCGGCCCCCTCAGCTCGTGGGCGATTCGCTCGAGAAACTCCGTGCGCAAATAGGCGTGCGATTCATCGGAAGGGGGCTCGGGCGCCGATGCCATCTACGGGTCCGATCAGTTTCCGGCGCTGGCTTGAGGCGGGCCGCCAGCGCCGGGCGACTCGTCGGGGGACGTGCGTTGGTATTTCTCGATACGACGGTAGAGGGTACGACGGTCGAGACCGAGGAGCTCGGCAGCGCGCGATCGGTTTCCGCCGACGATGCGAAGCGCGCGAAGGATGTACCTTCGCTCGAGCTCATCGAGCGTGAGGATCTCATTCGACTGCTCGGCGACGAGCTTGATCTTGTCGGCTTTGAAGGCGCGCACCCGCTCCGGCAAGTCCTCTGCGCTGACATGGTCGAACCGCGCGAGCGCCACCGCCCGCTCCATGCAGTTTTCAAGCTCGCGGACGTTCCCCGGCCAGTCGTACGCGAGAAGGAGCGACGCGAACTGCGGCGGCATCTTCATCTCGATCTCTGCGCGCCGACTCCGCTCCGCCGCCTTCCGGAGAAAGTGCGTCGCGAGGACGAGGATGTCGCTCCCACGCTCGCGGAGCGGCGGAACGGGAATCTTGACGACGTTGATGCGGTAGTAGAGGTCCTCGCGGAACCTTTGGCTGGCGACCTCGGCCTCGAGGTCCCGGTGGGTGGCCGTCACGATGCGCGTGTCGAAGGGCATCTCGGTGTTGGAGCCCACGGGCCGGACGGTCCGCTCCTGCAAGGCGCGAAGCAGCTTGGCCTGCATCTCGAGCGGCATCTCCCCGACCTCGTCGAGGAAAAGCGTGCCCCCCGAGGCGCGGACGAAGAGGCCGTCTCGCGCCATCTTCGCGTCGGTAAAGGCGCCTCGAGCATGACCGAAGAGCTCACTTTCGAGGAGACTGGCTGGCACGGCGGCGCAGTTGATCGCCACGAACGGACCCGACCCTCGCGGGCCAGCCGCGTGGACGGCGCGCGCCACGAGCTCCTTGCCTGTGCCCGTCTCCCCGTGGATGAGAACTGACGCCTCGGTCGGACCGACGCGGGTGATGAGGTCCACGACGCCCTTCATCGCGCCGCTCTCGCCAATCATCGAGCCTGCGACGCGCGGGTCGGGCACCTGCTCGCGCAAGCGCTTGACCTCCTCGCGGAGCTGCCGATGCTGCACAGCGCGTTGAAGCGTCATCCCGAGGACGTTCACGTCGACGGGCTTGTTCAGAAAGTCATACGCCCCGGCGCGCATGGCCGCGATCGCGGACTCGAGGCTCCCGAGCCCGGTGACCACGATGACCGGCACGTCCGGCCTGGAAGCCATGATCCGGGAGCAGAGTTCGGTCCCGCTCATCGTCGACATCCCGAGGTCGGTGAGGATGGCGTCGAACGGGGAGGAGGCGGCGAGGTTGAGGGCCTCGGTCGGAGAGGTGGTCGTGGTCACCGCGTAGTCGAGTCGGCCGACGACGGCGCCCAGGAGGTCGCACTGATCTTGGTCGTCATCCACGATAAGAATGCGTTCTTTCATGGCGTTCCTCATCCGACAGCAAGACACGTACCGATCTGACCGGTACCTGCTTTTCGGCGGATCTGACTAAGCATGCGCGTCGACGGTCCGCAATAGTGACACATAACGTGGCGAATTGGTCGTCACCGTTGGTCGTGTTTGTGCCGGGCTTGCCCTTTTTCGCTGCAGACGAACGGCCGCAGGGGAGCATCGTGGGGAGCGTCTAGGCGAACCCGCCTCAAACGCCGTGACCCGTGCCCAGATGCTTTCACCTTGCCTGACCCTGTCCGGCCCAAACCTGCTCACGCCTTCGGACGCGCGAGGACCTTCGCCGCATAGGCGACGGCCATCCCCACCGCTTCGGCGCTCACCGCCACCCGCCCCTCGGAGACGTCGAGCACGAGCGCTTCCGCCGACCGGAGCGCCTTGGGCATCTTGAACTGCGTGCTGAGCGTCTTGCCGAAGCCCCACACGAGCTCGATGTGCTTCTCGACGAGCTCGCGGTTGACGAGGTCTTTGAGGCCCTGATCGACGATGCTCGGCACCCACGCGATGTCGGCGTCTTCGATCTTCAGACCGATGACGAGGCTCTCGCGGCTCTCACGAAGCGCCACCCGGAACGACACGAGTATATGGAGCGACTTGATCGCGACGGGCAGCGGGATACCGAGGACGGGCCAATGAATATGCGCCTTGCAGCCGATGCGCACACCCTCCCCGCGGACGACCGTGACGTCCGTCAGCTCGTCGACCGAGAGGACGCGGGCGCCTTTCCCCTCGTCGAGGTCGATCTCGAGCGGGATAAATTGGCCCAGCAGTTCTTCGATGTCGTGATGGGAGAGGATCGCTTCAATGCGCATGTCGAACTCGTGGCGTGGGGTGCGGGTCCCCGTTCCTGAGTGAAGCACGTAGCGTGCGCGGTCGTTCGAGTCCGAACCGCGCGGCGCGCCCTGCGGCGAGCACGCACCGATGACACGTCCGCCATGCACGCGCGTCCCACACGGCCGGGAGCCCGGAACGAGCCTTCAGGCCCGTAGGCGCGCGGCATCCGCGTTGCTGAGGCTATCCGCTTGTCCCTTCATCGGAGGAGGACCTGATCATGAATACACGCTTATTGGCTACCCGTATCGCCAGCGGCTCCACGCTCGCCGCCAGCGTACTCGCCAGCACCGCATGCACGGTGCAAACGACCGCGGCACCGCCGCCGATGGGTCAGCTGACGGTCGACTGGACGATCGACGAAAGCACCGATCCGAACCTTTGCTCCCAATCCGCGGCGGTGTCGCTCCATATTCACGTCGACGAGGTCACCGGCAACGCCGTGGGCGATTTTTCCTTTGACTGCACCGCGGGCGGGGGAACGATCGACCTCGACCAGAGGAACTACGAAGCGCAAGCGTGGTTCGAAGACTCGGGCGGCGCGAACCGAACCCCAATGGACTCGATTCCGACGTTTGCGATCACTTCGGTCCCCGTTTCGGTCTCCGTCGACTTTCCGGCCAATTCGTTCAATTGAGAGCGACCTCGGCGCGCCGCCGCAGCGGAGACTCGCGTCGAGTGGCCCACATGCTGCACGGCGCAATGGCTGCCCCCGAAGGAGAGGGCCAACCATGAGCATCTGGAATAGAGACCTCGCTTCGCAAGTCATCGGCGATCTCGCCTCGAGCTCGCGCGCTGGATTGGACGACTTCGGCACCCAAGTCGAGCGAACGTTGAACAGCTGGCGGAACATCGAACGCCGCGGTGTCGACTCGCTGCTCGACCGTATGGGTCTGCAGCGGCGCCCGAGCATCCTTCGGCCTGTCCTCTGGGCCATGGCGGGCGCCGTTCTCGGAGGCTGCGTCGTCCACGTACTTGCGCCGCGTGCTGGTGAAACCATCCGCGTCGGAATCGAGAAACTCAGGCAGGCGCGCGATTGGGCGGGGTCGCGCGCGTCAGAGGCGGCAGCCACGGTGAATTCGGCGGTCCATCACGCCAACAACGAAACACACGAGTCGGCCTGAACGGGGACGCGGAGCGCAGTCCGCGGAGTCATCGCCCGCTGCGGCAAAAGGAAACGGCGAAGCCCGGTCCGATGTCCTGCCTCGAGGGCAGGAAAAGTCGGACCGGTTCCGCCGATCGAGCGAGCCGACCCCAAAGGCCGCCACCCTGACGTTGGATCGATCAAGACCCCTTGTCGACGGCGTCCTTGAGCGCGTCCCACTCTCGATCGACGCGTTCCTTCGTCGCGTCCCACGTCGCGGCGGTCGCGCTGTCGAGGGTTTGCATGTCCGCGACGAAGGCGTCGCGCTGCGCGCGGAGCGTCGCCAGCCGATCGTACATATCGGTTTTCGCTTTGCCGGCGGCGGCCGTGGCCTTCGCGTCGAGCTGGGCGAGCTTCTTGTCGAGCTCCGTGAGCTTCACTTGGCGATCATGCCGATACTCTTCACGGGTCTTGTCGAAGTCGGCACGCGCGGAAGCGATGTCTCGCTGAGCAACGGATTGCGCGTTTTGGGCGGTCTGCTCGGAGTGCTGGATCGAATCGGCAGCCTGCTCCTTTGCGCGCTCTTCGCGTTGAAGCTCGGCTGCGCCCGGTTTCTCGCAAGCACAGAAAGGCGCGAGCAAGAGAGCGCTGAGAGTCCAAGGCGCGATATTTCGAATCATGAGTTGCCTCCTTTTTTTCGTCGTGTGTCGCCGCGCGTGCGCGACGAAGCGCGATGAAGACGACAAGCACCTCGCGCGCCAATCGGCCGCTGTTCGTGGCACGAGCGTTGCCCGACAGCGCCAGCCGCGCGAGGTGCCCGACCTACTTCCTTCGACTCGTTCTCTGGTGAAATGGGCGTCTCAACGGGGCTTGCCCACGTTCTTGCCGCGCTCTTCGGCCTCACGGAGCTCGTCACCCTCGGGGCCTTCGAGCGCCTCCTTGGCCGCCTCGGCGAGCAACTCGACCTTCTTGGAATCCTTGGCGGCCCGCCCTGCGCCCGCGTCGTAGGCACGCGCCGCCGAACGGCTGCCTTCGCCTTCGTTGCCGCTCGTGGACACGGCAGGCTTCGCCGGTTGTTTTCCTTCAGCCTTCTTCGTGTGCGGATGACTCATGAACGTCCTCCATGCGAAATGGGTTACGGGCTTCGGAGTGCAGGGCGCGTGCCCCCCTTCGAGCAGAGGCCTCGGCCGACCGCCCTTCCCCCTTCTGTCCGGCTCCCTGAGCGACCCCATGAGGCCAAAAGGCGCGGGCCGAGCGGTCACAAATGCGCCATTCCAGTGCCGGTGTTTGGCGCGGCGGCAAAGGCCGCGCCCGGAAAAAAACGGGCTGGGCCGAGTGCAGGAAGGGGTCGACGCGATTTCTGACCCTCGGGGAAATCCGGCAGTCACTCCAGCGCGATGATCTTAACAGTTCGGCGCCACCCGCACATTTTTACCGTTTCACTGTCCGTCATGGGGGCGCTCGCGTGCGGTTCGTCGGCGACGACGCCACCGTTCTCGGACGCGGGGAATCCACCCGTGGGAACCAGCAGCTCGAGTAGCGGCGGTGGCCAAAGCTCGTCGGGCAGCGGCAGCTCGTCGGGCAGCGGCGGGTCGAGCGGATCGTCGTCGTCGAGCAGCAGCGGGGGTGGCCCCGTCGCCGACGGCGGGGTTCTCCCGGAGGCCGGGCCCCCGCCCGATGACGGCGGCACTTGCGCCATCGGAGCGTCGAACGTCCGCGTGACCGAGATCGATGTCGGCAGCGCGGTCGCTTACAACGAGGTCGACAACAACGGCGGCAGCGTCGGCCTCAAGCCGCTGGCGATCTCACCCATCCCGGCC
>DASYBG010000029.1:0-92533 GCA_036500865.1 Polyangiaceae bacterium
TACGGGAGGCGCACCAACCCGACGAACGACGCGCCCTGCACCGAGAGCGGAGCGCCGACGGCCGTGAGGCTCCCGTCCCGCGCGTCGAAGCGGAAGCTCGAGACGGCGTTCGTCTTCTGATTGGCGACGTAGACGAACGAGCCCGACGGATCGAACGAGAAGTCCCGCGGCGCCACGCCGCCCGACTTCGTGTGTCCCTGGAGCGTCATCCTCCCGGTCGCAGGGTCGAGGGCGAACACGACGAGGCTGTCGTCCCCGCGGTTGGATCCGACGAGCCAGCGCCCCGACGGGTGCACCCAGACCTCCGCCGCCGTGTCCTTTCCCGTGAATCCGGCAGGCAACGTCGACTTCGTCTCGAACGCCGCCAGCGTGCCGGTGCTTGCATCGAAGGCATACGCGGTCATCGTGTTGTCGAGTTCGTTGATGAGATACGCGAACTTCCCGTTCGGGTGGAACGCAAGGTGGCGAGGCCCAGCGCCCGCCGCCGTCGCGACGCGTGGCACGGCGTTCGGCGTGAGCGTGCCGGTCGACGCGTCGAACACGAACTGCGCCACGTAGTCCGCCCCCTTGCAGGGCACGAAGACGAAATGGTTCGACGGGTCGACGATCGCCATGTGCGCTTGCGCGCCCACCGACAACCTTTGCACCGGCGGCGAGAGCCGGCCGTCGGCGCCCACCGGCAACACCGCGACCGTGCCGTCTCCATAGTTGGCCACGAGGACGAATCGGTCCGTCGCGTCGAGCGAAACGTGCGCCGGTCCGTCGCCGCCCGAGGACACGTCGTTCAAAAAGGAGAGCGCGCCGGTCGCGCGGTCGACGGCGTAAGCGCCCACCCGCCCTTTCGCGTCCTCGTCGAGCGCGTAGAGATGGGTCCGCGCGTGACTGACCGCGAGAAAGGAAGGCGCGGCCCCGAACGACGGCACCCTCGCCTTGATCGTCGGCGCGCCCGTCGCCCCGTCGAGCGCGAGCAAGTCGATATCGGGGCCGTACCCGCTCGCGTAGCCGACGAGCGAACCCCCCGTGCTCTGCGCGGGGGGCGCCGCCGGCGACGGGGTCGGCGCGCATGCTCCCACGCCGACGCAAGCCAAGAGAAAGAACGGACCCGATCGGACGAGAAAGGCGCTCACGGACGCCTGGTGTAGAGCATCCGGCGTTCTGATGGAACGGCGGCGGAGCGGAACGAAAATCCGCCACCGCCGAGCACGGCGGTCACGCCGTTCAAGCCCGCGGCCGCATCGAGGGCAGAGGCGGCGTTGCGCGATGAGAGCCTGCACAGGCACGAGCAAGAGCCGCGCGACCCGACCGCGCGGCGCTCATCCCGACCGCGTCCTTCGTCCGTCCCGGTCGCCGGTTCGGGTTATGATCGGCAGATGCATGCACGCGTCCTCTCGACGGGCATCGCGCTCCTGCTCTCGCCCGTGGCGTGCGGTGGCGCGTTCGGCGGCGGAGGCGCGTCGAACAACGACGACGCCGCGAACGTCCTCGTAGGCAACCCCGCGCCGAACTTCACGGCGCGCGCGGTCGGGTCGAAGGAGACCGTGACCCTGAAGCGCTGGCGCGGGCAGGTCGTCCTCGTCGACTTCTGGGGCACCTTCTGCGAGCCCTGCAAGAAGTCCTTCCCCAAGCTCGAGGCCCTTCAGGCGAAGTACGCCGACCGCGGTTTCCGCGTCGTCGGCATCAGCGAGGACGAGGCCGACGACAAGGACAAGATCGTCGATTTCGCCAAGACCTACGGCGCCAAGTTCCTCCTCGCGTGGGACGAGGACAAATCCATCGCCCGCTCCTACCGCCCGGAGACGATGCCCTCCACGTTCCTCATCGATCGGCAGGGCATCGTCCGGTACGCCCATGTCGGCTTCCACGACGGCGAAGAGGTCGAGCTCGACGGCGAGGTGCAGGGCCTCCTGGCGAAGTGATGCGCCGCCCCTGCATGCTATAGCGGCGCTGGTCATGACCTACCTCGCGTCCGCCGACGTCCGGCGCGTTTTCCTCGAGTATTTCGGCGGCCACGGCCACGAAGTGGTCGCGAGCTCGCCGCTCGTCCCGGCCAACGATCCCACGCTCATGTTCGCGAACGCGGGCATGGTCCAGTTCAAAGACGTGTTCGTCGGCAAAGAGACGCGGCCGTACAAGCGCGCGACGTCGAGCCAGAAGGTCATCCGCATCAGCGGCAAGCACAACGACCTCGAGAACGTCGGCGTGACCGCACGCCACCACACGTTCTTCGAGATGCTCGGCAACTTCTCCTTCGGCGATTACTTCAAGGAGGAGGCGATCGTCTTCGCGTGGGATCTCCTCACGAAGGTCTACGCCCTCGACCCCGACCGCATGGTCGTGACGGTCTTCGGCGGGGAGCACGGCGTCGCCGCCGACGATGGTGCCCGCGCCCTCTGGCGCAAGGTGACCGGCTTCGGCGACGACCGCATCCTCGGCCTCGGCATGAAGGACAACTTCTGGCAGATGGGCGACACCGGCCCGTGCGGCCCCTGCACCGAGATCCACTGGTACAACGGCCCCGTCGCCGCCGGCGCGTCGGTCCCCTACGGCTCCTTCGGCGACGAGCCGACGTCCGACGGGCTCGGGTGGACCGAGCTCTGGAACCTCGTCTTCATGCAGTTCGAGCGCTCGGTGGCCCCGTCGGGCGAGGCCACGCTCGCCCCGTTGCCCAAGCCGTGCGTCGACACCGGCATGGGGCTCGAGCGCGTGTCGAGCGTCTTGCAAGGGGTGACGAGCAACTACGAGACCGATCTGCTGCGCGCCCTCGTCGACCGCGCGAGCGAGATCAGCGGCAAGCGCTACGGCGGGACGCAGGGCGACGACGACGTGTCGATGCGGGTCATCGCCGATCACGCGCGGACGGCCGCGTTCCTCATCGCGGAGGGCGTCTTTCCGGATCGCGCGGGCCGCGAGTACGTGCTCCGCCGCGTGATGCGACGGGCGATCCGTCACGGACATCGCTTGGGGATCCGCTCGGCCTTCCTCCACGAAGTGGCGCTCGAAGTCGTTCGCCTGATGGGCGCCCAGTACCCGGAGCTCGAGCGGCGCAAGGAGCTCATCGCGAGCGTCTCACGGCAAGAGGAGGAGCGCTTCCGCGAGACGATCGAGCGCGGGCTGAAGATCCTCGAGGACGAGATCGCCCTCGTGAAGGTCGCCGCCGGGGCCGCGCTCTCGGGCGCGACCACGTTCAAGCTTTACGACACGTACGGCTTCCCCGCCGACCTCACGCAGGTCATCGCGGCCGAGCGCGGCATCACGGTCGACGAGGCGGGCTACGAGAAGGCGCTCGAGGAGCAGCGCGCGCGGAGCGAGGGATCGCGCGTCGGCGAGGCCGCGATCGACCACGTGTGGCACGAGGTCCTCGAGTCGACCCGGGCGTCGCTCTCCGGCGGCGTGAAGTTCGTCGGGTACGACCGCGAGCAGGCCGACGGCGCGATCGTCGCCATCGTCAAGGGTGGGAGCGTCGTCGCGCGCGCCGAGCCGGGCGACGACGTGAGGGTCGTCACGGATGTCACGCCCTTCTACGGCGAGTCCGGAGGACAGGTCGGCGACCGCGGGGTCATCACCGGCCTCGGCGACGGCGGCGCCCAGCTGACGCGCATCGACGTGGCCGACACGCAGAAGCCGGCCGCGGGCCTCTTCGTCCACGTCGGCAAGCTGACCCAGGGAGCGCTCGCCACCGGCGATCGCGTCCACCTCGCCGTCGACCCCGACGCCCGCACCGCCACGCGGCGCAACCACTCGGCCACCCACCTTCTGCACTGGGCGCTCCGCACCGTGCTCGGCGAACAGGCGACCCAAAAGGGCTCGCTCGTCGGGCCCGACCGCCTCCGCTTCGACTTCGCCCACGGCCGTCCGGTCGAGCCCGACCAGCTCGCGCGCATCGAGGACCTCGTCAACGCCAAGATCCTCACCGACGCGCCGGTCGTGACCGAGGTCCTGCCCATCGACGTGGCGCGTCGTCGCGGAGCCGTGGCCATCTTCGAAGAGAAATATGGTGACGTCGTCCGAATGCTGACGATGACGCCCGACTCCGTCGAGCTCTGTGGGGGGACACACGCTCGCTCGCTCGGGGAGATCGGCAGCTTCAAGATTCTGAGCGAGCAGGGCCTTGCGGCGGGGGTCCGGCGGATCGAGGCGGCTAGCGGCCTGAACGTCCTTGCCTACGTGCGCTCGGTCGAGGGCGCGCTGAAGAGCGCCGCGCGGGCCCTCCACGCGACCCCGGCCGACCTCACGGACAAAGTGCAGCGCCTCCTCGATCGAGAGCGGCAGCTCGAAAAGGAGATGTCGGACCTCAAGCGACAGCTGGCCCTCGGGTCCTCGGGATCGGGCCCCACCGGAACCAAAACGGAGACCGCGGGGGTCCCGCTCGCGGACAAGGCCCGCGACATCCCCGGCGGTAAAGCCCTCGCCGAGCGTATCCAGGTCGCCGACGCCGGCACCCTGCGGGAGGTCGCCGAACAGTGGCGCGACAAGCTCGGACCGTCGGTCGTGCTCGTCGGGGCGGCCGACAAGGGCAGGGCGATGCTGGTGCTCGCCGTCTCCAAAGACCTCACCGGCCGGTACAACGCTTCGCACCTCATCAAGGACATCGCCCAGATGCTGGGCGGCTCCGGCGGGGGGCGCCCCGACATGGCGCAGGCGGGGGGTACACAGGTGGACCGCCTCGACGAGGCACTGGACAGCCTGTATTCGCGCCTCGCGTGACCCCCGGTGTGGACGGCTGGCGTACGCATGTGACACGCTAGCTCCGTCAGTTCAGTCGGCGGTGTGTCCGACCGGGAGCGGGCACCTGAATCGCAACAATTACTCCGAGCAAGGCGGTGTCGAGGCGAGGATGACCGAGTCGAGCCGGAGCGGTGTCCAGCCGTTGACGCACGGTACGGTCGTCAACGACCGCTACGAGATTCGCCAGAGCCTCGGAAAAGGAGGAATGGGCGAGGTCTTTCTCGCGTACGACCGCACCACCCAGCAAGCGGTGGCGCTCAAGATCGTGCGCGAAGAGTCGCGCATGCCCGGCGACGACGAGGCCCTCCGGCAAGAGCTCATCCTCGCGCGCTCGGTCGGCCACCCCAACGTGTGCCGCGTCCACGACCTCGCGCCGAGCGCGTACGGCCCGATCCTCGTGATGGAGCACATCACCGGGCAGACGCTCCACACGCACATCCGGCGCAAGAAAGGGCAGGGCGGCTATACGTCCGACGAGTTCCGGCGCATCGCGCACGACGTCGCGTCGGGCGTCGCCGCGATCCACGCCCAGGGCCTCGTGCACGGCGACCTCAAGCCGGGCAACGTCATGGTCACGACCAACCCCGACGGATCGTTCGGCAAGGCCATCGTCCTCGACTTCGGCTTCGCCAAGGAGCGCGCGCGCTCGTCCGCGCGTCGACCCGGCGCGCCGCCCGACGGCGGCACGCCCAACTACATGGCCCCGGAACGCATCCGCTCCGGCGGCGCGAGCCCCGAGGACGACGTCTACGCCCTCGGGCTGACGCTCCTCGAGATGTGGACCTGCCGCGTGCCCGAGCCGGGATACAAGCCACGCGCGAAGACCATGCGGCAGCAGATCATGTTCGACGTGCCGTCGGGCCTGAGCATCGACGAGGTCAAGCAGGTCTTCCGCTGCCTCGCCGACGATCCCCAGCAGCGGCTCCCCGCGCGGCACCTGCGGTTCTTCAACCCGGTGACGCTGACGACCAACCCCATCCAGGTCCCGCGCGAGCGCCTCGATCCGGGACCGCCGCCGGGGCGCGCGGCGTCCCAGTCGTTCGTGGCGGGTGCGCAGTCGCTGCTGGTCACGTTCGCGACCAACGCCCCCGAGTTCGTCGGGGAGCTCGTCAGCCTCGACAAGCCGGTCCTCAGCATCGGTCGCCGCGCCGACAACGACATCGTCGTGCCCGAGGCCACGGTGAGCGGGCAGCACGCCCAGCTCAAGGCGCAGAGCGCGACGTGGGTGGTCGAGGACCTCGGGTCGACCAACGGCACTTACGTCGACTTCCCCTACGAGCGCCGCAAGACGGTGACCCTCATGCACGGCGGCGAGGTCCAGCTCGGCGAGCTGCGGTTCAAGCTGATGAGCTCCGCCCGCGACAGCGCCAACCACCGGCGCGCCCGCGCCTATCTCGCCAAGCGCGACGGACTGACCGGCCTTCTGACCCGCGACCATGCCCTCCGCGCCATCGACGAAGAGGCGGCCTTCGCCGAATGGGTCGAGGCCCCGCTCACGGTCGCGCGCTACGAGCTCCGCGGGCCGAACCGCCTCGTCAGCGATCGCCCGACCATCCTCGAGATGCTCGCCCTGCGGCGCGCGGCGACCCGCGTCGTCGAGCTGACCGACATGCTGCTCCTGTCGCTCATCGCCGTGACGGCGGGGCGGACGGGGCCTCTGCGCTTTTGCGTGGCGATGGTCGGCCCGGGGCCGCAAGAGGCGCGCAACCTCGTCGAGCAAGTGGTCGGGCAGGTGCAGGGAATGCTTCCGGATGGGCTCGAGCTCGCCGCGACGATCGCGCGCTACGAGCAGGGGATGAACGTCCGCTCCCTGCTGGACTCCTGAGCCGCGCTTGCCCCAAGGTGGGTGGTCGGCGTAGTTTCGCGCCTTCCGCGCATGCCCGAGCTTCGCGACCCGATCCACCCTCCGTCCGACCCTCGGCCTCTCGCCGGCCGCTCCGGCCCCGGCCTCATGTCGCGCGCGGCCCACGACCGAACCGCGCGCACGCAGTTCGCGGCGGCCCTCGTGCTCGGTCTCGTGCTCTTCGGCGCGGGCCTCTACATGTGGCGCCGCCCGCACGCGCCGGTCGACGCCTCCGCGGCGGACGCGGAGCCGTCCGGATCCACGGCCATGGGGGACGCCGCGCCCGCGCCGGTCGCATCGGCCGAGCCGCAGTCGCCCGTCACGTTGAGCGACGCGCACGTCCTCGGCTGCCACGACCGCGGCCCGAAGAAGACGGCGCCGGACCAGTGCGACCACGTGGTCTCGATCGAGAAGGCGCTCTCCGACGCCGTGCAGGAGACCGCGGCCTGCGTGCCCTCGACGGCCAACGGGGGCACGATCGAGTACGTCGCGGACGTGAGCTTTCTGCGCCACCAGATGAACGTCATCCTGCCGGCCGCGGGGCGCTCTTTGCGCGATCCCAAGGTCCTTCACGCGTGCGCCACGGCCGTGAGGAGCGTGATGCGGCGGACGCCGATCGACGGCGTGGACCACCAGCACGCGCGCTACAAGATCTCGGTCACCGCGACGTACCGAGGCGCCGCCCGCGGCAGCTGATCGCGAAAATGGCTGTCATCCCGGGCGGGTAGCGAGGGACTTCATGGCGCCTCGCGCCTTCACGGCAGAGGGTGGTTGACGCCGGGCGCGCGAGCGTTCAGCTTTGTGGCCATGAGGCTCGCCATCCGCCTTTCGCCCGCCGTAGCGGCCCTCCTCGTCCCCTCGGTCGCCCTAGCGTGCCCGTACGGCTCGGGCGCATCCGCGTGCAGCATGCATCACACGTCCCTCGCGGGATACGCGATGTGGCTGATCGCCGGCGTCACGATCGGATTCACGACGTTTCGTCGCCGCTGAGCGCGACCGGCGACGACCGGTCTTGCAAGGCTCGACGAGCGGTCGCGCAAGCGACGAAGAGCGCTCACGGAAGCGTTCATGCTCGATCATGGTGACGATCCGAAGCGCCCAAGCAGGCGACAAGGATCGCCGATGATCGCGATCAAGATCGTTCGAGGCCACGAATAGAAGCGTCGAAGCCGGCGATGACGACCGCCGATGATCGCGATCAAGATCGTTCAACGTGACGATCCGAAGCGCGCAAGCAGGCGATGAGGATCGTCGATGATCGCGATCAAGATCGTTCAAGGGGACGATCGAACGCGCCCAAGCCGGCGATGACGATCGCCGATGATCGCGATCAAGATCGCCCAAGCAGTGGACGATGACCGCTCACGCGGACGATCACGACCGCCCACGCAAGCGATCATGAGCGGTCACGGTCAGGATCAGGATCCCCCAAACAAGCGATCCCCATCCCCGAAGTAGACGATCAAAATCGAGCAAATCAAACGCGCAAGCGAAACCAAGGCCCGCTAGGGCACGCCACTTTCCCCCGAGACCAAGCGAGGCCGGCGACGGTGGCGAGGAGCCGTACTCACGTACGGCGACGAACCCCGGCGCCGGGATCGCGCCGGTCTCGGGGGAAAGTGGCGCGCCCTAGGCGTCGCGGTTACGTTCACGCGCGATGTCCGACCGACCGAGTCGCCTCGTCATCCTCGACCCGCCGGACCAGCCGAACCGTATCGCGCGCGACGAGGACGACGACCACTTCCACGACGCATGCGGCGTCTTCGGCGTCTTCGGGCACCCCGAGGCCGCGAACCTCGCGTACCTCGGCCTCCACGCGCTCCAGCACCGCGGACAGGAGTCGGCCGGCATCGTCACGAGCGACGGCGAGAAGCTCTACGCGCACCGCGCGATGGGCCTCGTCCAGGACGCCTTCTCGCAGGACCAGCTCGGCAAGCTTCCGGGCCGCATCGCCATCGGCCACGTCCGCTACTCCACCGCCGGCGGATCCCACATCAAGAACGCGCAGCCCATCGCCGTCGACTACGCCCGCGGCTCGCTCGCGGTCTGCCACAACGGCAACCTCACGAACGCCGAAGAGCTTCGGACGGAGCTCGAGGAGCGCGGGTCGATCTTCACGAGCGACACCGACACCGAGGTCTTCGTCCACCTCGTCGCCATGAGCAAAGAGGTCTCCGTCGAGGACCGCATCGCCGACGCCCTCTCCAGGGTCAAGGGCGCCTATTCGCTCGCCTTCCTCACCGAACAGGCCATCGTCGCCGTCCGCGACCCCATGGGCATCCGGCCTTTGTGCCTCGGCATCCTCCGCGTCGGCGACCTCCCCACGAAGAACGACGCGCACATCGTCGCGAGCGAGCCGTGTGCCTTCGAGCTCATCGGCGCGAAGTTCGTCCGCGACGTCGAGCCGGGCGAGATGGTCATCATCGATCGGAACGGCGTCCGCAGCGTCCGCCCGATGGGCGAGGGCTCGCCGCGGCGCGCGTGCGTCTTCGAGTACGTGTATTTCGCACGGCCCGATTCGCAGCTCGCCGGCCGCAGCGTCTACGACGTCCGCCGCGCGTTCGGGCGGGCCCTCGCGAAGGAGCATCCGGTCGACGCCGACGTCATCGTCCCCGTCCCCGACGGCGGCGTCCCCGCGGCCATCGGCTACTCGGCGGAGAGCGGTCTCCCGTTCGACATGGGGCTCATCCGGTCGCACTACGTCGGCCGCACGTTCATCGAGCCGCAGCAGAGCATCCGGCACTTCGGGGTCCGTTTGAAGCTCAGCACCGTCGAGCCCATCCTCCGCGGCAAGCGCGTCGTCGTCATCGACGATTCGATCGTGCGGGGGACGACGTCGCGCAAGATCGTGCGGATGATCCGCGAGGCCGGGGCGCGGGAGGTCCACATGCGGGTCTCGAGCCCGCCGACGCAGTGGCCTTGCTACTACGGGATCGACACGCCGACGCGGCGTGAGCTCATCGCCTCGAGCCACACGGTCGACGAGATCGCGCGGTACGTCACGGCCGACTCGCTGGCCTACCTGTCGCTCGACGGGATGCTCGACACGGTCGGCGGCGAGGGCGCCCTCTGCCACGCGTGCTTCTCCGGGCAGTACGCGATCCCGTTCACGCCGACCGCGAAGCGGCAGCTCCGCCTGGTCGGCGTGTAGTCCGCCCGCTCAGGTCTCGAGGTCGTGATAGAGGCGCGCAGCGCGGAGAAGGCCGCTCTCGCCGCGCTCGTAGACCGCGAGGCCGGGCTGCGGGGGGACGTCGCGGCCGTGGAGCTTCGCGACGGTGTACTCGAGCGCGCAGGTGCGTCCGTCGTCGGCGCGGGCGCCCTTGAGGAGGTCGAGGCCGGGCCCTCGCGGAATGCCCGTTCCGATCAAGCGCTCGTAATAGGCGCGGAGCGCGCCTCCTTCGCCCGCCTTGGGGTGGGCTCCGCCGAGCGGGTCGCGCAGCGTGGCGCCTTCCTCGAAGCCCGCGATGACCGACTCGATGTCCCCGCGCGCGAGGGCATACAGGTGGGCGTCGATCGGCGGCGGCAAGGGGAGCTCGTCGTCGCGCGGGACGAGGGGCGATCGCGTCGTCGCCCCGACGCCGAGGGATTTGGTGGAGTGGTAGACGCGGATCTCGACTTCGCGCTCCGGCCTGCGCTCGGCCACGACCGCGACGGGGAGGACCACGCGCTTGCCGTCGACGACGAACGTGAGCACGCCCTCGGTGACGTCTCGATCGGACCCCGTGGTGAACGCCACGCGCTCGAAGCCCGCGCCCTTCGCGGCGAACCAAGCGGCGGCTTGATCGATCTGCTCGCGGACCGCGGCGGTGCCGCTCGCGCGGCCAAAGATGGGGTCGTCGACGGTGGCCCGGCTACCGAGGCGCCGCGAGAGATCCTCGCACTGCGAGGACAGGAGCGCCGGCAGATACACTTCGGACAGCCACCCACGTAGGTTCGATGACGAGCTCCGGCGGGATCCGTCCTCCATTGTCTCTGCCAAGCATAGCGGACTTGCGAAAGAGGGGGGGAAAACCAAACTTGGCTCTCTGTGGAGCTCCACCTCTTCGACCAGGTCGGCTCGCGAGCGTCGGTGTACGAGGTCTCGCCGCGAGACGGGCTCCAGAACGAGCGCGCCACCGTGCCGCTCCGCGCGAAGCTCAGGCTCATCGACGCGCTCGTCTCGGCGGGTCTCGAGCGCATCGAAATCACGAGCTTTGTTTCCCCGCGGTGGATCCCGCAGCTCGCCGACGCGGACGAGGTGGCGGAGCACGCGAAGGCGCCGCCGGGTGTGGCATTCAGTGCGCTTTGCCCGAACCGCAAGGGCCTGGAGCGCGCGCTCGCGGCCGGCATCCGCGAGATCGCCGTGTTTCTCTCTGCGAGCGAGACCCACAACAAGAAGAACGTCAACAAGACGGTCGACGAGACGCTCGCCGAGTTCGTGGAGACCGTCTCCGGCGCGCGGGCGGCCGGGCTTCGCGTGCGCGGTTACGTGTCGACGGTTTGGGGTTGCCCCTACGAGGGGAGCATCGACCCGAAGCGCGCGATCGCGATCGCGAAGCGGTTGATCGAACTCGGCTGCTATCAAGTCTCGCTCGGCGACACCATCGGCGTGGGGACGCCGCGGCAAACCGAGCGGATTCTTCGGATGGCGATCGGCGAGCTTGGCGCCGCGCAGATCGCGATGCACATGCACGACACGCGCGGGACGGCGCTCGCGAACGTTCTCGTCGGCCTGGAGCTGGGCGTCCGCGACTTCGACGCGAGCGTCGGAGGTCTCGGCGGCTGCCCGTATGCGCCGGGCGCGGCGGGCAACCTCGCCACCGAGGACCTCGTGTACATGCTCCACGGGATGGGCATCGCGACGGGCATCGATCTCGAGCGACTCGTCGAGGCCGGCCGGGTCGCCGAGAGCGCCGTCGGGCGGACGTTGCCGGGCAAGGTTCACCAAGCCGGCGTTCGCAGCCTCAAGGCCTGACCGGCCTGGAAGGCGCCGGGGGCGGCTCGCTCTACCCTGTGGAAAGACGGTGGAGAGAATGGTCTTGATTGCACATCTGAAACAATGAGGGCCCCAAGTTTGCGCTTATGAAGCGATCCGAGCCGAAGCCCCATGTGTAAGAGCTTGAAATGGCTCACGCGCGAATGTGGCACAGCTATCGCAATGTATGAGCGCAGGCACCGCGTAGGCCGGCTCTCCCCCCCCGGGCCCCTATGTGGTGCCGTTTTCTTTTTGTCCTGCGGATGCGCCCGAGAGCGCGGTAGACGATCGGGACATGCGAGTGGCGTCACCGTTCGTGCTGGCTCTGGTGGCGGCGGCGTGCGGGCGAACCCCTCCCGAGGATTTCTCGTCGCCGGCGTCGTCCCCTGGCGCGGTATCCGTGCCCGTCGCTCCGCCGGCGCCCGTCGCGCCTGTCCTACAGGCCGCGAGTACGCCCGCCTCGTCGGGTGCAGCGGCCTCCGCCCCTGCCCCGCCGGGCCGGTGTGTCCTCGCCACGCCGGCCCTGCCCCCTCCCCCGGTCGCGCCCGGGCCGGCGGCCGATTGCCCGGCTGACCCCGAAGCGCAAGGGTTCATCAAGAGCCACCCGCCGGTCGCGCGCGTCACCTTCCCGGGCAGCACGGACGCGAACGCGGCCCCGCTCGGCGTCGAGGCCGAGGTGGTGAGCACGCCGCACGACACGATGCGCGGCCTCATGTTCCGAAAGAGCATGGCCGAGGACCGCGGAATGCTCTTCGACCTCGGGACGCACGAGGACCACAAGTTCTGGATGCACAACACATGCATCCCGCTCGACCTTCTCTACATCGACGACGATGGGCTCATCGTCGGCATCGTGGAGAACGCGCCGACGTTGAACGACGAGGCGCGCGGCGTCGGGTGCCTGTCCTCCTTCGTCCTCGAAGTGAACGCCGGTTGGGCGCGCCGCCACCACGTCACGGCGGGGCAGCGCCTCGTCCTCCCGGTCCTGAAGCACGGTTAGTGGAAGAAGGTGCCGACGAGCGCGCCTTCGCCCACGACGTGCCCGTGCATCGCGCTGAAGACGGCGGAGCGGCTCTGGGCCTTTTGTACGGCGAGCACCGCGTCCAGGGCATAGACGCGGAAGAAGTATCTGTGGATCTCGTTGCGCGGAGGGCAGGGACCCGAGTAGCCGGGCCGCTCGAAGTCGTTGTTCGCGGCGATGGCTCCGATGCTCGCGAGGTCCACGTCCTCCGGGAGGGCGAGCGCGTCTTTCGGGATGTTGTACGCGATCCAGTGGGTGAAGGTTCCTCCGGGCGCGTCGGGATCGTCGACGACGACGGCGAAGCTCTTCGTGTTCGATGGCGGCGCGCTCCACGCGAGCCGGGGGGATTTGTCGGCGCCGTCGCACGTGAGATCGACGGGGATGTGGCCGTTCGCCGAGAAGGCCGGGCTCGTGACGGTGAGGGTGCCGGGGAGGACGCCGACGGCGGGCGTGGGCCGGCCGCCGCTCGACTCGCATGCCTGACAGGCCGCGGCCTGCAGCGCGAAGATGGCCAGTGCGCGCGAGAGCCTTCGCTCAGTCCGGTTGGTACACAATGGTCTGCGATCCGTCGCGGAAGTAAAAACGATCGAACGCGAGCTTGTCGAAGGTGGCGGCGCCGAAGAGGTTCCACGCGAGCCCCCACGCGGCCGCCGCGGTGAAGAGGCGCTTCATCGGCCGGCCGCCGAGCGCGATGAGGACGAAGAGAAGGACCGCGTAGTCGTTCGAGAAGCGGTACCCGAACTGCCGCCAGCCGGTGTTCTGGTAGAGGAGCTCCATCGCGGCCGGGAGCGCCGCCGAGACCGCGAAGACGACGTAGAGCCACTTGCGCTCCACCGACTCGAAGCGCGCCGGCCAGAAGATCCAGAGGTAGAGCGGCGTCGTGAACCAGAGCGCGAGGCCGTGCTCGTTGATCTTGAACGGCGAGCCGAACGCCACCTCTTCGCCCTTCGGCGGGAGCCAGGGGAGGCTCGTCAGCATCACGCCGAGGTTCTTGCCGAGGAAGTGGTAGCTCAGCATGCCTCCCCACTTCATCATGCGGCTCCGCCACGCGACCGCGAGGAGCTCGTGGTCGAAGAAGAACGGGGTCGCTCGGCCGTAGCGCGTGAAGTTCGTCCACGCGACGAAGGCAAAGGCGCCCAGAAGGGGCGCGGCGAAGACGGCGTAGCGGCGGGCGAGCGCGGCGAAGTCGAGGCGCGCGACGAGCTCTTTCGCGCGTTCGGTCCAGGTGCCCTCCATCGGGAGCCCGCCCCGCGCCGACACGCGCAGCGCCTCGAACGCGAAGAGCGGCGCCGTCAGAAGGAGGGGTGGCCGCGTGAGGTACGCGAAGGCCATCGCGAGTCCCGCGAGGGCGGGCTGCTCCGCGTCGAGCGCCGTGAGGACGTAGATTGCCTGCAGCGCGGCCCCGACGACGAGCGCCGCGAACCACACGGTGCCTTCGACGGCCGTGAAGAAGTAGACGCTCCCGAACGCGAACAAGAACGCGAGCACGAGGTTCGCGAGCTCGGTCCTCGAGGAGCGGGACGTGCGCCGGAGCTTCTCGAGGACCAGAAAGAGCATGGCGGGCGCGATGCCCGAGAGCCAGATGACGAACTGCCCGTCACGGAAGTCCTCCGGCGACCCGGCGAGCTTGACCAGCGGGAGCATGAGCATCGCCGGGAACGGCGGAAAGCTGATGTACGTCTTGCCCTGGTACGCGACGAAGTCGTTGTTCTGCGTGTAGGGCGGCGGCCCGTTCGGCAGATCCTGGCGGCCGTGCAGCCACGCGTCCGCGAGGAGCGCGAAGTGATTGAACGGCGTGTGGCGTACGAGCCGGTCGGGGCCTGCGATGGCGGCCACGGTGAACGTACAGACGAGATAGATGAAGGCGGCGAGGGCCAACCGGCGCGCGCGGCTGTCTTGGCGCGTCATGCGAGCCATCCAGCTGGGCTCGGAGGAAGGCGCCGCCGCGGACGCCTCGGGCGGGCTGTCCGAGGTGGTCATCGGGGTCGCACGCTATCACCGCGGGGCGTTGTTCGCGCGGGCGCGCATCGGTTCGGCTTGCCCAAAACGGGCTTCCCGCGAAGCCCGCTTCGCGGACCTTGCCGTGAATCTGCGCAGTGACATACGCATGCATGCGCGCATATCGAGGGGATTTTCGCTGCGTACGGCGCGAAAGCGGTATGGCACGGTGATTGTAAGGAGCATCCGCTCCGCATGGCACTACCGTTTGGTGACAACCCTCACGCGCGCGACCCGCGCGCCCTCGCCATCCTCGCGAAGACCATCTACCGCGAGCTTCGCGGGAGCGGCTTCGAGACGCGCGATGTCATCGCCCTCGCTGGCGAGCTCCTCGCTCAGGTGACGACCGAAGTGAAGTCGAAGGGGCCGGGCGCCGCCCAGGCCATCCAATCGAAGGCCACATAGCCGGGTCGCCGAGGCCGGGCGCGGAGCGGCCGTGGGTCGCTGGGTGACGCGCGGCGTGATGACGTTTTGCGGCGCTAGAATCGCGAGCCGTCGAAGTCGCCGTTGACACGGTGCGCGGCCTCCTTCGACAATCGATGGGCAACCGACGTGGGCCTCCCGCACCGGCAATGTTCACGATCGTCATCAGCGAAAAGGGTGGGGCGGAGCGTCGCGAGACCTTCGACAAGAATGAAGTGAACGTCGGGCGGGTTCAGGGAAACGACCTGATGCTGCCCAAGGGGAACGTCTCGAAGCACCACGCGCGGCTGCTCTACCGCGACGGACGGTTCATCGTGACGGACCTCAAGAGCACGAACGGCACCTACGTCAACGGTCGCAAGATCTCGCAGGCGACGATCGTTCGCGAAGGCGACAAGATCTACATCGGCGACTTCGTTCTGCGCCTCCACACGACCGCCGCGGGTGCCGTGGCGGGCGAGGTGCCCGAGGACGACGAGGGGACGGCGGCTTCGTCTTCGCAATCGCGCCCTGGGGTGACGCCGAAGGACCAACCCACGGGGCGCGTCGCCCCGGCGTCCGCCGTCGCACAAAGCGGCGGCCCCGCGACGGCGGCGGTCGTGTCGGCGGCGGTCGCGCTCCCGTCCTCTCCGAGGCTCGCCGACCTCGAGGCCGTGAGCCACTATCCGCTCGAGCGCGACCCCGACGAGAGCCAGAGCTCGCCCGATCTGAAGAGCTCCATCGGCCCGAAGGGGGCGGCGGTGACCTATCGGTCGTCGCAAAGCGACGGGCGCGGTCGCGCGAGCTCGGCCTCCCTCGCGGAGGAGGTGCCGTCGTCCAAGGCGGCGGCGTCCTCGGGTCCCGCGCGCGCTCCGCGGTCGGTGCCGCCCCCGCCTCCGGTCGCGCGTCCGGCGCCGCGGGAGACGCCGGAGCAGGCGGCCCGAAGGCTGGCGCTCATCACGCTCGTCGACCGCGTGGCGGACGTGGTCGACCTCCCTGCGCTCGAGCAGTCGCCGATGATCGCGGACGGGGCGTCCCAGGCCATCGAGCGCGCCGTGCGCGAGCAGGCCAAGGCCATGCGGCAGGACGGCGAGGCTCCCGAGGGGATCGCGCTCGACCTGCTGATGCGCGAAGCGCTGCGAGAGCTCGTGGGGCTCGGTCCGATCGGTCCGTTGCTCGAGGACGAGGAGACGACGGAGATCCACGTCCTTCGGCCCGACTACGTGCTGGCCCTGAAGAACGGGCAGACGACGCTCGCGGAGCCGTCCTTCACGAGCGAGGAGGCCTTCGCGAGGGTCATCGCGCGGCTCGCCCACCAGTCGGGCGATCCGCTCCGCGCCGGTGAGCTGGTCATCGACCGGAGGCTCCCCCGCGGCGCCTACATGATGGCGATCGCGCCGCCGGCGGCGAACGGCTGGGTGCTCCACGTTCGAAAGCGCCACCACATCGAAGCATCGATGGCGGAGCTCGTGCGCAGCGGGACCCTGTCCGAAGAGGTGGCGCGGTTCCTCGAGGGATGCGCGACCGTACGCGCGAACATTCTGGTCGTCGGGTCGGGCGCGGGCGCGCTGGCGGTGATGCTCGGGGCGATCGCGTCCGAGGCGCCGGCCGGCGAGCGGGTGGCGGTGCTGCAGCGCGGGTCGGACGAGATCGCGCTGCCGAAGGCGCACATGGTGCCGCTGGCGCTCATCGACCACGGACCGCGGGGCGAGGAGTCGGTCTACGCGGCGGCGCGCTTGGGCGTGGACCGCATGATCATCGCGTCACTCGGCGGCGCGGTGGCGACGGCCACGATCGACGTCATCGCCGAGGGCAGCGAAGGTGTCCTGGCGGGGGTCGGCGCGCCGTCGCTGCGGCACGCGCTCGCGCGCCTCGTGTCCCAGGTGGCGCTGGCGCGCGCCGGGTGCTCGGTCGAGGCGGCGAGCGAGGCCGTGGGGGGTTCGTTCGACGTGGCCGTCGAGCTGTCGCGCGGATCGAACGGTCGCCTGCGCGTGACCCGCGTGGCGGAGCTCGACGGAAGCGACGGGCGGCGCGTCGTCACGAGGGACCTGTTCGTGCTCCCGGCCCACGCCGGCCCCGATGCGCCGTGCGTGGCCACCGGCGTCGTGCCCCGCCTGTCCCAGGACTTCGCGGTCCGCGCGGCGGCGCGCTGACGCGCAATCTCGCCGGCCCTCACGCCCCGAGCCTTCGCGATCGCCCACAAAGGCCGCGGGGAAGGCGGAGGCGAATCGCGCTCAGCGCTCGATGTGCGACTTGAGCTTGCGGTGATACGAGGGCAGCCGGAGCTTTCGCAGGGCCTTGGTCTCGATCTGGCGGATGCGCTCGCGCGTGAGCTCGAAGTTCTTGCCCACCTCTTCGAGCGTGAGATCGCCCGGCGCGTCGATGCCGAAGCGCATCCGGAGAACCTGCTCCTCGCGCGGGGAGAGGAGCTTGAGCAGGTCGCGCGTCTCCCGCGAGAGCTCCTGGTCGCCCAGGGCGTCGTCGGGGGCGGCGAAGGAGAGATCCTCGACGAAGTCGCCCACCGTCGCGCCGCCCTCCTCGCCGACCGGCGAGTCGAGGCTGACCGGGTCCCTCGTGGCCTCGAGGAGCATGCGGATCTTCTCGACGGGGACGTTCATCCGCGCCGCGATCTGCTCGGGCGTCGGCTCGTCGCCGCCTTCCTGCACCATGTCGCGGAGCGTCTTCGAGAGCTTGTTGTGCGTCTCGACCATGTGGACCGGGATGCGGATGGTGCGCGCCTGGTCGCTGATGGCGCGGCTGACGCTCTGGCGGATCCACCAGCTCGCGTACGTGCTGAACTTGTAGCCGCGCTTGTATTCGAACTTGTCGACCGCCCGCATCAAACCCAAGTTTCCCTCTTGGATGAGATCGAGCAGGTGCAAGCCGCGGTTTCGGTAGCGCTTGGCGATCGAGACGACGAGCCGGAGGTTCGCCGAAACGAGCTCCGCCTTCGCGCGCTCGGAGAGGGCTCCGCCGGTGCGGACCGCCGTGAGCACCGTGTCGATGGTGCGTCGCCGCGCGACCGGAGCGGCCTCTCGCGCCGAGCGGAGCTTCGCGACGACGCGGTCGATCGCCCGGCGCGTCAGCCGGACTTCGAGGAGCGCCTCGACGAGCTCGTCGCGCGTGCGCGCCGGCACCCGCCGGCTTCGCGCCACGACGCCCGTGCGCTCGAGGGCCTCGGCGATGGCGAGCACCGCCCGCGCTTCTTCTTCGGCGCCGTCCTCCTCGACCGTGGCCCGCGTCACGTCGCGCAGGCGCACCTGACGGGAGCGAACGGCGCGGCCCAGCGCGGAGAGCTCGCGCGCTCCGATGGACGACGCCACGACGGCGCGGAGCGCCCGCCTTTCCCCCTCTTCGATGCGGCGTGCGAGATCGACCTCTCCTTCGCGTGTAAGGAGCGGTACGCGCGCGAGTTGCTCGAAGTAGGTGGTTACCGCGTCCGAGGGGGAATCGTCGCGGACGGGATGGATCGGAAGGGGAGTGGACACTTCTACCGGGGGAATACGGGACGGTGATCGCTTCTCTCTAAGGCGGCGCGGAAACGTCCGATGAGACACGGTTGTTCCATGCGATTTGACTCAGTGCGACCTCAGCCGGTCAAATTTGTGGTCATCCTGGGCGGTTACGCGTTGCTCCGCGGGGGCTGACGCGACGCGTTTGGCAGTCGTCTGGCACCCTCATGATTTCTGCTTTTGTCATGCACTGACGCTCGTTTCGGAGCGACGGACCATCTTTCGGTGCAGGAGGCGCTTCTTCAGCGGACCGAGGCGGTCGATCATGAGAACGCCCTGCAAGTGGTCGTATTCATGCTGGATTGCAATAGCGAGCAGGCCCTCGGCCTCGAGCTCGAACGGCGTCCCGTCTCGGTCGCACGCACGAACACGGACCTTGGCGGCGCGCTCCACTTCTTCGCGCGCTCCGGGGAAACTCAGGCACCCCTCGTCGAACGAGACGGCGTCTTCCGTCGACAGGATCTCGGGATTCACGAACACCCGAAGGTCGCTCGGTTCTCCCTCCGCGGCGCAATCGACCACGAACACCTGCCAGGGCTCTCCCACCTGCGTCGCAGCAAGCCCGACGCCCGGCGCGGCATACATCGTTTCGGCCATGTCGTCGATGAGCGAATGAACCGCCGCCGAGAACGACTCGACCCGGCGTCCCCGCTCGCGGAGGCGCGGATCGGGATAGTGCAGGATGGTGCGAATGGCCATAACCGTTGCAGAATGTAATCCCGGCTTCGGGGAGTTCCACCCCCATTTCGCGGCCGCGGCTTTCCCAGCCAGAGGCCCGCTGGAGCTACGCCTGGAGCGCTACTTCTCGGGGTAACGCACTTCACCCCAGACATGGGCGTCGAGCCCGCACACTTCCCACTGCGGGTGATAGATGCATGGGGCCTCGGCGGGCGTCGCGGGACCCGCCCAGTCGACGGCCCCGGGCCGCCCCCGCGGTCCGAGCAGGATGGGCGCGATGAAGCAGTGGAGCTCGTCGACCGCGGTCCCGGCGAGGACGCTCCCGGCGAGTTCGGCGCCGCCCTCGACCATGACGGTCACGATCCCACGCGACGCGAGCAGACGCAGCGCCGCGAGCGGGTCGATGCGGCCCTCGGCGGACGGCGGCGCCCGCAAGACCTCGACCCCGCGCTCGACGAGCTCGTGCTCGGCGGAGAACGGCGCGTCGGTCGTGCAGATGACCCACGTGGGCACTTCGCGGGCCGACTGTACGAGCCGCGACGCGATGGGGGTGCGGAGCTTGGTGTCGAGCACGACGCGGAGCGGGCTGTGCCCCGGGGCGTCTCGGACCGTGAGGCGGGGGTCGTCGGCGAGGACGGTGCCGATGCCCACCATGACGGCGTCGTGCTGGGCGCGGAGCAGGTGGACGCGCGCGCGCGCCTCGGGTCCCGTCACCCATTTCGAAGCGCCCGTGCGCGAGGCGATGCGCCCGTCGAGCGAGAGCGCGAGCTTGAGCACCACGTAGGGCACGCCCGTCGTCGCGAACTTCGCCCAGGGAGCGATGAGGCGTTGGGCCTGCCCCTCGAGACAACCAACGTCGACGCGGACTCCGGCCTTCCGCAGCCTCTCCGCGCCTCCGCCGGTGACGCGGGGATCGGGATCGCGGCACCCGACGACGACGCGCGCGATCTTGGCTTCGACGATCGCGTCGGTGCAGGGCGGCGTTCGCCCGAAGTGGTTGCACGGCTCGAGCGTCACGTAGAGCGTCGCGCCGCGCGCGGAGGCCCCGGCTTCTCTCAGCGCCGCCGTCTCCGCGTGCTCCTCGCCCGCGCGTTCGTGGTGCCCCACGCCGAGAAGGACATGGTCCTTCGCGACCGCCGCGCCCACGTGCGGGTTGGGCGACGGCGAACCGTGCGACGCCTGCTCGAGCGCCACCCGCATCCACTTCTCGTCCTCGGCGGAGAACTCCGCATTTCCCGCGTCGGAGTCCCGTTCCGGCGGCGCCGAGGGCTCGCCGCCGGCGGGCGAATCGTCTGTCATTCCACTTCCCCGGCCCCCCGGGCGCGCGCCATCTTCTCGAGCTCCGAACGAAACTCGTCGATGTCGCGGAATCGGCGGTACACGCTGGCGAATCGAACGTACGCCACCTCGTCGAGCTCTCGCAACCGGCGCATGACCCGCTCGCCGATCTCCTCGGAGCGGACCTCTTTCGCCTCGCGATCGATGAGCTCCCGCTCCAGCTCGTCGATGAACCGCGCGATGCCATCCATGGCGACCGGCCGCTTGTTGCACGCCAGGCGGACGCCGTGGAGCACCTTCTCGCGATCGAACGGCTCCCGGACTCCGTCCTTCTTCACGACGACGGGGAGGACGTCCTCCACGCGCTCGCGGCTCGTGAAGCGGCGCGCGCAGGCCTCGCACTCCCTCCGGCGACGAATGACGTCACCCACGGTCGACACGCGCGAGTCGATCACTTTGCTCTCCGGGTGCGAGCAGAAGGGACACCTCACGGGCGAGCCGATATAGCACGAATCGTCGGACCGATGCGGCGCGCCCGCCGCTCGCGCGACCGGGCTCCGCTCACGACTCGAAGCGGGTGAGCACGAGCGTGCAGTTGGTCCCGCCGAAGCCGAACGAGTTGTTCATGGCGCGCCGGACGCGCCGCTCGCGCTCCGTGTTGGCGACGTAGTCGAGCGGGCACTCGGGGTCCTGGTCGGCGAGGTTGATCGTCGGCGCGACGCGGCCCTCGGCGATCGTGAGCGCGCAGATCGCCGTCTCCACGGCGCCCGCGGCGCCGAGGAGGTGCCCCATCATGGACTTCGTGGAGCTCACCCAGAGCTTCTTGTCCGTCGCGTGGGCGCCGAACACCTTCGCGATCGCCCGCGACTCTTCGATGTCGCCGACCTGCGTCGAAGTGCCGTGCGCGTTGATGTAGTCGATGGTGTCGGGCGCGACCTTCGCGTCTTCGAGCGCCATGAGCATCGCGCGCTGCGCGCCTTCTCCGTTCGGCGCCGGCTGCGTGAGGTGGTACGCGTCGCTCGAGGCCCCGTAGCCGTTCACCTCGGCGTAGATGCGCGCGCCGCGCGCCTTCGCGCGCGACAGCGACTCGAGCACGAGCATGCCCGAGCCCTCTCCGCAGACGAAGCCGTCGCGGCCCTTGTCGAAAGGACGGCACGCGTGCGCCGGGTCGTCGTTGCGCTTGGAGAGCGCGTGCATCGCCTCGAACCCGGCGATGCCGACGGGCGTGATCGTCGCCTCCGCGCCGCCCGCGACCATGACGTCGCAGCGGCCACGCCGGATCCATTCGCTCGCCTCTCCGATCGCGTGCGCGCCGCTCGAGCACGCGCTCGTCGTGCAGTAGCTCGGCCCGCGAAGGCCGTGCGCGATCGAGACCTGGCCCGCGGCGAGGTTCGCGATGATGCCGGGGATCGAATAGGGGCTCACCTTGGTGGGCCCCTTGGTCATCAGCGTCTCTTTGGTCTTCTCGAGGGTGAAGAGGCCCCCGATGCCCACGCCGACGAAGCAGCCGGCACGCGGGCGGCCCTCGTCGGTGAGCTCGAGCTTCGCGTCGGAGACGGCCATCGCGGCGGCGCCGAGCGCGAGCTCGGTGAAGCGGTCCATCTCCTTGAGCTTCTTCCGCTCGATCCAGTTCGTCGGCTCCCAGCCCTTCACCTCGCCGGCGATCCGGACGCGGAAGGTGGAGCAATCGAACAAGGTGATGGGGGCAATCCCGTTCTGCCCTGCGAGGAGCGCTTTCCACGCCTCCTGCGTTCCGATGCCGACGGGCGTGACCAGTCCGATCCCGGTGATGACGACTCGTTCCATGAGAAGAGCTCTGCGCCTGCAAGCCCGGGGCCGCCCGGAGCTTCGCGCGGTACGTTACTTTTTCGCGTGCTTCTCGATGTAGTCGATCGCGTCCTGCACCGTGCGGATCTTCTCGGTGTCTTCGTCGGGGATGTCGATCTCGAAGGCCTCCTCGAAAGCGAGGACGAGCTCGACCAGGCCGAGCGAATCTGCACCGAGATCATCGATGAAGCTCGACTCGGGCTTGATGTCCTTGTCATCGACGTCGAGCTGCTCACGGATGATGCGCTTGACCTCGCTGGGAATGTCAGTAGCCATGGGTGGTCCGCGTCCTATCGGAAAAAAGGCCTAGAGTCGAGCGCCAGACACGCGTATTTGGCTGCGCGCTGTACAGAGCCGTTCACACATACATGCCGCCGTTCACGCGGAGCACCTGGCCCGTGATGTAACCGGCGTCCTCGCTGGCCAGGAACGCGCAAGCGGCGGCGACGTCCTTCGCGGCGCCCGTGCGGCCGAGCGGAACCACCTTGACGAGTTGTTCCTTGTGCTCGGCCGACATCGAGGAGGTCATGTCGGTGTCGATGTAGCCGGGCGCCACGACGTTTGCAGTCACGTTGCGCGAGGCGTACTCCCGCGCGATCGACTTGGCCGCGCCGATGACGGCCGCCTTGGTGGCCGCGTAGGCCGTCTGCCCGACGTTGCCGAGCTCCCCGACGACGCTCGACATGAACACGATTCGCCCCCACCGCGCGCGCATCATGGTGCGGCTGGCGGCGCGCGCGCAGGCGATGGAGCCGCGCACGTTCGTCGCCCAGAGCTTCTCGAGGTCCTGGTCCTTCAAGCGCAGGAGCAGCCCGTCGATCGAAATACCGGCGTTGGCGACGAGGATGTCGATCTTCCCGTGCTTTTTGACCACGTCGTCGACGGCGGCGTCGACCGCGACCGAGTCGGCCACGTCGAACCGCGCCACGTCGGCCTTGCCGCCGCGGGACTCGATGCCTGCGGCGACCTCGCGCGCGGCCGCTTCGCCGTTCACGTAGTTGACCACCACGGTCGCGCCTTGCGCGGCGAGCGCTTCGCAGCATGCCCGGCCGATGCCGCGCGACCCGCCCGTGACCAGGGCTACTCTTCCGTCGACTCGAAACATGAGCGCCGCCTTATAGAGCAACGAGCTCGGCGATGAAACACTCTGCGCGCCAAGAAGAAGGCGAGACCCTACGCCGCCCGGGCGGTCTCGAGGAAGCTCGGCACCTCTTCGAGGCTCGCCATGTCGTAGACGCTGTGGACCCGCAGGTCCTTCGCGATGCGCTTGGCCAGGTTCGCGAGCACTTTGCCCGG
This sequence comes from Polyangiaceae bacterium, assembly GCA_036500865.1. Taxonomy (GTDB): domain Bacteria; phylum Myxococcota_A; class Polyangia; order Polyangiales; family Polyangiaceae; genus Palsa-1150. The sequence continues at coordinate 23,535 of DASYBG010000029.1, forward strand.
GCCGATCTCGAGCGCGTGGGTGACGCCGGCGTCGACCATCGCGCGCACGCCCTCCTCCCAGCGGACGGCCCCCTGGACCTGCCCGACCAAGAGCTCTTTGACGCGCGACGGCTCGGCGTTCGGGCGTGCATCGAGGTTGGCGACGATGGGGAACTTGGGCGCGGCGACGGCCACGCGCTCGAGCTCCGCTTCGACCACCCGGGCCGCGGGCGCCATGAGCGAGCAGTGGAACGGCGCGCTCACGTTGAGCGGAATGGCGCGGCCCTTCTCGGCCGCCACCAGCGCGCCCACGCGGGCCACGGCCCCGGCGTGTCCCGCCACGACGATTTGCCCGGGCGCGTTGAAGTTCGCCGGAGAGACCACCTCTCCGCGTTCGGTCGCCACCTGCACGCAAAGGGCCGCGATCCGCGCCGGGTCGACCCCGAGAATGGCGCTCATCGCGCCGACGCCCCGAGGCACCGCTTCCTGCATCGCCCGGCCGCGCGCTCGCACGAGCCGCACCGCGTCCTCGAGCTTCAGGGCCTCCGCTGCGACGAGGGCCGAGTACTCGCCGAGCGAGTGGCCCGCGGCGTAGTCGGGGGGCGGGAGCCCCTGGAGTCGCTCTCGAATGGCCGCGAGGATGGCGGAGCTCGTCGCCACGATGGCCGGCTGCGCGTTGGCGGTGACGGTCAGCTCGGGTTCGGGCCCCTCGAGCACGAGCCGCGAGAGCGCCTCACCCAGCGCGTCGTCCACGCGCGCAAAGACCTCCCGCGCCGCCGGTGACGCGGCCAGAACGTCTTTGCCCATCCCGACCGTCTGGGCGCCTTGGCCGGGGAAAAGCCACGCGATGCCCACGCTCGGTCAGCTCTCGCCGGTCGTCCCGGCCTTGACGGCGCGGCCCTTGTAATGACCGCACGAGGCGCACGCGCGGTGGGGGATCACCGGCTCACCGCAATGAGGGCAGGGGACCAAGGTCGGGGCGGCGACCTTGTCGTGATTGGCACGCCGCATGTTGCGTTTGGACCGGCTCGTACGTCGCTTGGGAACGGCCACGGACTCTTCTCCTTGAGGGAAATTCGATGCGAGGCCCCGAACCTCGGGGCCCGCTACGGGCTACATCGGGCTTTTCTTGAGCTGCAAAAGAGGGCGGAGGCGGGGGTCGACGGCCGACTGCGCGGATTCCGAAGAAATCGCGGGGCTGATACCCGGGCAGCCCTCGGAACACAAGGGGATCATGGGCACGGCGAGGAGAAGCTCGTCGCGCACGAGGTCGTCCAAGACGAGGGTTTCCCCGTCGTAGCCGATCATCTCGGGGTCGCGGGCGGGCAGGTCCTCCCCCTCTTTTTCCGCGGCGACCGAGGGCCGAAGCTCGCTGGCCGGCACCGCGAGCGCGCTCACGGGCTCGTTCACGACGATGAGCGCCGGCTCGAGGCACCGGGCGCACGGGACGGTCAGCTCGGCGGTGAGGCGCCCGCGGACGACCACGTCGTTTCCGCTCTTCGAGAGCCGCACGTCGAGGACGCCGTCGCTGCCGCCTTGGGCGACCTCGGTCCCCTCGAGCGCCCCGCGGATCCACGCGGCGCGCACGGGGAAGCGCACTTGCTTTCCGCCCGCGTCGAGGTCGCTTGCCGGTATCGAGAATTCGTGGGCGCCCATCGGGGGAGGCCCAACATGATGCACCCGCACGACCTTTGCAAGCGGGCGGCCGGCGGGGCCCCCGGCGGACGTCACCGCGCGGCAGGCTCGAGCTCGGGGGCCTTTCGCTTGGGGGGCTTCAGCGCCGCGCCCCTGTGGAGCCGCACGACCGTGGGCGCCGTGGCGACGACCTGGCCGTTGAACGTTTGCATGCCGAGGGGCGCGCCGGAGGCGTCGTGCGTGTCGAGGCGGGGCCAAACGACGATGAGACCCGCTTGGTCGAGGCCGTGACCGGTGGTGCAGTAAGAGCTCAGCGTCACCTCGAGCGGCTCGCTGGCCCCTGGGGCGAGGGTCGTGAACATCTCCCGGAGCGGGGACCCGGGCACGGTGGGCCAGGCGCAGGTCTCGAGCACCCCGTCGCGGAGGATGTCGAAGTCGAGCGTCTCCGGCCGGAATTGCACGACCACGGCGTGGCGTCCCTCGTTGTGCAACGTGAGCGGAATGACGATCTCGTTCGTGGTCGCCGCGTCGACCGAGGGGGGGCCGTGAAGCGTCAGCCTCGGGCCGTCCCCGTCACCCGATGCGCCGGGGCGCGTGTCCGCCGCGGCCCACGCGGTGGGCTCGTCGGGCAGGGCGATGGGCGGGGCCTCGATCCATTTGAGCGGCGCGACGCCCGGGTCCGCGCCCTCCACGGCGGAGGCAATGAAAGGAGGGGAGGACGCGGATCCCGAGCGCCACCCGAGCCTCGCGACGACGATGGCTCCGGGGGAGAGGGCGTCGATCTGGCCGGCGGTCAGGCAAAAGAGGCGAGACTCGAACGTCTCGACGTACGACCGACCGGGGGGAACGACGAGGACGCGATCGAGGTCGCCGGGCGGGCGCATGTCGTCGGGCAGCTCGCACCGCACCGGGGCGCGGGCTCCACGGGGCGTGACCTCGAGCGTGAGCAGGCGCGCGTCGGCGACGATGCGCACGGGCTCGTCCCCTTCGTTGGTCACCCGCATCGTCCACGCGCCGTGGGTGGTGGGGGTCGTGAGCGAGAGCGCGAGCCGCGCCGGGGGCCTCGGGTCGACGGCGTGGGCGGCGAGCCGGGCGTGGGTGTCGCGCGCGACGGCGCCCGTCCCCTCGGCCTTCGCGTCGGCGCTGGCCGCCCCGAACACCACGAACAAGAAAGCCGCCGCGGCACGTATCTTCACGGAGCACACCCCGTTGGCAAATCCGGTCCCACGAGCACAATCATACCCAAAGACGAGGAGAGAAAGAGCCCCGTGAAGATCGCCAGCGCCGAAGTCATCGTCACTTGCCCGGGCCGCAATTTCGTCACGCTCAAGCTCACCACCGAAGACGGGGTGTACGGCCTCGGCGACGCGACGCTGAACGGGCGCGAGCTCGCCGTCGCGGCGTATCTCACCGAGCACGTCGCGCCGATCTTGCTCGGACGAGATGCCCGCCGCATCGACGACACATGGCACTATCTCTACAAGGGCGCGTACTGGCGTCGCGGGCCGGTCACGATGACGGCGATCTCCGCGGTCGACACCGCCCTCTGGGATATCCAGGGCAAATCGCTCGGCGTCCCGGTCTACCAGCTCCTCGGCGGCCGCGCGCGCGACCACGTGATGGTCTACGGACACGCGAACGGACGCGACGTCGAAGACACGGTCGCCGCCGTCGCCGCCCACATCGCGAAGGGGTACAAGGCGGTGCGGGCCCAGTCGGGCGTGCCGGGCCTCGCCGACACCTACGGCGTCGCGAAGGGCGACGCGCCGTACGAGCCGGCCGAGAAGACCGCCCAGGGCGAGCGCCCGCGCGAAACGGTGTGGAGCTCGGAGAAGTACCTCGATCACGCGCCGCGCCTCTTCGAGCGGCTGCGGCGCGAATTCGGGCCCGACGTGCATCTCCTCCACGACGTGCACCACCGGCTGACGCCGATCGAAGCGGCTCGGCTGGGGAAGGCGCTCGAGCCGCACCGCCTCTTCTGGATGGAAGACCCCGTGCCGGCCGAGCTCCAGGAGGGCTTCCGGTGGATCCGGCGGCACACGACGACGCCCATCGCCGTCGGCGAGGTCTTCTCGTCGATCCACGATTGCCAGGAGCTCATCGCCGAGCAGCTCATCGACTACATCCGCACGAGCGTGGTCCACGCGGGCGGCATCAGCCACCTGCGGAAGATCGCGCACCTCGGCGAGCTCTATCACGTGCGCACCGGTTCCCACGGGGCCACCGATCTAAGCCCGGTGTGCATGGCGGCGGCGCTCCACTTCGATCTGGCCGTCCACAACTTCGGAATTCAGGAATACATGCCTCATACCGCGGAGACCGACCGGGTCTTCCCGCACGCGTACGCGTTCGCCGACGGCGCGCTCTACCCGGGCGACGCGCCGGGCCTCGGCGTCGACATCGACGAGGCGCTCGCGCGGAGCCATCCGTACGAGCCGGCGTATCTTCCCGTCAACCGGAAGCTCGACGGCACGCTCCACAGCTGGTGAGCCGCGCGCCGCGCATCGGCCGACGACTCACTTGCCGGTGGGCGCGGGTACGGCTCGCACGGGCGCGCCGTCGGTCACTTCGTCGCCCGCGTGGAGGGCCACGAGGTCGCCCTCGTGCAAGCCCGACAAGACGCGGACGATGCGCCCGTCGTCGTCGCCCGCCTCGATGGAGCGGAAATGCGCGCGGCCTCCCTCGACCACGGCGACCATCGGGCGGCCGTCCTTCAAGAACACGGCGTCGGCCGGGATGCCCACCTCCGAAGGGCTGTCCACCTTCATCGACACGCGGACGAAGAGGCCCGGATAGGCCCAGCCCCGCCCGTTGTCGATGTCGATCTCGGTGAGCATCGTGCGGGTCCGCGCGTCGAGCTCGCGCGTGATGCGCGTGACCGTGGCGTCGACCACGTCGCCGGGGTGCGCGTCGCTCTCGAGCTTCACGGGCGTGCCCTCGTGCACGAACGGCGCGTCGCTCTGGCCGAGGTAGACGGTGATGCGCACGCGGCTCATGTCGGTCACTTCGAAGACGGGCTGCGCGCTCGTGGTCGATCCCGTCGCCGCGGGGATGAGCGCGCCCGGATCGACGAAGCGCGCGGTCACGATGCCGTCGAACGGGGCGCGGATGGACTCGTAGGCGCCGAGCGCCGCCACCCGCGCGAGCTCGGCGTTCGCCACCGCGAGGTTGCCCGACGCCTGGTCGAGCTCCTGCTGGGCGACCACGCCCTGGGGCGCGAGGTGGGTGTAGCGATCGGCGATGAGCTTCTTCGTGGCGAGGTCGGCGCGGGCGGATTGGACCTGCTGGTCGGTCTCGGGGGACTCGAGCGTCGCGAGGAGCTGCCCTTGCTTCACCGTGTCCCCCTTGTCGACGAACATGCGCTGCACGTACCCGCTCACCTTCCCGTAGAGCGTGGCCTGCCTCCACGGCTTCACCTCTCCGGGCAAGGTCACGTTTCTTCCCGCGGGGAGCCGCGCGGCGGCCACCACGAGGACCGAGACGCCGGCCGCGGCGACGTGCTGCCGATTCGACGCTTCGGCGGCCACGGCCGCGCGACGCCCCATGACGACGACCCCCGCGAGCACCACCGTCGCGCCGACCGCGAGGGTGCCGAGGAGATACAGAAACGCCCCCGAGCGTCGCGGCGCGGGCGCTCCGGCCAAACCCACCGTCTCTTGCACTTCGGTCATGCCGGCACCTCGTGTCCTCGCGTCTCGGCCTCGAACCGGGCGTCGAGCTCGCCCTTGCGCGGCGCCTTGCGGCGCAGCAGCGAATAGACGACCGGCACGGCGAACAAGGTCACGAACGTCGCGACCAGCAGGCCCCCGATGACGGCCCTCCCGAGCGGAGCGTTCTGCTCGCCCGCCTCCCCCATGCCCAGCGCCATCGGCAGCATCCCGAGGATCATCGCGAGGGCGGTCATGATGACGGGCCTTAGGCGCGTCTTGCCCGCCTCGAGCGCCGCGGCCTTCGCGTCGAGCCCGCGCTCGGTGCGGATGTCGTTGGCGAAGTTCACGACCAGGATGCTGTTCGACACGGCGACGCCGACCGCCATGATCGAGCCCATGAGCGACTCGACGTTGAGCGTCGTCCGCGTCACCCCGAGCATCAGGACGACGCCCGCGAGGGCGCCCGGCACCGCGAAGATGATGATGAACGGGTCGAGCCAGGACTGGAAGAGCACGACGAGGAGGAGATAGACGAGCACGCTCGCGAGGACGAGGCCCGTCCCGAGGCTCTTGAAGGAGGAGCGCATGCTCTCGCTCTGCCCGCGAATGCGAAGCTTCATCCCCGGCGCGAGACCGGGGGTCATCGTGTCGAGCTCCTTCTGGATGTCGGACGACACGCCCCCGAGGTCGCGCCCGTCGACGTTGCATTCGACGTCGAGCACCCGCTGCACGCTGTCGTGGTTGACGACGCCGAAGACCTGGGACGGGTGGACCGAGGCGAGGCTCCCGAGGTAGGAGGCGACCTCGCTCGTGCCGCGCGGGGACGCGGGCGCCACCGGCATCCCCATGAGGTCCTCCACGCTCGCCACTTTGCGGAGCGGCGTCTGCACGACCACGACGTAGTTCACGTTGTTCTTCGGGTTGAGCCAGAACGACGGCGCGACGAGGGAGCTCGAGGAGAGCGACGTGAGGACGTTGTCGGCGACCTCGTGCTGCGTCACCCCGACCTGCGCGGCGCGGTCCCGGTCGACCTCGACGCGCAGCGCGGGCCGGTCGAGGACCTGCGCCACGCGCACGTCGACCGCGCCGGGGACGAGGCGGACGCGGTCGCGGAGCTCGCGGGCCACGCGGGCGCTCGCGTCGAAGTTGGCGCCTTCGACCTCCACGTCGATCGGCGCCGAGAGACCGAAGTTGAGGACCTGGCTGATGATGTCGGCGGCCTGGAAATAGAAGTGCGTGTCGGGGAAGGCGAGCGGAAGCTGCTCGCGGAGGCGACGCCGGTAGTCGGCGGTCGGGTGGTGCTCGGGCTTCAGCGCCACGAGGACGTCGGCGTCGGATCCGCCGATGTTGTCGGTCTGGACGAAGGCGAGGTTGTAATAGAGGGGCACGCCGATGTTGTCGTTGATCGTCTCGATCTCGCCCGGCGGCACGATCTCGCGGATCTTGCGCTCGACGCCGGCCACCACGTTCTCCGTCTGCTCGATGCGCGTGCCGCTCGGGGCGCGCACGTGGAGGCGCATCTGCCCGGCGTCGACCTCGGGGAAGAAGTCCATGCCCACCGCGGTCGCCAGCACGCCCACCGCGCCGACGCCGAGCACGCAGCAGACGAGCACGAACGCGCGCCGCTCGAGCACCGTCGCGAGCAACCCCTCGTAGGAGCGCTGCAGCGCCGCGAACGCCCGCTCCCGGAGCGCGTCGAGGCGCCCGTGGTCGTCGTGCTTCTCGTTCTCCATGAGCATGCGCGAGAGCGTCGGCACGAGCGTCCGCGACAGGAGGTACGACGCGAGCATCGCGAAGACGACGCTCAGCGCGAGCGGCACGAACAGGTACTTGGCGGGCCCATAGAGGAGGACGACCGGAAAGAAGACGATGCAGATGGTGAGGGTCGCCGCGAGGGCGGGCACGGCGATCTGCGCGGCGCCGTCGAGGATGGCGACGGTCAACGGCTTGCCGAGGGCGCGGTTGCGGTGGATGTTCTCGATCTCGACGGTCGCGTCGTCGACGAGCATCCCGATGGCCAGCGCCATCCCCCCGAGCGTCATGATGTTGAGCGTCTGGCCGGTCACGAAGAGGCCGATGAGCGCGACGAAGATCGACAGCGGGATCGACGTCGACACGACGACGACGCTCCGCCAGCTCCCGAGGAACACGAGGATCATCGCCGACACGAGGAGCGACGAGACGATGGCCTCCCGGAGCACCCCCGAGATGGCCGCCCGCACGAAGACCGACTGGTCGAAGTCGATCTTGAGCTCGACGCCGTCGGGCGCGGTCGCCTGGATGCCCGGGAGCGCGGCCTTGGCGGCGTCGACGACGGCGAGCGTCGAGGCGTTGGCCTTCTTGAGGACGGCGAGGTACGTGGCCCGCTTGCCGTTCACGCGCACGATGTTCGCCTGGGCCGCGAACCCGTCGTGCACGCGGGCGACGTCGCCCAGGCGGACCTCCGCGCCGCCGGCCACGCGGATCGGCATGCGCGCGAACTCGTCGATCGTCGACGGGCTGTTGTTCATCGTCACGTCGTATTCGGTGTCGCCGACGCGCATCGATCCCGCGGGCTCGATGATGTTCGATTGCAGGAGCGCCTGGACGACGTCCTGCGTGGAGAGATCGTGGGAGCCGGTCGCGTTGGGATCGACGTCGATGACCACCTCCCGCTGCTTGCCGCCGTACGGCGCCGGCGTCGCCAGCCCGGGGATGGTGAAGAGGCGGACGCGGATGAAGTTGAGCCCGTAGTCGAAGATCTCCTGCTCCGAGCGCGTCGCGCTCGAGACGGTGAGCTGCGCGACGGGGACGTTCGACGCGTTGAACTGGATGACGTTGGGCGGCGTGATGCCCGGAGGCATGACGTGGCTCGCGGTGGCCGAGACGCTCGCGATCTGCGCGATCGCCGCGCCGATGTCGGCCCCTTGTTCGAAGTAGACCTTGAGGAGGCCGACGCCGTCGATCGACTGCGACTCGATGCGCGAGATGCCGTTGACCGTGGTCGAGTAGGCGCGCTCGCTGATGAGGACGACCCGCCTCTCCATGTCTTCGGCGCCGAGGCCCGGGTAGGACCACACGACGATGACCACCGGGATGTCGATGGTGGGGAAGATGTCCGCCTGCATGCGGTTCGTGCAGAGCGCGCCGAGGAGGAGAATGACGAACGAGAAGACGGCCACCGTGTAAGGCCGGCGCAACGCGAGGCGGACGATCCACATGAAGCACCCGGACCTTACGATCGGACCGTTTCATCCGCAATCGTTGCACCTGCAACGATTCGGAGGCACGCTCGCCTCCAGGTAACGCCTTGCCGCACCCGCCTTCGACCGCCCGTCTCCGGGCGCCGCGCCCTTCCCAAGACACGTTGACCGAAGAGCTTTACAGGCTCATTGGGCGGGCGCGGCGCGGCCTGTGGACCGCGGCCGCGCGCTGCATGGAGGCGCGCGGCCAGTCCATCTTCACGTGGCAGGTGCTCTGCTACCTCGTGAGGTCCGGTCCGACGGCGCAGCGCGATCTCGCCTACTTCACCGCGCAGGACCCGGCGGGGATTTCCCGTGTCGTCGACGACCTCTTGGCGCGCGGGCTCGTACGCCGCCGGCCCGACGCGCGCGACCGCCGCCGTCTCCGCGTAGAGGCGACGGCGAAAGGTCGAGCCTGGTTCCGAGACGCGTCACCCGACGTCATGGCGAAGGTCGAGGAGGCCCTCTCGGGGCTCTCGCGCCCGCAAAGGCGACAGCTCCGGGACCTCCTCGAAACGCTTTTGTCGTCGTCCGACAGCGCCTAGCGCCGCGCGCCCTGCCCGGCGTTCGCTCGCTCCGCGAGAGCCCGTGGACTCAGCCGCGGAGCGTCTCGAGCATCTCGAGGTCGGGGATGGCGATCGAGAAGCGCGTCTTCGCGACGGCGATGTCCATCTCCTCGAGGAGCTTGCACAGCGCCAGCCCGTCGTAGAGCGTGACCGGCGGCGCGCCCGGGGCGGCCGCTTCTTCCCTCGCGCCCGACAGGATCTGGCCCGTCGTCAGCAGCCAGCCCGCGCTCGCGGGGCCGTAGTGGTGGAGGGCGCCCCGAAGGTCGGTGACGCGCTCGCGCCCGATCTCCCGCCCGTCCTTGCGGACGACGACGGCCACCGGGATGGCGTCCCCGCCGGCCTTGTGGAGCGCGGCGAAGTGGGCCTCGCCGCCCGGGGAGCCCGCCCGGCGCACGGCGCGGAGGTTGCTCATGCCGGTTCGCTCGAGGGTGACGAGCACGAGCTCGATGAGCGCGTGCCCCGGCAGCTCCTGGAGCCTCCGCAAGAGCGCGCGGCGCATCGCCTCTCGATAGCGATCGACGGCGGCGATCACGTCTTGCTCGAGGCGCGGCAACTCGCCGCCCAACGCCCAATCGGTCGGCGCGACGCGGGCGCCGCTGGCGAACCGAAAGCGCACGCGCTGTGCGCTGTGCACGCGACGGAGGTTGTCCGCCCGGAGCGACGCGCTGACCTGAGCGGATACGAGCGCGGGCTCGCCCTGGAGGCGGCCCCGCCGCACGAGGGCTTCCGCCACCGTGCGGACCGGCACCGGGCCCGCGTTGCGATCGAACGAAGAGAGGACGATGGCGGCGGCATCGGCGAGGTCCCGCCCCGCCAGCTCGTCTCCCTCGCCGAACGGGATCTCGATGCCCGTCGGCTGCCCGCCTGCCATGATCGACTGCCGATCACGGACGACCGGGCGCGGGGAGGCCACCGAGTCGGAGGGCTCGGCGTCGATGCTCACGATCGGCGTCGGCTGAATGACGCCGTCCATCCGCGGCTGCGAACCGTCGGCCACGCGCGGGGTCGAGAACCGCGGCTCGCCCTGCGGCGCGCTCGCGTTGAATCCGGCGCCGCCGGTGGCCGCTTCGCCTTGACCCCCGCGACCGCGCCGCCGCCTGCGCCGCCGCCTGCGCCCGCCCTCGCTGTTGGCCTGTCCGGGCGCCGCGGCGCCTCCCTGCTGGAGGTTCGCGGGCGCGCCCAGAATGGGCTGATCGTCGTCTTCCTCGTCGTCGAAGAGCTCGGCCCCGCTCGCGGCCAGGTCCGCGCGGCGCGCTTCGTCGCCCGACACCGGCGTGTCACGGTCCGCGGCGGACTCGTTGTCGATGTGGGTGGCGCGGCCGCGGTGGTCGGCGAGCACGCCGTTCTCGTCGTCCGCTTCGTCTTCCTCCGGCGCTTCCTTCGCTTGCCGGAGGGCCGCTTCGATCTCGAGCGCGTTGACCTCGGAGTCGGCTTCGCCGCCCGACGCCTCTTCGATCTCCGCGGGCGGTGCCGAACCGGCGCCGCGGCGACCCTTCTTCTCTTCCCACTCGCGGAGCGCGAAGACGCCCGGCTTGACCTTGACGATCGGGACCTCCTTGTCGTCCTTCTTCACCGCCGAAGTGAGCCGGTGACTCATGGTCACCTCGGGCGTCTTTCCGACGTGGGAGAGGAGGTTTTTCTCGATCGCGAGCTCGGTGATTTCTTTGTAATGGAGAGGCTTGCCAGCTTGGCGGAGGATCTCCGCGGCGGCTTCGATGAACGTCATGTCCGTCTCTTGGTCCGGTCTCCCGCATTCCCCGGAGACCTGGTCGTGTTCGGGGCGCTACCGGAGTCGGCCCGAATGGCCGTGCCGTCGCCCCAGCTATGTTTCTGCTGTCTATCGTCCCACTTGGCCCCCGCTCGGGCCCTTGGCACGTCCGCGCAGGCCCAGCCGTTTCAGGCGAGCCGCGCAGACGCACGTTGCGTCATCTCTCTTAGCCCGCACTTGAGCCGGCGTCAAACTGAGGTCGCCCGTGTCCCCGACGCAACACAATGAAAAACGGTGTGGCTTCAGAGTTCTAGCCCTGATGGCCGAGGATCCGGACGCGTGTCAGAGTTGCTAAATAGAAGCTCTGGTCGAGGGCGCGTCCCCGCTTATTCCAAAGGTGCCGTGATGAAGAGAATCGCTTTTCCGACGCTGGTCTCGCTCGCCGTTTCATCGCTGCTCGCGTGCAGCGGCGTCAGCGATCCCGGTGCGAACGGCAATCCTGGAATGACGATGGACTCCGGCTCCACGCCCGATACGAGCACGCCGATCGTGACCGGGGACGAGACGTCCGCGCCGCCGCCCACCACCGACACGGGCACGCCGCCCGTCGGGGTGGACGCGGGGGTCGACGCGACCATGCCCGGACCCGACGCAGCACCCGACACGGGCACGGTGGGACCCGTTGACACGGGCACGCCGCCGCCGCCCGACGCGGGGATGGTCGACGCCGGCGGCGACGCGGGAGCCACGTTCTCGTGCGGCGCCGCGACGACGTGCGCCGTCGGCACGGAGACGTGTTGCGTGCAGGCGGCAGGCGGCGGAGGCGCGGGCGTGACGACGACGTGCCAGACGGGGACGACATGCCCCGGCGCCGGCGCCACGGCCCTTCATTGCACCGCCACCGCGGACTGCACGACCGGCATGGACTGCTGCATCGTCGGAGGCGGCGGGATGGGCGCCGCCGCGGCGACGTCGATGTGCCGTGCCAATTGCGCCGCCGCGCAGCTCTGCGACCCGACGGCCGCCGACCCGGGTTGTCCGCCCCAGGCCCCCACCTGCATGCGACCCGGCGCGAACGGCGCCGGCGCGGGCGTTCGTTTGCCCGCCACCGTCGGGACCTGCCAGTAGCGGCGCGACGCGGCGGGCCCTTCGTGGCCCTGAGCCTCAGATCCAGCCGAGAACGAGGGCCACCCCCACCAGCGCGAAGAGGGCGGCGGCGACACGCTTGGTCACGGTCGGGTCGAGCAGTCGGCCGGCCTGATGGCCGACGCCGACGGCGATGGCCGTGACGGCCCACAGCGCCACGCTGGACGCGGCGAACACGACCCACGGCGCGTGCTCGCGCGTGGCGAAGGCCGCCGTGGCGAACTGCGTGAGGTCTCCCCATTCGGCCACGAAGACCACGCCGAACGAGGTCACGAGGTCCCGCATGGCGGACGCGGGCGCTTCGGAGCCCCGCGCCCCTGCGTCGCTCTCGTCGTCGTCCTCCTTTCGGACCCACATGACCACGGCCGACACGAAGAACGCCGCCCCGGCGCCGTAGTGCACCGCGCGCTCCGGCAAGAGCGAGAGCAACCCGCCGGCCGCGACCGCGATGGCGCTCTGTACGGTGAGCGCCAGCGAGGCGCCCAGGAAGACCGGCAGCGCCCGGCGCCGTGTGGCGAGCACCACCGCGGCGAGGGCCGTCTTGTCGGGCAGCTCCGCGACGAAGATGACGACGAAGACGTAGGCGGCGACCCGAAGCGCGTGCATCGTGCGCACGAGGCCATACCACCGACCTCGCGTGGAGGAGCAGCCTCGTCGGGAGGCTTTTCGGGCTTAAGTACTGGCTCGTGGACGGTTCTTGCGGTTCATTCTCCGTCCCTACATGTTCGCCGCATCCCTTCGCTCCGCAGCCCACGCGCTTTGGCCCCTCGTGCGCGCCTACAACGCTCGCTACGAGAGGCCGTCGCCGCAGCCGGGTTGGGCGCCGGCGCCGCTGCAGAAGCGCCGCGAGCGATCGTTTCCTCCGCTCGGGTGGCCGCGTGAGACCGACTCACTTTGCCCCGCTTGCGTGAAGGAAGTGCGGACGGCGGTCCTCGACGGCAGCGCCGAAGTTCGCTCTCTCATCGACGGCAAGCCCGGCGAGATCCGGGCCCGCATCCTGGAGCGCGACGGCGAAATCGTGATGACCAAGACGTGCGAGCGGCACGGCGCCTTCGAAGACGTCGTCTCGATGGACCCGGCCTTCAGCGCGCGCATCGAGGGCCTCTTCCCGGGTCGCGACTTCCGCTCGCCGGCCAGCAAGCTCCGAAACCACGGCAGCTCCACCATCAAGTACGGGCGCGGCGCGGTCCTCACCGTCGACCTCACGAACCGCTGCAACATGATGTGCGACCCGTGCTTCATGGACGCGAACCAGGTCGGCTTCGTCCACGAGCTCACGTGGGACGACGTGCAGAAAATCCTCGACGATTCGCTCGGCGTCCAGCCGCGGCGGCAGATGAGCGTCCAGTTCTCGGGCGGCGAGCCGACGCTCTCTCCCCACTTCCTCCGCGCGATCGCCTACGCAAAGAGGGCCGGGTACTTCTGCGTGCAGTGCGCGACCAACGGCGTCCGCTTCGCGCAGGAGCCGGAGCTCGCGCGCGCCGCCAAGGCCGCGGGCCTGCGCATCGCCTATCTGCAGTTCGACGGGGTCGGCGAGGAGGCCAACGCGCACCGCAAGGTCGGCAACCTCTTCGAGGTGAAGCTCCGCGCCATCGAGAACCTCCACGCCGCCGGCATCGACGTCGTCCTCGTCGTCACGGTCGTGCGCGGCGTCAACGACGCGCAGGTCGGGCAAGTGGTGCGCTTCGCGATCGAGAACGCCGACAAGATCACGGTCGTGTCCTTTCAACCCGTCAGCTTCACCGGCCGCGACGAAGACATCCCCGACGCCCAGCGGCGCGCGCAGAGATACACGCTCTCGCACCTCGCCCACGACATGAAGTCCCAGCTCGGCGCGACCGAACCGATGCGCGACTGGTTCCCCCTCTCCGCGATGGGCACCTTCGGCGACCTCACCGATCTCCTCCTCGCCGACCACGCCGACTGGGGCGCCCTCAAATGCGGGTGCCACCCGAACTGCGGCATCGGGACCGCGCTCCTCGTCCACAAGACCACCAAGCAGATGGTGCCGCTCGCACAGGTCCTCGACGTCGAGGGCCTGCTCGCCGACATCCAGGAAATCACCGACGCCGCCCAGCCGCGCCCCATGACCCTCGCCCAGCTCGCGGTCGCCCTGTGCCGCCGCTACGACGGGCGCTCCGCCCCGGCCGGCTTCGGTATCACGACGTTGCTCCGCCAGTTCCTCAGCCAGACCGGCGCGCGCGGGCGGGCGGTCGGCGCGTTCGAGGGAGACGCGCGCGAGTTCGAGTGGCGCGTCCTCTTCGTGGCCGGCATGTGGTTTCAGGACCTTTACAACTACGACTTCCGCCGCACCGAGATGTGCATCATCCCGTACGGCACCCAAGAAGGGGAGATCAGCTTCTGCGCGTACAACACGGGCGTCGGCTGGCGGCAGATCGTCGAGAAGATGCACGCGTCGGCGACCGTCGCCGATTGGTACAAGACCCAAGGCCGGCACCCGGTCTACGCGAAGAACCAGAAGCTGCCGCTCGGCCCCAAGATGGGCACGATCCGTCTCCCCGTCGTGGACTGACGAGCGCGCCCATGCGTCCCCTCGCAGCCGCCCTCGCGGCCATGGTCGTCGTCGGCGCGACGGCGTACTTCGCGTTCCTCCCGCGCTGGTCGGGGACGTGGGTGTTCTGGGCGCTCGCCGCCGGTCCCACGATCGTCCTCTCCGCCCTCGCCCTCCTCTGGGCTCGGCAAGAGGGGCTCGCGGGGGAATGGCTGCGCTGGAAGCCGGGAGACTTCACGCTGGGCTTCGTCGCCGCCGCGGCGCTCTTCGGGGTCGCGTGGGCGGTCGTGCGGCTGGTCGCGCCGGTCGGCTCCGAGCGCGAGATATGGCTCGTCTCGCTCTATGCGCAGATCGGCGATCCACGCGACCTCCAGGCGCACGTGGCCCTGGTCGCGCCGGCGATCTGCGCGGCGGCGTTCGCCGAGGAAGTCGTCTGGCGCGGGGCGGTGACGCGCCTGCTCGCCCAGCGGGTGGGGTCACGATCGGCGTGGGTCTGGGCGGCGGTGCTCTATGCGCTCGCCTACGTGCCGACGGCGTGGTCCCTCCGCGCGTCCGGGGGCGCGGGCGGTCTCGATCCCGTGCTGCCGCTCGCGGCGCTCGGCGCCGGCCTGCTCTGGGGCGGTATCGCCCGTGCGGCCGGGCGCATCGCGCCCGCGATGGTGGCGCACGCGCTCTTCGATTGGGCCGTGATCATGATGTTTCCGCTTTGGGGCGCCCACGGCTGAACGCAAGAACGTCCACCGGACGCGCCGCCGCACCCTGGGACGCCGTCTGATTTCAGTGCGGACGGCAAGAGAACGAAGACACGAATGCGGCGGGACGACCCTGCGTTCTTCGGCTAAGGTGCCCCCGGCACTTAACCGGTTCCGTTCACCTGTTTTCAAGGCGATCGCAGCTTTCGGCGAGCGTCGCCCATTGTCGATTTCGGTCGGAGACTATGAACATGAAGAGGACGATGTGGCGGGTATTGGCTCCGGCGGGTCTCCTGGTTCCGATCTTTGCCTATGGCTGCGACGAGTTCTCCGTCGATAGAGCAGAGTCCCCGTCCGCCGAGGACGCGGGCCCCGTCCACCCGATGCCTCCGGGAGACGACGGCACCGACGCGGGCACGACGCCGACCGACATGGACGCGTCGAGCGCCGGGCTCGCGGACGTCGGCCCCGTCGGTCCGGCCATGACGGGCCTGCACGTCCAGGGCAATCAGATCGTGAACCTGCAGGGGGCGCCGGTCGCTCTTCACGGCGTCAACCGGTCGGGCACCGAATACAAGTGTGTCGCGAAGGGCAGCACCCAGATCTTCGACGGACTCTCCAACGAGGCCTCCATCCAGGCGATCGCCTCGTGGAAGGCCAACGCCGTCCGCATTCCGCTGAACGAGTCTTGCTGGCTCGGCAACACCGCGCTGACCACCGCGGCCTCGGGCCCCGCGTACCAGCAGGCGATCGGCGCCTACGTGACGCTCCTCGAGAAGTACGCCATCGTCCCCATCATCGAGCTCCACTGGGTCGGGCCGAACGGCACGCTCGCGACCGCGCAGCAGCCGATGCCCGACGAGACCTCCGTCGACCTCTGGACGAGCGTCGCGCAGTACTTCGCCGACGACACCGGCGTCATCCTCGAGCCGTACAACGAGCCGTTCCCGGGCAACGACCGGGACACGACGATGGCGTGGGACTGCTGGTTGAACGGCTGCGCGAACGTCGCGCAGGCGGGCCTGGCGAAAGACGCGGGCGCGCAGACGTATACGGCGGTCGGCATGCAGGCCCTCGTGAACGCGATCCGCACCGGGGAGGGCGGCGCGACGCCGCACGTCGTCCTCCTCGGCGGCGTCGAGTACTCGAACGACCTCTCCGCCTGGTCCGCGAACGAGCCGATGGACCCCGCGAACAACCTCGGCGCGGCGTGGCACATCTACAGCAACAACGCGTGCGCGAGCCTCTCGTGCTGGCAGGGCGCTCCCGCGGCGCTGGCGATGAACGTCCCCATCGTGGCGACCGAAATCGGAGAGCGCGACTGCCAGGGCAGCTTCATCACGCCGCTCATGAGCTTCCTCGAGCAGACGGGCGTCGGCTACCTCGCCTGGTCGTGGGACGCGTACGGCGCGTGCGCCCCGCAGCCTCCGCCGGAGGGAGGGGCGGCGGGGGGATCGCCGTGGTCGCTCGTGACCGATTACCTGAGCGGCACTCCGAACGGCGGCTACGCCACGACCTTCCACGATCACCTCGCGGCGACGTTCTAGCCCCGGATCGCGGGGGCACGCGATCGGGCGGCGCCCGGAGCCGACCGGGCAGCCCCCGAGGTCGATGGGTTCCCGATCCGAGGTCGATCGGGCAGCGCCCGAAGTCGATGGGTTCCCGATCCGAGGTCGATCGGGTGGCGCCCGAGGTCGATGGGTTCCCGATCCGAAGTCGATCGGGTGGCGCCCGAAGTCGATGGGTTTTCGATCCGAAATCGATCGGGCAGCGCCCGAGGTCGATGGGTTCCCGATCCGAAGTCGATCGGTCCGTGCCCGGGGTCGATCGGGTAGCGTCCGAAGTCGACCGGTCCGCGATCCGAAGTCGATCGGTTCGCGCCCGAAGCCGATCGTTCGCAATCCGAGGTTTCCGGCAGGCCTTCCGGTTGGCACGGGAGGGCGGCCGCGGATAAGACCAAGAGGAGGGCTGGACAGACCGTGACGTGGAGACCTTGGCTCTGTCTGGCGCTCGCCGGTTGCGGCACGTCGGAGCCGCCCGGGGTGAGCTGCCCTTTCCCGTCCGCGTCACCCACCCCGCTCGCCACCCTCGATCTCGTCGCCGGCCAGCCGGGCGGACCGGGCTGGGTCGACGGGCCGCTCGCCGGCGCTCACCTCGCCGACCCCTGGACGATCACGGGCGACGGGAGCGGACACCTCTACGTCATCGACGGCGAGACGGTGCGCGTCGTCGACACGGCGAGGGCCACGATGACGACGCTCGCCGGCGCCTACGCGCAAGTCGGCGGCGCCGACGGCACGGGGCCCGCGGCGAGCTTCAACCAGCCGAGCGGCCTCGCGCTCCTCGGCGGCGAGCTCCTCATCAGCGACACCGAGAACAACGACCTTCGCCAGATCGACGTCTCGAGCGGCGTCGTCACGACGATCGCGGGCGCCGCCGGGCAGACGGGCGCCACCGACGGCGTCGGCGTCGCGGCCCGCTTCGCCGAGCCCGAGGGCCTCGCGCTCGACGGCCAGGGCACGCTCTACATCACCGACACCAACAACGAGACCGTCCGCGCGTACGCCGTCGACGGCGGCGCGGTGACCACGGTCGCGGGGACGCCGTTGGTGGGCGGGGCGGCCGACGGGTTGGGCAGCGCCGCGTCGTTCCACTTGCCGCGCGCGATGGCGATCGACGGAGCGGGCGTTCTCTACATCGCCGACACCGTCAATCAGAGCATCCGCACGGTCGACACGAGCACCGGCGCGGTGGCGACCCGGGCGACGTTCGGCGTACCCCTCCAGGGGCCGGTGCCCCAAGGCGTCGCCCTCGACGGCGCCGATCTCCTCGTGTCCCTCGCCGGCGCCGCCCCCGCCGACAGCCGCGTCGTGCGGGTGGGCGCGGACGGCGCCGTGACGACGATCGCGGGAAGCGCGACCACGCGTGGATACGTCGACGGGCCGGGCGCCGCCGCGCTCTTCGACGGGCCTGCCGGTCTCTGGAACGACGGCGCCGGCACCCTTTATGTCGCCGACGAAGGCAACGCCGTCGTCCGCGCCGTCGATCTCGCGACGTCCACCGTGACGACTTACGCGGGCGCCCAGTCGGTCGGAAGTCGGGATGGCATCGCCGCCGCCGCGCGCTTCTCCGGCCCCGCGGGCATGGCCAGCGACGGCACGACCGCCTACGTGGCCGACACCGGCAACGACACCCTCCGCAAGGTCGTGCTCGCGACCGGCGCGGTGACGACGCTCGCGGGCGCCGCGGGGACGGCGAGCTTCGCGGACGGCGCGGGGAGCGTCGCGCGCTTCGACCAGCCCCAGGGCGTCGCCCTCGACTGCGCCGCGCAAGCGCTTTACGTCGCCGACACGGGGAACCGGCGCGTCCGGCGCGTCGACCTCGCGGACGGTTCGGTGTCCACGCTTGCCGTACGCGTGGCGAAGGGGGATCCCTTCGTCAGCTTCGACGCGCCGGCGGGGCTCGCGCTCGACGGCGGCCGCCTCTACGTCACCGACTACACCGACGACGTCGTCGTCTCGATCGACCTCGCCACGGCGACCGTGTCGACGATCGCGGGCACGTACGGCGTGCCGGGCCGCGCCGACGGCGTCGGGGTGGCCGCCGCGTTCTACGGGCCGCTCGGCCTCGCGGCCGACGGTCGCGGGCACCTCTTCGTCGCCGACGATCTCGACGAAACCATCCGCGCCATCGACGTCGCCAGCGGGGCCGTGTCGACGCTCGCGGGCCAGCCGGTCCACCCCGGGAGCGCCGACGGAACGGGCGCGGCGGCCTCCTTCCATTTTCCGGTCGGCGTCGCCGCCGACGGCGACGGGAATCTCTTCGTCTGCGACCTCGCGAACAACGCGATAAGGCACGTCGACGTCGCGACCGGCGTCGTGACGACGGTCATCGGCGCCGGGACCTCCGCGGGCGTTCGCCTCGGCGCCTTGCCCGCACAACTGACGCTGCCGTCGTCCGTGGCGCTGACGCCTGCGGGCGGCCTCCTCATCGCGTCCGAAAACTCGGTTCTCTTCGCGCATTGAGGGGGAGGCGCCGAGAGCGCTCCCGAAAGGCTTGCCGAAAAGGCGAAGGCGACCCGCGAGACGGCGGCCATGGCGCGCCGGGCCAGGCGAGCCGATTCGTGAGCCGAATCGGGGGTCTCGAGCGTCTGCACTAGGTCGAACATGAGGAAGTTTCTCTCGCTCGTGCCTCGCTTGTATTCGCCCTTGGGCGCGCTCGTTGCACTGCCGGTCTTTCTCGCCGCCTGCGGCGCCGCGGTCGACGAGACGACCCCGCGTCCGTCGGAAGACGGCGGCGCATCCGGCTCGAGCTCGGGGGGCTCGAGCTCCGGGGCGCCCGCGTCGGGTCTGGACGGATCGGCGTCCACCTCTTCGGGCTCGAGCTCGAGCTCGAGCTCCAGCTCAGGAGCGGCCACCGGGTCGAGCTCCGGCACGGCGAGTTCCAGCTCCAGCTCCAGCTCCGGATCCAGCTCGAGCTCCGGCGCGAGCGGGAGCGGCACCGGAGTCCACGCCGTCGGCAATCAGCTCTTCGACGGAACGACGCCCCTGCGCCTGCTCGGCGCGGACCGCTCCGGCACCGAGTATCGATGCATCCAGGGCGCGAACATCTTCGACGGGCCGAGCGACCAGGCGTCCATTTCGGCGATGCTCGCCTGGAAGATCAACGCCATCCGCGTCCCGCTCAACGAAGACTGCTGGCTCGGGGTCAACACGCTCGCCAACAGCCCGTCGAGCGCCGCGTACCAGCAGGCCATCGTGGCGTACGTCGGCCTGCTGATCCAAAATGGCATCTATCCGATCCTCGATTTGCATTGGTCCGCGCCCGGGACGACCGCGGCGACGCGGCAATACCCGATGCCCGACATGGACCACTCGGTGGCGTTCTGGACGTCGGTCGCGACGACGTTCGCCCCTCAGCCGAAGGTGATCCTGGAGCTCTTCAACGAGCCGTATCCCGACAACAACATGGAGGCGACGGCGGCGTGGACGTGCTGGCGCGACGGTGGCACTTGCCAGAACCTGACCCTCAGCAACAACGGCGGCGCCGTCAGCTACACGGTCGCGGGCATGCAGACGCTCCTCTCCGCGGTGCGGGCCGCGGGCGCGACGAACCTGGTCCTCCTCGGCGGCCTCCAGTTCTCGAACGACCTCACGCAGTGGCTCGCCTACGAGCCCACCGACCCGGCGAACAACGTCGGCGCCGCCTGGCACATCTACGACAGCAACCTGTGCAAAGCGGCGACGTGCTTCGCGACCGAGGGCGGCGTCGTGGCGGCGAAGGTCCCCGTGGTCGCGACCGAGATCGGGAGCATTCCTCCCACGGGATCGAACTGCAACGCGAACGGCGGCACGTTCATCACCGGGGTCATGGGCTTTCTCGACGCGCCCGTCACGAGCGCGGGCACGTCGCTCCCCGCGCAGAGCTACCTCGCCTGGTCGTGGAACACGAACTCCACCCCGCACATCATCTCGGACTACACGGGGACGGCGTTCTGCTACGGGCCCACCTACCAGAGCCACCTGCTCGCGACCCCGCACTGAGCGGTCGGCTCTACGAGGTCGCCGGCGCCTTCCGGGTCTTCCTTCGCGGCGCGGGCGCGGGCGCGGGCGCCGGTGGGGGCGCCGTCGAGCTCCGCTCCACGAGCGAGACCGGGACCACGTCTTCCAGGGTGTCGGTGCGCGTCCCCTCGACGAGCTCGATGAGCCTCACGGTGGACCGCCGCCCCATCTGCTCCTTGTCTGTGCTGATCGTCGTCAGCGGCGGGTCCGTGTAGTTCGACATGATGATGTCGTCGAAGCCGACGACGCTCACGTCCGCCGGCACCGACCGGCCCATCTCACGCGCCGCGCGAAGGACGCCCGCGGCAATCTCGTCGTTCGCGCAGAAGACGGCGGTCACTTCCTTGTTGCGGCGGAAGAGGTCCCGCGATTGAGCGCGCGCCTCGTGGAAGGTGAGGAGCTCGCAGGCGACCTCCTCGCGGTCCTCCGGAGGAATGCCCTGCGCCTCGAGGTGCGCGAGGAAGCCCTCGCTGCGGTCGGAGATGCTGCCGCCCCGCGCCGGACATCCGACGAACGCGAATCGCTGGTGGCCGAGCTCGAGCAGGTGGCGCGCCGCCAGCTCGCCGCCCCCGCGGTTGTCGATCTGGATCGACGCCACGCCTTTGACCCGCGGCGTATGGTCGATCGCGGCCACGGCGACCCCCGAGTCGCAGATGTCCGTCAGCATGCGGGGATAAATGCGGCCGACGAAGAGGACCCCGGCGACGTTCGCCTCCCGGATCATCTTGGGCAGATCGCGCGTGTCCCGGTAGCGCGAATCGACGTACGAAAAGAGAAGGTTGTAATCCCGGTCCATCGCCTCGCGAATGACGCCCTGGATGACGAACGAATAGAAGGGATTGCTGACGTCGCTCTGGCCGAGATAATGGATGATGCCGATGTTGCGCGTCCGCTTCGTGGCGAGGTTCACCGCCGCGGCGGCGCGGTGGTAGTTGAGCGCGCGCACGGCGGTCCATACGCGTTGCTTCGCGTTCTCGCTGATGACCTCTTCGGAGCTGTCGTTCAGGACGTACGAGACCGTGGCGATCGATACCCCTGCTCTCTTCGCGACGTCACGAATGGTCGGCTTGGATCCCATTCCGTTCAGTCCGGCGGTCTTACCACCACATGCTCACCATGAGCGAGAGCACGTCTTGGTCGGGGCGGATGCTCGGATCGGGCAGCGGGGGCGCGCCGGAATTCACGACGACGTTCGAGCCGTTGTACCAGTGGGAATATTGCAACACCAGTTGGTCGCGCGCGTTGTAGCCGCTGCGGAAAATCACCCGCGGCGAGAGGATGACCGTCGTCTGCGTCGCGTCGTCGAGGTCGCGAATGACGCGGTCGTAGCGGCCGGAGAACGCGAGCCAGCTCAGCGGTGCGTAGCTGACCTCGGCGCCGTACTTCAGCTTGTTGATGCCGTCGTAGAGTTTGCGGCCCGTCGCGTACGTCGAAGGGTCGGAGCTCTGGACGCTCGTGAAGATCCCGAACAGGCTGACGACGAGGTCGGGGCCCAATCCGTTGAACGCCCGCGGATATCGGAGCAGGTTTCCGACCGATAGATCGTATTGCGCCGCCACCGTCGTGAGGTCGCCGCTGCCCTGGCTGTTCGGGCCGAAGTACGCGGCCATGAGGCCCGGGCCGCCCGGCGCGTTCAAGATCTGGATGACGTCCGACACCGCCCGCGCGTGGTGGGACGCGACCTCGGACGCCGCGATGTAGAAGTGCCCGTACCGCCGCATCGTGAGGCGCGCGTCGACGGCGAGCACGTCGATGTGCCCGTCGGGCTGCGTGGTCGGCGTCGCGCGGTCGTCCTGCGAGAGGGCGCTGAGGAAGTGCAGACCGAGCTCGCCGAGTCCGCGGTAGCTCACCCCGACGTGCGCGTGCGGAGCGAAGCTCGTGCCGACGTTCGGGTCGAGGTACCCGTTCCAGCCGGCCGGCTCGACGCCGAGCGGCGCCTTGTTGAGCTGACCCATGAGGCCGACTTCGGCCATGAACGTGCCGTCGCCGAAGTCGTACGTGCCGGTCTGGGTCGCGCCGACGCCCCCGAGGCGCGCGATGACCGGCGTGCCGTACCGGCCGGAGTCGTACTCACCCATGTTGCCGTAGCGGTTCGCGAAGGCGCCGACGTCGAGCTTCAGGCGAATCCGGTCGGTCGAGAGCTCGCGGAAGGTGACGAAGGCGTCGTTGATCCCGAGCTGGTCGGGCGGGTTGAAGTACGAGTCGCCCTCGGTGACGCTCCGGGCCGCGATGATGACGGTCGCCGTGACGTCGCGGTTGCCGTAGGAGAAGTTCACCTGCGCCCACGGGTCCGGGACGACGTTCGTGTACTCGAAGCCCTGGAAGTTCTCGGGCACGACGGGCGGCGCGTGGAGGACGAGCTTGGACTGGTCGGCCGCGGGGGCGAGGCGCGTGTTGAAGCCGACCCGGAGCGGCACGAAGAGGAGGCCGTGGTAGTCGAAGCGCCAGTCGCCCGGCTGCGTCGACAGCGTGCCGAAGGCCGGCGTCACCCCGCCCGGCAAGGACGACATCTCGGGAGCGGCCGGGTCCATGCTCAACGTCGAGAGGGACTTCGCGGGGCTGGCGTCGACCTGCGGCGCGGGCTCGCCGGGCGTCACGCCCGTGGGCGCCGCCGCTTGCCCGCCGGCCCCGAGGTCGAGCGGGACGCCCGTCTGCTGGGCGAGGGCGCTGGGCGCGAACGCGCTCGCGAGCAGGAAGGACACCAATTGGATCGGGCGTGCCATGGATCGACCTGTTCTCTCCGTCGCTCGTAGGTTCATCGGTCACCAGCCCAGCGTCGCGGCGATCGCCAGCATCTGCGTGTCGGGGCGACCGGAAGGGTTGTTCATCAGGCGTGTATCCCCGTTGACGATCACGTGATCGCCCAGCACGTACGCCGCGTATTGGACCGACAGCGTCCCTCCCCGGTACGTCCCTTCCCAGTTGTTGCGGAAGATGAGCTTCGGAGAGAACACCAGAAACGATTGCTGCATGTCGCGCGTGTCCGGCACCACGTGGTCGAAGCGGCCCGCGATCGCGAGCCACGGGAGGACGCTGTACGTGACCTCCGTGCCGTACTTGAACATCTTCTTGCCGTCGTACGTCGGGTCGTCGCTCGTCGTGCTGGCGAAGAGCCCGAAGACGCTCACCATGAGATCGGGACCTTCGCCCCAGAACTCCGTCGGATAACGAAGGAGCGTGCCGAGGCTGATCGTGTATTGCGTCCCGAAGAGGAGGAGGGTCCCGTTGCCGTGCCCCTCCTGGCCGAAGTAGCGCTGCATGAGGAGCTTGCCGCTCCCGGTGTTGAGCACCTGCAGGAGGTCGTTCAAGTGCTCGACGTTCGTGCCGGTGACCTTCGCCCCGCCGAGATAGAGGTAGCCGTAGCGCTCTCCGTTGAGGGTCATGTCGGCGCCCGCCACCGAGAGGTGGCCGTCGGCCGTGTCGAGCGCTTCGTTCGTCTCCGTGGTCGACGGATCGTCGAAGCCGTCGGGCCGGTCGTCGTGCTCGAACGCGTCGATGTAGTGGAGCGTCAGCGTGTACTTCTGCTGGTACGTGAGGGCGGCGTGGGCGTGGCCCGCGAAGGTGGATCCCTGCGCCGCGCTGGCGAAGTTGTTGGAAGGGGAGGGCGCGAGGTCGGTGGGCGGATGGTTGATGTCGCCCTTGAAGCCGGCTTCGATCTTGAGATCGAGGTCGTATTCGAACGGGAAGGTGACCGTGGCGGTCGAGCCGACCCCGCGGACGTACCCGATGAACGGGACCGGGTACGCGCCGGTCGAGCACACCGCGGTCTGCCAGATGCACCCGGTGCGGTACTCGGCCATCGCGCCGTAGCGCTCGGGGTAGGCCCCGGCGACGATCTTCACGCCGATGGGGCTCTGGATCTTCGGCGTGTACGTGAGGAACGCTTGCGCGAACCAGACCTGCGCGGGGTTCTGGAAGTAGGTCGACGCCGTCATCGACTCGCTGAAGTTCCAGGCGCCCAGGATGGCCGTCGCCTGCACCACGTCGTTGCCGACGACGAAGTTCACCTGGGCCCATGGCCACGGGACCGTCGGCGTCTGGTCGAACCAGCCGAACGACGAACCCGGCACGACGGGATCTCCGTGGAGCGTGACGGAGCTCTGTTGGGGGCCGGCGTTCGGGCGGCTGCCGATGCCCATCCGGATGGGGACCTGCATGTAGCCGTGGAAGTCGAAGCGCAGGCCGTCGTCGGGCGGGTGGCTCCCGAAGACGGGCGTGATCCCCGGCCCGGGCCAGTAGCCCTGCGGCGCGTACGGCGAGAGCGCCAGCGACTGGACCTCGCGGTAGCCGGGCAGATAGCCGGGGTTCGCGCGCCGGTCCTTCGGGCCCGAGGCGACGGCCTTTTGCCCTGGGCTCGGGATCGACTCGGGCATGTCGATGAACGGGGCGGTCTCTTTGAGCTGCCGCGACGTCGGGGTCAGGCGCACGTTCGTCGTGCTCGGCGCGCCCGCGTCGGCCTCGGGCGCACCCGCGCTCGCCGCCGGCGGCACGTTTTCCGCCGCTGCACCCGGTCCCGCGTCGGCCGGCGCCGTCGATGCGTCGCTCGCGGGCGCGCCGCCGTCGTCGGTCGTGGCGGCGGTCGCGGTTTCGGCCTCCGCGGCCGTGGCGATGGGCGCGCCGGCGTCTGCGCCGGGGGCCGTCTGCGCGCTGGCCGCTCGGGCGAAGAGGAACACCCAGGCGGCGGCCACCAACGCCGCCGCGCCAATCTTTCCGCTCGTCACTGATAGCATCCGGCGTCCCTTGGGTCGCTCTCGTGTCATTGGGCGGGCTTTTGCCGGTAGAAGGCGATGTCGTCGATCCAGAAATCCCAAGTCCCGACCGGGTAACTGATCTGGATCGACAGGATTTGACTGAGATCGAGGCTGGGCCGCTGCTTACCCCAGCCTCCCTGGCGCATATCGTCGAAAGACAGCACAAATAGGCGCCAGTCCTCGGTGAGGGGCGCGTACTGCCCGAACGTGTCGCAGCCGATGTTGTAACAATTGGTATTGCCCGCTGCCATTTGGCTCGCGCAGTTGACGTTGGGCTGGCAGTAGGCCGACGCGTCGGGGGCGGGATACATGTTCACCTGGCTGTCGGTGAACGGGTCGGAGACCGTGATCCGCGGCGAGTTCGCGAAGCCCGGCGCCGTGCGCATCCACACGGCGATTCCGTCGTACGAGGTCGCGTCGACCGGCTCGGGGAAGCGGGTGCCGAGGTTTCCTCCCCAGTTGCTGAACGGCCCGGCCACGACGTGGAGTCCGTAGAGGCTGCCGCAGCGCCCGCCGCCGGGAATGATCGACGCCGGCAGCTGGTCGGCGAGAAACGGGGGGCTCGTCTGCATCGTCAGGCATTCCTGCTGGCAGAGCGCCATGGCGTCGCCGATGTCGTTGCAGTCGACCTGGCCCGTTCCGTAACAACTCGACCAGACCTGGGGCAGTCCGCCGTCGGGGGAGCACGCCGGCACGTGCAGCCCGTCGGGCCCGGGAAAGCAGACGACGCCCGCGTCGGCGCACTCGATCTTGGCCTGCGTCCACGGGTAACAAACTTCGTTGTTCGTGTACCAGCCGGTGGCCGCGCCGAACTCGAAGTCTTCGATCATCGTCATGTCGTACGGATTGGCGACCGTGCAATCGACCGGGCCGCTGCCCGGGTCGACGAGGGCCGGCACCAGCGCGACGGGCTCCTTCGTGCCGCTCGTGCCGCCGCACGCGGGCGTGGTGGATCCGCCGACGAGCCACGCCAAGAGAGGAGACGCGGCGCCGATCGACGCGAAGACGGTGCGGGTCAGGTTGCGTTGCATCGCCCTACCGCCTCTCACGGGCAACCGACGAATTCGACGTCGTCGACCCAGATGTCGTAGTCGGCGCCCGGCGTGTTGAAGAGCCAGTCCACGCCGAAGAGCGCCTTCTTGTTGACCTCGGGGGCGGGGTCACCCCACCCGGGGCTCATCTGCAGGCGATCGAACGGCACCGTGTAGCGCGTCCACTTGTCCGAGAGGAAGAGGTCGACGCCGAAGTGGTTGTAGCAATCGGTGCACTTGTCTCCCGCCGGATCGGTGTCCACGTCGGGGACGCGGAAGCGCACTTTGCCGGGCCCCTTCGCCCAGAAGGAGATTCCCTTGTATTTGCTCCCGTCGTAGTTGCCTTTCGGATTCAGGAAGGAAAATCCGAAGACGACGTAGAGGCTCTTGCCGCTCTTGGCCATCTTGCCGTGGACGTGCGCCGCGAACTTCGAGCCGTTCGGCCCCCCGGGGTCCGGCTTGAAGTCGCCCTTCGGGAAGATGGTCGAGCCCTCCGGGTCGGTCGACGTGTACCAGTAGCCTTCGCGGTCTTCCTTCTTGATGATCTGGTTGTCGCCGTCCTCGAGGTCGTCGATCGCGCCGTTCGGGCAAGTTCCGAGCGTGTCGCTCTTGGCCACGGCCGTCGACCCGAACTCGCTCGGAGGGCTCGTGATGCACGCGCAGTAGAGCGCCGCGATGGCTGTCGCGCGCAGGCACGCGGGGAGGATCTTCGGGGTAGGCATGCGATGGTTCGCTTTCCAGGGGCTCGATATGTTTCTTCGGAGAGTGGTGCGCCTGGCGCAGGCCTCCGCGTCCGCGATGCTCGCGTGGGGGGCAGACCTTCGGGCGACTTCGAGTCGCCGCTCTCGGACGGGGTCAGGTGGGGGGCTGGTTCGCGCGGTCACCGAGGGCTTGAGGCCGATTGGGAGCAGGCGCCGCGCGCACGAACGGCACCGCCGGCGGGACGCCCGACGGCCCGAATTGCGAGTAGTACTTGCAAACCTGAGCGTCGGTCGCCATCGAGCCGGCGAATCCCTTGAGGAGCGTGCCTACGGCGTCGGTCGCGTAGAGCTCGAAGTGGTCGTAGTCCGGGTACATGCCGTTCTGCGCGTCGGGCTCGTCGTCGATTCCGGCGAGCATCCAGAAGAGGGCCCCCGCGCCGCCGCGCTTCTCGACCATGTCGTCCCAGCGGAGGTATCCCTTGCGGCGCCGCTCGTCGTCGGTGATGGCGCCCGACGCGTTCCTCCGCGCGATGAGGCCGTACTCTTCGAGGAGCGTGGGCTTGCCGGCCGCGCGCGCCGCGTCGATGTGGTCCTGGATCCATTTGCTGCCCCAGCTCACGCGGTGGCCCCAGCTCTCCGGATAGAGGTGGTAGGTGCCGAAGTCGATGTGGCGGACGCCGAGGAGGGCCACGTGGTCGACGCCTTCGGAGCCGTCGTAGCTCGGGCCGCTGCCGTGGTCGAAGAAGCCTTCGTCTCCCACGGATACCATGTGATTCGGGTCGATCGTCTTGATGTAGTTCGACATCTCGTCGGCCCAGTGGACGAGCATGTCGCTCGTGCAACCGCCGCGGTTGTCGAACGAGCCGCTGTTCGTGCAGCGCGGCTCGTTCCCGAGCTCCCATCCGAAGATGGTCGGGTCGTCGCGATAGACGGCGCCGTTGACCGTGTTCGTCCGGTGGACGAGGTGCGCGATCCAGTCCTTGTACGCCTTGCCGACGGTCGGGTCGGTATAGAACTGGTGGTGCTGGTTCTTTCCGAACCAGACCAGGTACTGGTCCATCCCGCCGAAGTCTTTCCAGTTGTTGGTCAAAACGAGCATGACCTTCAAATCGAGGGTCTTCGCCTTGGCGAGCACGTAGTCGAGGTGCTCGAGGCCGGTCGCTCCGTCGTTGTAGGCGGGCGCGTTCTTCTCGGGGTCCCAATACTGGAAATACACGCCGTTCTTGTGGCCTTCACCGTCCACGTTGCGGACGGTCCCGTCGAGCGAGCCGCGATCCAGGTATCCCCAGATGCGGATCACTTTGAGCCCCATCGATTTCGTCGTCTCGAGGACGTCGTCGACCATTTTGTGGGACTTGTACGTGAGATAGTAGTTGTTCGTGCCGGCGAAGCAGAAGGGCTGGCCGTTCAAGAGGAACGGCGCCCCCGGCTCGTCGGTCGTCTCCACGGGGGCCTCGGGCTTCTCGGGGCCGCGCTCCGCGAGCTTCGGCGTAGACGCCATCGCGGGCATCCCCGTTTGCCGCAAGCATCCCGTGGCGCCCACGATGCCGGTCGCCAAGGCCAAGATCGAAATCGAAGACCACCGAGGAAGCATCAATCGCCTTTCGGCCTGTAAAACGCGACGTTGTCGATATACACGTTCCACGTACCGGGGCCGAGACTCACTTTGAAGCCGAGGACGTGGGCGACGTCGATAGCAGGTACGGGCGCGCCATAACCCTTCTGCCGCATGTCCGAGAAGGGAATGGCATAGAAGGCCCAATGGTCGACGAGGCCGAAGGCTTTGCCGAATGGGTCACATAGGCACAAGGGAACGGTCGCGGCCGTGCAATGGTCGTCCGATACGCCGGGCGGCGCCACGCACGGCTCGTTGCCGCAAGTCAGATCGTTGAACGGGTATGTCCCGCCGAGGACGCCCGCCGTAATGGGGTCCGCGACGGTGACGAGCGCGCTCGTGCCGGTCGTCCCGGGTCCGGCCATCGCCCAGAAAGAGATCCCGGTCCATCCCGTGGCGTCGAAAAAACAGGGGCCGTTCGTGCCGGGCGCAGTGGTCGTCTGCCCGTTGCAGTCTTGCCGAAGGTCGGTGCCCGCGTTCATTCCCCAGCCGCTGAGACCGGCGTCGTCAGGGTCGGCCACGGTACCGGTGAGGGCGTTGTTGACGAGCGTGCCGCCCGTCGCGAACATGCGGAGCCCCGCGCGGTCGGTCCCGCAACGGGCCGGGGAGATCGTATCGGGCGTCGTGAATGAATACCCGGTCTGGCATTGAACGGGGTCCACATCGGTGATTGGCGCGCTTCCGCCAAGGCCGTTGCTCATATAGAGGAGACCCGTCGCATCGTAGGAGACGTAAGTCGCAAATGGCCCCGCGATACCGCCTCCCGAGAAGTCGGTGAGGAGCTGGTATTCGAAGTCCTGGGACGTGGTGCACGGATCGGGGTCGCTGGGGCCCACGGAGGTGAGTGGTTCCGTCGCGTCCGCTCCCGTCCCCGCTTCCTCGAGCACGGTCGTTCCGCGCTGCGCCCCTCCACACGACACCACGACGCAGGCGCTCGCGAAGGCGCCTGCAAGCGACGCCGAATGCCCCGCTCTCGCTCCAACGCGCGAGAGACTCCGAGGCAGAAGCCGCTTCCCGTAAGCCTGTTCTTGCCTGATGTATCTTGACATCCCGCCTCGCCTGTGAGAGCGAAGCTACATCCGTGGCAGGCACGGGTGCAAGGCAAAACTTAACCGGTTAACCGACGATGCACTGCGACAACGAGCGACGCTCCAAGCCTGCTGCCCTGGCCCACTCGGATTCGACGGAGGAGAACGTGTTGCCGAAGAAACGACGACTACACACGAGTTGGATTTTGGCCGTTGGCTTGGTCTCGATGACCGTCGGCGGTGCGTGCTCCTCGGGCACGAGCGATGTGCCCGACGCGGGAGGAGGAGGCGACGGCGCGAGCAGCAGCAGTAGCAGCAGCTCCAGCGGCGCTTCGAGCAGCGGTTCGAGCGGCAGCAGCTCGAGCGGCAGCAGTTCGGGCGGCGCCAGCGACATCACGGTGATCTTCCCGTTCGACTCGGCGACGAGCGGAACGGACGTCGCCAACTGGCCCGGCGACACGTACTGCGCGACCCAAACGTCCCTCCCGGGGACCGGCGGCGGCGCGGGTGACGACGGCGGCGGCAGCGGCGCCAGCGACGGCGCCACGGCCGAGGGCGGCGACGACGGCGGCGGCAACATGGTGGCGGTCGACGCCGCGCCCGTCGAGGCTGCGGCGCCCAACACGTGCGGGACCGAAGTGTTCCTCCAAAGCCTCTCCACGCTCTCGTTCGATCCCGACGTGGGCGATCCGGGGCCGGGCGGCGATCCGGGGTCGCTCAAGATCGTGATTCCGTTCAACGGCTATAACCAGCAAGCCGACTTCCAGCACATCTTCACGACGCCGCTCCAGAACCTCGCGGGGCAGACGCTGTTCGTCCGCATCCAGCTCGACTCGGGCTTCGTGTCGAACGCGAGCGCGCCGGGCGGCTTCGTGCTCGACGTGAAGAGCACGATGAATTACGTCTACGCCCAATCCGCGTATACGAACATCGGTATGCCCAATCCGGGGGGCTGGACGCAGTACAACTTGAACATCTCGATGCCCTCGATGAGCAACGCGGGGTACGACCCCACGGACATCGTGTCCATGGAGCTCCACTTCGATACCGGCGCCGGTCCTGCCGGCGGCGGCGCGGACGCCGGAGCTCTTCCGACGACGGCGACGTTCCACGTCGATACGATCGGCTACTTCCCGACCCCGATGTGACCTCTCTCTCCACGCGTGCGCGGCGGCCGCGCGGTGTGCTCGTCGACGGGTCTCCCACAAGGGGCCCGTCGCGGGGTTCGCCGGCGGCCGTGCGCCCGTACGCGGTATGGCTTAACCTGGACTTGGGAGGAGAGAACATGCGCATCCCGCGTTACGTCACCGTGTTTTGGCCTGTCGCCCTGGCCCTCACGGCGGGGTGCAGCTCCTCCAGCGGCAACAAGGCGACGGGGACCGGTACTCCCAAACCGCCCGACGCGGGCATCCCTTCTTCGGATGCGGCGGCCGGCGACGGCGCCAGCGCGCCGCTCGTGCTCGGCCCGGACGACGTGGACGACGATCTGCCGATGCCGCTCGCGGCGGGCATCGCGCCGACCCCTCCGATGGGCTGGAACAGCTGGAACACCTTCGCCGGAGGCGTGAGCGACACCCTCATCCGCCAGGTGGCCGACGCGCTCGTCTCGAGCGGGATGCAGGCTGCCGGCTACCAGTACGTGAATATCGACGACGGGTGGGCGCGGACCGTCGGCGGCTCTCTGCCGAACCGCGACGCCAACGGCAACATCCTCCCGGACCCGACGAACTTCCCGAACGGCATCGGCCCGGTGGCCGACTACGTCCACGCGCAGGGCATGAAGCTCGGCATCTATTCGGATCGGGGAACCGCCACCTGCGGCAACAAGACCGCCTCGCAGGGGTTCGAGATGTCGGACGCGACGACCTTCGCCTCCTGGGGCGTGGACTATCTCAAGTACGACAACTGCTACGCGACGCTCGATATCCAGACGCAATATCAGACGATGAGCGCGTCGCTCGCCGCGTCGGGGCGGCCCTTCGTCTTCAGCCTGTGCGCTTGGAATTTCTACGAGTGGGGCATCGGTACCGGCCAGTTGTGGCGCACGACGAGCGACATCCAGGCGGCGTGGAATCCTCCGCCCGGTTCGATTCAAGGCAGCATCTTCGCCAACGTGATGGCCTCTCGGTACTTCGCCGCGTACGCGGGGCCGATGAAGTACATGGTGAACCCCTCGCCCGGAGCGACCCCTCCGGCCGGCGCCTCGACGCCCGACGGCGTGCCCTACGGCTGGAACGACGCCGACATGCTGGAAGTGGGGGCGCCCGCGCTGACGGCGACCGAGAACCAGTCGCACTTCAGCCTGTGGGCCGTCACCGCCGCGCCGCTCATCGCGGGCAACGACGTGCGGACCATGAGCGCGTCGACCCAGACGATCCTCACGAACCCGGAGATCATCGCCATCGATCAGGACGCGCTCGGGCTCGCGGGCTACCCCGTGTGGACCAGCACCGACCTGGCGCAGTCCGTCTGGGCGAGGCCGTTGAATCAGACCGGCGTGCGCGCCGTGGTCCTCCTCAACGGGGGCGAGAGCTCGGCCGACGTCACCTTCCACCTTGCGGACATCGGCCTGAGGACCGCGCCGGCGACGCTCCACGACGCCGTCGCCCACGCGGATCTTCCCACGCCCATCACCGACAGCTACACGGCGTCCCAGATCCCGCCGCACGGTACCGTCACCCTTACGGTCACCGGCGTCGAGCCGGCGCGCCCGTACGGAACGGCGTTCCTCAGCGACCTGCAGTGGATCTATCAGGCCAACGGGCTCGGGACCGTTCACAAGGACGAAGCCGACACGGTCGTCACCGCGGTGAGCCACGCGCCGCTGAGCCTGCGGGGGACGACGTACGCGAAGGGCCTCGGTATGGACGCGCCGTCGTCGGTCATCTACCGGCTCGCCCAGAAGTGCCACACCTTCACGGCAGACGTCGGGGTCGACGACATGGCCGGAGCGGGGGGCTCGGTCGTCTTTCAGGTCTGGTCGGACGGGGAGAAGCTCTTCGACAGCGGCATCGTGACGGGACAGGCGCCGGTGCAAAACGTGAACGTGAGCCTGGACGGAAAGCGTCGCCTCATGCTGGTCGTGACCAACGGAGGCGACGGCAACGGGCTCGATCGCGCCGACTGGGGCAGCGCGCAAGTCGTTTGCGATCCGTAGGCCGTTCGCGGCAAGATGCGCCCATTCGATAGAGGAGGCAGAGTGGGCCGTTCGTTCGGGTGCGCTGGGGGGGTGGCTGTGTTCTCCGCGCTCCTCGCGGGGTGCTCGAGCGGCGGGGCGAAGACGGGCTCCGGTGCCGGCGTGGTCGACGCGGGCGTCGCCGACGCGGTGGCTCCGGGCGACGCGTCGGCCGAGGGCGCGGCAGCCGACGGAGCCGGCGACGCACCCTCGTGCCCGCCCTCCACGTCCACGGCCGCGACGACGACCGTCACCCCCGACGACCCTAACCTCCAGTACTCCGGCCGCGTCGACCTGACCGATCCGACGCACCCGATGTTCGCCGCGTCGAGCGTGTCGGTCACCGCAAACTTCCAGGGGAGCGCTCTCAGCGTGCTGTTTCAGGACGAATACCGGTACGGGAGCGTCAACTTCTTCGAAGTCCTCGTCGACGACCTGGCCCCGTTCGTCATCACCCCCGTTCCCGGCGTGACGGCCTACGCGGTGACGCCCGCCGGGCTGTGCGACGGCTCGCACAAAGTCACGTTCGTGAAGCGGACCGAGGCCGACATCGGATCGACGACGTTCCTCGGTTTCACGTTCCAGGGAAGCGTCTCGCCTCCCGACCCGAAGCCGACCCGCCGCATCGAAATCATCGGGGACTCGATCACGTGCGGCGCCGGGGTCGAGGCCACCTCCACGACCGCGCCGGAGTGCTCGGAGAATGGCGTTCTGATGTACGAGGGCGCCGGCGTGTACATGATGGCGGCCGGCTACGGGCAGGGCGTCGAGAACGGTTACCTTGCCTACGGCTCCGTCCTCGCGCGAGAGCTCGGCGCCGAGTGGCACGTCACCTGTACGTCGGGCATC
This sequence comes from Polyangiaceae bacterium, assembly GCA_036500865.1. Lineage (GTDB taxonomy): Bacteria > Myxococcota_A > Polyangia > Polyangiales > Polyangiaceae > Palsa-1150. The sequence continues at coordinate 57,355 of DASYBG010000029.1, forward strand.
GGGCTCGTTCGCAACTATTACAACCGCGACAGTCGCACGATGCCGGTGCTCTACGATTTGATGTACCCGGAGAACACGGCCACGACGCCCACCTGGGACACGACGCTCTACACGCCCGACGTCATCGTCATCGGCCTCGGCACCAACGACTTTTCCCTCGACAGCGGCGATCCCGCCAACCCCCGTGCGGCGCAGCCCGTCGACGGGTTCGAGCAGGGATACGTCCAGTTCATCGACCAGCTGGCGACCTATTATCCGGGCGTCACCGTGGTCCTCGTCTCGAGCCCCATCCTCGGCGACCCGCAGCTCACGCAGCTGCGGACGGCCGTGGGCGACGTCGCCGCGTACTACGGTGCCGACGGCGGAGCGGCGACGGCGGAAGGCGGCGTCCCGAACGTGCACGTGTATTCGGCGATCGTCGACAAGGTCGCCGGAACGGGGTGCGGCGGGCACCCGAGCATCGCCCAGCAATCGGCCGCCGCCGATCAGATCGCGCCGGTCATCCGCAGCGCGATGAACTGGTGAGCGGGCGCGCCCGCACCGAAGGGCCGCATCCATGAGCCGTGACGCGCCGGCGCGCATTGCGCCCGAAGACAAGGTCCCCGTCGTCCAGAAGCTGGGCTACGGCCTCGGAACGTTCCACGACATGTGGGGCCACTGGCTGTACCCGGGTATGGCCTATCAGGTATTCAACATCTATCTGGGCGTCTCTCCGGCCCTCATCGCCAGGGCGCTCTTCATCAATCGGCTCTTCGACGCCGTGTCGGACCCCGTCTTCGGCTGGGCGTCGGACAATACGCGCACGCGCTTCGGCCGGCGGCGCCCGTACATCCTCGTCGGATCGACGCTCGCGGGGATCGCGCTCCCGTTCCTCTTCTTCGTGAAGCCGGGCTGGAGCGAGATGTCCTACTTCTGGTTCATGCTCGCGTCGTCGGCGGTATTCATCCCGCTGATGAGCTGCTTTTACATGCCGTACCAGAGCCTCGGCGCGGAGCTCACGCCCGATTACCACGAGCGCACGAGCGTCTACTCGTTCCGCTTTGCCATCCAGAAGATCCCCGAGCTGGCGCTCATGTTCGGCGCGCAGTTCACGACGATGATGGTCTGGGTCGCGGCGACGAAGACCCCCGTGCTCGAGCGCATCGAGACCCTCTTCACGAGCGCCGCCGCGTGGAAATCGGCCGTCGAGCAGAAGCCCGACATCCTCCTCGGCGCCCAGGTGTACTTGGCCCTGCTCGGCGGCCTCATGATCCTCGCCGGCATCGGCCTCTTCGCCCTGACGCGGGAGCGGTACTACGGCAAGCTCGCGCGCAATCAGCGGAAGATCTCGATCCGGGAGACGCTCGGAAAGGCGCTCAGCTGCCGCCCCTTCCGCCTCCAGCTCCTCATGAACATCACGTTCCAGATGGGCACGAGCATGGTCGGGACCCTCGGCTACTACGACACCGTCTATTACGTGTGCCACGGCGACGTCGCGCGCGGCGCCGCGTGGAACACCGGAATGGGCATCTCCGGAATGATCCTCGGCTTCGTCGGCATTCCGGTCTTCGGGTCGATCGCCCGCCGCGTCGGCAAGATCAAGGCGATGGGAGGCGTCTTCGCGACCGCGATCGCCGTCTATGTCGGCAGTTGGTGGCTCTACGACCCCGCCCACCCCGCGCTGCAGCTCGCCGCCTCGGGCTTCATCGCGTTCATCAACGCGGGCTTCAACATGCTCGAGGGATCCATCGGCGCCGACGTCATGGACTACGACGAGCTCGACACGGGGCAGCGCCGCGAAGGTGCGTTCTCGGCCTGCAAGTCGTGGATCATGAAGTTCGGAATGGCGCTCGGGGCGCTCGCGTCGGGCGAGATCCTCGCGGGCACCGGCTTCGACGCGAAGCTCGGCGCGTCGCAGAGCCCGCACGCGCTCTTCATGATCCGGTTCTTGCTCGCGGCGGTGCCAATCGCCGGTCTCTCGCTGGCCATCTTGGCGATCTCCCGCCTGTCGCTCACCGAAGAAAAAATGCGGGATGTCCGCCGTCGGCTCGAGGAGCGGCGAGGCACCGTATGAGCGGGCGCGCGCGGCTCTCGTGCATTGCGATCGCGTTCGGGTCGAGTTTCATCATGCTAGGATGCCGCGCATCCATGCCTCTCCCGGCGCACCAAAACACGGCGGCGCTGGGCGCGTCGCAGGCCCGCATCTCCATCCCCGTCGAGGGGTATTGGCAGTTCCGACGTACCCCGGTGTCGGGCGGTCAGGCCGACGCGAGGGGCGCCGGCGCCGACGCGTGGATGCCCGCGGTGGTGCCCGGCTGTGTCCACACGGACCTCCTCGCGAACGGAAAAATCCGCGACCCGTTCGACGGCCAAAACGAGAAGGACCAGCAGTGGATCGACGAGCAAGGATGGGAATACCGCACGTCCTTCGACGTCGGCCCCTCCGCGCTCGCGCGCGAGCACGTCGACCTCGTGTGGAAAGGACTCGATACCTACGCCGACGTCTTCTTGAACGGGACGCGCATCCTCTCCGCGGACAACATGTTCCGCGAGTGGCGGGTCGACGCGAAGTCTCGTCTTCGGCAGGGGGAGAACGAGCTGGTCGTCCGTTTCCGCTCGCCGATCAAGGAGGTCGCGGCCGCGTACGACGGGCTCGGGTACACGCTCCCGGCGTCGAACGACCAGTCGACGCGCATGGTCAGCATGTTCACCCGGAAGGCGCCCTACCAGTACGGGTGGGATTGGGGCCCCCGCTTCGTCACGAGCGGCATCTGGCGCCCGGTCCTCCTCGAGGCGTGGAACGACGCGCGGATCGACGACGTCCAGATCGTGCAGAATGCGCTCACGGACGAGCGGGCCGACCTTCGCGTCCGGGTGGCCGTGGTCGCGTCGCGTCCGGGACGCGCGCGCGTGTCCATCGGCCTCGCGGGCGGCGCTTCGCTCGGGCAGGTCGAGGCGGCGGTGGGCGCCGGGCGCAACGTCGTCGAGGCGAGCGTGGCGATCGACCACCCGGAGCGGTGGTGGCCGAACGGGCTGGGGAAGGCGCGTCTCTATACGATCGACGCGGCTCTCGCGATGGACGGCGCGGCCGTCGACGCGCGATCCACGCGGATTGGCCTCCGCACGCTCGAGGTCGTCCACCAGCGCGACGCGGACGGGAAGAGCTTCACCATCCGGGTCAACGGCGCGCCCGTCTTCATGAAGGGCGCGAACTACATCCCGTCGGACAGCTTTCCTTCGCGTGTCTCGACGGAGCGTTACCGTGGGCTCGTCCAGTCCGCGGCCGACGCGAACATGAACATGCTGCGCGTCTGGGGAGGCGGCATCTACGAGGACGACCGGTTCTACGCGCTGTGCGACGAGCTCGGCATCCTCGTCTGGCAGGACTTCATGTTCGCCTGCAGCATGTATCCCGGCGACGAGGCCTTCATCGCGAACGTGAAGGAGGAGGCCGTCGAGAACGTGCGGCGCCTCCGAAACCACCCGAGCCTGGCCTTGTGGTCGGGCAACAACGAGATCGAAGCGGCGTGGAAGAAGTGGGGCTGGCAGGTGAAGTTCCAGCTCTCGGACGAGGCGCAGGACAAGATCTGGGGGGCCTACAAGCGGGTCTTCCACGAGCTCTTGCCGAAGGTCGTCGCCGACGAAGACCCCGGGCGCTTCTACACGCGGAGCTCGCCGAGCGCGAACGACGACGACATCGCTCCGGACACCATCGGCTTCGGCGACATGCACTACTGGGGGGTGTGGCACGCCGAGCAGCCGTATTCGAAATACTCGGAGAACGTGTCGCGCTTCATGAGCGAATACGGTTTTCAGTCCTTCCCCGAGCTCGCCACGGTCGCGAGCTACGCGCGCCCGGAGGACTGGCGGATCGACTCCCCCGTGATGCTGGCGCACCAGCGGCACCCGCGCGGCAATCAGCTGATCCGGACGTACATGGAGCGTGACTTCCGAACCCCGAAGGACTTCCCGTCCTTCCTCTACGCGAGTCAGGTGCTCCAGGCGACGATCATCCAGTACGCCGCGGAGGCGCACAGGCGGCGGTGGCCGTACAACGCCGGGAGCTTGTACTGGCAGCTCGACGATTGCTGGCCGGTGGCCTCGTGGTCGGGCATCGATTACTTCGGCCGCTGGAAGGCGCTCCACTACCATGCGAAGCGCTTCTTCGCGCCGACCCTGGTGAGCGTCGTCGAAGAGGAGGGGGCCCTCCGCACCTACGTCGTCTCCGATCGGCGCGAGGCGGCGGCGGGCCGCCTCGTCCAGCGGGTCGTCGACTTCGACGGGCGCGAGCTCTGGCGGACCGAAGCGGAGGTGCGCATCGAGCCCAACACGTCCAAGGTCTATGCGACCGTCGCGCCGGGCGACGCGCTCGCCGGGGGGGATCTACACCGGTCGGTCTTCGTCGCCGAGCTCTTCGAAGGCGCAAGGAGTGTCGGCCGGACTTTGCATTACTTCGTCCCCACGAAGGACCTGGACCTCCCGGACCCCGAGGTGTCTCTCGAGGTGGTCGAGCGCTCCGCGAAGGGCGCGACGCTCCGGGTCGCATCGCGAAAGCTCGCGCGCGAGGTGCGCCTCACGACCTCGAGCGACGGCAGGTTCTCCGACGATTATTTTGATATGCTTCCTGGTGACGTCTTCGCGGTCGAGTGGAGGGGAGCGGCAGAGGCGCACTTCGAGGCGACTTCGATCCGCGACACTTACTGACGAGCCGCGCAAGACAGACCCATCGACGCGATGCCGGAGCGACTTCGAACCGCGCCAAAACGGCTGACGGGCTCCGGCCCCGCGCCGAGCATCGGCCTGCTCGTCGATTGGCTGGAGGACAGCCGCTACCACTGGCAAGTGGTCCGCGGTGCGATGCACGAGGCCTACGACCGCGGCGCCAACCTTCTCTGCTTCGTCGGCGGTTCGCTGGGGTCTCCCGACGACCCGCACGAGCTCAACTGGGTCTTCGATTTGGCCCAACCGCCCAACGTCGACGGCATCATCGTCCTGTCCGGATCGCTCGGCAACGGGGTGGGTCCGGAGGGGCTCGCCGAGTTCATGGCCAGGTTCCACCCGATGCCCGTCTGCAGCATCGCGATCCCGATCCCCGGCTGCTCGAGCGTGTGCATCGACAACGAAGGCGGCATGCGCGCCGCCATCGAGCACCTCATTCGCGTCCACGGCAAGCGGCGCATCGGGTTCATTCGCGGACCCGAGGCCAACTCGGAGGCGGAGATGCGCTTCCGCATCTACCGCGAGGTGCTCGAGAAGAACGCGCTGCCCTTCGCGCCGGAGCTCGTCCTCCCCGGCAATTTCACGCAGGCCGCCGGCCGCCAGGCGATAACGATCCTCTTCGGCGATCGCAAGCTGCCCACCGGCGGCGTGGAGGCGATCGTCGCCGCGAACGACGTGATGGCGCTCGGCGCGATGGAAGGCCTGCGCAACCTCGGCCTGCGCGTCCCCGAGCAGGTGGCCGTCGTCGGGTTCGACGACGTCGAAGAGTCGCGCTTCGTGCTGCCCCCCCTCACGACGGTCAACCAGCCGCTCTACGAGCAGGGGCGAGACGCCGTGCGTATCGCGCTCGAGCAGGTGCGGGGCACGGTCAAGGCCGAGCAGTCGTCGCGCCACACCGAGCTCGTGACGCGGCGCTCGTGCGGCTGTTTGCCCGGGCAGGGCGGCAGCCGGAGGAGCTCGAGCCCGCCGGCTCCGAACTTGAGCTTCGACGCGGCCCTCATCCGCCGCCGCCAGCACATCCTCGCCGACATGGCGCGGGCGGCCCACGGCGAGCTGGGACCGGCGGGTCCGCAGTGGGACGTGCGGCTGTTGAGCGCCGTCGCGGAGCAGGTGCGCGGCGACAGCCCGGATGCCTTCACCCGCGTCTACGACGACGTGCTGCGGCGCCTGGTGGCCGCGGGGAGCGACCTCTCGGTCTGCAACGATCTTCTCTCTGCGCTGCGGGGGCGGGTCGTGCGGTGCATCAGCGACCCGCGCAAACGCCTGCAGGCCGAAGACTTCTTCCACGAGGCCCGCATCATGACGACCAACGCCGTGGAGGGTGTCCAGGTGAGCCGGCGCATGCGCGCGTGGAATGACGCGCGCGCCATGATGCAGGCGGGCGGCGCCATCGGGTCGACCCGCACGATGGAAGAGCTCATGCGCGCGGTCCACGACAACCTTCCGGTCGCCGGCATCCCGCGGTGCTTCATCGTCCGCTTCCAGCGCGACGCCTCCGGCGCCGAGGTGGCGCGCCTCGCGCTCGTCGAGAACCCCGACGCGCGCAAGTGGGACCCCACCATGACGGCCCACCATGTGCCCACCGCGGTGCTGCGGCAGGCGATCCTCACGGGCATCGACGAGCACGCCTTCGCGGTCTTTCCGATGAGCTTCGGCAACAAGGAGCGCGCGGTCGTCGTCCTCGAGCTCGGCAGCGTGGAAGGCTACGCGTACGAGACGATGCGCCAGGTCTTCACGGCCGCGGTGGCGCGGATCGATCTGCTCCCCGCCGATCCAACGTCGTGAGCGCGAGGGCGTAGGCGCCGATCGCGATCGCCTCGCTCGTGCCGAGGCGCGAGACGCCGACCCCGACGCGCGGCATGCCGTCGTAGCGCACGCGCCGGGTGCCGCCGGGGACGACCACCTCGCGCGTCGCGCCTTCGAGGAAGGCCGCGCATTGGAGCGGGTCCTCCAGGTCGAAGACGGTCTGCGCCAAGCGCCGGAAGCGGGCGCCGTCCGACGGATTCGCGTACGTGCCGTTCATCTCGTCGACGAGCGGGCGCAAGAAGAGCGGCCAGGATGCCGAGATGCCCCCGCCGATCACGACCAACCCGTCGACGAGCGTCGTCGCCTCCGAGAGCGCGTCGCCCGCGACCACGCCGAGCCTCCGGAACGCCTCTCGCGCGGCCTGCGCGTCGCCCGGTCGCGACCCCGTCCCGATCTCGAAGATGGCCTTCGGACTGGGGGCGAGGTCGACGGCAATCCCAGCTCGCTCCGCGTAGACGCGCCGGACGGCGCGGATGCACGCGCCTTCTTCGGCGTTCGTGTCCGGGTCGAGCTTGTTGCGGAGCAGCCACACCTCTCCGGCCGTGGAGTTGTCCCCGACCACGAGCCTGCCGTCGCAGACGATGCCCCCACCGAAGCCGGTGCCGAGCGTCACGCCGACGAGGTTCGCGAAGCGCTTGGGGCTCCCGTGCGCCTCGAGCCGCTCGTTCACGTGCGGCAAGAGGCCCGCGATCGCCTCGCCGAAGGCGAAGAGGTTGCCGTCGTTCGCGATGAAGACGGGGATCCCGAACGCGTCTTCCAGCATCGGTCCGAGCGCTACGCCGCCGCGGAACGCCGGGAGGTTCGGCAAATCGCCGATGATGCCCCGCGCGTAATCCGCCGGCCCCGGGAAGGCGAAGCTCAGCGCGACGGGCGTCGCCGGGCACGCGTCGCGCGTCCGCTCGAAGCCCTGGACGATGGTGGCGAGGGAGCGCGGCAGGTCGTCCGCGTGGGATGGGGTCACGAGGACCTCGGTCACTCGCTGGTTGCCGCGCACCGCCGAGAAGCGGAAGCTCGTCCCACCGGCGTCGAGCGTCATGACGACGCGCTCGTCGTCCGCGTAGCGCTTCATCCGCACGCCCTGTCGCGCACGGCCTTCTCGTAGGATCTTCACCCGGGAAACACAAGCGGGCCGCCGGGGCCGCGGCCGACGTATCAGCCGCGCCCGTACATCACGATGGCGCCGATCGCGAGCGCCATCCCGACCGCGACGACGACGGCGAGCGTCATCGCCTTTTGCGTCGGGCGCCGAACCGTCGACATGGGGGGCGACGCTTGGAGCACCGGCTCCGGGGGACCGACGAAGGTCGTCTTCAGGTGCAGCGCCGTGAACACCTGTTGGGCGAAGCCGATGAAGGCGTCGTACGCCGCCCGGTCGAGGGCGAGCGGCCGGCCGAAGCGCTCCTGGTGGATCGCGTCGACGTGCTCGTAGGTGCGGAGCTCCGCCTTGCCCTCCGCGTGGTTCGCGTGGCCGACGACGAGCGCCGGGAGCGCCGGGTCTCCGGCGACGAGCCGCAGGTGCTGCATGGCCTGCACGCCGCCTCCCGTCGAAGGGCCGTCCGGCGCCGTGAGCTCCGGGCGGTAGTCACCGGGCGGCACGCGGATCTTCTGGAATGCCTCGTTCATCGCCTTGGCCAGATCCGTGGCTTGCAAGGCGTGAAACGTCTGCAGGTTGGCTCTTTTCCCGTCGGCGGCCATCTCATCACGATACCACCGAGGCGGCGGCGAAGCGCGCAATGCCCACGGGGCCCTTCGCCCGCCTTCTCCTACTTGACGCTGGCGCGCGAGATGCGCACACACACGGACATGATCACCGTTCGCCTTGCCGCGGAGCGCGGCCACGAGGACCACGGCTGGCTCGACACGCATCACACGTTCTCGTTCGCCGACTACTACGACCCGAAGCACATGGGCTTTCGGTCCCTGCGCGTCGTCAACGAGGACCGCGTGCAGCCGGGGAGGGGGTTCGGCACCCACGGTCATCGAGACATGGAGATCATCTCGTATGTTCTCGAGGGTGGCCTCGAGCACAAGGACTCGATGGGCACCGGGTCCATCATCCGCCCGGGGGACGTACAGCGGATGAGCGCGGGCTCCGGCGTCCTCCACAGCGAGTTCAACGCCTCGAAGAGCGACGCTGTCCACTTTCTCCAGATTTGGATTCTGCCGTCCAAAAACGGGATAGCGCCCAGCTACGAGCAGAAGACGTTCGCCGCGGAAGCGAAGCAGGGCAAGCTGTGCCTCGTGGCGTCGGCGGGCGGCGCGGCCGGCTCCGTGGACATCCACGCAGACGCGCGCGTCTACGCGTCGCTGCTCGCGAAGGGCGAACGCGTGGAGCACGTGGTGCCGGGAGGCAGGCACGCGTGGATCCAGGTCGCGCGGGGGACGGTCTCCGTCGGGGGCCGTGTGCTCGCCGCGGGCGACGGCGCGTCGACGAGCGACGCGGGGCCTGTCGTCGTCGAGGGCGCCGGGGCGGACGTCGCGGAGATCCTCGTCTTCGATCTCGGCTGAACGTTTTCGGTCTACGCCCCGTCGCGCAGCAGCGGATCGAGGCGCGAGAGCTCGGCCGCCGTCGCGCGCGGGCCGACCCACTCGCGGAGCTCTCGGGCGTCCCAGAAGAGGCGCCGGGCCGGGTGAACGGCGCAGCGTACGACGCGCTCGATCTGCAGGTTGAACGTCTCGTTCGAGCGGGCCAGAAGGATCGCGCTCCATGCGACGCTCTCGTTGAAGCCGCGCATGGCCCGCGACCACGCGTCGCCGACTTCCTGGGAGAAGGGTCGGGTGCGCCGGTAGTCTCCGAAGATGACCGTCAGCGCTTGCGCGCTGCGGGCCTCGCCGGCGATGAGGCGCGACAGCTCGGCGATGGTGTCGACGCTGCCGAGATGGAAGAGGCGAATCTCCACCAGGCGGCCGACGTATCGACCGACCGTGAAGGACGAGCGGTCCACGGGCGGACATGCGCCGTCCGCCACCTCTTCGGTCGCTGCCCCCAATCCGGCCACACGTCCTCCCCGTTCGCGCGCATGATCCGCACGGCGGCGTCACCCCGTCAAGGAGCGGAGCGTTTTCGTCCGCGGCGTCGTCTCGGTCGTGCTTCGTCCGGTCCCTCGCGTGGCTCGGGCCTGCGGACGGTCGTGTTTCGTCCGCTCCCTCGCGTGGCTCGGGCCTGCGGACTAGGCTCCCGCGCCGGTGCGCGCCGAAGCCATCTCACCGAGCGCTGCCGTCGAGGCGCGGGGCCTTGTACGCGAATCGCTGGCGCGGCTGGCGATTCCGGCGAACGCCGACCTCATCGAGCTCGGCGCGATGCTCTCGGTCGCCTATCCCGCCCTCGCGCCGTCCGTCGAAGCGCGCCCCCAGGACGTGGCCGCCATCGCGGCGGGCTTGCACCACGCCCGCGACGTGAGGACCTACCGTCGGCTTGCCGCCGCGCACCTGGAAGATCCCGACGCCACGTCGGTGGCGGCCCGCCTGCGTCGATTCGCCGCGCGCGAAAAGCTGCGCATCGCCGCCCGCGAGCTCCTCGCCCGCCCGGGTCACGACGTCGACGTCACCTCGCGAGAGCTCTCCGATCTGGCCGACGTTTGCTGCGAGCTCGCGCTCGACGAGGCCCTCGCCTGGGCGGACACCCGCTTCGGACCTCCGCTCACCGCGGCCGGGGAGCGATGCGGGATTTCCGTGGTCGGCATGGGGAAGCTCGGCGGCCGAGAGCTCAACGCGGGCAGCGACATCGACCTCCTGCTCTTTTACGAAACCGACGACGGCGCCGCCGCGGAGCTGAGCCTCCACGAATACTTCACGCGGGTCGCGCAGCGCTTCGTCGCCACGCTCGACGAGGCCACCGCGGAGGGCGTCGTCTGGCGCGTCGACCTGCGCCTCCGCCCCGAGGGGACGCGCGGCGCGCTCGTCAACGCCCTCGCCGCCGCCGAACGCTACTACGAGACGTGGGGCCGGACGTGGGAGCGCGCCGCGCTCGTGCGCGCCCGGCCGATCGCGGGGGACCTTCGTTTCGGCGCGAGACTCATGGAGGCGCTGTCGCCGTTCGTCTGGCGCCGCGCCGTCGATCCACGCGTGGCCGACGAGATCTCCGCCCTTCTCACGCGTGCGCGCGTCGAAGACCCCGCCGCCGCCGACGACTTGAAGATCGGCCCCGGCGGCATCCGAGAGGTCGAGTTCTTCACCCAGTCGCTCCAGCTCGTGTGGGGCGGCGGCGAGCCGCGCGTGCGGGGCGCGAACACGCCCGCCGCGCTGCGCAGACTGCGCGCGTGCGGCTTCGTGAGCGAGCGCGAGGCCGTCGAGCTCATCGAGAGCTACCTCTTCTTGCGGAGGCTCGAGCACCGCGTCCAGTTCGCGACCGGCATGCAGACTCACGCCCTCCCGGCGGACCCCGAGCTACTCCTGCGCGTCGCGCGCTCGCTCGGATACGCCGACGAGGTCGCGCTCCTCCAGGCGCTCGGCGAGGTGCGCGGCCGCGTCTCCGCTCGATTCGCGACCATCGGCCGCGAGCCTCCGCGCGACCCATCCATCGAGCGCCTCTGGGCCGCCCTCGACGCCATGGACGAATCCGCCGTGGCTGCCGCGGCGGCGGCGCGCTTCGGCGGCGCGGCCTCGAGCGACCTGCCGCGCCATCTGGTCGCGCTCGCGCACCCCCCCGACCGCCCCCTGGGCGCGCCCACCCGCGACCGCGAGCCGGAGCTCGCGCGACGCCTGGTGGAAGCCCTCGGCGACGCGGCGGATCCCGAGCAGGCCGCGCGCTTGCTCGCGTCGTTCTTCGCCCGAGCCACGACGCCCGGCGTTTACGTCCGCGCCTTCGCCGAGGAACCCCGCCTCATGCGCGCGATCTGCTCGCTCCTCGGCGCGAGCGCATTCCTCGGCGACTCCCTCGTCGCGCACCCCGATCTCGTGGACCGCGTCCTCTACGCGCGGGGCGTCCCCACGTCCGACGTCGCGTCGGCCCAGGTCGAGGAGGAGGTGGCCGCGCTCGGCGTCGAGGAGGCCGGAGACGTCGACGCGTTCGTCGGCGCCCTCCGCCGCGCCAAGCGGCTCGTGACGTTCGAGGTGGGCCTGGCCGACCTCGCCGGGGAGCTCGGGACCCGCGAGGCCGCCCGCGTCTTCGCGTCGCTCGCCGACGCGACGCTCGAGCGCGCGTGTCGCTTCGCCATGTGCGAGCGCGGCCTTACCCCGTCGAGCGGCCTCGCCCTCGTCGCGATGGGCAAGCTCGGCGGCCGCGAGATCGGCTACGGCTCGGATCTCGACCTGCTCTTCGTGTACGAGTCCGACGACGAGGACGCGCCCGAGCGTTACGCGCGCATCGCGCAGCGTGTCCTGCGCCTGGTCGGCGCGCCCCACGAAGAAGGCTCGGGCTACGAGCTCGACACCCGGCTCCGGCCCTCCGGCAACCATGGCCTGCTCGTCGTCTCGCTCGCGTCCTTCGTGCGCTACCACACCGAGCGCGCCGAGCCGTGGGAGCGGCAGGCGCTCGTCAAGGCCCGGGCGTGCGCGGGCGACCCGGAGCTCGGCGCCCGCGTCATCGAGGCCGCGCGGCGGGCGGCGTACGACTTGGAAGCGCCGGCGGCCGAGCGGGTCCACCACCTCCGGATGCGCATGGAGCGCGAGCTCGGACGCGAACGGGCGCTCACCCGCTACGACCTCAAAGTGGGCCGCGGCGGCATCGTCGACGTCGAGTTCGCGGCCCAGTGGCTGCAAATGAAGAACGGCCACGATCTACGCGTTCGCACGCCCGAGACGCAATCGGCCATCTCGGCCCTCGAGGCTTGCGGCTACCTCGACCCGGGCGACGCCGACGCGCTCCGCGAAGGCTGGCGCTTCCTGCGCCGTCTCGAGCAGCGCCTGCGCGTCTCGCACGGGACACGCGCGACGCTCATCGAGGAAGGGGCGCCGGGGCTCGTGAAGCTCGCGCGGAGCATGGGGGTGTCCGACCTGTCCGACGCGCGCGCGGCCGAGGCCCTCCTCGCGCGGTACGTCGCCGTGACGAGCGAAGTGCGCGCCGCGTATCTGCGGGTGCTCGGCCTCGACACGGGCGCCCTCTCCCGCTGACGTTCGCTTCAGCGATCGAGCAAGCCGCCGAGCGGGCGGCGCGCGCGACCCTCGGGTTCGTGGTCGCGCAAGAACTGAAGATTGACGCAGTTGATGGCGGCGTGCGCGAGGAGCGGGCCGGCGAGGCTCCCCGTCGCCGCGAAGATCGTCGCGAAGAGGAGCCCCATGACGGTCGCCCACGCGACCCAGCCCCATCGGCCCCGCCCTCGGATCTGGTGGAGGACGCCGAAGACCACCGACGACGCCACGATCCCGACCAGCGGCACCAGGAGACCGCGGAAGAGAAGCTCTTCGGCCGTCGCGCTGGCCACCGCGAGCCCGAAGAGCGCCCCGCCGCTCGCGCCGTGCACCCCGGGCCGAAGCGCCGAATGGAGCGCGCGGGCCCACGACGCGCGCCGCACGATCGTGGGGGTCGCCGCCACGGTGACCGCTCCGAGGCACAGCCCCAGCCCGGAGCTGAGCAGCACCGACGCCGTCCCCGTCGCGTGGAGCCACCCCTCGCACGAGAGCGGGTCGTGCCCCAGCGCGAGCGCCGTCACCACGGCGGCCGCGCCCATCGCCGCGTACCCGCCGAGCACGCGGGCCATCCCCGCGCCGCCGCTCGAGCCGGCCTGCGCCCACCGCGGCCAATCGCTGCGGATCCGCAGACCCGGCGCCCACCACGACGGCCACCCAGGGTTCTGCCTCGCCGCCATCGGCCTCCGTGGGAGAACGTTTTCACGCGCTCGTCTTCGGCGCAAGTCGACGGAGCTTCTCTGGTAGTATCGGCAACGATTTCCACGTCTCATGTCGACGTCATTGGCCAGCGAAGAGCGTCCGCGGGTTCTCATCGTCGACGACGAGAAGTTCATCCGCGACATCCTCGCCGACTTCCTCGGCATGGAGGGCTACATCGTTCGCACCGCCGAGGACGGAGCGGCCGCGCTCGAAGAGCTCCACAGCCACCACTACGACCTCATCATCAGCGACTTGAAGATGCCGCGGATGGGGGGCATCGAGCTCCTCGAGGCGATCGGTACGGCGGCGCCCAACGCCCTCACGGTGATCATGACCGGCTTCGGCACGGTCGAGACCGCGATCGACGCGATGAAGCGCGGGGCGTACGACTACATCCTCAAGCCGTTCAAGGTCGAAGAGGTCATCCGCGTCGTCCAGCGCGGCATCGACAAGCAGCGTCTCTCGGCCGAGAACCTTCGGCTCCGCGAGGCGGTGTCGCTCTACGCCGTGAGCGAGGCGATCGCCGCGAGCCTTTCGCTCGACGAGGTGCTCGCGACCATCGGAGACACCGCGCTCGAGGAGCTCAAGGGCGACCTCGTCTCCACCTGGCTGGACGACGGCGAGGGGGGGTACTTCGAGCGGCAGCGTCTCATCCGTTCGGCCGCCGCCGACGCCGCGGTTCCCGACTCGGCCGTGCCGACGCTCCGCTCGCCGGCGACCATTCCGCCGCCGTCGAACGAGCCGTCCCCGGGCAGCATGGACTACGGCGCCATGTCGCCGCGCGCCTTCGTCGAGCACTACAGCGGGGCTTCGGGCTTGCTCGAGCAGGGGACCAAGGGGTCGCGCTTCTTCTCGTCTCCGCCGTCGGTGCCGCTCGTTTCGATCGTGTCGGTGCCCTTGCGGATGAAGGCCCGCCTCCTCGGTTGGATCGGCGTCGCCAGTTTCACGAAGCTCAAGCGGTTCAACGAGGGACACCGCAAGCTCCTCTCGATCGTCGGCTCGCGCGCCGCGGCGGCGATCGAGAACGCGCGCCTCTACGAGGACCTCCGCGCCACCTTCCGGCAGACCATCGAGGGCCTGGCGCGCGCCATCGACAAGATGGATCGCTATACGGCCGGGCACTCCGAGCGCGTCGCGGACTATGCGATGCAGCTCGCGCATCGCCTCGGGCTCTCGATCGACGTCATCGAGATCGTGCGGCAGAGCGCGCTCATGCACGACATCGGCAAGATCGGGTGCGTCATGAACCTGAACAAGCCCGGCAAGCTGACGCAGGACGAGTACGAGGTCTTCAAGCGACACCCCGTCTACGGGCGCGACATCCTCGACCCCATCAAGTTCCTGCACCCCCTCATCCCCGGCGTGCACCTCCATCACGAGCGCTGGGACGGGCGCGGATATCCGCTCGGGCTGAAGGGGCAGGACGTGCCGCTCATCGCGCGCATCATCTCCGTGGCCGACACGTACGACGCCATGACGAGCGACCGCGCCTACCGGCGCGCACTCCCCCACGAGGTCGCGGTGGGCGAGATCGAGCGCTGCAGCAGTACGCAGTTCGACCCCGATGTCGCCCACACGTTCAACGTCCGGATCGAAGAGTACCGGGAAGAGCAGATGGCCCTGGGTCGGCGGATACCCGACTGACGGGGGGGCACCGGGCGGCCGGCCCGGGAGGACGCGCGTCGAGGGCGCTCGCCCCTGGACCGTCTTTTCGAGGCCGCCCCGGGCGCGCTATATAGCGACATGCTCGAAGACAAGCTGCGCGAGTGCTTGACGTTCGACGACGTCCTCCTTGTCCCCGCGTACAGCGAAGTGTTGCCCAAGGACGTCGACGTCAAGACGCGGCTATGCCGGGGGCTCGACCTCCACGTCCCCATCCTCAGCGCGGCGATGGACTCGGTCACCGAGAGCCGCACCGCGATCACGATGGCGCGCGAGGGCGGCATCGGCATCATCCACAAGAACCTGCCCATCGCCGCGCAGGCCCGGGAGGTCGAGCGCGTGAAGCGCGCGGAGAGCGGCATGATCCTCGCTCCCGTTACCGCGCGCCCCTCGCAGTCCCTGCGCGCCGCGCTCGAGGTCATGCGCGAGCACGACATCAGCGGCGTCCCCATCGTCGAGGGCGAGCGCCCCGTCGGCATCTTGACCGCGCGCGACATCCGGTTCGAGCAGAACCTCGACCAGCCCGTCAGCGCCCTCATGACACGCGACCTCGTCACGGTGACGCCGGGGGTCGGCGTCGACGAAGCGAAGCGGCTCCTCCACAAGCACCGCATCGAGAAGCTCCTCGTGGTCGACGCCGACGGGAAGCTCGTCGGCCTCATCACGATCAAGGACATTTTGCAGGCGGACAAGTACCCGCACGCCATCAAGGACGACGGGCGGCGCCTCCGCGTCGGCGCCGCGATCGGCCCCGGGCCCGACCGGCACGAGCGGACCGCGGCCCTCGTCGCCGCCGGCGCCGACGTCATCGCCATCGACACCGCCCACGGCCACCACAAGGGCGTCATCGACACGGTGCGGGCGACGAAGAAAGAGTTTTCGAACGTCAAGGTCATCGCGGGCAACGTGGCCACGGGGGAGGCCACCGAGGCGCTCATCGACGCCGGAGCGGACGCGGTCAAGGTCGGCATCGGCCCCGGCAGCATCTGCACGACGCGCGTCGTCGCCGGCGTGGGCGTGCCCCAAATCAGCGCCGTGAGCGACTGTGCGCGCGTCGCCGAGCGGCACGGCATCCCCCTCATCTCCGACGGAGGCGTGAAGCACTCGGGCGACGTGGTCAAGGCCATCGCCGCGGGCGCGAGCAGCGTGATGATCGGGTCGCTCTTCGCGGGCACCGACGAGTCGCCCGGGGACCTCATCCTCTACCAAGGTCGCAGCTACAAGGTGTACCGCGGCATGGGCAGCATCGGCGCAATGAAGAAGGGGAGCCGCGACCGCTACGGCCAGGCGGGCGCCGCCGACGAGAAGCTCGTCCCCGAGGGCATCGAGGGCCGCGTTCCGCACCGCGGATCGCTCGCGTCGATCCTCTACCAAATCGTCGGCGGCCTCCGGAGCGGGATGGGCTACGCCGGGTGCCGCACCGTCCAGGAGCTCCGCGCCAACGCGCGCTTCGTCCGCATCACGTCGCAAGGCCTCCGGGAGAGCCACGTCCACGACGTCATCGTCACCGAAGAAGCCCCGAACTACTTTCGCTCGTGAGGGCACGCGGCGTGCGGTCACGATGAGAGGAATCACCGCCCACTGGCTCGGGCGCGTCCGATACGACCGCGCCCACGCCCTGCAGCAGCGCCTCCTCGACGCGCGCGTCCGGGGCGAAGTGGGCGACACGCTCCTCCTGCTCGAGCACGACCCGGTCATCACCCTCGGTCGCGCCGCGAACGCCGAGCACGTGCTCGCTCCCCGCGCGCGCCTCGAGGCCCTGGGCGTCGACCTCCACGAGACCGGGCGCGGGGGCGACGTCACCTACCACGGCCCTGGCCAGCTCGTGGCGTATCCCATCTTCGATCTGCGCCCCGACCGTTGCGACGTGCGGCGCTACGTCCGCGACCTCGCGCGCGTCATGATCGCGCTGGCGCAGCGGCACGGCGTGGACGCGAGGTTCCTCGAGGGCGACTCGAAGCTCGTCGGGGTGTGGGCGGACGAGGGGAGCCCGCGCGCGTGGCGCGGCGATCCGCGGCACGAAGGCGGCGCGGCCCGTCCGGCGAAAGTCGGCGCCATCGGCGTGCGCATCTCGCGCTGGGTGACCATGCACGGCTTCGCGCTCAACGTGACGACGGACCTCGAAGGCTTCCGGCTCATCGTGCCGTGTGGTCTGTCCTCGCACGCCGTGGCGTCGATCGAGAGCCTCGCAGGTGTCTCGCCGTCCGTCGAAGACGTGGCGCGTGACGCGCTCGTGCCGTTCGCCGAGGTCTTCGAGGCGGAGGCGACGATGGCCTCGGCGGCGGAGTCGCGCGATCTGTCGCTCGGTCGAGCGGAGGTCGGCTCTTTCGCTTTGCCCGAGGTGACCGACTAGCGGCATGCGGGCGCTCTTGTTCTCGACCCCAATCCGGGACACTGTTTAGCCTTATGAAAACTACTTCGATCTTATTCATTGCACTGGGGGGGCTCACCTTTGCTTTCAGCTTCGCGCGCTCCGCGTGGGCCGTCGGTCCGGTCGACATTGAGGTGGCTGCGAGGGTCGGCGGGGCGTCGAGCCCCATTAAAGACGACGTCAATGGCGGCACGGGCGCCCTCGGTTTCGGCCTGGGGGGTCGTGCCGGCGTCTCGATCTTCGGCATCTATGGGGGCGTTTCCGCGATGTACTACCTCGGTGGGAGCAATACTGAGTCCGTGGCTCCTTCTTCCGCCGTCTTCGCCCCGCCCGGTCCAATAGAGTCGGAATCGGGGTGGCTCTATGGCTTCGAGGGCGGCTACAGCTTCAGGCTGCAGATCTTGACGCTCCGGCCGACGGTCCAAATCGGCAGTTACACCCTTCACTATTCGCTTTCGGGCGGCGGCAGCCAGGATATTCACAACTTGTATGTCGAGCCCGGCGTGACGGCACTGATCGGCTTCGGTACGTGGTTCGTCGGCGCCGATGCGGACGTCTTTCTGACACCGGGAATGGACAACTCCAGGGCGGCGTTCATGGGGAACGGGCAAGTGGGTGTCAAGTTCTGACGGCGTTTGAGCGTCTCCATCGCGTGGCGTCGGGCGACGCAGGGAGTTTGCTACGCAAGTCATCAGTCGCCGGTATCGCGGTCCTCAACTTCCTCATGCTTTGCCCGGCGCTGGTGGCAATCGGGCTTCAGCAGTTCGTCTACCGGGAGCCGATCGCACAGCCGCTCGCACTGCTCTTTCGGCCAACGAGGTGGTTTCTGGTCGCGTGGGTGCTTCCGCCGGTCGTGATGCTCGCGGCGCTCGGCGTCTCGCTTCTTCTTCCGACGGCGATCTATTCCGGGGACACGAGTGGTCTGCCACCCGAGATGGCCTCCTTCAAACAGCAGGTCGTGGGCCTCGGAGTAGCTCCCATCGTCGGTATGGTCGTCGGTCGTGACACGGGACTCGCGGGCTGGCGTTCGATGCTCTCGCGCGGGACGCTGCCGGCGGACGTGTAAGCAAGTCGCGCCGCGGCCCGTCCAGGCTCTGGCCGCGCCTGCTTCGCTCGTGCGGGCGCCCCGGCCGGTGGCGACGCTGTTGCGCGTCTGTGTCTACGAGGTGGGAGCAGGCGCGGTCCCTGGCGCCTTCACGCGACTCGGGATACCGCCCGATACATCGCCGCGAGCGTAGAGACATCCTCGAGTTCCAGGCCGACTCGGCGCCTCGCGCTTGCACGTAGAACCACAGCTCGCTGGTGATCGCGTCCCACCGATCGACTAGCGGCTCGACTCGTCGACGCTGTCGGCCGCCGCCGCGGACGGCATCGCGCCCGAGTCGTCGGCCCGGGCCGCCGTCACCACGCGCAGGTACATCTTCGCGCGCGCGTTGTCGGGCTCTATCTCGAGCACGCGGCGCCATTCTTCGACGGCCGCAGCGCTGTCGCCCATGGACAGCAGCGTCACGCCGAGCTGCATGCGCGCCGGCACGTAGCTCGGACGCGTCTCGATGGCGGCCTCGTACTGCTCGCGGGCGTGCGCGAGGTCGTTCTGCGCGCGGAACAGGGAGCCGAGGCGCGTGCGCAGGTCGGCGAAGTGCGGGCAGAGGACGACGGCCTTCTCGTACTCTTCGATGGCCTCGCGGACCAGCCCCGCGTCGGCGTACGCCTCGCCCACCTCCGCGTGCATGTTCGCGATCTTCCCGCGCGCGAACGGGTCGAGCCCCGCGGGCGCTCCGACGGGCGCGGTCTTGAAGCGGGCGTAGAGCTGGCGGGCCGCCTCGTAGCGGCCGCGGTCGTTGTAGGTCACCGCGAGGTTGAGCGCGGCCTCGGTGTACCCGGGGTTGATCGCCAGCGCGCGCTCGAAGTGCCGCTCGGCCGCGGAGAGGTTGCCGCGGAGGTGAAAGATGATCCCGAGCATGTCGTGCACGTCGGCCACGCGGTCGTCCCGCTTGAGCACCTCGCGGAGCGTCTCTTCGGCCTTCTCGAACTCGCGCCGCTGATAATGCTCGCGGCCAAGGAGGAGGAGCTGCTTGGTGTGCTCGTCCATCGTGCGCGGAATCCCCTACCTTGAAGCCTACGACGAAACCGTGGCGGAAGGCGAGATACGAATGATGCGTGCACCGTGCACGCGCGGTTGCACGCGGCTGCCGATACCGCTAAGGGCGCTCTTACGGTGACTGACGCGGACGGCACGGGGTCTCCCAAGTCACAGGCGGCAGGCGTGGCCGTGGAGGGCGGCGGCGAAGCGTCGAAGGGCGCCGCGTCGGTCGACGCACCGCGCGAAGAAGCCCATGTGGCAGAGCAGGACGCCGCGCGGGCCGACCCGACGCCCCCGCCCGCCGAAGAGGCCGCGACGCCGCCGGCAAGCGCCAGCACCCCCGAGCCCGGGTCGACGCCGAGCGCGCTTCCCGTCTCGCGGTCCCAGCGCCCCGCCCCGCAAGGCGCGCCTCCCAAGCGATCGTCGTGGCCGTTTGGTCTTTCGTCCCTGCGTCCGCGCGCGGCCCTCGCCGGCGCGGGAGTCGCCGCGTTGCTCGGCACGGTCGCGGCGGTGATCTTCGCCGCGGGCGGCACCGCGCATCCGATTGGGCAGGCTACCGCGGCGCGCATCGCGGGATCGGTGGCGGGGCTCGAGCCCGCCCTCGACGATGCGGGGCCCGACGCCCCGCTCGACGCAAACGACGATGGAGGCCCCGCCCGTCCCACTTTGTGGCGCGTCGCGCGCCTCGGCGACGATCCCGACGTGTCCCTCGTCGATGCGGTCATCGGGCACCGCCCCATGCTCGCCGCGCTCGCGAGCGCAGGCCTCTCCCCGGCTGAAGCGCACCGGGTTACCGCCTCTCTCTCCGAAGAGCGGAACATCGAGCGGCTCGACCCGAAGGACGCGTTCCTCCTCGCGCGCGACAAGGCGAGCGGCCGCGTCGTCGCGTACGAGTTCGCGAGCTCCCCGCTCGACGTGTGGCAAGCGCGCGAAGAGGCCGACGCGGGCACGGCGGGCCCTCTCGTGGCGCGCAGGCTCGAGCTCTACCCCGAGCCCTTTCGCATTCGCACGGCCGTCGTCGTGGCCACGGACTTGCGCGCGGCCCTCGCCGAGGCCGGCCTCGGCCCGGTCGACGACGTCCTCGCCATGCTCGACGACGCGCTCGACGGCCACGCCGAGATCTCCAACATCCGTCCGGGGACGCGCCTGCGCATCGTCGCGACCCAGGAGCGGGTCGGCGGGGAGGTCGTGCGGTGCGCCTCGCTCGACGCGATCGAGTACTTCCCCGCGGCCTCGAACGCGCCGTCGATTCGCGTCTACTGGTTCGGCCAGGACGAGGGGGCCGCGAAGCGCCACGGGTGGTACGACGCGAAGGGCCGCCAGCCCGTGCACGGCGGCTGGCGTATGCCGCTGCCTCTGGCGCGGGTGGTCTCACGCTTCAACCCGCACCGCATGCACCCCGTCCTGCATGTCGTCATGCCGCACAACGGCGTCGACCTCGCGGCGCCCGTCGGCGCGCCGGTCTACGCGACCGCGGCGGGCGTCGTGGCGAGCGTCGGCTTCGACGGGCCGTGCGGCAACCGCGTGCAGATCAATCACCCGCACGGCATGTCAAGCGTGTACTGCCACCTCTCGCGCTACGCGGCGGGCCTCCACGTGGGCGAGCACGTCGAACAGCGGCAGCTCATCGCGTACGTCGGGCAGACCGGGCGCGTGACCGGACCGCACCTTCACTTCGGGATGATCCAAAACGGGACGTTCATCGACCCGATGACCCTTCGGCTCGACGGAGTCCGCGTCATCCCGCGCGCTCGCCGCGACGAGTTCGACAGGCTGCGCGCCGACCTCGACGGCGAGCTCGACACCATCCCGCTTCCTCCGTCGACGGGAGGGGCCGTGGAGGCGCCGGAGCCCGATACGTCCCTCGAAGAGTTTCCTTAGTCGGGAGAGGGGGTTCGCTCGAGCCTGCGGACGCGCACGTGATAGCGTAGCCGCCGCGCGTATATGGCGAGAAGCACGCAGGCGGCCAAGGTCGGTGTCTTTGCGCTGGGGATTGGGGCCGCCGCCTACGGGGTCTTTCGGTTCGTCAGCACGGAAGTTAGCGGCGGGGGCGCTTACACGGTGCACGCGTATATCGTCGACGCCACCGGCCTCGCGGCCCACTCGCGCGTCACCGTCGCGGGCATCCCGGTCGGCTCGCTCGACGCCATCAAGCTCGAGAGGGGCGAGGCCCGGCTCGACGTGAAGGTCAAGAGCGACGTCGTCCTCTACGAGAACGCGACGCTGGGAAAGAAGAGCACCTCGCTCCTCGGCGAGGCCGCGGTGGTGCTCACGCCCGGCACGCCCGACCGCCCCAGGCTCCACGACGGCGACGAGATCCACAACGTCGTCAGCGAGGCGACCGCCTCGGACGTCATGGGAGAGGTCAAGGCCATCGCCGACGACGTGAAGCTCGTCACCGAGCAGCTCGCGAAGTCGATCGGCACCCAGCAGGGCGGCGAGAACATCAAGGCCATCCTGCAGAACCTCGCCGACGCGACCGACGCCGTGAACACCACCGTCCGCGAGAACCGCGAGGCCATCCGCGAGTCGCTCGCCAACATCGCGCAGATCACCCAGAACACAAACCCCGAGCTCGCGAAGATCCTCGAGAACCTCCGCGTCGTCACGCAAGACGTCCGCGAAATGCTGGCCGCGGCCAACCAGAGCCCCGACGCCAAGCAGGGCGACCTCCGCGACACGATCGAGCACCTCGATCGCGCGAGCAAGAGCCTCGAGAGCGCGATCGGACACGTCGACAGCATCACGGGCCGCATCGACCGCGGCGAAGGCACAGTCGGCAAGCTCACGAAGGACGACGCGCTCATCAACGAGGTGCAGGGCGTCGCCGAGGGCGTCAACGACTACGTCCAGAACCTGACGCGCCTCCAGACCATCGTGGGCCTGCGGACCGACTACAACTTCCTCGCCAACAGCATCAAGACGTACGTGCAGCTTCGTATCCAGCCCCGCGAGGACAAGTACTTCCTCGTCGAGATCGTGAACGACCCGCGCGGCGCCCAGTCGATCACCCAGCAGGACGTGACGACCACCAACCTGCAGATGCCGCCGGCGTACACGACCAAGACGCTCACCGAGAGCACCGCGTTCCTCTTTTCCCTCGAGCTCGCGAAGCGCGTCGGGCCCCTCACCGGGCGCTTCGGCATCATCGAGTCGACGGGCGGCGCCGGCCTCGATCTCCACCTCTTGCAGGACAGAGTCGAGATCCAAAACGACCTCTTCGGCTTCGCCTTCTCCGTCCAGCCGCGCTACCGCGTGTCGCTCGCGTACGAGTTCATCAACCACCTCTGGCTCCTCGGCGGCGTCGACCACGTGTTCGACAACGCGAACCTCCGCGACTACTTCCTCGGCGTGACGCTCCGGTTCAACGACGAGGACTTGAAGTCGGTCCTCCCGTTCTCGGGCGGCGCCGCCGCGGCCGCGAGGTAAGGCTTCCTAGCGCCAGGCGGCGAGGTTCGCGATCTGCAGGACTTCGAGCGCGCGCAGCACTTCGTTCGCCGTCGTCGTCTCCGACCGCGCCATCGTCGCCAGCACCTCGCGCAGGGGCCGTGGATCGCCGAGGACGTCGAGCAGCCGGCGGTAGAGCGGCGGCCACGAAGCCGACTGCATCCGCGTGCTCGGGAGCTTCGCGGTCCCGATGACGTCGTCGAAGCGCGCGCGCCATTTCATGAGGGGGGCGTCGTTCGACTCGGCCGCCTCCACGCCGGCGACGACGAGGGGGACGAGCTCGAGGTCGAGCGGGAACTCGACGTGCGGCGCCGTCTGTCCGGTGAAAAAGGCGATGCGGCCGGTGCGCCACTGGAAGAGGTGCACGATGCGGTCGCGGCCCTGGTCCCGGATGGCGCGGAAGATGTCGAGCGACGCGACGAGCCCGAGGGAGATCAACGTGTCGCCCATCCGGCCGCCGTACCGAGGAAGGACGGCGAGGGCGAAGTCGAGCTCCTCGCGCGAGAGCATCGAGCGGCGGACCAGGTACTCGCCGAGGAGCTCGCCGGCGTTGTTGGACGCGACGTGGTGGAGCTTGCCGTTGACGAAGTAGAGCTCCTTGCGGCCCGCCTCGCCGCCCGGGGGGGAGCTCGGCGTCTTGGTGGGCCTCGCCTCCGTCGGACCTTCGGCGAAGAGGACGCCGGTCGCGTCGGTCTCCACGACGCGCAAGAGGACGGTCGCGAGCGACTCCGTCGACACTTCGTCGATGAAGTCGGGCGTGCCGACGCCGGCCAGGGGGTCGGTCGTCACCGAGCGGGCGGGCAGGAAGCGGGATAGCTCCTCGATCGACTCGAGCGCCGCGAAGCCGCGCCCGAGGTAGTCGACCTCGTCGCCGCGCCCGATCTCGCCGGTCGCGATCGCCTCGACCAGACGCGCGAAGGGCCACGGTCCGAGGCGCGCCCCTTGCTGCGTGAGGATGCGCGACGGAATGGCCACGTACTCGCCCGTCGTCGGGTCCTGCTGGACGCCGCTGTCGCGCGCGGCCACGGCAGCGCGGATCTTCCCCGCGCTCTCGCGTACGGCCTGGAGCTGCTCCGCGGACGGCGCCGAGCGGACCCACCGCACGAGCGACGCAAGCTCCGCGCGCGCCCCTTGGGGGCCGTCGTCGAACGGCTCGAGGGCCGCCGAGAGGGCGGCCGCGGACGGGAACCTCCGCGCGGGCTCGCGCGCGAGTGCCCGCTCGAGCACTTCGTAGAGGCCCGGCGGCAAGAGGTCCCTCGACTCCCGGAGGGCGTCGATCCGGCAGTCGCGGATGGCGAGGAGCACGGCGAGCTGCCCGCTGCCGGCGAAGAGGGGCTTGCCCATCAGCATCTCGGCGAGGACCACCGCGATGGAGAAGAGGTCTGCCCGAAAGTCGAAGGGCTCGCCCGCGACCTGCTCGGGCGCCAGGTACGCGAGCTTGCCCTTGAGCATGTCGCTCCCGACCGACCGGAGCGTCGCCCGGTTCGCCCGCGCGATGCCGAAGTCGCCGAGCTTCACCTGGCCGTCGTGCGAGAGATAGATGTTCGACGGCGTGACGTCGCGATGGACGATGAGCATCGGCCGGCCGGTGGCGTCGCGCGCCTCGTGGACGCTCCCGAGCGCCGAGAGGACCTGCCGGGCCACGTACGTCGACACGCCGGACAGCAGCATGCGGCTGTCGCTCGCCACGCGCCGGAGCATCCGGTAGAGGTCACAGCCGTCGACGAACTCCATGGCGAGCCAGGGCTCGTCGCCGGCCATGCCGGACGCGTAGACCTGCACCACGTTCTCGTGGTGCACGAGCGCGTGGAGCGCCGCCTCGCGCTCGAACATCGTGCGGCCCTCCCCGTCGGACGCGAAGTGCGGGAGCAGCCGCTTGACGATGAGCTTGCGCGGCTTGGAATTGGGGTCGAGCGGGCGCGCCAGGTATACTTCCGCCGTGCCGCCCACGGCGAGGCGGGCGTCCAGCCAGTACGGCCCGAACTTCACGGGCCCCCCCGAGAGCGGTCGCGGCACACCCCGGGCAGGATGGTTTTCACCCGACGGCATCAGAGCGAGTGTATCTATGTCGCGCCCGTGGAGCACAAAATGACGGCTCGCTCGGCTTCGGGGTTCGGCCAGCTCGGCCGGGTGGGCGCTTGGGTGTGGGCGTCCGTCGCGGCGGCGGCGTGCGTGGGTCTCCTCGCGTGTGAGGGATGCAAGCCCACCGGGGCGCCGGCCAACGGCGCCGGCCACGGCGACACGTCGGCTGGTCCCCCCACCGTGCGCCTCTATCTCATGAGCGACCTCGCGGGCGCGCTCGAGCCCTGCGGCTGCACGAAGGACCAGCTCGGGGGGCTCGGTCACCTTGGCGCGTGGGTGAAGAGCGAGAAGGCGCATGCGCCCGCCGCGGTGCTCGTTTCGGCGGGGCCGCTCTTCTTCCTCGACGACGTCCTCGATCCCGAGCGCGCCGATCAGGACCGCATCAAGGCCGAGACGATCGCGCGCGTCCTCCGGGGCCTCGACTTCGCCGCCTTCTCCACCGGCGCCAACGACTGGGCGGCCGGCGCTCCGAGCCTCGACGCGCTCGTCGCGGCGTCCGGCGCCGCCGCGATCGACGGTATCGATCCCGCCGCGCCGTTCGTGAGCGAAGCCGTCCGCAGGGTGGGCGGCGTCAGGGTCGGCTTCGTCGGCTACGGGCAGCCCGCGGGGGACCGACCCGCGGCCCCCGCGGACGTCGCGCAGGCCGTTCGGCGCGGAGTCGACGCGGCCAAGGCGCAGGGCGCGAACGTGCTCGTCGCGCTCCTGTCGGTCGGCCGCGGCGCCGCGAAGCGCATCGCCGACGCGGTCCCCGAGCTCAACGTCGTCGTCGTCGGATCGCCGGGCTCGCACGGCGAAGCGAACACCACGGCGGCCGACGCGGAAGAAGTCGGCGGCGTCCTCGTCGTGCAGCCGGCCAACCATCTCCAGAGCGTCGCCGTTCTCGATCTCTTCGTGCGCGACCCCATCGAGCCGGGCCACGTCCTCAAGCTCGCCGACGGCGGCGGCCTCGAGCTCGCAAGGAAGCGCGAAGACCTCGGCCGGCGCATCGACGACCTCCGCGCCAAGATCGCCGCCTGGCAGAAGGACCCCGCGGTCTCTCCGGCCGACCTCGACGCGCGAAAGCGCGAGCTTGGCGGCTTAGAGAAAGAGCGCGACGCGCTCGCGTCCCGCCCGCCGGTGGCTCCGGCCCACGGCAGCTACTTCCGCTACGCCCTTCAGCCGATCGCCGAGTCCCTCGGGAAGGACCCCGCGATCGACGCGGAAATGGTCGCCTACTACAAGGCCGTCGACGATCACAATCGCGTCCTCTTCGCCGACCGCAAGCCGCCTCCCCACGCCAAAGACGAGGCCTTCTACGTGGGCATCGACGAGTGCGCGAGCTGCCACGCGCCCGCCAAGGCCGTCTGGGAGCACACCGCCCATGCCCGCGCGTACGCGACCTTGTCCTCGCAGTTCAAGGAGTTCAACCTCGAGTGCGTCGGCTGTCACGTCACCGGCTACGAGAAGCCGGGCGGCAGCACCGTCACGCACGTCGACAAGCTGCGCGACGTGCAGTGCGAGGTCTGCCACGGGCCGGGCTCCAAGCACCTCTTGAGCCCCCTCGACCCCGAGACGATCATCGCCAAGCCGCAGGCGTCCGTGTGCCTGTCGTGCCACCACCCGCCGCACGTCGAGCACTTCGACGCCGTCGCCGCGATGCACTCCATCCTCGGCCCCGGTCACGGCGGCCCCCAGAAGTAGCCCGCCTCGCCGCGGCGGCGCGCCGGCCGTCAGTGCTGGGCGGCGGTCGTCAGGTACTGGCCGTACGCGGCCGCGTCCATCAGCGCGTCGACCGCGCGCGGGTCGTCCGGCGCGATCGCGATCATCCACGCCTTGCCGTAGCAGTCTTCGTTCACGAGCTCGGCTTGCGTCGTGAGCGCGTCGTTGATGCGTACCACCTTGCCCGCGACGGGCGCGTAGAGGTCGCTCAATGTCTTGACGCTCTCGATCGTCCCGAACGCCTTGCCCGCCGGGACGACGTCCCCGACCTTCACGTCGAGGTTCACGAGCGTCACGTCGCCGAGCTGCTCGACGGCGAACGCCGTGATGCCGATGGCAATCTCGCCGGCGCCGACGCGCGCCCACTCGTGCTCTTTCGTGTACCGGAGATCGGCGGGGACTTGGGCGCCCATTTAGATCGCTCGCTTGTAAAACGGGGTTTTGACCACGATGGCTTCGATGTTCCTGCCGCGGCAGTCGACCAAGAATGGCGTGCCGACGCGGGTCATCGCCGCCGGCAAATAGCCGAGCCCGATGTTCTTGCCAACCGTCGGCCCCGGGCTGCCGCTCGTGCAGACCCCCACCTCGGCCTCGTCCATGCCCCGCAGGACGTAGCCGTGCCGCGCCACTCCGCGCCCGACCATCTCGAAGCCGACGAGGCCGCGGATCGGCAAGCGTGTCTTCTCCTCGACGAGCGCGGCCCGGCCGACGAAGTCGCCCTTGTCGAGCTTCACGACCCATCCGAGCCCCGCCTCGAAGGGCTGGGTGGTCTCGTCGATGTCGTTGCCGTAGAGCGAGAGGCGGGCTTCGAGGCGCAGCGTGTCGCGCGCGCCGAGGCCCACCGGTTTGAGACCGAGGGGGCCGCCGGCGGCGAGGATGGCGCGCCAGAGGGGCGCCGCGTCGTCGGTGGCGCAGAAGATCTCCGCGCCGTCTTCGCCGGTGTAGCCGGTGCGCGCCACCATGCAGCGGACGCCCGCGAGCTCCGCGTCGCGCAGCGCGAACGACGCGAGGCGGGTGAGATCGACCCCGTCGCCGCCGAGGCGAACGAGCACGTCGTAGGCGCGCGGGCCCTGCACGGCCAGGAGCGCGGTCTTCTCGCTGCGGTCTTCGAAGTCGCAGTGCCCGGCGGCCGCGAGGCCGAAGTGGCTGCTCATCTTCGCGACGTTCGACGCGTTGCAGACGACCAGCCAGTCTTCGCGCGAGTGCCGGTACACGATGAGATCGTCGAGGATGGTGCCCTGTTCGCTGCACGCGCACGTGTACATCGCGTGCCCGTCGGGCAGGCGCTTCGCGTCGTTCGTCACGAGGTAGTCGACGACGTTCTCGGCGTAAGGGCCGCGGAGGACGAGCTCCCCCATGTGGCTGACGTCGAAGAGACCCGCCGCGTGTCGCACCGCCTGGTGCTCGTCGACGATCCCCGTGTACTGGATCGGCATCTCCCAGCCCGCGAAGGGCACGAGGCGGGCGCCGAGCGCGACGTGCTCGGCGTAGAGTGGCGTTCGGCGGGCGGCGGATTCGACGGGGTGTGCGGTCACGTGTGCGGCAGGGTAGCCGCGTTCGTCGGCGATTTCATCGGTCGCGCGCGTGTCGGCCCGTCCGCGCGGCGCGACGGTTCGTCCGAAAGCCGATGGCCCCCTCGGGCCGCCCGGCGCCACGTGCGCGCGCGAAAGGCAACGCAAACGACTGTAAATCGTGTCGATCGCGCGCGCCACGCGGGTCGCCGAGACATCGCGCCTCGCTGAAAGCATCGGCCAAGACTGCCGTTTCCTCGATTGCAGTCATCGCGGATTCGCCGGCAGGCGCCCCAAGGAGCAGCACCCCATGAGCATTCAGAACGTGAACGGAAGCATCAGCACCAATCAAGCGTACGACATCGGCGCCATCGGCAACTCGACCCAATCGACCGGCAGCGTCGCTCCCGGCGCGATCGGCGGGGCCGAGACGGCCACGATCTCGGGCCCGGGTCAGTTCTTCAGCGACCTCCAGCAGCTGTCGCAGTCGAACCCGGCGCAGTTCAAGCAGGTCGCCAGCCAGCTCGCGACGAGCTTCCAGAACGCCGCCAGCCAGGCGACCGGCGCAGACGCGCAGCGGCTCAACGCCATCGCGAACAATCTGAACCAGGCCGCCCAGACGGGCAGCCTCCAGCCCCCGCAGCCGCCCCAGGGCGCGGCCGGCGTGGGCCAGGCGGGCGACGCGAGCGGCAGCGGCGGCGCCCACCACCATCACCATCACCACGGCGGCGGCGGCGGCGGCGGCGGCCAGTCGAGCGCGATGAGCCAGGCCTTCCAGGACGCGACCTCGATCCTGACGCAGGCGCTCTCGTCGAGCACCGCGACCTCCGCCGCGGCTCCCACCCTCGCCACGACCTGACGAGGGAGCGGCGCGCCCTAGACGTGTTGCACGACGACGCGCCGCACCCCCTGCACCGACTCGAGCGCCGTGATCAGCTTCGCGACGCTCAGCGAGTCGGGGAACTCGACGTCGAACGTGGCGGCGATGCGCTTCTTCGCGTCGTCGACGCGCCGCTCGTACTCGACGTCGGAGACGACGGCGCCGAACGAGGTGAGCGCGTCGACGACCGCGGTGACGTCGTGGGCGTCGTCGCCGAGGACGACGGAGACGCGCCTCCGGATCAGGTGGTCGTTCTTGTCCTCGAAGCGGCGGAGGAACGTCAGCGCGATGATGCCCATGAGCGTGACGACGCTGCTCTCCATGTACATGCCCGCGCCGGCGCACATGCCGATGGCCGTCACGAGCCAGAGCCCCGCGGCGGTCGTGAGCCCATGCACGGTCAGCCCGGTGCGCAGGATCGCGCCGCCGCCGAGGAAGCCGACGGCGGACACCACCGAGGCCGCGATGCGCGAGGAGTCGACCTCGACGAGGTCGTCCTTGCCGTAGTGCTGCCAGTAGACGAACTGCGACGACAGGACCATGAACGTCGCGGCCGCCATCGCCACGATGAGGTGCGTGCGGAGCCCGACGGGACGGCGATGCAGATCACGCTCGTATCCGATGACGCCGCCGAGGACCGCCCCGACGGCGACGCGCGCGATCATCTCGCCCTGGGAGATCACGGCGTTTGGTACGCTTCCACGGGCGCGCAGGTGCAGACGAGGTTTCGATCTCCGTGGGCGTTGTTGATGCGGCCGACGGCGGGCCAGAACTTCCGCGCGCGCGTCCACGGGGCGGGGAAGGCGGCCTCCTCGCGCGAGTACGGGTGCGCCCAGTCGGCGGAGGCGATCGCGGTCGCGGTGTGGGGTGCGTGCTTGAGCGGGTTGTCGTCGCGCGGGAGCTTTCCCTGCTCCACGGCGGCGATCTCGCTTCGGATGGCGATCATCGCCTCGCAAAAGCGGTCGAGCTCGTCCAGCGACTCACTCTCGGTCGGCTCCACCATCAGCGTGCCCGGAATGGGAAAGCTCATCGTCGGCGCGTGGAAGCCGTAATCCATGAGCCGCTTGGCGATGTCGTCGACCTCGACGCCGGCCGTTCGCTTGAGGCCCCGCGTGTCGAGGATGCACTCGTGCGCGACGCGCCCGCGCTTGCCTCGATAAAAGACGGGATAGTGCGGGTGGAGGCGCTCGGCGACGTAGTTGGCATTCAAGATCGCGATCTCGCTCGCACGCTTGAGGCCCTCGGGGCCCATCATTGCGATGTACGCCCACGAAATGAGCAAGATGCTGGCGCTGCCCCACGGGGCCGCGCTGATCGCGCCGATGTGATCGCCTCGACCTGCGGACGGTGCCGCCGCGGGGGCCTGGGTCGCCGGGTCGCCGCCGCCCACCGCGATCACCGGGTGCGACGGAAGATAGGCCGCGAGGTGCTGGGCGACGCCGATCGGGCCCATGCCCGGGCCGCCGCCGCCGTGCGGGATGCAGAACGTCTTGTGGAGGTTGACGTGGCAGACGTCGGCGCCGACGTCGGCGGGGCGGCAGAGGCCGACCTGCGCGTTGAGGTTCGCGCCGTCCATGTACACCTGGCCGCCGTGCTCGTGGACGACGGCGCAGATGCGCTTGATGTCCTCTTCGAAGACGCCGTAGGTCGACGGATAAGTGATCATGATCGCGGCGAGGTTCGCCGCGACGCTCTTGGCCTTCGCGTCGAGATCGACGAGGTCGACGTAGCCCTTCTCGTCGCACGCCACGACGACGACACGCATCCCCGCGATCGCCGCCGACGCGGGGTTCGTCCCGTGCGCGCTCGCCGGGATGAGGCACACGTCGCGCTGCGGCTCGCCGCGCACCGCGTGGTACTTGCGAATGACGAGCAGCCCCGCGAGCTCGCCTTGCGCGCCCGAGTTGGGCTGCAGGCTGACGGCCGGGAAGCCGGTGATCTCGCCGAGCATGGCCTCGAGCTGGCGGATGATCGTCTGGTAGCCGAGCGCCTGCTCGACGGGCGCGAACGGGTGCACGCGGCTGAAGCGCGCCCACGTGATGGGCATCATCTCGGCGGTCGCGTTCAGCTTCATCGTGCACGAGCCGAGCGGGATCATCGAGTGCACGAGCGAGAGGTCGCGCGCTTCGAGGGTGCGGATGTACCGCAGCATCTTGGTCTCGGAGTGGTGGCTCCGGAAGATCGGGTGGGTGAGGTACGCGCTCTTGCGCTCGAGGCCCTCGATCGCCGTTCCGGCCTCCCGGGCGAGCTCCTCGCACGTGAACGGCGCGGGCCGCCCGTCGTGGAAGACGGCGAGGAGCGCGTCCACGTCGGCCGGCGCGGTGGTCTCGTCGAGGGCGACGACGATCGTGCGCTCGCCGATGCGACGCAGGTTGAAGCGCCGCTGCCGCGCGGCGGCGATCCACCGCGCGACCTTGGCCGGGTCGTCGTCGATGCGGACCGTGTCGAAGAAGCGCGCGTGCGCGACGCCGACGCCGAGCTTGCGGAGGCCGTGGGCGAACGCCGCGGCTACGCCGTGGACGCGCTCGGCGATCTTCCGGATGCCCTCCGGCCCGTGGTACACGGCGAACATCCCCGCGCACACGGCGAGCAGCGCCTGGGCCGTGCACACGTTGCTCGTCGCGCGCTCGCGGCGGATGTGTTGCTCGCGGGTCTGCAGGGCCATGCGCAGCGCCGGCTTGCCGTGCGCGTCGACGCTGAGGCCGATGATGCGCCCCGGGAGCCTCCGCACCATCTCGCCCTTGCAGGCGAAGAACGCCGCGTGGGGCCCGCCGTAGCCGAGCGGTACGCCGAAGCGCTGCGCGCTGCCGAGGGCGATGTCGGCGCCGAGCTCGCCCGGTGGGACCAGCACGGCCAGCGCCAGGAGATCGCACGCGACCGCCACGAGTGCGCCGGCGGCGTGGGCCCGCTCGATCACGGCGCGCGGGTCGGCGGCGGCGCCGTCGGTCGCCGGGTACTGCAGGAGCGCGCCGAACGCCGCCGCGCCCGCGAAGTCGAACGTCTCCGCCGAGCCGACGACGACGCGGAGGCCCAGCGCCTCGGCGCGTGTCTCGACGACGTCGATGGTCTGCGGGTGGCAGCCGTCCGAGACGAAGAGGACGCGCCGCGCCTCGTCCGATCGTGACGACGCCATCATGTGCATGGCTTCGGCCGCGGCGGTGGCCTCGTCGAGGAGCGAGGCGTTCGCGACGGGGAGGGCGGTAAGGTCGCTCACCATCGTCTGGAAGTTGAGGAGCGCCTCGAGCCGGCCCTGCGAGATCTCCGCCTGGTAGGGCGTGTACTGCGTGTAAAACCCTGGGTTCTCGAGGACGTTGCGCTGGATGACCGGCGGCGTGATGCAGTCGGAGTAGCCCATCCCCAGAAACGACCGCCAGACCTCGTTCTCCGCGGCGACCGACGCGAGCTGCTGGAGGAGCGCGTGCTCGCTCTTCGGCGCCGGGAGGCGGAGCGGGCGCTCGAGCCGAATCGCGCTCGGGATGGTCTCCACGATGAGCTGATCGACGGACGCCACGCCGACGGCGCGGAGCATCTCTTCAATCTCTTGCTCGGTGGGTCCTATGTGGCGGTCGACGAAGCGGTCCGGGTGCTCGAGAGGCAAAGTCATGATGCTGGGCTGCTTTATATGACGAGCAGCACGAATCACCAGGGGTCGGCCGGCGGCTCAGGCTCTCCGGCGGCCGAGGGGCACGGGGACTTCGCCGCTCCGCACGAAGACTTCCATGGCGTCTTCGGCGCTCGACGGTGGGGGCTCGCTCGGCACCTGCGTGCGCGGCGCGGGAGCTTGGGCGGCCGCGAGGAGCTCCGCCGCAAGGGTCTCGGCGTCGCGCGTCCGCCGGTCGCGGTCGCGGACCAACCCGCGGTCGACCACGGCCGCCAGCTCCTTCGAGACCCACGGGGCACGCTTGACCAGCTGGACGACGTCGCCCGAGACGATGCGCTGCATGGCGGCGATGAAGCCGCCTGCGTCGGACACGGCAGGCTGCCCCGCGAGCATCTCGTAGAGCACGGCGCAGAGCGACCACACGTCGGTCCGGGCGTCGAGGCGGGCCTTGCCGGTGCACTGCTCGGGCGACATGTACTGCGGGGTGCCGAGCGTCGTGCCGCGCTTCGTCAGCGTGGGCTCGGGCCGCGCATCGCCGTCGCGCTCGGACCGGCGCTCGTCGATCTTGGAGATGCCGAAGTCCAGGATCTTGGCGAGGAGCGACCCGTCGTCGCGGTGGGTCAAAAAGATGTTGGCCGGCTTGAGGTCGCGGTGGACGACGCCGACGGCGTGCGCGCGCGCGAGCCCCCGCGCGACCTGCCACGCGATGTCGGCGGCGACAGGGACGGGGACGCCCGGCTCCCGCTCGAGGCGCTTCTCCAAGTCTTCGCCGATCAAGTATTCGCTCACCATGTAAAAGCCGAGGGCCTCGTCCCGGCCGAAGTCGAAGATCTGGACGATGTGCTCGCTCGATGCGGCGCTGGCGGCGCGGGCTTCCCGCCGGAATCGGCCCACGATTTCAGCGGAGTCGCAGAACTCGGGCCGTATCAGCTTGATGGCGAGCCGTTTGCCCAGGTCGACGTGGACTCCCTCGTACACGGAGCCCATCGACCCTGTCCCGATGATGCGGGTCAGCGCGTACTTGTCGGCGACGCACTGCCCGATAGGCTGTCGGGGGTCGGCCGCACTCGCGGAGTCGGCGTCGACGTTCCCCGGGGCGTCTCCGTCCATCGGGCCCTGCGTAACCACGGTGAACCCTCCCCGCGCCTTACTCCAACGCAGAAGTATCGCCGAGGGGGCCCCCTCTGACAAGCCGCGGCCCCCCCTCCTCACGCTCGGCTGCTCGGCCGCTCGGCCCTTTCGCGCGAGCCGCGCATGCGCGGCTTTGATTTCAGGCTTCCAACGTATTAGATGACCCGCCCTCTCGGGCGCCTCGCCCTCCCTAGGAGATCCAAGCGTCATGTCCCGATACCGTTTCACCTCCGAGTCGGTCACCGAAGGTCACCCGGACAAGCTTTGCGATCAGGTGTCGGACGCGATCCTCGACGCGATCCTCACGCACGACCGCAAAGCGCGCGTCGCCTGCGAGACGCTCGCGAAGACCGGGATGGTCGTCGTGGCGGGCGAAATCACGACGAGCGCGCGCATCGACTTCCCGCAGGTGGTCCGCGAGACGGTCAAAGAGATCGGCTACGTCGACTCCGCGATGGGCTTCGACGCGGGGACCTGCGCGATCCTGACGGCGGTCGAGCGGCAGAGCCCCGACATCGCGCAGGGCGTGAACGAGGGCGACGGCCTCCACAAGGAGCAGGGCGCCGGAGACCAAGGGCTCATGTTCGGTTACGCGACCGACGAGACGCCCGAGCTCATGCCCGCCGCCATCCAATACGCGCACACGCTGGCGCGCCAGCTCGCGGCGGTCCGGAAGAAGAAGGCCGTGGACTTCCTCCGGCCCGACGGCAAGACGCAGGTGACCCTCGAGTACGAGAACGACGTCCCGGTCCGGATCGACGCCATCGTCGTCAGCACGCAGCACGACGAGAAGGTGAAGTACAAGCAGCTCCGCGAAGCGATCGTTGAGCTCGTCATCGAGAAGTCGCTCCCGAAGAAGCTCATCGACAAGGCGACCAAGATCCACGTCAACCCGACGGGGCGCTTCGTCATCGGCGGCCCGCAGGGGGACTGTGGCCTCACGGGGCGCAAGATCATCGTCGACTCGTACGGCGGCATGGGCCGGCACGGCGGCGGCGCGTTCAGCGGGAAAGATCCGTCCAAGGTGGACCGCTCAGCCTGCTACGCCGCGCGCTGGGTGGCCAAGAACATCGTCGCGGCGCGTCTCGCTCGCCGCTGCGAGGTGCAGCTCGCCTACGCCATCGGCGTGGCCGAGCCGGTGTCGGTGATGGTGGACACGTTTGGAACTTCCACGGTGCCGGAGGCGTCCATCATGGAGGCGGTGCGCGAGGTGTTCGACCTGACGCCGCGCGGCATCATCGCCGCGCTCGCGCTGCGCAAGCCGATCTACGGCGCGACGTCGGCGTACGGACACTTCGGGCGGGCTCCGGCCACCATCGGCCGGGGTCGCTCGGCCATGACGTTGTTCACCTGGGAGCGGACGGATCGCGCCGCCGCGCTGCGGCGCGCCGTGCGATGAATGATATGAGTAGACTGATATGATCGAAGTCGTCGTCTCGCG
>DASYBG010000030.1:0-140341 GCA_036500865.1 Polyangiaceae bacterium
GTTCTCGCCGTTGGACTGGAGAAAGACGGTGGGCGTGCCGAAGGCGCCGTTGCCGTTGTAGGGGACGGTGTAGAGGCTGCCGCCGAACATGTGCATGTCGTCGTTGCGGGTTCCGAACTGACCGCCGACGTCGTACTGCGCCACGGAGCCTGGCTGGACGTAGACGAGGGTCGTCCCGTCGACCGACCAATCCGGCATCGTCGGGCGCTGGCCGGCGGCGCCGATGGTGACGCCGTTCGTGAGCGTTCCGTTGGCTCCGCTATAGAGCGCCCAGCCGTTGGTCGGCACGGCCGCGCGGTAGGGGGTCGCGGTGCCGCATGTTCCGGCGCGCCCGTTGGAACAGGGATAACCGTTGGAGGTGACGTACTGGGTGGCGAGCGGGTGGACGGCGCTGAAGCCCGGGGGCTGGCCGCCGACGCGAACGCCCGTGATGCCCGTGAGCTCACTCGCCGGGTTCGCGGGGAGGGGCGTCATGTCGAGCAAGGACCCCGCCACGTCGCTGTACTCGTCGTCCGAGTCGTCGTCGTCGGAGTAGACGACCATGCGCGAGCCGTCGCGCGAGAGCGAGTGGCATCCGTTGCACGTCGCGTTCTGGATCGCCGCGCTCGTGACGTTCTGCTCTGCGTCGGTCAGATCGCCGAACACCTTCGCGAAGATTTGCCCGCCGACGCCGTTCGCCGAGACGGTCGACTTCCAGTAGTAGTACGTGCCGATCAGGTCCTGCTCCGCGATCGACATATGGATCGTGTTCGTGGACGGCGTGGCGCACGTGCCGTCGGTGGAGCCGCGGACCGTGACCGTGAGCGGCGTGCTGCCGCCCCGGTTGGCCTGAACCAACTTGCTCCACGTGAGGGGATCGACCGTGAGCTCGCAGCCGCCCGACGGCGTGCCGTTGCCGCCGGTCTGCATGTCGTTGGTCTGCGTCGCGCACTTCGTGACGACGCGCCAGTCGGTCGTGGGATTCGCCGCGGTCTGCTCGAAGTCGACCTCGTAGCTCTGGTAGCCGCCGAAGGGCGTCCACTGGACCGAGATGACGTTGAGGTTCGGCGGAATCAGGACCGTGTCGTTCGGGTAGATGATCTTGATCGCGGGCGCCGACGAGGCGCAAGCGGGCGCGCTGTCGGGCGGGAAGGTGCACCCCACGCAATCGGGCGCGTCCGTCGATCCCTTCACGGGCGACGGCGGCGTAGGCACGTTGCTGGCGTCTGGCGTGGACGCGCCGCTGTCTCCGCCGATGATGACGGTCGTACACCCGCCGTCGCCACAGTTGCCCGCCGTGCCGCCGTCCGGCTGGTAGCCTGTGACGGCTCCGCAGGCATAGAGGCCGGCCATTCCCGCACAGACGGCCACAATCGCGCCCAGGCCGCCCAGCACCCGGTAGCCAGCCCTCGACATCATCATTGCCAACCTCCGCGATGCAGAGCCGTAGCATACGCCGTTCGTACGGCCGCGTCTCGTCCCCCTTCGTACATAGTGGCGTTTTTTCCCGATGAGTCAACTTCACTCATAGGCGAAATGAATGGCAATGGTGTTCTCGCTTTTCGGTTCAGCCGCACTCGGGCGCGCTTGGACGCGATTGAGCGCAATGGGCGCTTCGCGTCACGGAATTGTCTCTCCACGACGTAGTGATGAGGCGCCAAGACTGTACGGGCGCGCGGCGGCGTCTCTTCAGCGGGACCGCGTCGAGGGAGGGCATCGAGAAGGCGCCGGTCGGCCGGAGGCAGGGCTTGTCGCCGGCGCCTCCGCGCGGCGTCATGCGCGCAAGACGACCGCGATCCACTCACCCCGGGAGTGAAGCTCTTCCTCCCGGAGAGCCCCGTAGGCCACGCGGATGTCCGCGATTTGCCGTGGTGCGACGTGGGGAGCGAGGATGCCCGAGAGGATGAGGATGCCTCCGCGAGCGACACAGGAGGTGAGCGAGGGTGCCAATTCGACGAGCGGCTGCGACTCTATGTTCGCCACGACGACCGGGTATCGGCCGCTTCTCGGGTCGGCCGTTCCGACCTCGGCGATGAGGGAGCCGCCCAGCCCGTTGCGCTCGGCGTTCTCGCGCGTCACGAGGACCGCCTCTTCATCGGTGTCCACCGCCCGCGCCGCGCGCGCGCCGAGGGTGAGCGCGACGAGGGAGAGGATGCCGCTCCCGCACCCTACGTCGAGCACTTCGGTCCCGCGCAGCTCCGCCGCGTGATCGACCAGAGCCTGCGCCACGAGGCTCGTGGTCTCGTGGAGTCCCGTCCCGAAAGCGCGCCCCGGCTCGAGGACGATGACTCGATCGCCGCCCGATCGTTCGTATTGCCGCCACGGCGGGCACACCACAATATCGCCCGCAATTCGAAATGGCTCGAAGTGCTTTTTCCACTCGTCTCGCCAAGCGTCGCCCAGCACGCGCTCGACCCGCGGCGACCAGGAAGCGGGGAGCTCGGCGGCCGCGGCGAGCGCGTCCTCCTCCCGCTCGAAGCTGCCGATCAGCGTGACGCCGGTCGCGGCGCCGCGGGCCATCGTCGTCGCGTCCCTCTCCTCGACGCCGCCGGCTCCCAGGGCGAAGAGCGCCGCCGAGGCTTCGTCGGCCGTCTCCTCGGAGACGTCGACCACCACGTACGGGTAGCTCGGAACGGGCGTTTCCGCGGCGTCTCCCGGCGGCCGCGCACCGGCGTCGGTCACGACGAACCCTTCCCCGTGTAGTACGGGCGGCGGGCCGGCACGCTGCGGAGAGCACGCCGGGCGGCCTCTCCGCGCGGCGCTCTCTCTCCGTCGCCGAGCACCATCGCGGTCAGGCGCCCGCCGTACACGCACGACGTGTCGATCCCCGTGGCCCACTCGTGCAGCTGCGGCTCGGCGCGGGCGTTGTGACCGAAGACCACGTGGGGCGGCCCTTCGTACCGGCTGCCCCAAAGCGGGCCGGCGTCGGCCTCGTCGCTCCATTTTCCACGGGAGTCGATCGTGCGCATCCGCAAGAGGGCGTCGGCCGGGGTGCGGTCGACCGGCGTGCGGGGCAACACGCCGGCATGCACGACGCGCAGGCCGTGCTCCGGCAAATCGAGCCAGAGAGGCGTCGCTTCGAGCATGGCCCAGTCTTGCTCCGAGAGCTGCTGCGAGACCCGCGCGTGCTCCGCGCCGAGCGCCTTGCCGCGGTGGCGACCCGCCAGGAGCCGCTCCTCGTGGTTGCCGCGCACGACGACGCCGCCGGCACGCCGCACGAGAGCGAGAACACCGGGTGTGTCGGGCCCTCGCGCGACCAGGTCACCGACCGACACGAGCCGGTCCGTTCCCGTGGCAAAGCAGAGCGTCTCGAGCAGGTCTTCGAGCTCGGCGGCGCACCCGTGAACGTCGCCGACGATCACCGTGATCGCCATCGGGGGTCACCGACCGTTGCCGTCGAGCTTGGCGCGCTTCGGGATGACGACCGTTCCCTCCTCCGTCACGAAGAAGCGCTCGCGGTCCGACTCGCGGTCGAACCCGATGATCGTGCCCGGGGGGATTTCCACGTCTTTGTCGATGATGGCGCGACGTATCTTCGCGTGCCTTCCGACGCGGACCCCTTCGAAGAGGACGCTCTCCTCGACTTCGCTGAAGGAGTTCACGCGGCAGCCGACGCCGAGGACGCTGCGGTGGATGCGCCCGCCCGAGATGATGCAGCCGTGGCTCACCATCGAGTCGGTCGCGATCCCGACGCGCGCCTGGGCCTCGTCGCGGAATACGAACTTGGCGGGCGGGTCGTGGGTGGCCCCGGTCCGGATCGGCCAGCGATAGTTGTAAAGATTGAACTGCGGATGAATCTCGATGAGATCCATCTGCGCTTCCCAGTACGCGTCGATGTTCCCGATGTCGCGCCAGTAGCCGCGGTTGCGCCCCTCTTCCCCGGGCACCGCGTTGGTCGCGAAATCATACGCGAAGACGCCGGCGCCCTTTTTGACGAGGCGCGGGAGAATGTCGTGCCCGAAGTCGTGGCGGCTGTCTTCCAGATGTTCGTCCTCGGCGAGTTCGCGCAGCAGCACGTCGGGGCGAAACACGTAGTTGCCCATCGACGCGAGACACATGTTCTCGTTGCCGGGGATCGGCGGCGCGTTCTTCACCTTCTCGTGGAATGCCGCGATGCGGCCGCCCCGATCGATCTCGAGGATGCCGTACTCCATCGCGGTCTCGCGCGGGACGGGGATGGCCGCCACCGTCGCGTCGGCCCCCGAGGTCTCGTGGAAGGCCAGCATCTGGCGCACGTCCATCTTGTAGACGTGGTCGGCGCCGAAGATGCAAATGAGACCGGGGCGCTCGTCGTTGATGACGTGCTTGCACTGCCACACGGCGTCGGCCGAGCCTCGGTACCATGTCTTGCCCGTGCGCTGCTGCGCCGGGATGGCCTCGATGAACTGGTCGAGGATGGGCGCGAGCCGCCAGTTCCGAGCGATGTGCTCCTCGAGGGACGCGCTCTTGTATTGCGTCAGCACCTTGATGCGCGAGATGCCCGAGTTGACGAAGTTCGAGAGGACGATGTCGATGATTCGGTAGCGCCCGCCGAACGAGACCGCGGGCTTGGCCCGGTCGAGCGTCAGAGGAGAGAGGCGTTTGCCCTCTCCCCCCGCGAGCACCATGACGAGCACCTGGTTCGTGTCGATGTGGAAAGCGGAGCCGTTCATGGGGAGGGCGACAGCGGCACGTGACATTCGGAGTCTGGCGGACCTCCGGCACAGGTATGCGAGCCGGGGCGCCGAGTCAAAGCTTGACCGCCGGGCGCGAGGCGTCTCGAACGCGCGCGGTCGCGAACGCTTCCGTAAGTGCGAGGCTCAGACGCCGTGGAATACGGCCTCGATGTCGTGCCCGTCGGGGTCGAGGAAGGCGTCGACGTCCGCACGGCCGCGTGCGGTGAACGCGACGTGCGTGGGTGTGATCATCCGCAGGTGCTCCGGCTTCTGGAAGGATGCCGGTCCGACGCCCATCCAGAACTCGGGCTTGCCACCGCGACCGAAGCCGCACGCCTCCCCGAACTCCATGAGCCGCGTGATGCCAAGCGGGGCCAACGCCTTCTCGTAGAAGGCCTTCGAACGCGTGTAATCGCTCACGACCAGCGTCAGGTGATCGAGGATGCTCATGACGTCGCTGCTTGCCCTGACGGGGTCGTCGCGTCACCCCGCGCCGAGGCGCTTCACCGGGTCGCCTCCTTCAAGACGCCGCAGCGACGCTTTCCAGTTGCCGGAAGAGCGCGCCGAGGTCGGGCCGCGCCCGGAGCGGTTCGCAGAAGCGCGCCGCCAACACCAGGAGACGCGCCTCCACGCCCTCCGCGCGCGCGTTCGATTCGACCAGGCGCTCGCGCGCGGCGTCGTGCTCGGCGTCGAGCCCTTGGGCATGGCTCGCCAGCGCCGAGCGAAGCTCGGCGATTTGATAATCGAGGTCGCCGGCCAGGCGCGACTTCTCGTCGAGCGTGGCTTGCGCCGAGCGCTCCGCGCGACGGGCCACCGCCCAGGCGTCCACCGCCTTCGCGCATTGCCGATGGCTCTCTCCGAGCTGCGGATAGGGCTCGACCATCCCCGATCGGCCCTCCCAGGTCATGAGCTCTTGGAGCGCCGTCTGGTATGCGCCCGAAGCGCGCTTGGACTGGTGACCGAGGCGATCCACGTCGATGCGCGCCGCTCGCAGCTCGTCGCGCGCCCGCGAGGCGTCGAGGCCGAGCGCGTCCACCGCCGTGCCGAACCGGATCCGCCCTTCGCGGCCCCGGGCGTCGACTTCTTCCAACGCGCGCTGCTCTCTCGCGCTCGACTGCCGCGCGGCCGCCAGCTCTCCGACCAGCTCGTTCATTTCGTCGAGTGTCGCCTCGAGGTCGGTCGGGCTGCTCGGGCGGGCCCCACCCGGGTCGGCCATGCGCGCGGTTTGCGCGCGGGTCAGCATCTCTCCGAACACGCCCAGGCGGGCGGCCCACTCGCCGGCCAGCTCGCCGGCGCCGGGAAGGCGAGGAAAGACGGCACGCTCGACGCTCTCGGGGTCCTTGTCGGCGTCGGGAGGGATGGGCGCGCCGAGCGCCGTCGCGAGGGACAGTAGATCTTGCTCGACCCGGTGAGCGTCGACAGGGCGGGCGCGCGGATCCTTCTCGAGCAGCTGCATGACGAGCGCGTCGAGCTTCGGAGGCACGCCGGGGTCGACCGATCGCGGGGCGCGCGGCCGCTCCTTCATATGCTTCACCAGAAACGAGGTTGCGTCTGCCGCCTCGAACGGGAGCTTGCCCGTGACAGCCTCGTAAAAGATGACGCCGAGCGCATAGAGATCCACGCTCGGGCCGGCCTCCCCACCGGTCACGCGCTCGGGCGCCATGTATTGAGGCGTTCCGAAGAGCTCGCCGGCGGCCGTCAGGCGGGGGTCGTCGCGAGAGCGGGCGATGCCGAAGTCGAGCAGTTTGATGAGGTCCATCCCGTCGCCTCGGCGGCAGACGAATACGTTCTCGGGCTTGAGATCCCGAT
This sequence comes from Polyangiaceae bacterium, assembly GCA_036500865.1. GTDB lineage: Bacteria > Myxococcota_A > Polyangia > Polyangiales > Polyangiaceae > Palsa-1150. Next base: position 6,444 of record DASYBG010000030.1, read on the forward strand.
GGACGACGCCGAGATCGTGCGCCCGCGCGATCCCGCGGGCCATCTGGATCATGTCGGCGATGACCCGCTGCGTCGGCAGCGGCCCGCTACGCAAGACGTCGGCGAGCGTCTGTCCGTCGAGCAGCTGCATCGCCATGAAGGGCGTGCCGTCGGCCGTCTCGCCGTAGTCGTAGATCTCGACGACGTTCGGGTGCGCGAGCATCTGTGTGTTCTTCGCTTCGCGGCGGAAACGCTCGCGGATCGTCTCGTCGGAGGCCAGGACGCGGCTCAACACCTTGATGGCACACGCCCGGTCCAGTCGCGCCTGGCGCGCCCGGTAAACCGTGGCCATACCGCCTTCTCCGATGACCTCGTCCACCATGTATCGGCCGGCGATCGTCGCGCCGATGAGCGGGTCACGGATTTCGGTCAGCTCCGCGCCGTCGAGAAAGCAAAACAGCGCGTCCTCGGGGAAGCGCAGATGACACTGGGAGCAGGCCTTCATCGTCGGCTGCCGCGGGCGTGCGGGGGCAGCTGGAAGCCCACCCCATCCACGGGCTTTGTGCAAGCGCGCTCGGGGGCGGGCCTCCTCCGCTGGGGACCCTCGTCGCAAATGGCGTAGAGTGGCGCTGCCGAAGGGTCACGGCGCCCACCGCGCACAAGCGGCGGCGCTCGAGGAGGACGATAAGACGTTGCGCCGCTGGATGTCCGCTAGGCTGGCCGTGGCGGGGCTCCTGCTCCTCGGGGCGGTGTTTGCCGGGCGTGCGATCGCCCAGCGCTGGTGGCCTCTTCTCCTACGCCCGGTCGACGGCGGCGCCCTTCCCGGTCTGCGCATCGACGGCGTCGAGCTCGCGGCGGGCGAGCTCGTGCGCCCGAGGGTGGAGGAGCAGATCGAAGCGCTCCGCGCGCGGCCGGTGCGGCTCGTCGTGCGAGAAGGTGGCGAGCACGGCACGGATCACGCCGTCCTCGAAACCACCCTCGGCGCCCTGGGCGTCACCGTCGACGACGAAGGCGTCGCCTCGCGCGCGTTGCGACTCGGTCGAACGGAGGACTTCGCCAGCCGCGCGCGCCTCGCCGAGAGGGCGCGGGCCGGCCGGCTCAACGTCCCCCTGCAGCCGCACCTCGAAGCGCGCATCGCCCTCGGTCGCCTCGTGCCGTTGAAGGAGGAGCTCGACCGGCCCGCCGTCGCCGCGCGCCTCGATGTCACGCGCCACGAGGTCGTCCCCGAGCGCGACGGCCGCGCCCTCGACGTCGACGCCACGATGGCCGCGATTGGACGCGCGGCCCGCGATCCGAGCGCGGTCGACGTCGACATCCCGTTCGTCGCCATTCCGCCGCGCGTGACGAGTGCCTCTCTCGAAGGCATCGACGTTTCCCACGTCCTCGCGACCTTCACGACGTACTTCTCGCGCCATGGCGACCAGGAGCCGCGCGCTCGCAACATCGACGTGGCGGCGTCGCACGTCGACGGCCTGGTCCTCGAGCCGGGCGACCTCGTGAGCTTCAACGATCTCGTCGGGGCGCGGAGCGAGGACAATGGTTTTCAAAAGGCTTTCGAGATCTATAAAGGCGAGATGGTCGAGGGGACCGGCGGCGGCACCTGTCAGGTCGCGTCGACCCTGCACGCGATTGCCTTCTTCGGCGGCCTCGACATCGTCCAGCGCCTCCCGCACTCCCGTCCGAGCCCGTACATCCCGGTGGGCTTGGATGCCACCGTCGTGTATCCCGTGGTCGACCTCAAGCTGCGAAACCCGTACACCTTTCCCGTCGTCGTGCGCGCCGAGGTCGGGCCCAACACGCTATCGATGCAGCTGCTCGGCGCGCAGAAGACCGAGCGCGTCGCACTGATGCGTACGGTCCTCGAGACGACGCCGTTCGAGCGCAAGGTCGTCGAAGATCCGGCCCTCGACAAGCCGAAGCGCAGGCAGAAAGGCATCGACGGCATGTCGCTCCTTCGCAAGCGCTTCATCGTCCTCGCCGACGGGCAGAACCGGGTCGAGACGTCGCGGGATACGTACCCGCCGACCACCGAGATCTGGAAAGTCCCGCCGGGCTACGACGAGACGGAGCTGCCGCCCCTCGGTGAAGACCTTCCGAACCCGGATCACCCCGACCAGCCGCCCCCTGCGGCCCACGTGAGCGACCCCGAGCAGACCATTTGGGGAGGGTGACGCGCCCGAATTTGACGTGAGCTCCGGCCGCGTGCGACCGTTTTTTCGTGAAAAGGACGCGCCGGGCACGCCTCGCCGCCGCACGGGTGGGCTCGCTCGCGCTCCTCGTCGCGGGGGTTGCGAGCGCGGGTGAACCTCCCCGTCCGGCGAAGCCGGTGAAACCCGCGTCCTCCTCCAAGAGCGCGCCCCGCCGCAGCTCACGCGCGCGCGCGACGGATTCCGCCTCGCGCCGCTCGGTCGCCGGCGGTGTCCCGCAGGACGATCTCGGGTCGGGCGCGGAGACCGAGGAGCTGCGAGCCCTGCGGGAGGCCGAGCAGGAGATCTTTGCGCCCGCCGTCCCCGCGGTCGGAGGACGCATTCTCCCGGAGATCCCGGCCCTTGCCCCGCGGGAAATCGGCCCGCGCGTCCTCGCTACCGGCGTTCCGCCCATCGAGGCGCCGCCGTTCGCGTCCGCCGACGTATCGTCCGACCTCTCCTGGCTCGCAGGCCTCGAGATGCCGGACCTTCCCATCCGGTGGGAGCCGCGCGTCGTCGAATACCTTCGGTTCTTCCGGGACGACCCGCGCGGGCACATCATGTTCGCGAACCTGTTCCGGCATTCGGGTCGCTTTCGGGCCCTGATGCAGGGCGAGCTACGGCAGAGGAACCTCCCCGAGGATCTCGTCTGGGTCTCCATGATCGAGAGCGGCTTCGACCCCGCGGCGCGGTCGGCCTCGGGCGCGGCGGGTCTCTGGCAATTCATGCCCGAGACCGGGAAGATCTATGGGCTGACCGTCGATCGTTGGCTCGACCAGCGGTACAGCCCGGAGCTCGCCACCGCGGCGGCGGCCGACTTGCTCGGCGATCTGCATCGGCGGTTCGGCAGCTGGGAGCTCGCGCTGGCGGCCTACAACATGGGCTACGGCGGCGTCTCCGCGCTGGTCCGTCGGTACAACACCAACGACTTCTGGGCGCTCGCGGGGACCGAGGGCACGCTGCCCTGGCAGACGACCCTCTACGTTCCCAAGATCCTGGCGGCCTCGGTCGTCGCACACAACCTCGCGACCTTCGGGTTCGGGGACATGCTCCTCGACCCGCCGTCGGGCGTCGACCGGGTGGACGTTCCCGCCGGCTATCCGCTCGCCCTCGTCGCGCAGGGCGCCGGTTGCGATGCCAAGGAGATCGAGGGCCTCAATCCCGAGCTACGCGCGGCGCGCACGCCTCCGGCCGCCGACGGCGGCGCCGGTATGTATGCGATCAAGGTCCCCGCGGGACGAGGCGCGGCGCTCAGCAAGGCCCTGGCCAGGTCACGGCATGCGGAAGCCCCGGTCGACCGTTACGTCGTTCGCTTCGGCGAGAACCTCGAGCAGATCGCGGCGGCCCACAAGACGACGTCCCAGCGCCTCGTCGAGCTCAACGCCATCGCGCAGGGCGAAACATTGCGCGGTGGCACGACGCTCCTCGTCCCCAAGACCGAGGCCCAGGCGCCGGCGGCCCTCCAGGTGCCGGTCCATGGCGAGCCGACCTCCGTGCCCGCGGATGAGCGTTCGACGACGCCCAATGGCTCGTCCCCCGCCGGAGCCGCGCCGGTTCCCGCCAAAGATACCTTCGTCGTTCCTTCCGACGAGTTCGTCTACCCCGACCGGCGCCGCGTGTTCTACCGGGTCCTCGTTGGGGATACGCCGCACGAGATCGCCCGCGGGCTCCGCGTCTCGATCGAGGACCTTTACCGCTGGAATGGGCTCGACCCGAGCGCGCGACTGCAAGAGGGCATGACCTTGCAAGCGTTCGTCGGGGCGGACGCCGACCTTGCCAAAATCGTGGTCGTCCCGGAGGCCGCCGCGCACGTCGTTCCGGTCGCCTCCGAAGAGTTCTTCGCCGCGCTCGAACAGACCAAGAAAGTGCGACGCGTCATGGTCGCCGCCAAGGACGGCGATACCCTCGAGTCCATCGGCGCGAGATTGGGCGTCGCCTCCCACACCATGGAATGGATCAACCGCCGTGGACGGGCCGAGCCTCTCAAGGCCGGCGAGAGCGTCGTCGTTTACCTCCCCAATCGCGGACCGGGTGCGGATGTCGTGCCCTCGCCTCCGTCGGCTGGACCCACCGACAACGGCCCTCTGCCGGCCGCACCGCAACCTGACCTTTTGCCCTGAGACGTGATGCAAACGACGACCGCCATCATTCTCGCCGCCGGGCAGGGGACTCGGATGAAGAGCTCCCTGCCAAAGGTGATGCATACGGTGTGCGGTCTGCCGATCATCCACTTCGGCGTCCAGGCGGTGCTCGAGGCGGGGTGCGCCGAGGTCGTCGTCGTCGTCGGCCACGGGCGGGCGGTCGTGGAGGAGTACCTGGCGCGCGTCTTCGATCCCGCCCGGGTTCGCGCCGTCGTTCAGGAGCAGCAGCGCGGCACTGGAGACGCGACCCGCGTCGGCCTGGCGGCCCTCGGTAAGACGGCGGCCAAAGCCCTCATTCTTTACGGGGACGTCCCACTCGTCACCGGCGCAGACGCCCGCGCGGTCGCGGCGCCCCTCGAGGGCCACGCCCCCGCGGCCCTGTCGTTCGCCACTTGCGTCGTCGACGATCCCACCGGCTATGGCCGCGTCTTGCGCAAGGGCGGCAGGGTCCTGGAGGTACGCGAGCACCGCGACCTGAGGAGCGCCGAGGAGCGGAGCGTGCGCGAAATCAACGCCGGAATCTACGCGGCCAGCACCGCCTTCCTGCGGGAGTCCATCGCGGCGCTCGTGCCCAACAACGTGCAGGGCGAGCTCTACCTGACCGATATCGTCGCGTTTGCCAGCAACGCCGCCGAGCCCATCGCCACGGTGCAGCTTGGCGCCGCCGTCCTTGCGGGCGTCAACGATCGAGACCAGCTCGCCCAGGTCGAGCGGACCATGCGGGCGCGCATCGTCCAGAAGTGGCGGCTCGCGGGCGTGACCGTTCGGGATGGCGCGAGCATCGACGCTGGCGTCGTCCTGTCGCCCGACGCTACGGTCGAGGCGGGCGTGGTCCTCCGCGGTCGCACGCGCGTGGGCGAGGGTGCCGTCATCGACGTCGGGTGCGTGCTCAAAGACGTCGACGTGGCCGAGGGGGCGCTCGTCAAGCCGTATTCCGTCGCCACGGACTCACGTATCGGGCCGAAGGCCACGGTGGGCCCGTTTGCGCATCTCCGTCCGGACAGCGACATCGGGGAAGACGCGCACGTTGGCAACTTCGTCGAGACCAAGAAGACCCGCATGCGGCCCGGCGCCAAGGCAAACCACCTCGCGTACCTCGGAGACAGCATCATCGGTGAGCGCGCCAACGTGGGGGCGGGCACCATCTTTTGCAACTACGACGGGTTCCAAAAGCACACGACCGTCATCGAGGAGGGCGCCTTCATTGGGAGCGATTCCCAGATCGTCGCGCCGGTCACGGTGGGGGCGCACGCGTATGTCGCGACCGGAACGACAGTCACGCGCGACGTGCCTCCGGATGCCCTCGCGGTAGGCCGCGTCAAGCAGGAGAACAAGGAGGGGTACGCGTCGAAGCTGCGTGCCCGCCTGAAGGCCGCAAAGATGGCGGCCAAAGAGGGAAGCAAGTAGGCGGCGGTTCCGCGGGGCAGGGGGGCGGCATGAAGCGGTAGCCCCTCGGGGGCGCAGGGGCCGGCGTCGGCCTCTTACGCGCGGGGGGCGGGATCGGCGAGATCGTTAGCAAGCTAACGATCGGCGGTTTCGTCGCGGTCCCGCCACGGCAAAGCGTGGGAGCGGCGAGAGCGTCGGCCGGCCGCCGTCAGGCCCGAGGGCGGCCTCGATTTGGGCGGTAGGGGCCGTACGGCGAGATCGTTAGCAAGCTAACGATCTGCCCCCCCGCAACCTCGAGCGAGTGGCGCTTTGGGTCCCTCGTGGCAATTCGCCACGCCATCGTGGGTGCCGCCGGCATGTTCGCGCAGCCGCAACGGCTGCTCCAGGCCATGCCCCACATTGGATCACTGTGGCATGCACGGTGCAAGGCGCCGGTCCGTCTCGTGGAGTGGTGCGTGAGGCATCTGCCCCACGCCTGGTGAAACCGTCGCGGCAGCGCCTCTTCGTCACCGTCTGCGCGTGACCCTCGTTCTCGTCGCACGCCAATGCCGCACGGCACGATACGACCAACACTCGGAATGTCGGTGCCGCGACAACTGTCAGTATCCGGGTCGAACATGGCGGTCCGCGTCGAAAAAAAAGTGACGCCGAAGTCGCCGAATCGAAACTGGCAAAGAGGAAGGTGAAAAGCCGATGGACGCCACCCGCGCTCTAGCCGTGCAACACCGCACCATCGAGGCGCTCTTCGACAACCTCGCGCTCGAAACGCGCCGCCGACCGCGCGCCACGGCGGTCTCTCGCCTGGCCGAAGAGCTCTTGGCCCATTTGATTGCCGAGGAGCAGGTCTTTTACCCGGCCGTGCAGCGCGCGCTCGAGCCAGCTCCGGCTGCGCGAAAGACCCGTCACGAACATCTGGCACTGCGCGTCGGCCTCGGTCGCCTTCTCGAGACGAGCCTGGGCGATGCCACCTTTTCCCAGCGCATCGACGCGCTCAAGGGCTCCTTCGCCCAGCACGTCCGCGACGAAGAGGCTCAGGTTTTCCCTCGCTTCATGAGCGCTGTGCCCGAGGCCCAGCGAGAGGCGCTGGGCGCCGAGATCCTCTCGTCGCGCCCATCGGTGTGGATGGTCACGACGGCGGGGCGCGCCGCGGCCCCAGCGCGCGGGGAAGAGTGGGCATCACGCGGTCGTGTGCTTGCCCGCCGGGCGCCGTAGGCCTCAGGTCTGAAAAGCCGCCGCGCTCGTGGGTTCTCCGCGGCGCGACTCGGCGCCGAGCATGAGCGTCTCCCGCGAAGGGCGACGCTCGTCGAGCGAACGGCGGAGCCCGCACTATAAGCTGGCCTGATGGACGCCATTCGTATCCGTGGGGGCACGGCCCTTCGCGGATCGGTTCGTATCAGCGGGGCCAAAAACGCCGCGCTCCCCATGCTTTGTGCGACGTTGCTCTCCGACGGAGCGAGCCTCCTCCGAAACGTCCCGGCGCTGCGCGACATCGACACGACGGCGGCGCTGCTCCGGTTCATGGGGCGCGACGTTCGGGTCGCGGCGCCCCAAGTGACGGTGGGCGGCGGGTCCAATGTCCGGCCCGAGGCGCCCTACGAGCTCGTCAAGCAGATGCGCGCAGGAGTGCTCGTCCTCGGACCGCTCGTCGCGCGATTCGGCAGGGCGAAAGTATCGCTCCCCGGCGGCTGCGCCATCGGCGCCCGTCCGATCGATCAGCACCTCAAGGGCCTAGAGGCCATGGGGTGCAGCATCCGCATCGAGCGTGGGTACGTCATTGCCGAGGGGCCCGGCGGGTCGGGCCGGCTCCGCGGAGCAGAGGTCTGCTTCGACATTCCCACCGTCACCGGTACCGAGAACCTGATGATGGCCGCGGCTCTCGCCAAGGGCCGTAGCACGCTGGTGAACTGTGCGCGCGAGCCCGAAGTCGAGGAGCTCGGACGGGTCCTCAACAAGATGGGCGCTCAGGTCGACGGCGCCGGAACCGATGTAATCCACGTCCAAGGGTCGGACCGCGGAGAGCTCGCCCCGTTCGACCACGCCATCATCCCCGATCGGATCGAAGCGGGCACGTACATGGTCGCCGCCAGCGTGGCTCCGGGAAGCGACGTCGTCCTCGAAGGCGCCCAGCTTTCGGACATGGAATCCCTCGTCGTCAAGATGCGGGCGGCAGGCGTCGAGGTCGCGAGCGAAGGCCAGCACGTTCGCGTGCGGAGAAGCGGCCCGCTCCGCGCCGTGAACGTGACGACCGCGCCGCACCCCGGATTTCCGACCGATATGCAGGCGCAGTTTCTCGTGCTGATGACTCTGGCGGGGGGCGAGAGCGTCATCACCGAGACCATCTTCGAACATCGCTTCATGCACGTCCCGGAGTTGCAGCGGATGGGCGCGAAGATCTCGCTGCGAGGCAATACCGCCGTCGTCCAGGGCGTCGATCATCTCTACGGCGCGAACGTGATGGCGACCGACCTCCGGGCGAGCGCGTCGCTCGTCATCGCCGGTTTGGTCGCGACCGACGAAACGGAGGTGCGGCGCGTGTATCACATCGATCGCGGGTACGAGCGCATCGAGGAGAAGCTGAGGGGCTTGGGCGCGACGATCGAGCGCGTGAAGGGGGCGGACTCATGAGCGAGCGCCTGACCATCGCCTTGCCGAAGGGTCGCGTGTTGCGCGTCGTCGCGCCGCTCTTTCGGCAAGCGGGCATCGACGCCGACGGCCTCCTTGCCGATGATCGCACGCTCGTCCGCGAGGTGCCGTCGGTCGATCTGCGGTTCTTGTTGCTGAAGCCCGACGACGTGCCGACCTACGTCGAATACGGCGCCGCGGACCTCGGCGTTTGCGGGCGCGACGTCCTCCTCGAGCGCGCGGCCGACCTGTATCAGCCCCTGGATCTCGGCATCGGCCGGTGTCGCATGGTCGTCGCGGGCATGACGGGTAAACCGGCGCCGACGGGAGTGCCGCGGATCGCGACCAAGTATCCTCGCATCGCGACCGAGCACTTCGCGCGGCAGGGGATCCAGGCCGACGTCGTCTTCGTGCAGGGGTCGGTGGAGCTCGCGCCCCTCGTCGGCCTCGCCGATCTGATCGTCGACCTGGTCGAGACGGGCGCGACGTTGGTGCAGAACGGGCTCGAAGAGCGCGCCGAAGTCGCGCGGATCTCGAGCCTCCTCGTAGCCAATCGGGCCGCCTACAAGCTGCGGCAAGATCGTGTGCGCCCACTCGTCGATGCGCTGCGGCGCGCGGTGGCGGTCAAGGCGCCGTAGGCGGCCGAGGCTGCCCGGCGTCGGGCGGAGGTGCGTCGAGCCGGACGAGCGGTCGAAGACGCCGGAGGGTCGCGCGCCCGATGCCTCGGACCTTCAGAAGATCCTCGATCGCGCGGAATCGACCGAGGTGCGCACGAAGCGCGAGGATCGCGTCGGCGCGCTTGGCTCCGATGCCGGGTAGACGCCGGAGGTCGGCCTCGCCCGCGACGTTGAGAGCGACGGGCTCTTCCGGCGTCGCGTGGGCGCTGGGCGGGACGGGCGCGGGGGTCGGGGACGGAGCAGGGGCGCTCGGGGGCGTGGCCGAAGGTGCCGTGGTGGTCGCGGGGGCCGGCGAGGCTGTCGCCGCGGGGGCTCGACCGGGATCGTCGATGAGCGGGACCGCGGTCGTGCCGCTCCCGGCCACTGCCGTTCGACCGATGACCGCCAGGATCAAGAGGCCCGACACGGCGAGCGCGGCCTGCGCCGCCGGTTTCGCGAACCGCGATCCGACGATGCGCTTGACCGCGCGCGCCGCGCTGCCCAGAAACCCCACTCGAGAGAGTCGTTCCATGGCGTGCCGGGCCCCCGCTCAGACGAGCGGGTCCGCCGAGGACAAGGGTTTCGCGCGGAAGCGTGGCGCTTCCTGGAGATCGGGCCGGCGGTCCTGCGGCTCCTGCCAATCTCGGACTTGAAGCGTCCCGTTGAGGGGGATCGCGTCGAGTCGAACGTTGATCGATCCGTCGCGGTTGATGAAGCCGACGCCGATCCGCGTCCAGAACTGCTTGCCCGGTCCGCGATCGACCACGGTCCAAATCACCTTCATCTCTTTCTTCGTCGTCTGCTCTTCCATGGTGTTCTCCTGGCGCTCGCCTCACGTGGCGTGTGCCGAGCCCTCCTTTTGCGATGCGCGTGCCGCGTCCCTCGCGGCCGAAATCAGGGGTTTCGCGCGGGCCCCCCCTTGTCCTCGACAGGCGCGGCCCCGTCCCGGGACGGGAGGCGCCCCCCGCCTGGCCTCTGGGGCGGCTACGTGTTACGCAAGTCGAGGTCGGAGGTTTGCCATGGCTCTTGAGCTCTCGGGTCCTGAGGAGCAGGTGGTCGCGCGTATCGAGGACGATGGCGCGGCTGCGGGGGCGTCGCGTCGGGCGTTCCTGGGAAGCGCCGCCGCGGTGGCGGCCGCCGCCACGCTGCTGCCGGCGCGCAGCGCGTTCGCCCGTCTACCCGACCTCGCGGCGCAGCCGCCGTCGGGATTCGTTCCGATGTCCGCCCCCGGTCGCGTCATCAAGGTCGCGAAGAGCGGCTGCTTGGAGGCGAACGGCATCTTTCCGAAGGCTGACGACGCGAAGGAGATGCTCCGCCGCGGGCTGCAAGAGATGACCGGAAAAAGCGAGCTGGCGGAGGCGGTCAAGCTCTTCGTCCACCCCGACGACAAGGTCTGCGTGAAGGTCAACGGCATCGCCCTTCAGAACATGTCGACGAACAAGGAGCTCGTGCTCCCATTCGTCCAGGCCATGATCGACTCCGGCGTTCCCGCCACCAGCATCACGCTGCTCGAGCAGTACCCGGGCTTCATGAACGGCACGCGCATCTACGCGAAGAGCGTCCCCGCCGGCGTCAGCGTCGTCTGGCACACCAACAAAGACGCGACGATGGAATGGCGCGACATCCCGGGCACGCAGCGGCACACGAAGTTCGTCCGGCCCCTCACCGAGTCGACCGCCCTCATCAACTTCGCCCTCATCAAAGACCACTCGATCTGCGGCTACACCGGCGCGCTCAAGAACATGACGCACGGGTGCAGCGTCAACCCGCAAGACTTCCACGACCACCACGCCAGCCCGCAGATCGCCATCCTCTCCGCGCAAGACGTGCTTCGCTCGAGGCTCCGCCTCTGCATCATCGACGGCTTCAAGGTGATGGCGCACGGCGGCCCGCTCTACAAGCACCCCGAGTACGTGACCCCGCACGAAGCTGTCTACGTGTCGACCGATCCGGTGGCCGTCGACGCCATCGGTTGGGACATCGTCGAGAAGGCGCGCGCGAAGTTCCGGTTGAAGTCGCTGACCGACGAGGGGCGACCGCCGGCATACATCCACGCGGCGGCGGATCTCGGCGTGGGTATCGCGGATCCGGCCAAGATCGTGCTCCGCGAGGTGACGCTGTAAGCCTCGCGGGCCCTCGCTCGGCCCCGACGGGTCGCGATCTCTTGTCTCACATTCGCGCCGCGGGGCGCGTCCGTGTAGCATTAACGGTCAGGTGCCGCCGAGCGACTCCGACCGAACGAGCATCACACGCGTCACCGAAGCGCCCTCGGTCATTACCAAGGCGCGCGCTCGGGGGACGGCGTGCGTCGTCGTCATTTACGGACCGGAGCTCGGCAAGCGCATGCAGCTCGGCTCCGCGCCCTTCGAGATCGGACGCGCGACCAAGAACGACCTCGCGCTCGACGAAGAGAGCATCAGCCGACACCACGCCCGCATCACGTTCGACGGGACGGACCACTGGGTCGGCGATCTGAGGTCGACGAACGGCACCTTCGTGAACGACGTCGTCATCCGCGAGCATCGCCTCCAAGACGGCGATCAAGTGCGCATCGGCCGGTCGATCCTCAAGTTCATGACCGGCGAGAACGTCGAGGTGCAGTACCACGAGGAGATCTACCGGCTGATGACGGTGGACGCCCTCACCCAGATCTTCAACCGGCGCTACTTCAACGAGGCGCTCGAGCGGGAGTACAACCGATCGAAGCGTTACGGTCGCGCCCTCAGCCTCATCGCCTTCGACATCGATCACTTCAAGCGCGTGAACGACACGCACGGGCACCTCACGGGCGACAATCTCCTGCGCCAGATCGCGATGGCCGTGAAGCCGCGCCTTCGCCGCGAGGACGTCTTCGCGAGAACGGGCGGCGAAGAGTTCGGGGTGCTGCTCCCGGAGGTCCCGCTCGACGGCGCGCTCATCACCGCCGAGAAGGTGCGGCGCATCGTCGAGACGTCGCCGCTCCAGCACGAGCAGAAGGTGATTTCGTGCACCGTGAGCCTCGGCGTCGCGATGCTGGGCGAGCACGAGACCTCCGGCGAAGAGCTTTACCGCAGGGCCGACGGCCTCCTCTACGAGGCGAAGCAGGGCGGCCGCAACCGCGTCGCGGGCTATAGTCCGCGGACCTGACGCCCAGGCCGGCGAAGCGCCGCTCGCTCCGACTCGGGGCTACTGCGAAATGCAGCCGCAAGCGCCGGAAGGCAGGAAGGTAGCGGCGTCGGCCCCGCCATCGGGACCCCCGGCGATCCAGAGACTCACGCGCTCGAGCTCGTCGACGGTCAGCGCTTGCAGGTTCGCGTCGAGTGGAGCGCTCACGCCGACAATTTGGGGGTAGGGCATCTCCCGGCCGGAGACCATATTCGCAAGGTTGGCGCGCTCTGGGTCGTTGGCTTCGTTGGCGAACGCCGGCTGCGTAGCGGCGTGGTAGCTGCTCACGTCGGTCGGCGTGTACGCGCCACCGTCGCAACTGGTGTACGTGTAGCCGGACTTGGTGTTGGCGGGAGGCTCTCCCATGAGCACCTTGTACATGAGCCAACTATGGGCGGGATCGCCCCCGCCCGCCGGGTTGTCGCCCGGATCGATGATGGGCATGTTCACCCCGAAGATCGGGCCGGGAGGCTCGGGGCTCGACGTCGGTCCCGTGTTGGCGCCGTGGGCCGTTTTGCCGACCGCGGTCGCCGCCACCAAGGGCGGCGAAGAGAGGTTCAGGTCCGCGTATTGGCCGCTGGGCGCGAACTGGCCGGTGGCCGAATGACAGAACGCGCAGCCGGCGCTGAAAATGGGATTGATGTCGCGGCAGTAGTCGACCTGCGGTCGAACCGGGGCCGTGCCGCCGTCACCGCTCTGAACCGGAAAATCGAAGACGGTGGGTTGGCCCGAAGCAAGCGATGCTCCGTCGATCGCCCGTAGAACGGTCGCGTCGATGACCACGACGGCGTCCTGATCCACGATCAAGCTGCCCGGCGCGGGCGTGATGGTGACAATCCGGGCCACCGGGTCGTACGCGATCGTCGGCGTGGTCGTAGGCAAAGGCCCCGTCGCCGAGGTGTTGTGCAGCACGAACGACTGACGCGTCACCGAGGAGGGCAGGAGATAGCGATTGAACGCGAGTTCGATCGCGGCATCGGATGGCAGGGGCTGACCGGCCAGAGGAAACTGGCCGACCACCTGAATCGCCCCGCCCGCCCCCACGGGCTCGTTCTGCTGCGATCCCTGGTCGCACCCCGCCAGCGCCTGCGATGCAACGATGAAGGCTGCGGCGGAAACGAAACTGCTCAGCTTTCCGAGTAAAGCACCAGCTGCTCGCGAACCACGTCCTCGCTCACGCCGCTCCGCAGATGATCTTTCAGCACGTCCGCGAGCGTCAGCAAGAGCTCGTCCACGCCCTTGTCCTCGATGAGCTTCTGCAGCAGCTGTCGCGCGTCCCGATTGTCGTCGTTGCGGAGAAACTGACGCACGGTGTCCAGGGAGATTTCGCCCTGGAAATCCAGGTACATGTTCTCCATGAGGTAGCGCACGAGCTCTTTCACCGTCGTCCTCCTTCAAGGCCAGTCCGCAAGGGGTAGAGACATATCCTCCGGCACCGGACCGGCGCAAGGACGTTATGACATCGCCCCGGACTCCCCGACCTATCTTTGTGGCTTTCATTTGCATGCGCTGAGGGCCGTGTCGCCCTTCTCGTGGCACACGAAGCAAGGACGCGGGTTTCGCCGGAACTGCGTGCTGCAGCCCGCCGTGAACCCATCCTGGTGCGGGTCGAAGCCAGCGCCAACCCCGGAAGCGCCATGGCACTGCACGCAATCGCGCTCGGTGTGGCAGCTCACGCAGGCGTTGAGGTTGCGCTCCGCCTCGAACGAGTGGTGGCCCGGCTTGCGCGGGGGGTCGCTCCAGATGCTCTTGGGCGGGTGGAAGCGCTGGGCTTCTTTCGCGTCGGGCGGGCTCGATTCGGAGACCCCGACACGCATGTGACAATCCAGGCAGAAGCTCTGCTCCTGGTGGCAGCTCCGGCAGCTCTGCGTCGCCATCCGAGCTTCGATGGGGTGCATGTTCAGCCAGTCGTTCGGGTGGATGTTTCGCGGCCTGACCCGTCCGTCGTGGCAATCGGTGCAGAAGTCTTCCTTGTGGCAATTCGCGCAGAAGGCCGAGTCGTCGGCGGCGATCCAGCGGTGACGCTCGATGAAGTCGGGCGTGTGCTCGGCGTTGTGGAGCCAGCGGGGCGGCTGCAGCGCGCCGCTCGCGAACACCGTCTTGATGTTGCTCCCCCGCTCGCCACGAATGTGGCACGTGTCGCACGCGCTCTTTGCGTCGCCGCTCGACGCCGAGTCCGGGCCCTGGTGGCAGTGAAAGCACCCGCGCATGCGCGGCAACTGGTCGCGCGTGGCGAGCTCGATCTGGTCGATCTGTCCGTGGCACTGAGCGCACGCGATGTTCCGGTCGAGGTGGGCCTTGTGGTTGAAGAGCAGGTTCGCGCGCGGCATCTCGAGCTCGGCGACCTTGTTGCCGTCGCCGGTTTTGTAGCCCTGATGGCAAAAGCCGCACTGGCCCATGTCTTCGTCGCCCGGCTTTACGCTGGCGCGATCGGTGTGGTCCGTCGAGTGGCATGCATCACACACGAGCCCGGCGGGGATCAGCGAGTCGCTCGAAGACGAGCTCTTGTAGGCGGCGCCGTGGCACGTCTTGCAGGTGGCGCCGACGTCTTTCCCGAGGTGCTTGGCGTGGTTGAATCGCAACGTCAGCGATTGGTGGGGGAAGACGACGTCGCTCGGTCCCTGGTCCGGGTCGAATGCGCCCGGAGGCAGCACCTTGAGAGGCACTTTTTGGTCGTCCGGAAGCGGCGCGAGGCCGTGCACGGTAGTCCCGCCCGCGAGCGCGAACGGCACGACCGCGAGGAACGCCAGGACCGGCAGCACGACGAAGAGACGTCGCAAGAGGCGGAGCGCGGCACGCGAACGGGAAATCATTTCGTAACCCCGAACTTCAACGAGACCATCACCCGGAAGCGCTGCCCCACCAGGCTGTTGATGTCGTGCTCCCAGTCCACCATCGCGCGGGACTCCGCCGCGAACCGGTACCCCAGCGAAGCCACGTAGTTGCCGCTCGTCGTGCTCCGGTCCGGGCGAAGCTTGTCGTCCCACTGCCAGACCCCGACGCGGCCTCCTACGATGTAGCGCGTCTCGATGACATGTTCCCCCGAGACGTCGCCGCCCACGCGGTCTCCTTCGTCGCCGAAGTCGCCGGCGCCGCGGAAGCCGAGGGTGGTGTTTCCCTTGCGCCATCGCGCCGAGAGGTTGCCGCCTTCATCGAAGGGGTGCCCGTTGGTCGGGAAGTAGTTGCTCGTCGGCGTGGCTCCAAGCGACGAGACGTTACCGGCCGGATACGCGAACGGCGCCGTCTGGACCGTGAAGATCCGCAGGTGACCGTTGGCGGAAAAGGAGAGGTGGCGATCCACGGTCACCTCGGCGCGAAGGGCGGCGTCGCTCCGGGGTTCGGCTGCGAAGAAGTTCCAGATGCTGTCTGCATCGAACGAAGGCACGTAGTAGTCGAAGTCGGCCCCGATCGTGACCTTCGTCCCGATGTAACCCTCGAGCGAGGCGAAGCCCTGCGTGATGTCGGCCCGGTAGAGGTCGTAGACCAGGCCGCCCTTCAGGCCCCCGACGCTCGACAGGTTCGCATCCATCGCATACCCGAGCTTCTCCGACGAAATGCGCCAGCCCTCGTACGTCGCCGGTGTCGTGAGCGCGGGGGTGTATTCGGTCACGTTCGAGCCGCCCGTGTTGTAGACCCGCCGGTACGTGAGTCGGCCGTGGATCCACGTCACCCCGGTCGACTCGATGGCCGCGCCGAACGCGGGCCCCGCCGCCACGGGCTGGAACTGCGGGTAGAGCGATTGCGACCCGGCCGGAAATCCGGAACGGTCGCCGACCCACACGCCGTCTCCCTGGAACCGCGACGTGCTGAGCGGCATCCCCCCGCGCTGCTCGAGGCCCCCGTACACTTCGGCCTTTACGAAGAAGGGGGTCGCGACGCTGACCTGGCCGCCGTCGAACGACCACCAGCCGAGGACGTCCGTCACGTACTGTCGACCGAGCTTGAAGCCCATCAAGCCCTTGAAGAACCGGCGGCCTTCGACGTACGCGTACATCAAGTCGACGTTGCCCGGCGAAAACCCCGGGACGAATCCCGCGGCGCTGTTGGCCGTCGGGTCGGATGTTTCGCTGTTCGCGCCGTAGTCGGCGTCGTAGCGGACGCGGGCCCGGAGCGTGATGTTCGGTGCGCGCGGATCGCTCGGCGGGGCCTCGAGGAGGTCGTACCCGCTCACCCCCACCATCGCCGTCACGCGGCGTCGCTCGAGGACGTTCGTCCCCCCCGGCGACCGAACGTCGTAGAACTGGCCCTGGACGTCGCCCGTGACTTCGCCGTCCAAGGCGTGCGCCGAGGGGGCGCAGAGAAAAGCGACCAAGCCGGCCGAGAAGAAGGTGCCGACGCGTCGCCTACGCGCGGGCGAGAACGAAACAATCATGGTGGGATGAGGCATCTTTGGGGACGGGATCACGCCTTGGCCACGCCGAACTCGCTCGCAAGCCGGTCATCGAACGTATCGGCCACCGCCGCCAGATGACGAACCATCTGCTCGACTTCCTGGCCATCGAGGCCGAGCGTCGGCCGCTCGCTCACCGCGATGACCCGATCCCCGACCAGGCCGAACGCCGCGTTCGACAGTCCCCCCGCATTGAGCTCGAGGAGCCTCCGACATACCGCCAGCTGCTTGTCCGCCGCCTCGGGCATCACGATGACCGGTGCGGCTACGCGCAGGTAGGCCGTGTCGTCTTTTCCGTCTTTTCCCTGCCTTGCGATCGAGACCAGAACCGACGCGCTCCCGCGCTTCAGGGTCCAAGCCGCGCGCGTGTCGCCGTCTTCCGCGCACATGGCTGCGGGGTCCAGCCCCAACGTCCGAACTGCCTGCTCGACGAGCTTTTTCGCCCTCACGAACTCGTTCTCCAACACGGCCTCCAACTTCGGCCGCGCCATGGGAGCTGCGCCCGGGCACCGTGTCAACCGGCATCTGCGTACGTGCCGCACATCGCTTCCACTCCCACCGCGACCCCGCCTTGACCCTCGCAAGCGCCGAATGGCACCTTAGGGGGCGAGGCCTCCAGCCGCCCCATGTCCGAGACCCAACAGCGTTACCGAGTCGTCGAAAAGCTCGAGTCGGGCGGTATGGCGGAAGTCTTCCGCGCCGAGAGCGAGGGCCTTCAAGGGTTCCGCAAGCAAGTCGCGATCAAGCGCGTCCTGCCGCACCTCTCGTCGAAGAAGAAGTTCATCTCGATGTTCCTCGACGAGGCGCGCCTCTCCGCGCAGCTCTCGCATTCGAACTGCGTACAGGTCTTCGACATCGGCGTCGGCGACAACGCCTTTTTCATCGTCATGGAGTTCGTCGACGGGGCGAACCTCAAGGCGATCATCGAGCACCTGAAGAAACACAAGCGCGACTTCCCGGTCGAAGCGGCGGTCTACATCTCGCTCGAGATCTGCAAAGGCCTCGCTTACGCGCACGAGTTGACCGATCCGAACGGCGTTCCCCTCCATATCGTGCACCGCGACATGTCGCCGCCCAACGTGCTCATCACGAAGCACGGCGAGGTGAAGATCGTCGACTTCGGCCTCGCCAAGGCGAACAGCCAGCTCGAAAAGAGCGAGCCCGGCATCATCAAGGGCAAATTCTCGTACCTGTCTCCCGAGGCCGCGATGGCCCAAGAGGTGGATGCCCGCACCGATGTCTTTGCCGTCGGTATCATCCTCTGGGAGCTTCTCGCCGGGCAGCGACTGTTCCTCGGCGACACCGACTTCCAGACCGTCAAGAAGGTCCAGCAGTCGGCGATACCGAGCATCGTCGACATCAACCCGAACGTGCCGCCGGAGCTCGAACGCATCATCAATCGCTCGCTCGCGCGCGAACCAGCGCAGCGCTACCAGGCGGCGCGCGCCCTCGGCGTCGACCTCTCGAAGTTTCTCTTCAAGCACGCGGTTCCGGTCAGCACCTTCGATATCGCCAACCTCGTGCAGGGCGCCATGCGCGAGCGCCAGCGGTACAGGCCGGCGCAGGCGAGCATCATCGACAAACTCATCGAAGAGGCGCTCCTCGAGTTCACCTCGCTCACCGACGAGGCTGCGGCACGCGAGAGCTCGCGTCGCATCGAGGTTCCCGCGTTTCCCCAGGGCCCTTCGCTCGGCGCTCCCGGGGGCAACTACGTCAGCTCGTGGATCGATGAAATCGCGGTCGGAAACAAGCGCGACGACAGCGCTCTTCACGCGGCGCCGTCGGGTCTCCTCGTCGGCAACCTGGCGTCGCTCGAAGAAGAGCCACTCCCGCCGCCTCCCATCTCGCCCAAATCTTCGGGCGGCGCGATGCCGCTCGTTGCCGCCCTCTCGTCCGCGGCCGCCCTCGCACCTTCCTCGAGCCGCTCCTCGTTTCCTCCACCCCTCCCATCCACGCCCTCGCAGGTCGACGCCAAGCGCAATGCCCTCGCCACGAAGGTCGGCGTCGCCGTCGCCGTCGCCGTCGTGATGGCGGCGGGCGCGGCGGCGTGGTTTACCCATCTCATTCCCCACCCGTGAGAGGCGGCGTCGTTCGAACATTGCCGGCGCTCCTCATCGTTGCGTCGTGCGCCCGCCATCAGGAGCCCGCGAGCGGTGCGCTGCCTCCGAAGCCAGTCGAACCTCGCCCTTGCCCAGACGGCATGGCCTTCGTGCGAGGGCGTTACTGCATTGACCGGTGGGAAGCCTCGCTCGTCGAAGTGACGAGCGACGGAGAAAGAGCGTTCTCTCCGTACGAGTCGCCGGTCAATCGCAATGTCCGCGCCGTCACCCACGAAGGCTCGACCCCGCAAGGGTACATCTCGCGCGACCAGGCTGATCGCGCATGCCGGGCGTCCGGCAAACGTCTATGCACCGAGGACGAATGGGCCACCGCGTGCCGAGGCGATCCTCCCCACGCCTTTCCGTACGGGAACGTGCGCATCAGGGGCGCGTGCAACGACTCCGGCATCTCGCCACTCCACGTTTTCTACCCAGAGGCGCCCGAGACCTACCAGAGCAAGCCGATGAACGACCCGCGGCTGAACCAGCAGGCCAACACGCTCGCGCGGTCTGGGGCGTTCGCGCAATGTACGAACGGCTTCGGCGTCTTCGACATGGTCGGCAACCTGCACGAGTGGATCATGTCCGAGCACCCGACCTTCCGCGGCGGGTACTACCAGGACACCCACCTCAATGGCGACGGCTGCGCCTACCGAACGACCGCGCACATGGCGAGTTACCACGACTACTCGACGGGCTTTCGCTGTTGCTCGGACGCTGGCCCGGGCCGGGCTCCGTAGGGTTCGAAAGTCGATCCCAGCGCGATCTCCAGGGGGCGCGTGCGGGGGGTGGTTCGTGGAGCGGGCAGCAGGCGTAGGCGGTTCGGGACTCGGGCGCGCGCGTTGTCCGGCGGGTCGCCGGGGCCTGTCCTCGGACAGAGTGGCGGGCGGGGTCGGGGGGAGACATTGTCGCGCGGCGCTCGTGGGGGGAGATCGTGAGCTTGCTAACGATCTCGCGAAAAAAACGGCCGCCCCTTTCTCCCAAACCCGCCGCCCCAAGCCCTCCCGCGCCCCTTTTCACCCGCGAACGACTCCTCTCCGCCCGGCCTCGTCATCCCCTCCCATCCTCCGCAAATCCTCTATTCCGCGGTCCCCGAAAGCCCGTGGCACATCGCCTGCTTCGCGAGTTCACCGCCATGAACGCCATCTTCTTCGGCTGCAAGCGAGCCTTCCACGGATGCCTGCGCATCGCCCGGCAGGGCCTCGACGGCCTCGGTCTCACCGCCGCGCGCTTCGACATGATGACGGCGGTCCGCGACCTTGGAAGAGAAGGCTGCACACAGCGCGAGCTCCGCGGCGCGCTCGGCGTGAGCGCCCCTACGATCAGCCGCATGCTTCGCGCCCTCGAAGAACTGGGCCTCGTATCGCGGACGCGCTCCTATCCCGACCGCCGCCAGCGCTGGATCCAGCTCACCGAGCTAGGCATCGCACGCCTTCGAAAGGCCACCCGCCGTCTCGTCCGGAGTGGCGCCATCCAACTCGCAGTCGACTGCGCTCTCACGGGCGACCACGCCCACGACGAGAGCCGTTGCCTCCAGCAGATGGACCTCGCCGAAATGATACTCAACCGAATTCGCCGCGCCTTCCGCGATGTCGCCACCCTCGACTATCCGTGGTGCCCTGATCATTGAGCCGCCCCGGCTCCAGCTCTCCGTTCAGTCGCAGAAAAGCTCGGTGCCCTCGAGCTTGCACTCGCTTCGTCGGCAGTCGCGCTTCTTTTCGTACTTGTTGGATTCGCACATCAGCTCGGACTTGCGGTCCACGGCGCACGCGATGCGCTTCGGCTGGTCACACGGGTCGCCCTCGACGGCCAGGGAATCGTCGCAGTCCACCTTTCGGGCGTCGCGCTGCACCCGGCAGCCGTCGGGTCCGCGGCACGACGACGCGGCGACGAGCTTGCTCCCGTCGCAGGCGAGCATCGTCTTTCGGTCGACGGCGCACGCGTACGTTCCCTGTTTTTCGCACGGGTCGCCGAGCTCGCCGAGCGTCGTATCGCAGCGCAGGTTGCGGCCGTCGACGATCTCGCACCGCTCGGGTCCGCGACAGTCGCGCCAGAGAGCGAATCGACCGTCCCGGCAGACGAGTGCGGCCGATCGCTCGTTGGTGCACGCGTAGTCGAGCGGGGGCGTGCGCGGGCAGGCATCGCCCGTGACGGCCACCGTGTCGTCGCATTCGTCGCTGTCGCCCCGTCGGGCGCAGCCGTGAGGTCCTCGGCAGGGCACCTCGAACCAGGCGCTCGACTCGCAGACGACGGCGCGGTCGCCGCCCGTGCACAGGAGCTGGTCGGCGATCTTGCACGGTGCGCCGGCGGTCGGTCGGTGATGGCAACCGGAGAGCGCCGCGAGGGCCAGCACGCAAGGGGCCAAAAACCGTGCGAACCGGTGGGGGGTGGGGATCACGCCTTGGCCGTCCGGCGGACCAACGGGCTGTCTTCGAGGCGGGGTCTCATCCAGGAGAAGGTGGCCCAACTGGGAGCGCCTCAGCGCACCAAGGCGAAAGGAGACCCGACTTCTCACGCGTCGTAAACGACAATCCACGCCATGCGGCGCGCTTCTCCCGCTTGCCGAGCGCGGAGTTTTGCGCCACCGCGCGGTCACTTGCCTGCCGGGAAGCGTCTCGGCGTAGCTCCCTGCGCGTCGGCCATGCCGCGTGGTCGCGTGTGGACCTCGACATTTCCAAAGACGGCGGAGCCGAGGATGCGAAGCACGGCGCGGCCGCCTTCGCCTTCGGATGGAATGCGGTGCAGCGACGAAAACGATCCGAGGATGCCGGCGCCCACGCACTCGACGGCGAGGTTGGGCGGAACGGTGATCTCGATGTTGCCGAAGACGGCGCGGCACGTGAGCTCCGTGACACCCGGCGGGAGCGCCACGTCGCGCAGGTCGAGCTCGACGTTGCCG
The DNA here is from genome assembly GCA_036500865.1 of Polyangiaceae bacterium. Lineage (GTDB taxonomy): Bacteria > Myxococcota_A > Polyangia > Polyangiales > Polyangiaceae > Palsa-1150. The sequence continues at coordinate 27,946 of DASYBG010000030.1, forward strand.
AGGACGGCGACGGCCTTCGATCCATGCGCGAGATGCCAGGCGCCGGAGCGCTGGAGGTTGCCGAGGACAGCCAATGCGTCGGGCGCGCGAGAGGCCGGGACGACGGCGGTTGCGGCGGCAGGTCGCGGGGCCGACATCTCACCCGTCCGAACACGCACGAGGGCCGCGGAGTCCGTCTCGAGGCCGTGCACCAGGGCTTCGAGCCCGGCGCCGTCGGTGGCGGCGTACGCGGCGTCGACCCGCTCTTCGAAGTCCGCCAGGCCGATCGCGTCGTGTGCGAATGCGGACGAGAGCTGCTCGATCGCCTCTTCGCGTGCGTCGGACATGGTCCGGTCGTCGGCGGACGGGCGAACGGGGGGGTCGCGTTGGGGCATGCGGGTAGCGTACCGACGGCGGCGCTCTCGGCCACAGGCGATCTGGCCCCGCCCCGACCTGCGGGAGCGGCCGTTCTTCGCGGGGACTCGGGACGTCGTCCGGGGACGGTGGGGGTCTCGTCCGGGACAGTGCGCGCGCCGCGGTTTTCTCGAGTTTCACGCGCCCCCGCGGGCGGCACGGCCTTCGCTGAAGGCTCTGTCCGAACATGCTTGCCACCGCGCTAGGCGCCACCCTCATCGGTCTCGATGCCCACCTCGTTCGCGTCGAAGTCGAAGTGGTGCGGGGGCCTCCTTTCTTCGAGCTGGTCGGGCTGGCCGAAGCCGCGGTCCGCGAGAGCCGCGTCCGCGTGAAGAGCGCCCTCGCGCAAGTCGGGGCCGACATCGCCGAGTGCCGCGTCGTCGTCAACCTGGCCCCGGCCGACGTCCGGAAGACGGGGAGCGGGTTCGACCTCGCCATCGCGGTCGCGGCGCTGAAGGCCCTCGGGGCGCTCCCGCCGGACGCGCTCTCCGGCGTGCTCCTCGTGGGAGAGCTCTCGCTCGAGGGCACGGTGCAAAGGCTTCGAGGGGTCCTCGCGCAGCTCCTCAGCGCGAGGACGCAGAAGGTGACGCAGGCGATCGTTCCCCGTTCGAACGCAGCCGAGGCGGCCCTCGTGGAAGGCATCGACGTGCGAACGGTCGGATCTCTCCAGGAGCTCGTGGAGGCCATCGGCCGAAGCGCGAACCTTCCGATGGCGCAGCGCGGTCCAGAGGTCGCGCTCGGGGCGGCCGCCGACGATCTCGCGGACGTGCGCGGTCAGCTCGTCGGCCGCCGCGCGCTCGAGATCGCGGCGGCGGGCAATCACAACTTGCTCATGATTGGTCCGCCCGGAGCAGGCAAGACGATGCTCGCGCGCAGGCTCCCGGGTCTCTTGCCGCCTCTGTCGACGGAAGAGGCCCTCGAAGTGACGGCGGTCCACAGCGTCGCGGGGCTCCTCTCCCAGTCGAGCCGCCTCTTTCGCGCACGGCCGTTTCGCTCTCCCCATCACACGGTGAGCGAGGTGGGCCTCGTGGGAGGAGGCGAGGGGCCGCGTCCGGGCGAGGTGAGCCTGGCCCATCACGGCGTCCTCTTCCTCGACGAACTGGCCGAGTTCCGGCGCCCCGCGCTCGAAGCGCTCCGCCAGCCGCTCGAGGACGGCTGCGTCACGGTCTCGCGTGCGCGCGCGAAGGCGACGTTCCCCGCGCGCCTCCTGCTCGCGTGCGCGATGAACCCGTGCGCCTGCGGATGGTTCGGCGACGGGAGCTCCCGCTGCGCATGCACTCCGGAGCGCCTCCGCGCGTACCGCGCGAAGGTGAGCGGGCCGCTGCTCGACCGTATCGACGTCCACGTCGTGCTCCCCCCGGTAGAGGTGTGCGCGCTGCAATCCGCGGAGCACGGCGAACCGAGCGCGCTCGTACGCACGCGCGTCGAGCGCGCGCGAACGGTGCAACGCGATCGCGCCCTGCGGGCCGTCATCACCGCGACCACGAACGCGGCGCTCGGTCCGCGCGATATCGACCGGGTCGCGCCGTTGTGTAGCGGCGGCGCGCGCATGCTGGCCTCGGCGGTCGAGCGTCTTTCGCTGTCGGCCCGCGCGTACGGGAAGGTGCTCCGCGTCGCGCGGACCATCGCGGACCTCGACGGATCGGAGTCCGTGCGGCCTCCCCACGTGGCGGAGGCGATCGCGCTGCGGATCCTCGATCGCGGGCCGTTCGCCGCGGCGGCGTGAATTCGCGCGGGGGGCCCGGGCGCCAAGCCACACGACGTTTTCGATCAACCAAACAAGACAAGAGGAGACGAGCCATGTTCGAACAGCTCACGGAAAAGTTGCGTGCCATGAAGGGCCTCATCGCGGCCGTGGAGAAGCAATTCGGCAAGGGGTCGGTGATGACGCTCGGGGACGACGAGCAGCCCGAGCCCGTCGCGACGATAGCGACCGGATCGCTCGCGTTGGATCTCGCCACGGGAACGGGAGGGTACCCGCGCGGGCGGGTGGTGGAGATATTCGGCCCGGAGTCGAGCGGCAAGACGACGCTCGCGCTCCATGCCATCGCGGAGGCCCAGGCCGCCGGTGGCGTCGCCGCGTTCATCGACGCCGAGCACGCGCTCGACGTGGCGTACGCGCGGAATATCGGCGTCGCGACCGACAAGCTTCTCATCTCTCAGCCGGACACGGGCGAGCAGGCGCTCGACATCACCGAGATGCTGGTGCGATCGGGCGCGGTCGACCTCGTCGTCATCGACTCCGTGGCGGCGCTCACGCCGAAGGCGGAGCTCGAGGGCGAAATGGGGGACGCACATATGGGCCTGCAGGCGAGGCTCATGAGCCAGGCCCTGCGCAAGCTCACCGCCTCGGCCTATCGCGGCGAGACGACGCTCATGTTCTTGAACCAGCTGCGCCAGAAGATCGGGGTGACGTTCGGCTCGCCCGAGACGACGACGGGCGGCAACGCGCTCAAGTTCTACGCATCGATGCGGTTCGACGTGCGGCGCATCGGTCAGGTCAAGGTCGGCGACGAGCCGGTCGGCGGCCGCACGCGGGTCAAGGTGGTGAAGAACAAATGCGCGCCCCCCTTCACGGAGGCCGAGTTCGAGATCCGCTGGGGCAATGGCGTGGACCGGCTGAGCGAGCTGATCGACCTCGGCATCGCACGAGGCCTCGTCGACAAGACGGGAAACCACCTGTCGTTCGGCGGGTCCGCGCTCGGCAACGGGCGCGAGCGGTCGCGGGAGGCGCTCGCGGCGAGCCCCGAGACGCAGAGCGCGTTGAGGCAAGCCATCGCCGCGGCGGGCCCCGTGCGGCCTGGGCGGCGCGCGGAAGCGGAGGCGTAAAAGAAGGACCGCCCCACGCGGACGGCGCGAGCCGACGTGCGCGTCGCGCTCGCGTCGCGCGGCTTCAGTTCTCGCGCGACGCTCAGTTCTCCAGGCACAGAGCCGAGAACCCGAAGCTGCACATTTCCCCGCCGTTCGAGACGAACGAGGTGAATGCGTCGACGACGTTGGGTCCACCCCACGCCGGCACGAGCTCGAAGGCGGTGGCGGTGGACGAAGCGGTCGTCCAGTCGTTGCAGTCTTCGGTCAGGTTCATCGCGGGGGAAGTCATGCCGCCGGACGTGCCGAGCCACGCCCGGGTGTCGGTCCCGTTGAGGACGAAGGCCACGCCGGTCGCATCGGTCAACGGCGGTGCGAGCAGCGACCCCGCCATGAACGCGGTGGGTGACGTGGCGAGCTGCACCCCGTCCAGGCGGACCCAGGTCGCCCCGTTGAGATTGAAGCGGGAGGCAGGGCTCGCGGACGTCGTCGCGATCGCCGCGAGGAAGTTCGCGGCGTTCCCGAGCGCCGCGCCTTGCGCTTCGACCTGGCAGAGCGCGTCCGCGGCCGCGATCCCCGAAGACGCCGAGAACGCCCCCCGCGTGACGAACGCGCGCCGCCCGACGACCGGGGCCACGGAGACGGGCGCGGCGAAGTCCGTGCCGAAGCACATGACCTGCGCCCCCGCGCACGAGTCGGCCTCGTTCCCGAGGAAGTACACGCCCTCGCTCCCGACGCCGCCCGATCCCGTGCCGACCGACGTGGTCCAATCACCGCAGGTGAGGGTGGGGCTCTCTCCGTCGAAGTAGCTGAAGAAATTCGCGACGACGCCGAACTCGTTGAGGACCGCCGGATACCACATGACGAAGTTCTGCAAACCCGCCACGGTGTCGGTGAAAGGGAATCCGTCCGGCCGGATCCAGCCGCGCGCGGTGGTTCCCAGCGCGGCATAGGGCGTCGCGGTGGACGTGCCGAGGAAGGCCACGAACTTTCCGGGCACGCCGGCGGCGGCGGCGCTCGCGTTGCAGAAGGCGTTCGCGCCCGCGAGGCCACCGAAGTTTCCCTCGTGGGTAGCGCTGCTCAAAAACACGATGTTCTGGTTGGTCGACGTGACGCGGAGGGTCGTCGCCGCGGCGACCGTCACGCTGCACGTCGCTCCGGTGCAGCCGTTCGACCACGCGACGATCGAACCGGCCGCCTGCGTGACCGTGAGGACGACGGTGCTGCCGGCACCGAAGCTCGCGGAAGACGTGCACGACGCGCCCGTGCACGAGATGCCTGCGGGGCTCGACACGATGCTCGCGGGCTGCGTCCCGATGCCGTGGAAGTTGACGGTGAGCGTCTCGGGGACCGCGCCGAACTGGGCGTTGACCGTGGCGGCGGCGGAGAGGGTGACCGAGCAGGGAGCGGTGCCCGTGCAACCTGCGCCGCTCCAACCGGTGAAGGTGGAGGTGGCGTTGGGGGTCGCGGTGAGGGTGACGACGGGGTTGCTCGTGGTGCGGAGGAAGGGGGCGGTGCAGGTGGCGCCGCAGTTGATGGCGCCGGTGGAGTCGGCGACGGTGCCCGCGCCGGTACCGCTCTTGGTCACGGTGAGCGAGAGCGCGTCTTCGGCGGTGCCCGACAGAGAGGCCGCCGGGGCGCCGCCGTTGATCTGCAGGGTCGCGGCCTTGCTGCCGTGCGTGGTGGGTTGGAAGCGGACGGCGACGCTGCAGCTGGACATGCCGGCGAGGGGGTTTCCGCTGCAGCCGTCGGTGCCGAGCGCAAACTCGCCGGCGGTCGTCCCCGTGGCGAGGGCGAGGCCCGCGGCGAGGGTGCCGCTGGCGATGTCGCCGCCGTTGGTGACGACGAAGGTCTGGGTCGGCGCGGCGCCGGCGTCGAAGAGGGCGACGGTCGGGAAGGCAAAGCTCGTGGGCGCGAGGGTGAGGGAGGCGGGCGCGAGGGCCGTGGCGGTGAGCGAGGCGGTGCCGGTGCCTCCGGGGTTGGCCGTGACGGCGAGCGAGGCGGTCTTGGGTCCCGCGGTGACGGGGGCGAAGGTGAGGGTGACCGTGCACGTGGCGGTGGTGACCAGGGTCTTGCCGGAGCACGCGTCGGCGACGGAGAACTCTGCGGCGTTGGCGCCGCCGACGGAGACGGCGAGCGCGCCGGTGGTGCTCATGCCGCTGTTGCTGACGGTGAAGGTGACGGGCGCGCTGCGGGCGCCCGTGGCCGTGCTGGGGAAGGTCTCGGCGGCGGGCATGACGGCGACGGCACCGGGGGTGACGACGTCGGCGGCGAGGGTCTCGGAGGCGGAGTCGATGGCGCTGTCGCTGACGGCGATGCTTCCGGCGAGCGACCCTGCGCTGGTGGTGTCGAGCGCGATCGAGAGGGTGCAGCTCAGCGTCGGCGCGAGGGTTTTGCCGGCGCAGTTGTCGAGGGCGATGCTGAAGCCCGACCCGCTGGTGAGCCGCGTGGCGAGGACGGCGCTCGTGGCGCTGCCGCTGTTGGTGATCTGGATCTGTCCGTTGCCGACGACCTGATGCTGGGTGACGGTGCCGAAGTCGAGGGAGGGCTGGCTGACGGTGAGCTTGGCGACGGGCGCGGGGCCTGCCTCGGCCTCGACGGTGCCGTCGTTCGATGCGTCGGGCCCCGCGTCGACCGCGTCGACCGCGGCGTCCGCGGCGTCCGCGGCGTCCGCGGGGGCGCTCTCGACGGCGCCATCGACGACCACGTCGGCGGTGCGATCGGGCGCGCCATCCATCGAGGGCTGCGGCGGCGGCGGCGCGTTTCCCGCCTCCATCACGCTCGTGTCGGGCTTGCCGCCGTCGGTCGCGACCGACCCTTCGGGAGGCCCGGCGTCCTCGTACACGGACTGGTTGTCGGGGAGGTCTTCGATGCCGAGGATGGCGCGGCATCCAACCCCGGTCATCGCGGACACCGCGAGCGAAACGACGGCGAGGGGCCGCCACCACCGGCGGCCACCAATGCGCAAGGGCCAGGTCGAGTCGCCGTCGTGCCTCATGGTTTTGCCATCCTCCCCGCGCGGAAGGCCCCGCTTGCTGCGGCCCTCCGTCGCAGGCTGCGATACCACGGTCGCTCGGGTGAGGTCGACAGCTCCGAACGGGCGACACCGGCGCCATATCTGCGGGCCCCCGACCATGCGAGAGTCCCGGGGCGGCCCTTGTTTCCGTGGCATACTCGATCACGAGTGAGCGACCCTCGCCGTCCCGTGCCACCCAGTGCGCCGCTGTCATCGGCTTCCCCAGCCGAGCCGCCGCCGTCGAGCCTCCCTCCCACGCCGCTCTCACGCAGAGCCCCGCCGCTCGACATCCCCGGCACGAGCCCGAAGCCGCCGTCCGTGTTTCCGCCCATCGCCGACGGGCCGCCGACGATGCTTCGTCACGACGACAACAGCGTGGCGACGGTGCGGCAGCTCATCGACACCGTCGACATCCCGCGCCTGTCGCTCACGGTGGATCGCGAGGCGGGCAAGGCGGTGTCGCGCACGCTCTTGTTCGGGGGCGACTTCTGCCGGATAGGCACGCACTCGTCGAACGATCTCGTGCTGCAAGACCCGGCGGTCTCGCGCTTCCACTGTCGCCTGGTCCGCGAAGAGGGCGCGTGGCGGGTGCGCGACTGGGGGTCGCTCAACGGGACGCGCCTCGAGGGGGTGCGCATCCGGGACGCCGACCTGCCGACCGACGCGACGCTGGCGGTGGGGGACTCGGTGGTGCGCGTGAGCGCCGTGGCGCCCGCCGAGCAAGCCCTGGTGCCGACCGCGCCGGCGTTCGGGCAGCTGGCCGGGACGAGCCTGCCGATGCGGCGCCTCTTCGCGCTGCTCGAGAAGATCGGGCCGAGCGACATCAACGTGCTCATCGAGGGCGAGAGCGGCACGGGCAAGGAGCTCGTCGCGAACGAGATCGTGCAGCGGAGCCCGCGGGCGGACCGGGCGTTCATCGTGGTGGACTGCGGCGCGATCAGCCCGAACCTCGTCGAGAGCGAGCTTTTCGGGCACGTGCGAGGCAGCTTCACCGGCGCGGACCGCGACCGCGTGGGCGCGTTCGAGGCGGCCGACGGCGGGACGGTGTTCCTCGACGAGGTCGGAGAGCTGCCGCTGGAGCTCCAGCCCAAGCTCCTCCGCGCGATCGAGGCGCGCGAGATTCGCCGGCTCGGGGAGACGCGGCCGCGCAAGGTGAGCGTGCGGGTCATCGGCGCGACGAACCGGGACCTCGAGCGAGAGGTGAACCGGGGTCGCTTCCGGGAGGATCTGTACTTTCGGCTGGCGGTGATGGCGGTGCACGTGCCACCGCTCCGCGAGCGGCTCGAGGACCTGATCATCCTGGTGCGGGTCTTCCTCCAGGCGCTCGGCGTGGCGGACGCGGAGCGCCTGTTCACGCCGGCGGTGCTGACGGAGATGGCGCGGCACGACTGGCCGGGCAACGTGCGGGAGCTCCGGAACTACGTGGAGCGCTCGGTGGTGCTGCAGAAGGCCGGCCCCACGATCCGCCGGCTCTCGGCGCCGCCGTCGTCCGCGGGGGCGCAGTGGGACATCAGCGTCCCCTTCAAGATCGCGAAAGACGGGGCGATCGACACGTTCGAGCGCGGGTATCTCATGGCGCTGCTCGAGGCGGCGGGGAACAACATGAGCAAGGCCGCGCGCATGGCCGGGATGGACCGGATGTATTTGCACCGCCTGGTGCAGAAGCACGGCCTACGCGGTTCGCCCCCCGGCTTGTCTTCGTGAGGATCGTGTTCGGTCGCGACGGGGTCGCGTTCGGTTCATGAGCGACCGCGTTCGGTCGCGAGGGGAACGCGATCGGTCTGCGGCGAAATCGCGATCGGCCGCGAGGGGAACGCGATCGGTCCGCGGCGAAATCGCGTTCGGTCGCCACGGGAACGCGATCGGTCCGCCGCGTAGTCGCGCTCGGTCGCGAGGGGAACGCGATCGGTCCGCGGGGTGATGGCGTTCGGTCCGTGAGCGATCGCGATCGGTCCGCGAGGGAATGGCGTTCGGTCGTGAAGGGATCGCGATCGGTCCGCGAGGTGATCGCGCTTGGTCGCCACGGGATTGCGCTCGGCCCGCGAGGGGATGGCGTTCGGTCGCGCAGCAATCGCGATTGGACCGCTACGTGATCGAATCAGGTTACCGAGGCGATCGCGATCACATGCAGACGCCGCCCACGCAGACGCCGCTGTCGCAGACGTTTCCGCAGGAGCCGCAGTTGTTGGGGTCCGTTCCTGTCGCCGACAGGTCCACGCATGCCGTGGGATTGACCGTGGGGCACCCGGACAAGGGCGGGGTGCAGGTCAGCGTGCAGGGAAGGATGCCGGGGCAGCTATAGGCGCCGTTCGGCGGGTCCGCCGGGCACGCGGCGCCGCAAGTTCCGCAGTTGTTCCGGTCACTTGCCAGGGTGACGCAGGTGCCCATGCACGGCATCTGAGTCGGGTCCGTGCACGTTTGGATGCACGTGTTGCCGCTGCATTGCGACGTTCCACCGGTGGGCGCCGCTGGACACGTCACGCACGCCGTGCCGCAAATGGTTTGCCCGGCGGTCGTGCAGCTCGCGACGCACATGCCGCTCGTGCACGCCTCGGTCCCGTCGCTCGGCGCCGCCGGGCAGCCGGTGCACCCGCCGCAATGAGCCGTGGAGTCGGCGAAGCAGGTGCCTCCGCAGAGATTGGGCGCGCCGGCAGGGCACGTCTGATTGCACGCCGTCGGCGTGCCCGCACACGCGAGGGCGCCGCCGCCGTCCGGCGCGGGTCCGGGGCAGGGGAGGCACGCGCTTCCACACTGAAGCGTGTTGGACGGGCATGAGCACCCGCCGGCGTCGCAGAAGCCGCCGCCGCTCGGGCAGGTGTGGCCGCAGGAGCCGCAGTTGTTCGGGTCGGTGTTCGGGTTGTCGCACGACGTCGGGTTCGCGCTGGTCGGACAGCCGAGCGACGTCGGCGCGGCGCAGGTGCAGGTGCCGCTCGGGCAAGTCGACCCCGCCGGGCAGGTGTGCCCGCAGCTGCCGCAGTTGCCGGTGCTGTTCGGGTTCACGCAGCTCGGCGGCGTGCCCGCGCAGAGGAGCGTGCTCGTTCCGGTCGTCAGGCAGGTGCCCACGCACGTATTGGTGACGCTGCAGGCCACCGTCCCGTTCGTCGGCGTCGTGACGGTCGCGCAGGAGACGCACATGTTCGCGCAGTCGAGGTCACCCGAGGGGCAGGAGCCGCAGTTGCCGCCGGTGCAGCTCGCGCCGGCCGCGCACACGGTGCTGCAGCTGCCGCAGTGGTTGGTGTCGGTCTGGAGGTTGATCTCGCAGCCGTTGGTCGCGTTGTTGTCGCAGTTGGCGAAGCCGCCGTTGCACGAGGGGACGCACACGCCGCCGACGCAGCTCGGCGTGTTGTTGACGGTGCTGCATACGTGGCCGCAGCCGCCGCAGTTGTTCGGGTCGTTCGTGGTGTTCACGCACGCGCCGTTGCCGCCTGGGCAGTTGGTGGGTGCGGTGACCGGGCACGTCTGCCCGCAGGTCGGAGGCGTCCCCGTGCAGGTCGCGCCGCCGTTCGACGGGGCGTTGCAGGGCCCGCACGTCAACCCGCACGACGAGAGGGACGTCGAGTTGTCGACGACGCACGTCCCGCTGCAGTTGTGTGTCCCGCCCGGGCACGCGCAGGCGCCCGCCTGGCACGTCATCCCGCCCGCGCAGACCTTCCCGCAAGCTCCGCAGTTGTTGTTGTCGGCCGACAGCGTGGTGCAGATGAGGCTCGCCCCGGTGCCGCACATGGCCTGGCCGGTCGGGCAGGCGCACGTGCCGGCCGTGCAGACCTCGCTCGCCGCGCAGGCGTTTCCGCAGCCGCCGCAGTTGGCGTGGTCGGTCGCGGGGTTGACGCAGGTCATCGCCGTGCCGCACGTGATGCCGCCGGCGATGCTCGCGCAGGCCATGCAGACGCCGCTCACGCAGGTCTGACTGGTCGCGCAGGCGTTTCCGCATCCGCCGCAGTTGGCGTGGTCGCTGGTCTTGTCGACGCAGAGGGCGCTCGCCCCGGAGCCGCACAAGCTCTCGGTCCCCGGGCAGGTGCAGCCGGTCGTCCCGCACGTCGATCCGATGGGGCAGGTGGCGCCGCACGCGAGGCAGTTCGCGCTGGTGTTGAGGTTGACGCACGCTTGGCCGGCGTCGCCCGTGCAGAGGTGCTCTGTGCCGGGACAGATGCATTGCCCGCCGGAGCAGGTGCCGCCGGTCGGGCAGGCGTTGTTGCAGCCGCCGCAGTTCTTGGGGTCGGTCTGCTCGTTGACGCACGCGCCGTTGCAGGGGGTGGCGCACGCGTCGACGCCCGTGTCGCCGGTGCCGACGTCGCGACCGCTGTCTCCCGCCTCCGCGTCGTTCGCGTCGCGGGCGTCGGCCACGGCGTCGCGGTCCTCCGCCACGTCGAGCGTGGCGTCGACGTCGCGGCCGGCATCCATCCCGTTGCCCTGGGCGTCGGGCGGGAGGGTACGGTCTTCGGTCGCGTCGGGCGCGCCCGCGGCGTCGGCCATGGCGCCGTCACCGAGGTTCGAGTTGTCGGCGCCGTCGGGCGTGTCGGAGAAGTCCTTGAAGCCCCAGATGTCGGCGCAGGCCGACGTCCACAAGAGAAGCCCCGCCGCGACCCACGCGAACCGAGTCTTTTTCACCATGATTGGTCCAAGGAAAGGACCCCGCCGCCGCTCACCGCAGAGACCCCCACGGTCATGCCGCTCGCGGTCTTCGGAGCCATGAAGAAGAGAAGAGCCCCGGCGGCGACGAAGGCGCCCCCGGCGGAAAATGCGATCGTGGAGGCGAGCGCTTGCGACCTCGCCGACGAGAGGTCTTGCTCGGCCTGCACCCTGCCGGCGCAGGTGCCGACGTTGCCGCTCGCGCACTCGTTCTGCGAGCGGTCGTAGGTCGACTTGGACACCATCCCGAAGACGGCGCCGACGCCGACGCCGCCCACGCCGACGACGGCGAGCGTGATGCCGAGCGGACGCATGATGCTGCCACCGCTCGACGAGGGCGCGACGGGCGCGGGCGCCGGGAGCGGGCGGGCCACCTGCTGGGGCGGCACATCGAGGACGACGCGGACGGGGCGGTCGCTCTCTCCCTCGCGCAGGAGCAGCGTCATGGTCGCGTCCATGAAGCCCTCGGCGGTGAAGACGAACTTGTGCTCGCCCGGGTCGATCGGCACGGCGGTCCCGTCGAGGTGCTCGATGAGGGGGTCGCCGTCCATCGCGACGTGAACGGCGCTGAGGTCGTGCCCGGCGCGGTCCTTCGCCACGAAGACGATCGAGGGCAGGGCCGACTCGACCTCGCGCAGGCGCTGGGCGCAGTCTTCGCGGATGACGGAAGGACAGCCGGCCGCCGTGCACGCCGCGAACTGCCGCCGCGCTTCGCGCAGCTTGCCGGCGTGGCGGAGGTCCTGCGCGTCTTCGTTGGCGGCGACGCACTCGCGCTTGGTGGGCTCGGCCGCCGCCGCCACCGAGCCGCCGGCCATCCCGGTCGCTCCGACGGCGACGAGGACGGCGAGCAGGCCGGTTCGGCGGGTCACAAACATTCCACCTTCCAATGCCTCTTCCCGGTCGCGGAGTCCACTGTGTACGGCGGATCGCACGCGGCCTTGGCGCTGGCCGCTGCGGCGGCTCCGGCGGGTCCGGTGCTTGCCTTTTTTGCCGGCGAATGCGCGACCTTGGCGGCGCTCGCCGCGAGGGGCAGGTCGGTGACGGCGACCTCGGGAGGGCCCGACGGGACGACGAGAATGACCGACTGCGCAGGGAGGGGGGGAGCCGAGGCGGGGAGGGCGACGATGGCGCCCGGGTCGGCGGCGGCGCGCCCGTGGCCCCGCACGACGGTCCACGCGACGGTGGTGCCGAAGAAGCCGAAGGCGACGGCGCCGCCGATGGCGAGCCAGCGCGCGCGCGCGGGCCACCCCTGCATCGGCGCCGGCCAGTACGACGCGGCGACGGGGCGCGCGGTCGTCGGGACGCTGAGCATGACGGACTCGCTGGCGTGCGCGAGGGTCCGATCGGGGAGGCTGCCGAGCGAGGGCGCCGATTGCTGGGAGATGGGGCGACCGAACGTCTCGAGGTAGGCGTTGCGGACGGCTTCCTGCATCTTCGCGGCGTCGGCCCAGCGCATGTCCTTCGAGAACTCGAGGGCGCGGTCGACGACGCGGACGATGGCGGTGGGCACGGTCGGGGCGACGGCGGCGAGCGAGGGCGCGGGGCGGGTGATGGCGTTGACGAGCTGCTCGTTGACGGTGCGGCCCTCGTGCACGTTGCGGCCCGAGAGGAGGCAGAACATCATCGCGCCGCAGGACCAGAGGTCGCTCCGCTCGTCGACGTCGTTCGACAGGCCGCGGGCGTGCTCGGGCGCCATGTACGCGGGCGTGCCGATCATCGTGCCGCTCTGGGTCAGGCTCTTCGCGGTGGAGAGCTCGCGGAGGCGCGCGATGCCGAAGTCGAGGACTTTGACGTTGCCGGCGCGCGTGAGAAAAACGTTCTCGGGCTTGAGATCGCGGTGGACGATGCCCTTGGCGTGCGCGGCGGCCAGCACGTCGAGGAGCTTGTCGGAGAGGAAGAGGACCTCCTCGGCGGGGAGGCGGCCGCCGAGGCGGACGCGCCGCTCTTCGAGGGTCTCCCCGTCGAGGAGCTCGGTGATGAGGAAGAGCCCTCCGTCCTCCTCGGCGTCGTCGTCGAGGACTTTGACGGCGCCGTCGTGGCCGACGGCGTTCGCGACGTAACCTTCCCAGAGGAAGCGCTCGCGCACGACGGGGTTGGTGGACATCTCGGGGTGGAGGACTTTGACGGCGGCGCGGCTCCCGTTGCGGTGCGTGGCGGCGTAGACCGCGGCCATTCCGCCGACGCCGAGCAGGACGTCGAGGCGCCACTTGTCGTGGAGCATGGTCCCCAGACGCGACTGCGCACGGACGACGAGCGGGTCTTGCTCCGCCTCATCCACTGCCTCTGCCAGCCCCGCCCCCGGAGGCGACTCTTCGCCACGGTCTGTCATCGCTACGCCCTGTCGTCACAAGTCGCCCAAGCACACCTCGGGCAATAGGGCAGCATACACCTCTTATTTGGCAAGGCGAGCGTAGTTTTCCTCCCCGCGACCGCTTTTATGCGTTTGGCCTCAACAGCCGCGGTTTCCTTTGCGTTTGCGGCCTTTCCCTCCTTTGCCCTCCTTTGCGCCCTCCTTTGCCCATTTGCGAAGAAGATTACGCAGTACCGTCCATTTGCCGCCCCGCTCGCTTTGGGTGCTCGTTCCTTTTGGCCCCCCCTCTTCAACGGCGCGCGGCACGCGGCACGCGGCACGATTGGGCCCCCTATTCGAACGCCCGCCGCGGTCCGCTTCTTTCGGAGTCTTGGCTTGGGGATTCGGCCCGCGCCGTTCGGCCGCGCCCGCTCGTCGTGGCCGACGGGAAGGCTCGGCGGAGAAGGGATTGTGAGAGCAAGCACTTCCGAAGAGACACGCCTTCGTGCCCTCGAGTCGACGCGGCTCCTCGACAGTGGTCCGGAGGCGGCGTTCGATCGGCTGACGCGTCTTGTCGCGGGCCTCCTGCATGCCCCGTTCGCGGCGGTCACGCTCGTCGACAAGGACCGGCAGTACTTCAAGAGCGCCTTCGGCCTCGGCGAGCCGTGGGCGTCGCGGCGCGAGACGCCGCTCGGCTACTCGTTTTGCCAGTACGCCACGCGCGAGCGCGCGCCGCTCGTCGTCAGCGACGCGCGGGAGCACCCGCTCCTCAAGGACAGCCTCGCGACGCGGGAGCTCGCGCTCGTGGCCTACGCCGGGGTGCCGCTCGTCATCGACGACGAGGCGATCGGGGCGTTCTGCGTCGTCGACGTGAAGCCCCGCGCTTGGACCCAGGACGAGGTGGGCCTCCTCGAGGACCTCGCGAAGTCGGTCGTATCGGAGATCGAGCTTCGGATGGCCCTTCGGGCCGCCCAGGCGCAGCGCGCGCTGATGGACGCCCTCGTCGACGGACTGGGGGACGCCGTCCTCGCCGTCGATCCCCAGCGGACGTTCCTCGTGGCCAACAAGGCGGCGCGGCGGATCTTCGACGAGGGGGTCCTGCCCGGGAACAAGCTCCCGCCGGACTGGAGCGCGATCCACGCCTCGCGGCTGCCCGACGGCTCGTTCTTGCCGCCGGAGCAGGGCGCGCTCGGGCGCGGTCTCCGCGGCGAGGACACCGACGCGCTGACCTTCACGCTGCAGCGGCCCGGCGCGCGCGAGGCGGTCTGGGTCGAGGTCAGCGGCCGGCCGGTGCGGGGACCGGGCGGCGAGGTCGTCGCGGCCATCGCCGTCTATCGCGACGTCACCGAGAGAAAGCGGCTGGCCGATCTCTACGCGACGCTGGTCAGCCACATCCCGCAGGCGGCCGTGTCTCTCTTCGACCAGGACCTCAAGTGCGTGGCGATCGACGGCGGGATGGCCCGCGTCGACCCGGAGGGCGCGAAGAAGCTCGTGGGCAAACCGATGCGCGCGCTCGCGGGCGCAGAGGGGGACGCTCGCTTCGACCCGGTCGAGCGCATGTACCGGGCGACGCTCGCGGGGGAGTCGTCGACGGCCGACTTCGCGATCGGGGCGCGGGTGATGGAGCTCCACACCGCCCCCGTGCGCGACGGGTACGGCCGCGTCACGGGGGGCCTGGTGCTGGCGCTCGACAAGACGGCGGAGCGCAAGACCGAAGCGGCGCTCCGCCGGAGCGAAGAGATCTACCGGGCCATCGTCAAGCACATGCCCAACGGGGCGATCCTCATGGTCGACCAGGACCTGCGGTACATCGCGGCCGACGGACCGGCCATCGGCGACATGCTCCGCCTCGGCCACGTCGACGCCATCGTCGGCCGCCATGTCCCCGACGTGGCGTCCGAAGAGAACCGCGACAAGATGGTCGGGATCTGCCGGAGCGTCCTCCGCGGGGAGCGCGTGCGCGCCGAGATCCAGCGCGAGGATCGGGTCTTCGACCTCCACGCCGCCCCGATCTACGACGGGCCGCGCGTCACCCACGCGCTCCTGCGCTTCTTCGACGTCACCGCGCGCAAGCGCGAAGCCCAGAGCCTCGAGCAGGCCCAGGAGCTCTTCAAGGTGACGCTCGAGAACATCGAGGACGGCGTGGCCCTGCTCGACGCCGACCGGCGCGTCGTCCTCGCGAACCGCATGTTCGGCTCGATGTTCGGGTTGACGCACGGCGAGGTCGAGGGGCTCACGAAGGACGCCTTCATCGCCCACGTGTCGTGGCTCGTCGAGGACCCGTCGACGTTCGTGGACCACATCTCGCGGTCGAGCGGGCGCTTCACGGGCGACTTCGTCTTCGTCCGGCCGCGCCGGCGGGTGATGCGCCGGTCGTGGGCGCCGATCGCGATGCCGTCGGGCCGGGGCTTCCTCGTGACTTGGCACGACATCACGGCGGAGCGGGATCTGCTCACGGAGCGGGAGCGCCAGCTCGTCGTGGACGCGCTGACCGGGATCCCCAACCGGCGCGGCGCCGAGCAGGCCCTGCGCCTCGAGCACCAGCGGCGCAAGCGCGCCGGCGTGCCGCTCAGCGTGGCGGTCTTCGACATCGACCACTTCAAGCGGGTCAACGACGAGTTCGGGCACGCGATGGGCGACGAGGTGCTGCGCCAGGTCGCGGCGACGCTGAGCGCCGAGAAGCGGGTGACCGACACGGTCGCGCGGTGGGGCGGCGAGGAGTTTCTCGCCGTCTTGCCGGTGTCGCTCGACGGCGCGCGCGTCTTCTGCGAGCGAGCCCGGGCTTCGGTGCAGCGCCTGCGCTGCCCTCCGCTGGATCGGGTGTCGGTCTCGGCGGGGGTGGCGGAGATGGGGGACGGGGAGACGCCGGAGGACGCCATCGCGCGCGCCGACGCCCGGCTCTACGAGGCCAAGCGCGGCGGACGAGACCAGGTGAAGGGGTAGTCGGCCCGGGGCGGCGGCGCGATCACCCGACCGAGACCGCGTTCTCCTCGATCACCTTCTTGTACCAGCGCGCGGAGTCCTTCGGGATCCGCTCGAGCGTCTGGTAGTCGACCCAGCACACGCCGAACCGCTGCGTGTAGCCGTGGTCCCACTCGAAGTTGTCCATGAGCGACCAGAGGAAGTAGCCGGCCACGGGCGCGCCGCCCGCGATGGCCCGGTGCATGGAGACGAGGTGCGCGCGGAGGAAGGCGATGCGGCGCGCGTCGGCGACCCGCTTGCTGGCGTCGGGCCCGTCGAGGTAGCTGACGCCGTTCTCGGTGACGTAGATGCGGTCGGGCCGGTAGCCGAGGTGCACGCGCATCAACACTTCGAACATGCCGTCCGCGTAGATCTCCCAGCCGATGTCGGTCCACTGCTCCTTGGGCGCGACGAAGACCTTGCGCGGAGCGTTCTTCTCTTCCGCGATGAGCGTGCTCCGGGCGACGTGCCGGTTGTAGTAGTTGACGCCGAGAAAGTCGGTGTGCGCCGAGATCGTGCGCAGATCGCCCGGGCGGACGAGCGACGACCAATCCGCCGGCAGATGGCCGCGCTGGGCGTACTCGGCGACCATGTCGGCGGGGTAGGCGCCGCGCAGGACGGGGTCGAGGTACCACCGGTTCATGTAGCCGTCGTGGAAGCGGGCGGCGGCGTAGTCCTCGGCGCTGGCCGACGCGGGGATGCACGGCGACAGGTTGAGGGTGATGCCGACGTCGGCGCCGGGGCTGTTCTGGCGGATGACGGGGACCGAGAGGCCGTGCGAGAGCAAGATGTGATGGCTCGCGGCGAGCCCGGCGGCCCAGTCTTTTCGGCCCGGGGCGTGGATGCCGAGCTGGTACGAAAGGAGGCTCGAGCACCACGGCTCGTTGTGGGTGATCCATCGCTTGACCCGGTCGCCCAGGCGCCGGGTGACGGCGTCCGCGTACTCGACGAAGGCCTCGGCGGTGGCGCGCACGGGCCAGCCGCCGCGGTCTTCGAGCACCTGGGGCAGGTCCCAATGGAAGAGGGTGACGTAGGGCTCGATGCCGTTCGCGAGGAGCTCGTCGACGAGCCGCGAGTAGAAATCCAGGCCCCGCTCGTTCACGGCGCCGCGGCCTCCCGGCACGACCCGCGGCCACGCGACCGAGAACCGGTAGGCCTTGTGCCCGAGCTCGCGCATCAGCGCCACGTCTTCGCGCCAGCGGTGGTAGTGGTCGCACGCGACGTCGCCGGTCGAGCCATCTTTGATGTGGCCCGCGGACTTCGCATAGCGATCCCAGATGGACTCGCTGCGGCCGTCCTCGCCGGTGGCGCCCTCGATCTGGAAGGACGACGTCGCGGACCCCCACACGAAGTTTTCCGGAAAGATGACGCGTTCGGGCCGCTCGAGCATGGGCCTTCCCGGTTAGCGAAACGAGCGCGCCGCGTCCAGAGCTCGTCTCTGGCGAGGCGCAGTTCGCGCCGGCCCGTAGCCTGACGCGGGGGGCCGAAGTAGTATGCCGCCCCTCCCGGAGGCTCCACTCTCATGCGATTTGGTCATTTCGACGACGCACGCCGCGAGTACGTCATCACGACGCCGCGCACTCCTTACCCGTGGATCAATTACCTCGGCAGCGACGACTTCTTCGGGCTCGTCTCGCACCAGGCCGGCGGGTATTGCTTTTACCGCGACGCGCGTCTCCGGAGGCTCACGCGTTATCGGTACAACAACGTGCCGACCGACGCGGGCGGCCGCTACTTCTACGTATTCGACGGCGGGGACTTCTGGTCGCCGTCCTACATGCCGGTCAAGCGCGAGCTCGACTTCTACGAGTGCCGCCACGGCCTCGGCTACACGCAGATCACCGGCGAGCGCGGCGGCCTCCGCGTCGAGACCACGTTCTTCGTGCCGCGCGGGCGGACGGCGGAGGTCCACCGGGTCGTCGTGAAGAACACGGGGAGCGCCCCGAAGAAGGCCAAGCTCTTCTCGTACGTCGAGTTCTGTCTCTGGAACGCGTACGACGACATGACGAACTACCAGCGAAACTTCAGCACGGGCGAAGTCGAGGTCGTCGGCAGTACGATTTACCACAAGACGGAATACCGAGAACGCCGCAACCATTTCGCATTTTATCACGTGAACGCGCCGGTCCTCGGGTTCGACACCGACCGCGAGACCTTCGTCGGGCTCTACAACGGCCCGCACGAGCCGCAGGTCGTCGCGAAGGGCGCGTCGGGCAACTCGGTGGCGAGCGGCTGGCAGCCGATCGGGTCCCACTGCCTGGAAGTGTCGCTCGCGCCCGGCGAGGAGAAGACGTTCGTCTTCGTGCTCGGCTACGTGGAGAACCCGGTCGCCGAGAAGTGGGAGCGGCCGGGCGTCGTGAACAAGACGCGCGCGCTCGCGCTCATCGAGGAGTTCTCGACGGCCGGGCAAGTGGAGGCGGCGCTCACCGATCTGCGCCACCACTGGACCGAGCACCTCTCGGCCTTCCAGGTTCAGTCGCCCGACGAGAAGCTGAATCGGATGGCGAACATCTGGAATCCGTACCAGTGCATGGTGACGTTCAACATGTCGCGGTCGGCCTCGTACTTCGAGACGGGCATCGGCCGGGGCATGGGGTTCCGCGACTCGAACCAGGACCTCCTCGGCTTCGTGCACCTCGTGCCGTCGCGCGCCCGCGAGCGCATCATCGACATCGCGTCGACGCAGCTCCCCGACGGGAGCGCGTACCATCAGTACCAGCCGCTCACGAAGCGCGGGAACAACGACATCGGCAGCGGCTTCAACGACGATCCGCTCTGGCTCATCTTCGGCGTGGCGGCGTACATCAAGGAGACGGGCGACTTCGACATCCTCGAGGAGAGCGTCCCCTTCGACAACGACCCGAAGAGCGCGACGACGCTCTTCGAGCACTTGAAGCGCTCGTTCCACCACGTCCTCCACAACCTGGGACCGCACGGGCTGCCGCTCATCGGCCGCGCGGACTGGAACGACTGCCTCAACCTCAATTGCTTCTCGGAGACGCCCGACGAGTCCTTCCAGACGACGGGCAACCGCACCGGCCGGACGGCGGAGTCGGTGTTCATCGCGGGCATGTTCGTGGGCGTGGCGCCCGACTACGCGTACCTCGCGGAGCGCTTCGGCCACCCCGACGAGGCGAAGCTCGCGCGCGCCGAGGGCGCCAAGATGGCGTCGACGGTGCTCGAGCACGGGTGGGACGGCGCGTGGTTTTTGCGCGCGTACGACTTTTTCGGAAACAAGGTCGGGAGCAAAGACTGCGACGAGGGCAAGATCTTCATCGAGCCGCAGGGGTTTTGCGTCATGGCCGGCATCGGCAAGGAGACCGGGCAAGCGAAGAAGGCCCTCGACTCGACGAAGGAGCTCCTCGACACGAAGTACGGAATCGTCCTCAACAATCCGCCGTATACGCGCTACCACGTGGAGCTCGGCGAAATCTCGACGTACCCGCCCGGGTACAAGGAGAACGCGGGCATCTTTTGCCACAACAATCCCTGGGTCGTCATCGCCGAGACGGTCGTCGGCCGGGGTGACCGCGCGCTCGATTACTGGAAGAAGATCGCGCCGGCGTATCTCGAGGACATCAGCGAGATTCACCGCCTCGAGCCGTACGTCTACGCCCAGATGATCGCGGGCAAGGACGCCGTGCGGCACGGGGAGGCGAAGAACTCGTGGCTGACGGGGACGGCGGCGTGGAACTTCGTGGCCCTCTCCCAGTATCTCCTCGGCGTCCGCCCCGACTACGAGGGGCTCCGCGTGCATCCGGTCATCGGGACGGAGATTCCGACGTTCACGGTGACCCGCAAATGCCGCCGCGCCGAGTACGTCATCCGGGTAAAGAACACTTCGGGCGGTGCCCAGGGCGTGCGGCTCCGCGTGGACGGCAAGGCCATCGACGGGGACCTCGTGCCGTACGCGCCGCCGGGCGCGCGCGTCGTCGTCGATTGTGAAGTATGAGCCGCGAGAGGCCCCCTCGGGCACGCGCCCGATGGGGTCCCGTTCGAGCACGCGGCGTGGGGGCGGCGCGCGTCGACGAGCGATAGAAATCTACGCTGCGCCTGACTTGGGCGAGGACCCGCGCCGGCTCGGGCCGACTTGCGATGTGCGCGCGAGCTTGCAGTCGTCGTTTCGAAAAAAGGTGTGACGGGTTTTGCCCGCTCGACCCAAATGATTTGTCCCCTGCGGGCCGAGGCGCGGTGAGCGGCTGCGCGAGGGGCCCGGCGGACCGCGGCGCCCGCGTCGATGTCGAGGAAACGAGGCAAAAAGGGGCTTGCGCCAATCAAGCGAAAGGTGCATTTGCGGATGCCTTGCCTTAGTAACCTGTAGACGCGTCTCCGCGACGGCGGGCGACGCGAAGGTCGGTAACGTCTATGCGCGCTTGGATCACGTTCGTGGTACTCGGAGCCGTCCTCGTATTCGCGGGGACCGCCGCGGCGCAGCAGGCCGCGCCCATCGGAACGGGCGGCCCTCCCGACACCGGAGGCCTCCCTCCGCCCGCGCCGGCCGCCGGCGCGCCCGCACCCGCCTCGGCGCCCCCCCCGGGCGTCACCGAGGCAGGGGGTCTACCCCCGCCCGAAGCGGGCAACGCGATGGTCGCGGGTCAGAACATGACCGGCGCCCCCAACCCGTCCGCGCTGACGCCGTCGAACGCCGACGAGTGGCGCTTCTCCTTCCACGGCTACAGCCGCTATCCGATGCGCATCGGCTTCGGAAAGCGCCCGTCGTGCAACGGCGCGACGCCCGGCACGCCGGTCACGCCGAGCGGCAGCACCACCATCACGGCCGGAAGCCCGAACATCCCGTGCGCCGGCCCCGGACAGAGCACGACGTCGCTCCACACGCCGTTCACGCCCGACTCGCAGTACCTCGATTGGCGCTACGAGCGGCAGCAGGAGTACGACTGGACGGAGCTCTTCTTCAATTACGGCAACTCGATGGTGACGGGCACCGTGGGCATCCAGGCCTTCGGCTTCTCCGACGCCGAGTACATCAACTCGAGCAACGCCGCGTCCCAGCTCGGGATCGCGCAGGCCTACCTGACGATCCACCCGGACCTCGGCGTCTCGGCGCTCCGGCTCACGTGGAAGGTCGGCGCGTTCTGGGACCGCTACGGAATGGCGAGCCAGTACGACGCCGGCAAGTACGACACGTACATGTTCGGCCGCACCCACCAGATGGGCGAGACGCTGGCCGCCGAATACACGCTCGACGACTTCACCTTCCGCGTGTCGCACGGCATCGGCACGAGGGCCGAGCAGATCGCCTTCACGCAGCTCCAGGCCGGTATGTTCACGCCGCCGTCGACCTTCGAGACGAACTACCCGGGCTTCACGCTCATCAACCATGAGCACGCGGGCGTGTCGTACAAGAAGTGGATCGACTTCAACCTCCACTACTTGTCGGCGTTCACGTCGGACTACCGCGCGGTAGGCATCAACAACGGCCAGACGACCGACGGGCACATCGACGTGTACGGCGGAGAGGTGACGCTGAAGCTCGGACCGCTCGGCGGCCGCCTCTACGTCGCGTACGGGCACATCCAGGCGACCAACCCGCAAGCGGTGGGTCCCGTCATCGAGGTCCAGCACTCGCTCGGCGGCGGCAACTACGAGAACGGCAACGGCATCCTCGACAACTTCCTCGGCTGCCAGCTCGGGCCGGGCTCCGGAAGCGCGAACCCGTCGACGGGCTACTGCGAGACGGCGCAAGGCTCCCTGGGCGCGACGCACGGCTCGGTCGACTCGGTCGAGGTGCAGTACGAGTACGGGCTCGGCACGCTCATCAAGCGCCTCGCCGACTCCACGGACGCGCAGTGGGACGCCTACCTGGCGCTCTTCGGCATGTTCTCGTCGGTGTCGAGCAACCTGACGACCGCGCAGACGGGGTCGATGCTCCTCGGCGACGGCGTGCAGAAGCTGAAGTACGGAGCGGACCTCATCATCACGCCGCTCTCGTGGCTCGCGTTCGGCGCCCGAGGCGACGTCGTCCAGCCGACGAACCTCGACAAAGAGCAGACCTTCTACGTCATCTCGCCGAAGATCATGGTCAAGACCAAGTGGGTCACCCACGAGGAAGTGACCTTCTGGTACTCGCACTACAACTACGGCGCCAACGTGCTCCCGCAGCCGCCGAACGGAACGCCGAATCCGCAGATGGTGGGTGTGGCCGGCCCGTTCCCGCCCGACGAGAACGTGGTCGGGATCAAGGGCACCATCTGGTGGTAGGCGCTCTCCGGGCGGTCGCCTAGGCGCGATCGTCGTCATCGAAAACGAACGCACCGCTGTCTCCGTGGAGGAGGAGCGGTGCGTTTCGCATTTCGGCGCGAGGACGGCCGCGACTAATCGCCGCTGGCGTCGGTCTGGCTCGAGGCGTTCGCGTCGACGCCGCTGCCGGAGTCGCTGCCGGTCCCCGAGGAGCTGCTGCTGGAGCTCGAGCTGCTCGAGCCGCCGCCGCCGCCCGTCCCCGACGGCTCGCAGCCTCCGACGAGCACGCCCTTCACGTAGTACGTGATGTTGTTGTTGGGGCCGTAGGTACCCGTACCGGGGTCCATGGCGTTGAACGAGTAGTCGTTCGTCTCGTTGAACTTGTCGCTATATCCGTTGCCGCCGGGCCCGTGCACGACCACCTGGATGTTGGCCGTGGTGCCGAAGCTGAGCGCGGGGGCGGCGGCCGAGAAGGACAGCTCCATGTAGCTGTCGGACGTCGGGGTCACGTTGGCGGGCGGCGCGGGCGCGAACGTCGCCGTGACGTCGTTCGTTATCGCCACGTTGTTGACTTGGGAATAGTACGTGACGAAAAATAGCTGCGTCACGTCGTTGTCGTCCGCCGTAAACCAGTACCGGACCGTGATGTCCGACATGTTGGTCGTCGACAGGCCGCCGGTGAGGTTCAGCGTGTAGCCCATTTGCTGCGAGGCGGTGGGCGGCGCCGCCGCCGCGGTCGCCATGTCGTTCGTCTCGTAGCCGAGCGCGGGCGCCGTGGACGCCGACTTCGTGAGGCATGTCGGGCCGACGACGACGGTGCCGCTGCTCGACCCGCTGCTGCTGCCGCTGGAGCTGCTGCTCGAGATGCCGCTGCTGCTCGAACTGACGCCGCTGCTGGAGCTGCTGCTGCTGCTCGAGACGGGGGAGCCGGAGCTGCTGCTGCTGCTGCTCGAGACGGGGGAGCCGGAGCTGCTGCTCGACGAGCTGCTGCTCGTGAGCGCGTTCCCACTCTTCTGCGGGTCGCCGGGGTCGGCGGCGCAGGCGATTCCGACACAGGTCGCGGCCGTGAGGGCGACGAAGAGAGGTGCGGCGTTCCTTTGCATGGATGTCCTCGGAGTGCTGCGGAGCGCGCGCAGCCTAGCCCATCTCGACGTCTTCATCACGACGTAGAGTGTGGCTCGGCCCGCCGTCTCGGTCATCCTCCGCGCGGTCTCGGGGCCGCCGCACGCTCGCGCTGGGGGAGTGCGCGCGGTGCGTTATCCGCCTCCGCCGTCGGCCGAGTGAGCGGCGTCGGGCGCGGTGGCGTCACCGGTGTTGGCGTCACCGACGGTGGCGTCCGGTCGGGCGTTGCCCCCGTCCGGCCGGGAGCCGCCGGCGTCGGGCGCGATGGGGCCGGGCTCGATGCCCCACGCGAGCGTCCCGTTGACGTAGGCCGTGATGTACTGCGCGTCGACGTAACCGGTCGCGCCGCTCACGTTCGAGAAGAACGACCAATCGTTCGCCTGGTCGTAGTTCGTGGCGAATGAAGAGTCGTGAATACGAAAGTTCACGGCGGCGGTGCCGCTCGCGGGGAGGGTCGCGGTCGTGAACGCGATTTCCAAGTACGTGTCGGCGTAAGGCGTGGCGTTCGCGCCCATCGAGACGAAGGTGCCGCTTACGTTGGCCGAGCTGAGGCCGGTCAGGTTCGTGTTGACGTAGCCCGAGTAATCGCAATTGAAGGCGAGGGAGGTGTCGCCGTCGGCCGTGAAATAGTAGTGGATCTTGACGGTCGATAGATCCACGGCGGTCGCGCCCTCGTTCACGAGGTCGAGGTCGGGGCCGATGGTGTTGGCGTTGGTGCCGGTGGACATGTACTGGACCTTAAGGGGACAACCCGCGGTCACGCAGCTCGCGCCGCCCTCGGGGATGATGGGCGGGGGCGGGCTCGCGTCGACGATCGCGCCGCTGCTCGTTCCGCTCGAAGACCCGCTGCCGGAGCTGCTCGATCCACCGCTGCTCGATGCGGTGGGCGCGCCGCTGCTGCTGCTCGATGTCGTGCCGACCCCGGAGCTCGACGAGCCCCCCGCGGGCGCGCCGCTGCTTCCGCTGCTCGACCCGCTGGACCCGGTGGGCAGGGGAGACCCGCTGGAGCTGCTGCTGACGCCCCCGCCCCGGTCGGACTTGAGGGGGTCCCCAGGGTCTGCGGCGCACGCGAGGCCGAGGCAAGTGCCTGCGAAGCCCGCGAACAGAGCGAGAAGACGTCTCCCGTAAGGATGCATCAAGGGCCTCCGGTGGGGGCGGGTAACCGTGACCTTAAAACGTAGCTCAACTTTCGACGGCAGACCATCGCGCCCGGGACCGACGTGATCTCGTGAGCCGCGGCGCCCGGGCGGCGCGCAACGCCGCATGCGCCCCTCGGCCCCGCCGATCCGCCATCTCGCTCTTCGAGAATTGTTGAGACGAGCGCGGGACATCCCATGTACTAGGATGCGCGCTGCCGCCGCGGCCGACCGCCCTTAGGAGGGGCACTCGTGGATCGACGTCTTGTCCGCTTCGCCCTGCTCGCCGGTGTTCTCTCCGTCGCCGTCTTCACCACGCGTTTCGTCGCCGCGGCCCCGAACGACGCGGCGGCGCAGAAGCTCCGCGATCAGGCCATCGACCAGGATTACCTGGCGACGAACTACGCGGCCGCCGAGAAGAAGCTGACCGACGCGCTCTCCCTTTGCAAAAAGACGTCGGACTGCTCGCCGTTCATCCGCGCCCGGCTGCACTGCGACCTCGGCGTCGTCGAGTACATGCTCCACAAGGTCGACCTCGCGCGCACCGAGTTCGCCACGGCGCTGCTCGAAGACCCGAACGTGGACCTCGACAAGGACCTCGCGAACACCGACGTCCAGAAGGAGTTCGCCGCGGCCAAGGGCGGCGGACCTCCGCCTCCCGAGGCGCCGGCGGCGCCCGCGGCCGCTCCGTCGGCACCTGCGCCGAGCGGTGCGGCGCCGCCGTCCGATCAGGGGGCGGCGGGGTCCGACGGCTCGCAGACCGGCGGGCTGTCGCACGTCGCGCCGCGCCGCCAGGCGTTCCGCACGCCGTTGCCGCTCTACGTCGAGGTCGCGCCCGACCTCTCCGCGACGAAGGTCGTCGTCCGATACAAGCCGATCGGCGCGGGCGAGTTCAAGACGATGACGCTCGACAAGAAGCGCAAGGGCTTCGCGGGGCAGATCCCGTGCGAGGACGTCGGCGGCCGCGAGGGCGAGCTTCTCTATTACGTGCAGGCGCTCGACGCGAACGGGGACCTCGTCGGATCGAGCGGGCGCAGCCTGACCCCCCACACCGTGTCGATCGTGAGAAAGCTCGACGGAGAAGCGCCGCACCTTCCAGGCGAGGCTCCGCCCGAGGCCTGCGCGTCGGCGAGCTCGGCGGCGCCTCCGCCGAGCACGGACAACACCACCGCGGACACGAGCGACTGCCCTCCCGGGTTTCCCGGATGCCACGCGGACAACGAGCCGTCGTCGTGCGAGTCGCGTGACGACTGCACTGCCGGCGAGGACTGCATCGATCGGGTCTGCAAAAAGAGCGGAGACGACGACAGCGGTCCGTTCAAGAAGAACTGGATCTGGTTCGGCGTGCAGGCCGACTTGCTCTCCATGCCCGGCGCGAACCCGGCGTGCGCGGGCGGGCAGGGGTACTCCTGTTTCCGCTCCGACAACGGGGCTTACCTCGCCACGACGCCGGTCGCGAACTTCGACGATCAGGTGCTCTCGGGGTTCGCCACCGCGCCGATGGTGCGCATCCTCATCGGCTACGACCGCGCCCTCGGCAACAACTTCTCGCTCGGCGGCCGACTCGGATACACGATCCTCGGCGGCGGTCCGCAGCGGCCTGCGGCCAACGGAAACGATGCCGGTCCGAGCTTCATGCCGATCCACCTCGAGGCGAGGGTGGCCTACTGGTTTGGCGCGCACCCCTTCGCCCACAAGGGGGTGAGGTTCAACCTCTTTCTGTCGGGCGGGCTGACCGAGGTCGACGCCTCCCAGAACATCGACCTGCAGACGGCGCCCGGAACGGTGCCGATCTTCGTCGACGCGTGGCGGAAGACGGGCACGGGCTTCGTCGCGGGGGGCCCCGCCATCATGTACGCGGTGAGCCGGAACGGGGGCATCACGCTCGAAGTGAAGCCCGAGATTCTCTTTCCCACGTTCGGGTTCGCGGTCGCCGGTACGCTCGGGTACGCGATAGGTCTTTAGACAGAGGATCCGCGGGGCCGGCTCGACCGAGCCCCCCTCGGCGTGCTAGCTGGCGCGGGACCCAACATGCAGACGACCGACATTCGCAAGGGCCTGAAGATGCAGATCGACGGAGTGCCCTATGCCGTCGTCGAGCACCAGTTCGTCAAGCCGGGCAAGGGGCAGGCCTTCACCCGCGCGCGCATCAAGAACCTGACGACCGGCGCGGTCATCGAGCGCACGTGGAAGTCGGGCGAGTCGGTCGAGGTGGCCGACGTCGAGACGCGCAAGATGACGTACTCGTGGGACGAGGGCGACAGCCTGGTCTTCATGGACACCGCGACCGGCGACCAGCTGAACGTGATGAAGGACAAGGTCGGCGACGAGGTCCGCTTCCTCAGCGAAGGGCTCGACTGCGAGCTCACCATCTTCAACGGCAACCCGATCGGCATCGATCTCCCGGCGAGCGTGGTCTTGCAGGTGACCGAGAGCGAGCCCGGCATCAAAGGCGATACGGCGAGCGGCGCGAGCAAGCCGGCCAAGGTGTCGACGGGTGCGGTCGTGAACGTGCCGCTCTTCATCAAGGAAGGGGAGTGGGTGAAGATCGATACGCGGACGGGGGACTACCTCGAGCGCGTCAATCGTTGAGCGCGCGTCGAACGGCGGCGTGCTAAGGAGACGCCCATCGACGTCTACGGAAACAAGACCGGCCTTTCGCCGTCCGCGCTTCGCGCGCTCGAACGCCTCTACCGGCGGCGAGTGCCCGCCGACGACATCACGACGCCGGAGCTCACGCGGTCGCTCGCGGCCGTGTCGATGGAGACGGGCCGTCAGGTCGGCGTCTTGGTCCACAGGTCCGGGCAGGTCGACTACGTCATCGTCGGCGACGCCTCGAAGCTGATGCTGCCCGACATCGGGCGCCTTCGCGCGGCCGAGGGGCGCTTCCGCGGCCTGCGGCTCGTGCACACGCATCTTCGCGGCGAGCCGCTGACCCGCGACGATCTCGTCGACCTCGTGCGGCTGCGGCTCGACCTCGTCGCGGCCATCCTCCTCGCGCCGGCCGCCCTCGGGGGCGAGCCGCGGTCGATCGTCTATGCGCACAACGTCCCGGCGGATCCGGGCGGCGCTTCGTATCGCGAGGTCGGGCCGCTCCCCATCGCCCGCACGCACCTCGACGTGCGAAGCCTGATGGCCGACCTCGAGGCGGAGTTCGCGCGGCGCGTGGGAGCGCGGGAGACGAAGGCGAAGGACGGGCGCGCCATCCTCGTCCACGTGGGCGACAAGTCGAAGGGCGCGGGCGCCGCGATGGAAGCCGAGGAGAGCATGCGCGAGCTCCGCGAGCTCGCGCGGACCGCCGGGACGGACGTGGTCGACAGCGTCGTCCAGATGCGCGAGCACATCGATCCGAAGCTCGTCATGGGCAAGGGAAAGCTCGAGGAGGTCCTCGTCCGCGCGATCGAACGGGACGCGGGCGTGCTCGTCTTCGACCGCGAGCTCGGCCCCGCCCAGGCGAGCGCCATCGCCAAGCACACCGACCTCAAGGTGATCGACCGGACGCAGCTCATTCTCGACATCTTTGCCCAGCGCGCCGAGAGCCGGGACGGCAAGCTCCAGGTCGAGCTCGCGCAGCTCAAATACGCGATGCCTCGGCTCGTGCAGAAGGACGACAGCCTCTCGCGGCTCACGGGCGGCATCGGCGGCCGGGGACCGGGCGAGACGAAGCTCGAGATCGGGCGGCGCCGCGCCAAGGACCGGGTCACCCACCTCGAGCGCCAGCTCAAACAGCTCGCCAAGCAGCGCGAGCAGCGCCGCCGGAGGCGCACGCGCCAGCACGTCCCCACGGTCGCCATCGTCGGCTATACGAACGCCGGCAAGAGCACGCTGCTCAACACGCTGACCGGCGCCTCCGTCCTCGCCGAGGACAAGCTCTTCGCCACGCTCGATACGCGGTCGCGCGTCCTTCGATGCGGTTGGGCGGGGTGGGGAGAGCGCGAGGTGGTCGTGACCGACACCGTCGGCTTCATTCGCAAGCTCCCGAAGGATCTCTTCGCGGCGTTCCGGGCGACGTTCGAGGAGGCGGCGGACGCCGACCTGCTCTTGCACGTGGTCGACGCGAGCGACCCCGCGAAGGAGGAGCACATCCGGACCGTCGTGAGCGTCCTCGAGGAGCTCGACCTCGCCGAGCTGCCGCGCCTGCTCGTCTACAACAAGACCGATCTGCTCGAGCCCACCGAGCTCCGCATCCTCGAGCGCTCGCACCCCGAGGCGGCGTTCATGCGCGCGACGGAGCGCGAGTCCACCCGGCCGCTCATCGACCGAATCGCGCGGGAGCTCGCGGAGAAGTGGGAAAGCAGCGTGCGCGGGCCCGGGGGTCCGGCCGACGCGGCGGACGACGGCGGCGACGAGGGGCGACCGCCGGACGAAGGGGACGGCGAGGGCGAGCTCACGACGATGGAGCAGATGCTCCGAGCCGCGGGGAAGCGCTCGCGCAGTCGGCCCGTGGCCTGAGTCGGCGCTCGACCTCGCGCGGTGGGCGGTCTACCCCTGGCCTATCATGTCCTCGGCCCGAACCGTCCACGCCCCGCGCGGCGCCGCTCTTTCCTGCAAAGGCTGGGTGCAGGAAGCCGCGCTGCGCATGCTCCACAACAACCTCGATCCGGAGGTCGCCGAGCGGCCGGACGACCTCGTCGTCTACGGAGGAAACGGCAAGGCCGCGAGGAGCTGGGCGTGCTTCGACGTGATCGTCCGCGAGCTCCAGGAGCTCGGCGGCGACGAGACGCTGCTCGTCGCGTCGGGCAAGGCGGTCGGGAAGTTTCGAACGCACCCGGACGCGCCGCGCGTGCTCATCGCGAACGCGAACCTCGTTCCCCGGTGGGCCACGTGGGACGAGTTTCGCCGGCTCGAGGCGATGGGGCTGACGATGTACGGCCAGATGACGGCCGGCTCGTGGATCTACATCGGGTCGCAGGGAATCCTGCAGGGGACGTACGAGACGTTCGTGGCGGCGCGCAAAGCGTTCGTCGCACGGCAGGGTGCGGACGCGGCGCCGTGGGTCCTCACCGCGGGGCTCGGCGGGATGGGAGGGGCGCAGCCGCTCGCGGCCACGATGGCGGCAATGAGCTGCCTCGCGGTGGAAGTGGACCCGGCGCGCATCGAGCGTCGCCTCGCGACCGGGTACGTGCAGCGCCGCGTCGATGACCTCGACGTCGCCCTCCAGACCCTCGACGCGGCCGTCCAGTCGGGTCGTCCGACGAGCATCGCCCTCTCTGGCAACGCGGCCGAAATCTACCCGGAGATCGTGCGTAGGGGCATCGTCCCGAGCCTCGTCACGGAGCAGACGGGCGCCCACGATCCGCTGCAAGGGTACATTCCCGCGGGGATGTCGCTCGACGAAGCGGCCGAGCTCCGCGCCGAGGACCCGGAAGGGTACGTCGAGAAGGCGAAGGCGAGCATGGCCGAAGAAGTGGCCGCGATGCTCTCGATGCAGGCGCGCGGCGCCGAGGTGTTCGACTACGGCAACAACATTCGCGCGGGCGCGCGGGAGGGCGGCTGCGAGCGGGCGTTCGACATCCGCGGCTTCGTACCGGCGTACATCCGGCCGCTCTTTTGCGCGGGCAAAGGGCCGTTCCGCTGGGTCGCGCTGAGCGGCGACCCGGCCGACATCGCGGCGACCGACGAGGCCGTGCTGGCGACGGTGGACGACGCGGACCTGCGCGCATGGATGTCGCTCGCACGCGCGCACGTGAAGTTTCAAGGCCTGCCGGCGAGGATCTGCTGGTTGGGTTACGGCGACCGCGCCAAGGTGGGCCTGGCGTTCAATGAGCTCGTGCGGACGGGGCGCGTGAAGGCGCCGATCGTCATCGGACGCGACCATCTCGACTGCGGGAGCGTGGCGTCGCCGTATCGCGAGACCGAAGCGATGAAGGACGGGTCGGACGCAATCGCCGACTTCGTGCTCTTGAACGCGCTCGTCAACACCGCGAGCGGCGCGAGCTGGGTGAGCTTCCACCACGGCGGCGGGGTGGGCATGGGCTTGAGCTTGCACGCGGGGATGGTGGTCGTGGCCGACGGCACGCGAGAGGCGGCGGTTCGGCTCGAGCGGGTGCTCACGAGCGATCCGGGGATGGGCATCGTTCGTCATGCGGACGCGGGCTACCGCGAGGCGAGCGACTTCGCGACGGCGCGCGGCATCGCCATTCCGCATCAGCGCAACGGATAGACGCTACAGCCGAGGCGGCGGCCGTCGGGGTCGCGGAAGTAGAGCGTGTGCGGGGTCTCGCTCTCGACCTGGGCGCCGGCGTGCTCGATGCGCGCGCGCCAGGTGGTCTTCCACGAGGCGTCGCTCGAATCGACGGCGAAGGCCATGAGCTCCATCGTGCCCGGCGGGATGGCCGGCTCGCCATCGCCGGAGCGTTCGATCATGACGACCGCGCCCTCGGCTTCCAGCCAGACGCTGCCCGTCGATCCCGCACCCCTCTTGCGCACGGGGAAGCCGAAGACCTCCGTGTAGAATTTTTCCAATGCTTCGACGTTCACCGTCCGTAGTGCCCAATGGTGCATCCGCATCGCCTCCACCCTCCTTTCGACGCGCTGCGCCTTCCTTCCAGCGCAGGAAGCGCGGGGCCCTTTTCGCAGTGCGCCGCGATGTCGCATCGCCCGATGTCATGCTAAGGCGCACCCGTGACTACTGACCGGGCCCCTCGCGTCGTCGTCGCCACCCACGGGCACTGCTTCGACGGACTTTGCTCCGCCGTCATGTTCACCCGTCTATACCGCCGTCGCTCGCCCGACGACGGGGCGACCTTCACGTATCACGCCGCCGGGTACGGCCCCGGCCAGAACGGGGTCGACCCGAAGATCCTGGACGGTGACGTCAACGCCATCCTCGACTTTCGTTTCAGCCCCCTCGCGAACCTCACGTTCTACTTCGACCACCACGTGAGCGCGTTCGTCTCGCCCGACGACCGCGCGTTCTACGAGCGGTCGGTCGCCGAAGAGGAGGCGAGCGGGGAGCGCCGGATGTTCCACGATGGCGCGTACACGAGCGCGACGAAGCTCATCGCCGACGTCGGTCAGGCGCGCTTCGGGCTCGACCCGGCGCCGACGGCGGAGCTCGTGCGGTGGGCGGACATGATCGACAGCGCCGCGTTCCCCACGGCGGAGATGGCCGTTGCGCGCAAGGAGCCGGAGCTCCAGCTGATGACGGTGGTCGAGCACCTCGGCGACGACGGCTTTCTCGCCAAGATGGTGCCGCGGTTGCTCGAGCGTCCGCTCGCGGAGGTCGCGCGCGCCGACGACATCGCGCAGGCCTACGCGCCGCTCGGCCGCGAGCACCAGGCCTTCATCAAGCTCGTCGAGCAGCACGCCGCGCAGATTCAAGACGTGGTGCTCGTCGACCTCTCGACGGAGCTCATCGACGTCGCCGGCAAGTTCGTGACCTACGCGCTCTACCCGCAGAGCACGTACTCGGTGGTCTTCAGCCGATCGAAGAGCCGCTGCAAGATCAGCATCGGATACAACCCGTGGGCGCCCGCACCGCGCCGGCACAACATCGCGGCCATCTGCGAGCGATACGGCGGCGGAGGCCATCCGGTCGTCGGCGCCATCTCGCTCGCCGCCGATCGGCTCGAGGAGGCCAAGGCGATCGCGCGCACGATCACGCAAGAGCTCGCGACTTGAGCCGTGCCGAGGGGGTGTGGCGGACGCGCCCCATCGTCGTCGGCCACCGCGGGGGGCGGGGAGGAGGCTGGCCGACCGAGAACACGATCGCCGCGTTCGAGGAGGCGCGCCGGCAAGGCGCACGCGCCGTCGAGCTCGACGTGCGGACCTGCGCCGGGGGCGAGGTCGTCGTTTTCCATGACCGCGCGCTGCAAGACGCGGGGGGAGCGCGCGACCGAGGGCGCCTCGTGAAGGACGTGACGGGCCGAGAGCTTCGTGCGCTCGGAGTGCCGACGTTGCAGGAGGCGCTTCGCTGGGCCCGCGAGCGCGACGTCGGCGTCAACGTAGAGATGAAGCACGACGTGGCCGACCGGCTGGGGCTCGCCCGATCGACCGCTCGCGCCGTGCGGGCCACAGGGGCCGACGTCCTCTTTTCGTCCTTCGATCCGATCCTCTTGTCCCTCGCCGGCGTCTTCGCGGCCGACGTCCCGCGCGCGCTCCTCGTCCACTCGGGCCAGCCCGTGTGGGCCGATGTTCTACAGCGCCTGGCGCGTTCGCCCTGGGCGGAGTTCATCCATCTCGACAGGACGCAGGCGCACCCGACCGCCATCGCACGGCTCCTGCGCCGAGGTCTTCGCGTCGGCGTCTGGACCGTCAACGATCCGGAGGAGGCCGTGCGGCTCGTTCGCCTCGGCGTCACGTCGATCATCACCGACGCGCCGGGCGCCGTCGGCGCAGCCGTCAATCGCAGCTGACCTCTTCGACCGTGAGCCCCGGCGTCGGCGGCTGCTCGAACGTGCCCTCGAGGAGCGGCGGGTTCCAGAAGAGGTCTTGGTACTCGAAGCGCACGTCGGTGTCCGGGTTGGGCACCTCGAGGTGGATCTTGCGCGGGATCTCGGCGTCGCAGCGCGGGCCGATGGGCTGGATCGGCGGCGTCAGGCCGTCGGGGTCTTCGCGCGCCGCGGCGGGGGGCGCGGCGGCGTGGTCACTCAGCTCGGCGTGGTAGAGGACGAACCGTTGCTGCTCGACCTCGACGTCGAGGACGCGCATGCGCTGCTCGGCCCAGGGCCGGTGCCAATCCTCCGGACGCGGAGCGAGGTGGATCTCCTCGCGCGCGTCTCGCGTTCCGGCGATCGACAGCACCCAGTAGCCGCGGGGGCTCCACGCGATCGACGTGCCCTCGGGCGTGTGCCGCAAGACGGGGGCCTCCCCGTGCAAGAGCCCCACGAAGGCGCTCGGCGGAACGGCCACGCGGGTCAGCCGCGCGAGGTTGCAGGCGCTCGCGCGGCCCGTGAGAAAGCGCTTCTCGCGGAGGTCGGAGAGGGCGAAGCGCCGGCCGTCGGACGTGAGCGTCGCCAAGGTCACTCCGAAGGGGCTCACGACGTCCATCCGCAGGTTGGCCGGGCGGACGGCGAAGAGCATCACCTCGCCGCGGACACGCCCTTCCTCGCCGAACTGGTCGAACTTCGCGCCGGCCTGCACGCCCGCGCCGCAGGCGAACGTCGCGCGCATTCGAGCGATCGCCGCGTCCGCCGACGGTGGGGCCGACGGTGGGGGCGCCACGTGGGCGCAGCCGCTCGCGAGGAGCGCCAGCGCCGCCCATGTCCAGAGGTCGACGTTCCGGCGGCGGAGGTGCATCTAGGCCTCACCGGTCTTCAGGCGAGCCTGGACTTCGGCGAGCGCCTGGTCGACGAACGCGCACACGTCGACCCTGACCCCGAGCCCTTCGAGCTCTCCGCGGGCGGCCCACCGAACCTCGGCCGCGTCGTCGCCGGCCAGCGGGGCGGCATCCCCGACCGGAGAAAGGAAATACTCGTGGATCTCGTAGGCGAACCCCTCGCGCGCCACCCGCACCACGCCGAGCCCGCCGACGACGCGCGTCTCGAGCGCCGTCTCTTCCATCACCTCGCGTACGACGGCGTCTTCCAGCGATTCTCCCCCTTCGACCCGTCCCCCCGGCAACGTCCACGTCCCGAGCGACGGCGCTCGGCCCCGCCGGACGAGGAGGACACGTCGGCGCTCGTCGAGAACGACCGCGCCCACCGCGACCGTCCACACGCCATCCCCTTGCGAAGCCTCGGCCATGTAGCAATCCTAACAGGCCCTCATGATCGGCCTCGGGCTCGTCCGCCCTCTCGACGATGGATGGCGCGAGACGCTCGACGCCGTGGCCGAACGCCGTGGATGGCCACGCTCCGGTGACGTCGCCGTCCTCGCCGCGCGCGTCGCCGCGCTCTCGAGGTCGTACAACGACCCGGCGGTGGCGCGCGCGAGCGTGGTGGAGGCCGGCTCGGCGCGGCTCGGGTTCTCGTTCGCCCGCGACGTCCCGAAGGGGGCGGGGGCCGTGCGCGAGCTCGTCGCCTGCGGGTTGCTCCGCTTCGGCGCGGCGCCGCTTCGGCTGCTCGATCTGGGGGCCGGGTTCGGGGCGACCACGTGGGGCGTCTTGCGCGCGCTGCAAGCGGCCGCCGACGGCGCGCGCGACGAGGCGGCGCGCATCGTCGAGGCGACGTGGATCGACGCCGACCCGGCGGCGCTTCGCGTCGGCGCCGAGATCGCGCAGGCCCGGGTCGAGCGCGAGCGCGCGGTGCTCCGGGTGAGGGGCGTCGAATCGAGCGTGAACACCCCGCTTCCCGCCGCGATCCGGAGCGCCGGCTTGCACGACCTCGTTGTCGCCGGACAGGTCCTGAGCGAGCTCGACGTCGACGCGCCGCCGCCCGTCCGCGCCGATCGCCACGCGGCGCTCCTCGACTCCCTCCTCGCCCATTGCGTGGACCTGCACGGTTCGCTCGTCGTCGTCGAACCGGCGCTCCGCGACCGCACGCGGCACCTTCACGCCGTCCGCGATCGCATGATCGCTCGGGGGGCGACCGTCTTCGCCCCTTGCTTGCATGCAGCACCTTGCCCCGCCTTGGCGCGGGACACCGACTGGTGCCACGAGGATCTGCCGATCGACCTTCCGCGCTGGCTCGTGCCGGTCGCGCGGGCCGCCGGTCTGCGCCGCGAGGGGCTCACCTTCAGCTACCTGGTCTTGCGCAAGGACGGCGCCACACTCAAAGACTTCCTCCCCGCGCCCTCGGGGTCCGCACGGCTGCGTATCGTGTCCGAGGCGATGCGCAGCAAAGGCAAGCGCGAGGTCTTCGTCTGCGGAGAGCTCGGCGGCGACGGAGCCCAGGCGGAGTCGGCTCGGGCGAGCACGGCCGGACCCGAAGGGCGTGTGCGTGCCGTGCGGCTCGACCGGGACGAGCGCCCGGAGAACGGAGCCTGGAACGATCTCGCGCGCGGCGACGTCGTCGTGATCGACCCCGCGCTTGACCGATCGCGGCCCCGCGTCGGTGCCCACGCGGTCGTCGCGGCGGTGACCGCGGTCGCGGGTGTCCTCCAAGCGGACGACCGCGAATCCGGTTGACGTCGGAAGGCCCCGTCGACTACCTCCCGCTGACAACGATGCGTGGGCTCTACGCGATCGTGGACGTCGACACCCTCGGTGCCCATCGGATGGACCCCGTGGCGTTCGCGGAGGCCGTTCTGGTCGCTGGGCCGACCGTGCTGCAGCTCCGTGCGAAGGACCTGCCTCCCCGGGAGGCCCTCGCGCTCCTTCGGGAGCTCGCGCCGCGCTGTCGTCGTGCCGGCGTGCCCCTCGTGGCCAACGATCGGCCGGACCTCGCGATTCTCTCGGGTTGCGACCTCGTCCACGTCGGACAAACCGACATGCCCATCGATCGCGTCCGCCGCCTTGCGCCCGGCCTCGGCGTGGGCGTATCGACGCACAACCTCGAGCAGCTCGATGCGGCGCTCGCCGCGCGCCCTTCGTATATCGCCCTCGGCCCGGTCTTCGACACGATGACCAAGAAGAACCCGGACCCGGTCGTCGACGCCGGCGTCCTCCGGAGCGCGCACGCGCGGTGCCTCGCCGCGGGGGTCCCGCTCGTGGCGATCGGGGGAATCACCCGCGAGCGGGCGCGCGACCTCGTGCCCCACGTCGAAGCGGTCGCCGTGATCGCAGCCCTCCTGCCGCCGTACGCGCCCACCCCCGCGGACGTCAGCCGAGCCGAGCTCCTTCGGGACGTCACCGCGCGAGCGCGTGCCATCCAAGAGCTCTTCGCGGTCGTCGCGCCGCCTCTGCAGGCGAACCCATGAGCCTCGCGCTCGGCCTCATCGTCGCCGCGGGGGGGGTGGCGGTCGGGCGATGGCTGGCGAGGAGCATCGGGAGGCCGGAGAACACCCCCGACGACGCGGGGCCGCGTGAGAGCGTTCCGGCGCCCCCCGCGAACGTGGTCGACGGGCTGCCCTGCCATCTGGGCGACGTCATCGTGCGGACCGCGGAGCGCGACGAGGCTTGGCTCGCCGCGGCGCTGGTCTTCGAAGAACAGGGTCCCATGGGCGCGCTGTTCGTGGCGCCCGAGGCCGGCGCCGACCGCGCGGTGTTCGCGCGGCAAGGGACCGAGGCGATCCTCTGGCTCACGGCGCTGGGAGAGCAGGCCGGCCTGGGCACGGAGCCGCCGAGCACGTTCGAGCACGAGGGTCTTCGCTATCAGCGCATCCGAAGGCTTCCCGTGCGGGCCGTGCGCCAAGGCGCCGGGGCTCCGAGCGTGGGAGACCGAGCCGTCGTCGCGGAGTACGACGCGCCGAACGACGCGCGTCTCCTCATCGTGGCGGGTGGCGAGCGCGCCCTCGCGTGGGCGGGCGTCGTTTTGGAAAAGAGCGACTACGACGTGCTCCCCGGAGGAAAGGCCACGCTCGAATAGCGCGGGTCGGTCACGCGGCGCGCATCTGGATGAGCATCGCCTCGACCGTCAGCTGCGCGGCTGCGTTGCCGCCGAGGAGTTCGATCGCCTCCGTGGCCAGCCGATGCCGCTCCGCCGCTACGGTCGCTTGACGGTCGGGTGCTCCCGCGGTGGCGCAGGCCTTCGCGTGGAAGGCGGCGGCCAACGTGGTCAGGTACGCGGCGAGCGAATCCTTGTCGACCTTCTTCGCGTCCTCCGCGAGCTCGAGACCGGGCCCGAGGTCGCGCGCGTCGATCGCCGCCATGGCACGCGCCAAGAACTCCTGGCGCTGCGCGCTCGCCTCCGGGTCGGCGAGCATCTTGGCTGTGGCCATGCTGCCGCCCGCCAGCCTCGAGAGCTCCGCGGCCCGCTCCGGCTCGACGCCGCTGGCCAAGAGCAGCCCCGTCATCACTTCGTCCGTCAACGTCCCGAAGCGTACCCGTTGCGTCCTCGACCGGATGGTCGGCAGGAGCGCGTCCCCCGACGCGGTAAGCAGCACGAAGTGCGTTCGTGCCCCGGGCTCCTCGAGGGTCTTCAGCAGCGCGTTCGCTGCCGACGGGTTCAGCTCCTCGGCGCGGCGCACGATGAAGACCTTCGCTCGACCCTCGTAGGGCGGGAACGCGGCTCGGGCGAGCACCAACGTGCGGACCTGGTCGATGCTGATGTCCTGGGCCTCCGGGGTGCGCCGGCCGATCGCGGCGGCGTCGTAGAGCCCTCGTTCGAGGACGACGACGTCGGGGTGCGCGGGCCGCCGTTCGCCCTCGCGCGGCAGAGCGCGCGTGCAGGCGCTGCATTCTCCGCACGCGTCCGCGTTGCCGGCCTGCCGCCGCTCGCACACGAGCGCTTGAGCGAGCCCGAACGCAGCGCGCTCTTTGCCGACGCCGTCCGGACCGTCGAACAGATACGCGTGGTGGGCCCGCCCCGAGCCCAGCGCTCGCCGCAGCGTCTGGAGCGCCGTCGGCTGTCCGAGGACCGTAGACAGAAGCGCAGCCATGAGACCCGGACCGCCGAGGGTCAGGCGAGCTTGGTCGCCGTCTCCCCGGGAGGAGGGTTCCGCGCTTCGGGGGTGGAGGCGCCCCGCACGAAGATGGCCATGCGCTCCAGGCGAACATTCTCGCGCCCCGCCAGGTCGTGCCAGCG
The DNA here is from genome assembly GCA_036500865.1 of Polyangiaceae bacterium. Taxonomy (GTDB): domain Bacteria; phylum Myxococcota_A; class Polyangia; order Polyangiales; family Polyangiaceae; genus Palsa-1150. The sequence continues at coordinate 66,004 of DASYBG010000030.1, forward strand.
CTCGTCGAGCTCGGACCGGAGCAGATACGCATAGGGGCCGGGCGTCATCCGGCTGGGATCCATGAAGAAAAGTCGGTCCGCGTCGTACCCGACCATGATGACGTAGTGGCCCGAGTCCCACACGTCGCGCCAGGGAAGCTCGTCGTCCCGCCAGGCCTGCAGATCGACGATGGGCGGCTGCCGGAGGTCGACGGCACGTTCCAGCTCCTCGACCGTAACGTCGCAGTGCCGGTAGACGGCGTCGAGCTGTGCGGCCGCGCCGAGGAAGGCGGCGATGGGCTCAGGCTCGGTGCCCTCCGCCCGGGTCGTGCAGAGCGGCGCATACAGCGCCGTCTCCTCGACGCCGGCGAACAGCTCCGGCCGCCAATACCGGAGCATCGACAGCGTCGCGGCGTTCCCGCAGCTGAAGTTCGTCTGCTGCTTCACCCGTGGCATCACCACCAAGTTGCGCGGCAGCGAGACCGCGGGCCCGTACGGGGTCGGTGCCGGTACCAGGATGGTTTCGGCATGCATGAGAGGCCTAGCGGCGACGGGCTCGAAACGATCGGCGGGCTGCACAGGCCATCTTACTAGCGAACGGGCCGGCCTAGAGAAAGGGGTCCGCCTAAGCTACTAGGATTACTGATTTTTTTGCTGTTCTGTCGGCTCCTGGCGGTCGAGCTCATCCAGCTCTTCGTCCGTCAGCTCAGCCCCACCGTGGGCGAGGTTCCTCTCGCGCGCAAACATCCGATTGAGCGTCCGCCGGTCGATGCCCAGCACCCCTGCGGCCCGCGTTTTGTTCCCGCCGGTTCGCGACAGGACCCGATCGATGTACCGCCGCTCCACCACCGCGAGCGTGGGCCAATCGTCAGCCAAAGCCCCCGTGTCGCCTCCCGGCGTCGCCGAGCTGCGGGTCACCTCCGGCGACAAATCGCTCGCTGTGATCGCGCCTTCGCGAGCCAGAAGCGTCGCGCGTTCGACGATGTGGGAGAGTTCGCGCACGTTTCCCGGGAACGCGTAATTCTCCAAAATCTCGAACACCTCGGGGGCGACGCGCGGCACCGGGCGCCCGAGCCGCTCGGCGTGACGCTGGATGAAGTGCCGGATCAAAAGGGGGATGTCGCGGCGGCGTTCGCGGAGCGGCGGCACGTTCACGGTGACCACCTGCAGCCGAAAGAGCAGGTCCTCTCGGAAGCGGCCCGCGGACACCTCCGTCTTGAGATCCCGATTGGTCGCCGCCACGACGCGGGCGTCGACTTTGATCGTCTCGGCCGCGCCGACGCGGCGGATCTCGTTCTCCTGGAGGACCCGGAGGAGCTGTACTTGCATCTTGGGGCCCACCTCCCCGATCTCATCGAGGAACAGCGTTCCGCCGTTCGCCTCCTCGAAGAGCCCGCGCTTGGTGGAGCTCGCGCCCGTGAACGCGCCACGCTCGTGTCCGAACAGTTCGCTCTCCAGAATCGACTCCGGGAGCGCGCCGCAATTGACCGCGACGAACGGCTTCGACGCCCGCGGGCTCTTGGCGTGGATCGCCTTCGCAACGAGCTCCTTGCCCGTGCCGCTCTCGCCGACGATGAGCACGGTCGCCGTCGTCGGTGCGACGTGGGCTACCGTCTTGTAGACCGCCAACATCGCCGGGGTCGTCCCGATGATCTGCGCGTCCGCCGTCGGCCCGCGCTCTTTTTGTTGCGACGCCTCGTTCGGAGACCGCGCCAGTTTCCGCCGGGAGATAGCCTCGGAGACCATCCGTCTCAGCTCCGTCGGCTCGATCGGCTTCGCGAGATAGTCGTACGCGCCGACCCCGACCGCGTTCATCGCGCCTTCGATGTCGGCGTAGGCCGTCATCAAAATGACCGGCGTGGACGGACTGGTCTCGTGAACGCGCCGGAGCACGTCGTGGCCGCTCGTACCGTCGGCCAAGTGGATGTCGCTGAGGACGGCGTCGTACCGAGCGATCTTCGCCGGTCCGGGCAGAGCATCTGCGTTGTCGAGCACCTCGACCCGATAGCCCTCGTTCCGAAGCACACGCGCAAGCAAACCGGCCAGCGTGTCGTCGTCCTCGAAGAGGAGCACCTGGGCTTGCCCCTCGCTCTCCTTGACCGACTCCGGGTGGCTCTCTTCCGTCATCCGCGTAGCGTCCATGGCTTCAAGCTCCTCCGATGCCGCGATGCGGCGGTCGTAGTCTCGACCGCGCGTCCGCGACAAATCGTCTCGATTTCGCCCATCCGCGCGACCTCCTTGTCGCTGACGAAGACGCTTTCTTGCGAAGAATGGGCGTCATCACGGTGGACGTCGACTTTGCTTTCACGGACGATGCCGAACCCCGTCAGGCCCCGGAGTCGCCCGCGCTCGAATCACCGGTGGTGCCGGAAAACGGTGCGGAGTGCGGGCACGGCTTGATGTGGGCGATGTCGGTTCGGGGCCGCCTTCGGGAGGTCGACCGAGCGTGGTGGCGGCCTGCTTCGCCTCACGTGGCGGGTTTGGGGAGGGTCCCTGCGCGTTGGAGGGGAGCGTACTCAGGTCGATCGTGAGCATGCTAACGATCGATCGTTTCTCACGTGATCTCGGCAGGTTCCCCCGGGCGCCCGCGCGACGGCGTGTACGCGCGGTCGCGCGCCCGCAGGAGCCGCGGGGGGGTATACGCGCGGACGAGGGTTCTCCCACTCGGGGTGGCGTCGGCAACGATCGACCCGATCGTGAGCATGCTAACGATCTCTCCGAATTCGTCGTTCCACCCCCAAACGAGGACCCACCACCCCTTCGTCACCCGGACCTCTCCAACCCGGGGCGGTCCGCCACTGCGTCCCATCCCGACCCGGGACCGCCATTTTCCGTCCCACGAGCACTCTCTGGGCTCCGCCCTGGACGCGCCGTGGACCGGACCGATTGGACCCCTAGCGGCCTTCGAACGTTGCCTCGCGCTTTTCGACGAAGGCGCGCATCCCTTCGCGCTGATCCTGAGACCCGAAGAGGCTCGCGAAGGAGGCCGCCTCGAGCTCGTTCCCCGTGGCCAGGGGGGCGTCGGCTCCCCGAAGGATGGCACGCTTGACCGCTGTGACCGCGAGCGGCGCGCGGGTCGCGATTCGCTTCGCGACTTCGGTCGACTTCGCGAGGAGGTCTGCGTGCGGCACCACGACGTTCACGAGACCGATACGAAGCGCGTCTTGCGCCCCGAGGAGATCGCCCGTCATGCAGAGCTCCCGCGCCCTCGCCGGTCCGATCCTGCGGGCGAGCCGCTGGGTGCCGCCGAAGCCGGGAAGGATACCGAGCCCCACCTCGGGCTGGCCGAGTTTGGCCCGGTCGCTCGCGTAGATGAAGTCGCAGCAGAGCGCGAGCTCGCATCCTCCGCCGAGCGCAAAACCGTTGACCGCGGCGATGAGGGGAAAGTGCGCTCCTTCGATGAGCGCACCCAGCCGATGCCCGAGGTCGGCGAAGGCTCGCGCTTCGACCGGTGTCATCTGCGCCATCGCGGCAATGTCGGCGCCGGCCACGAACGCTTTGTCTCCCGCCCCGGTGAGGACGACGGCGCGCACGGTGGGGTCTTGGTCGAGGCCCGCGATGGCGTCGCCGAGGGCGCGCAGGACCTCTCCGTTGAGCGCATTGAGCTTGTCGGGGCGATTCACGGTGATGCGAACGACGTGCAGGTCGCGCTCGACGATGAGGTTGGACATGTCAGGCCTTCCTTTCGGACAGATCGCGGCCTTGGCCGCGGGGGACTTCGCCGCGAGGGGTCAAGCGCGAGGGACGACGGCTCCCTTGTCGTCGTACTGGTAGAAGCCGCGGCCGCTCTTCTTGCCGAGGCGGCCTGCCGCCACGAGGTTGCGGAGCAAGGTCGGGGCTCGATACTTGTCGTCTCCGATCTCGCGATGGAGCACGTCGGCGATCGCGAGCACGGTGTCGAGGCCGATGAGGTCGCAGAGTTCGAGTGGTCCCATCGGGTGGTTGAGGCCGAGCTTCGCGCCCGTGTCGATGTCGCCGGGCGAGCCGACGCCCTCCTGCAGTGCAAAACACGCCTCGCAGAGCATCGGAATGAGGATGCGGTTGACGAGGAAGCCGGGAGCATCGCGGCTGGTCGTGGTCGTCTTGCCCATCTTGGCGGCGATCGCGCCGGCGAGTTCATAGGTCTCCTCGCTGGTCTGAACCGCGCGCACGATCTCGACGAGCTTCATGAGCGGGGGCGGATTCATGAAATGGAGTCCCACGACCCGGTCCGGCCGCGAGGTGGCGGCGGCGAGCTTCGTGACCGAGATGGACGACGTGTTGCTCGCCAGCGCCTTCCCCTTTGGAAGCGCCGCGTCGCAGCGGCGAAAGAGGGCGAGTTTGAGGTCGAGGTTCTCGGTCGCCGCCTCGATGGCGAAGTCACACTGCGCGAAATCCTCGGGCCCCGCCGCGGGCACGACGCGCGCGAGGAGCGCGTCGCGCGCGTCGGCGGTCATCTTTTGCTTGTCGACGAGCCGCGCGAGCGCGGCTGCGATCTTGCCCTTGCCCCGCTCGGCGAGCTCTTTGGACGCGTCGACGAGGACGACGTCGAATCCGCTCGCGGCGGCGACCTGTGCGATGCCGCCCCCCATCTGGCCTGCGCCGACGACGCCGATGGTCTTGATCTCGTCGATGTGTGCCATGCTTTCGAGGTCTCCTGGCCCGTTCCGCGGTTCGTCCGGGCCTCCTCCGCCATGATGCGGCATGCATGATGCGCCTTGCCACGCTTTTGCTTGCAGTCTTCGTGACGACGAGCGCGGCATGCGCGGCGCCGCCGGTCACCGTCCGCGCGCAGGCCCTCGTCCGGCAGCACCGTGAATCGGACGCCGTGGTCCTTCTCCGCGCGCGCCTCCGCTCCTACCCCGACGATCTCGCCGCACGAAAGCTGCTCGTGCGCGTCTTGGCGTTCGCCGGGGACGTGTCGGGCGCTCGCGCGGAGGTGGCGGAGCTCTTCGCGCGGATGCCCGAAGGGAGCCCCACGCCGTACCTCGAGCTCGGACACGCGCTCGAGCTCGCGCACCGATACGACGAGGCGCTCGACGCCTACGATGCGGCGGCCGCCGCCGCGCCCGCGTCGCCGGAGGGGCCCCGCGAAGGCGGGATGCGCTGCGCGCACTGGGGCGAGGCCGACGCCGCAAAGGAGCGCCTCGAGGAGGCCGTGCGGCGGGGGGCGCACGACGCCGAGACCTGGCACACCTTGGGTTTGGTGCGGCTCAAGCTGGGCGACTTCGACGGGGCCGCCGGTGCGTACCGCGAGGGGGCAGCCGCCGATCCAGAGCGCGCGGACTGCTGGCTGGGGCTCGCAACCGTCGCCGTCGCCCGCGGCGACGCGCAAGGAGCCCTCGATGCTTACGATCGTCTGCTCGCGCGCCGGCCGAAGTTCGCGCCCGCGGAGCTCGGCCGGGCGTGGGCGCTGGCGAAGCTCGGGCGGCCCGACGAGGCGCGGAAAGCGATCGACCACGCGGAGGAGCTAGGAGCGCCGGAGGCCAACGTGGCCCGGCAGCGGCGCGCGCTTGGCCCGGGGAGCCCGGAATGACGGAGACACCGGAAGAGGTCGTCGCGCGCGCGGTCGCACGCGCGCGTGCGTCGCAGGCGGCGTGGGCCGCGCTCGGCGTCGCGGAGCGGGTGCGTCGTCTCGCTCCGCTCAAGGACCGCCTGCTGGACGGCGCGGCGGCGATGGCGGCTTGCATCCATGAAGAAGTGGGCAAACCGGTGGTCGAGGCGCTGCTCGGCGAGGTGCTGCCGTCCGCGGACGTGGTCGTCTACTGGACACGGTCGATCGAAGCGCTGCTCGAGCCGATGGAGGTGCCGCTCGATCCGCTCTCGTACCCGAGCAAGCAGGGGACCTTGTCGCGCGAGCCCCGGGGCGTCGTGGGCGTCATCATGCCGTGGAACTTCCCGGTGGCCCTCCCGCTGCGGACCATCGTGCCGGCTCTCCTTGCAGGCAACGCCGTGGTGTTCAAGCCGAGCGAGGTGGCGCCGCGATCGGGGGCGCTCCTCGCGGAGGCGCTCTCGGGTCTCGTCCCGGAGGGCGTCTTCGCGTGCGTGCAGGGCGCGCGAGACGTCGGGGCCGCGCTCGTCGGCGCGGACGTCGATTTCATCGTGTTCACCGGCGGAACCGCCGCGGGCCGGAGCGTGGCGCGCGCGTGCGCGGAGCGGCTGGTGCCGTGCGCGCTGGAGCTCGGCGGGAAGGACGCGGCCATCGTGCTCGACGACGCGGACCTGGAGCGCGCGGCCCACGGGGTGGTGTGGGGGTCCATGATGAACGCGGGCCAAAACTGCGCCTCGATCGAGCGGGTGTACGTCGACCGCCGCGTGGCCGACGCATTCCAGGAGAAGGTGAGCGCCGCGGTTCGGTCGCTCCGGTTCGGGGTGGACGTAGAGCGGCTCGCGACGCGGGCGCAGCGCGAACGGGTCGCCGCTCAGGTCGCCGCGGCGACCGCGGCGGGCGCGATCGTGCTGGCCGGCGGCGAGGGCGCGGGAGAGGGGCCGTCGGCGACCGCCGATCCGCGGGCCTACCCGCCCACGGTGGTGCGCGCGGAGGGCGAGGCGGCCGGGCCGATGCGAGAAGAGACGTTCGGGCCGGTCCTGGCGCTCGCGGTGGTGGACGGCGAAGACGAGGCGATCGATCGCGCGAACGCTTCGCGTTACGGCCTGACGGCGAGCCTCTGGACGCGCAACGCAGGCCGTGGCCGTCGCCTCGCGGGTCGCCTGCGCGCGGGCGTGGTCACCATCAACAACCACGGGTTCACCGGCGCGCTCCCGGGGGCTCCTTGGACGGGTCGCGGCGACTCGGGTTGGGGCGTCACGGGCTCTCCCCTCGCGCTCGACGCGCTGACGATGCCGCGCTTCGTCCTCGTGGACCGCAGCCGCGCGCGGCGCGAGCTCTGGTGGTTTCCCTATACGCCGGCCTTGGCGGCGGTCGCGTCGTCGATGGCGGTGGTGCGAAGCTCGACGCAGAGCCTCTGGTCGCGGGGCCGCGCGCTCGTGGCGCTCATCCTCGCGATGATGCGGCGCTCGCGCGAGCTGTGACGCGAGCCGCGCGGGCCGGCGCTCCGGTGCGCCGCCGACGGCGCCCGTCGCCGGTCCCGATCAGCGCCGGATGCGGAGCGACGTCGACGACGTGCTGCGTTTCTGCACCGGCGGCCCCTGCTGCATGCGGACGAAGTAGTCCGAGCACTCGGCCGCCGCGAGCGGCTGAGCGAAGTAGTAACCCTGAGCGCTCGGGCACCCGTGACCGCGCAAAAAGTCGGCCTGCTGGGGGGTCTCGACGCCCTCGGCGACGACGCTGAGGTTGAGGCTCCGCGCCATGGCGATGATGGTCGTCGAGATGGCCGTGTCGTTCACGTCGAGAGGCACGCCCTGGATGAACGAACGATCGATCTTCAGGGCGTCGATGGGGAGTCGCTTGAGATAACTGAGCGAGGAGTACCCCGTCCCGAAGTCGTCGATGGCGATGTAGACGCCCATCCGGCGTAGCTCGGAGAGGTTGTCGACGATGGCCTCGCGGTTCTCGATCAAGCTGCTCTCGACGAGCTCGAGGCCGAGGGCGGACGCAGGGAGGCCGGCCTGGCGGAGGTTGTCGCGGACGAGCTTCACGAAGGAGACGTGCTTCAGCTGCTGCGGCGGCACGTTCACGCTGATCCGCATCGCCTTCGGCAGGGTGCGCTGCCACCGGCTCGCCTGCTCGCATGCGGCTCGGATCACCCAATCGCTCATGGGCAGGATCAATCCGCTCTCCTCGGCGACCTGGAGGAAGGCGGCCGGCTCGAGGATGCCGCGCTCGGGATGTTCCCACCGGATGAGCGCTTCGACGCCGACGCAGGCGCTCGATTCGAGCGACACGATGGGCTGGTAGTAGAGGACGAGCTCTCCGCGCTCGAGGGCGCGGCGCACGCCCGCCTCGATGCTGAGCCGCTCCATCGCCTGCTCGTGCATCTGCCCGTCGAAGAGCTGGTGCCGCGCGCGCCCCTGGGACTTGGCGCGGTACATCGCGGTATCGGCGTCGCGGAGGAAGTCTTCGGCGCGCCGATGGTTGTCGGAGCTGAGCGCGATGCCGACGCTCGCCGAGGTGAAGACGCGGTGGCCGTCGAGGTCGAACGGCTCGCGGAGCGCTTCTTGGATCCGCTCGGCCACGAACGACGCCGCCTCGTCGCTGTCGAGCTCCGTCACGATGATCGCGAACTCGTCCCCTCCGAGGCGGGCGACGGTGTCGATGCTCCGGAGGCACTGGCCCAATCGATGGGCGATCTGGATGAGCAGACGGTCGCCGGCGATGTGGCCGAGGCTGTCGTTGAGCGTTTTGAAGTGGTCGAGATCGAGAAAGAGGACGGCGAACCGCGCGTCGCGCACGCGCTGGGCCCGAGCGATGGCTTGCTCGAGACGGTCCATGAGCAAGGCCCGGTTGGGCAAGCCGGTGAGGGCGTCGTGGAGGGCGTTGCGGCGGAGCGAGACCATGAGCTCCTCGCGATCCATCGCCGCGCTGAGCAGGGCCGCCCACAGCTCGAGGTTGCCGGTGTCGTCGGTGAGCTCGATCTCGAGCGGGCCGATGACGCTCAGGAGGCCGCGGTTGCCGTCGCGTCCGGTGATCGGCACGACGTTCAGGATGTCGTCGGCGCCCGAGCCGTCGAGCAGCGAGACGAGCTCCGGGCTCGGGAACTTGGCAGGCACGTGTTCCGACCCGAGGAGCCGCAAGGGCTCCGGGCCGGCATGGAACGCGCTCCGTATGCACAGCCGCCGCGGTGTGGTCGACGTCGCCCCCCGCCACTCTCCGAGCGCCGCGTGCCGCACCCGCGTCCAGCGCAGCCACGCGAGCTCGTGGGTGTCGGCGAGGTCGACGCCGACGAGGGCGAGGTTGATCTTGCGGTTCGCATCGGCGTTGGAGTCGGCGTAGCGGCGGCGTGTCTGCTCGACGATCCGCCAAGCCCGCATCAGCTCGAAGCGGAGGTCTCGCAGGACCGGCTGCAGCGCATGCGCGACCTTGGGGTCGGCGACCTCGCGGTGCCACCGCGCGGTGGTGTCTTCGACGAGCGAGAGGAGCGTCTCGACGGTTTCAACCTCGTGGGCGACCGTCAGGAGCTCGCGCCACGCCGACTGGACTTCGTTCGACGTCAGGCCCGGCTCGCCGCGCGCGAGGGCGCCGAGGTGCTGCGCGATCTTGTCGCATGGCGCGAGCAGATCGGTCGCGAGGGTCGCGTCCATGTCGCGGCGACCCGCGACGGCCGCCAAGAGCGCGCGCGCGAACTCGCTTCGCTCGTCGGCGGCCTTATGATCGAGACTCCCGCGGATAGGGACGCTCTCGGGTCGCGTGACGCACCCGCACGATTGCCGCCGAATGAGCGCCCCGCGGACGCGCACGAGCTGCCGCGCCGGCGCCCCGTCGAGCATGACGGAGAGCAGGATCTCTGCCGCGGTCTCCGAGAGCGTGTCGAATCGCAGCTGCACCGTCGACAGCGGCGGGTTGACGTACTGCGCGCGATCGATGTCGTCGAAGCCCACGATGGCGAGGTCCCGCGGGATCGCGTACCCCGAGGCCTGGAGCTCGTCGATGATGCCGATGGCGATGGCGTCGGTGCCGGCGATCATCGCGGTGCACGGGAGCTGCGCCGCGACGAGTTGCTTGCCGACCGCGCGGCCTTGCGGTTCGAGCGGCATGCTGGTCGGAAAGAAGAGCTGCGAATCGGGGACGATCCCGGCCTCGTGCAGCGCGCCGATGTATCCCTCGTAGCGCTCGCGGATGTCCGTGTGGTTGAGGGAGCCTGCGAACGCGATGCGTCGATGGCCGTGGTCGAGGAGATGGCGGACCGCTTCTTTCACGCCCTCGTAATTGTCGGGAAGGACCCCACAGCACTTGTGCCCCGCCAGCCGCGTGCTGACGGTGACGAGCGGCTTGCCGGCCATGGCAATCCGGTCGTAGAGCGCCGTCCCCTGGAGATCGTTGACGCCGATCCACCCGTCGACGATCTCCCAGCCGAGCGGCTCCGTGGTCGGCTCGTTGGCCCAAAGTACGTCGAGCCCCGCGGTCTGGAACGCTACGACGCGCGCGTCCCGCCGGCGCGACGCCCGCTGAACGCCCGCGAGGAGGTTCGTGAAGTAGCAACCGCCGACGTAGGGTATGAGCACACCGACGGTGGGGCGCCAGCCCATGCCAGTCGTCGCCTTTCCGAGCGCACAGCTCGCGCCAAAAAGTGGAGTAAGGGATAGCCCCGACCCCGTAATACGGACCGCTGACGTCGCCTGGTTAGCGCTTATCTCGAGACTGGCGCCGTCATGACGACGACGCCCTACCTCGCGCGGCCGGCACGCTCAGTAGACGATGCAGCTCTCGACGCGGACCGGCAAGAGCTTCTCGCGCCCGCCGAGGAACGAGAGCTCCACGACGAACGCGAAGCCGACGACGTAGCCGCCTTGCCTGCGGACGAGCTCCGCGGCCGCGTGCGAGGTGCCCCCCGTCGCGAGGACGTCGTCGACGACGACGACGCGGGCCTCTTCGCGGATGCTGCCCTTGTGCATCTCGAGCGCGTCGCGGCTGTATTCGGTGACGATATCGGCGCGGTCGACCTCGGCCGGGAGCTTGCCGGGCTTGCGCGCGGGGACGAAGCTCGCGTTGAGGCGCGCCGCGAGCGCGCCCCCGAAGATGAAGCCGCGCGCTTCGATGCCGACGATGGCGTCGATGTGCTCGCCGATGAACCGCTCGGCGATGCCGTCGAGCACGATGTGCAGGGCCCGCGGGCTCGCGAGGAGCGGGGTGATGTCCTTGAAGCCGACCCCCGGCTTCGGGAAGTCGGGGACGTCGCGGATGAGGGACCGGCAGAAGTCGAAGGACTGCACCGGACGCACGATGGTGATCGGCGCGGCGAAAGGAAGGGGAGGACTCCTCTTCGCGACGGCCCGCTCGACCGGGGGCGGCTTCTTGGCCGCGGGCCCGCGGCGGGGGGCGGCGGCGGTCTTCGTTCGGCTTCGCGTGGTCACGATCGCGCTCCGTCTGCATGTCGCGCAAGCTCGGCGGCGAGCGGAGCGTCGACGTGGCTGGTGAGGTCGAGGAGGAGGGGCGTGACGGAGACGGCCCCGTCGTCGTAGGCGTCGGTATCGGTTCCGGGGTCTCGCTCGTGGCGCACGCCCGGGCCGCCGAGCCAGAGGTACTCACGCTTGCGCGGGTCGAGGCGGAAGTCGACGATCTCTTCGTAGATGCGTGCGCCGAGCCGCGTCGCGCGCACTTCTCCGCTCCACGCGGGGGGGACATTGACGTTGACGAGCGGCGCGCGAAGGTGGTTCGTGGAAAGGATCTGCAAGGCGATCCCGGCGCACAGCGCGGCGGCGGCGCGGAGGTCGACCGACGGGTGCGCGCTTGCGGCGAGGGCCGGGATGCCCCGGAGTGCGCCCTCGCGCGCGGCGGCGATGGTGCCCGAGTAGAATGCGTCCTGTCCGAGGTTCATCCCGTGGTTGATGCCCGAGACGACGGCGTCCGGCCGGCGCGAGAGCACTCGGCTGCCGGCGTGCAGGGCCACGTAGACGCAGTCGGCCGGCGTCCCATCGAGCGCGAAGAGTCCCGGTTCGATGCTCCGCAGGCGCAGCGGCCGTGCCAAGCTGAGAGAGTGGCTCGACGCGCTCTGCTCGCCCTCGGGCGCGATGAGGACGACGTCGGCGACGGCGGCGAGCGCGTCGCGCATGGCGCGGATCCCGGGGCTCGCGTGCCCGTCGTCGTTCGAGAGCAGGATGAGAGGACGGTCCGGCATGCGCGCAGCACCCCATACAGCCTAGTGACCCCGGCGACCAGCGGTCCGACCCCTCGCTTCGCCTCCTGTCCTTGAAGTAGCTTGCGGCCCGTGGACGCGCGCACGGCGTACGAGCAAGGGCGGGAGCTGAACGCGCGCGCGGTGGCGGCCTACGACGGGCGGTCGCGCCAGATCGGCACGGCCCGCCTCGTGGTCGCGTGCGCGGCCCTCGCCCTGCTCGGGGTGCTCGTTTGGGTGAGCCACGGCGCGTGGGTCTGGGCGGCGCTCGCCGGGACGCTGATGGCCTTCGGGGCGCTCGTCGTCGTACATGCCCGCGTGCTCGACGCGCGCGAGCGGGCGGCGGCCACGCTGCGCTTCCACGAGCGGGGCCTCGCCCGCCTCTCGCACGCGTGGGACGCCCTCTCGGCCGGGAGCTCCCGCTTCCTCGACGCCGACCATCCCTTCGCCGGCGACCTCGATGTCTTCGGCCGCGCGTCCCTCATGCAGCTCGTCGACGCCACCGAGACGCGCTTCGGCGAGGAGCGCCTCGCCCAGCTCCTCGCCCAGGAGGATCCGGGCGCGTGGCCCGACGACGTCGTTGCGCGGCAGGGGGCGGCGCAGGAGCTCGCCCCGCAGCTGCCCTTTCGCGAGGCCCTCTCCACGGCGGGCGGCGTCCTCGCCGACGATCGCCCCGACCCGACGGCGATCCTCGCGTGGGTCGAGGGAAACGATCCGCTGCCCGCCGGGTCGTCGCTCCTCGGGTGGTTGGTGCCGGCCGTGACGGTAGCCCTCGCCGTGGCGTGGCTCGCGGGGCAGCTCCGTTCGGGGATGCTGACGGGGCTCTTTGCGCTGGAACTCGCGGCGTCGGTGGCGCTCGGCGAGCGGCTGTCGCCGATGCTGTCGGCCGTGGCCGCGCGCGAGTCGGGGCTGACGCGGTGGCGCGCGATGATCGACGTCGTGGAGCGGGCACGGTTCGACTCGTCGCTCCTCGCGCAGGCCGGCGGGCGGCTCCAGGCGAGGGGCCGGCGGGCGAGCGCCGAGATCGCCACCCTCGAGAGGATCGTCGGGTACGCCGCGGCGCGACACAACGAAGTGTTCCGGTTCTTCTTGGGCCCGCTCGTGTTCTGGGACGGCCACTGCGCGCGGGCCCTCGTCCGATGGCGCGGTCGCGTCGGTCGGGACGTGCGCGGTTGGCTCGAGGCTCTCGGCGAGGTCGAGGCCCTCGCCAGCCTCGGCTCCTTCGCCTTCGAGCACCCGGACTTCGTCTGGCCGGAGTTCGCCCCCGCCCCCGCCTTCGTCGCCTCCGCGCTCGGTCACCCGCTCATCGCCGCCGGGCAGCGTGTCGGCAACGACGTGACGCTCCCGAGCGGCGGTCGCGCCCTGGTCGTGACGGGCTCGAACATGTCGGGCAAGAGCACGCTTCTTCGTGCGATCGGGGCGAACGCCGTCCTCGCCTTCGCCGGCGCCCCGGTGTGCGCCCGCGCGCTGACGCTCGGTCCGGCGCGCGTGGCGACGAGCATGCGCGTCGAGGACTCGCTCGAGGAGGGCGTCTCCCACTTCTACGCGGAGCTGCGCCGGTTGAAGCGGGTCGTGGACCTGGCCGAGAAGAAGGGCTTCCCGGCCCTCTTTCTCCTCGACGAGATCCTCCACGGGACCAACTCCCGCGAGCGCGTCATCGGCGCGTGCGCGGTCGTCCGGCGGCTCCTCGGGTGGGGGGCGCTCGGGGCCGTTTCGACCCACGACCTCGGGATCACGGCGCTCGAGAAGGAGCTCGGCGCGCGCGTCGAGAACGTCCACTTCGAGGAGCAAGTCGATGGCGAACGCATGACGTTCGACTATCGGCTGCGCCCCGGCGTCGTCCAGAGCTCGAACGCCCTCCGATTGATGCGCGCGCTGGGGATCGTCGTCGGCGACGGCGACGGATAGAAGGCGCTATCATCGCCCCCGATGAGCGAGTCCCACCGCGTCGTCGTCCCTCGCGTGCTGGTCGCCGCGGTCATCCACGGAAAGAGCCGGGCGGCCGAGACGCTGGCCAAGGCGGTCGCCGAAGAGGTGCGCAGCGCGAATTTCTCCCTCGTCCGGACGGTCATGGTGAACGGCGAGCGGCAGTACATCCAGCAGCTCGTCTCGAACGTCTCGAATGGCAACGAGGCGGACGCGATCCTGCTCGTGGGCGGCGCCGGCATCGGCCCGCGCGACGACACGTGCGAGGCGGTCGACACCTTCGTCGAACGCCGGCTCGAGGGCTTCGGAGAGGCGTATCGCGCGCTTTTGCAGGCGGACCTCGGCGTGCGCGCGATGCTCACGCGCGCGACCGCCGGCGTCTACAACCAGTGCCTCGTCTTCGCGATGTCCGGTCGCGAGTCCGAGGTCCGTCGCGCGATGATCTCGCTCGTCGTGCCGATCGCGTCCGAAGCCGTCGACTTGGCGACGGGCCACAAGCACTGCGACAAGCACTGAGACGAGAATCAGAGCTCGTCGTCGACGAAGGCGACCACCTCGCGGATGTCCGTCGTACCGCACGCGAGCGCCACCAGACGGTCGACCCCGAGGGCATTTCCGCCGCTCGGCGGCATCCTCGCGAGGGCCTGGAGGAACTTCTCGTCGATCGGGTACGCCGGCATGCTCCGCGCGGAGCGCGCGAGGCGGTCGTGCTCGAGCCGGGTCCGCTGCTCGACCGGGTCGACGAGCTCGCCGAAGCCGTTGCACAGCTCGACGCCCGCCACGTAAAGCTCGAAGCGCTCCGCCAGACGGGGGTCGCGCGGGCTCTTGCGCGCGAGCGACGCTTGCGTGGCCGGGTAGTCGACGAGGAAGACGCCGCGGTCGAAGCGCTCGAGCGCCGGCTCCACCTTGTCGACCAGGGCGCGGTGGAACGCGTCCTCGTCCTCGGCCGCCGCCCGCAGCGTCTCCCCGGCCGGCCATCCGGCGAACCGCTCGAACGCGTCGCAGACGGCGAGGCGTTCGAGAGGCGGGTCGACGACGATGGTGCGCCCGTGCAGGCTGACCCTCCCGCCCGTCACCGCGGAGACGAGCTGCTCGGCGTCGCGCATCACCTCCTCCACCCCGGCGTTCGCCCGGTAGTACTCGAGGAGGGTGAACTCCGGGTTGTGCCTCGCCCCGATCTCGCCGCGCCGGAACGCCGGGCCGATCTGGTAGATGCGCTCCCACCCGTCGGCGAGGAGGCGCTTCATCTGGTACTCGGGCGACGTCGCGAGCCAACGCGCGTCGTCGTCTCCGCGTGCCGCGATCGCGAACGCGTCGAGGTGGAGATCGAGCCCGGGCGACGGAACGACCGCGGGCGTCTGCACTTCGACGAAGCCCCGCGCGTCGAAGAACCGCCGCAAGCCCCCGAGGATGCGCGCCCGCTCGCGAAGCCGCTTCATGTCCCGTCCTCCGCGTGGGCCTCGAGGCCCCGCAAGACGATGGCCGCGAGCTGCCCCGACGCGCGCACAAGGCCGCCGCGGTCGGCTTTCCCGAGCGCCCACGTCATCGCGATCCCGTCGAGCGCGCCGAAGACGACCCGCGCCGCGAGGTGGGGGGACACGTCGCTCCGGATCTCTCCCGCCGCTTGCCCGTCCGCGACGACGCGACCGATGGCGTCGAGGTACGCCGTGAACTTCGGCGCCGCGTACTCCTTCATCAGCCGCGTCGACTGGCGCAAGATAACCGTGACCACCTCCGCGAGGTCTCGCTCTCCTTCGAGGAGGCCGAGCTGGATCTCGATGACGCGCCGGAGCTTCTTGGGGGCGCCGCGCGCACGCGGGAGCTCGGTCTCGAGGAAGGCAAGGAGCCGCTCGACCCGATCTTCGAAGAGCGAAACGAGGAGCTCCTCCTTCGACCGGAAGTAGAGATAGATGGTGCCGTCGGCGACGCCGGCCGCCCTGGCGACCTCGCTCACGCGCGTCGCGTGGAAGCCCTTCTTCGCGAAGACGCGAACCGCGGCGGCGAGGATTCGCTCGCGCTTGTCGTGCGACTTCGGCGCGGCCGCGGCGGATTTGGCCCGCGGTCGCGCGACGCGGCGCTTGGCGCCCGGATGCGCGGCGGACGACGAGCGCGACCTGAGTGAGGATTCACTCACCTCGACCGGGCTATCAGACGCCGCGGGGTCGGGTCAACGAAGGGCGGCCGCTTCGAACATCCGCTGACCGAAGGCGGCGACCTCGTGGCCCATCCATGGCCCGAGGATCGCGAGGGCCGCGATGACGGCGAGCAACCGCGGGAGGTGCGCGAGCGTCGGGTCCTGGATCTGGGACGCGGCCTGGACCGCGGCGACGACAAGCCCGACGACCGCCGCGACCGCGAGCGCCGGGAGCGACACGGCCACGACGAGAAGGAGCGCCGCCTGCGCGTGGTGGACCAACGAAGCGGCCGGCATGGACTACTCGGTCGCCCCGTCGTCGCCTGTCGCCCCGTCGTCTCCCGATGCATCGGTGGTGCTGGTGGGCGGCGGCATGATCATCGTGACGTTGTTCTGGCAGGCCTGCGTCATCGACAGGGCCCGGTCGCCAGGGCAGCAGATGTCGACCGAGTTCACGATCTGACAGGTGAGGCCGTTCTGGCAGTCGCTGTTGCCCGAGTTCGCGGCTTTCATGTCGCAGCGGTCGCCCTCACTCTGTCCGTCGCAAGCGGCGGACGCGACCAGCGCGGCGAGGGCGGCCGCGGTGAAGGGGAGGCGGGCGAGGCGGGGGAGCGCGAAGCGAAGGCGCATGGGTGGGCGACCTTTGCCAGAAAATGCGCGGAAATGCCAGCGGGGGAGGCCGCGGCCTTCCGGATACGAGTCCGCTTCTCCTCGCTTCGCTCGAGCGGGACTCAGCTTCGCCGTTGATCCTTGGCCTCGACGGCGGCGGCGAAGAGGCGGACGTACTGCGCCGCGCTCGCGAAAGAAAAGAGAAGCGAGAGATACACGAGGAGGCGCCCGACGTGGATCATGTCGACCATCCCGAGGTCGATGCCCAAATAGGACATGTGGTACGGGTAGCCGAGCAGGAGCGCGACGATCCCGATCATCTGCAGCGCCGTCTTCGTCTTGCCGTCTTGCCCCGCGCTGATGACGACGCCCTCGCTCGCCGCCACGCTCCGCATTCCGGTCACCACGATCTCGCGCGCGAGAAGGACGACGACCGCCCACGCCGGGATGCGTCCCATCGGCAGCATCCACACGAGCGCGGCCATGACGATGAGCTTGTCGGCGAGCGGGTCCAAGAACTTGCCGAGCACGCTGACCACGCCGAGCTTGCGCGCGAGGTAGCCGTCGAGCATGTCGGTGATGGCGGCGCCGGTGAAGACGATGCACGCCCAGAACCCGCGCACCGGCGTGGGCGAGTCGAGGAGCCATACGAAAAAGGGGATCGCGGCGACCCGCGCCATCGTGAGCAGGTTGGGGATGTTGAGGGCGTCCTCGGCGAGGGTTCGCCGGCGTGGCTTGGCCGACGGCTCGAGGGCCGCGTGATCATCCAAAGGAGACAAGCACGGTCCCTTCCCCGGCGAACGCGACGAGCCCGCGCTGGCCGTTGGGCGATTGGGCGGCCGGCAGCGGCCGCGGCGCGATCTTCCCGAGCCAACCGACGAGGCACTCGCGGCGAACGAGGAGTGGCCGCGCCGGGTGGCACGCCACCGTCGCGAGCTTTCCGGCGACCTCGAGGACGAGCGGCCCGGCGCCGCGCAAATGGACGATCGCCACGCCGTCGACGGCGGAGCGGACCCCGGGCGTATCGGGGTCGAGGACGAGCCGCGAGCTCTCGTGGGCGAGGCGCAAGTCGAACCCGAGGACGGTATCCTCGCGCACGCTCGCCGCGTCTTCTTCGAGCGAGAGGATCGCGATCTCGCGTTGCGGCCGCGGCCCCAAGATCAGCTGGGAGGCTCCCGCGACGCGGACGAGGGGGCTCCCGATGCCGCCGAGGACGTCGCTCGTGTCGGCGCCGTGCGCGCGGCGAAAAAGGGCCCGCGTCGTCGCCGACCCGGCCACCACGCGGAGCGCGTCGAGGCGGGCGGCGAAGGCTTGGTCGGGGTCGACGCGCACGACGGCGACGCCGGTCGCGTGCAACGCGGCGACGAGCCCCGGCTCGATCTCGAGCGCGGGCAGCACGGGGGCCGGCTCGGGCGGGATGCGCGACGGCGGCGGAGGGACGCTCGCGGCGCGGGGGTTCGCGTGCCACTCGGCGCTCCCCATCTCCAGGGTATGCCATGCGCCCTCGCCGCCCCGCGTCGGGTCCGACTCGGCGAGCGAGAAGCGAAGGTCCCCCGAGTCGAGCTCGGAGAACGCCGTCTCCGCGACCGAGCGCACGCCCTCGTCGAGGTGCTTGTGCGAGTCGAAGCCGGGAGCTCGGCTCGGGTAGAGCCGCCGATCCGCCGTGCGCTTGGCCATCAGCGCGTGGCCGCCGCGTTCGAAGGCGGCCTGCGCTTCGTCGAGGTCGCCGAGCTTCTGCAGCGCGAGCCCCAGGTAGCCCCACGCTCGCTTGTGGTTCGGGTCGAGCTCGACGGCGGCGCGGAGGGCCACGCGGGCGCGGTCGGGCTCGCCGCTCTTCAAGTGGCAGAGCGCGAGGTTCACGTGGGTCGACGCGTCGCGCGGGAACCTCGACGCGAGGTCTTCGTAAAGCTGGATGGCGCGCGGGTAGAGGGCGAGCCGAAAGTACGCGGCGCCGAGGAGGTCTTCGGCCTTCGGGTCGCCGGGCTGGAGGCGCAGGGCGAACTCGAGCTCCTCCTGCGCCTCGAGGACCCGGTTCTCCTGCAGGAGCTCGCTGCCCCGATACATGTGGAAGAGGAAGTCTTCGTGTCCGATCGGCGCGTTCGCCTCGCGATCGCCCTCGCTCTCGGTGGCCGCCCCGGGCAGGGCGTCCAACGCCGCCGCGCCGATGCGTTCGGAGCCGGTGGGGGGATCCATCGGCCGCTATCGTAGTCCCGCGGCGGAGCTTCGTCGCCCGATCGAGGCGACTCCGGCGGCGGCGGCCGCGCCGAGTACCGCGAGGACGGCGCCCAGCGCTTGCGGCTCGAACGCGAACCGCACGTCGGCGGCGCCGTGGGCGAGCCCGCCGAACGTCCACGCCCAGGCCGTGTTCGCGCCCCACGCCATCCACGCGCCCCGGTCGTGCACCCACAGGGCCGCGAGTGCGACCGCGCGCAGTCCGTCGCCGAGCACGGCCATCGAGAACGCGCCGTCGACGCCGAAGCGCGCCGCGGCGGCCGCCGCCCCGCAGATGGCCAGGCACGCCCACGCCGGCAAGAGGCCGCGCGTGGCACGGAGCACGCCGCCGCGGAGCAGGAGCTCGTCGCGCACGGCCGCGAGCGCCGCGGGGACGAGGCCGAGGACGATGGCCACCGCGTCGGGGCTTGCCGGCGCGAACGCCGCGCCGCCCGTGGCCGCCGCCGCGCCGATCGCCACGACCGCCGCTGCGCACCCCATCCCGGCCCCGATCGCGGCGCGCTTTCCCATCGACGCCGGAGACGCGGGGGGCGAGAGCGGATCGCTCCACGCCACGCCCATGCGGCCGGCGCCCCACTCCGCGAGCGCCGCTTGGACGAGCGACGCCGTCATCGCATTTCGCTCGAAGACGCGCGCCGCGAGCTGCACGCCGCCCCAGAACACGAGCGCCCATGCGACGACGGGCGCGGCGCGCGCTGGCGTGGCGGGCGCCGTCGGGTCGGCGAGCCGAGAAGCCTCGGGGGACCGCGCGGGAGCCATGCGCTAGGCGGGGCCGGCGATCGTGACGAGCACGGCGTTGCTCTCGACGGCGGCGCCGACGGCGACGTGGACCTGCGCGACCGTCCCGGAAGCCGCGGCGCGGACCTCGTTCTCCATCTTCATCGCTTCGAGGACGACGAGCGCCTGCCCGGCCGTCACCACGTCGCCCGCCGCGGCGAGGACTTTGATCACGCGGCCCGGCATGGGGCTCCGCACCGCCGTCGTGCCGCGCGCCGGCCGTCGCTCGCCTTGCGCCGTCGTACGTGACCGCTCGCTCTCGACGCGCGCGCGGACGCGAAGGCCGCTCGCGACGGCAAGGAGGTCGGGCGGCTTGCCGGCGACGGTGAGGTCGACGATGCGTCCGTCGACGCGCACGTTCGATCGGCCGGGGCTGTGCGCGAAGGGGACGACGTCCACGTCGACTTTGCGCCCACCGACGTGGACCTCGACCGATCCGTCGGGCCGATCCACGACGTCGACCTCCCACGCGCCGGTGCTCGGCGCGCCGCCGATGTCCGCCGCGAGCGTCACCTGGTATCGCATCGGGCAGCGCGCCTCGGCTCCTACGCGGCCTGTTCGGCGTCGTCCTCGATGGCCTCGAGGAGCTTCGACAGCGCTTCGCCGACCTCGGCGGCGAGCTCGCCCCGGACGACGCGCGTCCCGTGGAGGAGCTCGGCGAGCCGCTTGGCCACGTTCTTGATGCCGGCGACGTCGCGCGCGCGCCGCGTGTCGGCGTCGACGGGGAAGACCACGTCCCCGTAGGTGCGGGTCAGCGTGCCCGCGGAGGTGGCGTCGTCGAGGACACGCTTGCGAATGGTCTCGACGACGTCGCGCGGCGCGTCTTCGCTCTCTTCCGCGCGCCGCCAGAAGTCGACGGCCTCGTAGCTCGGCATCGGCTCGCTCACGGCGTCGCGGCCGAGCACCGAGGGCGCGCGGCGCTTCAAGAACGAGTACGACCCGGTGAGCTTGTCGACGGTCTCCTGTTTCAGGTGGAGCTCGGTCTTCGCGTAGCTCTCGAGCGAGTCGTACCCCCAGTCCTTCCAGCGCTGCCGCCGCCGGGCCTGCGTGAGACCCTCGGCCAGTTCGATCCAGCTCGCCTTGAATAGCCGGGCGCGCCGGAGGAGCTCGGCCCGCTCGGGGTCGCCGGCGTGCTCCTTCTCGGACCCGGCCAGCGCCGCCTCGGTCTTCGTGCGGAACGTGCCCATCGCCCAATGCTCTAGCGCCGCTGGCGATGAAGGAGCAAGGCTCGCCGCTTTGCGATACCGTGGCGGCCTTGCGTCGCGCCCATCTGGTCCCCTTCGGTCTCGCCCCCGCGCTCTTCTCGATCCACTGCGGGGGCAAAGCGGCACCCCCGCCCGAGACCCCGGCGTCCGCCGCCGAGGCAGCGGCTCCCTCCGCCGCGCCGGCTCCGGCCCCCACGCCGGCCGCCGCCGCATCGGCAGCGCCCACGGGCCTGCCGACCGCCTGCGCTCGGGCCGGCGCCGACCTGTGCACGCCGCCGCCCGCGTTCGTCGAGCGGCTCTGCCAGAAGCCCCACCAGGAAGTGGCGCTCGCGCTCTTCGCCAAGAATTCTCCTTTTACGCGCCTCTATCTCAAGGCCAAGCTCGACGAGCTCTCGTTCGACGAAGAGGTGCTCGCGCTGAGGTTCCACCAGCAGCCCAAGGGCGGGATGGTGGTCGGGAGCGGCCTCGGGACGTACGACGTGCTCCGGTGGGACGGGAGCTGTTCGATGGGCGTCGAGGCGGAGGTCTTCACCCGCTCGCGGCCGCCCAAGCCGCGCGCGGCCCACGTGCAATGGCACCGCATTGGCGAGGCGACGCAGAACGCGCTCATCGCCTCGAGCGACACGGTGAAGCACGCGCACGCCAAGCGGGGCAAAGAGTGCAAGGGCGCCATGAGCGGGGACGTGTCGGCGTCATGCGAAAAGGCCGACGCGGCGCTGGTCGACGCCATCGTGGAGTCCGTGCGGTCCGGCGACGAGCTGCCGGAGCCTGAAGCTCCCTGAGGGGGCTTACTGCGGAATGCCGAGGCGCTGCGTGCGCTGGCGATAGCGCTCGATCTCTTCTTCGTACATCGGCAGCGGCTCGTGGAAGCGCACGGCGACGCGGCGCAGCCACGGTCCTTCGTCGCCCGGCGAGAGGGCTTCGACGCGGACGACGATGCCCTGCACCGTCTTGGGCGCCTCGTCGCCGTCGGTGGCTTGGAGGAAGAGGGTAATTTCGTCGTCTTTGTCGATCTTGGTCGTCCGCGCGAGCAGCAGCGCGCCCGACTCGCTCAGGTCGTGGACGAGGGCGGGGCGCTGCTCGCCGTCGGGCCGCTCCAGGGTTGCCATGGCGCATGCCAAGTACCGGTCGCCGCTGCGACGGTTCGAGGGCGGGGGGCGGTCTGTGCCTGAGCCAGCCATGCGGACGCTGCCAAGCGTAGCCTGAAGTGCGCATGCGTGGCCAGTCGGCGCACCTTGGCACGTCAAGCTCGAGACGCTTCGCCCCAGCTCGACGAAGCGTGGAGGAGCCCAAGCTCACCGCTCCGCGTCGACGGTGGCCTGCTTCGCGTAGATCCACATCTCTCCCCCCGTGGAGTGATGGATCGACCGGCACGACAAGGGCCACGGCAACGCGCACGCGGCGCGGAGGGCGCGCGTGTAGCCCAGGGAGCCGCCAAAGAGCTTGGCCAGGAAGGCGCGCGAGACGGGGTCGCGGTACTGCATCGTCGCGAACGGCGGTCCGGGCGGCCCGGGCTTGGCCATCGCGGGGTCGCTCAGCTCCGTCGCGAGGACGATGAATGCAGCGCCGCGCGCGCGCGGATCCATCCCGGGATCGACGAGGTCGAGCACGCCCGCGATCGCCTGACGATCGCCGATCGGCTCGACCCCCGGCCGCACCGCGTCGAGCGCCGGCGGGATGCGCGGCAGGAAGATCGGGCCGCCCACGACGTCGACGTGCGTGCCCGCGGGCAAGCGCGCGAGGTAGCGCTCCGCCTCGTAGCGCGGGTCGGCGAGCAGGGTCGCGTCCATCGAGACGACGCCGATCACCGCCGGGAGCAGCACAGCGGCCGCCGCCGCCGCCACCCATCGCCGCCCGTGCCCCCATCGGCCCCACGCCCATTCGAACGCGAGCGCCGCGTAGGCGGGGAGGAAGATGCTCTCGGGTAGGAAGTAGCGGTGGTCGCGCTGGCGGACGGGGAACGAGAAGAAGAGGCAGAACGAGACCGCGGCGACCAGCGGCAAGAGCGTCCTCGCGCGCGCCGTCCACGGGCCCCGCATCGCCGCGACGACGAGGCCCGCGCCCGCCGCGGCGACCACGCTCCACGACGTGAAGTCCGTCGTCCAGAGCAGCTCGTCGTGCGTGATCGCGATCGCGCCGACGAAGCCCCCTGGGTAGTGCATCTCGGGCTTGCTCGCGGGGCCGAAGAGGTGCGCGATGCGTAGCCGGAAGCCGACGGGGTTGGTCGCGAGCCCGCTCGCGAGCGCGTAGACGGCGGCCGAGACGAGCACGGCGATCCAGAGGTCGCGGCGGAGCGGGGATGCGCGGCGCGCGAACCACGGCACGACGAGGAGGTAGAGCGGCAAGGTGAGAAAGAGCGCCGCGGCCGTCTGGTCTTTCGTCAGCACGGCGGCCGTCGCACAGAGCATCGCGCGGAGCTCGCGGGGCTCGCCGCTCGCCACGCGGTCGAGCTCGACGAGCATCCACGCGAGCCAGAAGACGCCAGGCACGTCGAGATTGCCCGTGTGCCCGTAGAAGACGAAGACCGCGTTGACGGCGACGGCCACCCCCGCGGCGACGCCCGCACGGCGGCCGGCGAGACGAGTCCAGAGGACCATTGTGGCGCGGAGGACGCCGAACGCCATCGCCGCCGTGATGAGGCGCGCGCCGATTTCGATCCCCGTCATGTAGAGCGGCCGGATGATCTCCGCGGCGAGCGCATCGCGTCCCATCCCGACGCGCGCGGCAGCGAGCGCCATCCACGGGAGCGACCACCCGGTGAGGATCGCCATGTGGAGCGGCGGATAGTGGTGGTAGTGACCGGGCCAATACGTCTCCACGATCGCGCCGAGCCCGCACGAGCGCGGCGAGATGGAATCCGCGGCCCACGAGTCGGTCCCGGGGAGGCCCCAGCCGAGACCCACGAGGAGCGCCAGCCCGAAGAGCGCTTGCAGGACCACCGCGCCCTCGCCGAACCGTTCGACGCCGAGCAGCCTCGAGGCGAGCGCGCGCGCGCGGCGCAAGGCGGACATCGGGGCTTCCTTTAGCAGGCCCTGAAAAACGCGGGCCGACGAGAGGACCGCCGGCCTACTTGTAGATTCGCTCGGCGACTTCTTGGCCGCTGTCCGGGTCTTTGCCGTGGATGTCGATGTACTCGACGCTCGGGGCAAGGCCGCCCTTGGCGAGCTTGACGAAGACGGAGGCGAAGATGGCCTCCTTGCCTCGGATGAGCGTGCGGGCCTCGGAGCTGCAATGCCCGTCGGCCTCCTTCTTCGTGAAGATGCCGATGGGCGCCTTGCTGAACTGGCGCAGGCGGACGACGTGGTAGCCGCCGTTCGGCGTCTTGCGGACGGTGCGCTGCTCCGAGATGCCGTACCCGATGAAGTCGAACATGCCGAGCGTGTGGAGGCGGACAGGCGGCGCGTTCTCGAACTCGCGCCAATACGCGAAGACGGCGTCGTCCTTTTGCGGAATGCAGTGCTCGTCGAGGTGGATGCCGTAGTCGACGCGATTCTTGTCGTCGCTCTTCGAAATGAAGAAGACGGTCTGCACGTCGAACGGGAAGAACGTCGGCTCGGTCGCGGCGGCGGTGGACGGCGTCAAGCAGAGGCCCGCGGCGAAGACCGTGAGGAGCGCGAGCGGGCGCGACCGCGGGAAATAGGGCGCCACCGTGACGTCAGTGTGACGGGTTCTCAGCCCTTGTAAAGATGGCAGCGCTCATGGGAGCAGCCGTACTTCGACGTCGACGCGGCGGCCGAGCCCAGCCGATCCGGGGCCCGCGAAGAAGGCGGTGCCGGTCGTGCCCGAGAAGCTGCCGGCGCTCAGGGCGAAGAGATCGCCGTGGAGCCCGTCGTGCACGTCGTCGCGCGAGACGCGCGCGAGGACGGCGAGGCGCGTGACGGCTCCGCGCGAGGTGAAGGCTCGCGGACCGAGGAGGGCGAGCGTCCGCTCGATGCTCTTCCGGAGGGCGAGCGAAGGCGCGCCGCCGATGTCGGTGCCGGTCAAGTGGCCCGCGTCGTCGAGGACGAGCGTCACTTCGGTGCGGCCCGCGTGGCCGAGCGGGACGGAACCCCAGATCGGCTCGGCGCTGCCGGCCTGGGCGAAGGCACGCGTGAAGGTCGTGGCGAGGTCGGTCGCGTAGCGTTCTCCGACGGCGCCGAAGATCGCGGGCGGGGGCACGGCGCTCGCGGCCGGGGCGGAGGGGGCGGCGCGGCGGCCGGGCCCCGGGATCGGGTGGACGGGCGCAGGGGCGACGACGGGCGCGGCGGCGGGCGCCTCTTCGTCCGGCGGCGCGATCGGGTGGGGCTCGACGTCGAGCGTGTCGCCGGCGAGGGTCTGCGAGGTGGTCTCGAACGTCGGCGTGGCCGCACGGCAGGCGCCGCGCTCGAGGGCCGCGAAGGTGCCCGCATGGAGGACGATGCTCAGCGCGGCGAACACGAGAACCGGCGGCCCCCGGTTCGCGAAGGCGCGCGGCGCAGCAACGGTCGCGGCCGATCGCACTCCCGGAGTGTACGCCGGTCGCGAGGGCCGGCCCGCGGTCGCGCGCGATCAAAAGAGCGGGAGCTGGGCCGTGGGCCTGCGGAAGGTCATGGGCGGATCGTCGCCGACGGACCCGCCGCCCGTCGCGAGGCCCAGCGCGCGGGCCCGCTGCTCGAAGAGCGACCGGACGGCGTCCGCGTAGGGGCCTTCGCCGCGACCGCGGACCTCGAAGCGCGAGTCGTACATCTTGCCGCCGCGGGTGTCGCGGATGCGGTGCAGCACCTTCTCGGCGCGGAGCGGCAAGGCCGCGCGGAGCCGGCCCTCGAAGACCTCGCCCACGGCGCCGGGGAGCCGAAGAAGGACCGTCCCTGCCCACGTCGCGCCGGCGTCCTTCGCGGCCGACAGCACGTCGCCCATGTCCTCGTCGTTCAGGCCCGGGATGATCGGGGCGACCATCACCCCGACACGAAGCCCGGCCGCGGCGAGCCGCTCGATGACGCGCATCCGGCGGGCGGGCGTCGTGACGAACGGCTCGATGGCGCGGGCGTGGGCCTCGTTCCAGATAGGAACGCTGACGGCGATGTTCACCCTCGCGACCTTCGCCAACTCCTGCAATACGTCGATGTCGCGCTCGACGAGCGGCGCCTTCGTGATGATGCCCGCCGGGTTTCGGTACTCGACGCAGACCTCGAGGCAACCGCGCGTCAGCCGGTAGCTCGCCTCGAGCGGCTGATAGCAGTCGGTCACGCCGCTGAACATGACCGGCTCGCCCTCCCACTTCGGCGCGTCGAACGCCTCGCGCAAGAGCTCCGGCGCCCGCTTCTTGACGACGATCTTCCGCTCGAAGTCCGTGCCGGCGCCGAAGCTCAGGTACTCGTGCGACGGGCGCGCATAGCAGTAGGCGCACGCGTGGAAGCAACCCCGGTACGGGTTGACGCTCCAGGAGAAGCCGACGTCGGGGCTGTCGTTGTGGGCGAGGATCCCGCGCGTGGCGTCTTCGTAGACCTCGAGCCCTGCGGGCGGCGCCTCGCCCTCGAGGTACTCGACTTCGCTCTGCGCCCACGGGTTGGGCGGGTTCGACAGCGGGCGTAGCGGCGCGGGCACCCGAGGAGTGTTACTGAACGTACGTTCTCGTCAAGTCAGGCGATGACGGACTCCTTGAGGAGCTTCTCCGCCTGCGCCTGCCGCCACGCGGCCAGCCCCTGCGCCAGCGAGGGGCGCTTTCCGGCCAGGATGGCCACGGCAAAGAGCGCCGCGTTCCCCGCGCCGGCCTTCCCGACGGCAAACGTCGCGACGGGGATGCCCTTGGGCATCTGGACGATGGCGAGGAGCGCGTCGAGCCCGAGCAGGTGGCCCGACGGGATCGGGACGCCGAGGACGGGGAGGGTGGTCTTCGCCGCGACGACGCCGGGCAAATGTGCGGCCCCGCCGGCGCCCGCGATGAAGACTTCGACGCCGCGCGCGCTCGCGTCGGCGACGTAGGCGAAGAGCGCGTCGGGCGTGCGGTGCGCGCTCAAGACGCGGACCTCGTGCGGCACGCCGAGCTCGTTCAACGCATCCCGAGCGCCCTGCATCACATCCAAGTCGCTCTTGCTTCCCATGAGGATCGACACCAACGGGGACGTCATGGGACGCGGAATATGCCGTCCCGGGCTCCGACACAAGCCCGTCACGCCGGATATGAGGCTCCAACCCCACCGTCCATGGCCCTTGCGAGCACCCTAGGCGCGCATGCACTCCCGGGGTGGACGGCTTCGCGGCAGCGTGGCGATGCCCTATGTGACCGCGGCCTCGACCGGCGCGGGGGTGTACCGGAAGGCGAGCTTCTCGCCGCCTTCGGCCGTTTCGACGTCGACGACGGCGTGGCCGCCGTTCTCCAGCGATCCGAAGAGGAGCTCCTCGGAGACCGGGCGCTTGATCTCGTCCTGGATGACGCGTGCGAGCGGCCGGGCGCCGTTGTCGGGGTCGTAGCCCTTCTTGGACAGGTGTTCGACGGCGGCGTCGGTCAGCGCGATGGTGACCTGGCGCGCGGCGAGCTGCTCGCCGAGCTCGCGGACGAACTTGGCGACGATGCTCTTCATGACGCGCGGGTCCAGCGCGCGGAAGGCGATGCGCGCGTCGAGCCGGTTGCGGAACTCGGGGTTGAAGAGCTGCTTGTACTCGCGGTCGGTGTCCGGCTTGTCGCGGTCCTGGCCGGTCGCGCCGCCGAAGCCCACCGCGCGGCGCTGCAGATCGCGGACGCCGATATTGCTGGTCATCAGGAGGACGACGTGGCGAAAGTCGGTCGGCTTGCCGTTGTGATCGGTGAGCTTGCCGTGGTCCATGACCTGGAGCAGGACGTTGAAGATCTGCGGGTGCGCCTTCTCGATCTCGTCGAGCAGGAGCACCGCGTGCGGCGTCTTCGCGATGGCGTCGGTCAGCAGGCCGCCCTGATCGAAGCCGACGTAGCCCGGCGGCGCGCCGATGAGCCGGGAGACGGTGTGGGCCTCCATGTACTCGCTCATGTCGAAGCGATGGAAGGCGATGCCCATCACCTTGGCGAGCTGGCGGGCGACCTCGGTCTTGCCGACCCCCGTGGGGCCCGTCAAAAGAAACGATCCGATCGGCTTCTCGGGGGCGCGCAGGCCGGCGCGCGAGAGGCGAATCGCAGAGACGAGCTGGTTGATGGCCTCGTCCTGCCCGAAGACCACGGACTTGAGGTCCGGCTCGAGGCTGCGGAGGCGCTCCTTGTCGCTCGTCGAGACCTCGCGCGGCGGGATCTGCGCCATGCGGGCGAGGACGCGCTCGACGTCGAGCACGGTCACGACGGGAGGCGGCGGGGGCTGCCCGTCGACCCCCGGGGCTTCCTCGCGCGGCTCGAGCTTCTTCGCCGCGCCGGTCTCGTCCACGAGGTCGATCGCTTTGTCGGGCAGCTTGCGGTCGTGGAGGTACTTCGAGCTGAGCTCCGCGGCGGCACGGAGTGCGGCGTCTTCGTAGCGGACACCGTGAAACTCTTCGTATTGCTTCCGGAGACCTTCGAGGATCTTCACCGTGTCCTCGACGCTCGGCTCGCCGACCTCGACCCGCTGGAACCGGCGCGACAGCGCGCGGTCCTTCTCGAAGTGCTGACGGTACTCCTGGAAGGTCGTCGACCCAATGCAGCGGAGGCGCCCCGACGCGAGCGCGGGCTTCAAGAGGTTCGACGCGTCCATGCTGCCGCCGGTCGTCGACCCGGCGCCGACGATGGTGTGGATCTCGTCGATGAAGAGGACGGCGTTCTCCACGCGCTGGAGGGCCTTGATGACAGCCTTGATGCGCTCTTCGAAGTCGCCGCGGTAGCGCGTGCCGGCGAGGAGCGCGCCCATGTCGAGCGCGTAGACGGTCGCCGTCTTCAGCGAAGCGGGTACCTCGCCGCGCTGGATCTTGAGCGCGAGGCCCTCGGCGATGGCCGTCTTGCCGACGCCGGCGTCGCCGACGAGGAGCGGGTTGTTCTTCTTGCGCCGCGCGAGGATCTGCACGATGCGTACGACCTCGTTCTCGCGGCCGATGAGCGGGTCGATGCGGGAGGACTTCGCCTCCTCGTTGAGGTTGACCGTGTACGCCTTGAGCGGGTCGCGCGTCGGCCTCGGACCCTCGGGCTCGGCGTCGCCATCGGCGTCCCCCTCTTTGGCAGGCGCCTCGGCCCCGTCGTCCTCGGCGCGGGAGACCCCGTGCGACACGAACGCGACCACGTCGAGCCGGGTCACCCCCTGCTCGAGCATCAGCTGGACGGCTTGCGAGTCGCGCTCCGCGAAGATGGCGATGAGGACGTTCGCGCCGGTCACCTCTTCCTTGCCGCTCGACTTGACGTGGTTCACGGCGCGACGGATGGCGCGGTGAACGCCGAGCGATGCGGTGGGAGCGCGCAGGTCGTCTTCGGCGAGCTGCTCCAGCTGGGTCGCGAGGTACTGGTCGAGCCGCTTCTTCAGGCTCTCGGGATCCCCGCCCGAGCTCCGCACCACGCTCGCCGTCGTCGGATCGAGGAGCAGCGCGAAGAGAAAGTGCTCGAGCGTGATGTACTCGTGGCGTCGCCGCGTGGCGTCGCTCTGCGCGACCTGGAGCGCAATCTCGATTTCGGGGCTGATCCTCATCTTGCCTTGTTCACTCCGGTTCTGCCGTGAGGAGGAGCGGGTGTCCACGCTCGCGGGCGTCGCGCGTCACTTCGGCGACCTTCGTCTCGGCGACGTCGCGCGGGTAAATGCCAGCGACCGCACTTCCTTTCTTGTGCACGGTCAGCATGATGTACAAGGCCTCGGTTTCGCCCTTGTGAAAGAAGCGGCGGAGGACCTCGACCACGTATTCCATCGTGGTGTAGTCGTCGTTGTGGAAGATGACGTTGTAGCGCCGCGGAATGGCAGTCTTTTTCCGGTCCTCGACTTTGATCTCCTCGTCTTCACGAGGCTTGCGCGGGCCCGGCGACATCGGTCCACCATAACGCTCCCGCCCGCGACTGGGAACGGGGCGCCGTCGCGGGGCCGTAGGCCGGCAAGGGGAGGCCTGCTACGCTCCGCATAGAGCATTTGCATGCCGATCGTCCCGGCGCAGAACGTCGTCATCGCCAATCGCTTTCGTCTCAACCAACTGATCGGTCGAGGCGGTATGGGCTCGGTCTGGCAGGCGACGCACCTGGGGCTCGACGTCCCGTGCGCGGTGAAGTTCATCGAGGGGGAAGGGGCGGCGAGCCCGGAGATCCACGCCCGCTTCGAGCGTGAGGCGAAGGCCGCGGCGCAGCTGCGCAGCCCGCACGTCGTGCAGATCCTCGACCACGGTGTCTGCGAGGGCACGCCTTACATCGCGATGGAGCTCCTCGACGGCGAAGACCTCGGCAAGCGGCTGACGCGGCTCGGCCGCCTCCCACCGCACGAGCTCATCGGGATCGTGACACAGGTTTGCCGTGCGCTCACCAAGGCGCATGCGGCGGGCATCGTCCACCGCGACCTCAAGCCCGACAACATCTTCCTCGTCCGCGACGACGACCGCGAGATCGCCAAGGTGCTCGACTTCGGCATCGCGAAGGCGGCCGGCGCGGGCGGGGTCGGATCGAACACGCGGACCGGCGCGATGCTCGGAACGCCGTACTACATGAGTCCGGAGCAGGCGCAGGGGACGCGCGCCGTCGACTTCCGGAGCGACCTCTGGTCGCTCGGCGTCATCGTCTTCGAGGCGCTCGCCGGCAGCCGACCCTTCGAGAGCGAGGCGCTCGGCGACCTCCTCATGAAGATCATCGTCGGGCCGATCCCGGCGCCGTCGCAGGTGTCTCGCGACATGCCCCCGGGGTTCGACGCGTGGTGGGCGCGGGCCTCGCAAAGGGATCCCGCGCTCCGGTTCCAGAGCGCCAAGGAGCTTTGCGACAGCCTCGCGATGGCGTTCGGCCGATCCGCGAGCGACGCGGGCGAGCGCGGGTCGCGATTCGGCACCACGCCGATGGGCGCCGTGGCGCCGCCGATCCTGGCGACGACGCCGCAACCGGTCCACGCGACGACGCAACAAGCCCCGCACATGGGCGCGTCGACGGGGGCGCCGATCGCGCAGACATACGGCGCGGGCGGGCCGCCACCCAAGGCGCGAACGGGTCTCTTCGCCGGAATCGCCGTGGGCGCCGTGGTGGTCGTGGCGGCGGGTGTCGCAGGGGTGTCGTACGCGGTCCGCGACAAGGGGCCGGCGGCCGCGAGTTCCTCGGAGGGCCCGATCGGCCACACGACGGCGGTCCTCGGCGCGGCCCCCGCGCAGACGGCGACCGCGAACAACACCGCGGCGGTCCTCATGAAGCTCCCCGATCCGCCGGCCGCGGCGGCATCCGCGTCCGCCGCGCCGAGCCTGCCACCGGCTCCGGTGGAAGAAGCCCACCGTGAGCCGCCTCCCGCCGTGACGGGGAGCACGGCTGCAGCGCCCGCGCACGGCAAGCCGTGGGTGCCCCCGAGCAAGCCGCCGGTCAAGGGCGCCGCGAGCCCGCCTCCGCCTCCGCCGACGTCGCATCCGCCCGAAGAAAAGAAGCCGATCGATCTGGGCATCTAGTGCTTGGGTAGTGGCATGGCTCGATCCGCGCGCGCCGACGCCCTCGTCCGGGCCATCCTTTCTCTGGGCGACTCGTCGCTCCGCGCGTCGTATGTCGCGAGCATCGGCCGAAGCTGGGACATGACCGTGTTCGCGCACACGCTCGACGTCATCTGCGAGCGGGCCGAGCAGGCGGAGGCGTCGACGAGGGAGGCGCTCCTCGCCGTCGTCGACGCGCTCAACGCGGAGGGCATGGAAGAGGTCGTGCAGCGCCTCCGCGAGCAGGCGGCCGGGGAGTCGCTACTGGCGCTCGAAAGGCTCGTGCGGATGCCGGTCCGTTCGTCGGCGCCTCCACCGCGGCCGGCCGAGCGGGTCCGCGAGGGCCGCGACGGCGCGATGACGCTCGGGCAGCGCAAATCGCTCGCGCGGCGCCCGAACCGCGACACCATCGCGCGGGTCCTCGGCGATTCGCACCCCGACGTCATCCGCAGGGTGCTGCGCAACCCGCGCGTCACCGAAGACGACGTGGTCCGCGTGGCGGCGAGGCGCCCGTCGTACGCGGCGGTGCTGGCGGAGCTCGCGCGCTCGACGAAGTGGTCGCACCGGCCGCGGGTGCGCATGGCGCTCGTGATGAACCCGTCGACGCCGCCCGAGATCGCGGCCCGCATCGCGGGCCTCTTGCTGCGGCCCGAGCTCGAGCTCGTCGCGCGGTCGCCGGCCGTCCCCCCGAGCGTGCGCGCGGTCTGCTTCGAGCACCTCGCGCGACGGCCTCCGGTGGATCACGCCGGCAGAGGAGGCCAGGGCGGACGCATCCACTGACGCGGGCGGTGCCGCGAGTCAGCTCTCTTCTTCTTCGATTTCCCAGCGGGCGAGGGCGGTGACGCCGATCGCCGAGGCGCACGACGCGCAGAGGGGCGCTCTCTCCACGCGGACCTCGTCGCCTCGGGTCCACAGGTAGATACCCGCGCCGGGCATGCCGTACCCGTCATCGTCTTCGAGAGAGAGCTCGCCGCCGCAGGCGTCGCACCGCGTCGCCTCGACCTCAACGAAGAGCGCATCGTGGGACGCCACGATGTACTCCTCACGATTGGCGGGCACAGCTTTGCTCATCGCCTCCCAGCCACGATAGCGCGATCGGGACCGATGGCAACAGCGCCGCCACGGAGCTGTGACGGCTCTCGCCGCCCGCTCCCTCGTGGTCGCCCGTGCGAGCTCGACCGGCTCAGCGCAGGAAGAGAAACGCGGTCGCGAAGAGCACGAGGATGACGCCGACGACGAGCGCGGCGACGACCCACGAAGGCACGTGGGTACCGGGGATCTCGATGCGCTCGTCTTCGAACCGCGGGGGCGAGCCGCTCGCGCTCGAGGCGCTGCGCGCTCCTGACCCGGCGGGCGCGTACGCGGGCGACGTCGCGCCGCCGGAGAGGACGAACGTGGATCCGAGGCCTTGCGGCGCGCCCGACCCGGCGCCCGGAGGCGGATTCGATGGCAGCGCGCGCACCTCGGGAAGCGTCCGCCGGTGGGGCTCGGCGACGTCGGCGGGCGCTTCCGGGAGCGCGTACTTTCTATATTTGAGCGGCTCGTGGTCCGGCGAAGGCTCCGAGAGTCCCTCGCCGTCGAACCGGGCGACGATGACGGTGATGTTGTCGTGGCCGCCCGCCTGGTTGGCGCGCTCGGTCAATACCTTGCACGCGTCGATGGGCTCGGGGGTCGACATGAGCACCTCGCGGATGTCCTCGAACCGGACCATGCCGCTCAGGCCGTCGGAGCAGAGAAGGAGCGTGTCGCCGCGACGCAGCTCGCAGAACGTCAGGTCGACCTGCACGGTGTCGGCGGTGCCGAGGGCTTGCAGGATGATGTTGTTGTGCTCGAACGTCTCCGCCTCTTCTTCGGTGAGCTGCCCCGCCTCGATGAGCTGGTTGACGAGCGATTGGTCGCGGGTCAGCTGCACGAGGTGGTCGTTCCGGAGGACGTAGGCGCGCGAATCGCCGACTTGCGCGAAGAAGAGGTAGTCGTCGACGAGCGAAGCGGCGGTGACCGTGGTCCCCATGCCGCGCCGAGTCCGATCGACCTTCGCCTCCTGGAAGATGCGCAGGCCGGCGGCCTCGATGCCGTGCACGAGCTTGCGCGCCAGCTCGTCGCGCGTCAGCGGCTGCGCCTCCTCGAGGCCCTCGGTCATCCGCTCGTACAGGATGTCGACCGCGAGCTGGCTCGCAATCTCGCCGGCCGCGGCCCCGCCCATCCCATCGCACACCGCGAAGAGCGATCCGTGCTGGCCGATGACGCCCGTACGATTCGCCTCGAGCAACCCGCGTGTCTTGCGCGTGAGGTCCGCCACGAGGAAGTTGTCCTCGTTGTGTTCGCGGATCTGCCCCACGTCGGTCCTCGCGAAAAGCTTGACGCGGATCTCCCCTGTCGACGGAGGAGAACGCGCAGGAAGCGCCCCGTTCGAAGCCTCCGGGTCGTCTTCGTGCGCCGGCGCTGCGTGGGGGGTATCGGGTAGCGTCACGTGCGAGCAGCCTCCGTCGTCATACGCCGGTCGTGGACGCGTCGATATCGAAGCGCAAAAGCTGCTGACCGATTCGGAAGTGATCGCCGTGTCGCAAGCGGACCTCGTCTCTTATCCGCAAGAAGGTGCCATTGGACGATCCCAAATCGGCCAGGGTGAAGCGGCGCCTTTGCCCTTCCCCCCCATGAAAGCGCACGGCGGCATGCCGACGCGACAGAAACGGGTCGTCGGTGAACACGATATCCCCGGACTCCCGCCCAATGACGGTCTCGGCTTTCCGTAGGTGAAATACGTCGCGCACAACCCCCTCGACTGTGCGCTGACTCAGGCGCGCGAACCTGGGTGCCGCGGGTGTTCCGAATAGAAGCGTTCCGTTCTCGGACGCAGGGCCGAACGCCTCCTCGGCTTGCCTCACGACCTCGAACCTTAGCACCTGTTGTCCCACCAAGAACAACTCTTGATCGGCGAGCGGCTGGTCGGAAACGGCGTCAGAAGCGGGCTCGGAGTGGTTTCCGCGAAGGGTGGTTTTGTCGGCCTCCTCGCCGTCTTCTTCATCCGCGCGCGTCGCGAACGGGATGCGCATGAAGACGCCGTTCGTGCTGTCGAGATCGCGCACGTAGAGCGATCCCTTTCGCGCGACGATCCGGGCGTGGCGAGGGGACACATACTGGTCGTCGGGGAAGACGATCTGCCCTTCGGCTCGGCCGATGTCCGTCGACGCGCCGAGCGTGTGCGCCGCGCCTTCGCTTCCATCGCGCCGAATGAGGACGAGGCGCGCGCGCGTCGGCGCTTGCTTCGGAGCCGGCGACGGCGTCGGCGTGATCGGCTCGACGCTCAACGTCGCGGCGCTCGCCACGATGTCGTTCGCGCGCGACGACGGGACGCCCCCGTCTCGGAAGGCGAGGTTCGTCTGCGAGATCGGCGCCGGCGGGACGGCCGCGGCGGCGTTCGCGGGCGTGAGCCCTCCGAGCGGCAGACCGCAGAACCGGCAGAACTGGGCGCCCGGATCATACGCGCCGTGGCAGCGAGGGCACGAGCGGGTGTGGCCCGGCGAGGAGACCGAGGGTCCGATGTCGATGACGCGAACGGGCTCGATGGGCGGCGGCGCGAGATGCGACGGCGGAGCGTGGTCGTGCTCGGCCAGCGGAGAGCGCGCCTCCGCCGTTCGCATGAACTCGATTGAACCGGCGCCGCGCTCTTCCTCCGGAGGCGGCCCGAGCTGGCGCCCGCAGCCGATGCAGAAGCGCATCCCGCCCTGGTTCGCGGTCCCGCAGCTCGGGCAGGCGACCGTTGCCCACGCGGTCGCGGCGGTCTGGCCGAGCGCTGGCGGGGCGGCGGCCGGGGGCGGCGCGTCTCGTCGGACGAAGGACACCTCGGGGGCCGGCGGTCGCGCCTTGCTCGGCGGGCCGGCCGGGTTCTGCGCGGGAACGACCGGGGAAGACGCGGTCGCTGCGAGCGGAGAAGTAGGCGGCGGCGCGGCCCCCATCGCCGAGGCGGTCGTGTGCGCCGCGGCGGCGAGTCGTTGGCCGCACTCCTGACAGAACATGAGGTGGCCGGGATTGTCCCGACCGCACATCGTGCAATTCACGCGCTTCGATGGGACAACGGCCCACGCCCGACAGTCAAGGCGCTGGCTATCAACCCGTTCGGACGACGTCCTTTTCGGCGCCGGCGCGGGTCAAAGGGCGTCGAGTTGCTCGACGGCGGCCTCGAACGTGACGAAATGGGCGATCCCTCCTTCGTGGAAGAGCGTGCTCGTGTCCTGCCAGGACCGCAGGTACGTCGGCCGGTAGGCGATCGACATCTCGAAGACCCCCTTGCCGAGCTGCAGCTCGACGCCGGCGCCGAACGTCGCGCTCGGTCCCCACGTATCGAGGGGCCATCCATTGCCGCCGTAGCCGCTGATACCCGCCCCGACCAAAAAGTACGGCGTCGTCTCGCGGCCGGTCGGCACGTAGCGGCGAAACTCGAGGCGGGCCTGCTGGAGCAGGGCGATCCGATAGAGCTCGTGCGGGTCCTGCTTCGAGATCTCGTAGGCCATGCCCACGTAGACCCGCTCGCTCGGACGCCACCCCGCGCGAAGGGCGACGCCGCCGCCCGACCCGAGGATACAGGCCGGCGTCGTCGCCGAGCATGCGGGCCCAGGAGCGGCGACGAACTCGGCCACGAGTGCGACGCCATACTCGAAAAAGGACTGCACGCCGGGGGGAGGGGGCACGGCGACCGCCGCGGAGGCCGTCCCCGCTTCGTCTGCCCGCGCTTCCCTTGGGGAAACGGACGCGAGCACGGCGGCGGCCACCAGCAGGGCCGCACGTGCGCGGCCACACGAGGCGATCGTCGGTCCGTCCACGGCTCGCCGAGCATACACCCGCGCATGCACGAACACGGGCGTTGACAGCCCGAGGGCGCTTCGCATACTCGGGCTTACCGGAAAACGATGGAGATCTACCTCGACAAGCGCGCCGTTCGTCAGATCCGCCTGTCTGCGCAAGACGCGATCGAGGAGGGGGACATCGAGACGTTGCGGGAAGACATCCTCGAGGCCTTCACCGAGGACCAAGTCGAAGAGATCGAGCGCAGGCTCGACACGGGGGACTTCTTCGAGTTCTTGACCGATCTCCTCGACGAGTGGTCCGGCGACGACGCCGACGAGCTCATGGAGTTGCTCGACACGCAGCTCGGCGATGTGGGCGTCGATCTGAAGTTCGAGAAGCGTGGTCCCGCCGCCGACCCCGACGAGGAAGAAGACGAGGCGACGGACTACGAGGACGACGACGTCGACGAAGACGAAGAGCTCGACGACGATGAAGACGAAGACGACGAGGAAGAAGAAGAGGAAAAGGGCGGCGGCGGCGGCGGCGACGAGTAGAGCGGTCCGCTCCTCGTTCACGCGTCACGCGGCGCGGCGACCGTCGTCGTCGTGCGTCTTTCTGACCGCCTAGCAGCGTGGAGGTCGTCCTCGCCTCGCCCCACCCCGAGCGGCCGCGTCATTGCGGCCGCGTCTGGAGGGCGGAGCCTGCGCGGCGGTGCAGCGGTCGCCTGTCGGTCGTGGTGTGCGCAAATTGATTTGCAGCGAACGGGGTTGCGCACAAGGGCTGCGTGTGTCAACTGGTTCAACCAGTAGATCTGCGATGGCCGACGATCAGCCCCCCCCCACGACGTCGTTTCCCGGCGACCTGCAAACGCTCGCCACACTCGCGCCCGTGGCCCGGCAGAGCGTGGTCGACGCCGTGGCCGACCGGCTGCGCGGCGAGATCCTCGCCGGCCGACTTCGCCCCGGGACGCGGCTGCCGTCCGAGCGCGAACTCTCTCTCGCCCTCGGTGTGAACCGGCTGACGCTGCGCGCCTCGCTCGCCCGGCTCGAGGCGCTGGGCCTCATCACGACGCGGCACGGGGCCGGTACGGTCGTGGCGTCGTGGCGCGAGCGGGCCGGTCTCGAGATGCTCGGGACGCTCGTCAAAGGCTTGAAGGTCGCCGACCCGGCGTGGCACGAGCTCGTGCGAAGCGCGCTGGAGATTCGCCGCATCCTCGCGGCCGAGGCGGTCGCCCTCGCGGCGGAGCGCCACACCGCCGAGGACATCGACGCGATCGCGACGTGCGCCCAGGTCATGAGCGAGCACGTCGACGATCCCGTCGCGTTCGCGCGGGTAGACCTCGCCTTCATGCGCGCGGTCTGCAAGGCGGCGCGCAACGTGGGCCTCGAGCTCTTGCTCAATACGTTCGCCCGCTGGCCCGACGAGCACCCCCAGCTCGTCGCCGTGCTCTACGACGACTGCGCGAGCTCGGTCGCGCTCTGCGCCGGCGTCATCGACGTCATCCGCAGCCGCGACGGCGAGACCGCGCGCACCATCGCGCGACGCGCGCTCGAGCACATCGACGCGGAATGGGCGCGGCGCCACCCGCCCCCCACCGAGGCGCCGCCCGTCGAGCGGGCGCGGAGCGGGCGCCGATGACGCTCACCCGCCTCGAGCGTCGATGGGCGGAGGCGGCGATGGTCGCGATCTTCCCGGGTTCGGTCGAGGCGGGTCTGGCGGGCATCGGCGCGATGCAGGTCGACGCGTTCTTGCGCGAGGTGATGCGCACGCTCCCATTTCGCGCGGCTCTCGGCGTGCGCCTCGCGGTTTGGCTGGTCGCCGTCGCGCCGTGGTTCATGCTCCGCCGCTTCGCTACCATCGCCGGTCTCGGTCTGGCGGAGCGCGAGCGCGTGATCGCGCGGCTCGTCGCGAGTCGCTCCTACGCCGTCCGGTCGCTCGCGTTGCTCCTCAAGGCGATCGGCGCGCTCCTCTACGCGGCCGACGATCGGGTGCGCCGACGAATGGCGCCCCCTCGCCCGCGCCTCGCGCAGTTGCGCGGGCGCGCCCCCGCCGTCTGACGACGACTCCGCAACACCGCAGTACCGCAGCACCCGATGTACCCAGAAGCACCCGAATCCGCCCCGGCCGACGAGGCGTTCCCGGCCGACGCGTGGATCGACGGCGCCCGCTCGACCGGCGACCTCGAGGAGATCTTCGACCACGTCGTCGTCGGGTCGGGCGCCTCGGGCGCCGTCGCCGCGCACGCCCTCGTGGCGGCGGGTCGGTCGGTGGCCATCGTCGAGGAGGGACCCTGGGTGCGCACCCGGGAGTTCGGAGACGGCGTATACGGCGCCTTCAAGCGAATGTTCCGCGACGCCGGCGCGCAGGTCATGGAAGGTCGCTCGTACCTGCCGCTGCTCCAAGGGCGCTGCGTCGGCGGGAGCACCGTCATGAACTCCGCGATCGCGCATCGCACCCCCGAGGATGTCCTCGACGAGTGGGCTGAACGCTTCGGCCTCGGCGCCGCGCTGTCGCCCCGCGCCCTCGAGCCGCACTTCGAGGCCATCGAGCGCGAGCTCAGCGTCCGCGTCGTCGGCGACGAGGCGCTCGGCGAGAACAACCGCCTCTTCCTCGAAGAAGCGGCCGCCGAGGGGCTGCCCGCCCGCCGGATGCGCCGCTACGAGAACGGCTGCCGCGGCTCCGGCCGCTGCTTCACCGGCTGCCCGCACGGCGCCAAGCAAGGGATGAACGTCAGCTACGTGCCCTGGGCGCTCGCCCGCGGGGCGCGCCTCTTCAGCTCGTGCAAGGTCGAGCGCGTGCTGGTGGAGGGCGGCCGCGCGGCGGGGGTCGTCGCGTGGACGCCCGGCATCATCGACCGGCGCAAAGGCCACCGCGTCCTCTTGCGCGCTCGGCGCGGCGTGCTGGTCGCCGCGAGCACCGTGCAGACGCCCGGCCTCCTTCGTAGAACCGGCCTGCGCGGGCGGGCGATCGGGGAGCACTTCCAGTGCCACCCCGGCGTGGCCGTCGCCGGCGTCTTCGACGCCCCCGTCGACATGGGCACCGGCGCGACCCAGGGCGCCGAGAGCGTGTCGCTTCGACGTTCCCACCGGATCAAGCTCGAGACGCTCGCCATCCCCCCCGAGCTCGCCGCGGTTCGCATCCCGGGCATCGGCCGGGAGCTCATGGATCGCTTCGAGGAGTTCGCGCACGTCGCGATGTGGGCGGTCGTCGTTCGCGCCGAAGCCGAGGGCCGGGTGGGCGCGGGCTGGGGCGGCCGCGATCGCGTCAAGCTCTCGCTGGCGCGCGCCGACGTGGAGAGGGCCCGCAAGGGCCTCGCGCTCCTGGCGCGCATGATGTTCGAGGCCGGCGCGCGCGAGCTTTGGCCGGGCGTCTACGGCGTGCCGAACGTGCTCCGGTCGATCGACGAGGTTCGGTGGATCGACGAGGCCCCGGCCGACCCGCGCGCCTTCGGATTCATCACCACCCACCTCTTCGGCGCCGCGCGGATGGGGGTCGACCCGGCGGCGAGCGTCGTCGGTCCGGACTTCCAGACCCATGAGCTCGAGGGTCTTTACGTCGTCGACTCGAGCGTGTTTCCCACGAACCTGGGCGTCAACCCGCAGCACTCCATCATGGCGATGAGCCGCCTCGCCGCGACCCGCATCGCCGAGAGCCGCACGGGCAGGAGCCGGCCGCCGCCGGCCCACGCCGCGGCCTGACCGCGGGCCCCCCCCCCCGCGCGCGCAAAAAGGGTGAGCCGTTCCCGGCCCGCGCGCTTCTGTACGAGCGCGGGGTCGCCGCCGCGGCCGTTCTTCGGTCGCACTCGCGGTACCGCGCGCCCTCTTTGCCATCGCTTCGTCGTCAGGCTCCCGTGATCGAGACCTCATCCATCGCGTCCCTCGCGCTGCGCGGGTCGCCTCCTT
Source organism: Polyangiaceae bacterium (assembly GCA_036500865.1). GTDB lineage: Bacteria > Myxococcota_A > Polyangia > Polyangiales > Polyangiaceae > Palsa-1150. Next base: position 105,773 of record DASYBG010000030.1, read on the forward strand.
CCGCACGGCGTCCCGCCCTCGCGGCGGAGCGCGTCGACGACCGCGGCTGCGTGGCCTTCGTCGGAGCCGACGGCGTCTTCGCCCTGGCCGACGTGGCGCTCGTCCACTCGGCGGCGGGCGCGTACCTCTCGGTCCTCGAATGCCGGCGGAGCTCCTGCGTCGCCCCCGGCGACGGGCGCGCCCTCGGGCCGACCGGCTGCCTCTCGTCGCACGGCCGCCTCGTGCACGGCGATCTCCCTCCCACGCTGATTCAGCCGGTCTGCGCCGACGAGAGCGGGGCGCAGGTCTTCGTCGTCAGCTCCCGCGCGTGGCTCCTGCGGCAGCGCGCCTCGAACGACCGCGCCCGTCGCAAGACCCGCTGCGCCCTCGACGGCCTCGCACGCCGCGTCGCCGACGGGGAGCTCTGCGACCCCGACCGTATCGGCAGGCTCGTCGCGCGCATTCTCGACCGCGACGACACGCATCCGCACTTCGACTGGCGGCACAAGGACCGCTCCTTCCTCTACGTCGAGCGGCCCCGCCCCACGGGGCAAGGCGCCGTCGAAGGGACCTACGTGGTGCGGACCCCCGGGCCGGTGCCCCGGGCCCCCCGCGACGCCCCGACGTGGGCGCACGAGGCGACGGTGCGCGCGCCCCTCTTCGTGGCCGCGCTCGCCTTCATGGTGGAGCGCGTCCTTCGAACGAAGCGGGCCGCCGCCCCCCTCCGCGTCCTCGCGGCCGACGCCCTCGCCGCGCTCGAGCCGCTGTCGATCGTCGACCTCGGAGCGCCGCCGCGCTGACCTCCACGCGCAGCACGAGGCCCCCGCCGAAGCTGTTTGCGAGACGGCCCGAGGGTGGTAAAGGGTGCGTCGCTTCCGGTCCCGGAATCGAGCGCAACCCACGGCCGCGTGGTGCTACGCTCGCCCGGGTTCGGCGACGAAGCGACGACAAGAATTTTGCCCACTTAGCTCAGTGGTAGAGCAGTGCTTTCGTAAAGCACAGGTCTGGGGTTCAAGTCCCCAAGTGGGCTCTCTCCGCACGCGGCCGTCGCGACGCTCGGCTTGGCGATCGGCGCGCCGCTCCCGCGTCGCGGTCCAAGGGACGCGCGGCGGTGGCGTAGGACCGGCGCCCCCTTTGATCAGAAGGTTCCGGCGACCACGACCGCCGGCCCGTTCAAGCCCACGGCGACGTGTGCGCGCGGCGCGCTCAGCCAAAGCACGAGGCCCGTCGCCGTGAGCGCCCCGCCGCCGATGACCAGGGCCGTCGCGATGTCGGCCACATTGCCGGCCTGGTGGGAGTCCGCGGCGGCCTGCGGTCCGTTGGACGCACGCTCGTTCTCTGCGGTGTCGAACTGCGAGCGCGCCAGGATGGAGACGACGCCCGCGGCCGCCATTGCGGCGAGCCCGGCGCCGCCGACCACCCACGCGACCGTGCGCTGCCCGTGGCCCGGGTTCGCCTTGTCGTCGGCGACGGGCGCCTCGGGCAACGGCGCCGCGTTCCCCGACGGCGCCGCCACCTCCGCCGGCCGTGCTTGCGCCACGACGACCTCGTCGAGCGCCGGCACGCGCACCGTCACGGTCTTGCCGTTCTCGGAGACATCGACCGACGCGCTCCACGGTCGCCGGCCGGGCGCTTCCGCGGTGATGGTCTGCGGGCCCGGGTCGACGGGGATGGGAACGTTCCACGCCGAGTGATCGAGCGGCGCGACGCCTCGCTTCACCACCTCGTCGGCCGCCGCCGCGTCCACCCGCACTTCGAGCATGCACAGCGCCGGCTCGAGCGCGGTCTGCCGCTTGCGCGCTTCGTCCGCGTCCCGCGTCCGTCCCGCGCTGGCCGCCGAATCGGCCGCGTCGCCGAACTCCGTCCACGCGCTCGCCGTCTTGCCGATCCGCTCGTGGCAGTCGGCGAGGTTGAGCAGGACGCCGGGGCTGCGGAAGAGCGCGCGCGCCGCTTCGAACTTGCCGCACGCCTCCTCGTAGTGGCCTGTCTTGACGAGCTGCCGCCCTTGGTTGAAGAGCGTGCGCGCCGCCGCCTCGTCCTGGCTCTGGGCGCGGACCGGCGCGGCGAAGGCGAAAGCGGCGCAGGCGATGGCCGCCGAGAGCGCGCGGGCCGTCGCGAGCCGTCGTTCAGAAATGCTCATAATCGGCTTCTCCCGTGGAGGGTCGGTTCGATCCGGAAGCTGCCGGGGCACCCGTCGTCCCGGGGTTCGAAGGGTGGCGCGCGGGCCGCGACGCCTTCGTCGGCTTCGCGGGCTCGCTCGAGGGGGGCGTGCGCTCGGTCGTCGCGGCGGCTTCGGGGGGCGCCGCCGCGGGGGCGGCCTTCTTCGGCTCCGGCTCCGCGGGCAGCTCGGCGATGGTCGCCGCGGGGAGGGTCGGGGCGGCGGCCGCTGCGAACGGCGGAGTGGCCGCCGTCGGCGGGGCGACCGTGGCCGGCGCCGCAGCGGGAGCGAGAGGAGGAGGGACGCGGAGCGTGAACCAGGCCACGAGCGACACGCCGCACCCCACGAGCAAGACCGCGCCCACGGCGAGCCGGAGCCACCGCCGCGACGATCCCTCTGTCCCCGTCTCGCTGCGGTGCCACGGCCGATCGGTGGACGCCTGCGTCTCCACCCGCTCCTTGACGACGGACCCCGGCGTTCGCGTGTGACCCCCGCCGGTCGAAATGCGGGTCATGCGGCGGATGCGGTCCGCCGACACCGACGCGTCCTTCGGGGCGAACGGCAGGAGCTTCGAGACGAGGTCGTCCACGTTCTGGATGCGTGCGCCGAGGTTCCGCTCGAGGCATCCGTGCACGATCGCGACGAGCCCCTGCGGTAGCTCGGGTCGCCGCGACGAGACCAAGGGCGGCGCCTCCGAGACGATCTTGGCGAGCGTGTCGCCGAGGGTCTCGCCGATGAACGGGCAGCGCCCGGCCAGGAGCTCGTAGAGGATCACGCCGAGCGACCAGATGTCGCTCCGGGCGTCGACGCCCTTCGCGCTCCGCACCTGCTCCGGGGACATGTACCCCGGCGACCCCATGACCATCCCGCTCATCGTGAGGCTCGCGCCGAGATCGCCCGTGACCGCGGCGGCCTTGGAGATGCCGAAATCGAGGACCTTGATGAGCGTCGTCCCGTCCATGCGTCGGGTCGCGAAGAGGTTCGCGGGCTTGAGGTCGCGGTGCACGATGCCGAGGACGTGCGCCTCCGCGACCGCCTCGCAGGCCTGCACGAGGTAGCCGACGGCCTCCTCTACGGGGAGCGGGCCGTCGCGCTGGATGACCTGCGCGAGGTCGACCCCCGCCAGGTACTCGATGACCATGTACGGCGATCCGCCGTCGAGCGTGCCCACGTCGAGCACCTTGGCCACGTGCTCGCTCGTGAGCGCGACCGAGGCGCGCGCCTCGCGGAGGAACCGTTCGACGGCGTTGGCGTCGTGGGCTGCCTCGCCTCGCATGAACTTGATCGCCACGCGCTGCCCGAGCTGCATGTGCCGTGCGGCGACGACGACGCCCATCCCCCCCGACCCGAGGACCCGCTCGATGGTGTACTTGCCCGCAACGACGTCGCCGGCTTCAGGTACGCCTTCGGAGACCCCCGGGGCCAATCAACGCCCCCCACCCGGCAAACTGCACCACGGTGCCCCACACGACATCGGGTTCCGGTACCACGGTATCCCTGCCGCGTCGACTGCCCAAACGGGGTACGCGGGCGCTCACGCGTTCGCGGCGCAGGCCGCGCCACCCCAGCGCGGCAAGATCCCCGAGGCGGCCGCCACCGGCTCGACGACTTCGTCGGTCCATACTTGGAAGTGGCTCAACGCGCCCGCGCCGAACGCGGTGCTGATAGCCACGTCCGCCGCGTCCCGTCCGCGCGCGATGAGCACGCGGCCCACGCGCGGCACGTTGTGGCGAGCGTCGAACGTGTACCAGCACCCGTCCAAGTAAGCCTCGAACCAGCCGGAGAAATCCATGGGCGCGTCCACCGGAGGGACCTGGACGTCTCCGAGGTAGCCCGTGCAATAGCGGGCCGGGATGTTCATGCAGCGGCAAAGCGCGATGGCGAGATGGGCGAAGTCGCGGCAGACCCCCGCCTTCTCCTGGAACACCTCCCAAGCCGTCTTGGTCGATCGCGCGTGCTCGTAACCGAAGGTGATGTGCCCGTGCACGAAATCGCAAATGGCCTGTACGCGATCCCAGCCCATGGGCGTATGCCCGAAGAGGGCCCATGCGATCGGCGACAGGCGATCGGTCTCGCAGTAGCGGCTGCCGAGCAAGAGCGCGAGCGTGTCTTGCGGCAACGCCTCGACCGGGGTTTGGCGAGCGCTCCGCGCGACGACGTCGGGCCGGCCCGAGTCGTGGATGATCGCGTCCGCCCGGATTCGCATCCGCCCCGGTGGGGCGACGATGCGGCTGCACCAGTTGCCGAACGCGTCGTGGTAACCGGCAATCGCGACGCCCGGCTCGGTATGCATCCAGTCCGGCGCGAGCAGATCGGCCGCCCGCGTCGAGTGCACGTTCAACATCAAGATCATCGGCGTGGGCTGCGGGCACTCGTAGCCGAGGTCGTAACCGATTCGCAGTTTCATGCTGGGCCCTCGCAATCTACGTATTCAAGACTCGCGCCCGCCCCGCCGTCGAGCGAGCTCCGCCCGGCCCGCGCCAAAGCGACGCAAGGGCGCCCGAACGCGCCGCTCCGCGAGCGGCCGAGCCGTCGCGGAGCGGGCTCGCGATCCTCGGCGCCACAGCCGAAGTGGATCGTGGCCGGGCGACCGCCGCCGCGGTCCCCGCGCTCACGAGGTCGTAACGTCCCCCGCGATCGGGCGCGGCGCCTGCGCGTCGGCCACGGTTCCCATCGGCGGCAGCCGCCGGCGGATCAAGCGCTCGACGTCCCTCAGGAGCGGGCGCTCGTCGGGGTCGCAGAACGAAATCGCGCGGCCGGAGGCGCCGGCGCGTCCCGTGCGCCCGATGCGGTGCACGTAGCTCTCGGCCACGTCGGGGAGATCGAAGTTCACGACGAGCGAGATTCCGTCGACGTCGATGCCGCGGGCGGCGACGTCGGTCGCCACGAGGACGTGCGTCGTGCCGCGGCGGAAGGACTCGAGCGCTCGCTCGCGCGCGGCCTGCGTCTTGTTCCCGTGGATCGCCGCGGAGAGGAACCCCGCGTGATCGAGGCGCTGGCAGAGGCGGTTCGCGCCGTGCTTCGTGCGCGTGAAGACGAGCGTCCGCTGGGTCTGGCCGTCGCGCAGGACGCGCTCGAGCAGGGCCGGCTTGTCGGCGCGCGAGACGAAGACGACCGATTGTTCGACGGTCTCCGCGGTGGTCATCGACGGCGCGATCGCGATCCGCACCGGGCGGACGAGCATCCGCGCCGCGAGGGCCTCGATGTCGGCGCTCATCGTCGCCGACAGCAGCAGCGTCTGGCGCTCGGTCGGCACCGTGGACGCGATGCGCCGCACGTCGTGGACGAAGCCCATGTCGAGCATCCGGTCGGCCTCGTCGAGCACGAGGTGCTTCACTCCGCCGAGCGCGACGAGCCCCTGCTGCATCAAATCGAGGAGTCGCCCCGGAGTCGCGACGAGGATTTGCGGAATCGGCCGAAGGGCGATCTCCTGGCGCCGCTGGCTGACGCCGCCGTAGATGACGACGTTGCGAAGCCCGACGTACCGGCCGTAGACCGAGGCCCGCTCGCCGATCTGCGCGGCGAGCTCCCGCGTGGGCGCGAGGACGAGCGCGCGGATCCCGCGCGACGGCCCCGGCTCGGCGGCCGCCATAAGATGGAGCAACGGAAGGACGTACGCGGCGGTCTTGCCGGTCCCGGTCTGCGCGCACGCGAGCACGTCGCGGCCGGCGAGCACGTGCGGGATCACCTCCGACTGCACGGGGGAAGGCGTCGTGTAGGCCTCGTCGACGACGGCGCGGACGATCGACGCCGACAGGCCCAGCGCCGTGAACGGCGACGCCGCGAGGACAGCGGGGTCCATGGGCGGCGCGGACGCGTGCGGCGCGGGGGGCGGCGTATCGGCGTCGTCGCCCCCGTGCGACGGCGCGGGCGCCGTCCATCGAGGCTGCGGCCGAGGCCGCGCGTGTCCGTGCGCGTGTCCACCCGGGCGCGGGGGCCGAACGGTGTGCGAGGGGCCGCCGGGCCGAGGGGCCGTGTGCGCGTGGGCGTGCCCACCGGCGCGCGGAGCGGGCTCCGGAGTGTGGCCCGATCGCGGGGCGCTGGTCGAAGGCCCGGCGTGCGGCGCCGGAGCCGAGGGGCGGCGTTCATGGCGCCGCGGAGGTCGTTGAATGGTCACGTGTGTGATGGGTCTCTCTCGCGGCAGCGCCCGGTCGTGCCGAGCGTGTCAGAGTGACCTCTTCGACGCCGCGAGGTCGAATTGGCGCGAGGGACGACGCGCGCGAATGCGGCGGCGCGCTCTCGATTCGCCGCTGGCCTTAGCTCGGATGGCCCCCTCGCGCAACGAGGTGGGGCCCGATCGCCCGTTTTCCGCACGTTTCTCAAGCGCGGGCGACGACCACCTTCGACAGATACGTCGGCGTCACCGACTCCACGCGGAACCCTTCGCGGGCCAGCGCGACCGCGAGATCGTCCACCAGGTAATCGCCGTAGAACGGCTCGTGGAACTCCTCGGCGAACCGCGCCAACGTCGGCGCCAGCGTCCGGCTCTCGACGAGCTGCGCCGAGTCTTCGAGGACCAGGAGCCCGCCCGGCGCGAGCACCCGCTTCATCTCGCGGAGCACCACGCGCCGCACCGCGCGCGGGAGCTCGTGGAACAGATACACGCTCGTCACCATGTCGAAGTATCCGTCGCGGTACGGGAGCGACTCCGCGTTCTCCGCGACGAGCGACACGTCGGGGACGTCCGCGAGCAGGGCGCGCGCCGCGCCGACGTACGCGGGGCTGATGTCGACCCCGAAGAGCCGCAGGGCCGGATGCGACGCCGCCATCTGGGAGAGGAGCCGGCCCGTTCCACACCCCACGTCGAGGAGGCGGCCGTCGTCGCGGCCCGCGGCCTGGAGCGCGCGCGTGATGGGCGGGATCGTCTGGCGGCGCATCACGTCGGCGGTGCCGAGGAACAGGAGCTCGACCGACAGGTCGTAGAGGCGCGCCGATCGCGATGTGAAATAGCCGTCGGTCTGCCAGTGGAAGGTGCGGCGGAAGTACGAAGGAAAGCGCGCGGGGTCGACGTCGGGGACGTCGCGATGGTTGCGCGCCTTCTTGCGCCGCACGGTGCGAGGCATGTCCGCGAGCAACCGCGGCAGATTGGCGCCGTACGCCCGGAGGGGGAACTGGAAGAGGAGGTCGCGCGGGTACAGATTCGCCTCGACGTTCGCCAAATCCGCCCGCAAGAGCGCCACGTAGCGCCGCCGGATCTCGCGGATCACCTCGGGCGGCACGTCGGGCACCGCCGCGTGCGAGAGCACGCGAAAGAGATGGTGCGCGGCCATCGCCGGAAAGAAGAGCGACAGCTGCTGCGCCCCATAGAGGGCGCGATCGAGCTTCGATCGGGCGAGGGCCAGAGATGGAGGCGCCAGCACCACGACCACCGTAGCGCAGCGCAAACCCCCGTCGACCGCCGCTCGGGGCACGCGAATTGCGATGGCCCCGGTTGTGTCGGCCGGCGCGGGCGTGTCTCATTCGACCGTGGCCGTCGAAGGCTTGGGGGAATCGGCGTCCGAAGATCGAGGGCCGCCCGCGGCGCATCCGCGGGGCGTCCTCGCGCTCGCCCTCGGCGCCGTGGGGGTCGTCTTCGGCGACATCGGGACGAGCCCGCTCTACACGCTCCAAGTGGCCGGCGAGGTCCACCCGGGCGGCACGCTCGACCGCGCCGACGTCCTCGGCATCGTTTCGCTCATCCTGTGGGCGCTCATCCTTGCGGTCTCCGTGAAGTACGTCGGCTTCGTCATGCGCGCCGACAACCGCGGCGAGGGCGGCATCCTCGCCTTGCTCTCGCTCTTGCCCGAGGAGCGGAAGAAGCGGGCGATGCGCCTCGTGACGTTGCTCGTGGTCGCGGGGGCCGCGCTCCTCTTCGGCGACGGCATGATCACGCCCGCCATCTCGGTGCTGAGCGCGGTCGAAGGTTTGAACGTGGCCGCCCCGACGCTCCGGCCGCTCGTCGTTCCGATGACCTGCCTCGTCTTGCTCGGCCTGTTCGCGATCCAGCGCCGAGGAAGCGGCCACGTCGGCCGCCTCTTCGGACCGGTGATGGTCGTCTGGTTTTCGACGGTCGGCGCGCTCGGCCTCAAAGAGGTGCTCCGAGGTCCGGCGATCCTCGCGGCCATCTCGCCGCACTGGGGAGCGCTCTACTTCGCGCGGCACGGCCTCCACGGCATGGCGATCCTCGGCGTCGTGGTCCTCGCCATCACCGGCGGCGAGGCGCTCTACGCCGATATGGGCCACTTCGGTTCGCGCGCGATCCGCGTCTCCTGGTTCTCGCTCGTCTTCCCCGCGCTGGCGCTCGGTTACCTCGGCCAGGGCGCGCTCGTCCTGCGCCGCCCCGAGACCCTCGCGCATCCGTTCTTCTCGATGGTGGCGCCGGGCGCCGCTTCTTACGCCCTCGTCGCCCTCTCCGCCGCCGCCACGACCATCGCGTCGCAGGCGCTCATCAGCGGCGTCTTCTCGCTCACGCATCAGGCGGTCCAGCTCGGGTACTTCCCGCGCGTCACCGTCCACCACACCTCGCGCGAGACCGAGGGCCAGATCTACGTCCCGATCGTCAACTGGTCGCTCATGACGGCGTGCATCCTGCTCGTGCTCGTGTTCCGCGAGTCGGCGCGGCTCGCGTCGGCCTACGGCATCGCGGTGAGCGGCACGATGACGATCACGTCCATCGTCTTCTTCGAAGTCACCCGCAAGACGTGGGGCTGGCCGAAGGCGCGCTCGTGGGCCGTGCTGGTCCTCTTTCTGTCGTTCGACATTCCCTTCTTGCTCGCCAACCTGACGAAGTTCGTCGACGGCGGGTACGTGCCGATCGGGGTGGGGGTGCTCTTCTTCTTGGTGATGGTCGATTGGCGCCGCGGGCTGACGCTCCTCCACGAGTACCGAGTACGACAGAGCGCGCCGCTCGACGAGTTCCGGAAGATGCTCGCGACGGGCGGGGTGACGCGCGTCGCGGGGACCGCGATTTACCCGACGATGACCGACGGCGTCCCGCCGGTCCTGGTCCTCCAGGCCGAGCGCCTCCACTCCGTCATGGCCCGGGTGGTCCTCGTTCGCATCCGGGTGGAGCACGAACCGCAGGTCGACGGCGACCGCAGGCACGAGGTCGAGGGGTTCGACGAGCACGGCATCGCGCAGGTCACCGTCCGCTTCGGGTACATGGAGAACCCGAGCGTGCCCGCCGAGCTCGAGGCCGCGCTCGCGCGCCACGGGTTGGACGTGGGCCTCTCCGAGGCGACGTACTACCTCGGCAAAGAGACGTTCGTGGCCGGCAAGGGCGGACGCATGGGGAGCATCGCCGAGGGCCTCTTCGCGTATCTCTCGCGCAACGCGAGCGGCGCGGTGGATCACTTCGGCCTCCCGCCCGAGCGCGTGATCGAGCTCGGTACGCGCGTCGACCTTTGAGCGGACGGCGGGGCGATGCGCTCGCTCCACGCGACGAGGCGTCGACTGTGGTCCTCCGCGCCACGAGCGGGCCGCGCGCCACCTCGTCCGTCGACCTCGCCCGCGTCGCAATCGCGCCTCTCTCGTGGCGGGTGCATCGCGCGCGGCCCACACTGCGACGAAGTGCGAGCAACTGCGTTTCGAGTGCGCGTCGGGATCCTGCTGGTCCTGCTTTTTGGCGTGTCACTGTGGGGTTGGCGGGACGTGCGCAGTCGCCGGGAGCGCAACGCGTGGGAGCGCCCGCTGTCGATTGCGATCGTCCTCGTGCGCCGCGGGCCGCTCGACGATTCGGCCGTGCGCTCCTTCCGCAAACGCGTCGCGGCCCTCGAGGCCCGCTTGACCGACGAGTGCCACCGCTACCGCAGCGGACCCTCGCGGCCGTTCGCGCTCACGTTCGTCGGCCCGATCGACGACGCCGAGGATCCGCCGCGGACCGACGGCGAGGGCGTCATCGACTCCGCCAAGGAGAGCTGGGCGCTCTGGCGCTGGGCGTCGCGCGTCGACCGCGAAGCGGGCATCGACGCGGGGAGCTTCGATTCGCGCATCTACGTCGCCGCGCGCGAGCCGCAGCCGCAAGACGATCTGGACAACGTCGAGGGCGAAGGCCAGCAGGGGGGCCGCCTGGGCGCGGTCGAGGTGGACCTCGACGGGTCGATGGTCGACTTCGCGCTCTTCGTGGCCGCCCACGAGCTCTTCCACACCCTCGGCGCCACCGACAAATACGACGCCTCCGGCCGCACCTTGGTGCCCGCCGGCCTCGCTTCGCCGGCGCTCCGGCCGCTCTTTCCGCAGCCGTGCGCCGAGGTGATGGCGCGCAACCGACCGGTCAGCGCCGCCGCGGAGACGCCGCCCGACCGGCTCGACGAGCTGGGGGTCGGGCCGCTCACGGCGCGCGAGGTCGGCTGGGTGCGTTGAAGGTGGGCTGTAGCATTCGCGCGCTTCAGACCAGCGGGTCGGGCGCGGCCGCGAGCGGTATCATCCACGCGACCGATGGCGCAGTGGCAACGGTACGGGTCGAGACGGGGACGCGGGGCAGAAGCCGACGCGCGTCCCGTCTCGGGCGTCCAGTCGGAGGGGCGCGGCGCGGAAGGGCTGCGGCCGGAGACCGACGCGGACGACCCCGGTGAGCCGACGCGGGTCTTCTGGAGGGGCGCCGCCGCCGGCACGCCGAGCCGCGGAGAGGGCGGCAGCAAGCTCGGTCGCGCATTTCGCCACTTCGACCAGCTCGCGCTGACCGGCGCGCTCGCGGCGCTCCTCGCGGGGGCGGTCGAGGCGCTCCAGATCCAAGCCGCGGGGCTCGGGACGACCGGCGGCGTCGAGTCCGTTCACTTCATCGCGGCGTCCGCCTTGCTGGCCGTGCCGGTCGGGGCGCTCCTCGGCGTCGCCGTGGCGATCGCGTGGCTGCTGACGCCGGCGGGTCTCGTGGAGCGGGTGCGCGATCGTCTGGAGGCGCCCTGGCTCTACGCGGCGGGCCTCGTCTTGCCGCTCGCCGCGGCGGGCGCTTTTCGCGCGTACGTCTTCGCGAGCGAGGACTTGGCGGACGGGCCGGCGGGGACGATGGGCGTGGCCGTCTTGTCGACGCTGTCGTTCGCCGCGGCGGCGTGCATGGCGTTGGTTCTCCGCTCGTGGATGCGCGCCCTCTCGCGCAAGGCGCCGCTCCTCTGGTCCCGCGCGCTCGCGTTGGGCTGCGTGGTGGGGGTCTGGTCGGCCGTGGCGCTGCCCGATTTCTGGGGGGGGCAAGACGACAGCTTGCGCGGCGTCTTCGGCTTCCTCGTCCTCCTGCGGCGCGACAGCCTCGACTACAAGCCGGCGGTGACGCTCGCGGTGCTCGCCGTCGGCTTCGTGGCGATCCGCGTCGTCGCGAGGTTGACGCCGGTCTCGCGGACGATCCTCGGCGTCGCGCTGGCCCTCGGCGCGCTCGGCGGCGCCTTCTACGCGTGCGACGACAACGTGCGCTCCGCCATCCTCGAGCACGGGGTCCTCGCGCAGGCGTCGCTCCGCGGCCTGCAGCGCCTCGGCGACCGAGACCACGACGGCTACTCGCGGTGGCTCGGCGGCGGCGACTGCAACGACGACGACCCGCGCATCCACCCGGGCGCGCGCGAGATCCCCGGCAACGGCATCGACGAAGACTGCGACGGGGAGGACCTCCCGCTCCCTCCGCCGAAGCCGCCGCCGGTCGCGACGGAGGCGCGCCCGCCCCCCCGCCCGAAGCTCCCGGCGGACCTCTCGTTTCTCTTCCTCACCGTCGACGCGCTTCGGCCGGACCTCGGCTACATGGGATATCCGCGCGAGGTGTCGCCGCGCATCGACGCGCTCGCGGCCGAGTCGACGATCTACGAGCGGGCGTATTCGATCTCGACGTACACGGGATATGCGCTTCCGCCCATGATGGCCAGTCGCTATCCGTCCGAGATGCCGCGCACCAACCGGCACGAGCTCCGCTATCTACCGCAGAACGTCCTCCTCGCCGAGCGCATGAAGCAGGCGGGCTTCCGGACGGCGGGCGCCGCGTCGCACTTCCTGTTCGCGCCCGAGCTCGGGTGGACGGACGGCATCGACCGGTTCTTGCGGCCGCTCCCCGAGGGAAACGCGCCGCCCGGTTCGCACATCGATCGCTACTACACGTCCCGCCGCCTCGCCGACGCCACGGTCTCCCTCTTGGACGACCCGGAGGTGACGCGCGGGCGCTTCTTCATCTGGGTCCACTTCCTCGACCCGCACAAGCAGTACCTGAAGCACGCCGGCTTCTCCAAGTTCGGCAATGGGCAGCGCGACCTCTACGACGGAGAGATCGCGTTCACCGATTATCATATCGGGCGCGTCCTCGACGCGCTGGCGGCGGCGCACCTCGCGGACCGAACCGTGGTGATCCTGACGGGCGACCACGGGGAGGCCTTCGGGGAGCACGGCGAATACTTCCACGGGCGCGACCTCTGGGACGAGATCGTGCGCGTGCCGCTCATCATCCACGTGCCGGGCGTGCCGCCGCGCCGGGTCTCGCGCCGCGTGAGCCACGCGGACCTCGCGCCGACGGTGCTCGATCTGGCGGGGATCGCACCCGACGCCGGAGCGCGCGGCGAGAGCCTCCTCCGGGAGATCTTCGGCGGCGAAGTGCCCAATCGGCCCATCCTCGTCGATCAGCCGAGAAACCCGTATTACACGTCGAAGCGCGCCTTCATCGAGAACGGGATGAAGATGCACTACATGATGGACTCGAACACGTTCCGCCTTTACGACCTCGACCGCGATCCCGGCGAGACGCACGATCTCGCCCCCGAAGATCCGGCGCGCCTCCTCCGCATGCGGCACGACTACGCGGAGCTGGCGTCCGACATCCCCGACGTCGAGCCCATCGTCGTGCCGGGGCCGTCCTCGCCGGAATAGGACGCGCGCGCGATCGCCGTCGAGCCGCGCTCGTCCGCAGAGGACCGAGGCGAGCTCGCGTCGAGCGCGCCCTCCCCTGCGACGAGGAGGCGTGCCTCTCTCGCATGGGCGCGCTCGTCCGCGCACGGTAGGCGTTCCTTCGCGGCGAGGAAGCCCCCGTCCGCGAAAGACACGCGGTCGTCCGCGCACGGTAGGCGTTCCTTCGCGGCGAGGAAGCCCCCGTCCGCGAAAGTCACGCGGTCGTCCGCGCACGGTAGGCGTTCCTTCGCGGCGAGGAAGCCCCCGTCCGCGAAAGTCACGCGGCCGTCCGCGAAAGGCGACCGCCTTCTCACGGCGAGGAGGGTCTTGCCCGCGACGGACGCGAGGCTCTCCGTGAAAGACGGGCGCCTTCTCGCGGCGAGGACGCCCTTCCCCACGGGGGATGCGCGGTCGCCGCGCGCGATCGTCCCGCTCGCTCGGGCGCCTCGAGACGGGCTCGGCGGCGAGGCGGAGGCGCCGTGTCAAACCGGGACGTACACGCCAATACGCCACGCGTCGTCCTCGGTGAGAGTGCGCGAATCCCGCCTCTCCCGCGACGGCGTGCTTGGGCTTGGGGGTTGCATCCGGCGGACGCGCGCGAATGCCGCGCACGAGATCCGTGTTCGATGCGACCGCTCTTCTCGCCCGCGTCGGACACGCTGTTTCGACTTGCCTTGACCGTGGTGGCGACCGCCGCGCTGGCCGTTCCCACGGCAATGATGCTCTGGGTCCGCACGCCGTACGTGACGAAGGAGGGCGAAGTGGTGGAGCAGCCGATCGAGTTCGACCACCGGCACCACGTGCGCGACGAAGGGATCGATTGCCTCTACTGCCATTACGAGGCGGCGCGCGCGAAGTCCGCCGGCGTGCCTCCGACGGCGGTCTGCATGCACTGCCACGCGCAAGTCTGGCAGCGCGCCGGGCGCCTCGCCCCCGTGCGCGCGAGCTTCTTCGACGATCGCCCGCTCCACTGGCGGCGCGTCCACCAGCTGCCGGACTTCGTCTACTTCGATCACTCGGCGCACGTCACCCACGGGGTCGGGTGCGTCGAGTGTCACGGGCGTGTCGACCTCATGGCTGCGGTGCGGGCCGGGGCGCCGCTCACGATGAAGTGGTGTCTCGATTGCCACCGAGACCCGACGCCGCGCCTGCGCCCCGCGAGCGCGGTCACCGATATGGAATGGAAGGCGCCGCCGGGGTGGACGCCGGACCTTTTGCCGAATCACGGGCACGTCGAGCCGCCCGTCGACTGCGCGGGCTGCCACCGTTGATGGGCGCGATGGCCGATCCGATGTGGCGTGGACCGAACGAGCGTGCCGGGCTCGGCGGCGCACGCGGCGAGTTTCCCGACGGCGCGGATCTGCCGCCCGAGGTGACGCGCCGGGGACTCCTCCAGATCCTCGGAGCTTCCGCGGCGCTCGCGGGAACCGCGGGGTGCAGCCGAGGCCCCCCCGAGGACATCGTGCCCTACGTGAACCAGCCGCCCGAGGTGCGCCCCTCGATCGCGTCCCGGTACGCCACGACCATGTCGCTCGGGGGATACGGCATCGGCATGATCGTCGAGAGCCACGAGGGTCGCCCGACCAAGGCCGAGGGCAACCCGCGCCACCCGGCGAGCCTCGGCGCGCTCGGTACGTTCGAGCAAGCGTCGGTCCTGTCGCTCTATGATCCGGCGCGGCCGAAGGAGATCACCTTCCGGGGCGAACCGGCGACGTGGGAGGCCTTCGTCTCCGCGATCACGGCGCCGCAACCGCCGGGCAAGCGCCTGCACGTCCTGGCGGAGCCGACCGGGTCCCCCCACGTGGCGGACCTCGTGCGGCGAGTCCGTCGGCGAGGAGACGTGGTCGTGCATTTCTGGACGCCGGCGGCTCGGACGAACGCGTGGGCGGGGTCGCGGCTCGCGTTCGGCCGGGTGGTCGAGCCGCGGTGGGACTTCTCGAAGGCGGACGTCGTCGTCTCGCTGGACGCGGACTTCCTCGCGGCCGCGGCCACGCCGTTCGCGTGGGCGCGCGCGTGGGCGGCGCGGCGACGGATGGCGAGCCCGGCGGACACCATGAGCCGGCTCTATGTGGTCGAGCCGCGGCTGTCGGTGACCGGCATGGCCGCGGACGAGCGCCTCGCCGTGCAGGCGCGAAGGGTGAGGGAGGTCGCGATCGCGCTCCTCCGCGGCGTCCTCGCCCTCGGCGTCGGCGAGCAGCCCGGCCTGGAGGCCGCGCGTCGGGCTTCGGCCTCCGCGCCCCCCTCGCCGCACGACGCGTGGGCCGGCGCGGTCGCGCGCGATCTCTACGCGCACCGCGGCGCGGGCCTGGTCGTCGCGGGGGACGGCCAGCCGCCCGAGGTCCATGCGCTCGCGCACGCGATCAACGAAGCGCTCGGCAACGCGGGCTCGTCGGTGTCCTATGGGCCGTCGCCTGTCTTCGAAGCAGGCGAGGACAGCCACGATCCCGCGCTGCTGCTGGGCGCGATCGATCGCGACGAGGTCGGCGCCCTCGTCGTGCTCGGCGGGGACCCGGTCTATACGGCCCCTGCCGACTTCGAGATGGAGCGCCGCCTCGCCCGGGTCCCGACGACGGCGTGTCTCGGAGGCCGTACGACGCGCACCGGTCAGGCGTGCGGCTGGTTCTTGCCCGAGCTCCACTTTCTCGAGGCGTGGGGAGACGGGGTCGCCTTCGACGGGACGCCCTCGATCGCGCAGCCGCTCATTCGTCCGATGATCGAAGGCAAGAGCGCCGCGCAGGTCCTCGCGGCGCTCGCGGGCGCGCCTGGGGCGACGACGCGCGGGCTCGTCGAGGACTATTGGCGCGCCGCCGCGACGGGGGCCTTCGAAGACTTCTGGCAGACCGCCCTGGTCTCGGGGGTCGCCGGACCGCCGGCGCCACACGCGGATGGCCCGGCGGTGGGCTGGGCCGACGTCGCCCGGATTGCGTCGCGGGAGCCGGAGGTCCGCGCGGGCCTCGAGGTGGTCTACTTCGCCGACGCGAAGGTCCACGACGGGCGCTTCGCCGACAACGGATGGCTGCAGGAGCTGCCGGACCCGGTGACCAAGCTGACGTGGGACAACGCGGTCCTCGTCGGTCCGGCGACGGCCGCGGCCCGCAAGCTCGAGTCGTCCGACGTCGTGGATCTCATCGTCCGCGGGCGCACGGTCCGCGCGCCCGTCCTGGTCGTTCCCGGTGTCGCGGAAGGGGTCGCGGCGATCGCGGTGGGTTACGGACAAGGCGTCGCGGACCGGGTCTCTTACGGGGTGGGCGCGGACGCGTATCGGGTGCGTGACTCGCGCGGGCTCTGGTTCGACGATGCCGAGCTCGCGAAGGCGGCCGGGTCGTGGCCGCTCGCCCTGACGCAGGAGCACTGGTCGATGGAAGGGCGCCCCATCGTCCTCCGCGAGACCGTCGCCGCGTATCGGGCTCGGCCCGATTTCGCACGCCCGCGCGACGCGCGTTCCCCGTCTCTCTACGGCCTCTGGCCCGCCGGCGTGCGCCAGTGGGGGATGAGCATCGATTTGAACGCCTGCACCGGCTGCAGCGCGTGCGTCGTCGCGTGCACCGCCGAGAACAACGTGCCCGTCGTCGGGAAGATCGGGGTCGCGCGCGGCCGTGAGATGCACTGGCTGCGCATCGACCGGTACTTCTCCGGGGCCCCCGAGGCGCCGGCGGTCGTCGTCCAGCCGATGCTCTGCCAGCACTGCGAGAAGGCCCCCTGCGAGTACGTGTGCCCGGTCAACGCGACCGTCCACAGCAGCGAGGGCCTGAACGAGATGGTCTACAACCGCTGCGTCGGCACCCGCTTTTGCAGCAACAACTGTCCTTACAAGGTCAGGCGCTTCAACTTCTTCAACTACGCCGCCGACAAGCCCGCGTCCCTCCGCCTCGCGATGAACCCGGACGTCACCGTGCGGGCGCGCGGCGTGATGGAGAAGTGCACGTACTGCGTGCAACGCATCGAGGAGGCGGAGATCCGCGCGCGGCGCGAGGGCCGGCCGGTCGCCGACGGAGAGGTCGTCACGGCCTGCCAGGCGACGTGCCCGACGGGGGCCATCGTCTTCGGGGACATCGCCGACCGAAGCACGCGCGTGTCGCGCAGCATGGAGAACGGTCGGCTCTATCAGGTGCTGCACGAGCTCGGGACCCAGCCGCGGACGCGATACCTCGCCCGCGTCGTCAACCCGAACCCCGAGCTGGCCGCGGGATGAGCGCCGCCGCGCCCCTCGAGCTCCTCGCGGAGGAGGAGACGGGCGGCGAGCCCGTGCTGCTTCGCGCGGGGTCCGACGCGGAGCTGACCGATCGGCTCCTCGCCCCGCTGTGGGCGCGTTGGGCATGGTTTCCTTATGCGATCGGCGCCACCGCCCTCGGGAGCGCGGTGCTCTTCGCGGTGGTGGGATACACGATGGTGACGGGCATCGGGCTCTGGGGAAACAACATTCCCGTCGCCTGGGCGTTCGCCATCACCAACTTCGTTTGGTGGATCGGCATCGGCCACGCCGGGACGTTCATCTCGGCCATCCTGCTGCTCTTCGAGGTGCACTGGCGAACGTCGATCAACCGATTCGCCGAGGCGATGACGCTCTTCGCGGTGGTGCAGGCGGGGCTCTTCCCCATCTTGCACCTCGGCCGGCCGTGGTTTGCCTATTGGCTCATCCCGTATCCGTCCGAGATGGGCGTTTGGCCGCAGTTTCGGTCCGCGCTCCCGTGGGACGTCGTGGCGGTGACGACCTACCTCACGGTGTCGGTGCTCTTCTGGTACTCCGGCCTCTTGCCCGACCTCGCGGTGGCGCGCGATCGGGCGCCGACGCGTCTGCGGAGGCAGGCGTACGGACTGCTCGCGCTCGGGTGGCGCGGCGAGCTCGGGCAGTGGCGGCAGTTTCGGGTCGTCTACGCGGTCTTCGCCGGCATCGCGACGCCGCTCGTCTTGTCGGTGCACACCAACGTCAGCTTCGACTTCGCGATCGCGCAGCTGCCCGGCTGGCACTCCACGATCTTCCCGCCGTACTTCGTCGCCGGCGCCATCTACTCCGGCTTCGCGATGGTGCTGCAGCTGATGATCCCGGCGCGCCGCATCTTCCGCCTGGACGACGTCATCACCAAAAACCACCTCGACAACATGGGCAAGATGCTGCTCGTGACCGGGTGGGTCGTAACGTACACGTACATGCTCGAGCCGTTCCTCGCGTGGTACGGCCACGACCCGTTCGAGCGCTTCGTGATGCTCCGCAATCGGCCGTTTGGCCACTACGCGGCGGTCTACTGGCTCGTCGTCTTCTGCAACTGCGTCGCGGTGCAGGCGCTCTGGGTGCGCCGGTTGCGCACGAGCCCCGCGGGCCTCTTCGTCGTCGCGTGCATCGTGCAGGTCGGGATGTGGTCGGAGCGCTTCATGCTCATCGTCACGTCGCTCCAGCGCGACTTTCTCCCGTCGAGTTGGCGCAACTACACGCCGACGTGGGTCGACTGGACCATCCTCGGCGGCACCATTTCGTTTTTCCTCTTCTTGTTTCTCTTGTTCTTGCGCGTGATGCCGTTCATTCCGATCTCCGAGCTCAAGGAGATGCGCCGCGAGATCGTCCGGCGGCGCGCGGTCGAGGCCGAGACGGTCGTGAGGCTCCCTCTCGCGGGCCGGGGGGGCGGACGTGCATAGCGGCATCCTCGCGGAGTTTCCGTCCGAGGACGCGCTCGTCCGCGCCTGGGAGGAGCTGGCGCGGGAGGGCTACGCCCGGGTGACGTCGTTCACGCCCTACGTCGTCCGCCGGATCGCCGGCCCGCCCGCGACGACCGCCGTGCTCTGGATCATGCTCGCGGCCGCGCTCCTCGGCGGCGCTGGCGGCTACGGGCTCGAGTGGTGGTGCAACGCGTGGTCGTATCCGCTCGACGTGGGCGGCCGCCCGTTCCACGCGGCGGTCGCGTTCATTCCCATCGCGTTCGAATCCGCGGTGCTCGCCTCTTCGGTGGTGGGCTTCTTCGCGATGCTCATCGCCTGCGGGCTCCCCCGCCTGAGCCACCCCGTCTTCGAAATCGACGGGTTCGAGCGCGCCACCGTCGACCGGTTCTGGATCGGCGTCGACGACGCGGATCCGCGCTTCGAGGAGGGCGTGGCGGACGCTCTCTTGCGCATGGGCGCGCTGCGATGCGAGCGCCTCGGGGGGCCGCGATGACGATCGCGCGTCCGACGGCCGTCGCGTGTCTCCTCGCCCTCGGCGCTTGCCGGACCGAGCAGACGCTCGTGAAGCCCGATCCGCAGCTCGATCGCATGTTGAAGCAGGAGAAGGTGCTCCCATACGACGCGATCCCGTTCCTCCCGAACGGCATGGCGATGCAGCGACCGCCCGACGGCACGCTGCCGGTCGACGCCGTCGTGGGGGACCCGGCGCTGACGACGGGCGTCGTGGACGGCCGGTGGGTGCATCGCATTCCGGTGCCCGTCGACCGCGCGCTCGTCGACGGCGGCCGGGTGACCTTCGAGCGGGTCTGCGCGACGTGCCACGGAATCCTCGGCGACGGAGAGAGCGCCGTCGCGGAGAAGATGTCGCTCCGCAAGCCGGCGAACCTCCTCGGCGACGACGTGCGGGCGCTCCCCGCCGGCAAGATCTTTCGGACGATCCGCGCGGGGTACGGGCTGATGCCTTCCTTCGCGGGGGAGCTCTCGATCGGAGAGTCGTGGGGGGCGGTCGCGTATCTCCGCGCCCTCCAGCTCGCGCGCGGCGTGCCGGTGGCGCGCCTGCCCGCCGAGCTCCGGGCCCGCCTGGCCAAGGAGGCGCCGTGACCATCGTCCGCGCCTCGGCGGCGTGCGCCCTCGTGGGGCTCGCGATCCTCGTGGCCGGCCTGCGGGCCGACGCCGCCGCGGTATGGCTCTCGTATCTCGACGCGTGGACGTTCGCGATGGGGCTCTGCGTCGGCACCCTCATCCTTCTCATGACCGGCCACGCCGCGAAGGCGGCCTGGATGGTGGTCACGCGTCGGTGGACGGAGGCGGTGGCGAGCGCGTTTCCGGCGCTGCTCGTGCTCTTCGTCCCGGTCTTCTTCGCGCTCCCGCGCGTCTACCCGTGGGCCGCGCCGTCGTGGGGCGCCGGCGATCCCATGTCGCCGTCCGGCGCGCGGCGAGGCTATTTCGAGCCTCGCTTCTTCGTGGCGCGGACGCTCCTCTACTTCGCGGTGTTCATCGTGATCGGGAGCGCGCTCCGGGCGTGGTCGCGCAAGAACGACACGGAGCCGCGACTCGATCGGGTCCGGAAGATGCGGACGTGGAGCGGGGGGGGGCTGCCCGTCGTCGCCCTGACGCTCACGTGGGCTTGCATCGATTGGACGATGTCTCTCACGCCCACGTGGACGTCGACGATCTACGGACTCTACTGGTTTTCGGGGACGTTCGTCGGCGCCATCGCGCTCTGCTGCGTCTTCTTGCATTTCGCTCGGGTGTCTCCGCGGGTGCGGCTCGGCGTGACGGGCGACCACGCCCTCGCGATCGGGCGCCTTCTTTTCGCGATGACGTGCTTCTGGGCGTACATGGCTTTCAGCCAGCTGCTCATCATCTGGATCGCCGACCTGCCCGAGGAGGTGCCCTTTTACCTCGCCCGGACGACGGGGTCCTGGACGGTCGTCACGTACGGGCTCGTCTTCGGGCATTTCGTCGTGCCCTTCTTCGCGCTCCTCAATCGTCGCGCCAAGCGGAGCACCGCCTATATGGCGGCGGTCGGCGCGTGGATGCTCGCCATGCATTTCGTCGACGTCGCATGGTTGATCTTGCCCGCGCGCGACCCCGGGGGCGTGCGCGTGCGCTGGTTCGATCTCGGGCCGCTCCTCTGGGTGGGCGGGGTGATCTGCGCCTGGGTCGCCGCCCAGTATCGCCGCGTCCCGGCGCTCCCTCGCTACGCCCCGGAGCTCGCCGAGGGTCTCGACTACGAGGCGATGCCATGAGCTTCCAGGTTCGCCAAGAGGAGGACTGGATCGCGTCGCGGCGCATCGTCGGTGCGGCGCTCGGGTGGACGTTGCTCGGTGCGCTTGGCGTGGTCGCCGCGGGCCTCATCTTGGTCGCGACCTCGGGGTCGCTTCGCCCGAGCGCGGCTGGGCCGACGGGTCCTGCTCCGGGCGGCGTGCGGATCTCGGGCATCGAGCAGACGCCGATCTGGGACGCGCGCGATGGGCTCGATCTTCGCGCGCGCCAGCGAGCAGAGCTCGACGCATGGGGGTGGGCCGATCGCGACGCAGGCATCGCGCGCGTCCCCATCGGCTACGCGATCGACCTCGTCTCGGCGGAGGACACACCGTGAACTGGCTCCGCCTGCTCCTCTATTTGCCGCCCGAAGGGTCGACGTACGCCGCGGGCATCGACCGACTCCATTTCGCCGTCATCGGCACGACGCTCCTTGGAGCCACGTTCGTCTTCCTCCTCGCGGTGTACTTCCTCCTTCGGCACCCGCGCCGGGTCGAGGGCGAGCTCACGCAGCCGCTGCGCACGCCGTGGCCCGTCGAGCTCCTCGTCGTGGTCGGTCTGCAGACCGCTTTCCTCGCCTTCTGGGTCGTGGGTGCCATCCAGTACGACCACGTGATGACGCCGCCGCGCGACGGGCTGCGCGTCTACGTGACGGCGAAGCAATGGATGTGGAAGTTCGGGTACCCGGGAGGCCACTCCTCCATCGACGTCCTGACCGTGCCGGCCGGGCGGAACATCGTGCTCGTGATGACCTCGCGCGACGTGATCCACAGCTTCTACGTGCCCGCCTTTCGGTTGAAGCAAGACGTCGTCCCCGGCCGCTACCAGACGGCGTGGTTTCGCTCCGACCTGCCCGGCACCTACGACCTCGAGTGCGCCGAATTCTGCGGCACGGGTCACTCCACGATGCTGGGGAAAGTCCGTGTCCTCCCGGCGGCCGACTATGCGCGCTGGCTCGAGGGCGCCCCCACGCTCCCGGCCGCGGACGCGCCCGGCGCGGACGGCGACCTCGTCGCTTCGGGCCGCGACGTCGCGGTCCGGCGCGGGTGCTTGCAGTGCCATTCGCTCGACGGGCAGGCCGGCGTCGGCCCATCGTGGGCGCGCCTGTATCGCAGCTCGGTGGCGCTCGCCGGGGGCCGCTCCGTGGTGGCCGACGAGGCCTACCTGACCCGGTCGATGATGGAGCCGCAAGCCGACGTGGTGGATGGCTACCGGGCCGTCATGCCCACGTATCGCGGCGTGCTCGCGCAGCCGGAGGTCGCGGCGCTGGTCGAGTTCATCGAAGCGCTGGGTAGCGCCCCCCTCTCTCCGAGTGTCACCTTGCCGCGCGTCGTGCCCGAGGAAGAAGGCCGGCCGCAGGAGCCGAAGCCATGACGACGAGCGACGCCGGCGCCCTCTCCATCCCCCACGGCACGAGCGCGCGCGACACGCCGACGTACCTCGGAATCGCGAAGACGGTGCGGTCCTGGGCGCTGACGACGGACCACAAGCGCATCGGCGTTCTCTACCTCTTCACCACGGTCTTCGCGCTCTTCCTGGGCGGCCTCTTCGCTTTGATCCTGCGCATCGAGCACCTGACGCCCACGCGGACCATCGTCGACGCGTACACCTACGACCGGCTCTTCACGATGCACGGGATCGTGATGGTCTGGCTCTTCATGATCCCGTCGATACCGGCGGCGTTCGGGAACTTTCTCGTGCCCATCATGATCGGCGCGAAGGACGTGGCGTTCCCGCGGCTGAACCTCCTCAGCTATTACATCTACGTCACCGGCTCCATCTGGGTGCTCGTCGCGCTCTGGATGGGCGGGTGCGACACCGGCTGGACGTTCTACACGCCGTACAGCGCGCACTCGCCGAGCGCGGTCGTCCCGACCGTCCTCGGGATCTTCGTCCTCGGCTGGTCGACCATCGCGACGGGCGTCAACTTCATCGTGACCATCCACACGATGCGCGCACGGGGCATGGGTTGGTTTCGCATGCCGCTCTTCGTCTGGAGCATGTACGGCGTCAGCGTCATCCAGGTCCTCGCGACCCCGGTCCTCGCCATCTCGGTGAGCATCGTGGGCCTCGACCACTGGCTCGATTGGGGCCTCTTCGATCCCTCCCGGGGCGGCGACCCGGTGCTCTACCAGCACCTCTTCTGGTTTTACTCGCACCCAGCCGTCTACATCATGATCCTGCCGGCGATGGGCGTCATCTCGGAGGTCGTGCCGACGTTCAGCCACCACGCGCCCGCGTCGTACGACGCCATCGCGTACTCGACGCTCGGCATCGCGTTCGTGGGCTTTCTCACTTGGGGCCACCACATGTTCGTCGCGGGCATCTCGCTCTTCGACGCGGCGGCGTTCGGCGTCCTGTCCATGCTGGTCGCCATCTTCAGCGCGATCAAAGTCTTCACGTGGGTGCTCACGATGCGGGGCGGATCGATCGTCCTCCGTACGCCGCTCATCTACTTCTTCGCGTTCCTCTTCCTGTTCGTCTTCGGCGGAATGACGGGCGTGGCGGTGGCGACGCAGAGCCTCGACGTGCACTGGCACGACACCTACTTCGTCGTCGCCCACTTCCACTTCATCATGGTCGGCGGGACGCTCACCGCCTGGCTCGCGGCGCTCCACTACTGGTTTCCCAAGATGACCGGGCGGATGTACCCGGAGGGTTGGGGCATCGCGAGCGCGGTGCTCGTGCTCGTCGGCTTCGTCATGACGTTCTTCCCGCAGTTTCTCCTCGGAAACGCCGGAATGCCGCGTCGCTACTACAACTACGACCCGCGCTTTCAGCCGCTCATGGTCATCTCGACGGTCGGCTCGTGGCTGCTCGGGCTCGCGATGGTGGTGACCCTCTCGTATCTCGTGGTGTCGCTCTTCGTCGGCAAGCGCGCCGGAGACAACCCATGGGACTCGCGAAGCTACGAGTGGTACACGGCGTCGCCGCCGCCGACGCACAACTTCACGTCCGAACCGGCCTTTGTCCTCGGGCCCTACGATTACGCGTCGCCGTTCCCGGGCCTGCCGCGCGCGGGCGTCGACGCCGACGCGCCCGAGGCGCCGCCCCCGCCGCGGCGCTCCTAGCCGTCCTGCGCGCACCAGCCAGTCGAGTTCCCCATGGACGAAAGCGTCGCAGAGTCATTCGAGTCGCTCGACAAGCAGGCGCATGCCGTACGGCTCGGCATGTGGGTCTTCCTCGCGAGCGAGATACTCTTCTTCTCCGGGCTCTTCGCGCTCTATGCCGCATACCGGACCGAGCACCCGGGCGGATTCGCGATCGGGGTCGAGAACAACACGATCGTGCACGGCTCGATCAACACGGCCGTGCTGCTCACGAGCAGCTATACGGTCGCGCTGGCGGTGCACGAGCTCCGCCGCGGGCGGTCGCGGCGCGCGGTGACTCTCCTCGCGGTCACGCTGGCGCTCGGGGCGTGTTTTCTCGGGATCAAGGCGGCCGAGTACGCCGAGCACTTCACGCGAGGCATCTACCCGGGCGGACATGGTCGGTTCTTCGACACCCATGCCCAGGCGGGGACCAAGATGTTCTTCACGCTCTATTTCTGCATGACGGGTCTGCACGCGGTGCACGTGATGGTCGGGATGATCGTGCTCGCGGTGCTTCTCGGACGGGTCGGCCGCGGCCGCGTCGTCGCTGCGTCGTCCTACGCCCTCGCGGCGGGGGCCATCTATTGGCACTTCGTCGACCTCGTGTGGATCTTCTTGTGGCCGCTGTTCTATCTCGTGCCCGGGAGCGGGCGGTGAGCGGGGCGGCGACGGAGAAATCGGGAGCCGGGCGCCTTGCGCTCGCGCTCGCCGCGCTCCTGGTCCTCGCGGGCGTGAGCCTGGCGTTTCGGTTCGCGCACCTCGGTGCGACAGGTTTGCCGGTCGCGCTCGGCATCGCGGTCGTGAAGGCGGCGCTCGTCTTGATCTTCTTCATGGAGATCGGCGTCGAACGGCCCACGGTCCGCTTCGCGTGCGCGGCGGGCGTCGCGATGTTGTGCGTGATGCTGGCGCTCGTCGTCGCCGATATCGTGACGCGCACGGTACCCCCGCTCGCCGATCCGCCCGGGACGGAGCCTCGCGCGCAAGGTTGAGCGGCGAACGTCGACTCAGGAACGGCGCTCGTCGTCGGGAGGTGCTCCGCTGCACGATCCGACGCGCATGCCGATCCACGCGGGCGGGTCGCTCGCGGGGAAGGAGTCGCGGCTGGCGATGGCGACGTCGTCGTCGGCCTCGTCTTCCGGCATCTCCAGGTTCTCTGGCGCCTCTTGGCTCGACCCGAGCCAGACGCGTGCTTCGGTGGTGACGGCCCGTGCGATACGGCGCGCACGCTTTGCGATGAGCTCGGCTTGGTGTGTGATGTTCACGCGTCGGAATGGTGCAAATTCGACGCCTACCGTCGCGGTGTGTGTCAGCGCGTCGGCGGCAGCGCGGCCGGCGGCGCGGAGGGGGCCGGCGTGGGGCGATCGATGGATCCCGGCGTCGCGGCGCCCGCGGGCGGGACGGAGGTGCGCACCGGGCTCTTGCCGAGGTAGCGGCCGAGCTCCTCGTTCTCGATCGTCTCGTGATCGAGGAGACCGGCCACGAGCGCATCGAGCGCGCGTCGATGACTGGAGAGGAGGCTCTTGGTCGCCGCGAGCGCCCCCGTCAGCAGTCGTCGCGTCTCCTCTTCGATGAGGTGCACCGTCGCGTCGCTCGTGGCTCCCTCGACGGCGAGCTGCTGGCCGAGGAACGGGTGCGTGCTCCTGTGCTCGTGAAAGACCGGCCCGAGGCGTTCGCTCATGCCGTAGTGGGCGACCATCTCGAAGGCGAGGTCGGTCGCCTTCCGCAGATCGTCCTGCGCGCCCGACGACACCGTCCCGAGCACGATCGACTCCGCCGCGTACCCGCCCATGAGGACGCGGAGGCGCGCCTCGAGCTCGGGCTGCGTGAGCAAGTTGCGGTCGACGCCGGGCGCCTGCATCGTGACGCCGAGGGCCATGCCGCGCGGGATGATGCTGACCCGCGCCGGAGGCTCGGCGCATTGCGTGAAATACGCGGCCACGGTGTGGCCCGACTCGTGGACGGCGACGCGCCGCTTCTCGTTCGTGTCGAGCTTCGTCTCCCGCGGATCGCCGAGGACGATCTTGTCGTACGCCACGGAGAAATCGCTCGCCTCGATGGCGTTCGCCTTGCGCCGGGTCGCCCCGAGCGCGGCTTCGTTGGCGAGGTTGGCGAGGTCGGCCCCCGAGAACCCAGCGGTCATCGACGCGACCACCCCGAGGTCGACGTCGGGCGCGAGCGGCTTGTCGCGGGTGTGCACGATGAGGATCGCCTTGCGCGCGGCGAGCTCCGGGCGGTCGACGACGACGCGCCGGTCGAAGCGGCCCGGCCGCAAGAGGGCCGGGTCCAGGACATCGGGCCGATTGGTGGCCGCGAGCACGATCGTGAGGTCGTTGCGCGAGAAGCCGTCCATCTCGGAGAGGAGTTGGTTGAGCGTCTGCTCTCGCTCGTCGTTGCCGCCTCCCAGGCCCGTCCCGCGCGACCTGCCGACGGCGTCGATCTCGTCGATGAAGACGATGGCGGGCGATACCTGCTTGGCTTGCTCGAACAAATCCCGCACGCGCTTGGCGCCGACCCCGACGAAGAGCTCGATGAACTCCGAGGCGCTCACCGAGAAGAAGGGGACGCCCGCCTCGCCCGCCACCGCACGGGCCAAGAGCGTCTTGCCGGTCCCTGGCGGCCCGACGAGCAGGACCCCCCGCGGCACTTTTCCACCGAGGCGCCGAAAGTCCTGCGGCGACTTCAGGAAGTCGACGATCTCGGCGAGGTCGCGCTTGGCGCTCTTGAGGCCCGCGACGTCGTCGAACTTCGTCTTCTCGCGCGCCGCCGAGTCGACGCGCGCGGTGCGCCCGGCGATCATCCGCCCGAGCGGCCCGCTCGCGCCCGCCACCATGTTCTGCGCGCGGCGCGACATCCACCACCAGAAGGCGATGAGGCCCACCCACGGCAAGAGCGACCAGAACACGCGGACCGCCGGCGCCTGCTCTTCGCTCTTCACGTTGACGATGACGGCCTTGTCGCGAAGGAGGGGCAAGAGCTCGCGGTCGTCCATCGAGGGCAGGAGCGTCCGAAACGAAGCGATGGATTTGCCGGCCACCGTCTCGGGGCCCTTGAGCTTGCCGTTGACCTCAAGCCCCGTCAGCGTCACGGACTCGAGCTTGCCGTTCTGCAAGAGCGTGTAGAAATCGCTGTATCGAATCTCCGGGGCGGCCTCGACCTTCGCCGCGTAGCTCTGGAAGGCGAGCATGACGACGACGAGGACGACGAGCAGGATCCCACTCACCATCCAGCTCCGCGGAGGCTTCGGTTCGGCGACGCCCGGCGGTTTGCTCGGGCCGGGTGCAGGCGGGGGAAGGGTAGTCTCGGGCATGGCGATGTGGTCGGAGCTTAGTCCGCATGCCCGAGCGCAGCGAGGGAGCGGCCGGCGCTCCGCCGTCTTACGGTGCGCCGGGCGTCACGCTGTCGCGCGGTCGGCGCCGCTCGTTTGCGGCGAGTCCGTCGGCGATCGCGGCGTGCACCATGTCCGAGTGCGCGTGATCGCGGCCGAGCCAAACAGCGCACTCGAAGCGCGATCCGTCCCATCGCCCGACCCCGACCTCCGACAGCGGACCGGCCAGGTCCGTGAGGACCGTCACCATTTCGTCATTGAGGATCGCGACGACGCGCATGCCGTCGACCGTGTCCCGCACGATGCTCGATTTTTTCATACCCCCACCCCACGGGTCGACACCGCCCCCACCGAACTCAGCGTAACCCGGGCCGGACGAGATTGCACCGCTCGGACAATGCCTCAGCGGACGGCGTCGATCGCGCTCCGCAGCGCCGCGAGGCGGGCCGCGCTCCCGAGGAAGGCGCGGGTGGGATAGCCCTTCGATTCGCGAATATGCCGATAGATGGCCCCCTCCTCGTGAAGGCTCATCGCGAAGCCGGCCAGGTACTCGAGGCGCAGGTTACGGTCGCGGTTGATCTGAGCGTCCGCGAGCCACGGCGCGAGCTCCTCGCCGCCCGCCGTGAACGTCGAGAAGAGCTGCGTGGCCGACTCGAAGCCGACCTCCCGGAGAGACTCACGGACGCGGGCGTACTCGGGCCGCGCGAGGCGCTGCTCGATGCCGTCGATGTCGATGGGGGCTGGCTCGGCGCGACCGAGGAGAACGACGTCGTATCCTTGTCCGCGGATGGTGTTGGCGAACACCATCGTGTCGGGAAAGGCCTGGGCGAAGGTCGCAATCTCGCTTTTGACTGCGTCTTCGCCACTCTCGTAGAGCTGGACGAACACCGTTACGACGCCGCCCGGCGCGAGGCGCCGCTTCACCAGCTCGAAGAACTCCGCGGTATAGAGTGCCGCCGCTCCCTTGACCCAAGGGTCGAACGGGTCCGACGTCACGGCGTCGAAGGTCTGCCGGGTCGTCGTCACGAAGTGCCGCGCGTCGTCGATCTCGACGTGCACCTTGGGATTGCTCGCGACCTCGAAGTTCTGGGACGAAAAGCGAGGCGCCACCTCCTTCGGGACGAGCGTCTCGATCTCGGCGATCGTCTCGTGGACGACCGCGGGGTCGACGCTCACCGCGCCGGCCGTGACGCCCGCTCCGCAGCCGATGACCAGCACCTCGCTCGGATGCTCCGGGACGAGGGTAGCGAGGTGGCCGAGCATTCGTTCGAGCCGCATGTCCGCGGGCATGCTCGACGCCTGGATCTTGCCTGCGTTGTGGTAGTTGAGGACCGTTCCAATTCGCGTGACGGCCATCGACGAGTTCATCCCTTCGCCGACGTAGAGCACCTCGCCGATCGGGCCCTGGTGCAGCGCCACGTCGTGGCCGTAGGCCACGAGCGCGGCGGGCGTCGCCGGTACGAGGAACGTCACCCAGCGGAGCAAGGCCAGGGCGGCGATGCTCGGCGCCACGCGCTTCCACGGGTAGGTGAGCGCGCCGCCTCGTGCGGCGGGGACGGGTACGAGGAGGAGGGCCGCGCCGAACGCCGTCGCGGCGACGAGCACGCGCTGGGAGGCCTGCGTGCCGAGCGCGGGAATCAAGACCAGGCTCGCGAGCGTCGCGCCGAGGATCGCTCCGACGGTGTTGGCCGCGTAGATGCCGCCCGAGACGCGATCGAGCGCGAGGCCTTCGCGCGCAGCGGACGCGAGGGCGAGCGGGAAGCTCGCGCCCCACAGACACGCGGCCGGGAACACCGCCCAAACGCAGCGGACGAGGTCGACCTCGAGCTCCGCCGCCGGCGTTTGCGACAGGCTGGGCATGATTGGCCAAGACGGCAGCGACACCGCGAGCGCGTGGGCCGCCCACAAGAGCGCGAGCACCAGTAAGCACTGGCACGCGCCGAAGGTGGTCCGCGGGTTGGTCGCCGCTCGCGCGAGCGCAGCGCCCGCGAAGCTGCCGACGCCGATGCCCGCGAGCAGCACAGCCACGATGAGCGAGAATGTGTAGACGGTCGGGCCGAGCAAGAGCGAAAGCAGCCGCGTGAAGATCACCTCCGCGCCGAGCGCGGTGGCGCCCGAGATCCCGATGGCGGCGTAGACGGGCCAGGATCCTCCGGCGCTTGGCGCGGCCGCCTCTTCGGGGTCGGAGCGCGCGTGCGTCGGGGCCGCGGCGGGCATGCGCGTGGAAAGGGCCCACGCGGCGGTCGCCACGAGGACGTTGAGCACGACCCCCACCCAAGTGGCGAATGTCACGTCGTGCGCGCGCAGGAGGAAGTAGCCCGCGAGGACGGCGCCGCCGACGCCGCCCGCCGTATTGGCCGCGTAGAGGCAGCCGAGCCACGACACGCCGCGCCGCGACGCTTCGACCGAGCGCGCCACCGCGGGCAGCGTGGCGCCCATGAACGCCGCCGGGGGCAAGAGGCACAAGCCCGCGAACAACCCTCGAAACGCGAGCCCGCGCGTCGCCGTGCCGAGCGCCGCGGAGAGGCCGCTTGCAGCAGGGAGCGCCGCGAGAAGGAAGAGCGCCCACGCGCCGATGGCGAGCTCGAGGACGGCGTACACCCGAAGCGGGTGGAGCCGCCAGGTGCGCTCGGGGCGGTACGCCATCCAGACGCTGCCGACGCACATGCCGCCCATGTATGCCCCGAGGAGAACCGCCATGGATACCGCCGAAGAGCCGAGGGCAAGCGGCAGAAGCTGAAACCAAACGACTTCGTAGACGAGGGCGGCACACCCGCTCCCCGCAAAAAGCAAACTCAAGAAAAGAAGGGCGCTCGTCACGTTGTTCTTCCTCGGTCAGGCGCTATATGGAATTCGGATGGGGGTATATCGCGCGCGGGACCTCGTGCGCATTCCCGGCTTGCTGAGCCTCTCGCGGTTGCCGCTCGCGGCGGCATTTCCATTCGCCGTCGAGCGGCCCCGGGCCGCGGTCGCCATCCTCGCCGCGGCGGCCGCGTCCGACGCGCTCGACGGGTGGTACGCGCGAAGCACCCATCAGGTGACGGCCACGGGCACCGCCCTCGATCCAGTGACCGACAAGCTTTTCGTCCTGACGGTCGCCGTCACGCTCGTCCGCCGAGCGTTGCTGTCGCCCCTCGACGTACTCTGGATGAGCACCCGCGAGGTGGCCGAGCTCCCGCTGGTGCTGGCGATCGCCGCGAGCCCTCGTCTGCGGCTGCGGCGCGCCGCGCTCGCGTCGGCGAACGTCCCCGGGAAGGTCGCTACAGCGTTCCAGTTCGTCACCGCGACGGCGGCGCTGGTCGGAATGCCCCACACCGGGTGGATGATCGGGGCGACCGCGGTCGCGGGCGCATTCGCAGCCGCTACCTATTGGGTCCGCGCGGTGCGGAGCGATCCGCCTTCGACGACGGTCGGCCGCGGCGCGGCGTGCTGACGCGGGGCGGCCGAACCGGGCCGGCGGTTCGCGTGGGCTCGGCTGCGGACTCGTAGTAAGCTCATGCCGCGAGGTAAAACCGATGATCTGGACGACGCCGACATTCCACGAAGTGAAGATGGACGCAGAAATCGGGTCCTATCAGGAAGATCAGGACCCCGTGCGCGAGTCGCCGATCGCGGACCGGGCCGAGGAGAGCGAACGACACGCTGACGCGTGATGCGGATCCGGGTGCTGGGGTCCGCCGCGGGCGGCGGTGTGCCGCAGTGGAACTGCGGCTGCACGAACTGCGCGCTGGCACGGGCCGGAGGTGGCGAGGTCGCGCCGCGCACCCAGGATTCGTTGGCGGTGGCGGGCGTCGGGCGAGGTTGGCTTTTGGTCAACGCCTCGCCCGACGTACTGAGGCAGATCGAGGGATTCGACGGCCTCTGGCCGACGACCCGCCGCGGGACCTCCATTGCCGCGATCGTGTTGACGAACGGCGACATGGACCATGTCGCGGGCCTGCTGTCGCTCCGGGAGTCGCAGCCGCTCCGCATCCTCTGCACGCCGCGCGTCCGGTCCGGGCTGGTCGAGCACAACGCGCTCCTGCGAACGCTCGCGCGCACGCCCGACCAGGTCACCTGGATCGACCTCGTTCCCGGACGAGAGCAACGGCTCGACGACGTGGGCCTCGCGGTCACCGCGGTGCCCGTGCCCGGTAAGCTCCCGGTTCACCTGGCCGGCGTGATCGCGCCGTCGCACGAGGACAACGTGGCGCTCCGCGTGCGGTCGCTCGGGTCCCCGTCGCGCACCGCGGTGCTGGCGACCGCGGTGGGCGCGCTCGAAGGCGCCGCGGCGCTGGCCGATGGAGCCGACGCCCTCTTCTTCGACGGAACGTTCTTCAGCGCCGACGAGCTCGTCGCCCAGGGCCTCGGCTCGGCCCTCGCGCGCGACATGGCGCACGTCCCGGTCGGCGGCGCCGAGGGAAGCCTGGCGTTCTTGAAGGGACTCGATGCGGGCCGCAAGGTTTACACGCACATCAACAACACCAACCCCATGCTCCGCCAAGGATCGCCCGAACGTGCCGCCGTCGTCGGCGCGGGCTGGGAGGTCGCGTTCGACGGGATGGAGGTCGCGCTGTGACGCGCCCTCCGCTGCCCGCGGCGGACTTCGTCGAGCGGCTCCGAACGGAGGGTGCGGCGCGCTACCACCACAAGCACCCGTTCAACCTGCGCATGCACGCGGGGGAGCTCGGCAAGGCCGAGCTCCAGCGATGGGTCTACAACCGGTACCACTACCAGACGCGTATCCCGATCAAAGACGCGATCGTCCTCTCGAAGAGCGAGGACCCGGTGTTTCGGCGCGCGTGGATCCGTCGCATCGGCGACCACGACGGCGGACGCGAAGGGGAGGGCGGCCTATTCGAGTGGGAGGTCCTCGCGCGCGGCCTCGGGCTCGACGAGGGCGAGGTTCGCTCGGGGAGGCACGTCCTCTCCGCAGTGCGGGCGGTGTGTGACTCCTATGTGGAGCTCGTCCGGGCCCGGTCGCTCGTGGAGGCGGTCGCTTCGTCGCTGACCGAGCACTTCGCGCCCGACATCATGCGCACGCGGGTCGCGGCGTGGGAACGGCACTATCCGTGGGTCCAGGCCGACGCGCTCGCGTACTTCCGATCGCGGGTCCCGCGGGCGACGAGGGACGCGGAAGAGGCGCTTGCGTTCGTGGTGGCGCACGCCACGACGGCCGAGGCGCAGGACGCGTGCGTTCGGGCCCTCATCGACAAGTGCAAGATCCTCTGGGCGCTGCTCGATGCCGTCGCGGAGGTCGCTGCGTGAAGCCGCGCCTCGCGCTCGGTGCCCGCGTGCGGATCGACCGGCGGGATGGGACGCGCGTGCTCCTCTCCCCCGAACGAGGCCTGCGCCTCGGCGAGACGGCGGCTGCGATCGTGGATCTCTGCGACGGCGTTCGTTCGTTCGACGCCATCGTCGACGAGCTCGCGGTCCGGTACCCGGGCGCCGACCGTGCGACCATCGCGGCCGACGCGGGAACGCTGCTGGCGGACCTGCGTGCGCGCGGGCTCATCGCGGACTTCGCGCTCGACACAGGCGAGGGCGTTCGCGCGTCCGCCGCTCCCGACGGCGAGCCCGGCGATCGATCGGGGCCGTCTCCGTACACGCTCGTGGCCGAGCTCACGCACCGGTGCGCCCTCGCGTGTCCCTATTGCTCCAACCCACGCGGTCTCACCCGGGGCCACGACGAGCTCTCGACCGCCGAGTGGCTTCGGGTCATCGACGACGCCGCGTCACTCGGCGTCATGCAGGTGCACCTGAGCGGCGGTGAGCCGCTCGCGCGCGGCGACCTCGAGGCGATTGCGGCGCGCGCGCGCGAACGGGATCTGTACGTGAACCTCGTCACGAGCGGCGTCCCCCTGGAAAGCGAGCGGCTCGCGCGCCTGGCGCCGTCGATCGACCACGTCCAGCTGAGCGTGCAGGACGCGGACGCCGTTGCGAGCGACCACGTCGCGGGGATCTCCGCCTTCCACCAGAAGATGCGCGTCGCCGCGTGGGTGAGGGAAATGGGCCTGCCGATGACGCTCAACGTCGTCCTCCACCGGCAAAACATCGACCGGGTCGCCGACGTCGTCGCGATGGCGGAGCGGCTCGGGGTCGATCGGCTCGAGCTCGCGAACGTCCAGCTCGTATCGTGGGCCCTCGACAACCGCGCGGCCCTTCTGCCGTCGCGCGACCAGATCGAGCGAGCCCGCGCGGTCGCCACCGCCGCGAAACACCGCCTCGACGGCCGGATGCAGATCATCTTCGTGCTCCCCGACTGGCACTCGGGCCGCCCGAGGGCGTGCATGGACGGGTGGGCCCGGCGGTTCGTCGTCGTCGCCCCCGACGGCGCCGTGCTTCCGTGCCATGCCGCGCGCGCGCTGCCGCTCGTGTTCGAGACCGTCCGCTCGCGACCCCTGCGTGAAGTCTGGGAGAACGGCGATGCGCTCCGCGCCTATCGCGGCGAAGACTGGATGGCGGAGCCGTGCAAGAGTTGCGACCAGCGCTCCGTGGACTTCGGCGGTTGCCGCTGCCAGGCCTTCGAGCTGACGGGTGACGCCGGTGCCACCGATCCCGCGTGCAGCCTTTCCCCGCGGCACGCCATCGTCCTCGCCGCGCGCGCCGAAGGCGAGCGCCCCGCCGACGCCGACGTCCGCTTCCTCTTCCGAGGCCGGACCGCCGGCGCCGTCAGGAGCTGAAGGCCCGGTTCACGGGCACGGCATGACGCGAGCGATCTTGATCTTGGTGTTGGTAGCGGCGGTGCTGCTGGGGGACGGATAGGCGACGCTGCCGTCGGGGAACGAACGGAAGTCCTGGTATCGGCTGCCGAGGACACCCGCGATGTTGAAGGGCGCGCCTTGCGGGGCGCCGGTCGAAGCGTTGAGCGCCTGGACGTAGAGCTTGCGCGAGGTGTCACTCGCCAGAAGATCGCCGGTCTTGGTCGAGGTCTCCCAGGCGGCGAGCATCCGATTGTTCCCGAAGCCGGCAAGGTGCGGCGCGCGGTCGTTGAGGCCCGAGTCGCTCGCGACGGTGAGCGGCGTGTCGGTGGCGCCGGTCGTGAAGTGCAGGAGCAAGACGTCGGACAAGGCGGCGGCGCCCGTGGTCTGGCCGGTCCGCGTGTTGGTGGTGATGGCCCAGTAGCCGCCGGCCGGGTCGACCAAGACGTTGCCGAGGTTCGAGTTGGCGAGGTCCTCGGGGTAGATGGTCGTCGTGTTGGGGGCGATCGCGATGCGGCCGGAGAGTCCGCCCGTCGGAAGGTCGTTCTCGCAGATAGCCACGTACTTCTTGGCCGTGGGGTCCCA
>DASYBG010000031.1:0-68080 GCA_036500865.1 Polyangiaceae bacterium
CGCAAGTTCCCGGTGCTGCGTGACGGCGAGACGCTGGTCCCGGAATCGACCGGCATCATCGAATATCTCGCCTGGAAGTTCCCCGGACCGGTGAAGCTGATTCCCGACGATCCGGCGGCGGCCTTCGCCGTACGCGAGCAAGACCGCTTCTTCGACCTCCATGTTCACGCTCCCATGCAGAAGATCATCGGCGAGAGGATTCGTCCCGCTGACAAGAAAGACCCGTTCGGACTCGCGGAGGCCCATGAAGCGCTCAAGACCGCACTCGGCCTGGTCGAGAAAAGGATGGCGGAATCGACATGGGCGGCCGGCAGCACGTTCAGCATGGCCGACTGCGCGGCGGCGCCGTTATTTTATGTCAATTTGGTCGTGATGCCGCTGGCGGAAACCTACCGTCACGTTGCGGCTTATCTCGATCGTCTGATCAAGCGCCCCTCCTTTGCCCGCGCGCTCGAAGAAGCGAAGCCGTTTCTCCAATACGTGCCGCGCTAGCGCAGCATCGGCGCGGTGGTGTCGCGGTTCTGGTAGATCGTCGCCAGCAGCAGCGTGACAAAATAAGTCCAGCCGACGAACGGCACGAAACGCGCCACCAGCGCCTTGTAGAGCGTGCGACTGGAATTCTGGCCGCGCACTTCGGCGATCGCCGCGACGACGCGCGGCTGCGTGACCGCGCGCATCAGGCGTTCCAGTTCCAGCGCGGCCAGTCCGTAGCGTTGCGCCTTGACGGCGGCGGCGGCGGTCTTGAGGGCGGCGGCCAGCGCGTCGTCGCTTTTGAGGCGCCCGGTCAAGCCGTCATTGCGGCTCGGCAATCCCAGATTGGCCAGCACGATCGCCAGCAGTACATCCTCGGGCTGGTCATTGGCCTGCGGGACAATCCGCGCGAGCGGCTGCTTGAGCGCGGCTTCGACCTCTTTCGATGTCGGCGCCAGCCGAATGACCAAAGGCTGCATCGTCAGCACGAGGTCGAGTTCGCGCGTCGGCACGATCAGCAACCAGTCGTCCTCGCTGACGCCGCCGTTGAACACCGCGGCAAGCTCGCGCGCCAGCGGCGCCTGCTCGGCGCGAAACCGGCGCACCGCGACGCCGCGCTCTGCCCCGTCCGCCACGGTGAGGCGCAACAGATTGTCGGCGCGCCGGGCCAGCCGGCCGACGTCACGCCGCGCATCCTGGGCCGCCTGGCTGATCGTGGTCGCGGTGAAGGTCTGCGCCAGCGCCTGCCTCGGCCGGATAACAGCCGCCGCAAGGCCCCCTGAACCAAGGAGCAGGGTCCGGCGCGTCGGGAACGGTGCAACCATCGGCGGCCTCTCGTGAAAATCGGGCGGCGGAACGCCAAAAAGCCCCGCCGATGCGGCAATTATGGACTCTTAACCCCATATCTGCTATCGCCGCCCGACTCAGACGCCCGCATTTCAAGGGCTTTTGACCCGAAATTCGATCCGAACTCATAAAGGAGCATGCGTGCAGGTTCTCGTTCGCGACAACAACGTCGACCAGGCCCTCAAGGCGCTGAAGAAGAAGATGCAGCGTGAAGGCATTTTCCGCGAGATGAAACTTCGCGGCCA
The DNA here is from genome assembly GCA_036500865.1 of Polyangiaceae bacterium. Taxonomy (GTDB): domain Bacteria; phylum Myxococcota_A; class Polyangia; order Polyangiales; family Polyangiaceae; genus Palsa-1150. The sequence goes on from DASYBG010000031.1 coordinate 1,563, forward strand.
TTACGAAAAGCCATCGGAAAAGAAGGCGCGGGAAAAGGCGGAAGCGATCCGCCGCGCCCGCAAGCTTGCGCGCAAGAAGATGCAGCGCGAGGGCCTGTTGCCGATGAAGCCCCGCGTCGTTCCGGGCGCAGCCGGCGGACCCGGTGGCGCCGGTGGTGGCCGCGGCGGTCATGGCGGTGGTGGTGGCGGCGGCATGGGTGGCGGCGGCGCACGCCGCTTCGGCTGAACATTCTCCGGTTTCGTTTCGATAGCGCGGGCAAAGTGGCCCGCGCTATTGTTTTGGGGATGCGATCGACCTAGCCTCGATACCGCAATGTCCGCGGCCATAACGCGGAGCGTGTATCAGGGAGACGCCACATGCCCAGGCTGCGCTACATCGAGGAGAGCGAAAAGACACCGCAGACCAGCGCGATGATCCAATCCGCCGAGAAGACCGGCGCGCCGGATCCGCGCGTGGTCAGCATCATGACGCGCGGCAAGCTCGGCACCGGCTGGGTCGAATACTGGAACAAGCTGCTCTATTCGGGCGTGCTGCCGCACAAGCTCAAGGAAATGTGCCGCATCAAGATTTCCGTCGCGCATCAGTGCGGCTATTGCTCGACCGTGCGCTCCAATGTCGCCAAGGCCGAGGGACTGACCGAGGAGATGATCAACGATCTCTTTTCGTATCAGACCAGCAAGCTTTTCACGGCCAAGGAAAAAGCGGCGCTGCGCTACGCCGATTTGTTCAAGCAGGGCGAACACGCCATCGACAAGGACGAAGTCTACACCGACCTTGCCAAGCATTTTAACGACGAGGAAATCATCGAGCTTGGCTTGATGTGCGCGCAGACCGACGGCGTCGGCAAGTTCGTGAAATCGCTCAACGTGCTGAGTTGGGAAGAGGCCTGCGAACTTAATCCGAAGCTCAATGCCGGCACGCCGGCGCAGCAGGCCGCCGAATAATTTAGTCCAGCGGAAACGCCATCGTGCTCAGCAGCGCCAGTTCGGCCTGGCGGCTGTCGAGCCGCGTGTGCTGCACGACGATGGGCGCGCTCGAGACGATGACGCTGGAAAAATCGGTATTGGCCGGAATCGGCTCCGGGTCCTGGAACTCGTTAAAGCGCAGATGCCTGGTGCGCTTGGCGCCGACCGTGAAAACGTAAGGCCCGACGGGCGCGCGGTCGGCGAAATAGATCGTGATCTCGACCTGGGCCTCCGCCTCGCTGGCGTTGAGAATGCACACGGTTTCGTGGCTGGTGAGTTCGCGGCTTTTGCCGGTGGAGGCCGGCGGGATGTAGCCTTCCGCGATCGCCCAGGAATAGCGCCCGATCTGTTTGGTCATGTCTGGCAAACGCGTGGCGGCGGGCTTGGTTGCATAACCCGCTTTGGCTAGAACGCCCGCATGACCATCGACGTCCGCCCCGCAACGGCCTCCGACGACGACGCGATCTGGCGCATTCTGGAGCCGGTATTCCGCGCTGGCGAGACCTATCCGATTCCGCGCGACATTTCCCGTACCGACGCGCTGGCCTATTGGCGCAGCGCCGGACATTCGGTGTTCGTCGCGGACAACGGCGGCAGTATCGTTGGCACTTATTACCTGCGCGCCAACAACAAAGGCGGTGGCACGCATGTCGCCAACTGCGGCTACATGGTCGCGGGCGACGCGTCAGGACAAGGCGTGGCGCGGACGATGTGCGAACATTCGCTGGCCCAGGCGCGCGAACGCGGCTTTACCGCCATGCAATTTAATTTCGTGATTGCCTCGAACCAACGCGCCGTGCGGCTGTGGCAGTCTTGCGGCTTCGGTGTTGTCGGCACACTGCCGGCCGCGTTCGCGCATCCGAGCCTCGGCCTCGTCGATGCTTATGTGATGACGCGGAAGCTCTAGCTCATCGCCTTGACGATACTCTCGGTCATTTTCTTGGCATCGCCGAGCAGCATCATGGTGTTGTCGCGATAGAACAGCGGATTGTCGATGCCGGCGTAACCCGACGCCAGCGAGCGCTTGATGAACATCACCGTTCCCGCCTTCCACACTTGCAGCACCGGCATGCCGTAAATCGGCGAGGTCTTGTCGTCCTCCGCCGCCGGATTGGTGACGTCATTGGCGCCGATGACGAAAGCGACATCGGCCTGCGCGAATTCCGAATTGATGTCTTCCAGTTCGAACACTTCGTCGTAAGGCACGTTGGCTTCCGCCAGCAGCACGTTCATGTGGCCGGGCATGCGGCCCGCCACCGGATGGATGGCGTATTTCACCTCGACGCCCTCCTTCTTCAGCTTGTCGGCCATCTCGCGCAGCGCGTGCTGCGCCTGCGCCACCGCCATGCCGTAACCCGGCACGATGATGACTTTTGACGCGTTCTTCATGATATAGGCGGCGTCTTCGGCCGAGCCCAGTTTCACCGGGCGGTGCTCCGCGCCCGCCGCCGGTCCCGCGACCTCGCCGCCGAAGCCGCCGAGGATCACCGAGATGAACGAACGGTTCATGCCCTTGCACATGATGTACGACAGGATCGCGCCCGAGGAGCCGACCAGTGCGCCGGTGATGATCAGCGCGTCGTTGTTGAGCAGGAAGCCCGACGCGGCGGCCGCCCAGCCGGAGTAGGAGTTGAGCATCGAGACGACGACCGGCATGTCGCCGCCGCCGATGGCCAGCACGAGGTGCGCCCCGAGGACGCAGGCGACGCCCGTGACGACGAGCAGCGGCAAGAGGCCGGCCGGCGCTGGCGCGCGGAGGAAGACCACGGACGACGCGACACACACGAGCGCCATCAACCCGTTGAGGACGTGCCGGCCCGAGAGGAGAAGGGGCTTGCTGCCGAGGGTGCCGCGGAGCTTGGCGAAGGCGACGACCGAGCCGGTGAACGTGATGGCGCCGATGAAGACGCCGACGACGATCTCCGCGCCGTGCACCGCATTCGAAGCTTCGGCGGTCGGCTCGAGGTAGTTGGCGATGCCGACGAGGACCGCGGCCGCCCCCACGAAGCTGTGGAGGATCGCCACGAGCTCCGGCATCGACGTCATCGCGACGCGCGACGCCAGCACCGCGCCGACCGCCGCCCCCACCGCGATGGCCAGCGCAAGCAGCCCCCATGCCTCGGCGTGTACCATCGGGGCGCTCGCGGCAGGGCCGCCGGCGCGAAGCGCGAGCGCCGTCACGGCCACGGCCAGCGCCATCCCGACGACGCCCGCCGTGTTCCCGCGCCGGGCGGTCCGCTGCGTGGAGAGGCCGCGAAGGCTCAGAATGAAGAGCAGGCTCGCCGCGAGGTACGCGAGCCGCTGGACCGAGGCGAACGACTCGGTCATCGCCGGAACATCCGCAACATGCGGGCGGTGACGAGGAAGCCGCCCGCGACGTTGATGGTGGCGATGAGGATCGAAACCGCGGCGAGGAGCGTCGCGACGCCGATGGACCCGGTGCGCATGAGGAGGATGCCACCGACCAGGATGATCCCGCTGACGGCGTTGGTGACGCTCATGAGGGGCGTGTGCAGCGCGGGGTTCACGTTCCAGATGACGTGCCAGCCGACGACACACGCCAAGAGGAACACGGTGAGGTGCTCGACGAACTCGCGGCCGGCGACGAGACCCGCCGCGAGCAGCGCAACGGCCACGAGCCCGCCGAGCAGCGGCCCGATTCGACTGGGAGCCCGCGCGGCGACCGGAGCCGAAGGAGCCGCAGCCGGCGCGAGCGGAGCTGCGGAGCGCGGACGCGGGCGGGTCGGCGGCGGCCAGAGCAGCTTGCCCTCCTGGAGGACCACGACGCCCCGGTGGATCTCGTCCTCCAAGTCGAGCGCGATCCCGGCGGCGCCCGCCTCGAGAACGTCCTCGAGCAGGTTGTACACCGTGGTCGCATAGAGATCGCTCGACTGACGCGCCATGCGGCTCGCCAGATCCGTGAAGCCGAGGATCTTCACGCCGAACTTCTCGACGAGGCGGCCCTGCTCGGTGAGCGCGCAGTTGCCCCCCTGCTCGGCCGCGAGATCCACGATGACCGAGCCCTGCTGCATGCTCACGACGGCTCCCGAAGTGACGAGCTGCGGCGCGACCTTGCCGGGCACGAGGGCCGTGCAGACGACCACGTCGGAAGACTCGGTGTGCTGGGCGATGAGCGCCTGCTCGGCCGCGATGAAGGCGGGGCTCATCTCCTTCGCGTAGCCGCCCTCGCCCTCGCCCGACTCCAGCGCGGGCATCTCCACGAACGTCGCGCCGAGGCTCTCCACCTGCTCGCGCACTTGCGGGCGCGTGTCGAACGCGCGGACCACGGCCCCGAGGCTCTTCGCGCAGGCGATGGCGGCGAGCCCGGCGACGCCCGCGCCGAGCACGAGCACCTTGGCTGGCGCCACCCGTCCCGCGGCGGTCATCTGGCCGCCGAGGAACCGCCCGAGGTGGCTGGCCGCCTCGACGATCGAGCGGTACCCGACGATGTTGGCCATCGCGCTGAGCGCGTCCATCTTCTGCGCGCGCGTGATGCGGGGGACGGCGTCCATGGCGAGGACCGTCGCGCGGCGCTCGGCGAGAAGCGTGATGAGGGCCTGGTTCTGGCCGGGCCAGATCAGGCCGATGAGCGCGGCCCCCTCCTTCAGCAGGCCGGCCTCGTGGTGGTCTCCCTCCGGCAGCGCCTCGGGCGGCCGCACCTTGAGCACGAGATCCGCCTGCGACCAGAGAGACGCGGCGTCCGGCGCGATGGTCGCCCCCGTCTCCAGGTAGGCACCGTCTCCGTAGTCGGACGCTTCTCCCGCGCCGGCTTGCACGACGACCTCGAGCCCGAGCTTGCGCATGCGCGCAGCCGTCATCGGTGTGGCGGCCACGCGCCGCTCTCCGGGGTGAATCTCCTTGGGTATTCCGATCCGCATCCAGTGCCCGCCGCATTCCTCCCCGGCAGCGACGTTAGCTCAACGTGTCCAATCCTGGACACCTCTTCAGTCCGTCTTCCACCGCGGGTCCCCCTCGACGAACCAGCCGAGCTCGGCGTGAACCGCGTCTTCCAGGGGGGGATCGAAGGTATGGTGGACGGGCGCGAAGGCGACGCGCGCGGGCAAGCCGTCGCGCGCCTCGAGGCGCTTCGCCGTGGCCGTGGCGGCGAGCTCGCACGCCTTCTGACCGCAGCCGAAGAGCACGCGCAGGCCGCCCCCTTTCACGAAGGCGCGGGCCTGGGCATCGTCGAATCGGTCCGTGGCGCCTTCGACGAGGGCAAGGCGCGGGAAGCGGGCGGGCTGCTGGACCGCGAGGGCGAGCACCCCCCAGGACCCGAGGGAGAAGCCGGCGAGCAGGGGGCTCTCGACGTCCGCGTGGTCGGGGTAGCGGGCGGCGAGCGCGGCGAGAGACGCGTCGATGTAGGCGAGGAGCGCCGGGCCGCCGGTGAGCGTGTAGCGGGTGTCGCCCTTCGTGGAGCTGCCGGGATCGACCTGGCCGGTGGGGCAGACGATGAAGGCTTGCTCGCCGGTGGCGCGGCGCCAGCCGCCGCACTGCCAGTCCGGGCGATCGCCGGCGCCGTGGATCACGACGACGACGGGCCGACGGGAGGTCGCGCCGGTGGGGAGCGAAACGAAGGCGTCGGGGTGGCCCGGGACGGGGAGCGATTCGAAGAAGGCGGTGATGGGAGGAAGGGGGGGACGGGGCGTGGGCGTGGGCGTGGGCGTGGGCGCGAGCGAGGGCGTGGGCGCGAGCGAGGGCGCGAGCGAGGGCGGGGGCGCGGGCGCGAGAGGGGGCGGGGGGGACGGGTCGGGGGGGCTGGGGGTGGAGCGGTTGCACGAGAGGAGGAGGATGAGGATGGCGAGGGGGAGCTTCCTCATCGCGGGAGCGACGCTCGCTGGGACACGCGTTCCCTGTGCTCGCGCAGGGCCTTGCGAATCAGGTACGCCACGATGACGAGGTTTACCGCCAGGAGCAGCGCCCGCGAGACGTGCGGATGGTGGATCAGCGCGACGATCTCGAACGGCAAGAGCGAGCTTGTCGCGACGACGACGAGCCACGGACCCCACCAGTGGCCGCGGATGAGGGCCCAGGCCTCCACGAGCGTCATGACGCCGTCGGCGATCAGCGCCACGAAGAGCGTCCACAGGCCTCGCCGTGTCGACGCCCGGACGAGGAGATCGGCGAGCTGCAGGCTCCAGGCGCCCGAGTGGTGCCGGACGTGCTCGGCCACCCCCAGGATCTCGTCGCCGATGCCCATCTGCATCAGAACGAGCAGGATCGCCGCGAAAACGAGCCAGAGGCTGCCCTTGATGAGCTTGTAACCAATGATGATCTGAAGGCCGCGTTCGCGCCGCACGGCGGCGATTGTATTCTGGGTCTCATGCGGTCGCACCGGGCCCCGACCGTCCTGTTCGCCATCGCGCTGACGTCGGCGGGTTTGGGCGCCGTCTCGTGCGAGCGTCCCATCGCGACGAGCTCGCCGCCCACGATCGTGGGCCACGCCATCCGCGTGGACGTGGACCGCAAGCTCCTCCCGTGGTCGACCGCGCCAGCTCCCTATGCCGAGGTGGCCCGGCTCGCGTTCACCGCGCTCGAGACCAAGTTCCCCTTGCAGGACAACGGCCTGCCCACCTACCTCGCCTACTCGCGCTTCGATCCGGAGGACCTCTCCGGCGTCGGCTGGCCGCACAACCCGGCCGGGCTCTACGCGATGCTCACGGACTCGGCGGTGCTCTGGTACGCCTTCAGCGGCGATGAGGCGGCGGTCGACCTCGTGCGGACGGCGATGGACCACCAGCTCGCGCACGGGACGACGCCCGCGGACTGGGACTGGGCGAGCGTGCCGTACGCGAGCTCGAACCCCGGGGACGTGGACTATCGTGGGGCGGACGACGAGTGGTGCGACTTCTGCGGTCGCGGCGACGGCGTGGGCGTCATCGAGCCGGACAAGGTGGGAGAGCTCGGCTTCGCGTACGTGCAGCTCTTCGAGCTGACCGGCGACCCGCGCTACCGCGAGGCGGGGATCGCGTGCGCCGACGCGCTGGCCAGGCACGTGCGCGAGGGCGACGAGACCCTGTCGCCCTGGCCCTTCCGCGTCTACGCGCAGACCAACGTGGCACGCGAGGAGTACTCGTCCGACGTCATCGGCGCCCTCACGCTCTTCGACGAGCTGCGGCGCCTCGGCCTTGGTGATGTCGACGGCTACGAGCGCGCGCGCGCCACCGCGTTCGACTGGCTGATGCGCGTCCCCCTGAAGAACGACGCCTGGAGCGGCTACTTCGAGGACATCGAAATTCAGTCGGATGCCGCCGCCAACCCGAACCAGTACGCGGCCATGCGGACCGCTCGCTGGCTGCTCCAGCACCCCGAGGCCGACGAGCGCTGGCGGGACGACGTCGCGCACCTGCTGGCCTGGGTGAGTCAGACCTTCGGCGGCGACACGGCCAGCGAACGCGGCACGCAGTGGGGCGCCACGGTGCTCAGCGAACAGAACGCCGACATGGCGAAGATGGGCAGCCACACCGCCCGCTTCGGGGCGACCACGGCGCTCTGGTACGAGGCCACAGGCGAGCCGAGCGCGCGCGACCGGGCCGCGCGGTCGCTCGCGTGGGCGACCTACACGTGCAACGACGAGGGCATCGTCGCGGTCGGCGAGGACAAGAACGAGGGCTGGTGGTTCAGCGACGGCTACGGCGACTACATCCGGCACTTCCTCGTGGCGATGGCCGCCGTCCCGGAGTGGGCGCCGCCCCACGAGAACCACCTGCTGCGCTCGACGTCGGTGGTGAGCCATGTCGACTACGCGCCGGACGAGGTGTCATGGACGACGTTCGACGCGGACGCCACCGAGACGCTTCGCCTGGTTTCGCGACCGGAGAGCGTGACGGCGGGCGACGAGCCGCTCCTCGAGCGCGAGACGCTGGACGACGAAGGCTACGTCGTGCAGCCGCTCGCCTCGGGCGACATGGTGGTTCACGTGCGGCACACGACGCCCGGGCGCGTGGTCGTCACGACGAGCCTCCCGGCCTCGACGACCGCGAACCAGCAGACGCCCTACCCCGCGAGGGCCGGCGCGTGCTCGACGGGACCCGTTTCGAACCGTACGGGCGCAGCAGGGTGGGCGGCGCTGGCCGCCGCGCTCGCCGCGCTCGTCGCCGGCCGCCGGCGCCTGGCGAGGGGGAGGCTCCGACGCGGTTGACACGGGACGGCGATCGCGAAAGAAGAGGGCCTGATGTCCCCCCGCGATCCCGGCCGCGTAGCCCTCGTCGTCGAAGGCGGGGCCATGCGCGGCATCTTCGCGGCGGGCGTCCTCGACGTCTTCCTCGAGCAGCGCTTCCGCCCGTTCGACATGGCGCTCGGCGTCTCGGTCGGCGCCTCGAACGTCCTCTCGTACCTCGCCGGCCAGCACGGCCGCGCGCGCCGCTGTTTCCTCGATCAGATGTCTCGCCCCGAGTTCATCGATCCGTGGCGCGTCCTTCGCGGTGGCCATTGGCTCGATCTCGACTGGCTGTGGAGCGCCATCACGCGCGAAGACCCGCTCGACTGCATCGCAGCCGCCGCGAGTGGAGTCGACTACACGGTCGTGGCCACGTGCGCGAAGACCGGCGAGCCGCGCTACCTCACGCCGCAAGCCGACGACATGCTGCAGGCGCTCAAGGCCTCCTGCGCACTGCCCTTCCTCTACCGCCGCACCGTGCGCGTCGGCCAGCACGAGCTCGTCGACGGAGGCATCAGCGATCCCCTCCCCGTCCGCGAGGCCTACCGCCGCGGGGCCCGCACGCTCGTGGTCGTACGCTCACGGGCCGCCGACTTCGTGAAGAAGGATCACCTCGTGAACCGCTTCGGCGCCTGGACCATGCGCTCCAGGCCTCCCATCGCGCGAGCTTGCCGCACGACGCCCGCGGCCTACCGCGACGCGGTGTCGTTCCTCTCGTCGCCGCCGTCCGATTGCTCCGTCATCCAGGTGGCGCCTTTCACGGCGCTGGCCACGTCGCGGACGTCGCGCAATCGCGAAGCACTCGAGCGCGACTACGCTCTCGGTCGCGCGCTCGGGCGCGAGGCCATCGGTCGCTTCGAGCAGCTTCAGGGCACCGCGAGGCGTCGCGCCGGCAACGACGTCAGCCGGCACCTCAGCGCCTGACCGAGGGAGCCCCTCGGTCCCGTGGGCGTCCACGACGCTTCCCTCACTTCCCCTGGCCCGGATACCAGTCCCTCTTTCGCACATCGATGCCCTTGCCCGCGAGAGGAGCGTCGAGCTCGCCGAGGTTCGATCCCCGGTAATGGTAAGGGAAGACGACCTTCGGCCTGAAGGCCGCGATGCACTCCGCCGCCTCGCTCGGCGGCATCGTGTACGGAAGGTTCATGCACACGAAGGCGATGTCGATCTTCTCGAGCGCCTTCATCTCCGGCGTGCACTCGGTGTCGCCGGACAGATAGATGCGCGTTCCCCCGAGGTCGAGCTCGTAGCCGTTCCCCTGCCCCTTGTCGTGATAGAGCTTCCCGGCCGCGGGGCCTCGCTTCAAGTTGTACATGGGCACCGCCGTGGCCGTGACGTCGGCGACCTGCTTCGTATCGCCGTTGGCCATGACGACGTCCACGTGGGTCTTGTCGGCCACGGCCTGCGGCCCGACGATGACCGTGCCCCGCTTGCGCAGCCGTTCGATGGCGGCGGGATCGAAGTGGTCCGGGTGCGTATGGGTGAGGAATACGACGTCGGCCTTGGGCAGGGAGGCATCGGCGACGGCCGAGGAGGTCGGGTCGACGTAGACCGCCTCGCCATGCCACTGGAAGAGAACCGACGCATGCTCGAGCGGCACGACGGCGAGGTCGCCCTTCGTGGTCGCGAAATGGTCCGTCGCGCGAGGCGAGTTCTGCGCCGAGGAAGCGGAGGCCGGCGTGCCCGAGGAAGGTGGATCGCCCGACGGTGTCGCGCTCGCGGCTCCCGTCGGGGACGGAGGTTCCTTGGAGCAGGCGAGGACCCCGGCGATCAGCAGCGGGAGGACGAGGACGGGCAGCGCGCGCATGCGGACATCGGAGCCGATGCCTCGCGACGGCGCAACTCCCGCACGCGCGCGCGCGCGTGACGTCCTCAACCTTGGCGCACCCAACGCACCAGCTCGCCCAGCGTCGAGCGCTTGCCGTACATGAGGATGCCCACGCGGAAGATCCGCGCTGCGCACCAGAGCGCCACGGCAATCGTCGCCAGCAGCGTCACGAGCGAGAGGGCGATCTCCCACGCAGGCACGGGCGTGATGAGGATCCTCATGGGCATCAGTACTGGCGAGAAGAACGGGATGGTCGTCAGGACGACCGCGAGCGGGTCGCGCGGAGCACCGCTGATGATCGGAAAGCACATCGAGGCGACGATGAGCACCATCATGACGGGCATCTGCGCCTGCTGGGCGTCGCGCTCCGAGTCGTTCGCCGCGCCGATGGCGGCGAAGATCGACGAGTAGAGGAAGTACCCGCCGAGAAAGAAGGCGACGATGCAGGCGAGCTGACCGGCGCCGATGCTGGGAACGACGATCGAGGCCGCGCCCGCCCCGGCGAAGCGCGCCAGGATGGGCGCCTTGAAGGCCGAGACGACGACGGCCAGCCCCGTCCACACGCCGAGCTGCGTGAGGCCGAGCATTCCGTTTCCCACCACCTTGCCGAGCATGAGATCCCAAGGGCGCGCGCACGAGACGATGACCTCCATGACCCGGCTCGATTTCTCGAGGACGACCGAGCGCATCACGGTCACCCCATAGAGGAGGATGCTCATGTAGAGCAGGAAGGAGATGACGTAGGCCACGGCGAAGGCCGCGCCGCCCGTGACCTCTCCGCCGTCCGCGCTTGGTTGTCGCGCCTCGAAGGACACGGGGGCGAGCAGCGCGGTCGCCTGCGCGGCCGTGAGACCCAGGGCACGCGCTCGCACGTGGACGATGGCGGTTCGCAGCGAGTGCTCGAGGATCGCCATGTCGACGTTGGAGGACGCATTCGTCCCGCGGTAGACCGCCAGGCCGCCCGCGGAGACGTCATCCGGCAGCACCAGGTAACCGTCGAGGCTCCCCGCCTCGATGCGCCGGGCGAGCCCGCTCCGGTCCGCGCCGGCAGGGGCCAACTCGACGACGAAGCGCTGGCTCTCGCCGAGCTTGCCCGCCTCGAGCTCGGCCGCCACGTCCTTGCCGATCGCCTCTTGCGTCTCGTCGACCAGGACGAGCCGCGCGACCTTGCCGCCCCCGCGGAGCTGCGCCCACACGCTGAAGCCGATGATCGCGGCGAGGAACACGGGGCCGAGCACGCACGTGAGGAGGAAGAGCTTCGAGCGGATGCCCTCGCTGTACTCGCGGCGCGCCACGACGAGCCACGCGCTAGGCATCGCCGGTCCCGTCCCGCGCTCCGCCGGCGCCGTGGCGGCGCACGCGGTCGACGAAAATCTCGTGCAGCGTCGGGACATGACGCTCGAAGCGCACGATCTCCTCGCCGGCGTCGACGAGGCTCCGCAGGAGATCACCGGCCGCGCGCCCCACCGCGAGCTCCACGTCGAACGCGTGGGCGTCTCCCGGCATGCGGGTCACCACCATACCGGGCCTCGTGGCGAGCGCGGCCGGCGGCGCGCCTCCTTCGCGGGCGATCTCCACACGGTACGCGTTCCTCGCGTCACGGGCGGTCGCCTTCACGTCGGCGAGCGACCCCTCGAGGACGCGCTCGGACCGAGCCAGGATGCAGAGCGCGTCGCAGAGCTGCTCGGCGTGCTCCATCAGGTGGGTCGAGAAGAGGATGGTCCGGCCCGCGGCCTTCTGTTCGAGAACGATCGCGCGGAGGACGTCGGCGTTCAGGGGATCGAGGCCGGAGAACGGCTCGTCGAGGATGAGGAGATCCGGCTCGTGCAGCACGGTGGCGATGAACTGCACTTTCTGCTGCATGCCCTTGGAGAGCGTCTCCACCTTCGCGTCGAGCCACTTGCCGAGCTCGAGCCGCTCGAGCCACCGCATCACCCGGGGGGCCACTTCGGTGCGATCGAGACCTCGGAGCTCGGCGAGGAAGGTGAGCACGCGACGGACCGTCATCTTGGGATAGAGCCCGCGCTCCTCGGGGAGGTAGCCGATGCGCCGCTGCGCCGCGCGCCCGGGGGCGAGGGAGCCGAAAAGGGTGATCGTCCCCTCGTCGGGCTTCACGATGTCGTTGATCATCCGGATGCTGGTCGTCTTGCCGGCGCCGTTGGGGCCGAGGAGGCCGTAGATGACGCCACGCGGAACGGAGAGCGAGAGGTCCTTCACGGCCAAGTGCGCGGCGAAGCGCTTGGTGACGCCTCGCAGCTCGACCACGGCGTCGGGCATCAGGGCGCCGCGAAGCCGATGCGGATCAGCGTGACCGCGGTGAGGGCCGCGAGGGCGCCCGTGACGAGCGTGGCGTAGAGGCTGAAGGGCTGCTCCGCGAGCGCGACGACGGGCACGGCCAGGAGGAGCATCAGCAGGCACGCACAGGCGACGAGGAGCGCCTGGCGCCCGATGGCGGGGGCCGCGTCGGAGGGGCCGCCGCGGTGGGCTGCGAGCTGCCGATAGGGTCCCTCGCGCACCATGAGTCAAGTGTAGCGCGGGCGGACGGCGTGGAAAGCGCGGCCGCGTGTCGCTTTTCGCGCAACTCGGCCGAGGGGCCGTCCGATGGGGGATCAAGAAAGGCAGGCAGGACCGATGACGACGGCGACGGATCGGAAGGAGGGGCTGGAAGCCCTCCAGCGCGAGCTGGAGCAGCAGAGGGATGCGCTGCGGAAGCTGCACGCGATGGCGGCCAGCCTCGGCAACGTCGAGATCGCGGTGCCCCGCCACGTGCTGGACCAGATCATCGGCTCGAACCTGGAACCCGCGGTGCCCGTGATGGGCGTCCGCGCCTGAAGAGAAAGAGGAGAAAGAAGATGACCACGACGATCCACCCGACCGCCGCCCAGCAGCAGGCGCTCTACGACATGATGAACGGGGACGCGGTCTCCAACGCGACGCGGATCCCGGCGACCGGAGGAGGAGGCGAGGATGACCCTCCCCCGGTCTATCTGACTCCCCAGGCCCTCATGGCCTACTGCCAGAGCCAGCTCCAGAACATCGACGGGCAGGTCCAGACCGTGATGACGCAGCAGCAGAACGCGGACTCCGAGCAGAGCGCCATCGGAAACATCCTGGCCGACCTCTCCAACGACGCGGCGGTCGCGGGCACGGGCCTCATGACCGACAACGACGAGTGCAAGAGCCTCGAGTCGAAGCTCGAGAGCGTCATCACGACGATGCAAAAGAACGATCCCACGAACTCGCAGCTCGGCACGCTCGAGCAGCTCCATGACGCCATCATGGCCACGGGCTCGGGCCCCTACACGGACGGGAACGGCGTCTTCCACGGGTTCTACTGCAGCGCCACGCAGCCCGGCACCTTCTCCGGGTCCCAAGCGCCGCCCACCGTCAACAACAGTCAGGACGGCGCGCTCAGCGCTGCCGAGATCACCGGGTTCTCGCAGACGCTGACCAACGTGAACAGCAGCATCAACCAGGATGCTCAGCTCGGCATGATCAAGGTCCAGTCCCTGATCTCCCAGCAGACGACGGCGATCACGCTGACGACGAGCATCATGCAGTCGATCAACGACGCCACGCAGAAGATCGCCGACAAGATCGGCACGTGAGGGAGGTGCGCCATGATGATGAAAGTACCCCCGCCCCAGCCCTCACCCGGCGCCATCGAGGCGCTCTACGCGACGGGACACTGGCTTTACTCGCAGGACCGGTTCAAGCACGCCCAGAGCGTCTTCCGGGCGCTCATTCACATCGCGCCGGACGACGAGCGCGGGTGGCTGGCCCTCGGCGCGTGCCACGAGGCGATGGACCAGCACGACATCGCTCTGGAGCTCTACGTCGCGGCGTCCGAGGTCGTGCACACGACGCCGCGATGTGAGCTGGCACGCGCCCGCATCCTCCGGCGTCGCGGTCTCGAAGGTGCGGCCCGCGAGGCCGTCGACGAGGCTGGCCGCATCGCCGACGAGCTTCGCGACGACGAGTTGCGGCGGCTCGTCGCGGCCGAGAGGAGGCGGCCGTGACGGCCCAGGCCGTGACGGCTGCGCGCCCGCCGGTCGCAGCCACGGACTCCGGGGGAGCAGTGAGCACGACGGACACGCCGCTCCTCCCGGACGCCGACCCGCTGTCGGGCGGCAGCCTCGACGACGCGCTCGGCCTGCTCTACTCGGCCATGGCGCAGCAATCGCAAAGCAGCATGCAGGTCGGCGAGGCGACCGTGAAGATCGACGAGCAGGCGGAGAAGAACGCCCTCGCCGACCAGCAAGCCGCCGCCGCGAGGGAACAGGCCAACCAGGCCAACCACGGACGCGGCTTCTTTTCGAGCCTCGGACACCTGGCGGGCGACGTCACGAAGGACGCCGTGCACCTGAAGCCCGGGGCCCTCGTGAAGGACACCGCGTCGGACGTGAAGGATGCGGCGAACAGCCCCGCCTTCTGGAACGACCTCGAGAAAGGCGCCCTCGTCGTCGCCAAGGGCGCGGCGATCGTCGGCTCGGCGGTCGTGACCGCGGCGTCCTTCGGAAGCGGCGCTGCAACGATCGCAGGTGCCGCGATCCTCCTTTCCGTCAGTGGCGACGTCATCGACGAGACCCACTGCTTCGGGAAAGCCTCGGAAGGGATCGCCATCGGATGCGATGTCCTCGGGGTCGCGGCGGGAGCCAGCAGCGTCGCGGTCGGAGCTCTCGACACGGGACTCAACGCCACGTCGAAGACCGCGCTCGGCGTCGGCGCCGCCCTGAACGGTGTCGGCGGTGGGTCCGAGGTGGTGGCCGGTGGGGCGCACATCGAGAACCAGGCCTTCGCGGCGGCGGCCGAGAACGCTGCGGCCGACATGCAGCACGCGGTGAATCAGAACGCAGAGCTCACCCAGACCGTCGGCGACGTGATCGACGATCTGAAGGCTTCCGACCAGTCCCACCAAGGCGCGCTGCAGGCGACCCAGGGCGCCATTCAAGCCAATGACCAGTCCACGGCCGCCGCCGTGGCCAACATCTCCGTGAAAGGGTGAGTCATGACCGTCAATGCCATGCAGGGAGTGATCGGACCCCCCGTCGTAGCGACAGAAGACGACGCGCCTGCCGGGGCAATCACGGGCCCCGAGGCGTTTCTTCCCGACCCCGTAGCGGCGCTCGCCGTCTCGGGCGACCCTGGCGCGGAGCTGGCGGCGCTCGCGGTGAAGTCGGGACAGCAGCAGCAGACCAACGCCCAGGCCGCCCGCGACGTCGAGCAGAAGATCGAAGTCGGCGAGGACAATCAGCAGGTCGCGGCGATGCGGCAGAAGGCCCAGGACACGATGGCCGGCGGCATCGCCGAGGGGCTGGGCATGATGAGCGAGGGAGCCTTCGACGCTGCAAGCGCCGGCGCGATGTCGTCGAGCGGCCAGGAAACCACCGATTCTCGACTGTACAAGGCCGACGGCATGATCACTCATGCGGAAGGAAAGATCGGCTCCGCCCTCTACGAGGGCGCCGCCGGCAACGACGACGCCAACGCAGCCGCGGCGCGATCCGCCTCGGACCAGGCCAAGAGCGCCGCCGACGACGCACACGACGCCAAGAAGAGCGGGGGCGACCTCGTCGCCGCGGCCCTCGACTTCTACAAAGAGTACAGCTCGGCGCAGGCGGCCACGAGAAACGCCGCATTGCATCGCGCCTGAAGCGCCGCCTGATCCCGCCTTGCACCCGCCGTCGCCGCGCGCGACAGTGCGCGCCCGATGAAGCTCTACACGAAGACGGGCGACGACGGTACGACGGGCCTCTTTGGCGGCGGTCGCGTCCTCAAGGCCAGCGCGCGCGTCGAGGCCTACGGCACGGTCGACGAGACCAACGCGTTCCTCGGCGTCGCGCGCGGCACTGCGCTCCCGCCCGCGATCGACGCCATCCTCGCCCCCATCCAGGAGGACCTCTTCACGCTCGGCGCCGAGCTCGCCTGCGTCCCGGGCAAGGAAAGGAAGCTCGGGATGACGCCCATCGGCGAGGGGGACATCACCCGCCTCGAGAACGCCATCGACGTGGCCGACGCGGCGTGCGCACCCCTCAAGAGCTTCGTGCTCCCGGGCGGCTCCCCTCAGGCCGCCGCGCTTCACGTGGCGCGCACCGTCTGCCGCCGCGCCGAGCGCGCCGTGCTGGCCATGGACGACGCTCCTGCCCGGGGGGACGTCGTCATCTACCTCAATCGGCTGAGCGATCTGCTCTTCGCCCTCGCCCGCTGGGCCAACGTGCTCGCCGGCATCGCCGACGTCCCCTGGAACCCGCGCGGCTGACGACCCCCCGACTTTCTCACGCCGCGTCTCGCTCCTCGGCCATCTGCGCCGCGAGCAGCTTGCGACCGCGGTGCAGCCGGCTCATCACCGTGCCCACCGGAACGCCCAGCTCCAGGGCCGCGTCGCGGTACGTGCGCTGCTCGATGTCGACCATGACGAGGACTGCGCGGAACCCCTCGGGGAGCGCGTCGAGCTTGCGCTGCGTCGACGGGGTGAGCGCTCCGGCGCCGCGATCGGGCGCGGTGAAGCCGGTCGGCACCGTCCAGGCGCAGGGATCGCTGGCGAGGTTCTCGAGGGCGTTGCGCTCGCGACGACGACGGCGCCATCGCGTGACGAAGACGCTGAAGAGGATCTGGAAGGCCCAGGCGCGGAGGTTGGTCCCGCGCTGGTACTGATCGGCGAAGCGGAGCGCGCGCTCGACGGCGTCCTGGACGATGTCGTCCGACGCGGCGCGATCGCCGCAGAGGCGCATCGCGCGGGCGCGCAGCTCCGGGATGAGCTGGACCAGGCCGGCGTGAAGCTCGCTCGTGTCGCGCGCGACGACGGCGGGGCGCCGCTGGGGGGCGGCCGGAGATGGGCTGGGATGGGCGGCGGAAGCGGGGGCGGGCATCGTGTCCTCCGTGATGCGGCGCCTCTAGCGCAAGGCCGGTGCCACGCAGCACCACCGCAAGAACACTGAGGAAACGGCGGTGCACGGCCGGAGCGCGTGTCCCTGTGTCCAACGACTGTGTTCCGTGGCCTACGCGCGGCTCGACGCGAGGAGCTGTGGGAGCATGTCGGCGATCTCGGAGGCGAGCATCCCGCGGTCGGCTCCGCCGTGCGCCCTGGCCCAGGCTTCCCCCGCCAGCGCATGAAGGAGAACCCCCGCACAAGCCGCCTCGAACGGCTCCAGCCCGCAGGCCATCGCGCCGATGATTCCCCCGAGCGTGTCCCCCGATCCAGCCGTGCCGAGGGCCGGGCACGCCACCGGCGACACGGCCATGCGTGCATCCGGCGAAGCGACGAGCGTGTGCGCCCCCTTGAGCACGACCACGGCGCCCGTCGCGGCGACGAGCTCTCGCGCCGCATGAAAACGGTCCGCCTCGATGTCCGCGGCGGTTTTTCCAAGCAGGCGCGCCGCCTCTCCCGGATGGGGCGTGAGGATGGCCTTCTTCGATGCCATGAAGACGCTCGGTCGCCCCGCGAACATGCTCAGCGCATCCGCGTCGACGACGACCGGCCCGAGCCACGAGGCGATCACGTACTCCACGGCCAGGCGCGCGTCGTCCCCCAGACCGAAGCCCGGGCCGATGACCACGGCCTGCTTGTGGGCCAGGATCGCGTCGAGGCTCTCGCCCGACCTCGCCGGATCGATGCGCGCGGTCATCACTTCGAGCACGTGGCCCTCGATGACGCTCGCCGCGCCCGGCCACGTGGCGATGGTCGCCAGGCCGGCCCCAGCGCGCATCGCGCCGTGAGCGACCAGCTGGGGCGCCCCGATCCGCCCCGCAGAGCCGGCGAGGACGACGACGTGGCCGGCGGACGTCTTGTGAGCGCCGGGCGCCCGCGCCGTGAGCCATTGCCTCAGGTCCGCCGTCTCCATCCGCTGCGCGGAGCCTCCCACGTGCGCCACGAGGCTCGCCGGCACGCCGATGTCGACGACTTGCACGCGCCCCGCGAGGGCGGCGCCCCCGGGCGTGAGCAGGCCCAGCTTGTGATGGGCGAAGGTCACCGTGACGCTCGCCTCGACCGCGACCCCGAGGGCGCGCCCGGTGTCGGCATCGAGCCCGGAGGGGAGATCCACGGCGAATCGCGGCACCGTCGCGGCGTTCATCGCGCGGACCACGTCGGCGAGCAGACCCTCGAGAGGGCGGTCGAGGCCCGTGCCGAAGAGCGCGTCGACGACGACGTCGGCGTCGCCCAGGGCCGCCTTCAGCGCCTCGATCGACGAGCCGGCAGGGACCTCGAGCACTTCCCCGCCGACGCCGCGCCACCCATCGAGGTTTGCCCGGGCGTCCGGAGATGCCTTCGTTGCGTCGCCGCAGAGCCACACCGTCGGATCGGCGCCGCGCAGCAGCAGGTGACGCGCGATGACCAGGCCGTCGCCACCGTTGTTGCCCGTACCGCACACGATCATCACGCGAGCGTTGGCGGCATCGCCGTCGAGCAGCTCGCGAACGAGGACGTCGGTCGCACCGCGGCCGGCGTTCTCCATGAGCACGAGGCTCGGGACGTGGCAGACCTCGATGGCGTGCTTGTCGAAGGCGCGCATCTGCGCGCGCGAGAGGACGGGGGTCACGCGAGGATCCTAGCGCACGCGCCGCGACAGACCTCTCGCGATGGCGGCCTCGTACGCACGGACCGCCTCTCCCATACCCACGAACACCGCGTCCGCCACGACCGCATGGCCGATGTTCAGCTCGGCGATCTCCGGAATCGCCACGAGCGCCGACACGTTGTCCTGCGTGAGCCCGTGACCCGCGGCGACCTCGAGCCCCAGCGCATGCGCCCGCCGCGCGCCCTCGGCCAGCCGCTCCAGCTCCCCTTCCCTCCCGTGAGCGTACTCTCCCGTATGGAGCTCGACCTGGGCGGTGCCCATCGCCCGCGCGCGCTCGACCGCGTCGCCGTCGGCCGCGATGAAGAGGCTCACCTTGATGCCCGCGCCGACGAGGGCTTTCACGCGCCCGACGAGGCCGTCGCCGCCGCCCGCGACATCGAGCCCGCCTTCGGTCGTCCGCTCTTGCCTTCGCTCCGGCACCAGCGTGCAGACCTCGGGCTTCACACGCGAAGCGATGGCGACCATCTCGTCGGTGGCCGCCATCTCCAGATTGAAGGTGCGATGGTGAGACGCGCACAGGGCGCGCAGCCGCTCCACGTCGTCGTCCACGATGTGCCGGCGGTCCTCGCGAAGGTGCGCCGTGATGCCGTGAGCTCCGGCGGCGAGGCACTCCTCCGCAGCGCGCACGGGGTCGGGGTACGACGTGCCGCGCGCGTTGCGGAGGGTAGCGACGTGATCGACGTTGACGTGGAGGCGGACCGACATGGCGCCCGAGCTTAGCCCGGGCGGCCGACTACGGGTGACTGCCGGGACCGCCGGGATCGGTCCCGAGCGCGAGCTCGTCGCCGTCGACGAAGCCGTCTCCGTCCCGGTCGACGCCCACTCGCCAGCCTTCGCCCGGCGGAACGGCCATGAACGTCAGCGGGCCGAAGATGGCGAACGCGCGGAGCTGGGCGTCGGTGAGGGGCGGTAGCCACGACACGTCGGGGGTCCACATTCCGCCCGAGAAGGTGAAGCCGTGGTCCTGCCCGAGGTACGTGCCGTGAGCGACCAGGTCGGTCTGCCCCGCGGTCGCCTGGGCCTCGAGGAGCGCGATGCGCGCGGCGACCGACGCCTGGTCCGGCTCCGTGAGGGTGATCTGCTGGCCGACGATCGGGTAGAGGTTCGTATCGAACGCGAACGCGTAATCGGCGAGCTCGTGCCGCAGCTGGAGGCCCTGGGTCGAGATGCCGTTGGCCGGGTTCGTCGGGTCCGCCGGGTTGGCGAAGAGGGGGATGCCGTACGGGTTCGGCGGGATGTTCGGGATGCCGTCGAACGTGATGGTGACCGTCGTCTGGATGAAGACGAACGCCGTGAAGAAGTCCTCGAGCTTGCCGTCGGCGCCGTCGTGCTGGAAGCCGAAGCCGCGCACGCCGGGGAGCGGCGGGTTCAGCTGCGGGATGACCGTCCCCACCGCGTGCACCGAGTCGAGCGACGACGCGAACATGCCGACCTTCTGGTACGCGTTGCGGAGGTGCGGCACCTTGAAGGTCTGCGGCTCGTTTTCGAACGAGAGCCGCCCGTCGGTCCCGAAGAAGCCCGGGTGCTTGCTCGCGCCCGCATTGCCGCCGCGATCGAGCACGTGGCAGCCGTTGCAGTTGTGGAACCGGTCGACCGGCAGCTCCTGGCCGTTCGGCGCCGCGTTGGCGAAGAAGGCGGCGCCCCCGGCCTGTGAAGCCGTCAGCGAGTTGTCGAGCGCGCGGATCGGGTTCGGCGGGTACGTCGACTGGAGCATGAAGGTCGTGAAGTCGGTCATGTCCGCGTCGCTGAGCTCGGCGGCGTTTCCGACGAGCCCGGGGAACGCGACGTTGAACGACTTGAACGCGTTGACCTCGTCGAAGATGCCGGAGCTCGGCTGGGCGGAGACAACGGGGTCGCCCGAGCCGTCCAGGAAGGGCGAGCCGGTCTGCTGGACCGCGCCGTTGCGATCGCCGCGCCAGTGCATGGGGCCCGCGTTGTCGAGCCCGCGCAGGCTCTGCGTCGTCATCGGTCCCTTGCAGGGCTGGTAGTAGCCGAAGATGAAGCCGGCCTCCTGCGGTCCGATGAGACCCGCGATGTCGGCCTCGGGGATGGTGTGGATGACGCTGTCGGTCGCGGCGAGGTTCGTGATGGGGAGCGGAATGTTCCCCGGGTTGCCGAGGTCCCACGCGAGCCCGTCGAAGTCGCCGCCGATGTGGCAGCTCGCGCACGCTTGGTCGCCGAGCGTCGAGGTCAGCGTCGCGTTGTAGAGGTACTGCCGGCCGGCCGTCACGCTCGACGGCTCGGGGTTGTACATCTTCACGTGGCCCACTTCCCTGCGCGAGCCTAGGTCGACGACCGAGATGCCGTCGTCGAAGCGCGTGAGGACGAAGGCGAGGCCGGCATGCTCGTCGAGGGTGACGCCGGTGGGACCGCCGCCGCTGAGGAGGACCTGGTTGGACAGGCTCGGCGGAGCGGACCCGGACTCGAGGGCCGCGGTGTCGTAGACGGCGAGCTTGCTCGAGCCCTGAGCCACGACGTAGAGGCTCCTTCCGTCCTGGGAAATGGCGAGGTCCTCCGGGAACGCCACGCTCAGCGCGGGGTTGCCGGTGCCCGCGGCGTGGTTCAGGTGCGAGTTCAGGTTCGTGGCGACGATCGTCTTGGTCGCCGGGTCGACCACGGTGATCCGGCTGTCGACGAGGTTGCCGGCGACGGACGTGACGCCGGGCGTGTGCCCCTCGAACCGCACGTCGTTGTGGGCGTCGGTGTTCGAGACGTAGACCTTCCCGCTCTTCGGGTTGACGGCCATGTTGAAGAGCGTCGTTCCGACGTGCGCGAACGACCCCGTCGCGACGGGCGGGTTCGCCGTCGCGTCGATGGCGAAGACGTCCTCGTCGGGCAGGCTCACCCGAACGAACGGATCGAAGATTGTCCCGTAGGCGTCGATCCAGTGGTTGTTTCCGTCCGGGCCGGGCTTCCACTTCACGATGAGCCCCGTGGTCGGCTGCGGGATGACCTGGCCGCCGAGGGTGATCGTCGCCGGGCCGGGCATCACGCCGCCGTAGACCGTGTTGACGGCGTCTTCCGAGACGACCGTCGTCTGGTCGCCCGAGAAGAACGCCGCCGCGTAGACGGTCTTGCCGTCGGCCGACGCGGCGAGCGCGCGAGGCGTGTCCGCGAAGAGGGTGATCTTGGTGAGCCGCTTCCCTCCGGCCGTACCGGGGTTGTCGGCGTCGAATACCCAGACGTCGGCCCGGCCGCTCGCCGGGTTGAAGAGGTCCGGATCGTCGGGGGAGTTTTGCCCGCGGTGCGCGGTGGTGATGAAGGCGCGGCTCTGGTTCGGGCCGGCGAAGACGATGTCGCGAGGCTCGTCGCCGACGAACAGCGTATTGACGACGCTCGCGTTCCCGAAGCCGTCGACGTGGACGATGCTCACCGAGTCCGAGAGGTGATTGACGACCCAGACGTCACCGTTGGCGCGCGCCGCGACCGCGACCGGCTCGAGACCGACCACCACGGACCCGAGCGGCTGCAGGCCCCGAGACTCGATCCGGAACATCTCGAGCCGGTTGTCCGGCGTGTTGGTCGCGAAGAGGAGACCGTTCGCCGACAGCGCGAGAGGCCGGACCTGCAGGGTCTCGAAGAGCGTGTACGGGTTGTCCGGCCGCGGGACCTTCCTCACGCTCGTAGCACTCTGCGCCACGGTCGCCGTCGGCGGATCACCCGAGAAGTCGCCGCAGGCCCCCAGGGCCGCCACCGCAATCGCCGCCGACAGGATCGTCCTTGCTCGCATCGGTTCTCCCTCCGCCCCCTGACGCGGAAAGCCGCGAACCGTAGGAGCTACCTCAACCGCGCGAGCAGGCTAGCGAACGCCACATGAAATCCCCTTTCTCCCATACGTTTTGTACGAGCCAAAACGATACGGACTCAAACACACCCAGCCGCGAACAGTGTCACTCCCGCCGGCCCCGCGTGTGCGAAGGGCGGCGCGTTCTCGCCTTCGTCACTGGATTCCAGGGGCGCTATGCGTACTCGAGGCAGCACCGTGGGGGTCGATGCCCGCTGGTGCTGCCGGCGCTGCGCAGCTCAGTCGTCTTCGCTGCCCGTCTCACTGAGCTCGTCTTCGGTCTTGGGCGTCGCCAGCAGCTCACCGTTCGCGCCGTCGCGACGCACGATGAACGTGCGGTGCGTGACCGTGTCCGGGTTCTCGCGCGCGACGATCGTCACCACGTTCACACCGGGTCGCAGCGGCAGGTCGGCATCGAACGCCATGCGTTTCGGGTCCTGCCCGTTGCGGTTGGACCGATAGAAGACTTTGCGGGAGCCGACGAAGATGTAGGCGTCGAGCAGCTGAGCGTCGTCGGTCGCCGAGCCGTGCACCAGCGTGCGGGCATCGCGCGTTGCGAGCTGGGGCTGCGGGATCTCCACGGCCGGCGGCGCGTGCGCCATGGCGTCCTCGAAGGCGAGCGGAGCGGTCACGGAGCCATGCGCCGACTCGAGCTCCGTCGCTTTCGCGAAGGCGTAGCGCCCGTCGCCGAGGCCGAGCTTCACGTATCCGTTGGCCGTCCCCTGGACCGTCGCCGCCGTTCCGGCCGGCAGACGCGCGAAGACTCGGCCCGAGGCGTCGGGCTGGTTCCGGAGATCGGCTCCCGTGGACTTCGCTGCCTCTGCCCCACCCGAGGGGGACACCGTCAAGGCGTCCATGATCGGCAGGCGCACCTTCTCGTCGACCTCTTCGCGCAGGTCCTCGTCGCGGATCTGCAGCTGCACCTTGGCCTCCGGATCGGCCAGCGCCGGCTCCACGTCGAAGGTGAAGGCCACGCGCTTCACGTCGCCCGGCATCATGTTCGAGATGTCGAAGCGGCCGTCATGGAGGAGCACGCCCTCGCCGGACAGATTCCGCAGGTTCGCCTGCGTCTCGAAGCTCCGACCCTTGCCCGCGTTCTTCACGGTCAGATAGAGCGTCAGCCCCTCGCCCTTCTGGATGCGCCCGTCCCCGTTGCCGCGCCGGTTGTCGATGACCTCGTACGAGTACGCGAACACCGGCTTCTCGAGGGACTTCACGGTGGTGCGGATCTCCGCGTCGGCCGGGGCGTGGCCACGGGCCTCCTCGAAGTGGAGCGTCACCCCGTCGGCACGCATGAGCGCGTCCTTCGGCACGTAACAAGTGCGCGCGTTCAGGGCGTCCTTCGGCAGATCGGCGGTCGTCCCGACCTTGTGCCCCTTCACCTCGCACCAGCCTGCCGGGGCGATCGCCGTACGCGTCTTGCCCGGCTCCAGCTTTCCGATGACGAGGTCCTTCTTGTCGAACATCGGGTTCTCGCTCTTCGTCTTCGCGAAGAGGCGATACAGGGTCGAGGAGCCCTTGTTGGTGACCGTGAGCTTGAGGTTCATCGGGTCGCCCGCCGTCACCTCGTTGTTCGGCCGGTCGGTCTCCACCTTGACCTCCACGCCGGCCGGGACGGTCGGCGTCGGCGCCGCGGGCACGTCTGCCGGCGCGTCGCTCCAGTCGATGCTCATCCCCCGGAGCTCCTCGGCCACCTTGTCGACCTCGGCCTTGCGCGTGTCGGCGATGTACTGCCGCGCCTGGCGCACCTCGTCGGCGCGCTTGCCTGGCTGCACGTGGGAGACGAAGTCGTGGGCGAACTTGATGGCGAAATCGAGCTCGAAGTTCTCGTCGAGGTCCCCGCCCCGCTCGCGAAGCTCCAGAAGATCCTTCATCGGGCGATCGAACTTCACCACCTCGGACGGACGGGCGCCCTCCTTCGCGCGCACGTTCGACAGCGCCCGCGACAGGTCCCGCTCCTTGATGCCGCCCGTGTCCGCCGTGAGGTCCATCTCCAGCGGGTCGATCGTCATCGGGTCGAGCTCGATGTCCGGCGTCACGCCGACGCCCTGAATGGACACGTCCCCCGGCTCGGTCAGGTACTGCGCGATGGTCAGCTTGAGGGCGGCCTTGTCGGGGAGATCCGTGAAGACGAGCTGCACGCTGCCCTTGCCGAACGTCGTCTCCCCGATGACGACCGCGCGGTCGTGGTTCTTCAGCGCGCCCGTCACGATCTCGCTCGCGCTCGCGCTCGTGCCGCTCACGAGGAGCGCCAGCGGGTAGTTCGGCTCGGTCCCTTCGCCGTGCGCGGTCTTCTCCTCGCGACCCTCGCTCGGGTTGCCGACCGTCGCGACGATGGGCCCGTCCGCCACGAACGTGTCGACCACCTTCGCCGCCTGATCGAGCAGGCCGCCGGGGTTGCCCCGCAGGTCGAGCACGAGCCCCTTGAGCTCCCCGTTCTTCTTCATGTCGGCGAGGGCGGCTTGCAGATCGGTCGTCGTGTTCGCCTGGAACTGCTTGAGCCGGACGTACCCGATGCCGCCGTCGAGCAGCCTGTGCTCCACGGACGCGACGTGGATGACCTCGCGCGTCAGCTCGAACGGCTTCACGCCGGCCCACCCCTCGGCTCCGTCGCGATGGATGAAGACGGTGACCTTGGTGCCGGGCGCGCCGCGCAGGTGGTTGACGGCCTCGTTGAGGCCCATGTTCAGCGTCGACTCGCCGTTGATCTTCACGATGCGGTCGTACTTCTTGACCCCCGCGCGCCCGGCGGGCGTCGCCGGCATGGGGTTCATCACGGTGAGCTGCTGATCGCGGATGGAAATGACGATGCCGAGGCCGCCGAACTGGCCCTGCGTCGAGAGGTTCATCTCCTTGTAGGCGTCGGGCGAGAGCAGGACCGAGTGAGGATCGAGCGTGTGGAGCATGCCGTTGCAGGCCGCGTACTCGACGTCACGGAGGTCGACATCCGTGCCGCGGAGGCCGTCCTGGACGAACGCGAACACGTCGCGCAGGTGCGAGCTGACGTCCCACGGTCCGTTCACGTCGTCCACGCGGAAGGTCTTCTCCTGGGTGTCGACCCGCACGCGCACCTGGCTCGGGTTCGTGTCGTCGCGCACCACGATGACCTGCGCCACGTCCTTCTGGACGTAGTCGAGGGCCGACAGGAGCATGTCCTTCGCCTTGACGCGCTTCGGATCGACGTAGCGGTCGCGGATCGTCTTGAGGACCTCGTTGACGACCTTGAGCTGCGTGAGATCGTAGGCGGCCGGGGCGTGGTCGGCGGCACCGTTGCCCGCGGCGATCGCCGGGGCGAGGCCGTCCCAGAGCCCTCCGCCGTGCAGCCGCAGCGCGAGGAGGCTGGCCACACCAAAGGCGCCGACGAGGGCACCGACCTTCGCGAGTCGTTCCAGGATGCGCATTGTCGCGAAGTATAGACGCACGACGCTTCGGGCGCTTTGCGCGCAAACGGGCACGGCGACTCTTTTTTTTCGTGTTTCTTCGAACCTTTTGCCGGGAATACTTTCGCAGGTGGCGGCCGTGGACGGGAGCTCGGCCGCACCGTAGCCTCAAGGATAGGAGGCTCGGGTGCGCCCGAGCCGGTGAGATGCCTGCCATATCGATGCGGAGCGATCTGCTGAAGGGCGTACGGCTCGGGCCTTATCAGGTCGGCCCGCTCATCGGGCACGGCGCCACCGCGAGCGTCTTCGAGGGGACCCACACGGGCCTCGGCAAGCGTGTCGCCATCAAAGTGATGCACGAGCACCTGACGAGCGACGAAGAGATGCGCGCACGCTTCGTGCGCGAAGGGCGCGTCGCGGCCCGGCTGGACCACCCGAATGTCGTCGGCATCCTCGACGTCGGGGTCGAAGGCGACGTCGCCTACCTCGTGATGGAGCGTCTCACGGGCCAGGACGGCGCCCAGTTCCTGCGCGATCGGAAGCGGGTGTCGATCGCCGAGGCGCTGGACGTGGTGCTGCCCGTCGCCGCCGCCCTCGCCTTCGCGCACGACCAAGGCATCGTGCACCGCGATCTGAAGCCGGCCAATGTGTTCCTGTCGCGCGACCACCACGGCGACGTGCAGCCGAAGATCGTCGACTTCGGTCTCTCGAAGCTCATGACGACGATGGTGGAGACGGCCCCGCTCACCGCCCACGACACCGTCATCGGCACGCTGCAGTACATGTCCCCCGAGCAAACGTTCGGGACCAAGCGCGCCGGCGCCAAGGCCGACCAGTACGCGCTCGGCGCCATCCTCTACGAGGCCGTCACCGGGCAGCCGCCGTTCGAGGACGAGTCGTTCTATGCGCTGCTCGAGAAGGTGCGGCACGCGCCGCTGCCGCCCCCGAGCCGGCGGCTGCCGGGGTTGCCGGAGGCCTTCGACGAGGTCGTCATGCGTGCGCTCGCGCGTGATCCGGACGAGCGCTACCCCGACGTGCGCGCCTTGGCGAGGGCCCTCGTGCCGATGGCCGACCCGCGCACCGCGGTTCGATGGGAGCGCGACTTCTCCGCTACGCCGTCGACGCCCGTCGCGATTCCGCCGTCGGTCCGAGAGCCCGACGCGGCGCCGAGCACGCAGAGCTCCGCCGTGCGCCCTCTGACGCGCCTGCCGTTCCCCCCGGGCACCAGCCCTTTCCACATCAAAGGCATCGCCTACCGCGGCGTGATGCGGCTCGTCGAGCGGCGCGTGCCGGGAGGCCTCGAGGCGCTCGGCCGCGAGCTCGACGACGAGCGCATCCTCCCCTTCCTTCGGCAGCCATTCCTCGCGTCGAGCTGGTGCGATCTCCTCCCGATGCTCCCCATCAACGTCGCGCTCGCGCGGCTCCTCGAGAAACCCGTGGAGGTGCTCGGCCGCGAGCAGGGCGCCGAGCAGGCTCGCTACGACGTGGAGCAGGTGTATCGGCGGCTGTTCGAGGCGATGACCTTCGACAACGTCGCGGTGATCCTCGCGCGGTTCGAGCGCCAGTACTACGATTTCGGCGACGGGATCGGCGAGCTGATCGCCCCCGGCCACATCGTCATGCGACGCCTGGGAGCCCCGGAGTTCGTCCTGCCCTGGTTCGCGCCGATGCACGCGGCATACGCGGAGCAGATCCTGCGCATGAAGGGGGCGACCTTCGTCGAGTCGACCGTGAGCCCGCCGATCCCCGCAGGAACGCGCGAATCCTTGGCCGTGGTGGACCTGGATACGCACCTTCTCTGGAGCTAGGGGCCCAGCCCCGCAGGCACAGTGAGGCTGTAACAATGCAGCCGGAGGTCAGCCATGGTTAACTAACGTGGCCCTCATGCGAACCTCACGCCTCGCCCTCCTTCTCTTCTTCTGTCTCCTCGTCGCCGCGCTCGGAGGGGCCTGCGGCGGCAACAGCGGCGGCTCGACGTTCATACCCGGTCAAGACGCGTCGACGCTGGACGGCAGCGGAGACGGCACCTCGAGCGGCAGCAACGGGGACGGGCCGAACCTCTTCAGCGACGCCGCGGGCGGCGACGCCCCGAGCGGGACGCTCGTCATCTCGCCGGCCAACAAGACCATCGTCGTCCCCTACGGACAGCAGACGCCGACGGTGCCCTTCACGGCGACGGAGAACGGCCAGGCCGTCAACGCGTCCTTCGCCATCGACCTCGGGCAGATCGGCAGCATCGTCGCGGCGACCGGCGTCATGACGCCGACGGGCCAGGTCGGCGGCACGGCGAACGTGACGGCCACCTTCGGCTCCGAGGTAGCGTCGACGAAGGTCACCGTCGTCGTCCAGCTCGTCGCCAACGGGGGTCCTCCCGGTGGCGACGCGGGGGGCGGCGGCGCGGGCGGCAACGGCGGCGTCGGCGGCAATCCCCCCGGCGGCCCCGTACCCGGCGCGACGCAGGTGCTGCTGCAGGGGAGCCTCACCGCCGACACGGGCCTCGCGTGGCTCTACCCGTACGACAAGACCGTGTGGCCGCAGGGGCTCCTCGCGCCGCTCCTCCAGTGGAACGCCCCGCGCAACTACGACGCGGTCTTCATCCACCTCCACGAGAACGGCTTCGACTACCAGGGCTTCTTCGCGGCGACGGCGACGCCGTACATCAACGCGCCGATCCCCCAGCTCGCGTGGGACACTCTCTCGTACTCCAACCAGGGCGAGCCGGTGACGGTGACGCTCGCCTTCTCGTCGGGGGGCGTCGCGTACGGGCCGCTGACCGAGACGTGGACGATCGCGCAGGGCCTGCTCACGGGCACCGTCTATTACCAGTCGTACGGCACCGACCTGGTCCACAACTACTGCTGCACGGGAGGCGGCGCCAATCAACCCTTCGGCGGCGCGACTCTGGCGATCAAGCACGGCGCGACGAGCCCGGTGCTCGTCGCAGGGACGAATACGGCGAGCGCCCCTTGGACGGGCTGCCGGGTGTGTCACTCGGTCGCCGCGCAGGGCTCGACGCTGGTCACGCAGCATGGCGACAACTACAACGAGTCGAGCTCTTACTCGCTCACGAACGCCAACGCCGAGACCGTGATGTCGCCGGCGAGCGGCGTGTTCGCGTTCCCCGCCATATCGCCGGACGGGACGTTCCTCCTCAGCAACGCCGGGCCTTTGCCCGGGATCAGCCCCCCCGCGACGAGCGGCCTCTTCGCGCTCCCGGCGGGAACGCCCATCGCCTCCACCGGCCTGCCCCCGGGACAGGGAGCGGCGACGCCCGTCTTCTCGCCCGACGGCAAGCACATCGCATTCAACGACTACACGACCGACCAGCTCTCGCTCGCGGCGATGGATTTCACCCAGGCGACGAACACGTTCGCCAACAAGGTGACGCTGCACACGCCGACGGGGAATCCGGATCTCTTCCCCGCGTTCCTGCCGACCAACGACGCCGTGATCTTCGAGCACGAGGTGGCCAACGACGGCGAGTTCGGGGCGACGCGCGACGGGTCGATGGGCGAGCTCTGGTGGGCGGACCTCGCCACGCAGACCGCGGCGCCGCTCGCGACTCTCAACGGCGTCGGGTATCTGCCGACGAGCGGGACGAACCACACCCAGGACGCGACGCTTCAGTACGAGCCGACCGTCAACCCCGTGCCGTCCGGCGGCTACGCCTGGGTGGTCTTCACGAGCCGGCGCCTCTACGGCAACGTCGCCACGCAGGATCCCTTCCTCAGCGACCCGCGCAACTACGACCCCAGCAAGTCCGCCACCACGAAGAAGCTGTGGGTCGCGGCGATCGATCTGAACGCGAAACCGGGGACGGACCCCAGTCACCCGGCCTTCTATCTGCCGGCGCAGGAGCTCCTCGCGGGCAACTCGCGCGGATACTGGGTCGTGGATCCTTGCGAGCAGAACGGCGCGTCGTGCCTGACGGGCGACCAGTGCTGCAGCGGCTACTGCGAGGACGTCGACGGCGGGTTCGTGTGCGGCACGCAGCCCCCTGGATGCTCGGGGCTCACCAACAAGTGCACGACGGCCAGCGATTGCTGCGGGTACGCGCAGGGCATCCAGTGCATCGACGGGTTCTGCGCGGAGTCCACGCCGCAGTAGTCACTGCGCGACGCCCACCGCGATGGGCGGCAGCGGGAGAAAGACCGCGTCGGGGCGCTCGACGGGCGCGCACGCGCCATCGAAGACGTGCAGCGGATATCCCGACGAGGCGCGCTGCCGGTCGCCGACGAGCATCGCACCTCCGCTCCACGCGAGCCCTTCCAGATCGAACCCCGGCGTCGCGAGCGGTGACGCGGAGGCCGGCGCGACGACGCTCCCGCTCGTGGGGTCGAAGAGAGCCAGCGAGGTGGCGTTCACTGCGGTCGCGTCGGCGACGATGGCGACACCGCAGCCCGCAGAGACGCTCACCTCGGCGACGCTCCCGCCGAGGTCCGCCTCGTGCGCGAAGAGCGCCGTCGTGGACGTCGACGTGTCGAACCGCTCCACGCCGGCGTCCGGCTCGGTCGCGTCGTCGAAGTTCCCCGGCTCGGCGAGCCAGAGGACGCCATCGCGGTCCTGCATGGTCCCGAAGGGATTGCGTCCGGCGAGGGCTACCGTGGCCTCGACGGTGGCTGTCGCGACGTCGATGCGAAGCATCCACGAAGGCTGGACGGAGGTCGGGTAAGGGTTCAGTCGAGCGAGCGCGACGAAAGCTTTCTCGCCGCCAGGTGTGTCGACGATGGCGATGGCAGTCGCGTCGGGATTGCCGTCGCTGTCGTACGGCGAGAGATCGATCGTGCCGATCGGATCGCCCGCGGCCGACAGGATGGCGACCTCCGGGACCTCGAACAGCGGGACCCACAGCGACCCATCGCCGGCGACGGCCACGTCCTGGGGATCGGAGGTGCCCGAGCGGGACGCCTGGTGCACGCTGAATTGCCGGGTCGGCGTCCCGCACGTGGGGTCGAGCTCGAAGAGCGTGTCCGTGTCGCGTGCGACGAAGAAGGCGCGACCCGCGGAGATCGAGAGCGCGGGATCCGCGCCGAGGTCGACCCGCCCGACGGTGGACGTGACGCCCCCCGAGAGGGCGAGCGCCCCGGTCGCGCTCGAAGAGTAGTCGCTGGCAACCCAGAGCGCGTCGGAGGCGCCACAGGCCGACGGCGCAGGGGTGGAAGCGCTGCCGCACGCGACGACCACTGCGCCGGCGGCGACGACGAGAGCGCCGGCCTTCATGGACCCTCCGTGAACCGGGCGCTGACGAGGAACGAGCGCCCGGGAAGCGGGTATTCGTAGTAGTCGCCGATGGGCTCACGCACGGGACCGAGGGCCCCGGCGTACGTCCCCGTGCGCACGTCGAAGACGTTCCGCACGTCGAGGGCGACGCGCAGGCCACGCGCGACGTCGACCCTCAGGCCCGTCGAACCGAGCACACGGGGGGGCACCCCGATGCTGCCGGAGGTGTCCGCCACCATTCCGCTCACGGCGTCGACGCCGACGCGCACCACGGCCGGTCCGACGCGAGCCATGGCGTCTCCGACGAGGTCGTTCGCGGGGCGACCCGGCAGCGGTGGGCGCGTGCACCCGCCGGTCACCGCCGTGCAGGCTGCGTCGTCCTCCGTGGCCAGCCCCGTGTAGGAGGCGCGAAGCTCGAGCGGGCCCACCGCGGCGCGCGCGTCGACCTCGACGCCCGCGAGACGCGCCCGACCGATGTTCGTGGCCTTGGCGCCCGTGGCCCCCGTGGGGACGAACGCGATGAGATCCTGCGCCCACGTTCCGAAGCCCGCCACCTCGAGCGCGAGGCGCACGGGACCCACGCGGCGTGACGTGCGCGCGCCCGCGTCGACGGTCCATGCCGACTCCGGGCGCAGCGTCGGGTCGCCGGTGAACGCGCCGCGGTCGCCATAGAGCTCGATGAAGCTCGGCGGACGCGACGTCGTGCCGGCGTGCGCCGCGAGGATCACGGGCGCGAGGGCCGCTTCGGCGCCGAGGTGACCCGTCGGCCTCACCTGCCCGGTCTGCGTGCCGTCGGTCGCCACGCCGGACCATCCGTCGACGCGTCCCGACGCCGCCAGGGTGAGCGCATCCACCGCGCGCCAGTCCGCGTCGAGCGCGGCTCCGGCGGAGCCTCGGGTCGCGCCCGGCGGAGACGGCGCCCCCTCGACCACTCCCGGAGCGAAGCGCTCCCCGCTCCCGTCGACGCGCAGCTCGAGGTCGGCACCCTGCGCCGGCCGCCCGCGCCATCCGAGGGACCCTCCCGTTCCGAGGATGGTCTGATCGGCCAGCGTCGGGCCCAGCGCGGGCGACGCGGCGGCGTCGTGAAGCTCGAGCCCCTCGCGTCGACCCCAGGCGCGCGCGCTCCAGGCGCCCGTGCCGAGCGCGCCGCTGAGCTCTGCGGATGCGAGCTCGCGGTCCGAG
Organism: Polyangiaceae bacterium; assembly: GCA_036500865.1. Taxonomy (GTDB): domain Bacteria; phylum Myxococcota_A; class Polyangia; order Polyangiales; family Polyangiaceae; genus Palsa-1150. Next base: position 33,655 of record DASYBG010000031.1, read on the forward strand.
TTCAGGCGCGCGACCGGCGTCGGCCCCAGGACGGTTCCCGGCAGCTGCTGTCTCCGTCCCTGCACCATCGTCGTGACGGTCAGCGCCCCCGGGCTGGCTTCGGTCCAGCGGACCGGCAGAGCCCAGGACACGAGGCCGTTCACGGCCGCGTGCCCCGCGTTCTCGCGCTGCGCGTAGACGTCGTGCCCCGGGCTCGACGCCGTGGGATCGAGGTAGGTGAAGTCGTCGTCCGCGCGCGATGCGCTCACGGCGGTGGCCACCCGGCCTCCTCCGTCCAGGGCGCGGACGTCGCCGACCCGGAGCCGCGCTTCGCCGAAGCTCCCGGCCGCGGCCCAGACGTCGGTCGACTCCGGCGCGGTCGCCCGGGGTGGATCGAGCACGAGCGTACCTCCCAGCGAGCCCGGACCGAGCGACGCCGGCGCGAACGAGCGGTGAACCCGGGCGACCGCGCCGGGCCACAGGGGTAGCGCCGCGAGATCCAGCGTCGGATCGGCTCCCCCGGTGAGCGGCACCCCCGCGAGGACGATGGCCACCTCGTTCGAGGACGACCCACGGATGCTGAGCGTCGTGAAGGCGTCGTCCGCGCCGAAGCGACGCACGTGGACCCCCGGCAGCGGCTCGATGAGGCTTGCCGCGTCCGTGAGCTCGCGCGGCGAGTCGCGCTCGCTCGCGGTCGAAACGAAGTTCCCGATGGGATCGCCGCGCACGATCACCTCGTCGGTCTGCGCGGCCGCCTGCCTCGCGACGAAGAGCGCCGCGACCGCCAAGGTGCTCCCGGCCCGCACCGACCGCTCACGGCTGCTCGGCGTTGACGATCGCCACCGCGTCGAGGTCGAAGCCGTTCGTCGTGGGCTCGCCGGGGCCGGCTTCGGGGCAGCCCTCCGCGGTCTTGTCGACGATGCGCACGTAGCGCGCGTGCGTCACCCCGAGGTCGGCGAGATCGAACGCGTCGCCACCTGCCGTGGCCGGATCGAGCGGCGAGATGCCGTTGCCCGGCGCCGAGTAGACGATGTGCCATCCTCCGCAGGTCCCGTACGGAGGCTCCGTTCCGGTCCCGTCGGAGGCCGAGGGGTCGTAGGTCGGCGTGCAGGGGAACGTCTGCCAGGTCGTGCCGTCGTCGCTGACGCTCACCTCGCCCGGCTCGGCGTAGACGCCGCTCGGGTTCCCGTCGATCCAGAAGGGGTTCTCGAAGACGATGAAGTCGGGCCCGGGCCCGTCGACGATCGCGTTGGGGGCGAACGAGACGACGAGCGTCCCTCCGTTTCCGAGCGAGGCGACGTCGATGCTCCCGTGGCCCGTGCCCCCTCCGACGGGAGGGCCTTCCACGATGCCGGGCATGGAGGCGGCGCCGAAGCCCGCGCAAGGGCCGGGCAGGAAGGAGACGACGCCGGTGACGAAACGGCTCGCCGACACGCTGGCGTCGCCGACGCCGTAGCTCCCGTCCGCGGGCATGACGGCCCCGTCGACGGCGGGGGAGCCGCTCTCGAGGGCCTCGCCCGCGTCATCCGCCGAAGATGGCGACGGCGACGCGGCGGAGCCGCAGCCGATGGGAGATGCGAGTACAGCGAGGACGGCGGCGGCGACGAGCGCGGCTAGGGCGCGGGCCACAGGGCGACCCCACCGAGGAACCCGTTGGTCAGCGTGAAGGGATTGCTTCCCAGCATGGTCACGGTGCCGCCGGCCACGGGGACGGAGACGACGCTGTATCCCTCGAAGCCGCCGTCCGCGCCGTAGCTGGACGTCACCCCGAGGAGGTTGCCGACGCCGTCGTAGACGAAGGCGTCCGGCGCGTTGGGAATCGCCGCTCCGAGCATCGTCGTGGTCGGATCCCAGGCGTAGGCCGTGTCGAGCTGCACGATGGCGTGGTGCGCGTCGATGTACGTGAGGCTGGTGGGGAATGCCTGCGACGTGAGATCGAGCAGCTCGGTCGCCTGCCCGCTCGACAGGTCCACCGACTCGACCTCTCGCTTCGTGAGAGCTCCCACGCCGCCATCTCCGGCCACGCCGTAGCAGCCGGCGTCGAGCACGAGGAGGCGGCCGCTCGACCCGGTCATCGCGTCGTAGGCGAGCGCGCCCGGGCCGAAGACCGGGCTGAAGCCCACCAGGGGCCAGCCGTGTCCGGCCGCCGAGCCGTTGAGGTCCACCAGCGTGCTGCTCGTCGTATCGATGGCGACCACCGTGGGCGTCGTGCTCGAACAGAGCAGGTCGTAGCCGTTGGCCGTGACGTCGTTGCGGTTGATGTTGGCGAGGAGGACGTACACGCGTTGCTGCGCCGCGACGTAGACGCCCGCCACCGGCTGGACGTACCCATCGCCGGCCACCTGCACTTCGCCGCTGAGATCGATCGTGCTCGTGGGCGCTCCGCCGTCGACGGTCTTCGACGTGTCGAGAACGGCGATGAGGTTTCTGTTGTAGCGAAGCACGTACGCCGTGGTGCCCGCGCCGACCAGCACGGCGTCGGGGTCCGAGTAGGGCTGCGCGTATCCGGCGTCGGCGGCAAAGTCGTTCATCGCGACGCTCCACGACGAGTCGACGACCCACGGCTGCTGGGCGTCGAGCCGACCCACGATGTCGGTCGACTGCTCGAGGAGCCACGGCGCCGTGGGGCCGACGTACGCCGTCCCGAGATAGTCCGGGTACGTCATCCGCCCGTCGACCTTCTGCGATTGCATCCCGAACGCGACGAGCTCACTGCTCGACGAGCCGTTGTACGAGAGGAGCAAGCGCGACGGCGGCGCGGCGCCCGCCTCGGCGTCCGCTCCCCCCTCGAGCGGCGCGGCAGAATCGACGAACGTCCCCGCCTCGAAGGGCGTCGACCCGTCGGAGCCCGTGCTCGCCTCCGGCCCACCGTCCTCGTACGGCAGCTGGACGGTCCCCTGATTGTCGCACGCGATCGCTACAGCGGCGCCGCAGACGGGCGCCACGAGCCACAGCCATGACTTTCGCATCGAATCCTCGAGCCGCGCCTACCCCGGCGTGGACATTGTGAAAAAAGCGCCTGCTAGGCCCGGTCTCCGGACTTCCGGGTGTGGCGCTTTCGCGCCGCCTCCCTCGGGCCCTTCCCGGAGTCTGCGACTCCAGTGGCTTTGCCCGAGATCGTCCCCGGTCACCGTGGCGGGGGCCGCGCCGGACTCTCACCGGCTTCCCTACGACCCAGCACGTGATGGCGTGGCCCGGACGGCAACACGCCGCCGGACTGCCACGAGCGGGGTCTAACCCACACGACGTCCCAGTTCAAGGCGATCGAGGGTTGGCCCACGCCTGGATGGCGGCGCGATCGGCTTCGAGCAGCGGGTGACCCTCCGGAGGCATCGTCTTGCTCGCGACGACGCGGGCTTGGATGGCGCTGCGTTCGGAATGCCACCCCTCGGCGGTGGAGAGGTCGACGCCGGAGACGCCTCCGGGCAAGTGGCACGAGGCGCAGGAGCGCGCGAAGATCGGCGCGAGCGTGGTCGACCAGGCCACGCCCAGCGCAGCCTCCGGCTCGGAGCGGGCATAGCGCAGCAGCGTCCCGCCCGAGAGCACCCACACGTCCCCGCTGGGAGACGGCGCGAGCTTCGCGTCGGCGGCCACGTGGACGCCGGTCGTCTCCGCAATGCGCTCACCGTCCACCACGCCGAGCTCCGTACCGTCCGCGAACCACACGTGGTCCCCCGACGCGACCAGTCCGTGCAGCGTGTCTCCCCCGGCGTCGTAGATCAGCGCGAGATCGCCGTGCTCCGTCGACGCGTAGAGGGCGCGTCTCGTCGCTGCGAACAGCCGTCCGTCCGCGCCGATCGCCGCGCCGGCGAGGCCTGGAAGCGGGAACGTGCGCGCCGTCATCCTCGCGTCGAACAGCGTCACCGCGTCCCTGCCCACACCCGCGCCGTAGCCGCCGCCCCCCAGCAAGGCCGCGAACGGCGGCGCTCCGTACCGCGTGACCCGACGACCGTCGGCCACGGCGATCTCCTGGTCGAGGAGGAAACCGACCCGTGAGTCGTCGATCATCGCCACACCGAGAACGCGCCGGCCGTCCAGGCCATAGCGAGACGACACGTCCTCGAACGAGCTCATGCCGCGCAGGTAGTGGACGCGTCCCTTGCCGTCGACGCCGACGATCCACCGAGGCGAGCCGTCCGCGCCGCGGATGGCCTGCGCGTCGACCCAGTCGGTGACGGAGCGATCGGTCGCGACGACCGCGCCCGAGGAGAGCACCGTGGCTCCCCCGTCGCCGAACACGGCGACCGTCCCGCCCACGTCGGCCACGGCGTTCACCTTCCCTACTGGCGCCGCCGCGGGGTTCCACGCGACGGGCCGCACCGCGAACGAGCTGACCACACCCGCCGCGCGCGTGTGCGCCGCCGCCCCGCACCCGAGCAGCGCCGACGCCGTCGCGACGACAAGCAGCACCTGCGCGAGCCGAGTCATGCGCGCAGGAGCTCCCGCACGACCTCGCCGTCGCGCATGTACTTGCGGGGGTCGATGGCGAACGCCGCGAGGAAGGTCGCCAGCAGGTCGGGCGGAGCGATGGCGCGCTCTCCGTCGGTGAACCGCCGGACGGGCTGCGGGAGCAGCTGATCCGGGTCCGTCTTGCCGAAGACCAGGCCCTGACGGAAGCGGGGAGACACGACCAGCGCGGAGTTGTTCGGGTAGTGGTCGCGGCCCATCCCGAAGTTGATCTGCGGGGTGCGGCAGAAATCGCTCACGACGAGGATGTGGGTGTGATCGGAGAGCCGTGTCCCTCGGAGCGTCGGGTGCGGCGTCGCGTCGAGGGACTTCACGAGCTCGGTCACCAGCCCGAAGGTCTCCTGCTGGAGCTGCGCCTGCCCGCGGTAGTTGTTGCCGTGCGTGTCGAAGCCCCCGACGGCGAAGCTCACGCAGCGAACGACGTTCCGCTTCATCGCCTCCACGGCGAAGGCCGCGTTCACCGCGGGACCGCCCGTGAACCGCCGCTTGTAGTCGAGCTCGGGGTGCGCCTTTCGCAGGCCTCCGGCGCTGAATACGTCCTGCAGGTTGCTCCCGAGCATCCGCCGCACCCCCTCGTACTGGAGCGCGAGCCCCTCGAGGACGTCGGGGTACGTCGAGCGCTGCGCGAGGTCGCGGGCCTCCTCGGAGAGCATGGCCGTCACGCGGTCGCGCTCGGGGCTCGCGTCGAACGCCTGCGACCGCGAGAGCGTGCGGCTGATCGAGCCGACGTCGTCGATGGCCAGCGGCACGACGCGCCGGTCGAGGTTCTCGCCGACGTACGACGAGGGATACCGCACGCTCACGGTGGGCAGCAGCTGTTCGCGGCCCATCTCGTTCGAGATCATCGTGTCGATGCTGGACGCGGCGACGCGCCCGCCCTGCGGGTGCCTCCCCGTCGTCGAGAAGAGCTGCCCGTCGGGGTGCGCCACGGTGTTCATCTCGAGGCCGTTGACGACCGTGATGCGGTCGACCATGTCGGCCATGTCCCCGATGCCCGGACCGAAGGCGTGGCTGCTGCCCCGTGGGCGCACGAGCTCGAACGTCTTGAAGGCGCCGTCCGCCATCGGGGCGTCGACCCAGTGCTTGAGCTGCGACGTGTCCGTGTTCTCCGTGGAGGCCGGGTGGATGATGCCCCGGACCTCGTTGCGCGGGTCGGCCCAGAGGGTCACGTCCCACCCGCCGAGCGCGATGAGGAAGACGAAGAACTCGGTCTCGTTCGTGGCACGCGCCACGTCGGCCATCGCCTCGTGCCCCGGAAGCCCCGTCCACGCGGCGGCCGCGCCCGCCCCGAGCACCTGGAGGAACCTTCTTCGCGACGTACGCATGGCGGCCTCAGTAAAGGTGGAACTCGGGATGGCGAACGAGCCCGTAACAGACCGCGGCCCACCCGGCCTCGTCGGGCGAGAACCGGGACTTCGGGTCGACCTTGGCGTGACCCGCGACGATGTCGCGAAAGAGCTGGAAGAACCGCGCCGTGCGCGCCGGCGGGGCGAGTGACGCGGGATAGCCGAGGAACGTGCGGTGGAGGACGTCGAAGCGCGGAGCGAAGGCCCCGGCGTCGACCGCGCCTCTCGGCAGGTCGAACGCGAAGACGAGACGCTCCTTCAACGGGCGAGGCTCCGCTCCTTTCGGGGCCTTGAGGTCGTGCTCGAGCGCCCGGTCGCAGAGGGCAACCCCGAGGCGTTCGAACGTGGCCGCCATCAACGCGTTGGTCTGCGTCTGCCGCGGCACGTCGAACCGGTAGTCGGGGAACCCGAGCGCCGACACGTAGTCGTCCCACGTGTCGAAGAGGGCCCCTCCGTCCGCGCCGCGCGCGCGCTTCTGCACCTCGAGCGGGGCGAGGCCTCCGAAGAGCTGCAGGTACGTGCGCATGTAGACCTCGGGCGCCACCATCCGCAGGTTCTCCTTGGGCGCCGTGTCCTCCGCGATGACCCCGTGCTCCGGCAGCGGCGCCTTGGGGCCGGGGTACACGTGCTCGGCCGGCCCCGCGCAGCCCGCGAGGAGAGCCAGCATCAGCGGCAGGCGCTTCATCGCGCCCCTCCGCGCCAGGTCGTCGACGAGAGGTTGTTCGACCGCCGGTACTCGTCGGACCGCACGACGGCGCGCACGAGCGCCTTCATGCGAAAGCCCGAGCGCACGAACGTGTCCGTCAGCGACGCCATCAGCGCGTCGTCGTCCGGCGTCGTCGGGCGCCCGAGGAGCGACGAGGTCACGCGCTGCACCGCGCAGCCGGCGAACTCCGGCGCGCGCGTGAGGTCCTGCGCGGCGCCCACCGGGGTCTCGTCGGCATGCGCCGGGGAGCCGTATGCGCTCCGCAGCGTGGCGCCCTTCGCGTCCGCAAACGCGGGATCGTAGAGGGCCGTGCAAGCGCCGTTGAGGCGGCCGTTCTTGTCGAGCTTGCACGTCGTCGAGTGCACGGGAAAGTCCCCCTGCGGGAGGAAAACGAAGCTCGCCGGCTCGACGCGCGCGAAGTACGCCGCCAGGGGCTCCAGCGTCGCGTGGCAGGTCTTGCATCCCGGCCGGACCATCAGGTTGGGCTCCGCCGACGGGGTGAGCTGCTGGCTCTCGGCGATGAACGACTTGCAGAGAAAGTCGTTGTACACGGCCGCGCCGCGCGCCCTGGCCGACGCGTACTTCTCGAGAAACATCGGCATCGTCAGGATGCCCGCCGCGTGCGGCCCGCGATTCGGGACGAGCTTCCACGTGCTCACGTCCTGCGGCTCGAGATCCGCCGGGACGCTCTTCGGATCGAAGAGCGGCTCCTTCTCCTCCAGCATTCCGAACGTCGCCTCCGGGCCGCAGCAGTTGCTTCGTTGAACGGTCCGGTAGAACTGCGCGAGCGGTCCGTTCACGAACGTCTGCTTGCCCGTGAGGATCTCCCGGAAGTCGCGATCGCTGGCGAAGAGATCGTCGAGGAAGCGCACCGCCTCGCGCGACCACCAGTACGGAAACCAGCGCTGCACCTGCTGGCGCGCATCGTCGAGCGGCATGCCCGGACCGAGCGGCATGTGGTTCGGATAGTAGAACGCGTTGCCCCCCTGGTTGCTGTCGCCGGGCACGCACCGCTCGAGGCCCACGCCGCAGCCGCAGTCCGGCGCGTAATCGAGCGCCATCTTCGAGTCGCACGCGATGTCCTGCCCCTGATGCTGCGTCGCGTACGGCCGGTCGAGCGGTACGGGGCGCAGCCGGCCGCCGGGCCGCTTCGCGTCCTTCGGCGCAGCCTTCACGCGACCGCTCGCGTACACGTGACCCGAGTCGCGGACGCTCGCCTCCTCCCGGCAGATGCGGATCGCCGTGACGGGTTTGCCCTCGGCGTCCGTGAGGAGCGACTCGACGGGTTTGTACTGCGGGTCGGGATCCTTCCAGCCTTCGCCGTAGCGCTGCGAAGGGTTCGCGGTCCGGAAGTCCCGGTAGAGCCACCACGGCTTCACGAGCACCGTGTGCGCGTCGAGGAGCTTCTGGCTCACCTTCTTCGGCGTCCCCACGTCCTGCTGGCGTGCGCGGATGACGACGCCGGTTTCGTCCGGGCTCAGGCAGAACTCGCCGTCGGTCTCGGGACGCTCGCGGCGCTGACTCTCCCGGTAGTAGACGGGGACGAGCTTTCCGTCGGGCCCGAGGACGTCGTGCCGGTAGAGCTCCGCGGGAGCGGTGCGAAAGTCGACGTTGGGCTCGAGGCGCAGCGCGTCCATGTAGATGCGCGTGAGGCGCTCGACGTACGCGGGACCTCCGAGCTGCGCGTCGACCCATCGGTCCATGTCGAAGTCGCTTCGCTCGAATGCGGCGAGCTCGTCGCGCGTGGGCATGCGGCCGAGGAGGTCGATGGCCGTGATGCGGAAGTGACGGTAGTCGTCGAGGGTGCGCAGCGCGGGCGGCGGCGGAGCGCTGTCGGCGCTCGGGGCGTCGAGCGCGAGCGGCGCTGCCAGAATGGCAACGAAGAGCACGGCGAACGCGCTGCGTGGCGGCCTGGGCACGGTGGATGGACGAGAGGCTAACCGAAATCGTTCATCGCCCCCCGATCCGAGGGGCGACTTATGCTCCCACCATGACCCCCTGGCCCGAGCTCAGGATCGCCGACTGGCGCGACACGTATGCCACCCTTCAGCTCTATTCCCAGATCGTCGGCAAGATTCGCCTCGCGCTGACGCCGAAGATGAACCAGTGGTGGAACGTGCCCCTCTACGTGACGACGCGGGGCCTCACGACGTCGCCGATGCCCTACGGCGACCGCACGCTATCCATCGACTTCGACTTCCTCGAGCATCGCGTCGTCATCGAGGACAGCGACGGACACATTCGTACGCTGCCGCTCGCGGCGGCCCCCGTGTGCGCGTTCCACGACGCGCTCTTCGCCGAGCTCGCCGCCATCGACGTGCGCGTCCGCATCCACGAGGCTCCCCAGGAGTGTCCGATCACGACTCCATTTGCCGACGACGAGGAGCACGCTTCGTACGACGGCGTCGCCGTGCGCCGGTTCTGGGAAGCTCTGCGCCGCGTCGAGCCGGTCTTCCAGACCTTCCGCGCGCGCTTCCGCGGAAAGTGCAGCCCGGTGCATTTCTTCTGGGGATCGTTCGACCTCGCCGTCTCGCGCTTCAACGGGCGCCGCGCCCCGCCCCGGCCGAGCAAGGTCGACCGCGACGCGTACGACGAGGAGGTCATCTCGCTCGGCTTCTGGCCCGGCGATCCGTGGACGGGATCGACGGAGGCGCTCTTCTACTCGTACACGGTGCCCGAGCCCGCGGGCCTGGCCGCCCGGCGCGTGCGTCCCGACGCGGCGGCGTTCAGCACGTCGCTCAAGGAGTTCGTCCTTCCGTACGAAGAGGTGAGGCGCTCGGCCAACCCGGCCGAGGCCATCCTCGAATTCGCGGAGAGCACGTACGACGCCGGCGCGACGCTCGCCGGCTGGGACAAGAAGGCGCTGGCCTACCCGTAGGTCACGCGTCGATGCGCGAGGCCGCGCGAAGCTGCTGCAGGATCTCCGACCGGGCGCGGAAGAGGTTCCAGGCGAGCAGCGCGAGGCCGGTCCAGGTCGCCACGGCGGCGATGCCGTTGGCCACGGCGACGAGCGTCGCCAGAACGAGGAAAAAGCACAGCCGCATGAGCTCCGCCTGGAGCTTCGGCCAGTCCGACCGCCCGAGGCGGTAGATGCAGTAGTGCACCCAGCGCGTCAGCGAGTGAGCGGCGAGGGCGACCGCGCCGATCAAGCTGACGGCGACCAGCGTCACGAAGGCGGCGCTGCGGGCGACGCGGAGCGGCAGGTACAGCCAGGCCCGGGTGCTCTTGTCGAACCGGTTGTAGAGGCGGAACCAAAGCGTCGTGGCGACGAGGACGCCGGTCCATGCGCCGAACCTCGTCACCGAGAAAGGACCCGGCCAGCCCAGCACGAGCACCGCCGCCGCTCCCGCGCCGAGCGCCCAGATCCACGGCTGGAGCACGGGGGTCGCCACGGGCGTCGTCCGGAAGGCCTCCGACAGCTTCGGGTCCTGCTCGTAGCGCGACGCGACGAGGTCATTGTCCACGTAGCCGCGCTCGTAGATGGCCCAGAACGACAGCAAGAGAAGAGCGACGCCGACCACGTGCAGAACGGGCTGGCGCGCGAGGCCGACGGAGGCGAGCACCCAGAAGGCGAAGTCTTCCTGGAGGATGGCGCGAAAGATGTACCGCTCACCAGGGCGCTTCACGCGGGAGACGTACTGTCCCGGCAGGTACGTCCCGGAGAAGGCGGGTACGTACCGGGCTCCTGGCCATACGACGTGGAGCGGGCGCCCGCACCGCTCGAGGAGCGGAGCGTCCGACATCGAGTCGGTGATCACGAGGGCTCCGGCCACCGTGCCCTCGCCCAGCGCCGCGATCGCCATGGCGAGCTTGCCCCTGCGCCGGTCGGCGAACGAAGAGATGCGCGAGGCGACGATCGGCAGGGAGCCGACGCCGAGAGCCCGGGCGAGCGGCGTGACGATGAAACGAAAGCCGACGGTCACGATGGCCGCGGGATCGCGACGCTCCACGAGCGCCTTCCACAGCGGCAGGTTGACGTGGTCCCGCGCGAGCCCGGGCACGCGGCGGCGCCAGACCAGCAGCGTCCAGGGAAAGAGAGCCACGAGGAGCCGCACGCGCCAGACGTCCCGGGTCGCCTCACCCCCGGTGAAACGCCACGGCCGCAGGACGTCGAGCAACCGGAGAGCGAGCAGCCCGAGGACCCTCGGCCGCACGGAATCGAGGAAGTCCTCCGTCGAGTTTCGCAGGTACAGGGTCTCATCGAGGTCGATGAGCGCGATCCCCTCGTAATCCCGGAGATGCTCGAGGGCCGTCGATGTCTGGTGCCCCAGCGCTCGCAGGGCGACCTCCGGGCCCACGCGTGGGCGTGAGCGGACGGGACCGGGCGTGACGCGAGTCATCGCGGGACGAGTAGGCAACAAGGGGGCCAGCCAGCCCAAGCGACGTCAACGGTCGCCCTCGCCTGAGGTCACGGTCACGACACGGTCACGATGCGAACGGCGTTCCCTCGTTGTCCTTCGCGGACGCACGGACGTATGCGGGGCGCTTCACGATGCGGTCGATGTACGCGAGGATCGTGTCGTTCGGGGGCAAGAGCGGGCTGCCCTTGAAGAGGGCGAACGTGCTGCCGAAGAGGACGTCGGCGGTCGTGAGCTGCTCGCCGAGCAGGTACGGGCCGCGCGAGAGCGCGTCGACGACGTGCGCCGTGACGTCCTCCGGGGCCGCCCACCCGGTCGTGCTGTTGATGGTGGTGAAGCCGAGCGCCTTGCCGACGAACGCGGGCTCCATCACGCCTGTGTAGTACGCGAGCCACGTCACGTAGGCGCCCCGCTTCGGATCGCCGACGGGCACCCCGAGCCCCGAGCGCGGGAACGCGTCGCCCAGGTAGAGCGCGATCGCCGCCGATTCGAAGACGATGGCGCCGTCGTGAGCGATGGCCGGCACCTTGCCGTGTGGATGAATCTTGCGGTACTCGGGCGGCGGAGGAGCCCCGCTGCCGTCGCGGCGACGCAGCGACACGAGCTTCACCTCGTAGGGCTCCCCGAGCTCCTCGAGCAGCCAGACGAACCGCGACGAGCGGGATTGCGGGGCGTGGTAGAGCGTGATCATCGGGGCGTTCTCCTCGGTTACGCTTTCTTCCTCAGTACCACGACGTAGAACCCGGCGAGGACCGCTGCGGGCGTGTCCGCGAGGCGCCGCTCGAGGCGACGCACCACGTCCCGCACCAGAGGGACGCGCATCACGCCTGCCGCCGGCGTGACGATCCGCACGCCCCGCGCCGCCTCGATGTGCAGGCTCGGAGGCAAGAGGCGCGGGATGACCCACGGCGCGTCGAAGCGCGTGTAGACGGCGCTTTCGCGCTTGCTCGCCGAGATCGCGCCCGCGGGGCCGAGGCGCTTCACGAGGCCTCGCATGCTGAGCGGGTTGTAGAACTCCGCGACGACGACCCCGCCGGGACGCGTGACGCGCGCCATCTCGGCGAGCGCGCGGCCGATCTCCGGGACGTGCGCGAGCACCTTGAAGGAGCACGTGACGTCGAAGGAGGCGTCGTCGAAAGGGATCGCCGTGACGCTCGCCTCGCGGACGTCGAGCCCGCGGGCGCGCGCGCGCTCGAGCATGCCGGGAGAGAGGTCGATGCCGCGGGCGCTCTTCGCGAAACGCGTGAAGCGCTCGAGGAGCAGCCCCGTCCCGACGCCGCACTCGAGCACGTCACCGCCCGCGCCATAGCGTTCGACGAGCTCGACCTCGAGATCGTCGACGAGCGCGTGGTAGCCGTCAGGCCGGTTGGGGCGACGCTCGGCCTCGTAGCGCTGCGAAAACTCGTCGTAATACGCGCGCGTGGCGTCGACGTCTCGGTCCGGGATGCGCGCGTGGAGAGCCATGGGCGCGCCGGGATAGCACGCCGCGCGCCTCGTGGCAGGCGAACGCTTGCATGACGCTTGCGTGACGCTCGCTCGACCCGCCGCCTCCCGCGGCCGTCACCAGGTCGTCTGCGAGTCCGGCACGCAGGGCGCGTACGAGTATCCGCTGGAGGTCGCCCCGACGAGGTCGAGATCGGTCTTCTGCGCGTTCATGTGGTCGGTGGCGGCCGTCGCGCAGTCGGGGGACACGTTGTACTCGACGTCGAACACCGCCTTGCCGGCGGGGAGAAAGCTGCCCGCCGCCGTGTACGCGCCGCACTCCGAGTACTCGAAGCACTGCTCGTTGAGAGCCCAGTCGAACGTGCCGAGGAAGCTCGCGTACTGGCTGGCGTCGAGGTCGGTCATCACGTTCTTCAGGCCGATGGAGAGCGGAAGCGCGTGGGCCATCTGCCCGATGGCCAGATCGTAGGCCACGTTGTCGGTCTCGGTGACCGTCGTGATGTTCGTCCATGCGTCGAGGTTGTCGGGCTCGATGGCGTCGAAGCCCTTGGCCTGGCACCAGCTCTCGAACCGCGCCTTCATCAGCGGCAAGATGATGCTCTGGTTGGCCGCCGTGACGAGGAGCCAGTTCTCGCCCGGCCAGCCCTGCACGCCGGCGCCGACGACGGACGCCGGAAACTGAGCGTAGTCCGGGCGGCCTTGCTCCAGCGTCCCCACGTCGACGTAGCAGACCGCGATCGCGCCGGCGGCATGGATGGCGGCGACGTCGGCGGCCGTCGCGCCGTCGCCGTCGATGTCGTAGACGACCTGGCCCGTCTGCCCCGAGAGAACGTCGGCCGTGGTGAAGCCGCCGATCATCCAGTGGAAGTGAATCGGAGCGGCGCTCGTCGGCTGCCAGAGCGCCCCCGCTTCGGCCACGCCGCCGCTCGACGAGCCCGAGCCGCTCGAGCTTCCCGAGCTTGAGCCGGACCCCGAGCCCGAGCTTGCGCCCGAGCTTGAGCCCGATCCCGACCCGGACCCCGAGCCCGACCCCGATTCGGACCCCAATCCACCGGCGTCGCTCGCTCCACCTCCGTGCGACGAGCTGCCGGAGGAGGAGCAGGCGAGCCACGAGGACGAGGCCAGCACCCCCAGCGCCACGAGCCGTGCGAGTCGTGGGCCCAGGGGACGCGAGCTCATCCCGTGAGAGTAGCATCCGTCAGCGCGCGGCCAGGCCCACCACGTTGGCGACGAGCGTCGTCGAGGTGAAGTCGGTGCTCCCGACGCGCGTCAGCGTGCCATCGGCGTTCACCGCGAACGCGCCGATGGCCGGCTGGGCACCGTCGAGCACGTAGAGAAACTTCCCGTCGGCCGACACGGCCTCGTCCGTCGGTCCCTCGACCGTCGTGCCCGCATCGGTGACGACCGTGCTGCCCGTCGTGGCGACCACCGCGTTCGTGGCGGAGCCGATGTCGGTGAGGCCCCCGGTCGTCGCGCTCACGGTGAAGCCGCTCACGTCCGGTCCCTTCGCGTTCGCGACGTAGGCCCAGTCTGCCGAGACGGCGACCCAGCACGGCGCGGCGTCGGTCGCGAGGAACTGCGTGGCCCCCGTCACCGGCGCGATGACGCCGCCCGTGTACGTGTATGCGCCTGCCCCCGTCGAGCCGGCCTCCGAGACCACGAGGGTCGTGCCGGAGAACGCGAAGCCGTACGGCACGAGCTGCACACCCGCGTCGACGCCCGCGCTCGCCGTCGGATAGAAGCCTTTCTTCGTGGCGAGCCCGGCCGAGCTCACGGCGAACGTGTCGATGTTTCCGCTCCCTGCCACGGAGGCGGCCCCGCCCGATTGCTTCTCCGTGACGACGAGCCAGTCGCCGTCGGGCGTGAACTGGATCTGCGCGGGATCCACGCTCTCGGTCGCGCTGCTCAGGGTCGAGATGGAGCCGGCGATGAACGTGGCCGTCGTCCCGTCGACGGTCCAGCCCGCGATGGCGGAGGCCGTCGTCGCGTTGCCTTCGAAGAGCACGTAGACCGTGTTGCCGTGGACGGTGACGCTCTTCGGCCCGAGGAGCGCGCCGCCGCCCGGGACCGCGCTCGCCGCGACGTCGACCGCCGTGCCGAGGGCGCCCGTGGCCTCGACCGGGAGGACCGAGAAGCTGTCGTCGCCGGCGTTGACCGCGAAGACACGGTCGCCGGCGAGGTCGTAGACGATGGCGCCTTGCTCACCGAGCGCCGCACCGCTCCCGTTGCCGCCCGTGGGAAACGGCGCGGCCATCGCCGTGAGGCTTCCGTCCACGCCGCGCGTGAAGCCGAGGATCGCGTTGCCTGTGGCGGCGTTGGTCATCGTGTAGAGAGCGCTGGCGACGGCGGTCGTCCCCGTCTCGCCGTCCATGCCCGCGTCCGACGGCGCCGCGGAGTCGCTCGCGGGGCCGCCCTCGGCCGGAGGGGCCCCGTCGCCGGCTGCATCGGCGGCGAGCATCGAAGAGTCCATCATCCCGCCCCCGTCGGTGCCGGGGCTCGACGCGTCCCCGTGCGTGCCGGCGTCCGTCGCGGGCGACGAGCCGTTGCTGCTGCTGCTGCACGCCTGGAGAGCCCAGGCCGTGGTGATTCCGAGGGCAATGATGCAAGCATGGGAGCGCATGAAAACCTCGCAGGAGTGCATGGCACGACCTGCCGTCGCGAGGGCCCCTGCCGCATGGACGGGTCCCTCGCGCGCCGGTCACGCCTGTGTGGCGGCTACTACGGACGGGTAGGCCGCTGGTTACGCGCTTTCGTTCGAGGTACTCCCGTTCGCATGGGGAAGACCAACACGACGGCCCTGGTGACGGGGGCCTCCGCGGGCCTCGGCGCGGAGCTCTCGAGGCTCTTCGCGGCCGACGGGCACGATCTCGTGCTCGTCGCGCGCCGGCGGGACAACCTCGAAGCGCTCGCGACCGAGCTGGAGAGACAGCACGCCATCCATGCCACGGTGATGCCCGAGGATCTCACCGATCCCGGCGCTCCGGACCGCATCGCAAAGGCGCTCGCCGAGCAGAGCATCGACGTGGAGTTCCTCGTCAACAACGCCGGTTTCGGCACGACCGGGGCCTTCGCCACGGCCGACGTCGGACGCGAGCTCGCCATGGTCGCCGTCAACGTGACCACTCTCGTGCACCTGACGCGGCTCCTCCTCCCCGCGATGATCGAGCGCAGGAGCGGGCGCATCCTCAACCTCGGCTCGACGGCGGGCTTCCTGCCGGGCCCCTTCATGGCCGGCTACTACGCGTCGAAGGCCTTCGTGAACTCCTTCACGCAGGCGCTCGCGTACGAGCTTCGCGGGACCGGCGTCACGGCGACGGTGAGCTGCCCGGGCGCGACGGCGACCGAGTTCTCGAGGGTCGCGGGCAACGACAAGTCGCGCCTCTTCCAGGCCGCCGCGATGGCCGCGCCCGAGGTCGCCGCGGACGCGTACCGCGCCATGATGCGGGGCCGCCCGATGTCCGTGGCCGGCGTGAGGAACAAGCTCGCCATGCAGTCGCTGCGCTTTGCGCCACGGTCCATGGCCGTCGCGATGGCGGCGTCGCTCAACAAGGTCGACGACGCGCCCGCGCTCCCCGCGACCCCGGCCCGTTGAGCCTCAGGACGGCGCGAACGACAGCGCCCACCCGACGGCGCGCAGCACGCCCTGCCGCACCGGGGACTTGTGGTGGGAGGCGCCGTGGCGCGTGAGCACCTCGTCGCGGTGGCCGAGGTACCAGTCGTACGAGTCGCAGAACATCTCCACGTTGCCGAACCGCGGCGTCCACGCGAGCTCGCGCTTGGTGCGCTCGAGCTCGAAGTACATCGATTTGCCGTACATCAGCGAGTGGTACGCCCCGAGGGGCGACACGCCGGCGCGGCTGGTCACCTTCATCATCGCCACCGCGGGCGACATGGGCACCGACACGACGCGGCTCCCCGTGCCGGCGTGGGCGACGAGCCCCTCGAGCGTGTCGCGCATCGTCCCGAATCGATCGGCGCCCACGTTGTACGTCGCCGCCCCCGGACGCGCGGCCGCCTTGATGCATGCGTCGGCGAGATCGTCGGCGTGCACGAACTGGTAGAGGTTGTCGCCGCGGCCGAGCACCGGGATGTTCTTTCCCTGGCGCACCCACTCGAAGAGGATCTGCATGATGCCGAGCCGCCCGTGGCCCATGATCGTGCGCGGGCGGACGATGGTCACGTCGAGGCCCTTCTTCGCGTACTCGTGGCACAGCGTCTCGGCGGCGAGCTTGGCCTTGCCGTAGGCCTCCTGCGGGCGGGGCACCGTCGCGTCGTCGACCGGGTTCCGGTCCGGCGCGCCGTAGACGGCGCTCGACGACATCGCGATGACCTTCTTGATCCCCGCGTCGTGGGCGGCGGCGAGGAGGTTCTTCGTTCCCCCCTCGTTGACGCTCGTGAACGCGTGCGCGTCCTTCGCGAGCGGCACCATCGCCACGTTGTGGTGGACGACGTCCATCCCCTGGCAGGCGCGCGCGACGGCGGCGGCGTCGCGGATGTCGCCGCGGACGCGCTCCACGCCGGCCGGGGCCTCGACGGCCTCGTTCACGTCGAAGATGCGGACTCGCTCCCCCGCCTGGACCAGCCTCTCGACCAGCAACGTCCCGAAATACCCTGCCCCACCGGTCACCAAGCTCGAGCCAGGCATGTGTCGGCCGCGAAGGTACAACATGCTAGGAACGGCGCCACACGCCGGTGCCGTCCCCTCGATCGCAACGCGCCGTCATCGTCCTCCTCGGTGCCCTGGGCAGCGCGGTGTTCCTCTACCTCGCCGCGCGGAGGCTCGACTTCGCCGCGGTCGCCGCCACCTGGAAGACCGCCAGGCCGCTGCCGTGGGTCGCCTTCGCGGTCGTCTGCTACGTCGCGGGTCAGCTCGTCCGCGGGCTGCGGCTGCGCGTCCTCGTCCGCCGCGAGACGGCCCTCCCCTGGCTGACCGCGACGAACATCGTCGTCATCGGGTACGCGAGCAACAACGTCTTCCCGGCGCGCCTGGGGGAGCTCGTCCGCGCGGGGGTGCTCGTCGAGCGGACGGGGATGCCCTTCGGCGAGGCGCTCACCATCACCTTCATCGAGCGCCTGCTCGACGGCATGGCCATCCTCGTCGTGCTCGTCGGCGCCGCGGCGTTCTCCCTTCACGCCGACACCATCGACCAGGTCGCCAAGCTCGCCGCCGTCATCTTCGGCGGCGCGCTCCTCGTCGTCGTCGTCGGGGTCTTCGTCCCGAACGTGCTCCTCGGCGCGGCGTCGCGGCTCACCGCGCCGCTCGGCGCGAAGTGGCGCGACCGCGCGCTCCGCATCACGACGCACATCATCAACGGCGGAGCGTGCCTGCGGGATCCGCGCACCGCGCTCGCCGTGTCGCTCCTCAGCCTCGTCGTCTGGGCGCTCGAGGCGTCGATGTTCGTGTGCGTGCTGCCCGCCTTCGGCATCGCGCTGCGCTTCCCGCTCGGCGCCCTGGCGATGAGCGTCACCAACCTCGGCATCCTCGTCCCGTCGACGCCGGGGTACATCGGGCCGTTCCACTACTTCTGCCAGCAGACGCTGATGACGCAGGGGATCCCGTCGACCCAGGCGCTCGCCTACGCGGTCCTCGTCCACCTCGCGTTCTACGTGCCCGTCACGGCCTGGGGAGCCGCGGCGATCCTGCGCTACGGCGTCGAGGTCGGGCGCACGGTGGCCGCCGCGCGGGCCGCGCGCACGGCCCCGGCGAGCAAGACGGTGGACGGCGTCCCCGTGCACTTCATCGCCCACGTCGAGCCGGCGCACGGGGCGGCCGGACCGGGCGAGCTGATGGTGGCGCTGGCCGAGGCGTTCCTCCCGCCGTGCGAGCCGCGGGCCGCCCGCGAAGTGGCGGCGTTCATGGAGGGCCAGATCGCCGCCCTGCCGCCGAGCCTGCGCACGATGTTCCATCTGGGGATGACGTTCTTCCGCTTCGCCGTCCGCGTCCGGCACGTGTCGAGCTTCTGCGGCATGCCCATCGAGCGGCGTCGCGCCGTGGTCGATGCCTGGGCCTTCGGTCGCATCGCGCTCCTGCGGCAGCTCTTTCGCCCCGTCCGCAGCCTCGCCGTCCTCGCCTACTACGAGCGCCCGGAGGTCGTCCGCGCCCTCGCCCCGGCCGACTCGCGCCCTCGCCTCGCCGTCGTGGGTGGCAAGTGAGCACGCCCGCGAGCGCCGAGCGCGTCGACGTCCTCGTCATCGGCTCGGGTGCGGGGGGCGCGGTGACGGCGCTGGAGCTCGCGAGCGCCGGACGCGGCGTGTGTGTCCTCGAGGAGGGCGCGCGCCACCAGCTCGCGCAGTACGGAGCGGGCAGCCTCGAGGCGATGGAGCGGCTCTACCGGCGCCGCGGGATGACGCCGATCACCGGGCCCGTGCCCATCGGCTACGTCGAGGGCGCGTGCCTCGGCGGGAGCACGGAGATCAACAGCGGCTTCTGGCACCGGACGCCGCGCGAGGTGCTGCTCCGCTACGAGTCGCAGTTCGAGCTGCAGGACGCGAGCCCCGAGGCGCTCGCGCCGCACTTCGACTGGGCGGAGAAGCGGCTCCACGTGTCGCTCCGCGGTCGCGCGTGGCCGAAGAGCACCGCCGTCTTCTCGCGCGGCATCGAGGCGATGGGGTGGTCGGGGCAGGAGGTGCCGCGGGCGGCCTCCGGGTGCCAGGACAGCAACACGTGCGCCACGGGCTGCCCGAAGGGCGCCAAGCAGGGAATGTCGCGCGCGATCCTCCCCGACGCCGAGCGCGCGGGGGCCCGCATCCTCACGGGGTGCCGCGCTCGCATGCTCCTCACGTCGAAGCGGCGCGTGACGGGCGTGCTCGCGGAGATCGAGCGCGAGCCCGGCGTCCGCGAGATGATCCGCATCGACGCCGACCACGTCTTCGTGTGCGCGGGCCCGACCGAGACCCCGGCGCTGCTCCGCCGGAGCGGCATCAAGTACCACGTCGGCGAGACGCTCCGGATCCACCCGATGCTCAAGGTCGTCGCGCGCTTCCCCGAGCGCATCGACGCGCACGAGAGCGTGCTCCCGCTCATCCAGGTGAAGGAGTTCTGGCCCGAGGTCTCGCTCGGGGGCGGCTTCTTCACGCCGGGGCACCTGGCCATGATGCTGAGCGACAACTGGCTGACGACGCGCGGCGAGATGGCGAGCTTCCGCAACATGGCCGCCTACTACGTCGCCGTCCGCGGCACGGGGGACGGCCACGTGCGCCCTTCGCGCGTCGGCGACGCGACGACGCACCTCCGCTACGACCTCTCCGAGGAGGACCACATCAACCTCTCGCACGGCCTCGCCCGCCTCGCGACGCTGCTCCTCGCCGCGGGCGCCGAGGAGGTCTTCCCGACGGTGTACGGCATCCCGACCATCCGCAAGGAGCTCGACGCCGTCCGCTGGCTCGACGAGCGCCTGCCGCGCACGGGCCTCAGCCTGACGACGGTGCACGCCTTCTCGACGTGCCCCATCGGCGAGCGGCAGGACCGGTGCGCGGCGGACTCGTTCGGCAAGGTGTTCCGCTGGGAGAACCTCCACGTGAACGACGCGAGCATGCTGCCCGACTCGCCCGGCGTGAACCCGCAGGGAACGGTGATGGCGCTTGCCAGGCGGAACGCGCTGAGGTTCAAGGATACCGCGTCATGACGGCCCCTCCTTCTTCGCTCGCCATCGTCACCGGAGCGCCCGGCTGGCTCGGCACCGCGCTCGTCCGCTCGCTCGTCCAGGGGCTGTCCGAGGTCGACGCGCTCGCGGCGCCGTCGCCCGATCGCGTCGTTCGGTGCCTGGTGCTCCGCGGGGCGGACGCGACCGAGCTTCGCGCGGTGTCGCCGAAGGTGGAGATCGTGGAGGGCGACCTCGCGGAGGCCGCGTCGATCGAGCCGCTCTTCGCGGGCGCCGGCGGGGCGACGGTCTTTCATGCGGCGGGGATCATCCATCCGACGGAGGGCATGGGGCAGTTCACGCGGGTCAACGTGAACGGGACGCGGAACGTGCTCGACGCGGCCACGCGCGCGGGCGTGCGCCGGATGGTGCACGTGTCGTCGAACTCGCCCATCGGCGTGAACCCGGCGCCGGATCACGTGTTCGACGAGACCGCGCCGTATGCGCCGTACATGGGATACGGCAAGAGCAAGAAGCTCGCCGAGGAGATGGTGCGCGAGGCGGGCGACAAGGGGGCGGTGGAGACGGTGGTCATCCGTCCGCCGTGGTTCTACGGGCCGGGTCAGCCGCCGCGGCAGACGCTGTTCTTCGAGATGGTGCGCGACGGCAAGGCGCCCATCGTGGGCGGCGGGGAGAATCGCCGGTCGATGGCGTACGTGGAGAACATCTGCCAGGGGGCGCTCCTGTGTGAGCGTGTCGATGCGGCGAAGGGGCAGGTGTACTGGATCGCGGATCGGCGGCCGTACACGATGAACGAGATCATCGAGACGATCGAGCGGGTGCTGGAGAAGGACTTCTCGGTGAAGGTGGCGCACAAGCGGATGCGCCTGCCGGGGATCGCGAGCAAGGTGGCATGGCTCGTGGACTGGGTGCTGCAGGGGGTGGGGATCTACCAGCAGAAGATCCACGTGCTCTCGGAGATGAACAAGACGATCGCGTGCTCCATCGCGAAGGCGGAGAGGGAGCTCGGGTACGATCCGAAGGTGGCGCTGGAGGAGGGGATGCGGCGGTCGATCCAGTGGATGTTGGCGAGGGGGGAGAAGCTGTAAGGGGCGCGGGCGCGGGCGCGGGCGCGGGCGCGGGCGCGGGCGCGGGCGCGGGCGCGGGCGCGGGCGCGGGCGCGGGCGCGGGCGCGGGCGCGGGCGCGAGCGCGAGCGCGAGCGCGGGCGCGGGCGCGGGCGCGGGCGCGGGCGCGGGCGCGGGCGCGGGCGCGGGCGCGGGCGCGGGCGCGGGCGCGGGCGCGAAGGCGAGACGCCGCGGACGGCGCTCGCCTTCGCTCGACCTCAGAGCACGTTCTTCACCAGCACGGCCCTGATGTGATCCAGCTTATCGAGCAGCCCGGCATCGAGCGCATCGACGTACCCGAGCGCCAGCGCCGCATCGAGGCAGGCCCCCGACTCCCGCGCCGACCCCAGCGCATTGCGATACCGTTCCCGCCGCGTTCCGCCGTGACTGCCGCTCCCCTCGCAGCAGTTCAGCGCAACGCTCGTCGACGCCCTCCTCAGCTGCCTGGCCAGATCCCTATCGTGCGTCTCGATCGCCGCAATCACCGGCCGCAGCTCCCGCAGCACCTCGAGAATCACATCGTAAATGCGCAGCATGGATCATTCTCCTTCTGGCCCCGCGGATCTCGCGAGGCGACCCGCTCGCAGCGCCGAGCGCAGGTGTCGTCAAGGATGCGAAGCACCGCTGCTCCTGCAGCGGCGACGCGCTCCTGCGCGTCGTCCTTGACGACACCGAGCACGGCGCGACCATCGGAAGACCGAGCGAGCCCCCACGGTTCTCGTCTCCTCTCCTCTCGTCTCCTCTTCCTGCGCCGCCGTCGAAGAGGACCTTTTCTTTCTGCTCGTCGGATGTTCGATCGTGCCATCGTGCTCGGCGGCTTCAAGGACGACGCGCAGGAGCGCGTCGCGGCTGCCAAAGCGCAGCCGTGCTCCGCGGCCTCACGGCCGCTCCGCATCCCTGACGCCGCCTCCGCCCGATGGCCCTGGATGGAACATCCGCTTCGCGCACGGGCGCGGGGCGCAGGAGGTCACCATGCTGCGAATCCATGATGTCATGCTCGATGCGATCACCATGATGCGGCCGATGGTCCGGGCCATCGAACGCCACGACAGAGACCTTGCCTCCCAGCTCAAACGGGCTGCCAGCTCCGTCGCCCTCAATCTCGCCGAAGGGAGCGGCTCTTTCGGCGGGGTGCGCACGGCCCGCTATCGCACCGCTCTCGGCTCGGCGCGCGAGGCTCTCTCATGCCTGCGGGTCGCCGAGCGCCTTGGCTACGTCGAAGCAATGCCGGCGGTGCTCGTCGCCGCCATGAACCACGTCATCGGCACTCTCGTTCGCGTCGCTGCCTGATCGATCTGGCCTCTCCGCCCGCGTTCACGCTCCCAGCGTGAGCGCGGGCGCGGGCGGGCGAGCCAAACCAGCCGGGCACGGTATCCTCGCCGCCGAGGAGACCGCTCATGCCCGCCGACGACCGCTACGACACGCGCCTCGACAACAAGTACGGCTACATGACCACCATCGACATCCCCGCCGAGGTCGCGGCGCACGCTCCCTGGTTCAACCAGACGCTGACGCGGGTGAACGACAGCGTCGTGCGGCTCGGCATCCTCCAGGGCGAGTACCACTGGCACAAGCACGATCACGAAGACGAGTGCTTCATCGTCCTCGAAGGGGAGCTACTGCTCGACATCGAGGGCAAGGACACCGTGAAGCTCGGTCGTCACCTCGGCTACACCGTCCCGAAAGGCGTGGTTCACAGGACGCGGGCGCCGTCGAAGACCATCGTGCTCATGGTCGAAGCCGCGACGGTCACCCCCACCGGAGACTGAGCGCCGTGATCGGGTGAACGAGACGCCCGACACGCTCCCTGTAGCCTCGCCCGCGAGGAGGGTCCCCCATGGCCCGATCGTCTGCCCGCATCCTGCTCGTCGCGGTCACTCTCGCCGGCGCCACCCTCTACGGGTGCGCCGAGGACAGGCTGAGCGAGGCAGCTGGAGTCCGGCGACGTGCAGCTCTGACAAGCCTGGCCGCCGCTTCCGCACGCCGCGCCCGTCGTGCCGGTCGTCGCGCGCGTGTTCGCCTCGACGCGGCAGCCGGCGCAGCTCGCCGGGCCGCACCCGGGGTCGGCGTGCATGCATGCGCCGTGGCACGAGTCACCCTCCACCCGGGGGGAGTCGCGCGGGCGACGCTCGGGATCACCGTCATGGTGGTCGCGCTCTGGATGGCCGCGGTGACGTCGGCGATGGCCGCCACGGCCGCGGAGCCGACGGCGCCCGGGCCGACCGTGAAGCTCCTGCCGGCGCGACAGGCCGCGCAGACGTTCGCGGCGTAGCCGGAGGGTCGGAACGAGAACGGTGCGGTGCCGGAGGTCGGCGCCGCACCGTTCAGGGCGCCGCGACAGGTCCCGAGAGTGTCGGTGCAGGAAAAATGAGTGTCGCGGCACGCCGAAAGACAGCCGCTCCTGTCTTTGTTCCTGTCGCTCCAGGCCCGGCGCCTGGAGCTGCACTCTTTCGACCAGGAGCTCCAGGAAAAATTCATGGACCGACAGGAAATGTTCCTGTCCCTCCACTCTCGGCTCCTGTCCCGTCCCTCTCTTTTCCAGGAGCTCCATTCTCGGAGTCAGGAGCGACAGGAAAACTTCCTCGAGCTTCACTCTCGAGACCAGGAGCGACACTCTCCGGACGTGAAAGGGCGCACCGTGCACCCCGTTGTCGACGATCAAACCGCTCCCCGAGCCCGATGTCTCCCGAGACCCCGTGATGAAGACGAAGCGCCCGCACGGGTCGACGCGATGGAGCATCGGATACTCATCGTGGTCACGCGGGACGACGAGGTGCGTGTCCGAGTGTTCTCGTCGATGCTCGTTCCCCTTTCCGCGCCGCTTTCGTCAGGCACGGAGCGGCTCGTTGGTCGACGAAGGAGCCCTCGCCTCGAGCAAGAGCGCGGTTTTTCTCGATGAAACCGTCATCGTGTCGGGCAAGAGCGGCTGCTTGGTCCTCGAATGCGTCATCTTGAAGACAGGACGCGTCATCTTGACGACCAAGAGTGTCATCTTGAAGAGCAAACGCGGCTCCCCGTTGGACGGGAGCCGCATCTTGTCGACTCGATGCGCCTTCTTGTTCTCGAGATGCGTCACCTTGTCTTTCCGGCGACGCATCCGGAAGACAAGATGGGGCATCGAGTGGACAAGATGCGGCGTCTTGTCGAGACGACGACGCACCTTCATCTTGCGATGCGGCGTCTTGTGCTCGAGAAGGCGCATCGCAAAGACAAGAAGGCGCATCTTGTCTCCAGCAAGACTCGTCTTGTCGACCGAGCGGCGCATCCTGTCGAGGAGATGCACCGCCTTGTCTCGAAGACGCGTCATCTGCGCTTCAAGTCGCGTCACCCCGTCGACAAAATGCGGCATTCGTCGAAGACGATGTCGCGCTCGGTCGAGACGATGCGACTTCTTCAAGACAAGATGCGGCTCCTCGAAGACAAGATGGCGCATTCGGTCGACAAGACGACACGTCCCAGAGTCGAGGCGCCACAAGTCGCCGACTTGCCTCACCTTTCCCCGAACACCCAGCGGCAGCGGCATGCTTCCCTGCCTAGATGTCGTGATCCCCAACGTCTTGCCGCCTAAATCGACAAGGGCTTGGGAGGGTTCGAGCGCGTAGAAAGCCCGATGGCGACGGGTATAGCGCTCGGGGGGTCGGGAGCAAGGTCGGATTGGTGTCGAGCGTGGGCCAGGGCCAGCTCGCGTTGGAGGATGGCGGCGATGGCGTTGACGGCGTCGTCGCCGATTGAGCTGCGCGAAGCGAGTCGGAACTGGTCGAGAACGCCGGCGGCGAGGTCTTCGGCGGCGGGACTGCCGCCTCAAGTACGTCGATCGCGGGCGCAAGGACAAGCTGCGGGTGATGACGGCGATGGAATTCATGG
Organism: Polyangiaceae bacterium; assembly: GCA_036500865.1. Taxonomy (GTDB): domain Bacteria; phylum Myxococcota_A; class Polyangia; order Polyangiales; family Polyangiaceae; genus Palsa-1150. The sequence continues at coordinate 58,523 of DASYBG010000031.1, forward strand.
CGCGGCTCTCGGCGATCATCGCGCCCCCTCGTTTTCCCCTTGTCAGGTACGGCGGCGTGCTTGCGCCGCGCAGCGCCTGGAGGCGCGAGGTCGTGCCCAAGCCACGCGAGCGGACCGCCGCGTGTGAGGACGCGCGCACGGACAAGCCCGCTGCTGCCGATCGCAGCGAGCGCCACGAGGCGACGGCCGAGGACGTGCGCGCTCCACGACCGCCGTCGCCGAGAGAGCAAGGCCCGGACGATGCTCGTGCGCCCGACGTCGCCGACGCCGTTGTCGCGCCGCCGGTCGCGACGCCAGCGCCTCCCGGCGACGTCATCCTGCTCAGGCCGAACGTGATCTCCGTGCGGCACTGGGATCGGCTGCTCGGCGGATTGCTCTACGCGACGCAGCCGCGTGTGGATTGGGCAAACCTTCTGCGCCGCAGCTTCGCGGCGGATGTTCTGGAATGCCCGAAGTGCCACGGCCGACTGCGCGTGGTCGCCGTCATCACCGAGCGCGAGCCGGTGCGCCGCATCCTCGCGCATCTGGGGCTGCCGACCGACCTCCCGCCACTCGCGCATACGCGCGACCCGACCGACGACCTCGGGGACGACGAGGCGCCGACGCAGCTCGCCCTCGGTCTCGCGTAGGCCCGGCCGGAGGCTGGTCCTCAGGTGGGGGGCGTGGACGGCCCCCAGACAGACGCCAGCCGGCGCGGGCGGGCGAGGTGCGCCTTGAAAATGGTCAATCCGGTCGGCCGGTTGTAACGTACCCCTCGGCTCGTTACGGCAACGGCGATTCGGGCGCCGCTTGACGCACGTACAGCCCTACGAAGCCCTACTCCCGGACCGGCCCACGCAGCCGCGCCCAAGCGCGGGCACCGAGCTTGTCGTGGTCGCAAACAGCGAGGTGAGCGACGACATCGTGATGCGCGCCATGCTCGCGGTCGTGGTGTCGGAACGCTCGGAGCATGCACTCGACGGCGACCCCCGCTGCGTACATGGCGAAGGGATAACGCTGGAGTCTCTTGAGCTGATCGGCGTCGCCCATGCGCTCGAGGGCGGCGTTCCGGTAGTCCGCAGCGGTCGACGGCACCAGTGGACCGTACCACGTGGCGGGGGAACGGTTTGGCACGCGCGCACGCGCCGCCCTCGCCATTGAGCATGGCCGGAAGGCGAGCAACGGATGCCCTCGGCACGGGCCGCCGGGGCCGTGCAACGTCTCGCGTCTACATCCAGGGGGCCGCTGCGCATGGCGGGGCGGGAGCGGCGTATCCTCGATTCCATGTGCCGAGCGTGGGGCGGGATGCAACGCGGGCGGTCTAGCTTCCGATGAGGTCGAAGTGACTGTCCCCCCGCGCCCGCTCAAGGAGCGCCTCGCCGAAGCGCTGGCCAGCGGCGAAACGGACGCATTCTCCGACGCGGTCGTGAAGGAGTTGATGCCCAAGGTGCAAGCATCGCTCCGACGGGACTACGGGGGAGGTCTGAGCGCGGAGGACTGCGAGGACTGCGTCTCGCAGGCGGTCTCCCGCTTCTATGAGCGCTCCGACGGTGTCCGGGTCCAGAATCCGGAGGCGTACATCTGGCAGACGGCGAAGCACCAGGCGATCGACATGCTCGAGGAGCGGGCGCGGCTCCGGGAGGCGTGCGCCACCGCAACGGAGACCCAGACGCCCGTCCTTGGTTTCAGCGAGCGCGCCGCCGTGCAGCTCGTCGAAGCTGTCGTCGATGGCGTCGACGTGGAGCTCCTCGTGCGCGTCCAGCAGCCCGGCGTCGCGTCGGAGATGCTCGATGACTTCCCCGGGCGCGCATCGCTCGACCCGCACCAGGTAGAGGCCGTCGCTGCGATCACGCACCCCGACGTCACCGGGATCTGCGTGTTCGACGAGCAGGGACTCGGGAAGACGGTCACGACGCTGTTTTCCTTCCATCGCCTCCGTCAGCTCGGCGCCGTGACCTGCATGCTCGTGGTCGCGCCGAAGAACATGGTGCTCGAGTGGGCTCGCGACACGGAGCGGTTCTTCGGCTCGCTGTACTCGGTGGCCGTGGCCACCGGCTTCGAACGAGAAAAGCGCATCGCGCTGGACCGCCCAGCGGACATCTACGTCACGAACTTCGAGACGACCGTGTCGCTCGAGGTCCGGCTCCGCCAGCTGCTCTCCGCGGAGAAGGGGCTCGCGATGCTCGTTGTGGACGAGAGCTTCTTCGTGAAGAGCACACAGGCGCGGAGAACCTCGTCAGTGAAGGCTTTGCGGGCTCAGGTTGGGAAGTGCGTCGTCCTCTGCGGCACGCCCGCGCCCAACAGCCCGCACGACCTCGTCGAGCAGTTCAACATCGCTGACGGCGGGGTCGCCTTCGACGGTGTTCGCCTGCCGCCCGAGAGGGAGGCCGCCCGCCCCGTCGTCCAGGAACGCATCGAGACCCGCGGCGTCTACCTGCGCCGCCTCAAACAGGATGTGATGCCGCACTTACCGGCGAAGACGTTCAACCGGATCCTAGTCCCCATGGAGCCGGTCCAGGAGCGCGCGTACGGCGCCGCGCTGCAACAGCTCGTGAAGGAGCTGAACAGCGTCGACGACGTGACCTTCAAGCGGCGCATCGCATCCTTCCTTGCTCAGCGCGCGGCCCTGCTACAGATCTGCTCGCACCCTGGGTCCCTCGTGGAGGGCTACCAGGAGACCCCCGCGAAAGTCCTCGCCCTCGACTCGGTCCTCGACGAGCTCGTCCTACAGCGCCGCGAGAAAGTGATCCTGTGGTCGTTCTTCACGTTCTCGCTGGGCACGCTGATAGAGAGGTACGCGAGGTTCAACCCGGTGCGATGCGACGGCTCTGTCAGTCGCGCCGAGGATCGGCGCGAAGCTGTCCGCCGGTTCCAGGAGGACGACGAGACGATGCTTTTCGTCGGAAACCCGGCCGCCGCGGGGGCGGGGCTCACGCTGCACCGTGCGCGCTACGCCATCTATGAGTCCATGTCGAACCAGGCCGCGCACTACTTGCAGAGCCTCGACCGCATTCACCGTCGGGGCCAGGAGCGACCTGTTGAATACCTCGTGCTCCTCTGCGACCGGAGCATTGAGGTGACCGAGTACGACAGGCTGATTGCGAAGGAGTCTGCCGCGCAGGATCTGCTAGGCGACCAGGTCACGCCCCCCCTCACAAGGCTGTCGATGCTGCAGGAGGCTGAGGCTGCGGCGACCCTGCTCGGAACGCGCGAGGGGGGCCCGCCGTGCCGAGCGTGAGCCACGAGGCGCGCGCCCAGATCCTCGAGGCGCTCGCCCTCTTGAGCGGGTTCACCGCGTACGAGGTGAGCACGGCCCTCGACGTCGGGCGTCCGGACGTGTTGCGGAGCGACCCGCGCTGCGGCGCGTTTTTCATCGGCGAGGCGAAGGACACGGAGACGCCGGGGCGCACCGACACCCGCGAACGCCTGTCGGGCTACGTGGCCTTCTTGGCGCGCGCCATCACGGCAGGTCTCCGCGGCTCGGTCTTCGCTGTGTGCGTGACGGACGGCCGCGTCGTCGATGAGTGGGTCGCCCTCCTGGGCGCGCTCTGCTTGGACGCCGCGCTCGAACCCACGATCGAGATCCGCCGCGTGCCAGCAGGCGGCGTGGTGCTCTGGGTCAAGCCCTTCGGCTGTCGCGCGGCGAGAACATACCGCAGCAGGGAGACGCAACTGGCCGCTGTGGCAGGCAAACGCGCCCGCCTGCTGCGGGAGCGCGCAGGGCTCGATCTGGAAGCCTGCTCATGTAGCATCGCACTCCAAGCTCCAACAAAGCGGGGGAGAGCCTCATGACGCAGACGTTCTCGATCGAGCACTTCTGGCAGCCGACGTTCAAGAACGTAGCGCGCGCAGTCTCGCCAACCTTCCCAGCGGGCTGGAGCTCGCCAGACGCTGTGTCGCCTTGGTTTGTCGAGCCGGACCTCAGTCTCCGCGCCGGGACCGCTTCGCCAGAGGCGCCGATCATTCTTGTGGCGGCTCCGGGAGCTGTTGGCAAGTCGACCGTCGCCAAGAGCATCTGCGCTCGTACCGGGCTCATTTTCGTCGACCTGGCGAAGAGCGACACCGTTGGCGGGAACTTTCTGACAGGCGGACTCGTGAAGTCAGGGGCGCAGGTTCTCGCTGCTTGGACAACCAAGACCTTGGGGCTTGCGATCGACGCGCTTGATGAAGCACGTCTTCGCGTCACGCCGCAGTCTTTCGGTGACTTCCTGAAGGACGTCCTCGCGGTTAGCCCACAGACCTCGGGCCCGGTTGTCCTATTCGGGCGGACGGGAATCGTGGATGACTGCTGGCGCTGGTTCCGCGACGCCGGTGTGGCAGCTGCGGTCTTCGACATCGAGCTCTTCGACGAGCCTCGGGCCATTCGATTCGTTGAGAACGACCTGAGACGCCGTGCCCAGCTGCGCAAGGACTCGTCGCTGGCGGCTCATGTCGAGAAGTTCGCTGAGCCATATCGACGGGCAGCGACCGGCCTTGTCCGGCAGCTAGCGGAGGCGAGCCGCAGATCGGAGACCGCCAACGGCACCGGCGAGGTGGAACGAAGCGCACTCGAGTTTGCGGGCTACGCCCCGGTCCTGGAAGCGGTCGGGGCAATGCTCGGGGACACCATGAACCCAGGGGCCCTCGTGTCCAACGCGCTGGAGAAGAGTTCTCAGGACGTCCTCTTCAGCGTCGTCGACCGCATCCTCGAGCGCGAGCAGGACAAGCTTTCTGAGAACCTGGCCAAGGTCATGGGGCCGTTGCCCGCGGGAGTCGTCTATGGGCCGGAGGAGCAACGGATGCGGCTGTCCGCACGTCTGTTCGACCTCGCGCCGCCACCAACGCCTACGCACGTTCCGCAGCTCCACCAGCAAGCGTACGAAGATGCGGTAGAGAGCTTTCTGGCACAGCATCCCTTCCTTGACGGGAGTGGCGAGGATGTCTCCAGTGCCGTCTTTTCCGCGGACTTAATGGCCTTCGCCTTGCACGCTGACGAGCCCGGTCTCCGTCTCGCCGGTGAGGCGTGGGCCGAGCGAAGCACGAGTGCTCCCAACCCGTTTCTCATCGACTTCTACGAGAAGAGCGCCGCGAGAGTTGAGCAGGAGCCCATTTTCGTCACGCCGGAGCACGTGGGGCTCCTGGATGCCTCGGTGCGCGCCCGCCTACGCGCCGGACAGCAAGCCGCCCTGGAGTTTGCGCAGGAGGAAGGCGGCGACGGCGCGACGGTGGTGCTCGAGGTCGTGCGCCTCCGCGATGGCGTCGAGGAGAGGATCGAAGGACGGACGTTTCGCTCTAGTGCTGCGGGCACTCTGAGACTGACCCGCAAAGTCGCCAATGCTTCAGTGCAAGCTGAGGATCTCGATCTGGACTTAGGCGACGGCCAGACGGGCGAGCTGGCGGCGCCCATTCTCTTCGACGTCTGCAAGCTTACTCTCCGCGCCAAGGATCTCATGGTCTCGAAGGAGGTCAGCGCGACCGGTCCGGCCAGCTCGGTTGGTCTATTCGCGAGGGAGGCCGATACGACCAGCATTCTGAAGCCCCCTCGCGTCGCTGATGGAGTCACGCTGCGCGTCCAGTGGCCGGGAGCGACCGCACATCCCTGGAACCGCTTTGCCGCGACCACCCGGGTGTCGGACGATCCCTTGCTTGCCGAGGCGCAGCGATCCTTGCGGCGGCTTGTGGTGAGCTTCCGATCGCATAGCAAGGGGCAGCTTGCCCGCTTCAAGGACAAGATCGAGCACCGCCGCATGACGAAGGGCGACGTCGGCGACCGTATTCGTGAGTCACTGCTTGCGGACCACGTTCTCTCTGTCCAGGGCGTGTACTACGTTCTGGATCCGGACTCGCTGGGCCGACAGCTCGACACCGACTACGCCAGCCTTCGCGACAAGGCTTTCAGCGAGAAGACAAACTCGTACCTCACGAAGGTCCTATCTAAACCCGTCGCCTAACGCTCTGCGGGCTCGCGAGCCAGGTCGTGTGAAACATCGTCGCTGGGTTGGCCTGGCGCCGCTCGCTCGACGCGGGACGCTGCGATGGTTCACGTCCCTAGCTTGCGCCGGCGCTGCTGCTCGCCGAACGTTCCGGCGAGACGCAGCAGGTCCATGCGCTTCTCGCCGGCGAGCCACTTCCGCGCCGCGGAGTATGCCTTCACGCGCCGCATGCGGGCGGGGTTAAGGACGGTCTGTGGGCGGGCAGCGAGGCGCTTCAGCAGTGCTTGGTCGGCGCATACGACCGAGCCGAGGGGCACGAGTCGCGCGCGGCTGCGCATCGCGGTCCGGATCGCGTTGCCGATGGCCTTTCCGAGGCCGAGCGGAACTGCGTTGCCTAGCTGCTTGTACTTCTGAGGTGTGCCGCCGCCGAATTTCCATCGGCGTGGGAACTGCTGGATCGACGCGTACTCCTGGATCGACAGGGGCCTAGTCGCCTTGGGGTGGCAGAGCATCGTCGCCTTCGAATCGGGGCGCGTCGTTAGCGCCGGCGAAGGACGGGCCCAGCCAAGACGGCGACAGAACCCGCTTCGACCGCCCCACGAGACGAACGCCGCACCCAGCGCCTCGTGTTGCAGCCGGTTCGGTAGATCCCTCCAGTTGCCACCCTCGGGCACGAGGCGGAGGAAGCGGGCCTTGCTCGGAGCGAGAGGCGTGAACTCCTGGTCGGCCTCTTTGAGGCTGCCGATAGCTTTCTTGAGCGTCACCCATGCCCGGCGGCCCGGTTCGCGTTCGCGTGCGTGAGTTGGCTCGGGCATCCAGATCGGTTCGCCGTCGCGCGACCCGATGAAGGCCACACGCTCGCGAGTCTGCGGCACCCCGAAGTCTGCCGTGTTAAGCAAGTCGAAGACGACGTAGTACCCGGTCTTGCGCAACTCCTTCAGCACCTGCGAAAGCGCGGAGCCCAGTCGTTCGTCCGCGTCGAGGACGCGGTGGCCCGGCCCGCGCTTCCCGAGCGGTCGATGCCGGATCGCGGCTGAGAGGATCCCTTTCACGTTCTCCATCACGAAGAAGCGCGGGCGCGCTTCGCGCACGACACGGAGGAACTCTCGGAAGAGAACCCCGCGTGGGTCCGACATCGAGCCGCGTTGACCGGCAGTGCTGAAGGCCTGGCAGCTTGGCCCGCCGGTGACCAGAGCGGGTTCGCCGCGTTTCAATCCCGCCGCGGCGAGGATCTCCTTTGTCGAAAGCTCTTCGATGCGCTTCTCAAGCAAGACGACGTCAGGTCGATTCGTGCGGATCGTATCGGCAGCGAACTTGTTGCATTCGACGGCCGCAGCGATCCGGAAGCCGGCCTGCTCAAGCCCGAGGTCGAGTCCCAACGCGCCCGAGAACAAGGAAATAATGGGGAGGTCGGCCCTAGCCATCGAGCGGGTCCCCCATCTTCAGCGCGAGCTGCGGGTTCTTCGCGTCGCGGAGGAGCCTCTGGATCGCGTAGTTGATGACGTATTGGAGGGTCAGCGCTGGCTTGCTCCGATCCTTCAGCACGACGAGCTCGTCGTAGTCACGCCGGTCGAGCGTGATTGTTAGCCGTTTTCGTGATGACCCGCGCGATTTCTTGGCCCTCACCATCGTGCACCAAGATGCACCAACTTGAACCAGGAGTCCATCGGGGGGACCGATGCGCAACTTGGCACCCTATCGTCCGCCGTCGTTGAGAAGGTCCCGCAAGGCCGCCAATTTGGTCGACGGGAAGGCCTCCGTGCCCGCCTTGAACCTCGACACATGGGCGCGCTCGACGCCAATCCGGTCGGCCGGTTGTAACGTACCCCTCGGCTCGTTACGGCAACGGCGATTCGGGCGCCGCTTGACGCACGTACAGCCCTACGAAGCCCTACTCCCCTGTGCGCTGGGACCGGCGACGAACGCCCATCAGGCCGCGCGTCGCTCGTCGAGCATGCGCGCGACCTGTTGCGCGAAGAATGCTCGCCCCCGGCGGCTGACGTGCCCTTCGCCGGCGAGTTGCGCGGAGACGGTGCGGAGCGTGAGACCGGACGCGCGAAGCTCGCGAGCACGCGCGATCGTTGTCTGCTCGTGCTCGACGGCGACGAGGCGCACACCGTCTGCGTCGAGGGCGAAGCCGAATGGCACGGAGCCGACGCGCTCGCCGCGCGCACGCTTGGCCGCGAGAGCAGCGCGCGTTCGGGCACGAATCAGACCGTGCTCGTACTGCGCGGCGCCGTCGATGACGGTGCGCATGAACGCATCGGCGGGCGAGTCGCCGTTGCCCTCGCCGCTCGCGCTCACGACGCGGGCACCCGCGCTCGCCGCGGCACGCTCGACGCCGGCGGCGAGGACGACGTCCCGCGCGATCCGATCGCGCTTGGCGACGACGAGTACCCCTGCCCCCCTGGTGCGGAGAGCGGCCAGCGCTGCGCGCAGGGCAGGGCGTTGGGCGACAGGGGAGACCTCCTCGCGGACGCGCACGAACAGCGTCGCCGGCGGCTCGCGCAGGCGAGCCGTGTGCTCCACGTGGCGAAGGCTTGTCGCGACGGCGACCTGGCGTGCTACGCCGCGTCGCTCGTCGACCCGGATCGCGAGGTCGTGCGAACGGCCCTCGCTCTCATGGTACGGACGACCCCCGAGGACCATCTCGCTGCGGCTCGCGAGGTGCTCGTCCAGCGGCTCAGGTACTCCGAGGAAGACCTGAGGCCCGACATCGGGCGGGCCCTGGAGGCCCTTTCTCCCCACGGCTGCCCGGAGTGCATGGCGCAGCTCACGCAGCAGAGGCACGACGAGCGACGCGAGGACGCCCTCGTCGCGTTGATCCAGCACCTTCAGGCCCGCCAGGCTGCGTCGTCGCCGTGACCACGGGGCCGAGACCTGCCCGAATCTCGATCGGACGTGAGCCATCGCCGCCGCCGCCGCCGCCGCCGCCGCCGCCGCCGCCGCCGCCGCCGCCGCCGCCGCCGCCGCCGCCGCCGCCGCTGCCGCGGTCGCGGACGCTGTCGCTGTCGCTGTCGCTGTCGCTGTCGCTGTCGCTGTCGCGGACGCTGTCGCTGCCGCCGCCGCGGGCGCCGACGCTGTCGCCGACGCCCGCGCAGCCCCTCACCGCACGACCTTCGCCAGCACCGCTCTCACGTGATCGAGCTTCGAGAGCAACACCGCATCCACGGCTTCGACGTAGCCCATCGCCAGCGCCACATCGATACAAGCGCCGACCTCCCGCGCCGACCCCAGCGCCGTTCGGTACCGCACGTTCCGCGTGCCTCCCGCCGAACCGCTGGCCTCCGCGATGTTCAACGGAACGCTGCTGGACGCGCGCCGCAGCTGATTCCCGAGATCCCTATCGTGTTTCTCGATCTGAGCCACCATCGGCCGAAGCATCCGCAGCACTTCGAGCATCGTTTCGTAGACCTTGAGCATCGCAGCCTCCTGAAGTGTGCCCCCACGGTTCTTCGCAAGGGCACACGCCACGCGCCGCCGCGCGGAGACCAGATCAAGGCTGCGGAGCGGCCGTCAGGCCGCGGAGCACCGCCGCGCTGCGCGGCGGCTTGGCCTTGATCTGGTCGAGCACGGCGGCATCCTCGAAAAGCCCGAGCGAGCCTGATTTGTAGGGCACCACGCCGCCCGCGCGTTGGTGGTGCCGCTGCCGCTGCCGCTGCCGCTG
>DASYBG010000032.1:0-336810 GCA_036500865.1 Polyangiaceae bacterium
GACGAACTTCGCGTCGCTGACGACCGTCAACGGGTCGTTGAACTTCGCCAGTGTGGCGAACCTCGACAACATGGCCGGCCTCGGCGCTCTGGCGACCGTTCGCGGCTCGTTCACGCTGAACGGCCTTGCATCGCTCCAAAATGTGAGCGGCCTGGGCGCGCTGACGACGGTGGGCTCGCCCGGAGCGGTGGCGTCCCTCTATATTGCGAGTAACCCCGCCCTGACCGACGTCACCCTCGCCGGACTCCAGACGGTGACCGGAGCCATCGGATTCGAGAGCGACCAGGCGCTGACCGACGCGGCGCTTCCGGCGCTCACCTCGGTGGGCACGTCCGGTCTACCCGACGGCTTCAGCGGCTCGCTCGTCTTCAACGTGCTGGCCACCCTGAACAACGTTGACCTCCGAAGCCTCGCGACGACGCCCTCGAATGTCCAATTCTCGACGATCGGCTCGCAAGCCCTCGGGTCGATGACGACGAACTTTGCCTCGCTGACGACCGTCAACGGAACGCTGAATTTCACCAGTGTCGCGAACCTGGAGAACATGATCGGCTTCGGCGCGCTGGCGACCGTTCGCGGCTCGTTCACGCTGAATACTCTCGGGATGCTCGCCAATGTTGCCGGATTGGATGCACTCGCGACGGTGGGGGCACCGGGAGCGGCTGCGTCCCTCTACATCGCGAACAACGCGACTCTGACCGACGTAACGCTCTCCGCGCTGCAGACGGTGACCGGAGCGATCGGATTCGAGAGCGACCAGGGGCTCACCAACGCCGCGCTGCCGGCGCTCACGTCGGTGGGCACCGCGGGTCTGCCGGACGGATTCAGCGGTTCGCTGCTGTTCAATGTTCTGCCCAACCTGACCAACGTCGACCTGCCCGACCTCGCGAGTACCCCCTCCAATGTGCAGGTCAGCACGTGCGGCGCAAAAGCCGCCGCGCATCTCGTTCTCGACCTCTCGGCGCTGACGACGGACAACGGCTTCTTGTTTCTGAGCGCCGTTACCAATCTATTCGACTTGAACGGGCTTGCAGAGCTCGTCGCAGTGTGCGGTTCGGTGACCATTACCACCGATACGAACCTGCCCACGAGTACGGCGAGCGGCCTTTTGGCGCAGCTTGCGTCGGTAACGTGCAAAGGCACTCCGACGACGATCAGTGGGGACCAAGCCGACTGACCATCGTAACCCCTGGCGCGCGGCTCACGCGTCGATCGCGCAATCGCTCGCCGGAGACGCGACACACGAAAGGACGAACCCCTCGTCCCGCTCTTTCGGGGTGAGGCCCACGTCGGTCGCGGCAGACACCTGGCCGCGGAGGAGACGGACCTTGCATTCCCCGCAATTGCCCGTGCGGCACGCGTAGTCGAGCTCGATGTCGTGAGTCTCCGCGAGGTCGAGCAAGGGGAGGTGGGCGCCGCCGGTCACGCGCTTCCCCGTGCGCGCGAATTCGACGGTGAACGTCGGTGCGTTCGCGGGGCTCGGGCGCTCGGTGTTCGGCGCGCTCCGGGCGGGCGCGAAGCTCTCGGCGTGAAGCCGGGAGAGGTCGAACCCCGCTTGCGTGAGAAGCTCGCGGGCGGCGTCCATGAAGCCGTCCGGCCCGCACATGTACACGTGCCGGTCGTGCAGGTCGGGGGCGACCATGTCGAGCATGGGCCGGCTGATGCGCCCCGACAGCCCGGTCCAACCGCGGCCCACCGTCCGGGACGAGGTGATCACCATGGGCTCGAACATGCGGTATCGCGACGACATGAGCTCGAGCTCTCGATGGAAGATCACGTCGCTCGGCGAGCGGACCGAGTTGAAGAGCTTCACGTCCACGTCGGCGGACACGTCGCAGAGCCACCGCGCCATGCTCATGATCGGCGTGATCCCGCTGCCCGCCCCGAGGAGCAGGAGCTTGCTCGGAATGCGCCCCGGCACGAGGCAGAACTTCCCCTTGGGGCCCGAGACGTCGAGGACGTCGCCCACGTGAACGTGGTCGGCCAGCCAGTTGGACACGAGCCCGCCGGGCACGCGCTTGATGGTGACCTCGAGCACGAACGGCCGCGTCGGCGGCGACGAGATCGAATACGACCGGACCGCGCGCTTGCCGTCGATCTCGACCGAGAGCGTGCAGAACTGTCCCGGCCAGTACGCGAATCGGCACAGGGGCTCGCCTTGGAGTCGAAGCGTGTAGACGTCGTGCGTATCCGCGATGACGTCGGTGACGTGCAGGGGCACGTCCCGGCCCGGCCAGACGGGAATGTCCGCGAGCGGGTCGAGCTGGGTGGTGTCGATGCGCTTGCGCGGCACGGGGCCCGACCGCGTCACCGCGGCGACCGCGGTCGCCTCTTCGATCACGACGGGGGTCGCCTTGAGCGAGCTCTGTGACGTGTACGGGCACCTTTCCTCGTGGGAGGTGACGTCGTTCACGTACACGCCGCGCTCCATCTGGGCGCGCGACTTGTGGAAGCTCGCGTAGACGACGTCGCCCTTGACCCGGTCGCTCACGACGACCGGCAGCTCGATCGAGTCGCTGCCGCGCGGGTGGCGCACCCTCACGCGCTGCCCGGTGGCGATTCCCCGCTTGCGCGCGAGCGACGGCGATACGAAGAGCGGGTTCTCGTCGGGCATGCCGGTGACCGGCGTCGCCTTTCCCGAGTTGAACGTGGCGACCGCGAAGGCGATCCGCTCGCGCTCGTCCGACAACGTGGAACGGCCGCTGTTGAAGATCGTCCCCGTCGGTATCTCCAGGTCGGCTTGTGTCGGCACGAAGAAGCGAAACTTCCCCGGCCGTCGGAACACGTCGCCGAAGGGATGGGCTTCGGGATCGTCGTAATCGAGCACGTATCGCGTCGACCCCACCCCGCCGTAGTAGACGGACCCCCGCTCGACGAGCTCCGTCCAGGCGACGGGCCGCCCGCCCGCGTGCTCGGGCCGGCAATAGAGCGCGGCCCCGGTCTCGCCTTCCCCGCCGCCCGTCATGTACGCGAGGATTCGCTGCCAGAGCTCGGCGCGGCTCACCTCACCCTGGATCCGGGTGAGTCCGCCTCCTTCGCCGGGGGGCGAGAAGCGGGCGGCGAGGTATCCCGATTTCAGGTGCCCCGCCAGATCGGGGTGGGCGGCGCGCGACGAGGGCTCGGTCGCGAGCACCCGCGTGACCTCGGCCATCGTGTCGTAGAGGATGGTCGCGTCCGATCGGGTCTCGGGCGCGGCAATTTTCTGTGGCACCGACAGCGTCAGCTTCCATTCGCCGTTCTGATAGAGCTTCGCCGTCGCCGGGTGCGGAGGCGACGGGATGACGAGCCGCGCGTGGCGCTCGGTGAACGGGTCGGGGATGGGATCGACGACCACGAGCGTGTTCGCCGGGTCGCGGAGCTTCTCGATCCACCGCGGTCTCCCCATCATGTTCGCCTCGAACTGCGTCCCGAAGCAGAGAAACAGCTCCGGCGTCCCCGGTGTCGGATCGGAGTAGTCGAGCGCCGCGCGGCCCGGGTCGCGCAAGACGGGGTCGTAGGCGTCCTCGGGGAGGCCCATGCGACGCGCGGCCTCCGCCGCGTGCGCCATGGGGATGCGGCCCATGAAGTACTTGCGCGAGAGACCCTGCACCTCCGTTTCCGCGTTGATCTGACCCGGCAGGCGGAGCGTCCCCCCGGCAACCTCGCCGCCAGGCCGGAGCCCGTACTTGCCCGCGAGCGCGAGCGCGCTCCCCCACAAGCAATGCGCGACCGCCCCGCTCGTCTGCGAGAGCCCGACCGACGGGATGTTTATCGGCGTCACGCCGTCCGCGGCAATCTGGGCGGCGATGCGCTGAATGCCGCGAAGGAGGCGCTCCGCGTACTCGGGCTCGGCCGCGATGCGGGGCGCCACCCGCTCGGGCGCGAACTGCTCGGACGCGGCCGTGGCGAGGTACGCCTCGAACGACGGCCTGTCCGCGAAGCGATCGACGAAGCGAGCGCTCACCGCGCCGGGGTGCTGCGTCGCGATTTCGTGGGCGACGGCGAGCGCAAGGTGCGGATCGGATCGCGGTCGAACGAGGAGCACCCGCTCCTTGCCGAGCTTTTCGGCGAGCGCCTTCGCCGACTCCGTCACCATCACTTCGACGAGATACGCGTCGAGGTCGGGCCGAGAGAGGAGCGCGCGGAAGACCGGAGGGTGAGCGATGAATCCGTTCCAGCCGTTGAAGAGAAAGAACCGATTCGGCCCGTTCACCGCTTGCTCGATCGTGAGAAAGGGGCCCTCCTGCCCGGTGAGCATCTCGTTGTGGACGGCGCCGGCGTTGAGGCAGTGCTCCGCGTTCCCGGTGAGGTTGCGCACACCGAGGAGGCGAAATACCTCCTGCATCGCGAAGACGGCGAAGTAGTCGACCTGCCCGCTCGCGTAGACCAGCGTGCGCGCGGCCGGCCCCCGGTGGTCGAGGAGCAGGCGCGCCAGGAGCGCGATCGCCTTGCCGTACGACACGGGCTTGCGACGGCCCGTCTGCGGATCGAGGACGCTCGGGGCCGTGTGGATGGGGAAGGCCGGCCGCTGGCGCATCATCGAGTGACGGAGCTTCACGCACCCCGCCGTCGGCCCCAGGCCGCGCACGACCTCGCGGGACGCGCTCAGGTGCTCGCTGAACCATCGGAAGACGTGCGCCACGATCGCGCCGTCGCGGTCGCGGTGGCGCTCGATCTCGCGCCCGACGAACGGGACGCGCCCTTCGGCCGTCTCGAACTCGCCGCGCACCACCGCGCCGGGCGCCACCAGAGGCACCGTGGTGGACACGTGCAGCAGCGCGGGCTCGAGTGTCTCGCTCGCGAGAGGCTCGTCGCGACCGCTCACCCACAAGCGTCCCGAGGTCCCAGCGACCGGCGCCGACGCCGCGGAGTCGGGGCCGTCCGCCACGCGCTCGGTCGTCCCCCCGTCGCCGACGCCGCAGAAGGAGCACGAGATGCGCCCGATCTGCGGAACGCCCCCTTCGTGACCGGGCATGAGGTAAGCGGGCATTTCGTGCAGATCGGGGAGCGCACCGGCATCGTCGATCGTCGGCGGCGCGCCCGCCGCATCCGTCGCGTCGGGCCGCCGTTCGGCGGCCGTCATGCGCTCCAGGCCTCGCGCTCGAGGCGCTCGGAGGCGACCTTGGGAAACCGGATCTCGAAGCTCGTCCCCTGGTCGACCTTGGATTCGGCGCCGATCGTGCCTTCGAGCCCCTGCGTCGTCAGGTTGTGCGCGACCGCGAGCCCGAGCCCGGTTCCGCCGCGATCGCGGCCGGTCGTGAAGAAAGGGTCGAAGATGCGAGGCAGATTCGCCGGTGCGATCCCTGCGCCGAAGTCCCGCACGATCACCTCGAAGCCCGGCCGCCCCCCGGCGAGGTCGCGCTCGCGCAGGACGATCTCGACGCGGCCCTCGCGAGAGTCCGGGTACGCGTACCGCTCGACGTTGGCGAGGAGGTTCAGGATGACCCGCGAGAAGAGGCGGGGATAGCCGGTCCAAGTCCGCTGCTCTTCCGTGAGGTCGCAGACGACGTCTATTTGGACGCGGGCCGGCGCGAGAAAGAGGCGGTGCTGGCCCGAGGAGCCCTGCATCCCTTGCCACGTCGGTCCCGGCGGAAGCGCCGAGAGCGTCTTGCAGCGGAACACGCGCGCGACCTCGTTGACGAGGCGGAGCAAGTCCGCCCGCTCGCGGGGCTCCGAGAGCTGGCCGACCGACAGGTTCTTGAACGAGCGAACCAGCTGGGCCGCGAGCGCGACGTTGCGCTCGATCAGCTGGCCCGCCTCGGAGAGCTCGGCGAGGAGCTCGGCCGCCTCGGGCCCAAAACCGCGTGACGCGTCCGTGGCGTCCCTGAGCCGCTCGGAGAGGAAGCTCGCCGCGTTCTCGATGACGCCGAGCGGGGTATTGATCTCGTGGGCCACCCCGGCGACCGCCGCGGAAATGGAGCGTATGCGCGCCACGTCGGGGGCGGGCTGGATGGAGACATTGCGCGCGGCGGTCTCCGCGGAAGGCCCGTGCCGCGGGACCATGGCCGACGTTCGCGTGGTGAGCGTGCGACGGGCCCCGGGCGCGCTGTGGGCGAGCAGGGCGGCGCACCCCATGCTCGAAAGGACGAACACGCTCCCCCCGACGAGCCCGATGGCGGAGACGTAGCTCAGACGCCCGTCGAGGAGCGCCACCCGCCCGAAGTGGTCCCCCTCGGCGTGGCGGGCGAGCTCGCGCTGCATCCCGCGTTCGCGAAGCACCGTGACGACCGTTCCCGCGAGGACGATGAAGAGGCTGTCGGCCGACTCGTACTCCCGGAAAACGGCCTGGTGGGCCTCGAATGCGCGCTGCTCTCCGAGGGTCGCGAGCTCGGCGACCGCCGCGTCGTCGAGCGCCTCGAGGATGCGAGCCCACCGCAACGCCTGGCACAGGCCGGTCGAATCTGCGTTCTCGGATACGGTCCCTTGGTTCATCCCCCGCACGGCGGCCGCTCTCGGCGGCGGCCGTCCCCCTCTCAGATGGCGGCCTCCTGGAAGACCAAGCTCCTTCGCTCGCGCAGCGCCGCGAGCGCGATCGAGGCGTAAATGGCGTTCTGGGCGTGCGCGGCGAGCACCATGAGCGTCTGCCGCTTGGCCTCGTCGGGCGCGAATCGATCGACGAAGAGCCAGCCGTGCCCGAGCTCGTGGTGGAGCCGCAGCGGCATGTAGAAGCCCCCGTCGAGCTCGCAGGGACCGCTCGCCTCCGCCGCGTGGGCGCCGGCCCGAACCCGAACCCGGGTGTTCTCGGCGGCCACCTCCGCGCGGGACGCCGTCGGATCCGAAGCGAGATAGAGAAAGAGCCTGCGGGGTCCGGCCGCCTGCCCGAAGGTCTCGAGCTCCAGGAGGACGAGCGGCGCCGGACAAAGCGTCAGGACCGCGTCGAGCACCCGGCGGAGCATTTGCTCGACGGGCATCGTCGCCTGGAGCGAGACCGCGCAGTCGTGGGCTCCGGCGAGGTAGGTGCGGTGCCGTTCGAGGGCGACGAGCTGCTGGTACGACTTGAGGGCGCACCGCACGGCCGTGTAGAGACGGCTGGCCGAGGTCTCCGTCTTCGCGAGGTAGCCGTCGATGTCGTAGGCGTCGATGGTCTGCTGCTCCGGCGCGATGCCGGGCTGGCCGGTGCGGAGCAGGATGCGCACCAGGGGATTGCCGAGATCGCTCCGGATCGCTCGACTCACCTCGAGGCCCGCGTGGTCCGTCTCCATCACGACGTCGAGCAGGACGACGCCGATCCCGGGGTCACGGCGAAGGGCGGCGATGGTCTCGGCGCCGCTATGGGCGGAGACGAACTCCATGGGCCCGTACTTCCGTGCCAGACCTTTGAGGGTCAGCTTGGTCACGGCGTGCACATCGGGCTCGTCGTCCGCGATGAGGACGCGCGAGACGCCCGACAATTCGAGCTCGGTGTTCTGGCGTACGACAGCCATGATCCCCCGTTCGACTACGGCATCCAAAATACAGACTCGCGACGCGAATACCAGTCGGGCTTTCGACGTGCGCAACGTCCGAGAGGGCGTTGTCCGGGCTGGGCCCGTGGCGGCAACGATGGGACACGCTCCGCGGGATGGCCACCATGTACGAATGGGTCCCTTCCTACCGATCGGGCCCGCTTTCTGCGATCCGGCTCGATGAGCGGTCACCCCGACGACCGTCCGCGCTCATCCTCGCCGGACGGATCGCTCTTGCAAGGTTCGATGGGCCTTCACCCCAACGACCCTCACCGCCCATGATCGTTTGGAGGATCGACCTTGCAAGGTTCGATGGGCCTTCACCCCAACGACCCTCACCGCTCATGATCGTTTGGGTGATCGACCTTGCAAGGTTCGATGAGCAATCACGCTAACGACCCTCACCGACCATGATCGTTTGGGTGATCGACCCTGCAAGGTTCGTCATGTCTCATCGATCGTATCCCTCCTTCTTGGCCGACCGAGGTGGTACCCGAATGTTCGCGACCGTTGCGGTTGGGCTACGTGGGATCTAGTAGTGCATCGTCAGCCGAAGGTCTGTGGGAGTTCCTGCAAAGAGGAGGCAGCCCACTTGCCCGTTGCCGTTTCTCAGCGTGAGCCGCATCGTCAGCACGGCGCTTGGAGTATCGGCCATAGCCGGAAGCGTCGCGGCGGAGCCCGCTCCCTTCCCGGCGAGGAGCGTCGATCGCGGCGGCGTTCGAGCCGGGAGCGCCTTCAGAAGGTCACGAACTTATTGGTGCACGGATTCGCGGTGGACGTTCCCGACTGGTTGTCCGTCACCGTGACGCCGGTGCCCGACGGAGTGAAGTTCACCATCCCCGGACCGAGCACGATGTTCGCCTCGGTGGCCGTTACACTCTTGGTCCCGTCGACGACGACGTTGTCGAGCGTGAGCCCCGTGATATGCGACGAGTCGAACCCATCGATGGTGACCGTCGACGACAGCGCGCCCTGGAGCGCGTGAAAGTCGCGGATCGTGATGCCGCCGTACATCGGGATCATGGTGCCCGTCGACGTCGTGTAGCGCGGCGTGATGATGATCGGGTTCGCCAGGTCACGTACGCACACGTCCGAGTAGGTGACGTTTTGGACGCCCGGCGCGCCGCCCGCGCTCGGGTCCGACTTGATGCGAATGCCGTTCGAGCTCCCGCCGCCGAAGCCGCTCGTAGTCCCGTCGATCGATAGGTCGTAGACGTTGATGTCCGAAACGTTCGTCGCCTCGCTGCCGATCGACATGCCGTGGCCGGCAAGGAAGTGGTTGTGCGCGATGGTCAGATGGTTGACGTTGGTGCCGCCCTTGATCGCGATCTGGTCGTCACCGTCGCTGATGTTGCTGCAGACGATGTACCCATTGCTCGCCGTCTCGCCCGGGTCGATGCCGTCGGTGTTGTGGGCGCTCGTCGGTGTGAGCGCGGTGCCGGCGCTATTGGTCGCCTTCGACGGCGTCTTGATGGTCACGCCCCACACCATGAAGCCCGCGGCGGAGAGCTTCACGTGGAACATCGGCGAGTCGTGCAGCGTGATCTGGTACATCGTGAAGTTCGTCGCGCCGGATACGACGACGAGCGCCGGGCTGGTCCCGCCGTTGCCATTCTGGTCCCACCACGTGCCGGTGCCGCCGATGATCGGCTCGCCGCCTTGCCCGTCGATGGTGCCTTCGCCCATGATGCCTTGGTTGCTGCCCTTGACCGTGATGAGGCCGGACGCCGAGCCGTACACGCTCAGGCTGCGCGTCCCGTAGAGCGTCGCGCCGCTGTCGACCCAAAGGGTCACGCCCGAAGGGATTGTGATGGGGCCGGTGATGAACGCGTTGTTCGCGCCGTTGGTGGTCAGCTGCACAGAGTGCCCCGAGCCGCAGCCGGTCAGCGCGGTCTGGATACGCGCGGTGTCCATGTTCGTTTCGCTCGGGACGCCACCGCTCGCCACGGTGAGCGAGGCCTGCAGGGTCGTACAGGCCGGAGGGATCGTCGGTTGTGCGGGCAAGCTCGTGTCACCGGCGCAGGTGTTGGGGCCACCGTCCGTGGGCACGACGCCGCTGCTGCTGCTTCCGCTGGAGCTGCTCCCGCCGGTCGAGCTGCTCGTGGCGCCGGCGTCCGACGCGCCGCTGCTGGAGCCGCCGCCGCTTCCCCCGCTCGACCCATTCGACGCACCCCCGCTGCCGCTGCTGCTTGCGCCGTTGGCCGGACCCGTGCCGCCGCTGCTCGCATCGGCTTCCGCGTCGCTGCCTGTGTGGACGGCCGTTCCGCCGCACGCCAAGGGGATGGCCACCGACGCGACGATTGCCGAGACCGCGAGCCACGGACAATGCCTCATCGACAAGCTCCTTTGTCCAACTTGCGCTCCCATGTCCTCGGGAACGAATTCATGCGTGGGAAAACGCAATGCGGACACTTTCAACCGTAGAGGCTTCCGGGCGCCCAGTAAATGCGTCGATCCGCAGGGACTCGGCACGTCCGTGCTCGGGACACATTTCCAGCGAAGGGCTGAGTCCTCTCTTCTTGATGGTCGTGATGGAGCGCGACTCAGGCCGCCCATTTGTGCAAGCACGCGTCGCAGCGGTACCCGATAACCCTGCGTCTATCCGATTCCTTCTCCACCGGCGTCTGGAGCGCGTACTCCTTGAACGCCGTGATCTGATCGACGCGCGTGCACCTGGGGCAGTGGAGTGGCTCGGGCTTTGGTGTGTCCTTCATGGGGGGCGAAGCTAGGCATCGTCTGTTCCACCGTCACGATCCCCCGGACTTCGCGCGACCGGCACCGTACGTGGGACATGAAGCGTCAGGCTCGCCGGCTCTTCGTCGGATTACGTCCCGGATCGCGAGCCGCCTCGAGTACCCAGAATCCACTCCCGCACGGTTGTGCCAAGAGTCGATCCGTGTACGTCCGGCCTACGGGGACTCTTCTTTTCGTTCGGCGCCTGTCTGTTCGCCCGAGTCTCGTTCGTCTTCCCGAGCAAGGAGAACGCCACCGTGTCTGCATCCGTGCTCTACGTGTCCATGTCTCTCGACGGGTACGTCGCAGGGAGATCGTCCGCGTGATCGACACGCCCGACGCGACTCACGTGCGCTATCGCGTCCGCGGGTGAGGTTCGTGACGGGCCACGGATTCTTGCGTGATTCTCGGGAGATGAGGGCCAAGTTCGCGAAGTCGCTCGGTTTGTCAAAAGCCCGAGGGCGTATTCGAGTCCCCAATGGGGTTCGCGTCGCGAACACCGCGCGGAAACGCGCGTCACTCGTTCGGAGGACGAGCGGCAATAGCGTTCGACGCGGCGCGATCCGCGCGGTAGACCGCCGGACCATGGGGATACGATGGGCTGCACCGGCCGCCGCCTTGTGCTTTGCCGCCACCGGCACGGCGTGTTCGAGCATCCTGGGTGATTTCAGCCTCGGGTCCGAGAACTCCACCGCATCGAACGACGACGCCTCGGACGACGGCCACGACGCCACCGGGGCTCCGCTCGGCGACGCGACGATGGGCGACACCGCGACCCCGCCGCGAGACGCCGGCGCCGACGCCACGCTCGACGGGACGGCCGACGCGCACGTCGAAGCAACCGTGGACGCCGGCGCCGACGCCTCGGCCGACGCCGGGCTCGATCACGTGGACGCATCCCCCGCGTGCGTCGGGGGCGGAGCTTGCGCACCGAACGACTGCGCGTACGGCACGCTCGTCTGCGCGGACGCGGGGGTCGTGTGCCAGCGCACGGGAGACGTCGAGGCGGGCACGACGTGCAGCGCCGCCGCCGACGCCGGGCCCCACGTGTGCTCGAGCGGGACTTGCGTCGCATGCAACGCGGGCGGCAGCTGCAGCGACCCGACCGTCCCCTGCGTGAAGAAGACCTACGACTGCAGCTCGGGCTCCGCGGTCTGCACCGTGGCGGGCAACGTGACCGACGGCACGCCCTGCGACGCAGGCCTCTTTTGCAACGTCGGCGTGTGCAGCGCGTGCGAGGTCGGCAGCGCCTGCCCCCCCTCGGCGAACCCGTGCCACGTGGGCAAGGTCACCGCATGCGACCCGGGCGCTCCCCCCGTATGCACGGACCAGGGGACGAACGCGACGGCGGGCGTCTCCTGCACCGCGGCCGGAGGTGCGGACGGAGTCTGCGACGGGGACGGCGCGTGCGTCGCCTGCACGGTGTCGGCGCAGTGCAACCCGGGCGGCAACACCTGCCAGGTCGGCCAGCAGATGTGCGCAGAGGGGCCCCAGTGCGTGAACCCCGCGGCGGTCGACGAGGGGCGGCCTTGCGGCGCCACGGGAGACATCTGCCACGCGGGCGCCTGCGTGGCGTGCGGCGCGAGCTCGTGCCCCAGCGGTTGCTGCAGCGCCGGTGGCTGCGTGACGACCGCTCAGACGTCGCAACAATGCGGTAACGGCGTCGGGGGTGCGACGTGCGCCGCGTGCATGGGCCCGAGCGCCGGAACGGGGAGCGCCACTTGCACGGGCAACGCCTGCTCCATCTCCTGCAGCGGCACGACGCCGAACGTGTGCGGGACGCGGTGCGTGAACGAGGCGACCGACAACGCGAACTGCGGAGCGTGCGGCAACGTGTGCGGGGCCAACGCGACATGCACCCAGGGCGTCTGCCTCGGGTGCGGCGCGCCCACCGTGATCGACGAGAGCGCGATCGGCGTCACGCCCACGCCGCTCGACGACTTCGGTGCGTCCGTGGCCCTCGGCGGCAACACGCTGCTCGTCGGCGCGCCGGGCGAAGGCAACGGGTCGGGCGCGGTCTGGTCGTTCACCGGGCCGCCCTGGACGGGGTTCCCGCTTCTCGTGGTGCCTCCCGGAGGCTCTCTGCCGGGCTCGCGGTTCGGGCAAGGGGTGGCCATCAGCGGAGCGACGGCGGTGGTGCTCGGCTTGCCCACGGGGGACGGATCGACGGCGGCGTTCCCGACGGCGTACGTCTTCACGCAGACGAGCGGGGACTGGTTCTTCCAGACGTCCTTTCCGCTCCCCCAGTCGCCCGACCCGGAGTTCGACTTTTCGCCCGTCATCGCGCTCGACGGGTCGACGCTGGTCGCGAGCGCCAACTTCTCGGCGTCGGTCTACGTGCTGTCCGGCTCCACGTGGACGCTGCAGCAGACGCTCGAGCCTTCGGACTTCACGCCGAGCGATGCCAACGGCTTCTTCGGCAACCAGGTCGCGATCAGCGGAAACACGGCGGTCATCGGCGCCACGCAGATCGACTCGAGCGGCAACGAGGCGCACTTCGCCTACGTGTTCGTGCGCTCGGGGTCGACGTGGACGCAGCAGGCCAAGCTCGTCCCGACGGGTCTGCCGGCGAACAACTTCCCCAACTTCTTCACCAACGTGTCCATCGTCGGCGACACGGCGTTCCTCGCGACGTTCCTCACGTCGTACGTCTTCACGCGCTCGGGCACGGCGTGGACGCTCGCCCAGCAGATCACCGCGCCGGCGGGGAGCGGGACCTTCTCCTATTCGGTCGCCATGACCGCGAGCGCCTTCGTGAGCGGCGCTCCCTCCATCAACGGCGGCAACGGGAACGCGTATCTCTTCGCGAACGCGGGGGGTACGTGGATCGCCGGGCCCGCCTTCGCCTCGGGCTCCGCCGTCGGGGGCGACGGCTTCGGCATGTCGGTCGCCGTCAACGCGTCCACGCTCGTCGTCGGCTCCCCGGGAACCAACGTCTCGGCGGGGTCGATCTTCATTTACGGCTGCTCGCCGTAGACTTCGATGGAAGCGCGCAGAGTGGTCACGGCGGATTGAGGCGCGTGTCCAGCGCAAACGGCTTCTGCGATTCGAGGTGGTAGCGACCGGTGGCTCGATGTGGATTGAAGAGCAGATTCCAGCTTTCCTCGGAAACCGCGCTCGGAAGCAACACGAAGGGGTGCTGTTCGAGGAGCTCCCTACCGAAGGTCTGCTGTCCCTTGCCGGGCGTTCCGGGGCGCAGCCACGATGGGTTCGGAACGTCTTCCGGCATCACCACATGCACATCTTTGGCGTCGAGCACGATCGCGCTCGACAGCACGTGAGGCACGGTATCGAGCGCCGAAAATCCCTTGTGAACCGCTACCTCGAGAATGGCAGTCGCCGGATCGGCCGAACAGTACACGGCCGCGTAGCCGACCGGATTCCAGCGGCCTCCGACCTTGGCGGCGCCCAGACCCATGCCCCATGTCGAGGCGAACGATCGCGTGTCGAGGCGCCAGGCCTTCACCGGTCCGGCCTCCCACGGCACCGTCATCATGTATAGATGCCGTCCTCGATTCGGGTCAGGTGTTGGGCCACGAGCCGCGCGCCCGGCGGCGTCCGCAACAAATCGATCGGCTTCTGGCGGTTGAGGCCGATCGCAGGCCGCCCCAACCACTGTTCCGCATCTTCCTGGGAGCCGAAGACGCGCGTCGCCTGTCCCAAGATCTCCGCGAAACGCCACAAGCGACCGCTTTCGTCGAGCGGCAGCCGCGTCTGCGGGGCCGCCTTGCGGCGCGCGAACGATCGCTCGCTGACGCCGAGCGCATTGAGCACGAGGGCCGGCGAGAGCGTCGTGATGCGGTCAAACAGCTTGGCCATGGCCGCCGCCGGAATGCCCCTGGAGACCAGCTCGTGAGCGTCCTCGTCGGAGCGCACATCTCGGTGCAAAATCCGATGACCTCCGAGCAGATCGCCGGCGAGCTCGTAGGACGAGGGGGGCTCAGGGCGCGATTCGGCGGCCAAGGGCGTGGCGGCAAACTCCGTATGGGCAGTGCTCATCGCTTCGTCTTGGCCCGATGTCAGATGGCAGAAAAACTATGCCATGTGGCGGCGATCCCGTCAAGCCGGCGAAGGAGTCCCCCTGGTGCGCGGAACCTTGCCGTACCGCCCGGCAGAGCGCAGTCTCGTGCCGCACGCGAAGACGTCTGCGAGGAGGCGATGACGATGGCAAGCATCTCGATTCATCCCGCGGTAGATCATGGGGTCCGGCCAGGTTCTCCGACGTTCGCCGGAGGTACGCTGCGCTGTCATTGCGCCAGCGACCCGGTGGAGGTTCGTATTGCCGCGCAGTGCGCGCACAATCACGTCTGCGGTTGCACCAAGTGCTGGAAGCCGAAGGGCGCGCTCTTCTCGCAGGTCGCCGTCGTTCCTCGCGACAAGGTGGAGATGACGAAGAACACGGACCGGCTGGCCGTGGTCGACGCGAATGCGCTCATCCAGAGGCACTCCTGCCGCGGCTGCGGCGTCCACATGTATGGACCGGTCGAGCGACCGAACCACCCCTTCACGGGTCTGGTCTTCATCCATACCGAGCTCTCGAAGGAGCAAGGATGGGCGCCGCCCGAGTTCGCGGCCTTCGTCTCCTCGATCATCGAGTCAGGCACCAAGCCGGCGCAGATGCCCGAGGTCCGCGCGCGGCTGCGCGAGCTGCACCTCGAACCGTACGACTGCCTTTCGCCTGGATTGATGGATTACATCGCGACGTTCACGGCGAAGGCGTCGGGCGTCCTCAAAGACTGAGAATCCTGCGTTGCAGGGCGTCGACGGCGCCTATCCAACTCGCGTGCCCGGAGATCGAGCGCGCGACCACACGTCGTGGTCTCCGCAGCGCGCGGGCGATCTCCCGGGCCGATGGCGGTCTCGTTCGCTTGGTCGCGACGGTCTCGCCGATTCGCGACATTTCACTGCGCGGGCAAGCCGTTGGAGGTCGCCACGAAGCTAGCCATGATTTGGCTCGCGCTCCGGGCGACGCTGTAGATGCGAAACTCCGAGATCGAACCGTCGAACCCAGGGTCGGCGGCATATTGGGAGCGCCCGAGCCAGTTGTTGACGTCGTTCAGGCCGCTGAGTCCGGCCAGGTCGTTTTGTGCCGCGGTCCCGAGTGCCCCGTACGGTGCGCTCACTTGCACGACGACTCCATTTTCGTAGAGCGACATGGTTCGGAGGACACCGTCGACGACGAGCGCCACATGAGTCTCCACCGCAGTCGGCAAGGCCGCGATGTTATTCAGGGACGCCTCGCCGGCAGGTCCCCCCAGCGTGAAGGCTCCGCGGAGCGACGACGTAGTCCCGTTCAGAGGAGTCACGAACACGTAGGTCAGCCCCACGCCGCCCGGTCCGATGCCGCCCGGTTGATCGCTGCTGCCGAAGTCGAAGATCCGCTGCCACGCGGGGCCGCCGGTCCAAGTGACCCATGCCTCGAATGTGGCGCTGTTACCGAGCGACGAGATGATCCCCGCCGGGAGGCTGACGTACTGACCGCCCACGAGGCTGATGGACCCATTGGTGGTCAAGGCCACGTTGACGGGGGTACCGTTGGCGCCGCCGATACTATCGATGATCGTCGCCGCCGCACCCGCGTCGCTCCCCGCGTCGGCTCCCGCATCGGTCGGCGTACCGCCATCGGTGGACAAGTTGAAGCTGTAGCGGTGTACGAGGCAAAGTGGCGTGCTGTCTGGGACGCCGCAGCCGCAAGGCCCTGGCTGGGTCCTCGCGGGGTCCTTGGGGCAACCATCGTTGCAATCGGGCACCCCATCGCCGTCCGTATCCACGTCGGGCACGCCGCACCCACAAGCACCGGGCGCCGTCTTGAGCGGATCGAACAGACAACACGCTCCCCCGTCGGAAGTTATCCCCACCACGGACGCCGCGTCGTTGGCGACACACGCCGGAGGCGGTTCTGCCTCGACACCCGAGTCGAGCGGAGTCGCGTCGGTAGCATCCAAGTTGTCCGCGTCCGTCGCTCCCGAGTCGGTCAAGCCGCCGGAACCGCCGCTGCTGCTCGACCCGCTGCTGCCACTGCTCGACCCGCTGCCGCTCGATCCGCTGCTGCCACTGCTCGACCCACTGCCGCTCGATCCGCTGCTGCCACTGCTCGACCCGCTGCTGCTCGACCCGCTGCTGCTCGACCCGCTGCTGCTCCCATTCGTACTGCCGTCGACCGAAGCATCGGTCACGGGATTGGATCCCGAATCGAGAGTGCCGCAGGCCGCGAAGGCAAAGCTACCCCCCACAACGAAGACGGCCGGCCAGCGGCTGGGTTGCCGGGATTCCGGCGTCCTCGGGATGCCGATCTTCGCCTTGAAAATATGGCCATAATTCATGGAATTCTCTTTCGACCGTAAAGGCGGCATTCGATGCCGAGTGGAGGTCCATCGTCGCGCTCGCTCGCGAACCAACCGATGCCCCGAAACGTGTCGGCTCTCCGAGAAGAGCGGCGTGCGAAGGACCTGCCTCCCCAGAGCACACCGGAGAGACACGCAAGGTCTCGAGAGGCGGTCTTCACACCTTAGACAGTGGTCCATGTGGGCCCAGAACCGTCACGGCACGAGGAAAAGTCACCGCAGAGCAGGCCCATTGCCGTCCCATTCGAAAAACATGCGCAGCAAAAGAATGCGTCGTCACCCCCAGAGCCGAGCGCGCGACGCCGGTCCACCCCGGGACGCCATCGACGTGCCTCTCTCGCTGGCTGCGGAGCCCGCTTTGGACCCCTTCGCGATGCATGGGCTCGAGCCCCCGCTCCTGCCTGCCTCCACCGCATGCACCCCAAAACGCCGCGCGTAGCTTGCCTGAGCTTTGTGAACATTCGGGCACACCGGTCGCCGCCGAGACAAGGGCGGCATCGTCCCGACGCCGGGCCAGTCCTTGGGGAAGCTCATTGGCGTCGTCATCGGGACCCCATCGACGGACTCGATACCGAAGGTCGTCGCGTCCCCAGAATTTGGCCGAACTTACGCGGAAGCCCGAAAGCGAGTTTATCCGATCGAAGATCTCGTTCGCCGAAAGCGTTCTCGGCACATCGGGAAGCGCGCTCGCGTCTGCTTCGACAAAAGATTCTGTCCGCGGTTTTGCTCTTCGCCTTCCAGGCCCCAGGGGGCAGAATCAGAGAGTGTCGTCCCCTGGTTTCGCAAAGCGGGCAACGGGCCGAAAGCTCCTCATTATCGATGACGACATCGACGCGCGACAAGCGCTGGACCTGCTGCTGACGGCCGACGGCTTTCGCGTGACCGGATGCAACAACGGTCGCGAAGCGCTCGAGTGTCTGGGCTCGTCGGTCCAGCCCGACATCATCCTGCTCGACTTGCGAATGCCCGTGATGGACGGCTGGGAGTTCCGGGTGGCGCAGCGGCGAGAGCCCAGGTACGCGAGTGTCCCGGTCATCGCGCTGAGCGGCGATGGGACGCCGCAGGCCGCAGCGATCAACGCCGACGCCTACGTCGCGAAACCCGTGGACTACGAGACGCTCCGCGGAACGCTCGATCGGCTCCTCATCGCGAACGAGCAGCGCGAGCTCGGTGCAAGGCTCGCGCAAACGGACCGGCTGACATCCCTCGGCACGCTCGCGGCGGGCGTCGCCCACGAGCTCAACAATCCGCTCGCCTACATTCTCCTGAATCTCGAGTATCTGACGCGGCAGCTACCCAAGAGCTTTGCGACGGAACACCCCGATTTATGTTCGGCGATCGACCATATACTGCACGGGGCGGAGCGCGTCCGCGACATCGTCGCCGGGCTGAAGACTTTCTCGCGCCCGGGCAGCGAGGCGGTTACGGCGCTCGATGTGGCGCACGTCCTCGACGCGACCTTGTCGATGGTGGCCCACGAGCTGCGCCACCGAGCACGGCTCACCAAGCAGTACGCCGCGGTGCCGCGCGTACTGGCGAATGAAGCCAAACTGGGGCAGCTGCTCTTGAACCTCATCGTGAACGCGGTGCAGGCCCTGCCCGATCGGCGAAGCGACGAGAACGAGATCCGTGTGGTGATCCGGACCTCCGCGACGAACCGCGTCGTCGTGGAAATACATGACAACGGCAGCGGGATCGACCCGGAGCTCCGAGGCCGCATCTTCGAGCCATTTTTCACGACCAAACCCGTCGGGATCGGCACGGGCCTTGGTCTGGCGATCTGCCATGGAATTGTCACTTCGTTGGGGGGGACCATCTCGGTCGAGAGCGAGGTCGGCAAGGGGAGCGCCTTCTTGGTGGATCTGCCGGCGGCGGCGGGCACCTTTGGGACGGCCGAGAGGGGTCGCGTGCGCGACGACGTGTCCGGTGGCGCAACGGTGGCCAGCGGGAGGCGGCGCATTCTGATCATCGACGACGAGGCAATCGTTTGTACCTCGCTGAAGCGCCTGCTGTCCGCGGAGGGGGAGGTCGTGGTGGTCACGAGCGGCCAGGAAGCGCTCGCGCAAGTGCAGGCGGGGGCACGGTTCGACGTCATCCTCTGCGACATGCTGATGCCTGAGATTGACGGGCCCGCCGTGCACGAGGGGCTTCAGCGGATCGACGCGGATCAGGCGCAGCGCATGGTCTTCATGACGGGAGGAGCCTTCACGGCGCGAGCGCGCGAGTTTCTCGCGCGTATTCCCAACGCCCGCGTGAACAAGCCGTTCGAGATGGAGACGCTGCTCAAATTGGTTCGCGCGCCCGCTTGAACATCGCCCCCCACGAGACGGGTACCTGCGGTGCTCGTGCCCCAGGCATTGGCCGCCGACTGCGGGGGCGAACGCGAGCGGAAGCGCTCAGCGGGAACCGCGGTCGACGCGCTTCTCGTCCCGCGCGAGCGATTCCTCGACGGCGCGATCGATCCGCTTGGCGCGCGTCGCTTCGTGTGCGGCCTGATCGATCCCCTTCAAGACGTATGCACGTTTGCCCGGTGGCAGCGACTCCCATGCGGGGAGCACGCGCTCGCGGCGCAATGCCTCGGCGAGGTCGGGCGGAATCGGCAGCGACACGTTCACGACCGGCATGCCTGCCCGGGCTTGCGAGCGACTCCGCGCGAGGATGCCGGCCGCCACGTTGGCGGCGACGGCCGATCGGATCAGGTCCTTGAACGCCGATACCTTGATCTTCTCTGCTTCGCGAAGGTCGATGGCGCGCCGAGTGTGCCCGTCGAGATGGAATTGAAGAGCTTCTTGGGGTCCTCGAGAGAGGCTCCCCGGAAGAACGTCAGCTTCACTACTTGCTTGTAGGATTCCCCGGTGCAGACGCCTCCGTCGTGCGACCAGACCGGGGTTCCCATCCACTTCCACTCTTCCTGGATCTCCGGGTCCGCGTCGTGAATGAGAGCGCGAACGCGAGCGAGGGCCTGTCCCCTCCAGTCCCCCAGCTCCTCGATCCTCTTGTCGATGAGCTTGGACGCTGCGGCGCCGCTTGCGCGAAGGGTCGTCTTCATGACTCTTTTCCAGCCCGGCCCATTCTACGCGAGCCCACCGACGACGCTTGCAGTGATTGCCGACATTCGGACGACGGGCCGACCCCCGCGCATCCTCCTCGAGCACGGCGCGAGCGCCGACACCGGCTTCTACGCTGACGAGCACGAACCCGATCCGGCGTTCGAGACCGTGCTCTATGGCGCTGCCGGCGTCGCCAACGACGCCGGGCTGACGCGTCTCCTGCTCGATCACGGCGCCGATCCGAACGACGGCGAGACGCCGTATCACGTGCCGGAGCGCTACGACAACTCGGCCCTCGTCGGTGCTCGTGGAGAGCGGGAAAGTCAATCGCGGTGGGATCACGCGCGGGGAGAGACGCCGCTCGCCTATGCGGTTCGCGCGCAGGTCCAATCGGAATGGATCCGGACGCGATCTGCGGCGACGGTCGCCACGCTCCTGGGTGCCGGCGCGTCGGTCGCCGGGGTGAAGCTCGTTCCATCCGGCTTCGACGAGGTGGACGCGCTCATTCGGAAGAACCCTCGATAAGAGGAGCCCCCGAGGGCGCGCCCTTCTCCTCACGCCGCGGTCTACGCGATGTTCTCGTTCAGGAGCGAGAGCAGGGCCTTGCCGTTCGGGACGCCCCAGCCGGACACCGCGTCGTATCCCGGCCCCGCCGAGTACCCTTTCGCGGGCTGCGGCCGAGATTCGTTGTCGCCGTGGGTGATGTCCGTGCATCCACCCGCGCCGACGGTCCCGACGCCCGCCGTGCTCTTGTAGAGGAGCGGCGCGACGAAGCGGCCCTGCTTGGCGGGAGGGAGCTTCGCGTTCATGCGCGCGATGAGGGACGCCCAGAGCGGCGCCGCCGCGCTCGTACCGCCGTTGGGCGCGGAGC
Organism: Polyangiaceae bacterium; assembly: GCA_036500865.1. Lineage (GTDB taxonomy): Bacteria > Myxococcota_A > Polyangia > Polyangiales > Polyangiaceae > Palsa-1150. The sequence goes on from DASYBG010000032.1 coordinate 20,423, forward strand.
GACCGAGCATGACGAGGTCGTAGAGAGGGTCGCCCGAGAGGGCCGCGACGTCGGGCACGACGCGGCCGTCGAAGCGCCCGCCGTTGAGGGATGGCACCTTCGCGGTCTGCCACGCGGGTCGCGCGAAGAGGGCGCTCACGCCGCCACCCGTCGCGCCTCCGCCCTTCGTCGTGCGCCGCCCGGGCGACTCCCACCACACGACCTCGGCGCCTCCCTGGAACATCGTCCCTCCGACCGACAGCACGTACGGGCTCGAGCCGGGGAACTCGACGTGGAGGCGCGAGTCGGGCATATCGCACCCAGAGCCATCGTCCCCCGATGACACGCACGTCGTGATGCCGACGAGGGTCGCCGCGTGGAGCGCGTCGTTGATGGCCGCACGGGCCGCATCGGTCCAGTCGGGCGAGTCCTCGGCGAGGCCGTAGCTGATCGAGAGCACCACCGGTTGCTCCGAGGTGACCCGCTCGAGGAGGTCGACCCACCCTTTCTGATCCCAGCTCGCGTAGTAGACCGAAATGGCCGCGGCCGAGCACAAGGACGCGACAATCTCGACATCCATCATGACCTCGGCCGTCTCGTCGAGGACCTCGCTCGCGGCGTTCTGCGGCAAGGTGCGGAGCTGGCTCAGGGTGAGCGGCGTGATGTTGATCGGCACGGTCACGATGTGCGGCGTCGGGCGCTGGTACTTCTTGCAGAACGAGGCCACGTCCTCGGGGAAGTAGGCGGGCGGCAGGAACGAGCCGTTGCTCAGCGGAGACCCGAACTCGGCGATCGCGATCTTCTGCCCGCCGCCGTCGCCCTCGGGAAACCGGTAGTGCGCCTCCAGGTCGGGAGGGCCGAGCGGGCGCGATCCAAGGGCCTGGGCTGCCGCCGAACGACGGCGCGCCGTGCGCCGCTGGTCGAGGCCGAGGACACCCGTGACGAGCCCCTCGATCTCCGAAGGGACGCTCACCGTTCCCTCGCGGCCACGGAACTCGGCGTGGTCGGGGCTCAGGTAGATGCCGAGGTCCGCCTTGAACGCCGACTCGATGGCCGCCGCGGTGCCGCTGACGCGCATGGTGCGACGGCTCGGCGATACCCCCTCCACCGTGAGCCCGTAGGCGCGGAGGCTCTGCTCGATCTTCCGGATGTCGTCCTCCTTCGCACCGTACTTCTCGGCGAGCTCCGTCGGCGTGATGGGCGCCTTCGACGTGGCGTCCGGCTCCGGCAGCTTCGCCGCCTTCATGACGAGGGTCACCTCCACGTGCGCGTGCGGGTCAATGTCTCGAACGCGACGCGCGCCTTGCGCGATCCGACGGCGGCTCCCACCCAACTCGACGTGTGCCATGGCTGCGCTCCTTGGATATGCGTTGTCGCGCGCGACGTACCCGGGTTCCGTCGGCGGTCACGCATGGAGGGTAATCCATCGAGCCGCGGCCTCGGCACCATTGCAGACCATTGCCGCGCGCGCCGAGGCGGATGATGTGGGTATGACTGTCCGCGCTCGCCGGCATTCCCGTCGAGCGACGTGGCCCCCGGCTCAGAGCACTCCGGACTGATAGAGGACGTCCTCGATGTAGAGCTTCGCGCCGAGGTCCACGTTGCCGTCGTTCCAGAGGCTCTGCAGGAGGGCGATCGTGTCGTCCCGGTTCAGCGCCATATTGTCGAACAGCCACACCGCGGCCGACGCGATGTTCGTCCCGAAGAGCCCATAGTCGGGGGTGCTCGCGTAGCCCTGGTCGTACTTGACGATCGCCTGCGAGCCGTAGCTCAGCACATTGAACGCGGCGAGATAGTTCGCTACCTGAAAGTCGAGCGGTGCGCCGGCTTGCTGCAGGCCGGCCATCAACGTCGTCGCCCCCACGAGAAGTCCGGCGGCCCTCGAGGCCTGGAGCGTCGCGGGAGCGAACGACACCGATGACAGATCGAGCTCGCCGTTGAGCGCGAGCCACCGGTTGAACATACTTTGGTAGCGTGCCGCCCACGCGTCCGCGTCGGACGGGCACGTGGGGAAGGCCGAGCCCGCGTCGCTCCGGCACTCGATCCAAAGTTCAGAGGCGTAGCAAGGCGCGAACGCCGCGGTCATGTCGTCGGGAGAGTCGAACGACGTCTGGGCGAGTGCCGCGTCACACGCCGTCCCGAGCGTCGTGAGGACGGCCGTCGGGACGCCGCCGACCGTCGCCGAGGACGTGCGCGCGTTGAGGTACACGGCTTGATGTTGCGCCACGTCGTCGCTCGTCGTCGACGTCCCGACCGAGCGCATCTCCTCGGGAAGCGGAGCGCCCATCGCCGCCAGGAGCGCCGCCGACGCCGTGCCGATCGAGTACTCGGATACACCCTCCGCGTTCACGAGGTCCTGCGCGGTCGGCCCGCGGTGGAGGATCCCGACCATGTTGCCCTGGTCATCGAGCACCGGAGAGCCGCTGTTGCCCGGAAGCGCGTACGCGGAGAACGTGATCCACGTGCCGTCGGAGTCGACGACTTCGCCCTGGGTCCACTTCTTGAGATGGCCCTCGGGATGGCCGACCACGTGGACGTGCGTCCCGATGAGCGAGGATGCGCCGCGAGAGGCGAGGGTCAGAAAGCCCGGCGTCGTCAGCGCTGGGCCTCCCGGTGACGTGTAGGCCTGCACCAGCGCCATATCGAGACCTACGTCCACGGCAACCGGGACGACGAAGACCGTCTGCGGGGTGGGCACGCTCACGCCGCGCTGAAAGCCGAAGGTCAGCGTCGCGTAGCAACCTTCGACGGGGCAGATGTCCACGCCGAGGACATGGTTGTTCGTGAGGAGAAGACCCGAGGCCGAGATGAAGGAGCCGGTCGCCACCTCCCCTGCCGTGCCGATGCGCACGACGGCCGCCGCGGCTGCCTGGATCGCCGGCGGCGCGCTCCGCACGTCGGCGAACGACGGGAGGACGACGGAGCTGGCCGAGGGGCTGCTGCTGCTCGAGCACGCGGACAGGAGGCAGAGCGCGGCGAAAGGGAGCCCGATACGGATGACCATGGTACTTGGCCGCCACGTATCGGCGGTCTCCGGACCCCGGTCAATCTCCGCCCATTACACGGGCCGGCGACAAGCCGCCCGTACGTCCGCTCCGCGAGGGACGCTCGAACGCGCTTTGCGAAGCCGTGTCGAGCGTCCCTCTGTGGGTCGGCAGCGAAGGGCTCTCTCAGCCGCCCGTGCCCGCGTCTCGCGGCGGAGGCGCCCCCGGCCGGCAAACCCCGACCATCGCGCCCATGGGGACCACGCACATGTCTCCGGTCGGGCAACCCGCGTCCGTTGCGCAGATCGGCGCCGCGCCCATGGCGCACATGGCCTCGCAGGTCGTCGCGGTCGCGCCTCCGGCGCCGCCACGGCAGCACATCATCCCGGCCCCGCAACTGAGCTCGCTGGCGCACTCGTCGGCGACGCCGCCCATGGGACAGGCGCCCGTCGCAACGCACGTCTGCGTGGTCGTCAGCACGCCCGCGTCGTTGCGCGCGCGCACCGTGCAGCACTCCATCGGAGGCTCGCAGACGTTGCCCATGCCACACGCGATGCCGCCTGCGTCCGGATTGCCGGAACCCGGGCCCGCGTCTACGCCGTTGCCGCCCGCGTCGCCGCTGCTGGTGCCCGCACCGCTGCTGCTGCTCGAGCTACTGCCCGCGCCGCTGCTGGAGCTACTGCTGCCCGCACCGCTGCTGGAGCTGCTGCTCGAGCTACTGCCCGCGCCGCTGCTGCTGCTCGAACCGCTGCCGCTCGAACTGCTGCTGCTCGATGCGCCGCTGCTGCTCGAACTGCTGCTGCTCGACGCGCCGCTGCTGCTGCTGCTACTCGAACTGGCGCCCCCGTCTTCGCCTCCGGACGTCCCCGTCCCGTCCGAACCGCTGCACGCCGTAAAGGCGGCCGCCACGACGACCGCACAAGAGAAAACCGAAAAGACCTGTTTACGCCTCATAGTCCACCTCTTACGAAGATGCCCAGCCCGCCCGGGCGTTGTTCTCTTCCGTGTTTCGCGACTAACCATGGACGCATTTCGCCCTCCGACAAATCGGAAATGGGACGAATCTCGACGAAAGAAGCTGGAACCATTCGCATGGTTCTTTTCCGCCGCGATGCACGAGACAAGCGGGCTCACCGCACGCGGACTGAAGACTCGCGCCTCCTTCACCGCAATCGTAGATTCCCGTCGATGCCCGAAATCGAACAAATGGATTTCCGGTGACATCGTCTTTCCTTCCTCGACAAAGGGCGACCGAGACGTGGAGCCCTCCGGACGAGCCTCGGAGCGAGGCGTTCGGCCCCCCTCTTCCGAGCTCGACGTGATGGACGGGCGCCTTGCCGCGACCTCCCCGGCTACTGGCTCCGGGAACCAGCCACCGGCACGGGTCTTCCAAACGCTGTCGATTCCATGCGCGCGGGTCGCCATGGCGGTCGGGCATGCCGCGGTAAATGCGTGACGATCCATCCAGACGGCACGGTCGTGCGAGCAGGACACCATCCTGATTGTCCCTGGCGTCGCGGCGCCGTTCCATCATGCGGACCGCAACACGCTGACGAAGATGGGCGAGCCCACGCCGAACCCGCTGGCCGCAGCCGCGCGTTGGCAGGAGGGCGGCCGGCGACGCCGCCCGGGGTCCGCGCGCTCCCGTGTGATAGGAGGTATCTCGTGAAACGCGTGTTCAAATGGGTCGGCTTGGTGGTCGCGCTCCTCGTCGTCGCCGTAGGGGCGGCCTGGTACTCGGCGTTCGGCAACAACAAGCCGGTCGTCGAAGGGCCCGTCGTCGAAGGCGTGGAGACCGTGAAAGACGGCTTCGCGAACGTGTTCATCCTCGACGCGGGACACGGCAAAGTCGCGCTGGTGGACGCGGGAAAAGACAAGTCGGGTGAAGCGCTGCTCGGGGCGCTCGCAAGGAGAAACCTCACGCCCGCGTCGGTAGCGGCCATCTTCTTGACGCACGGCCACCCCGATCATACGGCCGGGTGCAAGCTCTTTCCGAGCGCGGAGGTCTATGCGATGGACTCCGAGGTCTCCCTCATCGGCGACGCGGCGAAGGTCACGCACCCGTTGAAGGACGGCGAGGTCGCCACCGTAAGCGACCTCCGCGTCGAAGCCTTCTCCGTGCCGGGACACACGCCCGGGTCCGCGGTCTACCTCGCGCGGGGCGTCCTCTTCCTCGGCGACAGCGCCGGAGCGTCGAAGAAGGACGATATGATGAAGGCGGTGCGCCTCTTCTCCAAGGACTCCGCGCTCAACGTCGCCTCTCTGAAGGCGCTCGCAGCCCGCCTCGCGCCCCGAGAGGCGGAGATCAAGGCGATGGCGTTCGGTCACACGGGGTCGCTCACGGGAGTCGAGCCGCTCGAGGCGTTCGCGGCCCGGGAGTAGGCGTCCCCGCGAACCTCGCGGGCAAGTCCGGTAGGATGCCCGCCCTATGTGCCCGCTTACCCTTCCGCGCGACATCGAAGAATCGCCGCACGTCGTCCCATCGAGCCTCGGCGCGCGCGCTCTGTCTCGCGCGATGAGCGCGTTGGCCTTCTCGGCGCTCGTCACGGCGTGCACCCCGCGCGGGTCCATGCCGGCAGCCGCGCCGACGTCGATGCCCCCGCCACCCGTCGCACCGGGGCCCATCGCCGGACGCCCGGATGCGCCACCCAACGCATGGCTGGATCGCGGTCTATCGGCGGACGAGCGCGCGGATCGTCTGGTCCGCGCGCTCACGCTGGACGAGAAGCTCACGCTGATCACCGGCTATTTCGGCGTTCAAAAAGACTGGAATCAATACCGCTTTCCAGAGGCGCGTCCCCAGTCGGCGGGCCTCGTCCGCGGTGTGCCGCGGGTGGGATTCACGCCCCAATGGCAGACCGACGCCGGCAGCGGTGTGGCGACGCAAGGCGAGGCGCCGGCCGCGCTCGAACGCACGCTCCTCCCGTCCGGGATCCTCACGGCGTCGACGTGGGACCCGGCGCTCGCCGAACGAAGCGGCGCCATGATTGGGAGCGAGGCGCGCGACAGCGGCTTCAACGTGATGCTCGCCGGCGGCGTCAACCTGACGCGTGAGCCGCGCAACGGGCGCAACTTCGAATACGGGGGGGAAGATCCGCTCCTCGCCGGCACCATGGTCGGCGCCCTGGTGCGCGGCATCCAGTCGAATCGGATCGTCGCGACGATCAAGCACTATGCGTTCAACGATCAGGAGACCGGCCGTCGCTCGGCCAACGTGCAGATCGACGAGGCCGGCGCGCGCATCTCGGACCTGCTCGCCTTCCAGATCGCGCTCGAGCAAGGCGACCCAGGTTCGATCATGTGCAGCTACAACCTGATCGGCGGAGTCCACGCCTGCCAGAGTGATTGGCTGTTGAATCAGGTCGCCAAACGCGATTGGGGCTTCAAGGGCTTCGTGATGAGCGACTGGAGCGCGCAAGACGACACGGTGCTCAACGCGAACCACGGGCTCGATCAAGAGACGGGCGTCTCCCGCGCGGGCAAGTACGTTTGGCTCGACAAGCTCGCGGCGGCCATCGCCCGCGGCGACGTCCCTCAGACCCGCCTCGACGACATGGTCCGCCGCATCGCGCGCACATTGGTCGAAAAAGGCGCGATCGACGATCCCGTGCACCCGGGCCCCATCGACTTTGCGGCGCACGCCAAGGTCGCTCGGGCCGACGCCGAAGGCGGAATCGTTCTGCTCAAGAACGACGCAGTGCTGCCCCTCGCGGCCGCGACGAAGACCGTGGCCGTCATCGGCGGACACGCCGATCTCGGCGTCCTGACGGGCGGCGGATCGGCGCAGGTCTACGCGCCGGGAGGCAACGCGGTCCGCGGCCTCGCGCCACCGCATTGGCCCGGGCCGCCGGTATACGCGCGCTCGTCGCCGCTCGACGCGCTCCGGGCGGAGCTTCCCGACGCCGAGGTCCGTTGGTGCGATGGCACGGATCTGGGCACCGCAGCGGCGAGCGCGACCGGCGCCGATGCGGCGGTCGTCTTCGTCACGCAGTGGACCGCCGAATCGATGGATGTCCCGCTCGCCCTGACGGACGCACAGGACGCGCTGGTCGAGGCCGTCGCCCGCGCCAACAAGCACACCGTCGTCGTGCTCGAGACGGGGGGACCGGTCCTTTTGCCGTGGATCGCCCGGGTGAGCGCCGTCCTCGAGGCGTGGTACCCCGGCAGCGCGGGCGGCCCCGCGATCGCGCGCGTGCTGAGCGGCACGGTCAACCCCTCGGGGCACCTCCCCGTCACCTTCCCGCGCACCGTGGACCAGCTTCCGCACGCGACCATCGCCGGCGAGGGCTTGCCCAAAGACCAGGTGTTCGACGTGCGTTACGAGGAGGGGGCGGCCGTCGGATACCGCTGGTTCGACAAGAAAGGATCTGAACCGCTCTTCGCGTTCGGTCACGGCTTGAGCTACACGCGCTTCGCGCGCGACGGGCTCGCGGCGCGCGTGGAGGGAGGGGAGCTCCACGTGACGTTCCGTGTGCGGAACACCGGGGCGAGGCCCGGCAAAGACGTGGCGCAGGTCTACGTTTCGCCGGCCGGCGGCGGCTGGGAGGCGCCGAAACGGCTCGGCGCGTTCATCAAGGTGGAGCTCGCGCCGGGCGAGACGCGGGAGCAGGATCTCGCGATCGATCCGCGCCTGCTCGCCGTATGGGACACCGCACACGGCGGCTTTCGGATCGCGCACGGCGTTTACCAGATAACGCTCGCCTCGTCGTCGCGCGACAAGGGGCCGAGCGTGAACGTCACACTGCCGGAGCGAACGATACCTGCGGGGGCCGGCACGGCCGGACACACCGCTTCGCCGGATTGAAAGTTACGCAGATGGCTGTCGATGGCACCGGGTAGTGCCGGCGTCAAAAATGGCCGTAGAAATCCCGAGTATCCATGGGGCGACGCGTCAGGCGCGCCCTCTACCAGCCGGACAACGCGATGGTGTCGGGCGGTCTTCTCACCATCACCGCGCAGCGCCGGCAAGTCGCCAATCCGAACTACGTCGCCGGGAGCAGCGACTGGAAGACCAACAGGCAATTCGCGCAATACACGTCGAGCTCCCTGACGTCGTCGGGCAAGCGAAGCTACCAGTACGGCCGGTTCGAGATGTGCGGTCAGATCGACCTCGCCATCGGCGCAAACGGCGGCGATCCGACGAACACGACGTTCCCCATGGTCTACGCGGTCGACTACGTGCGCGTTTACCAGCAGTGACGCGCGGGCTCGGGGGCAAGTCGGCGTTTCCGTCGACCGGAGCGGCAAGCTGCCTCGCGACGTCTCGTGAGCGGCCCGAAAAGGGCAAGACCGCGCTACCGACTCATCATCCGCCTGAGCGTCGCGAGCAATAGCTCCGCGGTGTAGGGCTTCGGGAGCACCGCATCGGGCCCGTCGCCTCGCTTCGGCTCGTCGTCGAGACCGTACCCGCTGGTCAGGATCACGGGGATCTCCGCCGCGATGCTCCGGAGCACCTTGAGCGTCTCCATGCCGTCGATGCCGGGCATGGTCAAATCGAGAAGCACCGCGTCGATTCGCGCGGACTCCGACCGGAAGATCTCGATCGCCTCGGGGCCATCCTGCGCGGTGAGTACGTCGAAGCCGAAGCCCCGGAGTAGCCTTTGGGTCGAGATTCGGACGTTCCTTTCGTCGTCCACGATGAGCACGACCCCCGTGCCCCCGAGAGGGTCCGCGGGCCTGGGCATCGCGCCCGCCGGACCCTTGGTGCGAGCCGGAAGGAGGATGCGAATTCGGGTGCCCCGGCCCGGCCAGCTCTCGACATCGATGGCACCCTCGTGACCGCGCACGATGCCGAGAACGGCCGCCATGCCGAGCCCACGACCGACGAACTTCGTGGTGAAGAATGGGTCGAACATCTGGGCCACGGTCGGCGCGTCCATGCCCACGCCGTCGTCCTCGACCTCCAGCCACACGTACGCGCCGGGCTTCGGCTCGCCACCTGCCGCCGAGCGCGCGAACGCAGCGGCGTCGTACGACCCCGTCCCCGTCGAGACCCGCACCGACCCCCGCGTGCCGGGGATGGCCTCCGAGGCGTTGAGAACGAGGTTCATCACGATCTGGCGGATCTGGGTCGCGTCGCCGAGGAGCGTCGGGAGGCCCGACGCGAGGTCGCGCACGAGGGTCGCCTTCTTGGCGATGGAGGCCTCGAGCATGCTCGACATCTCGTCGACGAGGGCGCTGAGCTCCACCGGCTCGCGTTCGAGCTTCGCCTTGCCGGCGTAAGCCAGCATCTGACGGCAAAGGTCCGCGGCACGCCGGGTCGCCAGCGCGATGGCATCGAGGTGGCCCGCAAACGGCGCGCCGAGGCCTACCTCGCGTCGGGCCAGCGCGATCTCGTTCGAGATGACCGTCAGGATATTGTTGAAGTCGTGCGCGACGCCCCCCGCGAGCACACCCAAACTCTCGAGCTTGTGCGCCTGCCTGACGCGCTCGGCCAGGGCGCGTTGCTCGGCCTCGACCCGCTTGCGATGGGTGATGTCGCGGATGATCGTGACGCGCGTCGGGCGGCCCTGGTGCGACAGCGTCCTGCCGCGCACCTCCGCGGCGAACGTCGTGCCGTCTCTGCGGCGGGCGATCCCCTCGTACGGCTCCGACGATCCACTCCGCAGGTGCTCGGCGACGACGGCGCGCGACTCGGGGGCCGTGAGGTCCATCAGCGACGCGCCCACCATCGACGCGGGGTCGAACCGGTACATCGCGGCGCCCGCCTCGTTCGCGAGCACGATCCTCCCCTCGGCGTGGACGAAAACGCCCTCGAGCGCTGCCGCGGAGAGCGTGCGGAAACGCTCTTCGCTCGCCTTCAATGCGCTGAGCGCGTCCTCGCGCTCGGATACGTTGGAGAGGAACGCGATCGTGAGGGGGCCGTCGGCGACGACGGTGCGCATCGTCGAGACCTCGAACGGGAACTCGGTCCCGTCCTTGCGGAGTCCTCGCGTTTGGTACCGCTGCGGAAGGTGATCGCCGCGGGCTCGCTGGGTGATCATCTCCAGCACCTGCGGCCGATGCGAGGGCGCGATCTGGTCGAGGAGCGGTCCGCCGCGCAACTCCGCCGCGCTCTCATGACCGAAGAGGCGCAGATACGCAGGGTTCACATCCAGCATCACGCCGTCCCGAGAGAACCCGATGGCCACGGGCGACTCGTCGAACAGCGCCTCCAGCCAGTCGTGCACGTCGATCGGCTTGTTCGTGGCTCCCCCGTCCATGTGAGATGGCATCCTAGGCAGCGGCTCTTTAGCCAGATCACCGGCACTTTACTCGCCTTCCTGCCACGATGGCGCGGTCATCCGCCCAGAGCGGCTACGCCACGGGGATGGCCGCGCTTTGCGCGACCCGGATATCGCCGGGAGGCAAAACGAGATGCTGGAGAAGATCACGCTGCGCGTCGATCGCGGGGTTGACCTGATTCCGATCGACCGCGACGCCGTCCCGGGCGAACATGTATTGCCAAAGGAGAATGGGAGCCCCGGGATCCGGCGAGGGCGTGGCCGCGGCCGGGTTGTATGCGACCGGCTCCACGGCCGTCTGGACGGGATGCGCCATCCAAACGCCGTGGCAGGCGACGCCGTTGGCGACCGCACGCGCGAGCGCGGTCCAGGTGACGGCATCACCGGAGATTCCGTAGACGCAGGGCAGGAACTTCACGGGCACCCCCGTGCGCGTGAGGCCCACGACCCATCCCGCGTAGTAATCCGAAGACAGGTGCGACGCGCCGCTGCCCTCGACGTCGAGGAAGACGCACACGCCCGAGCCATGTGCAGCGAGATACTCCGCGCCGAAGGTCGCGATGAGGTCGTCCGCGTTCGCGGCGCCGTCGTTGAAACCGGTCGCGGAGTCGCCGCTCACGTCGTTCGTCTGGCGCGCGATGGGGAGCACACGAATGCCCCGCGGCGCGAGGATGGCGTTCTCCACCGCGTGGCGGTACTCGACGGTGCCCGTCGTGCGCCGGCTGGTGAAGTACCGGCCCCAGAACGAAGGCATGGCCTGCATCGCAGCCGCGGCCTTGTCGATGATCGCGTTCGTGACGGGGTATGCGGTATCGGCGCCGACGATTCTGGCCATGGTTCCTCGACCCCCGGCGCGCCGCAGGCATGCGCTCCCTCCGGGTGAGATCATTAGGCAAGGAGCCGCCTCCGCCGGTCAATTTCGGCCGATTGCCGCGGTGGTCATCACGACGCAGCGCCCGCGAGCGAGAGCGTCGCCCCGAGCGCGCCGTCCCAGTCGCACGGTCATGTTGGATGGGGCAGCGCGTCTCGCAAAGACCACCCGTCGCGTCTGCGTGTCCTAGGACGCATGTCGACCCTCGTCGAATGCCCGGCGGCCGTCGCCGGCGTCCCTCCGAAAGTCGTATGCGTCATTCCGAAAATCGGAGGCGCCGGAAGCGTTCCACACCGCGAAGGCTCGAGAAAGGCGGCCGTTGTCGGTGGCCCCCACTTTGCCTTGGAGGCACGGTTTGTCGCAGGCAATCCCTAGTCGGAGTGTCAATGAAAACCAATGCCAAGAGGTCTCTCGCATACCATAGTGCCCTACTCTGCGGAGCGGGCCTCGTTTCCGCGCTGGCTTGTGAACAGATCGGTTGTTCATCGCCCGCCGCCCCGGTCGCTCCCTCGGCCGCCTCGTCGTCGGGAGGCAACCCGTCCGACGACGTGGGTAGCGTCGGCCTGTCGCTGACCTTGCCTGGTGGCCAAACGGTCAATGCCATCACCTGGACCATCACCGGACCGAACGGTGCCTCTTCGATCGTGCAGCAGGGCACGGTCAACGTGCAGAACAGCACCGCCATCAACTTCACGGTGAGCGGTATCCCCGCCGGCACGAACTACACCGTGACGGTGACCGGTAACTCGACCGACGGAACGGTGACCTGTTCGGGCTCCGCCCAGTTCTCGGTCAGCGCGCGCACCACGACGAGCGTGTCGGACCTGCTGCGCTGCACCTCGACGGTGTCCGAGGCTGGGTCGGTCTCGATCTCCGGACAGACGTATTCCTGCGCGGCGTGGAGCTCGGTCTCGGTGTCTCCGTCGGAGACCACGGTCGGCACTTCGGTGTCGCTCTCTGCTACCGCGACGGCGCCGAGCGCCAGCGCGCTGACCTACGCATGGTCGGCGCCAACCGGATCGTTCACGGCGCCGGGGAGCGCGAACACGAGCTACACGTGCGCCGCAGCCGGCAGCGTCGTCGTCACGCTCACCGTGGGAGACGGACCCGTGCCGGACGGCGGTTCGTGCGATCCGGCGCTCAGCACCACGACGCTCGCCGTCGTCTGCGACCCGGCCACCGCCGCTCCGCCGCAGGCCTTGGTGACGACGCTCGACGTCGGCGTGCTGCCGACGGCCGTGCGTATCAACCAGGGGACCGCCATCGGCGAGGGCGCCCTCAACGGCGCGACCCCCTCGATGCTCACCAACCTGGCCGCCGATCCCGCGAACACCCAGACCATTGCGTCGAACGACGGCGGGCCGCCGTTCCTCGCGACCGGGTCGGTCCCCGACACGGCCGCGGGCTTCTGCACCTATCCGGCCGACGGTGGGGCGCCGACGCGGGTGACGCACGTGACCGGCGCGAAGTTCGAGACCTCCCTCGACGCCGGCACGCCGGACCCGATGGTGCCCCTGAGCCCCGCGTACTTCCCGCTCGTCTACACGACGACCAATACCCCGACGGACAATGCGTTCGGAGGGCAGCCGCCGATCATCGGCCTCTTCGACTGGAGGCCGAAGGACATCGACGAAGGGCTGCTCGCCGCCGAGTCCGACGACAACGGCAAGAGCTGGTACTTCATGCAGCTCGTGCTGGAGCTCAATCCCGACTTCACGAACCCGATCAGCGGCGGCTTTTCGCCCACCGCGACGTCGACCGGCTGCCCCGCCACCATTTCGAGCACCAACGCCAACTTCGTCTCGGCGAACGGCTCACAGGCGGACGACGGCTGGGGGCACGCGAGCATCATCCAGCTTCCTGGTCCCGCGAACGTGAAGACGGGGCAGTTTCTCTACATGCTCGACCGGAATACGAACGACATCCCCGGGACGTCCGTCGAGATCGTCGACGGCAACCCGCTCTGGGTCATCAACCTCAGCGGCACGGGCGCCAACGGCGGATCCAGCAACAAGTTCCCGATCTGGAATACGAACTCCACGGTCGCCGGCAACAACGACATCAAGTCGATCAGCTCGACTTTGACTCAGACGCCCGACTCGGGGACGCCGATCGCCGTTCAGCAGACGGTCGGACTCGTGGACCCCGACGGCATCATGGCGGTCTTTCCGACGCCGGCCGCGACGGTCGGCGTCACGGGCACGCCCGTGACCGTGCTCTGGGTGCAGAAGATCCTCAACGGCGACAACACCGGGCCGACCGCGCTGCCGGTGGCGCAGCAGTGCACGGCGGCGCCCTTCAGCGGGAAGGTGAACCATGACATCGCGACCGTGCGGCTCGCGACCACGACCGATGGCGTGCACTTCAACGACCTCGGGCCCGTCCACGGGTTGAGCGATCCGACCACGGTCGACTACGGCAAGACGCGTTGGGTCAGCCCGCGTGGAACCCTCCTCGACGTCAACGGCGACGGATCCCTGTGGGGCCTGTACTTCGCCGCGGGCAACTGCCTGGACGGAGACTCCGACGCGTTCCACTACATCGGATATGCCGAGTCGCCGGACATGGTGAACTGGACCGTGTACAACGACATCAACCATCCCATCGCGTCGATCAATCCGATCACCACCACGAACCAGGCGACAGGCACGCCGATCACCGTGCCCGCGAATCCCCCCCTCGTCCCGACGCAGCCCTGGTTCGCAGAGCGCCTCTACGCCCCGACGGCGACGCAGATCGATTCCACCCACCTCAGCATGACCTTTGCCGGCTACGGCGTGCAGACGCCGAACAACGATCTCCTCGAATACCGGCAGATCGGCAACGTGGTGCTCACGGTCAGCAAGCCACTGCTGCCGGGAGTGCCGAACAACATCAACACACACTGACGCGTACGCGAAGGCGCCGTGGCCCTTCGGGGTCACGGCGCCGGAGCGAACTTCCTCCGCCTGGGCGCTAGCGGAGCGGGCGCAATCGCCGAAGGCGACGGAGCGGATCTCGATGACGCTACTAGCCGGCGGCGGCAGGGCGTGTGGCGGGACGCGGCGCAGGGCTTGCTGCGGCGGTGACCGAGCGCTGGCCCTGTTTGCGTTCGAAGACCTTTTGCAGCAAGCAAAAGACGAGGAGCAAGAGGCCGACGACGATCTTGGTCCACCAGGAGTTGAGCGACCCCTGGAAGATGATAAAGGACAAGATCGTGGAGTAGACGAGCATGCCCATGAGCGTGCCTGCGACGTACCCGAGGCCGCCGGTGAGGAGGGTCCCGCCGACCACCGCGCAGGCGATGGCATCCATCTCGAGCCCTTTGGCGTGCAAGCCGTACCCCGAGAGCATGTAGAAGGTGAAGCAGACGCCCGCGACGGCCGAGCAAAACCCGCTCCAGACGTAAACGAGGATCTTCGTGCTGGCCACGGGCAACCCCATCAGCAAGGCCGACTGCTCGTTCCCCCCGATGGCATACACGGTCCGGCCGAACCGCGTGTAGTGCGCCAAGTAGATGCCGACGGCGAACATGAGCAAGAGGATGATCACGTTCACCGTGATCGCGTTGCCTCCGCCGAGAGGGACGCGATAGAGGGCGATGCTCTTGTAAGACTCGCTTCGAATACCGATCGAATCGATGCTGATGACGTAGCAGAGCCCGCGCGCGAGAAACTGGCCGGCCAGGGTGGCGATGAACGGCTGCACGTTGAAGTATTGGATGACGAAGCCCTGGAGGAGCCCGATCGCGGCGCCCAGGGCAAGCACGAGGGGGATGGTGCTCGCTGGGCCCCACCCGTGGTGCTCGACCAGCGCGGCGGACACCATGGTCGTCAGGGCGATGACCGAGCCAACCGACAGATCGATGCCACCGGCGATGATGACGAAGGTCATCCCCATGGCGCTGATGCCCAAGAAGGCGCTGTCGATGAAGAAGTTGAGAAAGACCTGGACCGAGAAGAAGTTGTCGAACGCGATCGACCCCGCGCCGAACATCGTCAAAAAGAGACCGACGGTCACTGTGATGGGCAACAGGCGCGTGTTGAAGCGCCACCGTCGCCCGAGCGAAGCGCCCCTCGTGGTCATCGAACCGCCTCGCCGGCCGGCCCGCGCGCGGCGAGCATCGCGCGGACCCGATCGGACTGCAGGATGCTCACGATGAAGACCACGATGGCCTTGACGACGAGGGTGATTTCCGGCGGAACGCCGACGGAATAGATGGTGGTGGTGAGCGTCTGGATGATGAGGGCGCCCAGCACGCTGCCCACCAATGTAAAGCGGCCGCCGTTGAGGGAGGTACCTCCGAGCACGACCGCCAGGATGGCGTCGAGCTCGAAGTCCAGTCCGGTGTTGTTCCCGTCGGCGCTCTTGACGTTGGACGTGATGATGAGTCCTGCCAGACCGGCGCACAGGCTCGTCAAGGCATAGCCCCAAAAGGTGATGAGGCGCACGCGGAGTCCCGCAAAGCGCGCGGCCACCGGGTTGACGCCGATCGACTCGATGAAGAGGCCGAGCGCGGTCTTGCGCGTGAGCAGCAAGAGGAGGACCAGTAGCGCGCCCACGATGTAATAGCTGAAGGGGAAGCCCAGAAGAAACCCGTTCCCGACGAAGTAAAAAGGCCGGTAATAAACGGTGATGATCTGCCCCTCGCTGATGAGCTGTGCGACGCCGCGGCCGGCCACCAAGAGGATGAGGGTCGCGATGATGGGCTGCAGGCCCACGTAGGCGACCAAGAAGCCGTTCCACATCCCGAAGAGCAGCGCGACGCCCAGGCCGGCGAGGATGCACAACCAGAGTGGATGCGCGGCGATGTCTTCTTGGCCCATCACGTATTTGCCGCCGATGAGCATGGCGGTCATCGCCCCGCTGATGGCCATCACCGATCCGACGGAAATGTCGATTCCCTTGGTGGCGATGACGAGCGTGAGCCCCATGGAGACGATCATCAGGGGAGCGGCACGGTTGAGGACGTCCACCAGGCTTCCGTAGAGGTGTCCGTCGCGCACCGTCACCGAGAAGAAGTGGGCATTCGTGGCGAGGTTGAAGAGCAGCATCAGCGCGAGGACCACCAGGGGCCAGAAGACCGGGCCCTTGCTCAGATGCCGCAAGCGCGCGGCGAGCGGCGGAGCGGCGGGCTCGCTCACGACTCACCTCCGGCGATCATCGCGAAGACGGCGCGCTCATCGGCGTGACCGGCGTCGAGTTCGCCCACTTTGCGGCGGTCGCGCATCACCGCGATCTTGTCCGAGTACTTGATGACTTCGTCCATCTCCGAGGAGATGAAGAGGACGGCCATTCCCTTGTCGCAGAGGTCCATCACCTGCTGCATGATTTCGAGCTTGGCCGCCACGTCGATGCCGCGGGTCGGCTCGTCCAGGATCAACATGCGCGGGTCGGTGGCCATCCAGCGCGCCAAGAGCGCCTTTTGCTGGTTGCCGCCCGAGAGCGTAGAGACGGGCACCTCCGCGTCTTTGGCCTTGATGCCGAGGAGGCGGATGAAGGCGTCGACGATCTCCTGCTGACGTTTGCGTGTCAGGATGCGGAAGACGCCGCGCTTGGCTTGGAGCGCGAGGATCACGTTTTCGCGCACCGAGAGGTCACCGACGATGCCCTCGACCTTGCGATCCTCGGGGCAGAAGCCGAGGCCGTGCTGGATCGCGTCCATGGGGCTGCCGATGCGCGCCGTCTTTCCATCGATCTTGATCGAGCCCTCGTCCGCCCGGTCGATGCCGAACAGCAGGCGGGCCGTTTCGGTGCGACCCGACCCCAGTAGGCCGCCCATACCCAGCGATTCGCCCGACCGTACGTCCAGGTTCACGCCGTGCACCGACCCGCGCCTGCCCAGGTTCTCCGCCGACAAGAACACCGCAGCCTTGGCCTCCGCCGGCTCCGCGTCGGCCCCTGCTTCCGGTTCGGCCGTCTCCGAGCGATTCGGCCCTCGTTCGGAGAGCTCTCGACCGACCATCTTCGCGACGAGAGAGAGGCGCGAAAGCTCCGCGACGGGGTACTCGCCCTCCCGCTCGCCGTTCCGGAGCACGGTGATGCGGTCGGAGATGTCGAAGGTCTGGTCCAGAAAGTGCGTGACGAAGAGAACGGCCATGCCCTGCGCCTTGAGGCGGCGGATGACCGCAAAGAGCATATTGACCTCGTCCTCGGCCAAGCTGGACGTGGGCTCGTCGAGAATGAGGACGCGCGCCTGGGTGCTGAGCGAGCGCGCGATCGCCGCCATCTGTTGGATGGCGATGGAGTACTCGGCGACCGGAGCGGTGACGTCGATGTCGATGTGGAGGCCGCGCAGCAGCTCTTCCGCCCTGCGGCGCATGTCCTTCCACTTGATCTTGTAGGTGCCGGTCTCGCCGCGCCCCAGAAAGATGTTCTCCGCCACCGACAGATTCGGGCAGAGGTTCACTTCCTGGTAGACGGTGCTGATGCCGAGGTCCTGGGCCGCGATCGGGCTTTGGGGACGGATCTCTTTGCCCTCGAGTACGATCTGGCCGGCGTCGGCGGGCGACACGCCGGTGAGCACCTTGATCAGCGTCGACTTGCCGGCGCCGTTCTGGCCCATGAGCGCGTGGACTTCCCCGGCAAACAGACGAAGCCCGGCGCGAGACAAGGCCTGCACTCCCGGGAACCGCTTGGAGATGCCTCGCATCTCGAGAATGGGTGCACTGCCGTCCATCACGCTCCGCCTGGGGCGGGTCCGGCCGTGGGCCCCAGCCAACGGAGCCCGGCCCCACGACAGTCCCGGAAGCCGGGCTTCATATCACGCAACCGCGAGCGCGTGCGGCTCGTTTCAGTACTTGCGGTTGGGGAATTCCTTGGCGGCCACCTCGGCCGGGAAGACGCCTTCCACCGTGACGATCCGCGGAGGAAGCTTCTTCCCCGCCGCCAGGTCTTTGACCGCCGCCATGAGCTGCGGGCCGAGGAGCGGGCTGCATTCGACCGTGCAGTTGAGCTTGCCCGCCATCATGGCTTCGAAGGCACCCTTCACCCCGTCGATGGACACGATGTAGATGTCCTTGCCCGGCTTGAGCCCGGCCTCCTCGATCGCTTGGATCGCGCCGATGGCCATGTCGTCGTTGTGGGCGAACAGCACGTTGATGTTCTTGCCCTCGGACTTGAGGAAGGCCTCCATGACCTCCTTGCCCTTGGCTCGGGTGAAGTCGCCCGTCTGCGAACGAATGATCTTGAAGGCCGGGTGGTCTTTGAGAATCTCCTCGAAGCCCTTCTTGCGGTCGATCGCGGGGGCCGAGCCCACTGTGCCCTGCAGCTCCACGACGTTGACCGTGCCTTTGGCGGCCATTTCCTTGACCGGGGCGAAGTCGACCAGCCACCGCGCGGCGCGGCGGCCTTCCTCGACGAAGTCCGATCCCATGAAGGTCGCCCAAAGGCTGGTGTCCTGCACGTCCACGGCGCGGTCGGTCAGGATGACCGGGATCTTTGCCGCCTTGGCCTCGCGCAGGACCGGCTCCCAGCCCGTCTCCACCACCGGGGAGAAGGCGATCACGTCCACCTTCTGCTGGATGAACGATCGAATGGCCTTGATCTGGTTCTCCTGCTTTTGCTGCGCATCGGAGAACTTGAGGATGATTCCCTGTTTTTCCGCTTCGTCCTTGATCGACTGGGAGTTGGCCGTGCGCCACTCGCTCTCGGCGCCGATCTGCGAAAACCCGAGGGTGAGCTTCCTTTCCCCTCCGCTTTCGCTCCCGTGCTTGCACGAGGCGAGCGCGAGCGCGAAAAAGCACGTCAATGCGACGAACAGAAGTCTCTTCATGACCCGGTCCTGGCGGTGTGCGAGAGCCATGGCGGCAGTCGCGGCTCAGAAGGCAATGTCGGCCTGAATCTTGACGACGTCCTCGTCCGGCTCCTTGCCCACGTAGGGTCCCGCCTGGACGACGTTGTTGCCCGCCTGGAGCGGCGCGCCCCAGGGAAACAGCCCACCCAGCACCATCTTGTCGCCGTAGAAATATCGTGAGTACTGAATGTAGATGCGTTCGCTGGAGAGGAAGTGCGAAGAGAAGATCGCGCGTGCCGTGATGGCGTCGAAGATGTACGCGGGGTGGTCCAAGTCTTCATTGATGCTGTCGAAGCGGGCCATGAATCCAAGCCACTGCAGGGCCTGTACCGTCACGTCCGCACCCCACTTGAATTGTTTGAGACTCGTCTGCGTGATCGTCGTACCGGCCGGCAGTTCGAAGCTGGCGTCCGCCAGCAATCCGAAGACGCTCGCGCTCACGTCGGGAAGCACGCTTCCGCGCTCCCGGCCCTGGATTCCCGAGAGCGAGTTCTCGTACATGAAGCCGAGGTTGAACATCGTCCCGCTGCCCGTGGAGTCGGTCGAGGCGCCCGTCCATGCCAAGTAGTTCGTGGCGACGCCGACACCGCCCAGCGCGTGCATGACTTCGGTGCCTGCGTTGGCGAGCGCCCAGCCGTTTCGGACGCTGATATACGACGGCGATATCCACAGATGACCCGCGTAAGGCAGGGTCAGGCTCAGGTCGGCACCGACGACCGTGAGGTGGGCCTGCAGGGCCGCCGTAAAGGACCTATCCCCCACCATGTTTTGTGGCGTCAGATTGGGGTCGGCGGTCCACTGGGTGTTGTAGTGAAGGTTGGCGTCGACGTACTTCTTGTACGTGAGCTCGACGTCCTCCCAGGTGAGCAGGTCGAGGCCCGTGTTGGCGGCATAGAGCGGGGGCGCGACGACGCTGAAGCTGCCGTCCCGGCCGGTGCCGAAACCTTGGAAGAGGGCCAACGTGAAATCGGGATTGAGGGGGATCGTCAACTTCAGCTGTTCGCCGATTTGCCGGAAACGCCCGAGCGTGTAGGTATCGTATTTTTCGAAATACCCGAATTTCGGCCACCAGGCCCCGGTCGTCAGCTCGATGTTGGGTCTGACGGTGCCCACGTTGAAATCCGTGTCGAGGGTGAGATACGCCATGCCCGGCACCCATGAGGCGTTGGGATTCGTGAAGCCGGCCGACTGGTACCAATACCCCATCCAGCCGACCACGGCCTCGACGTGCTTGTGCTTTTCGTGGATGAAGACTTCCGCCCAGTCTTGCTCCTGGAGGCGCGTGTACGCGAAGCTGTAATAGCTCGCGTCGACCGTCCGATTGGGCCCATAGGACACCTGGGTGCCGTTGGGGCCGGTCATATTGTCGGGACTCGGGCGGGAGCTAATGCCCAAAGCGATCGGCGCTCGGAAGTACCCGCTGATGAACGTGTGCCATCCTTCCGGTTCCGCGGCAGCCTTTGCTTCCGGGGGCGGCGGGGGGACGGGCGGCGCGTCCGGCTCGGGCGCACCGGCTGACGGAGGAGCAGGAGGCCCATCCTCCGTGGGGGTCGCCGTCCCGGTGGCCGCCTGGGCCACCTGCGGGTCCTTGGACGTGGGCTTGTCCGCGGACCCCTCGGCCGCGGCTCGAGTCGACACGACACAAATCGCCAACACGAAGAACGCTTGCAATCTTCGCAGCACGGCTATCCCTTCCTCAGTGTTCGACGAACTCTGGACGCCACGCTTTTAGTCAAGCGCGCCAAGGGAAGCAAGACTCTACGACAGCGGCGCCAGCCGCTCAATTCGAGAGTGCTCTCTTGCGGACTGCCGGCCCCAACCGATCGACGCGCTGGCGGCGGACCGCGTTTTCGCATGTCCGCCGCCCACAGTCGTTTTTTGAAGATCTTCGGTTCGCGAAACGCCGTCGTCGGTTCGCAGATATCGAAAGTCTTCTTACTTGCCGTATCCCGCAGCCACGATGTTCGCCTGGAAGGCGTTGAGGGTCGCCACCGTCGCAGCGCCGGTCGCCATCACGCCCTCGAACCACTCTCCGCCAGCCGTGTTGCTCGAGTCCCCGCCGATTCCGAGGATGATCGAGCCCTTCTTCTGCATCGGGACGTAACCGGGCGTGGGGCGCTGCCCGTCGTACATCGTTTTGAGCTGGCCGGTGGTCGCGTCCGCACCGTAGAGCGCAAAGCGCCCGAGGCCGCCGTTCATCGAGGCCACGTCGCCCACCACCACCGCCGTGGTGAAGTTCAATTTGAGCGCCGTATTGGTCGTGATGCCCTGGTTTTGACCGTTTTGCCAGCCCGCGTAGACGCCGTTCTCGAGGTCGGCCATCACCCACGGGCCCGCGGTACGGTTGGTCGGGGACCCGCCGGCGCCGGTGCCCCATGCGTCACCATTGCCGAAATAGACGGCTTCCATGAAGCCGTTGCCGTTGTCGTCCGTGGAAGTCTCGGCGTTGCCGTAATCGAAGCAACATCCGGTCTGCTGGCCATTTTGGCTGCTGACCATGTACTCCGTCTCGGGGGCGTCGCCGGTGGCGGTTCCCTTCGCCGTCGCGGTGAGGCAACCCGTGCAGCCCGAGCGATAGCCGTTGCCCAGCGTGGTGCCCGTCTCCGGTTTGATGACGATGCCGTAGACCTCGTGGCCGTTGAGCGTCGTCTTCAGGGCCGTGGCGTCGGACGGGGCGCTCTGGCGCTGGTTGTTGCCGCCCGTCGGCGCCGGATGAAGGTCATTCTTCATTGGGGACTGGTCGTAAATGATCGATATCGTGCAGGTGGCGCCGGCGCAGAACGTGTCCTGCGCGGCTGCGTTGGCCACGCCGCCGGCGGAGATAGGCGTGATATCCATGGTCACGCCGGCCGTGCAGGAGTTCGGCCCCATACCCGCAGTTCCTTTGCAGACCTGATAGAGAGGCCCGGTATAGGCGCCGTAGAGAGCACGCACGGTGCTGTGCGCCGCGACACACGGATTGCCGGCGGCGCCCAAGATGTCGCAAGGTCCCATGGCGGCAATCGTGCCACCGCTCGAGGAGCTGGAACTGCCCGACGAGGAGCTGGAGCTGCCCGAGGAGGAGCTGGAGCTCTTGCCGCCGGAGGAACTGGAGCTGCTGCTCGCACCGGGGGTCCCGGAGGAGCTGCTGCTCGTCGAGCCGCCCGAAGAGTTCGAGCTGCTGGCCGTATCGCTGCCCGAAGAGCTCGAGCTGGTGGCCGTACCGCCGCCCGAAGAGCTCGAACTGCTGGACACTCCCGAGCTGCTATTGTCCCCTCCCCCGCTGCCGGAGGATGAGCTCGACCCGCTGGAGCTGGTCGCCGTCCCCGTGCTCCCGGCGTCGCCCGTGTCCGGCGAGGAAAATGACCCACAGGCGACTGCAACGAGTGACACCGCGACGGACACCGGTAAGGCGGAGCGAATCATTTTCATGGCGACATCTCCTGTTGCATAGGTCGCTCGATAGAGAGCTGCGGGGCGGGTGGCTGAGGGACGCGTGACGTTCCGACTGGAGGT
Organism: Polyangiaceae bacterium; assembly: GCA_036500865.1. Lineage (GTDB taxonomy): Bacteria > Myxococcota_A > Polyangia > Polyangiales > Polyangiaceae > Palsa-1150. The sequence continues at coordinate 42,749 of DASYBG010000032.1, forward strand.
TCCGATATCGACTGATATCGACTGACCGACGCGGCGATCACCGTCCAAAATTCGAAAACGTAAGGCATACCTACCCGAAACTCGCTAGCGCATCAAGCCCGTGAATCGCGATGTACCACGCGCAATCCCTAGCGTTGAAAGGCTCAAAAAAGTGGTGGGGATGACGCGGCGGCGCAAGAGTTTCCCCGGAGCGGCAGTGGCGACGTCGGCCGGCTTCCGTCAAACAAGTTAACGTCGACGGCGCTACCGCAATGGGCCCGCACCGCGTGAGGCGGATACAGCGCCGACCCTGTACCTTTTCCGCAGTATTTGCGTCCTCGGTGCAAAAATGTGTCGCCGCAGGGACCTCGGGGGAACGGCGATGTCCGGCGGAGAACCTCACTTCTCGCCCATTCGATTGGCGACCCTGAAGACGGAGTCGCACGCCGCATCGCCGAAACGCGAAGTGACTGTCCGCCGAGCGTCGGATATCCGAAGCTGCCCCAACGGCGGTCCAACCGCGGTTCGCATAATTCGAAGTTCTTGCGCGGTTCGTGTGGCCGCGATCCGCGCTATTCGAGATCGCCGCGGAACGAGTCGCCGAGCGACCGGCGTGGACGCCATTCAGGGCGCCCGGCGGCTCCGAAGAACCCTCGACCGGACCGGGAGCGCCCGCGGTCCCTTCGGCCGTCCTCGAGCAACCGCCACGAGCGAACACCGCCATGCCGCACGCGGGGAGCGTTCCCAGCGCGGCGCGGTACGGCGGAACCTCTACAACCGGACGGAACACGCACTCTCCATGGTCAAGGCAGGCTTTCAAGTTGGAAGCACGGGCGCCTCAGCGCGCGCGCTTCCCGAGGGATGGTTGATCCCAGCGGGCCAACTCAGTCATGGCTGCGCCGAATTGTCGGACCTAGACCGACATCTCGTCGCCATGGCTGTAAGATTTGCACTTCACGACGACCCTCACCGCCACCGAGCCGTGGCAGCCCGTGGAATGGCGAGGGGCGTACCCCGCCGCGTCGCTGCCGATTGCGGCCCCGATCGGTACCATGGCCCTCGTCCAGTCAATCCACGCCGAAGGACCGAACGTGACCATCTCCGACGCGAGCGTTTCGAAAGCCGTGTCTCCCGCGCGCAGGATCGACATCCGGCGCCTCCTGCCCCTTGTCCTCGTCGCGCTGGGCGTCGCCAGCTACGCGGGTTATCGCGCCTGGAGTACGCGCCAGCCCTTCGAGTGGAGCGGCACCGTGGAGGCCCGCACCATGGCCGTCGGATCGAGGACCGGCGGTCGCGTCAAGGAAGTCCTCCTCAAGGAGGGAGACCGCGCGCAGGCCGGCCAGGCGCTGCTCGTGCTGGAGCCTGGAGACCTCGAAGCGCAAAAGCTGATGGCCCAGGCGCAGCTCGACCAGGCGCAGGCCGCGCTCGACAAACTCACGGCGGGGGCGCGTCCCGAAGAGATTGAGGAGGCCAAGGCCCGCGCGCAAACGGCGGAGGCGGCGCTGGTCGAAGCCGAGCACGGGTCGCGCGCCGAAGAGATCGCGGGCGCGCGAGCACGCCTGGCAGCGGCCCAGGTCACGCTCGACAAAGCGCAGCTCGACGAGGACCGCTCGAGGAAGCTCTTCGCCGCGGCCGCGATCCCGCAGGCCGAGGTCGACACCGCCGAAGCGGTCCTGCGGGGGGCCGTCGCGCAACGAGACGCGTTGGCGCAGGCGCTCGACGAGCTGATCCACGGCGTACGCAAGGAGGAGATCTCTCAGGCGGCCACGCGGGCCGTCGAGGCACGCGCCAACGCGAAGCTGGTCGTCGCAGGTTCCCGCGTGGAGGACCTGCGTGCGGGACGAGCTCAGGTCGACGCGGCGCGAGGGCGGCTCGATCAGGTGCTCGTCATGCTCGACGAGCTCGTCGTCCGTGCTCCCCGCGCGGCGCGCGTGGAGACCCTCGATCTGCGCCCCGGCGATATCCTGGGCCCCAACGCCACGGCGGCGGTCCTCCTCGAGGACGCGCAGCTCTACGTCCGGATCTACATCCCCGAGACCCAGATCGGGCACGCGCGAATCGGCGCGGAAGTCCCCGTCTACGTCGACTCTTTCCCCGACAGGCCGTTCGCGGGGGTCATCGAGCACATCGACTCCGAAGGCGAATACTCGCCGCGCAACCTGCAAACAGCCGACGAACGCGCCAATCAGGTGTTCGCGACCCGCGTCGGGCTGAGCAACGGCGTAGAGACCCTGAGAGCCGGCATGGCCGCGTTCATTCGGGTCGCGCGATGACGGCGGCGGGTGGGTCGACGGCGATCGTGGTCGGCGGCCTGTCGCGCACCTTCGGGCCCGTGGTCGCGCTCGACCGGGTCGACCTCTCCGTCGAAGCGGGAACGATTTACGGTTTATTGGGCCCCAATGGCTCGGGCAAGTCCACCCTCATCCGGATTCTCTGCGGTCTTCTCGCCCCGACCGGAGGTCACGCCAGCGTGCTCGGCTTCGACGTGTCGACGCGCGGCGAGGAGATTCGCAGGCGCATCGGCTACATGAGCCAACGCTTTGCCCTCTACGACGACCTGACGGCGCGCGAAAACCTCGACTTTTACGCCCGTGTCTACGGCCTTTCCGGTCAACGCAGAAAAGAGCGACGCGACGCGGTCGTCGAGCTCACGCATATCGGACCTTACCTCGATCGGCGCGCCGCGCAGCTGTCGGGCGGGTGGAAGCAGCGCCTGTCGCTCGCGAGCGCCCTCATGCACGAGCCCCGCGTGTTGTTCCTCGACGAGCCGACGGCGGGGATCGACCCCGTCGCCCGCCGAGAGCTCTGGGACCTGCTCTTCCGGCTCGCGGCGCAGGGCATCACGCTCCTCGTGACGACCCACTATATGGATGAAGCGGAGCGGTGCGGATTCGTGGGCTACCTGTACCTCTCGCGCATGATCGTGAGCGGGACGCCGGACACGCTGAAGGCACTCCCCGCGGTGAATCAGCCGGGCACGCATCGCGTCGAGGTCGTGACGTCGCAGGCCGCGCGGGCCCTCGGCTGGCTTCAGGCGCAGCCGTTCTGCGGCGGCGCGACCATCTTCGGCCAATCCGTGCACGCGGTCGTCCGCGCGAGCATCGACGAGCCCGAGCTTCGCGATCGCCTCCACGCGGCGGGCTTCGGGGCCGCCGACGTCCGTCCCATCGCGCCGACGCTGGAGGACGTGTTCGTGACGCTCACCCAGCGGGAGGCCGAACGGCGCGGCGAATCCGAGGCGCCACCGGCCACGGCTGCGGCCACGCCCGTCGCCGCGGCGACGTGAGAATGGCCATGATCACGAGCGGCCGAACCTGGGATTCCTTCGTCGCGGTCCTTCTCAAGGAGTTCGTGCACATCCGCCGCGATCGGGGCACGCTCGTCATCGCGCTCACGATCCCGATCTTTCAACTCATTCTCTTCGGCTTCATCGATCAGACGGTCACCAACGTGCCGACGGTGGTCGTCGATCAGGACGGCACGTCCGAGTCGCGGCTCCTCATGGACAGGCTGGTCGCGACGCACACCTTCGCGATCCGCGAGGTCACGCGCGATCCGCGGGAGGCCCGCGGCGCCATCACGGAGGGACGGGCCAAGGTGGGCGTCATCATTCCGCCCGACTTCCACGGGCATCGCGCCCGCGGCGACGGGGCGCAGGTCCTCGTCCTCATCGACGGCTCGGACTCGAACGTGAGCGCGCAGGCGCTCGGCGCCATCAACGGGATGGCCGCCGACGTGAACGTCAAGGCGCTGGGCGGCTCGGTCGCCATCGGTGCCGGCTCCGCGCCGGCCCTCTCCGTGCAGCCGATCGTCCTCTTCAATCCGGACGGGCGGACAGCCAACTTCATCATCCCCGGGCTCGTCGCCATCTTGCTGCAAATCGTCGCGATGGTGCTGACGGCCGTGTCGATCGTGCGCGAACGCGAGCGCGGGACCCTCGAGCAACTTCTGGTGACGCCCATCGACCCGCTGGGGCTGATGCTCGGAAAGCTGGCGCCGTATCTCGTCATCGGGCTGGCCGAGATGGCCATGATCTTGACCGCCATGCGCTTCGGGTTCGATGTGCCGATCAGCGGGAACCTCGCCTTTCTGTTCGCGATGGCGCTCGTTTACCTCTTCGCCCTTCTCTCGATGGGCCTTTTCATCTCCACGCGCGCGCAGACGCAAGCGCAAGCCCAGCAGATGGCGCAGTTCTTCCTTTTGCCGTCCATCTTCCTCAGCGGTTACATCTTCCCGGTCGCGGGCTTGCCGTTCGTCCTCAAGTGGATCGGGCGCCTCCTGCCCGCCACTCACATGATCGAGGTCATGCGGGGCGTCGTCTTGCGCAGCGCAAGCCCGCTCGAGCTCCTGCCCAATGTGCTGGCGCTCGTGGCGATCAGCACCGTGATGGTCGCCTTGAGCGTCAGGCAGTTCCGGAAATTCAGTCTGTAGGCCTTTGGACAAAACGCCGGCGCGTGCGGCGCCGACGCCCACGCGCTTCACGGCTCGACGACGTCTCCCCCCTCGTAGCGCCAACCCCCTCCCTCCCGGCGAAAGCGCGAACGCTCCGTGAAGGAGCGGTCCGCCCCTCGGGCAAAGATGCGCGCGCGAAAGAGCACGGTGCCTCGATCGCCGTCGGCGGTCGCCTCGACGATGGTCAGGCCGAGAAACCTGTGTCCCGTCATCGCTCGAGACAGCGCACGACCCGCCTCGGGGTCGCCGCGATCCGGATGGTCCGCGCCGAGGGTATCGGTCAGATAGCCGACCAGGCCGAGCGCAAACGCGGAGTATCGGGAGCGCATGAGCGCGAGCGGCGTGTCCGCTCCGCGCCGACCCTCGTGGAGCGGCCGACAGCACTCACCGTAGCGAAGGCCGGAGTGACATGGGCAGTCGCGCGGCGGCTTGTGCACACGACAAGTCTACGCCGCCCCCGTGCGCGGCCTTCCAGGACACGAAGGCGCGCCGACGAGCGAAGCGCGCGGACGGCGCCACGTGCGCGGCGTCACGGCGGGGGCCGCCAAGCCTCCAAACCGCTGCCACGCGTTATCGATCGGCGGGGACGGCAAGGAGACGATCTTCCCAAGGGCCACGTCCGCGAACGCGCCGCGACCCGTTGACCGCGACTCGACGCGCCGGTAATGAAACCCTTGCCGGTTGGTCGTCGGCCGGGTGCGCCGATCACCTTCGCGACGCGCGGTCGCCGTCGCGGGTGCATGACCATGCGGTCCAGCCAGCCACGCCTTCTTCACACGACGACTGACAAGAATCTTGCGCGAGGATTTATGAAAACAACGCTGAATTCGATTCAGGCGCTTTTTTGGGTCGTCGTTGCGTTCGTCGCCGCCGGCTGCTCCAGCTCGAACTCCGGGCCTCCGAACACCGGGTCGGGTGTCGACGGCGGCGACGCCTCCAACGGCGCGGACGCCGCCACCGGAACCGGGGACGCGGCCGCGGACGCCAATGCGGGCGGCGACGCCTCCGACAACGAGGACGCGCGGCTGCCCGATGGGGGCACCCAGTTCCTCTACTTCGTCAGCCAAGCCAACGGGACGACCACGGCGGCGCTGAGCGGCGGAGCGTTCCAGGTGAACAGCGTCTACGGCACCTCGGGCAATGCCTTCAAATACGTCGCGCCCAATTACTACGGGACGACGAGCAACGGCTTCCTCGCGTTCCCCACGCCGATGACGGGCGACTTCAGCATCTCGGCCCAGGTGAACGTCACGGTGCAGAACAAGGCCAACAACGCGTGCGGCATCGGCGTGGGCATCACCACCGGCTTCAGCGGGACGGACTCCTACGCCTATGCCCTCATGCGGAATGCGAACAACTCGACGAACGGCTATTACGTCAACGGCGCGGGCACGACGTCGGCCGGGTCACCCTCCATTCCCTTCATCACCGGAACCCCCCTCCAGCTGACGTTCAGCCGCACGGGCACGAACTTCACGTACGGGGCGGGCCCGGTCGGAGGCGCGCTGACCACGAACACGGCGGCCACCAGCCTCTTCACCAACGGCACGACGGTCTACGGCACCGGGCCCGTGTATCCGGCGGTCTCTTTCAACAACGTCACCGCCACCATCACCAACCTCGTCATCAAGGACGGCAGCGGCGCCACGGTCTTCGACTCGGCGACGGGCGCCCTCCTCACGTACGTACCCGCGTCGCTCACTCTCTCCGCGGCCACCGTGAACGTGGCGAAGGGAGCTTCGACGACGGTGACGGCGACGGCCCTCGGCATCGGAGGCGCGGTCTCGGGCGTGACGGTCACTTCGTCGGATTCGACCATCGCGACGGCGTCGGTGGCCAACGGCGCGGCAAGCTCGACGATCACGTTGAACGGGATCAAGGGTGGGGTCGCCACGGTGACGGTCACCAACAGCGCGGACACGAACACCGCGACCAACACCAAGACGATCGTCGTATCCGTCGCCGAGTACGCGCCCAGCGACCCTTACGGCTCGCTCGCGACGCTCGCCTATCCGGCTCCGGGCGCGACGAACGCATACACGGACGGCGAGCTCGCGCTCACTTTCGATGCGCCCCCCACCTTGAATACGGGCGGCCTCATCGAGATCCTCGACCCGTCCGACGGCAGCGTGGTCGACAGCATCTTGTTCGCGGGCGAAACCCAGACGTTCGGCACGACGGTGATCAACGTCGGTTCGCAGCTGGTCCGCGTCGGCGGCAACACGGTCTTCTTCACGCCGCATATTGGAAAGCTGGCCTATGGCACCGCCTATTACGTGGCCATTCCCACGACCTCCATCACCGGCACGTTGACCGGCGTCGCGTTCAACGGTCTTTCGAACCTGAACACCGTGGCCACCTGGTCCTTCACGACGCGGGCGGCGCCGGCGCTGACCGCCGGGAACGTCACGGTCGACGGCTCGCAGAGCAGCACTGCGAACTTCCGTACGGTGCAGGGGGCTCTCGGCGGCCTCGCGACGGGATTGCCCGCGGCGACCAACGTGACCATCAACGTCGCGGCAGGCACCTACACCGAGCTGGTTCACTACACGGGCCCCGGCGCGACGCAGACGATCAACATCGTCGGGCCGGCGGCCAACACCCAGGGCAACAACTGCGTCATTCAATACACCAACGGCAACTCGCTCAACGCCTCGACCCAGGGCCGCCCGTCGGCCTACTTCAGCGGTACGAACCTCGTCGTCCAGAACGTCACGTTTCGAAACACGGGGGCACGCTCGGTCGTGGCCCAAGCCGAAGCCCTGTACTTTGCGAGCGGGTCGGGGTTCACGTTCGCCGCGTTCAATAGCTCTTTCTACAGCAACCAGGACACGATCCAGACGTCGGGGACCACCTGGTTTTACAACTGCTTCGTCGAAGGCAACGTCGACTTCATCTGGGGCACCGCCGACGTGGCGCTCTTCGAGAACTGCAGCTTGCACTTCATCAACGACCTCGCGGGCGCCGCGGCCAGCTACGGCCTCTTCGTCGCCCGCACCGGGACGACGATCGCGGCAGGCGCCAACGGGACGGTGGGCAAGGGGTACGTCCTATTGAACTCGACGGTGAGCGTCGACGCGAACGTGACGGCCTTCTTCGGCCGAGACGCCGGCACCGGCGCGTTCTACGACCAGGCCGCGCTCATCAACGTCACCTTCACCGGGGCAGGCACCATCGGCGCGGGCATCTGGAATGTCACCACCGCGCCGCTGTCCCTCGGCGATGCCAGCTACGTCGGCTGGAAGTCGGCGGGCTGCACGGGGCTCGACCTCGCGACGGACACGACCGCGGCGGGGACGTCGGCGACCATCGCGAGCCAGGCGACGGAATACGATACCCGTGCCGACATCTTGAACCGCGTCGTCACCGTCACCGCGGGCACGCCGAGCGGATTCCAGGCCGCGGCCACGACGTGGGACGTCTCGGCCCTCGCGGCCGCGTGGGGCGCCCCGTAGGCGCAAGGCCGTCGCCGAATCGATCTTAAAGTATGCAAGGAGAGTGGACGATGAAACGACAGGGTGAAGTCGGCTTATCGAGTTTCATGTTCGTCGGCGCCATGGTACTTGCGGCCGCGTGCAGCAGCAACAGCGACAACAAGACCCCGAACGGCGGGGGGATGGACGCCGGCGCCGAGGCGGCCTCGGGCGAGATGGAGGCCGGGGCCGACAGCGGGGCCGGCGCTTCCGACGCCGCGCACACGACGCTCTACCTCGTCGGCGACTCGACCGTGGCGGCCTTCAACGACCCTTACTACTACCCGCGATACGGCTACGGCACGCAGATCGGGACCTACCTGAATCAGAGCGTCACCGTCGACAACCTCGCCCTCTCGGGGCGGAGCTCGAAGAGCTACATCGACCCGGCGGACAACGGCAACTACGCGATCTTCACGAGCTCGATCAAGGCGGGCGACTACGTGATGATCGGATTCGGCCACAACGATGAAAAGGCCGACCCCACGCTCTATACGAATCCGAACACGGACGTGACGGACCCGACCTCGTTTCAATACTACCTTTACAACTATTACGTCAAAGTCGCGCAGAACGCGGGGGCGACTCCGATCCTCGACACGCCCGTCGTGCGGAGGGACCCGTCGGGCGCGTATACCGGCGCCACCGTGCACGTCACCACGGACGTGGTCTCCGGCGGCATCACCTACCCGGGCGGCGACTACCCGCAGGCCATCCGCGACCTCGGGGCGTCCACGGGGGTCACGGTGATCGACAACACGGCGTCGACGATGGCCCTCGGCAAACAGATATTCGCGGCCTCGGGCGCGACGGGCACCGCCATGCTGCAAGCGTGGGTCAGCAATTTGCCGACGAGCGTCGACGATACCCACACCAACATCTACGGCGGGGCGTACTACGCGTATCTCGTGGCCAACGGCGTCGCGTCCTCGAGCAACTCACTGAAGGACTACGTCCTTCCGGGGATCGCCCCTCCGAGCGAGTCCATTCTCGTCGTCAATCCGAACTGGGTCCTCGTCCCGTACAGTCCGCCGACCGCGAGCTCGATTTGGGTGACGACGCCTCCCTGGATGGGATCGGTCTTCGGCGACGTGGGCGGCACCTCGAAGATCACCCCGAGCACGTTTACCATCGCCGAAACGACGACGTCGCCGCTCACCGTCTCGATGGCCTCGGGGAGTCCGACGGTCGCCGCCGGGAAGATCGCCGCGGCGACCGACGGCATCGCCTTCTACTTTCAACAGGTGCCGATCGCCCAGGATTTCACGCTGTCGGCCACCGCGACGGTCACGTTCATCACCGAGAGCAACAGTCAGGTCGGCTTTGGTCTCATGGTGCGCGACGCCGCCTGGACCGACGTGTCGGACGCTTCGTTGCTCAGTTCCTACGTCGCCGCGGGGACCCTGAAGGGCAATCTCCCGCCGACGGCCTGGTCCTCTTTCGAGAGAGATACGTCGGCCAGCACCCAGCTCACCGGCACCGTCGTCGGCTCGGCGGCCGCGGTACCCCAAGCCGGGTCGGTCGTCGATCTGAGCATCGTCAAGTCGGGATCGACGTATACGTGCACGTACGGCACGGAGGCACCCGCCGTCTACACGATCGACCTCAGCGCGATAGACGGCCAATTCGTCTATGCGGGCTTGTTCACGGCCCGCCAGTGCCAGGTGGAGTTCTCGAACATCAGCCTGACCATGACGAACTGACCCGCCCCGCGAGGGGGAGCCGACCCTGACGAAGGCTTTCGAAGGGGCCTCGATCGGGTCTCGTGCGCCCTCCACGTACCCGATCATGCAAGCCGCGCGAGGGGCCGGTGGGCCGCCTTCCACCCTTGGAAGGGCGACCGTCGACGCCGTCATCACCCTTCGGCTACGCGTGGAGGTCACCCCCTCGATGGGACCACGTGAGGCCTTCCATCCTTGGAACGGCGACCGTCGACGTCATCATCACCCCTCGTCGACCCGTGGAAGGTTACCGATCGATGACATCATGACGGGCCTTCTATCCTTGGAAGGACGGGCGCGGACAGGAGCAGGATCGGGCGTCCATCCTTGCAAGGGTGGGCATGGCAGGCTGCATGACCGGCCTTCTATCCTTCAAAGGGCAGCCATGGATGGGCGGATGACCGGGCTTCTCTCCTTGGAAGATCGGCCATCGATGGCTGCATGACCGGGCTTCTCTCCTTGGAAGATCGGCCGCCGACGGCTGCATGACCATGCTTCTATCCCTGGAAGATCGGCCGCCGATGGCTGCATGGCCGCGCTTCTATCCCTGGAAGATCGGCCCCCGACGGCTGCATGACCGCGCTTCCATCCCTGGAAGGATGCGCGTCGATGGCCGCAACGCGGCACGGGCTCGGGGAGAGAAGCCGCCACGGAACCTACCGTCACGGCCCCTCAGCGCGACCCCGATCGACCGGCGCGTTCTGCTTCGGTCGACGCGCTGAGGGAAACCGCGAACGAGCCGCGGATCGGTCTTCCCCGTTTTTGGCCGCGCCGCCCTCAGGGCGTGGCCGCGGCCACCGCGGACGGCGCGCTCAGCGTCACCACGTCGCCCGGGACGAAATCGGTCCCCGTCGCGATCTTGCAGACGGTCACCTTTTCATTGAGGTCGCTGTCGGCCTTCAGTTGGCCGACCTCCTTGCCGGGCTCGTGACCGATCACCTGATTCGTGGTCGGATCGGTGATTTCATCGCCCTGGTGGCGAACGCTCAACGTGGAGCCCGCCGGCAAACCAATTTCCGAACCGGCGGTGATGTAGACCTTACCGTCCTTGACGTTGGCCTTGGCCACGGTGCTCGACCATGGCTTGTTGTCGGCCTTGGTGAGGATCTTGTTCGTCATCTGGTGGATGGCGATGTAGAGCGCCTTCTTGCCGAGTCCCTGGTCGTGCGAGCCGCCGCCTTGCCCGTAGACGACGGTACCCCCTTCCTCGGCTTGTCCTTCGCCCGACTCGGCGAGCCAGGTCTCTCCGGTCGTCGCGTCGGTCATGCGCAGCGATACGCGCGCGCGCGCGATCCGCTTGCTCCGCGAGACCATGAGCACCGTGGAGGCCTTGTTCTCGTCGGCGTAATCGGTGACCTTCCCGGTGAGAATCGCCTGCAAACCCAGCACCTTGCCGGCGGCGGCCGCCGTCATCGGATTGATGGCGCCCGTCTGCCCGAGCCCCTGCTCCTTGAGCACGGCGGCGAGCTGTTCGCGCTCGACGACGATGAACGCGCCGGTCTTGATGAGCGACTCGGTCGCGACGTCGCGGGCGGCCTCGGCGAGGTTGTGGCCCGTCGTGTCGTCGAAGTCGACGATCGCGATGCGCTTCTTCGGCCCGTGCAGCTTCGGCGCGGGTTCGTCGGCGGGCGGCGCGTCCGCGGCGGTCTTCGCTTCCGCCTGGCCCCCTGCGCTCGCGCCCCCGCAACCAGCGAGCGGGAGCAGCAGTGTGATCATCGCGGCACATGCCAATTTCGTCGTCATGTCTCGTCCTCCTCTGGATGTCTGCGCTCGATTCGTGGAGCGCTCCACGCGTCACATGGAGTTCGTCTTGGCCGTGATCTTCGCGGCCACCATCTTGGCGGCGGCGTCGAGCGCGTTCGTGCGGGCGGTCTCCCCGTCGATGTGCACCTGCGCGGCGTGCTCGGTGGTCGATGCGATGACCGTGCCGTCCGAGACGCGGATCAACCGAGCCGTCACGTTGGCCTGCCCCGAGAGCATGCCGCTGCCCGCGACGACCGGCGCTTGCATGACGTGGGCTTCGCCCTTCACGACCATCACCAGATCGGCGCAGGAGTGGAGGGCGACCTCGCGGGCGTCGTCGTTGCCGAGGACGGCCTCGAAGCGCGCGGGCGGCGCCATGCGTCCCTTGAGGACGTTGGCGTCTACCACGTTGAAGCCGTTCTCCGTGAGCTTGTCGGAGAGCGTGGACTCCAACACGCCGAGCTCGTTCACCTGACGCACGACGGTCGTGTGCGCGCTGCCGCCCGCGAGGGACCAGACTCCATCGGTCCACGCGCGCACGACCTGCGTGCCATTGAGCTCCGTGATGAGGAGGAGCACGCGCTTGCTTCCGAGCGGCGACGTATCGACCGCCTGCGGAGCGGCGACGCCGGAGGTGTCTTGGACGGTCTCGATCGTCGGCGGTCCGCTGCGCCCGATCGGAGGGGTGACCTTCACTTTGGCCGCCCGCTTCGTCAAATCGTCGAGCTGCGCGATCTCGCCCCGGATCGCCAGCTTGTCCGGCGCGTTCGGGACGAACGTCAGATAGTCGGAATACGCTTTCTTCGCCTTGTCGAACTGGTTCGAGAAGCGCGCCGCCTGGCCGAGATTGAAGAGGACGTCGGGGTCGTTGGTCTCTCGGTAGGCGGCTTCGTATTCCCGAAGCGCCGTCGGGAAATCGCTGCGGTCGAAGGCGGTATTGCCTGCCTGGTAGTGGGCGTTCGCGTCGGCGCGCGGGCCGGCCAAGGCCGCGACGGGTACGGTGCTCATCGCCAAGAGGAGCGCGGCGGCGCGCAGGATTCTCCGGACGCGGTGCCGGACGGTCGTGTGGTTCCCAGGCCTCGTGTACCCCATTGGCTTTGCTCCCATCGCTTGCCCCGATCGGGTCAGCGCCATCCGAATCTCGAACATCCCCATCGTCGGCAAGGTCGCCGTTCCTTGCCAGGAAGTCCACACCCGATCGATCGCAACGTCGGTCCGAATGTATCCCCCGCCGCGCCGCGGCGGTGACGGCGCCGGGGTGGGTGATGGGGCGACCCGCTGTCCGGTGATTGTGACGATGCCGAAAACGGCGCGTGGCCCCGACACCTGCACGATGGCCTCCTCGTGCGGCGCCTTTCGCGTCAGGGGACGAGGGGCTTGGAGTGTCCCGTGCGGCTGTTCCGCCGATACAGCGAGACCCAGGCGCGCGGCGGCGCCCCGTGGTGCCTCCGGAACATGCGCGAGAAGTGCGCCTCGTCGGTGAAACCGAGATCGAGCGCCACGCACTTCGGAGCCACGTCCTCGAGCAAGAGCTTCCGCGACGCGGCGATTCGCCACCCGGTTCGATACTGCCCGATCGACATGCCGTACCGCTTCTTGAAGAGAGCGCAGAGCTGCGATTTGCCGAGTCCCGTTTCGCTCGCGAGCACGTCGAGGCTCGCGCGCGCGCTCGGGTCCTCGACGAGGAACTCGTGAACGCGAAGGATGCGGGGGTCTTCGGAGCCCTGCGAGCCGCCCGACGGAGCGTGCGACGCTTCGCCCAACTCCGTGAGGAGCGCATACGTGAGATCGTGGCACGCGGCCTCGACCACGAACTCCGACTCGTCCTGGGAAACGGCGGCCATCAGGGCCCGGATCGAGAGAGAGACGGCCTCGTTCGAGCACGTCGACGACCCGAACCAAAACGGGCCCCGGACGCCGAATTCCGCGGCGGCACGTTCGATCCACCACGGCGCAAGCTTGACGACGTCGAACGCCGCGGGGGCGTGCACGCGAACGGTATGGTGCCCGTCCCCGGGGTTGATGTTCATGAGTTGGCCCGCCACGGTCGTGCACGAACGTCCGCGCGTGCGCCACTCGGCGCCGGTGATCTGGCCGGGAAGGATGGCCGCCACCGTGTACGTACCGTGTACCGGCTCGGACCAGTGGCGCGTCGACCCGCGGGCGGACAGGATCTCGACGCCGCGTAGCGGTTGGCCCACGGTCATCGACTCGCCCGGCCGCTCCGTTCGCGTCCACGTCCGAAGGTCCGGAAGCTCCTTCATGCGTTTACCGGCCACCCTACGACGCCGCGACGCCGCGAATCAATGCGCATTTGGGCCTCGAAAAGCAGTCTGCAATCGGCTGTTATTGCGCGTCCGTCCGAACGGGTACATCGTGGCCGGCAGTCTGTCCGGCGGGTCGACATGGGCGCGGGCCGAACGTCGACGGGGGAGTCATCATGGCCAACATCGTTCGCATTCCGATCACGAACGTCTACATGCACGGCGACTACACGGGGCGGATCATGGTGGGGGCCAAGAAGACCCCGCTCAACGTGATCCTCGACACCGGAAGCAGCGCGCTCGCGGTGGACGGCCACAAGTACGCGCCCGACCTGGGGGGCGGCGACGCGCCGACCCAGTTGGCGCAGACGGACAGCTACGGCGACGGAAGCAGCTGGTCCGGCGCGGTCCTCAAGACGACCGTGGCCGCGGGGACGGGCAGCTCCGTGGCGGCGCTCGCGGGCACGAACGTCGCGGTGGCGTACGAAGCATCCTCGGACATGTTCGGCGCGGCCGACGGGATTCTCGGCCTCGCTTACGCACCCCTCGACGACGCCTATCAGATGCCCGAGCCCACGTGGCCAAAGCGGTATACGGCGGCGCAAATCACCAGCCAGGGCGCCGCGGCGACGATTCAGCCGTACCTCACGCAGCTGGCGGGCGCGGGGGTCGTCTCGGACAGAGTCGCGTTTTACACGTTGCGGTCGTTCGTTCACGAGGGCGGCGGCGCGAACGACCCGTGGAACCAAGGCTGGATGATCCTCGGCGGCGGAGAGGAGAGCACGGACCTTTACACGGGAACGTTCCAGATCGCGAAGGTCCTCTCGGACGACTGGTACAACACGAACCTCAAGGCGATCAAAGTCGGAGGCTCGGCGGTTCACGTCCCGGCTCGCCCGCAGCAGGGGATGCCGTCGAATTCGATCGTGGACAGCGGGACGAACAGCTTGAACCTCGGCCCGAAGCTTTTGAACGCGGTCATCTCGAAGTTCAACGCGAGCCAGCAAGCGCTTTTGAAGGCGTCGATCTTGGAAGGCAACCTCGTCTCCGTGTCCGATCTGGGCGATCTCTCCACGTGGCCGAGCCTCACGTTCGTCTTGCAGGGGCTCGCGGCGGACGTGTCGCTCACGGTGACCGCCAAGAACTACTGGCAAGTCGACGCCCAGAAGGTCGGCGCCGCGATGACCGCCCTGTCGCAAGGAAGCGACGGCCTCGCGATCCTCGGGCTGCCGCTCATGAACGGCTACTTCACGATCTTCGACGGCGAGGCCGACGGCGGTCGGGGCACGATCAATTTCGCCCCGATCAAGACCCCGTAGGGGCCTTCGCCCGCGGACGCCGTCGCGCTCCCCGGCTATAAGGTGGGCGGGAACACCCACCGTGCGTTGCTTCGCGAATGGCCTCGAACACCACGTGATCGAGTGGGGCGCCGGCTCCCCGACGGCGCTGATCCTGCACGGGTTCCAGGACGCCGCCGCAACGTGGGACGACGTGGCCGTCTCCCTCGCCCGCTCGGAGATGCGGGTCCTCGCGCCCGACATGCGCGGGTTTGGCGATGGCCCCTGGGTCCCGAAGGGCGCGTACTACCACTTCCCCGACTACGTGGCGGACGTCGCCGGTCTCGTGACCAGGCTCGCGGGCGACGGGCCCTTGTTTCTCGTGGGGCACTCGATGGGCGCGTCCATCGCGACTTACTTCACCGGCGCGTTCCCCGAGCGCGTGGCGAAGCTGGTGCTCGTCGACGGAGTGGGGCCCCCGGAGAGCAGACCGGACGTTGCCCCCGCTCGCATGCGCGCGTGGATCGCCACGATGGAGGCGGTGGGCGACGGGTTGGACAACGATCCCTTCGACTCGATGGGCGAGGTCGAGGCGCGCCTCGCGCGCTACCACCCGGGCCTCGATCGCGAGACGCTCGCGCGACACGCACGACAGCTCGTGCGCGCGGTCGACGGCGGCTTCGCCTGGAAGCGCGACCCGCTTCACGCGACGACCTCGCCGGCGCTCTTCTTCGCCAGAAGCTTCGAAGCTTTCCTGCGGCGCGTGACCTGCCCCGTGCTCCACGTCAGCGGGGGCGAGAGGGGCTTGCACGTACCCGACGAGGAGCAGCGCCTGGCCTGCGTCGCGAACTTGACCCGGATCACCATCGAAGGAGGACACGGCCTTCACTGGAGCAAGCCGCGCGAGCTGGCCGAGGCCCTCGTCGCCTTCTGGCGATCGTAGTCGCGCGGCGGAGCTCACTGCATGCGCGGCGGGGTCGTCATGGGTTCTCGCAGAGGTACGAAGAGGGACAGCCGTCCAATGCGCTTTTCCCGGTTCGCCGGCGCCGACCGAAGCCGCGGGCGCCTCTTGCTCTTCGTGGTCGCGTCGCTCGTCATCGGCGCGCTCCTGCGCTTCGGGTGGCTCGGCGACATGGAATACAAGGGCGACGAGCGATGGACGTTCGACCGCTCGCAGCGAATCCCGGCCCTCGAGGCGTGGCCCACCTTCGGAATGCCCTCCAGCGTGGGCCTGCTCAACCCGGGCCTCAGCGTCTGGGTCTTCGTCGTCCTGGCGAAGCTGTTTCGCGCGGACGACCCCGTCGCGCTCGCCCGAACCGTCGTCGTCTGCAACGTCGCCGCGTTCGTGGTGCTCTTCTTCGTCGTCCAGCGCGCCGTCCCCGATCGCGAGCGCGACCCCTGGCTCTGGGGCATCGCGCTGGCGGCGGTCAATCCCATCGCGATGGTGCTGGAGCGCAAGATCTGGCCCCCCTGCGTATTTCCTATTTTCTGCGTGCTTTTCCTCGCCGGCTGGCTCCGCCGTGACCGGTGGTGGGGGGCGGCCGTCTTGGGTCTCGTGGGGGCGGCGCTCGGACAGATTCAGATGAGCGGATTCTTCTGGGCCGCCGCCTTCGTGGCGTGGGAGCTCGCCTTCGGGCGGCTGCGCGCGCCGCGCCCGAAGACCAAGTGGTGGGCCTGGGTGGCCGGGTCCGCCGTGGGCAGCATCCCGCTCGCCCCCTGGGTCCGTTACTTGGTATCGAAGCACGGCTATGGCACGCCGTACGACTGGGGCACCGTCCTCGAGCTCCGCGTCTTTCGCTATTGGTTGTCCGACACGTTCGGCCTCGGTCTCGATTATCACTTGGGACGCGATTACAAAGACTTTCTCCGTTATGCGCCATTCGGGCCCGCGAGCTTTTGCCCGGCGCTCTATCTCCAGGCCCTTTCCGTCGTGGTGGGCGCGGTCATCCTCGCCTCCGTCGCGCTCGCCCTCTGGCGGGCGCTTCGCTCGACGCGGACCGCCTGGCTCGAGGGCTTGCGACGGATCGACGAGACGGCCTTCACGTGCACGGCTGCCTTTGTCGGCTTCGGCCTTCTCCTGAACTTCCTGGTCGTCCTCATTCACCCGCAATATACGGAGGTGACCTTCCCGCTCGAGTGGGTCGCGCTCGCGTCGGTGGCCCTCGCCTACGCCCCACTCCCGCGCCGACTCCTCGCGATTCTATGGGTGTCGCAGCTGGCGTTGTCGCTCACCTTTCTCTCGTATATCCACGTGCACGGCGGCGCGATTCACGGCGACTACGGGCGCGCCTACCAGGCCCAATAGCTCTCAGCACCCCGGCGCGCGGGAGACGCCGAGCTTCATGCGCGCGATCTCCTGGAGCTCCTCGGCGAGCGCCAGTGTCCGGCGAGCCGCGCGCCGGGCCGCCTCTTGCTCCGCCGGCCCGAGGGCGAGCTTGGTCAGAAGGCTTCGGCCGAGCTCGTGATGATGGCGCTCGTCGGGCTGGATGGTGTCCCGGTAGAGCGCTGCCGTCTCCGCGTCCCCGCGGCTCTCGCAGAAGCGCACGAACTCCTCGTTTCGGACGACCGCGAGCGCCTCGCGCGTGAATTGCCCGGCGGCCACCCGTTCGACGGTCGTCGGCAGGGACGCGAGGTACTCGAGGAGCGGCGAGCGCGGCCCCGGGTCGAACCCGTGGGTGTCGACGCCGAGCTCCCGAAGGCGCCGCTGGATCAGCCGATAGTGCTTCGCCTCGTCGCCCGCCTGTCGGGCGAGCGCGAGCTTGACCTCGATCTCCGGCGTCGTCGCGATCCAGGCCGCGGCGCACTCGGTGGCCTCGATCTCGTTGCGGAGCGCCATCACGAGGAGCTTCGCGACGGTGACCTCGGCCGACGGTTCGCGGGCGGCCTGCGCGCCGATGCGCTCGAGCGCCTCGTGGTTCTGCGCGTCGAGCTCGGCGAGAAAGGCCTCCACGGTGCTCATCGGACGCAGGCTACCAGCGCCGCGGGCCGGCGGCGCGAGAACCTCCGATCCCGGAACGCGTGCGGCGTCAGCGGCGCTCGATGAGGAGGCGGAGACTCGCGAGGCTGCCGTACGCGGCGTCGAACGTCGCCGTGGAGATCGCCCGCTTCTCGACGAAGTCGGCGAAGCGATCCCAGGACGCCGCCTCGTCGAGGAGGCCGTCCGGCCCCAAGACACGGCTGAACACGCCCGTCTTCGCGTGCAGGGAGCCGAAGAGGCGCAGGGAGACCACGTTCCGGAGCCGCACGTCCGGGTAGAGGTTGATCTTGATGTGCGTGTGGTCGAATGCCGTGACCGTCGCCAGCGCGCGGGCCGCCATCGGCAGAAGGAACTCGTAGAGGCGCGCGTTCTCGACGGGCGCGCCCAAGCGACACCACACGTGGTATCCGCGTCCGCTCGCCACCACGAGGGGCTCGCACTCCACCTCGCGGAGATAGCCTTCGAGGGCCCGCACGGTCACCTCTACTTCGGCGACGACGGCCGCGCTCGTGGCCTTGCGGTTGTTGTCGACGTTGAAGCAAAAGACATCGTTCGCCGTGGGACCGAAGTAGCGGCAGACGTTCCACTCTTTGTCGACGTGGGCGGCGAGGAGCTCGATCATGCGCGCCTCGGAGACGTGGACGAGCTTGTATCTGTGCAGGAGCCGCAGCGGCGTGAGCTCGCCGTACTCCAGTTCGACGCCGCCGCGGAGCAGCCGGTCGAGGAACGGGAACCCGCAGTCCTTGGTCTCGACCTTCGCCGTTCCCTCGGCGAACGTGCGCGAGAAGTCACGAATCAGCCCGACTCTTGGATCCATCGTTTGACCTCGTCGAAGGCGTCGAACCCGCGCGCATCCGACGGCGGGGCGATCCCCTGCCGCAGCGTCGGGTAGAAGACGCGGACTCCGTACTTGGGGCCGAACTCGATGCTGTTCGCCTCGTCGTCCACGAGGAGCGCGATGTCCCAGGCTCGACAGAACGCTATCTTGTTCGTCGCGCTGAACAAGTAGTCGAACGGGATGCGATGGGCCGAAAGCCACTCTTTCGTACAGTCGCCGACCCTCCGCAGATCGCGGCGCGTGCAGACGACGATTCGCCAATCGTCGGACTTCAGCCATTGCATGAACTCGATGCCGTCCCCGCGGGCGACCGCGTGCCGATAGCACTGCTCGTGGATCTTGAACCGGAGGGACAAATACTCGCTGCTCAGCAGATCGCTGGGCTCGGGCGCCCCGTCGCGGATGCCCACGAGGTACTCGTGGAACCTCGCCTCGGGCACCCGGTAGCGGGCGTGGTAGGGGAACGGCGTCCGACGTAAGGTCGCGGTGAAGTCGTTGAGCGTGTCATCGATGTCCACCGCGATGACCTTGGCGTCGCGCGCGCGTGTGGCACTCAAGACGAGCTCACATACGGCGCGTCGCGGTCCGGGCCAAAGGGGGGTGGGGCGGCCCTTACTTCGACGGACGAGATACGACGATGCGCTGCTCCGGGAGCGAGTCGTCGGTCGCGACGAGCGACCATGCGTTGGCCGAGAGCTCCCGTTCGAGCTGTATGAGCGTCGTCTTGTGCTCCGGTTTGATGTCCACCTTCGGGTCTTCGCCGCGGTACTCCACGAGCGCGAGGCGGCCGTTCGGCGCGAGCGCGCGCTTGATCTGCGCGAGGGTGCGCGAAGGATTCGGAAGCTCGTGGTAGACGTCGACGAGGAGCGCGAGATCGAGGGCGCCTTCGGGGAGCTCCGCGTCGTCCGCCGTGGTTCGCTCGGCCGTCACGTTGGTCAGTTTCTGCGCCGCGACCTTCTTCGCCAGAAGGTCGAGCATCTCCTGCTGGAGGTCCGTCGCGAAGACGCGCCCTCGCGGGCCGACGCGCTTCGCGAGGTGCACGGTGAAGTAACCGGAGCCGCACCCCACGTCGGCGACGGTCTGCCCGGCGCGCACGCCGAGGACGTCGAGCACGTGCTCGGGCCGCTGGACCGCATCGCGGTTGGGCCGGTCGAGCCAGTCCGCGCCGAGGTAGCTCATCGGCGCAGCGAGCTTGCGCCCGAGGTACATGCCCGCCGGGTCGACCGTCGGGACGGGAGGCACGGCAGACGCCGTGGCCGTGGCCGACGAGATGGGCGGTGCGGGCGCGGCGAGCGCGGCGTCGATCTCGTAGGCCGGCGGGCGCTCGGTGGCGACCGCCGTAGAACGCGAACAGCCGGAGGCGAGCGCGAGAGCGAGAGTGAGGACGAAGGCGAGGGGTGAGCGCACGCGAGGCCGATCTTACGCGGACGAACGGCGAGAAGGACCCGTACATCGACTCATCGGTCGCCGCATCGACGCCCCACGATCAACGTGAACCGGGCGGGCTCGCGAAGACCGCGCACCTTGGCCACCCACGGCTTGAGCCACCAGCGCACGCCGTACCACGGCTCGACGAGGTCCCAGGCGAGGCCGAGCTGCGTCCGGAGTCCCGCGAGCCTCTCGTGCGTCAGAAAGCCCTCCGCGCGGGCGCCGCGAAGGCCGTATCGCCGTTGGAACTCGTCGTCTCGTTCGCGCACCATGCTCGCCCCGCTCGAGCCGTCCCGGTAGAGCGGCGAATCCATGATGACGAGGCGCCCGTCCGCGGCAAGGACGCGGAGGCCCTCGCGCAACGTCGTCGGATAGTGCGCGGCGTAGTGGAAGGAGGCGTTGTAGACGACGAGGTCGACGCTCGCGTCGCGAAACGGGAGGCGATCGAACTCCGCCTCGATCGGCCAAAAAGCGCGCCCGTAGTGACGATGCACGCCGAGGCCGTCGGAGTCGTTCGTCAGAAGATCGACGGCCGCGACGTCGTGCCCGCGGAGCGAGAGGCGATAGGCCAGCCAGCCGAGCCCGCTGCCCACATCGAGGATGCGCAGGGGTGCTCCGCGTGCTTCCTCCCGCGGGCGTACGACCCGAGCGATCAGCGCGCGAAAGCTCTTCGCGCGGACGGACCATTCGCGCCGGCGCAGGCGCGACAAGTCGCGAAACGGGAGCGCGCGCAGATGGCGTGGGCCGACGACGGCCCTCTTCTCCCCCGCCCGCACCGTCTCGTAAGGCTCGACGAACGCTCGAAGCGCCTCACGTCGCTCCTCGACGAGCATGCGCCAGATGCCCTCTCTTCGCGGATAGGCGGCGCCGCACCCCGGGCAGCGCGCCTCGTCGCCGCCGGCGGCCACCCCCAAGGGCGTACGACAAGACGGGCAAGCAAAATCCCAGGGCATCTTCAAGGGCGACGAGCGGCTCTACTACTTCCTCCGAGACGAAGGGAATGGCCCGCGTTCTGTCCGGTTGACCGCACGCGGCACGTGAGCCACCCTGCCCGAAGCGTGAGCAGAAGCGCCCGATTGCGGACGGTCGTCGCGAGCTTCCTTCCGCTCGTGGCCGCGTGCGCGTCGAACGGGCACGACACCGCGCCATCGCAGACCACCACCGACGGCGGTCCGGGCGGCTCCGTCACTCCGCCGTCCGACGCCACGGCCCCCGCGACCCACGACGGGTCGACCGCGGACGTCACCGTCGTCGACGGAACCGGCGGGGGCCCGGGAGGCGACAGCGGCGCCCCTCTCGTCGGCGACAGCGGGGCGCGAGGCGAGGCGGGCGTGGTGGGGCCCGGGAGCTACGCGCTCCCCGCGCCCAAGCAGTGCGACAACCAGAACTACGTGCCGGGCTGCATCCAGGGTATGGCCAGCTCTCCGTGCGGAGGGGTGTGCAGCTCCCAGAGCGCGTGCGAATCGACCAAGCCGAACAACCCGGACATCGGCTTCATCTGCCCGCGCTTCATCCTCTTCGGCGACGAAATGCTCCAAGCCGCGAAGGACGACTGGCAGGCCGCCGCGCCGCCGTTCAACTACGCGATCGTCGGCCACGACCAGGACACCGGCGGCATCGACGGCAACGTGGGCACGTGCTGCCAGTGCTACGAGCTCGTCTTCGATCGACCGTCCCCGACCATGGACAACGAGGCGTGCGTCAACGCGATGTGCGACCAGGGCTCCGCCGTCCAGGTGCCACCGCCGATGATCGTGCAAGCGTTCGACTTCGGCGCGACCACGACCACCTTCGACATCTTCATGGGCGCCGGCGGCTTCGGTGGGAACAACGCGTGCGATCCGCACGGAAGCCCGCAGAGCCAATCGGGCAAGTACCTCTATACGTCGTTCCCCGACGCCGGCGAGCCGAGCGGCGGAGGCGTCAAGGTGGTCCTCCAGGACCCGCCCTGGCCGGCCGACTGCAAGACGAGCCAGAACTGGCTGACCGACGCCACCCTCGGCTCTCCCGCGTGCCAGGCCGCGGTGACCGCTCAGTGCACCATGACCCAGGCCAACGCGGCGATCGTGGCGAACGAGACGATTCGATCGTGCGAAGGCGCCGACGCGCCGAGCACGTTTTATCATTTGAATTGGCAGGTCTACGCGAAGAAAGTCGAGTGTCCGGCGCACCTCACCCAGGTGACCGGCTGCGAGCTCGCGCCGCAGGGCCTGCCCGCTCCCCAAACGGGGATCACCGCGGCGCAGGCCAGCGCCGATCCGACCTGGCGCGTCTACGGAACGACGACGATGCAAGACTGCTGCAAGCCCTCCTGCGCGGTTCAGGACAACGTCGCCGGCATGGGGCTGACGCCGGTGGGGCAGTACAATTCGTTTTACATGTGCGACGCGAATGGCGTCCCTTATACGGAGTAGCATCGGCCCTACCGACGTGGAGAACGGAGCCGGCCGCCTGCGCCTCGTGGTCGCGATCGCGGGAGGCGTTTATCTCCTGTGGTGGTTCATGGTCGAGCTCCTCCTGCCGGGTTCGTACAACCCGCTCGGGAGCCGCCTCTTCGTCGTCGGCACGAGCGGCGCGCTCGTCGGTGCGAGCTACGCGAGCCGCTGGGCGGCCGAGCACCTCTCCACTTTGTTCCTCGCGTGGGTGTGCCTGCTGGTCGCGCACTACTGCTATCTCGTGGTCGGAAACCACGGCGAGTCTGCGTGGTGGGTGGGCGCGTTCGTCACGTTCGCGGCCGCGAGCATGTGCCTGCAGTCGCCGCGCGACGTCGCCGTCTTCTCCGTGTTCGCGCTCGCGTGCGTCCTCCGCGCCGCCGCGATGGAAGGCCAGCTCGCGCACTCGATTTACGTGCCCGGCCTCGCGACGATCCTGCTCCTCGCCAACATCACCAAGCGCAGCCAGATGATCGCGCAGGACGCGACGCTCCAGGCCGCGCGCGCGAAGCGAGAGAGCCGGAAGTCGAACGAGCAGCGCTTCCAGCTCGCGGCCATCGTCGAGTCCTCGGGCGACGCCATCATCGGTACGGACCTCCACGGCGTCGTCCGCAGCTGGAACAGGGGCGCGGAGCGCTTGTTCGGCTACGGCGCCGACGAGGCCGTCGGCTCGCGGAGCTCCCGCCTGCTCGTGCCCGGGCGCGAAGGAGAGGAGCCGGCGCTCATCGCGCGCCTCGCCGACGGAGCGCCGGTCGCCCCCTTCCAGACGGTGCGACGGCGCAAGGACGGGATCGACGTCGACGTATCGGTCGCGATTTCGCCCATCGTCGACGCGGCGGGGAAGCTCGTCGGAGCCTCGATCGCCGCGCGCGACATCTCGGACTGGAAGCGCGCCGAGGCCGAGGCGCAGCAGGCGCGCGAAGACGCGGAGGCCGCGACGCGAGAGCTCGAGTCGTTCAGCTACTCGGTCGCGCACGATCTCCGCGCGCCCCTCCGCGGGATCGACGGGTTCAGCCGCATCCTGCTCGAGGATTACGGCACGACGCTGGACCCCGAGGGCCGGGAGCACTTGAAGCGCGTCCTCGACGCCGCCCAGCACATGGAGCGGCTCATCGACAGCCTCCTCGCGCTGGGGAGGGTGACGCGGTCGAGCCTTCGCGCCGAGCCGGTGGACTTGAGCGAGCTCGCGCGCGGGACCGTCGAGCGCCTGCGCGCGTCCGACCCGGGGCGGGTCGTAGAGGTCGAGATCGCGGAAGGGTTGACGGACCACGGCGACAGCGCCCTCCTCCGCGCGGTCATCGAGAACCTGCTGGGCAACGCGTGGAAGTTCACCCGCCGACGGCCGAGCGCGCGCATCGAGTTCGGCGCGGCCAAGGAAAACGGGCACACGAGCTACTTCGTCCGCGACGACGGCGCCGGCTTCGACATGGCCTTCGCCTCGAAGCTCTTCGGCGTCTTCCAGCGGCTGCACCCGCCGAGCGAATACGAGGGCACCGGCGTGGGCCTCGCCACCGTCCAGCGCATCGTGCACCGTCACGGGGGTCGCGTCTGGGCGGAGGCCCGGGTCGGCGAGGGGGCGTGCTTCCATTTCACGCTCGGGTCCTGACGTCGCGCGGCGGCCCTCCCCGGCCGCCCTCACGCGCGTGCGGAGGCGTGGGCTCGATGTCGCGAAGTACGGACGAGATGTAGCGCCGGCCGGACAGTCAGCGGCGACGAGGCTCTCCCTCCGGCCCGAAGGCCGCGACCGCGCGGCGCGGCATGCACGATGCAGCCAAGGTCGACATGCCTTTCTTGCTTGCCCCCCAAAGACACGTCTCCTTCGCGGCGCTCGCGTGCGCCGCGCTCTTTGGCCCTGTCGCCTGCGCCCCGGAAGCCGCGGACCCCACCGAGCCGCCGGGCGCCGTCTTACCGGGCGACGCCGGCCCGGCCGATCGAGAGGCCACCGCGGTCCCCACGACCGACGGCCGCGAAGACCAACCCTCGGTGAGCAATACCGCGGCGGCGGACGGCGGCCCCGAGCTCGGCTGCATCCAAGGATGCGCGGCTCCGCCCGGAACTCCGTGCGGAGTCGGCCTGCCGCTCGCGGGCATCGCCTACGATGTCACGAAGTCGCGATTCGCGTTCGGCTCGACACCCCCCATGACCGAAGTGGAAGGCTTCGCCGAGTGGACGGGAACGGACGGATTCCTCGCGATCCGCAGCGACGGTTCGGAGGTCGCGTTCCTGAACCCGAACGCGCCCGAACAGGCTCTGGCCGATTGGAGCTCGAACCCGAGCGCGGCCACCGCCCACGCGGCCGACTACCTCGGCGCGATGGGGCTCGAGGCGTGCCAGAGCATCGGCAACGTCGAGACGTTCATCGGCGACCCCGCGATTCCCATGCCCACGCTGCGCGTGGCGTTCACGCGGGAGATCCTTTACGTGGCCGTCCCGGACTCTTCGGCCGTGGTGCGGTTCGACGCCGACGACCAGACGACGTACGAGAGCGTCTGGTGGCCGGAGATCCCGGCGGACGTGGTCGCGGCGGCGCGCGCGATCGTCTTGCAGCTGGAGGTCCGGGGTACGGCGGCCTTCACGGCCAAGCTCCCCGCGAACGCGCAGATCCCGGGGGGCGCCGTCATCCACCACAGCCCGGTCGCCTCGACCCGGCCCTTCGTGGCCGTGGCCATGTACGCGACGTTCGACAGCGCGCAAAACGCGGAACTCGACTTCGACATCGACGGCAACCCGGTCGCGGACACCTGGTCGGCCCGGTAGCGGGGACCGCCGCCGTCAGGGGCTCGGCGAGGCGGTCGAGATGTCGACGACCCACCGCCCCGTTCGCGACCGTCTCCCCGTGCAATGCCCCCTTCCGCGCGCACGTCGTGGACCCTTCTCTCCACCGCCGATGCGGCGGGATCCGCGTCTCCGTCGTAGAAGGACTCGATGCAGTCGAAGCGACGCCGCGCGCGTCCCCCGGCGAAAGTCCCCTCGAGCGTCGCCTTTCCGCCGTTCCCGGTCGGGCTCAAGGGCCGCCGCCAGGAGCTGACGACCCTCGCGCGCATGGTCCGCTCGGTCCAGAACGCGCGGCTCGCCCTCGTGGGCGGCGGCGGGAGCGGCAAGTCGATGCTCGCGTGCGCGCTCGGCTACCGCGTGAAGGCATCGTTCCCCGGCGGCATCCACTGGTTCCGGTCGGGCCCGTGGGACACGCGGACGCTCGCCGAGATGCTGGCCATACGCTTCGGAAGCTCGCGCGAGAGACGCCGCCTCTTCCCGTCGCTCCGCGACACGTTCACCCGCCGCGGCCCCACCCTCGTAGTGCTCGACAACCACGAGAACGACCGCGCGGTCGCCCTGCTGCTGAACGAGCTCGACGGCGCCCCGGTGACGTGGCTCGTCACCGCCCGGCGCTGCCTCCTCGGCGGGATGTACGTGTTCCCGGTGGTCGCGCCGCTCGCGACGGCGGGGAAGAGCGCGTTCCCCCGGGTCCGCTCCCTCGCGACGTGGCTCCGGTACAGCCCCCTCGCGCTCAGCATCGCCGACGGGTTCGTGCGCTCCGGCGCCGTGCGGGTCGCCGCGCTGCGGGCGTGGCTCCTCGAGCACGGCGTCGATCGGGTCCGCGTCATCGCGCACGAGGACGACCTGCCGGAGATCGCGCTCCTCGTCGACTGGGCGTGGCCGAAGCTCACGCTCGAGGAGCGGCGCATCCTGGCCGTGCTCGCCCACATCGAGGGCGACCACATGGGCGCGGCGTCCGTTTGCTTGCTCGCGCGCGCCGGAGGGTCGAAGGACGAGCGGGCCCTCGCGCGCCTCCGGGCGTGGAACCTCGTGCAGCGCCCCCTGCCCACGCGGTACGCCCTCCACGCGGTCGTGCGCTACGCCGTCGCGCGCCGCACGCGCTTCGAATCGGGCCGCATCCTCGAGCACTACATCGAGTTGCTCGAGCGCCACCCGGAGCGCCTCGACCTCGAGCAGACGCACCTCTACGCGGCGATGGACTACGCCCAAGGCCGGTCCGACGTTGGGTTCATCCTTCGCGTCGGGCGGCTCACGGCGTCGCTCGCCGACGTCGTCCGCTCGGGGGGCGACGACTAATGCACGGTACGGCACGCTGCGGGCAGGTTCCCTCAGCGCGCAAAACGGAGGACGATCGACGTGCCCTCGGACTCGTCGGAGCGAACGGCGATCGCGCCGCCGTGCGCGCGGACGATCTGGTCGACGATGTAGAGCCCCAACCCCAAACCCCGCGACGGGCGCTCCCTCGGCTTGAACGGCGAGAACAGCACCGGCAGCGTCGCCGCGGGGATCACGCCCCCGTTGTGGATCTCGAGGGTCACCCCGTCTTTCAGGCCGAGGGCGCGCATCACGATGGGCGTCTTCGCGTCGCCGTGCTCGAGGGCGTTGGCGACGAGGTTCGACACCACCTGCATCATGCGGTCGGGATCCCACCGCCCGGACGTGTCGCCCGAGACCTCGACGCGAATCCGCTCGGCCGCCGCGGGGTCGAGCTCCGCGACCGCGCGCTGCGCGATCTGCGCGAGATCGGCGTCGGTCGGCGAGACTGGAATTCCGCCTTTGACCCGCGCGAGCGCGAAGTCGAGGACCTGCTGGATGAGCCGGTCCATCCGGCTGCATGCGCGACCGATGATGCGGGCCTTCTTGCGCGTCCCTTCCACGTCCTCCGGCTCCTGCTCGATCATGGCCGTACTGGCGACGATGTTGCTCAGCGGGTTGCGCAGGTCGTGCCCCAGCACGGCGACGAAGAGATCGCTCATCGCCTGCGCCTGCTGGATTTGCTCGAGCTGCCGCGCGAGCTGCCGCTTCTGCCGGTGAAACTGCGCGAAGACCTCGACCTTGCTCGCCAAGAGGTGCGGGTCGAGCGGCTTGAAGAGAAAATCCACGGCGCCCGCCTCGTAGCCTTCGAAGACGCGCCGGCGGTCCGGCACCGCCGCCGTCAAGAAGATGATGGGCACGTGGCGTGTGCGCTCCGACCCCCGCATCAGCTCCGCGAGCTCGAAACCGTCCATCTCGGGCATGTTCACGTCGAGGAGCGCGAGGGCGATGTCGCCCGCGAGGAGCGCCTCGAGGGCCTCGCTGCCGGACCTCGCCTTGACGAGGCGCAACCCCGGCCGCTTGAGCAGCGCGGCGAGGGCCACGAGGTTGTCCTCGATATCGTCGACCGCGAGAATGTTAACTTCCTCGAGCATACCGCTCCCTCGTCTGCCACGTCTGGAGGGCCTCCACCATCTGCGCGAGCGTCATCGCGCGCGCCGGCGGCGCCGCGTGGAGACCCGCGCGCGGCATCACCGGCATCAGCGCGGTCTCGGGTGACTGCACCCAGGCGAGCCCTCCCGCGCGGACCACCGCGGCGAGCCCCGCCGCGCCGTCGGCGTTCGCGCCGGACAAGAGGACCGCCAGCAGGTGATCGCGATACGCCCACGCCGCGGATTCGAAGAGCACGTCGATCGAAGGCCGCGAGAGGTTCACCGGCTCGTCGATCGAGAGCGCCAACCGCGAACCGTCGTCGACCAGGAGGTGGTACGCGGGCGGCGCGATCGTGACCGAGCCCGGCTCCGCGATTTGCTTGTCTTCGGCCTCGCGGATGGGCAAGCGGCACTGCGGGAACACCGAGGCCCACGCGTGGGTCGTGTCGGCCGCGACGTGGAGCACGACGAGGACCGGGACGTCGAGGGTGGCGGGCAGCAGAGGAAGCAAGACCCGCAGCGCGTCGATTCCCCCGGCGGAGCCGCCCATCACGATCGCGCGAACGTCGTGGCGGCGAAGCTCTTCGAGGGGGCTCTCTCGCGGCGTCATAGCCGCTCGTAGATCCGGTTCGCGCGATCGACCTCGGTGAAGCTCCCCGCGTGGACCGACGTGCTCAGGCTCTCCTTCGCGCCGAGGGCGAGGAAGCCCTTGCGGACGAGCGACTCGCGGAAGAGACCCACGGCGCGATCGCGGAGCGAGACATCGAAGTAGATGAGGACGTTGCGGCAGGTGACGAGGTGGACCTCGGCGAACACGCTGTCGGTCGCGAGGCTGTGGTCCGAGAAGACGATGTTGGCGCGGAGGCGGCGGTCGAGCACGATCCCGTCGTACGCGGCGGTGTAATAGTCCGAGAGCGCGCGGTGGCCTCCGGCGCGCTCGTAGTTGCGGGAGAACTCTTTGGCGCGCTCGATCTTGTAGACCCCGAGCTCCGCGGCGCGGAGGGCCTCGGAGCTCACGTCGGTGGCATAGAGGATCGTGCGCTGCAGGAGCCCCTCCTCCTCGAGGAGAATGGCGAGCGAGTAAGCCTCTTCGCCCGTGCTGCAGCCCGCGACCCAGACCTTGAGCGACGGATAGGTCCGCAGGACGGGGACGACCACCGCGCGGAGCTCCTTGTAGAAAGCGGGGTCGCGGAACAGGTCGCTCACTTGCACCGTCAAGAAGCTGAGGACGCTCGCGAGCAGCGTCGCGTCGCGAAGAACGCGGTGCTGGAGCACCGACAGGCTCTCGCACCCGAACGCTCCGAGCGCCTGCGTCAGCCGGCGGCGCAGCGTCGGGCGCGTGTAATGCCGGAAGTCGTGCCGATATCCGCGATAGAGCGCCTCGAGGAAGAGGTCTATCTCGACCTCGAAGAGCTCTTGCTCCTTGGTCACGGTCACCTCGGAAGCCACACGCGGCAGAGAGAGATGAGCTTGTCGACCTCGAACGGCTTGGCCATGTAGTCGTTGGCGCCGGCGCTCATCGCCTGCTCCCGGTCGTCCGCCATCGCCTTCGCGGTGAGCGCGATGATCGGCAGCCGCCGGAACTCGTCGCGCTTCCTGATCTCGCGGATGGCGGTCAACCCGTCCATCTCGGGCATCATGAGGTCCATGAGCACGAGGTCGATGTCCGGCGAGCGGGCGAGGAGGTCGAGCGCCTCGCGGCCGTTGCGGGCGATCTCGGTCTTGGCCCCGCGCGGCTCGAACACCTTGGAGAGCGCGAAGACGTTCCGCACGTCGTCCTCGACGACGAGGATGCGGCGGCCGGCGAAGGCGTCGTCGCGGTGCCGCGCCTCCTCGAGGATGCGGCGCTGCTCCGGCGGAAGGCTCGACTCCACCTGATGCAAAAAGAGGGTGACCTCGTCGAGGAGCCGCTCCGGTGAGCGCGCGCCCTTGACGATGATCGAGCGGGAGTATCGCCGGAGCCGCTGCTCGTCCGCGCGATCGAGCTCGCGCCCCGTGTAGACGATGACCGGGGGAAAGGAGTAGCGCGTCCCGTCGACCATCCGCTCGAGGACGTCGTATCCGGTGCCGTCGGGGAGCGTCAGATCGAGGACCATGCAGTCGACGTTGACGTGCTCGAGGGTCGCCAGCGCGTCCTTCACGGTGCCCGCCGTGATGAGCTCCACGCCGTTGCCGCGCAGGAGCTTCTGGATGCTCTCTCGCTGGCGCTCGTCGTCCTCGACGACGAGGACCCGGCGCACCTCGCGCGCGTGACGCTCCTCGAGCTTGCGGATGGCTCCCACGAGCTCTCCCCGCGCCACAGGCTTCACGGCATACCCCACGGCGCCGAGCTCGAAGGCCGTCTGCGCGTTGTCGGACGCCGAGACGACGTGGATGGGGACGTGGCGCGTCGCGGGGTCGCGCTTCAGGCGCTCGAGGACCGACAGGCCCGAGGCATCCGGCAGGCCGATGTCGAGCAGGATGCCGCTCGGCTGGAGCTCGCGCGCGAGGTGGAGCCCGTCCTCCGCCGTCGGCGCGACCACGCAGTCGAAGTCGAGCTCGTGGGCGAGGTCGAAGAGGACGCGCGCGAACGCCGCGTCGTCCTCCACCGCGAGAATGAGGCGGCCCGAGCGGGTGAGCTGCCCCCGGTCGTCCGGGAAGGGCGGCGCCGCCGCGGGCCGCGCCGGAGGCTTCGATCCGGCGGGCGCGCCGAGGCGCCGCGCACCGTTCGATGCGGACGCCACGGCACGGGCGGGACCGTCCGAGGTGCCGACGGCGACGGGCCCGGCGACGGGAAGATCGAGCGTGAAGACGCTGCCCTCGCCGAGGGTGCTCTCGACGGCGATCGCTCCGCCGAGCAAGCGCGCGAGCTCCCGCGAGATCGAGAGGCCGAGGCCGGTCCCGCCGTACTTGCGGCTCGTCGTGCCATCGGCCTGCCGGAACGCCTCGAAGATGACGTCGGTCTGGTGGGTGGCGATGCCTATGCCCGTGTCCCTGACGGAGAACACAACGCGCGCGTCGGGTGCGGCGGCGACCGTGAGCTCCACCTCGCCGGCCTCCGTGAACTTGAACGCGTTCGACAGAAGGTTCTTGAGGATCTGCTCGAGCCGGCGCGCGTCCGTCACGATCTGGACGGGGCTCCCGGGCATGCGCGTGATGCGGAAGCGAACGCCCTTCTCGTCGGCGATCGGACGGAACGACTGCTCGAGGCTCTTGACGATGCGCGCGACCGGCACGCTTTCGGCGGCGATGTCGGCGCGGCCGGCCTCGATCTTGGAGAGGTCGAGGATGTCGTTGATGAGAACGAGCAGGTCGTTGCCGGCGCCGTAGATGGTCTCCGCGGACTGCACCTGGTCGGCGCTCAGGTTGCCCTCTTTGTTGTCGGCGAGGAGGCGCGCGAGGATGAGCGAGCTGTTGAGCGGCGTACGGAGCTCGTGGGACATGTTCGCGAGAAACTCGGACTTGTAGCGGCTCGCCTTGTCGGCGACGTCTCGCGCGAGCACGACCTCGTCGCGCTGCTTCTCGAGCTCCTGCGTCTGCACCTCCATGAGCGCGTTGGCCTGGTTCATCTCCTCGTTGCTGGCCTCGAGCTCGGCCTGCTGGGCCTCGAGCTCGGCTTGCTGGGTCTGGAGCTGCTCGGTCTGCCGGCGGCTCTCCTCGAGGAGCTCGCGCAGGCGGGTCTTGTACTTGGACGAGGAGATGGCGAACGCGATGGACTCCGAGACGCGATCGAGGAACGCCAGGTCGGACTCCCCGACGGCGCGGAAGAACGCGAGCTCGACGACGCCCATCAATCTGCCGTCGGTCAGCAAGGGCACGACGACCAGGTCGCGGGGCTCCGCCCGGCCCAAGCCGGACGACACCGACAAGTAGCCCGGGGGCACGTCGCGCACGTGGATGGTGCGCCTCTCTTTGATCGCTTCTCCGACGAGACCCTCGCCGGTGCGCACGAGCGCCGGGCCGTCGCTCGGGGTCGGCGCCATGGCCATCCCCGCTACGCGGCGAAACCCGCCCGCGTCTTCGACGGCGTAAATCGTCCCCGCGAGCGCGTCGAGGGACCTCGCGAGAAACGCGAGGATCCCTTCGGCCAGTCCCTCGAGGCTCTTCTCGCCCTGGCTCTCCAGAAGCACGCCGGCCTGCCCGTCCTTGAGCCAGGCCTCGATCGCGCGCGCGCGATAATCTCGCGAGAGCAAGAACGCCGCGCCGCCGATGAGGACGAGAAGCAGCGTCGAGCCGCCGATCCGCACGAGGTTCCCGAGGGCGGCGGCGTCTTCGGCTTGCCGCACGCGCGCGTCGAGGACGTTCTTCTCCTGGATCTCCATGTCGCCCAGGGCGAGCCGCAGCTTGTCCATCACCGCCTTGCCTTGGCCGCCGCGGAGGGCGGCGAGGGCGGCGACGCTGTCGCCACGGCGTCGGAGGTCGATGGTGCCCGTGATGTCGGCGAGCTTTTCTCGAAAGGCGGCTTCGATTCCGTCGAGGCGTTGCTGCTGGCTCGCGCTGTCGGCGGTCAGGGCGCGAAGCGCGCGGAGCTCCGCCTCGGGCTTGCCCTTCGCGTTGTTGTACGGCTCGAGGTAGCGCTCTTCGCCGGTCAAAAGGAAGCCGCGCTCGCCCGTCTCGGCGTCTTTCATCGCAGAGAGGAGCAGGGCCAGGTGCTCGTCGACCTGGAAGGCGTGCGCGACGCGGTCGTTCGCGGCCGTGCGATTGTCCGCGGACCACATCTCCGCGAAGGCGACGCCGAGGACGGCGAAGATCGCGGCGGCGAGGCCGACCAGCGTCGCGGGAGGGAGCGGGAGGGACGACCGGGGCTTCGCAGCCTCCTTCATCTGCCGCCGAGCTTACGTGCCCGTCCCGACGGGCGCCAGGCGAGCGAGCGATATCTATGTCGACGTTGGATGAGGCCGCCACGACGCCAAGGGCGCGTCGGTTCGGGCGAGCTCGCTGGCCGACGATCTACCGGTTCGCGCCTCGATTGAGAACGAGCCAATAGAGCCCGAGCTGATGTGCCGCGATCGCGAATTGGGTGAAGTCGACCGGCTTCTGAACGAAGCTGTTCGCGCCGAGGTCGTAGCTCGCGATAACGTCCTGCTCTTCGCTGCTCGACGTCAAGACGACGACGGGGAGCCGCCGCGTGCGCACGTCGGCCCGCATCCGGCGGAGCACGTCGAGCCCCGAGATCTTCGGGAGATTGAGGTCGAGGAGAACGACCTCCGGCGCACCGATACGCCCGACGTGCCGGCCCTCTGCGAAGAGATAGTCGAGCGCGTCCGCGCCATCGCGCGCGACGGCCACCTCGTTGAAGAGCCGCGTCTTGTGGAACGCGCGGAGCGTGAGCTCGACGTCGTCTTCTCTATCCTCGACGAGGAGAATCGTTCCGCTGCGAATGCTCATGCGCCCCCGGCCAACCCAAAGTTACCACAGCGCCTCCACTTGCAAGGGCTACTGCGCGAACGATATGCGGGGCCATGAGCACGACGCTCTCGAGCTCGCGGACGACGACCCGCACGACGCTCTTTCTACCGGGCGCGGGCGGCCGTCGCGCCTTCTGGGGGCCTGCTGCCGCACGCCTTCGACACGCCGGCACGCCCATCTTCTTCGCGTGGCCAGGCTTCGGTGATGCGCAGGCCGAGGAGGGCATCCGCTCGCTCGACGAGCTTTACGAGTGGTTTGTCGCGCGTGCGCCAGCGCAGCCTTGCGTGGTCGTGGCCCAGTCGATGGGCGGCGTCCTCGCGATGCGCTTCGCCATCGAGCACCCGGAGCGGGTGAGCCACTTGGTCCTCGTGGCCACCTCGGCCGGCACGCGTCGTCGGTTCGGGATCGACTGGCGGCCCGGCTTTCGCGCGGAGCGAGCCGAAGCGCCCGACTGGTTCGAGCGCGACGCGACCGAGCTCGACGCGCGCCTCGCGGAGGTGCGCGCGCCGGCGTTGCTGATCTTCAGCGATGCGGACCCGATCGCGCCGGTGGCGATGGGGGAGCATTTGCTCGGGTGGATGCCCGAGGGGCGGCTGGTCGTGATCCAGGGCGGCACGCACGTGTTCGCGGAAGAACGGCCCGACGAAGTGGCACGCGCGATCGACGCGTTTCTCGCGCCGGGGGAGAAATCGAAGTGAGCCGTGAGGAGCTCGCGCGGCAGGGGTGGAAAGTCATGGCAATTTCGTAATGAAAACGAGCTCGTCGCGCCTTTCCACGCGCCGCGTCGTGCATACATTGCAAAGGGCATGAACACCCCTTCTGTGCTCCTCCCGATGGCGGAGCGGTTCGGCCGCGCGACGTTGCACTGGCGCGGTGCCCGGAGCGTCCTGGTCCCGACGGCGCAAGGGACGGTGCACGCGTACGATATTCCCGGCCGCGGCTCTTTGCCGACGACGGTCCTCCTTCACGGGCTCGGGTCGGCCGCTACGTCGTTCGCGCCGCTCCTCTTGAGGCTGCGGTCGGCGGTGCGTCGGCTCATCGCGCCCGACTATCCCGGCCATGGCTTCAGCTCGATGACGGCGTCCCCGCTCACGGCAGACGGCCTGATGGCCGCCGTGTCGACCGTGCTCGACGTTCTGGTCGACGAACCGGCTCTGATCATCGGGAACTCTCTCGGAGGCGGCGTCGCGCTCCGCTACGCCATCGCGCACCCCGAGCGCGTCTGGGCGCTCGTCCTCGTGTCCCCCGCCGGCGCCCAGTCGACCGAAGAAGAGCTGGCCGCGCTCAAGCACGTGTTCGACATCGGGTCGAGGCCCGAAGCGCTGACGTTCCTGCGACGTCTCTACCCGCACCCCCCGGGCTTCGTCCCTCTTATCGCGCACGAGCTTCCGGCCGCCATGGCGCGCCCCGCGATTCGCGACCTCTTGGCGTCGTCGGGCAACGACGACGTACCGGCGCCCGAAGCGCTCGCTCGGCTGCGTATGCCCATCTTGCTCCTCTGGGGTCAGGAGGAGCATCTCTTGCCCGACTCTCACCTCGACTACTTCGAGCGCCACCTGCCGCCGCACGCGATCATCGCGCGGCCCGAGGGCTTCGGCCATTGCCCGCACGTGGACGCGCCCGAGGCGCTCGCGCAATGGATCGTGGATTTCGCGCACAGCGTGCCGGAATCCGGCGGCGCGAGCGCGACGAGGAGAAGGTGTTAGTCTGCGGGGCGTCGGTTCGATGCGAGGCCGTGCGACGCATTCGTGGATCTGGCTCGGCGGGCTCGCGTTCCCGGTGGCGCTCGCGTGCGGAACGACAGGGTCCGACGCGCCGTCCGGCGGGATGGACGCGGGGGCGCCGATGACGTTCGACGCCACGCCGCCGATGGGGTCGTGCGGCGCGGTCGTTCAGGAGCAGGCGATCGAAGGGTTCACGCACGTCGACGTCTGCTCGGTCGTCACGTACGAGACGAAGCCTCCGTCGTCGGGCAACCACTACGCCGTGTGGGCTGCCTACCAGAGCTACGACGCGGCCATCCCGGAGGGGTTCTGGGTGCACAACCTCGAGCACGGCGCGGTCGTCTTCTCGTACAACTGCCCCGGCGGATGCGCGGCCGACGTGGCGGCGGCGCAGGCGTTGATCGACGGACTCCCGGCGGACCCGCTCTGTGATCCGACGGCCGGCGACCCGGTCACCCGGATGCTCATGACGCCGGACCCGAACCTCGACGTGCGCTTCGCCGCGAGCGCTTGGGGGTGGACGCTCCGCGCCGACTGCTTCGACAGCGCGACGTTCGGAGCGTTCGTGCAAGCCCACTATGGCAACGGGCGCGAACCCATCTGCTACAACGGCGACATCCCGCCGAGCTGCACCGATCCGTAAGAGAGAGCGCGACCTCTCAGCGGGCCGCGGGCCTCTTCGACAGCTTCCGCTGCAGGCTTCGCCGGTGGACGCCGAGCGAGCGCGCGGCCTGCGAGATGTTGCCTCCGCAGTCGGTCAGGATGCGCTGGATGTGCTCCCACTCGGCGCGCGCCAGGGATGGCGCCTCGTGCTCGACACGCGACGTCGCGTCCGGGCTGTCTTTGCCGCGCTCGAAGGCGGCGAGGATCTCGTCGGCGTCGGCGGGCTTGGTGAGGTAGTGCGTGGCGCCGAGGCGGACGGACTCGAGCGCGGTCGCGATGCTGCCGTACCCGGTCAAGACCACCACCTTGGTGGCAGGGTCGATGGCCTTGAGCTCCCGCA
Organism: Polyangiaceae bacterium; assembly: GCA_036500865.1. Taxonomy (GTDB): domain Bacteria; phylum Myxococcota_A; class Polyangia; order Polyangiales; family Polyangiaceae; genus Palsa-1150. The sequence continues at coordinate 78,631 of DASYBG010000032.1, forward strand.
CCGCGTCGAGCCCGGAACCGCCCGGCATGCGCAGGTCCACGACCGCCATCTCGGGGCTGTCGGAGCTCGCCGCGGTCACGGCCGACTCGACGCTGGTCGCGCCTTGCGCGTCGAGCCCGCGCTCGCGGAAGGCGCGGATCAGGCGGTTTCGGAACGTCTCGTCGTCGTCGACGACGAGGATGGTACGTGTGTCGTCGCTACGCATCGGATCTTCCTTCGGATCGGAGCGGGAGCTCGAGCCGCACGCGCGTCCCGTGTCCCGGCTTGGAATCGATGTCGAACCGGCCGCGCCATTCCTCCGCGAACGCCCGCGCGAGGAAAAGCCCGAGACCCATCCCCTTTCCGGGCGGCCTTGTCGAGAAGAAAGGTTCACCGGCGCGCGACAACTTCCCGTCGGGGATGCCCGGCCCGTGGTCGACGACGTCGAACTGGAAGTCGCCGCCGCGGGCTCGCATGGAGACGATGACGCGCGCGTCGGCCGAGCGGGCGCTCGCCTCGAGCGCGTTCGACACGAGGTTGGCGAGGGACTGGAGCAGGCCACGGACGGGCACGCTGACCTGCTTGGGCACGTCCGGGTCGACCTCGACGACGAGGCGCTCGGGGTGCGTGATGCGCTCGCGCAGCTTCCTCTGGAGGTCGTCGATCGAGATGACCTCGAGCGCCTCGCCCATGGTCTCGCCCGACCGGCCGCTCATTTGCTCCACGATCCAGCGGCAGCGCTCGACCTCCTCGCGAATGAGGCGCGCGTCCTCCGCGAGCGGCGACGGCGCCCCGCCGCTCTTGAGCGCGCGCTCGAGGTCCTTCGAGGCCACGGCGATGGTCGCGAGGGGCGTCCCGAGCTCGTGGGCCGCGCCCGCCGCCAGCGTCGTCAAGGACGCCAGCTTCTCGCTCCGCGCGGCGACGAACCATACCTGCGCGAGACGCTCGTCGCGTTCGCGAAGGGCGCGCTGCAGGCGGGCCACGAGGAACGCGATGAGCGACGCCGTGACCGCGAGCGCGAGCCACATGCCTTGCAGGTGCATGGCGATCGGCGGGTCCTCCCCCAGCGTCGTCGGCTCGTGGGCGGTCACGCCGATGGGGACGTGGGCGAAGAAGAGGAGGAGGTAGCCGGCCACCGAGAGCACCACGACGGCCGACGCCCACCGGATGCCGAGCGCGAGCGCGGCCAGGGTGACGTAGACGAGGTAGAGCACGCTGAATGGATTGGCCGGACCGCCCGAGAAGTAGAGCAGCACGGTGAGCAGGTTCACGTCGGCGAGGAGCACCGCCCCGATGACCGATGGGCCCACGCTCCGGGCCCGCGTGCGCATCCACGCGTTGAGGACGACGTTGCTCAGGGCGCTGAACATGACGAGCGCCGTCACCGCCCGGCTCTCGAGCTTGCCCTCGAACATCGTGGCGGCGACGAGCACCGCGATCGCCTGGGCGAAAATGACCCCCCAGCGGACCCGCGCCACCCACGCGAAGGTGACCGCGGGCTCGAAGACGGGCACGCGCCCCACGTCGTGCGGCGACGGAACCGCGGCGACGCCTTCCTTCTCCATCACGCTCGACACGGGTCTAGACGCTATGTGTTGCCCAATGGGGCCCGCGGGTATCGCCACCGTGACGCATACGCTGCCACGAAATGCGCGCAGGTGCCGACGCCGGTATGCGGCAAATCGCCTCAACCGTAGAGCGCCGTACGCGGAGCGCCTCAAGGAAGGATGGAAATGCACGACCGGACAGGAACCATGGCCCGCGGCTGCGGCGTAAGCCCATGAAGACCAACGCCGCACGACTCCTGGATACGCTTCACATCCCCCACGAGCTGCGAGACTACGACCCGGGCGACGAGCACCTGGCCGCGGAGGAAGTCGCGCGCCGTGTGGGCCTTCCTCCGGAGCAGGTCTTCAAGACGCTCGTGTGCCGCGGAGACCGCACGGGCGTGCTCCTCGCGGTCATCCCCGGCGACGCGACGCTCGACCTGAAGAGCCTCGCGAAGCTTTCCGGTGATCGCCACTGCGACACCGTGCCGCTCAAGGAGGTCCAGCCGCTCACCGGTTACGTGCGCGGCGGCGTGACGGCGCTCGCCTGCCGGAAGGAATACCCGACGTTCGTCGACGAGACGATCGAGCTCTTCGACGTCGTCAGCGTGTCGGCGGGGGTCCGCGGGACGCAGATCTTGCTCGCGCCCGCGGACTACCTTCGCGCCACGAAGGGCAAGGTCGGTGAAATGGCGCGGCCGAAGGGCTGAGGATCGACCTTACTTCTTCTTCGTGAGCTCGACCTCGAGGGTGAGCGTCACCTCGTCGCCCACGACGACCCCGCCCGCCTCGATGGACTTGTTCCAGGTGAGGCCGAAGTCCTTGCGGTTGATCTTGGCGGTCGCCGAGGCGCCGCGGCGGGTCATCCCCCACGGGTCCTTTACTTCGCCGCTCAGCCCGGAGACCGAGAAGACGACGGGCTTCGTCACGTTCTTGATGGTGAGGTTGCCCGAAAGCGTGAGCTCGCCGGGGCCGCGCCGGTCGACCTTGCTCGACTCGAAGGTGATCTTCGGAAACTTGGTCACGTCGAAGAAGTCGGGCGACCGGAGGTGCTCGTCGCGCTTCGCGTTGCCGGTGTCGATCGAGGTGGCGTCGATGTCGAAATGGGCCTTGGACTTCGCGATGTCGCCATCGTCCAAGGCGATCCAGCCGGTGTACTTGTCGAAGGTGCCGTGGACCGTCGACACCATCATGTGCCGCACCGAGAAGCCGACCTGGCTATGCGCGGAGTCGACGTCCCAATCCGACGCGAACGCGGTGGCGGAGGCACCGATGAAGAGGAGACCGGCTGCCGCCGAGGCAGCGAGGGACCGAAGCGAACGCATGTGAGCACTCCTTACCGCCAGCAAAAGGAAGCTGGGGCCGTTTTCGATGCGCGCGACGCTAGTCCGTTGCGTCGGGTGAGACAAGCCGCCGCGCCCTTTCGAAGACCTGTGACCCGTCAGGGAGGAATGGCGGCGTCGAGCGCGCCGGCGAGCACGGCCGCGTCGGCGGAATCGAGGACGAGCGGTGGCATCAAGTAGACGCAGTCGGCGTGTGGGAGCCGGATCGGCCGGATGAACGCGCCGCGCTCTGCGAACGCCTGGGACGGCGGGGCGGTGCCGGGCCGCATCTCGACGACCGCGATGGCCCCGCGCACGCGCGTGTCGACGACGTTCGGACGGCCGGCGAGAGGACCGACGGCGGCGCGGAGCGTCGCCTCGAGGCGGACCACACGCGCGGTCGAATCCCCTTGGTCGAAGAGATCCAGGCTCGCGTGCGCAGCGGCGCAGGCGAGGGCGTTCGCCATGTACGTCGGCCCGTGCTGAAGGGCATGGTTCGCGTCGTCGTCGAGGAATGCGTCGAAGATCGCGGCGCTCGCGACGGCGGCCGCGAGCGGCAAGGTCCCTCCCGTGAGCGCCTTGCCGATGACGGCGATGTCCGGGACGACTCCGGCGCCGAGCATCGCAAAGCGCGGCCCGGTTCGATGGAAGCCCGTCGCGATTTCGTCGAAGACGAGGAGCGCGCCGTGGCGGTCGCACGCCGCACGCACCCTCGCGAGCGCCGTCCCTTCGTGGAAGCGAAAGCCGCCCGCACACTGGACGAGCGGCTCGACCACGACGCACGCGACCTGCGACGCCACTCGATCGAAGGCCGCCTCGAAGCCGTCGCCGCCCACGGGGATCGGCAGGTGCACGACGTCGAGCCCGAACGACGAGAACGCGCGGTGCATCCCCGCGATCGGGTCGCACAAGGACATCGTCGCGAAGGTGTCGCCGTGATAGGCGCCCTCGAAGGCGACGACGCGGCGCCGCTCGGGCCGACCTCGATCGTGAAACGACTGGATCGCCATCTTGACGGCGACCTCGACGGCGACCGAGCCGCTCTCGGTGAAGAACACGCGATCGAGCGGGCGCGGCATCCACGCCGCCAGCCGCTCCGCCAGCGTGTACGCCGCCTCGTGGGCGAGGCCGCCGAACGCCACGTGCGGCAGGACGTCGAGCTGCCGGCGCACGCGCTCGAGGATGTGCGGGTGGCGATAGCCGTGCGCGGCCGTCCACCACGACGCCGTGCCGTCGACGAGCTCTCGGCCTCCGGCGAGGACCAGACGCGCGCCGTGGCCACCGACGACCGGAAACGGCGGGGGGGCCGTTCGATGCTGGCAATACGGTCTCCAGACGTGGGCCGCGCCCGCCGCGAGCCACGCCGGATCCGTTGTCCCGCCCTCGCCGCCGTTTGCATCGGAGGCGCCGCCGGCTCGAGTCATTCCGCGGCGACCCGGTTCGGCTGGCCGTCGTGGCCCAAGGTGAAATAGAAAGTCGCCCCGCGGTCCGGCTCGCCGTGCGCCCAGATGCGGCCGCCGTGGCGCGCGACGACCCGGTGAACCGTGGCGAGCCCGATGCCGGTGCCGGGGAACTGCGCTGCATCGTGGAGGCGCTGGAACGCGCCGAAGAGCTTGTCGGCGTACTGCCGGTCGAAGCCGACGCCGTCATCGCGGACGAAGTACACGAGCTCGCCGTCCTCTTGGATGGTCCCGAGCTCGACGTGCGCCGCGCTGCGCGTCGACGTGAACTTGAATGCGTTGCCGAGGAGGTTGTCGAGCACGATGCGGAGCAGCCGAGGATCGCCGCGGGTCACGAGGTTCGCCTGGATCAGCACTGCCACTTCGCGCTCGCTCGCGCCGTAGCGGAGCTCTTCCACGGACGCCCGCGCGAGCGCGCTGAGGTCGACGGTCTCGAAGTGGATCTCGGCCCTCGAGACCCGCGCGAGCGCGAGGAGCCCGTCGATGAGCTGGCCCATCCGCTGCGTGGCGACGCGGATGCGCTCGAGGTACTGCTTGCCTTGATCGGACAGCTCTTCGGAGCAGTCCTCGATCAGCGCGAGACCGAAGCCGTCGATGCTGCGCAGCGGCGCGCGAAGATCGTGGGCGACGGAGTAGCTGAACGACTCGAGCTCGAGGTTCGATCGCTCCGCGGCGTCGATCGCCGCGCGCAGCGCCGCCGCGCTCTCCTTGCGCTCGGTCACGTCCTCCGAGATGCCGAGCAGGTATGCCGGCGCGCCGTCGTCCCCCAGGATGGGGACCTTCTTCGTGTGGAGCCAGCGGCGGCCCCGCTTCGTGTCGACGGGCTCCTCTTCGATGTCGAGGACGTCGCCTCGGGAGAGCGCCTCGCGATCTTTGCCCTGGAAGAAGTCGGCCTGGGACTTCGCGAAGAGGTCCTGGTCGTTTTTCCCGAGAAGCTCTTCGCGGGTCACGCCGAGGAGCGCCTCGCCGGCGCGGTTCAGGCGCTCGAAGCGGAGCTCGCGCGCCTCCTTGACGAAGATCATGTCGGGAATGTGCTCGACGATGGAATCGAGGAAGCGGTTCGCGCGCTCCTTTTCCTGCTCCGACCGCATGCGGCGCTTGTTCTCGCGCCGCAGGCCCGCGAACGCAATCAGGATGATCGTGATGGCGACCCCCGTCCCGCCGAGCTCCACCGACTTCGCGAAGGCGGCGCTCCGATCGGCGCGTGCCTGGCGTTCGACGAGCAGCGTGCGCTCCTCCACCATCATCTCGTCGACCACCTTCCCGATGCGACTCATGAGGTCACTGCCCGCCCGCGCGATCGCGTCTTCGCGGGCGAGGTCGGGGCCGCTCACTCTTTGCGCAGTCACCGCGGCGGCGAGGTCGTCGAAGCGGCGCGTGAGCAGGGGCTCGAGGCGGTCGATGCGCTCGCGCTGGTGGGGGTTGTCGACGGTGAGCATGCCGACCTTGCGCACGTCCGCGCGGACTTCGGAGATCGCCGCGTCGATGCGCGGCAGGTTCGACTCGTCCCGGGTCAGCGAGTAGGAGCGCCGCGCGCGGCCTGCGGCCGTCGTGTTGAGGACGATCTGGTCGAGCGTCTCGATGACCTGCCGCGTGTGCTCCACGCCTCGCGCCGTCTCGAGCAGCGCTTCGAACGTGTGGTACCCGAGCAGCGCGACGACCACCATGACGGCCAGCGCAAGCCCCAGTCCGATGGTCGTGATCTCGCGCACCCGGTGCATGCCCGACCAGTCCCTCGACCACGATCGCACGTGGAGACAGGGGAAGCCAGCTCCTCTTTCCGCGACCTACACGTGTCGACCGGCGCGATTCGTCCCACTTTCTCGCTCTTCTGCTCGGGCCGCTCTGCCGTCCCCGGGCCGCGCGGGCCGCGCGCTTCGCTATGCTCTCCCGTCCATGTTTGCCGTCGACCCCGTACGCCTCGCGCGCCGCCAGCTCGACATCGATCGCGATCGCACGAGTCGCTTCTCGCACCTCATGGACCGCAAGGTCGCGCGCATGGTCACTTCGCCGCTCGCGTTCCTCCGCGGCTCGGCGCCTCTCTTCTACGAGCTCCTCGACCGCCACCCCGGGCTCGCCGAGGGCCCAGCCGGCCGCGGATGGCTCGTGGGCGACGCGCACGTCGAGAACTTCGGCGCGTTCCGCGCGGGGACACTCTCGGTCCACGACGCCAAGCGCGCGGGCGGAGGTGACCGCGTCGTGTTCGACCTGAACGACTTCGACGAAGCCTTCGTCGGCGATTGGAGGCTCGATGTGCTCCGCCTGGTCACGAGCGTGCTCCTCGGCGGACGCGAGATGGGCGCCGACGGCTCGACCGCGGTCGGTCTGGCGGACGCGCTCATCGGGGCATACATCGCGTCCCTCTTTCGCGCGAAGCGGCCGCGCGCGATCCCGCGCCCCGTCCAGCAGCTCGTCGAGCGCGTGCAAGCGCGCACCCGCCGCGAACTGCTCGACCGCCGCACGCTCGTCACCCACCAGGGCCGCCAGTTCGTGCGCGACGATCGCTACGAGACCCTCTCGCCGAAGCTCCGCGCCAAGGCGGAGCGCGCGTTCGAGAAGTACGCGAAGCGCCTCGACGAAGGCGAGCGTCCGCCGGGCCCCGCGCTCCGTGTGCTCGACGCCGCGTTTCGCGTGGCGGGCACCGGCAGCCTCGGTTGCTTGCGCGTGGCGGTGCTCGTGGAAGGCAAGGGAGGCGACGACGGCTCTTGGGTCTTCGACATGAAAGAGGAGGGGGCGCCCTCCGCGTCCTCCGTCGCGCGCGCGCCCGATCTGTCGCCCGCCGACCGGGTCACGACGGCGATCCGCGCCTGCCTGGCGCAGCCGCCCCGCATGATCGGCGCGAGCCGCCTGCGCGGGTCGTCGATGTTCGTGCGCAGGCTCACGCCCCAGGAGGACAAGCTCGACCTCCTGTCCTTGCGGCCCGAGGACCTCGAACCGCTGGCCCGCCACCTCGGCGTCTTGCTCGGCGCGGCGCATCGTCGCGGCGCGACGCGCATGCCGAAGAAGGCGTGGACCGCCGGCGACGCCGCGCTCCTGCGCGCGCATGCGATTTCGCTCGCCGGCATCCACGAGGCGACGTACCTCGCTTACTGCGACCTCGCGCGGCGATGAGCGCCGACGGCGCGGCCGCGTTCTTCGACCGCATCGCAGGGCGCTACGAGCGCTCGTACGGCCTGTCGGCGGAGGAGTCGCGGCGTCGGATGGATCGGGTGCTCGCCGAGCTTCCACCCGCGCCCGCGCGGGTGCTCGACCTCGGCGTCGGGACGGGGCGCGAGCTCACCGCGCTCCTCGACGCGGGATACGAGCCGACCGGTATCGACGTGTCGCGCGAAATGCTCGAGCGGTGTGCGCGGCGTGCCCGCGCCGTGCCGCTCATCCATCGCGACTTCTACGAGCCCCTTCCCTTCCCTTCGGCCTGGTTCGACGCCGCCGTCGCGCTCCACGGCTCGCTCGCGCATCCACCGGACGCTTCGGCGACCGCCCGCCTCGCGTCCCACCTCGCGCGCGTCGTGCGTCCCGCCGGGGTGTGGCTCGCCGAGATGCCGACGCCGGCGTGGCTCGACGCGGTCGAGGCAGGCCGAACCGCCGACGGGAGCCCCGACCGGCGTGTGTGGCGGACCGGGCCCGAGACCTGCTGGTACGAGGACGAGGTGCTCGGCGTATCGATCGAGGCACGATTGCCGTCGGAGGCGGCCTGGCGTGCGGCGTTTGGCGCGCTCTGGACGGCGCGTTTCGTCCCCGTGAGCGACGTGGAGTGGATCGTCGTCGCCCGGCGCGCCTGAGACTATGGTTTCTACCCCATGCGAATCGCTTGGCTTGTCGCGGCCGGCGCCGCGATCGCGGCATCGACTCCGGCCGTGGCGTCGGCGAACGGCCGGTACCCGGCCTCGAACCAGATCGCCTTCTCGCCCAGTGACCCCGGCCTCGTGGTCCTGCGCACCACCTTCGGCCTGCTCCTTTCGCGGGACGGAGGCGGGTCCTGGCAATGGCTCTGCGAGGACGCCCTCGGCATCCTCTCGAGCGCGACCGAGGACCCGGTCCTCGGCGTGACGTCGGGCGCCCTGGTCGCCACGCCGGGCCTTGCGAACGGCCTCGTCGTCTCGAGCGACACCGGCTGCGACTGGACTCCGACCACGGGCGCGCTCGCCGGTCAGCTCGTCAAGGACCTCGCCGTCCGAGCCGACGCGCCGGCCACCGTCGTGGCGCTCACGTCGACCTATGGCGCCCACGCCGGCCCCGACGCCGGCGCCGGCTACTTCGAGCAGGTCTACGAGAGCGCCGACGACGGCGCGTCCTTTTTGCCCGTGGGCGCGCCGATCGATCCGACCGCGCTCGCGACGACCCTCGACGTCGCCGCGGCCGACGACGATCGTCTCTACATCTCCGCCGTCCGCTCGGGCACCCCGCCGGCGTCGCTCTTCGTCTCTTACGACCACGGCGGCACATGGACGGAGCGGCCCGTGCCCATCGACCCGACGCTCGGCGAGTCGGCGATCTACATCGGCGCCGTCGACCCGGCCGACCCGGACCTCGTCTACGTACGCACGGGCGGCCCCACGGGCGGCTCGCGCCTCCTCGTCACGCACGACGCCGGGCTGTCCTTCACCGTGGCCCTCGAGCTCGAGGGACCGATGCTCGGCTTCGCGCTCTCCGAGGATGGCTCGAAGGTCTACGCGGGCGATGTCGTGCAGGGCCTCGTCGTGGCCCCGCGCGACAGCCTCGCTTTCTCGGCTACGTCGCCCATCCACGTGCAGTGCCTCGCGACGCAGGGCGCGGAGCTTTGGGCCTGCTCCGACGACGTCAGCGGCTTCATTGCGGGTTCCTCGTCCGACGACGGGGCCACGTTCACGGCGAAGCTCCACCTGACGGCGCCCCCCCTCCTCTCCTGCGCCGCCGACGCTTCGGCCATCGCCACGTGCGGCGGAGCCCCGCGCCAGGCGCTGTGCAGCACCCTCCCAGGCTGCGTGATCGACGCGGGGTCGCCCGCGCCTCCGCCCGCGGAGACGCGGGGAGGCGGCGGGGGCTGCGACATGGGCGGCGGCGGAGCCGGCATGGGCGCGGCGGCAGCGGGGCTCGCCTGCGCCGCGATCCTGCGTGCCGCGAGCAAGGGCAAAGGCAAAGGCCGGGGTCGGCGCCGCGCGGGGGGAGGCGGACGCGGCCGGGGCTGAGCGTGTGCTACGGAAGGGCGGCGCGCCGTGGACCTTCTGTACTTCGTCCTGCTCGTCAGCTCGCTCATCTTCATCCATGAGTCGGGCCACTTCGCGTTCGCGAAGATCTTCGGCGTGAAGGTCCTCACGTTCTCCATCGGCTTCGGCCCCCGCGCCGTGCGCATCCGCGGCAAGGAGACGGAGTACTGCGTCGGCCTCTTCCCGTTCGGCGGCTTCGTGAAGATGCTCGAAGAGAGCAAGCGCGCCGAGCCTATCCTCCCCGAGGAGCGCGGGCGGACGTTCGAGTCGCAGGCGCTCTGGAAGCGCGTCGTCATCGTCCTCGCGGGCCCGGCGATGAACCTCCTCTTTCCCATCGCCCTCTACACCTCCGTCTTCCTCGAGGACGCGCAGTTTCTTCCCCCCGTCGTGGGCGTCGTCGAAGCCGGCAAGCCCGCCGACGGCAAGCTCGAGCCCGGCGATCGCATCACGCGCGTCGACGGCGACGCCGTGACCACGTTCCCGGAGGTGCAGCACGTGGTGTCGCGACGCGCGGGCAAGCCGGTCACGCTCGGCGTCGTCCGCGACGGCAAAGACGTCGACGTGACGCTCACGCCCGCCGACGAGACCGAGGTGCGCGAGCTCGATATCGTGGAGCACACGGGCCGCATCGGCATCGACCCGCGCTTCCCCGCCGCCGTCATCGGCGTGGCCCGGCGCGACGCGCCCGCGGCCGTCGGCCTTCGCACGTTCGACCTCGTCACGGCGGTCAACGGCAGCCGCGTCGAGACCTTCGAAGACCTCGTCGACGTCCTCGCGCGCAACCGCGGCGACCTCGTCGTCGTCAGCTATCTGCGGCCGGTCGACGTCCCGCGCGCCCTCGGAGGCCTCTGCGAGCTCGCGGTGCTCGAGCCGGGCGCCGCGACCCTCACGCCGTTGCCGCGCGATCCCGGCGCCGTACCCCCCACCGACGCCCGGGCCCGCGCGTCCGACGTGGTCGAGCGGACGGGCATCGAGAGCGCGGACATGTACGTCGCCTTCGTCCCGCAGGCATCGAGCGAGTGGCGGGCGGGCCTGCGCCCGGGCGACCGCATCACGCTCCTCGACGGAGCGCCGCAGCGGCTGTGGCGCACGATGGAGAACGAGCTCGTGGCAGGGGCCGACCGCATGCACGAGCTCCAGTGGACGCGCGACGGCGCGCCAATGCGCGGCTTCTTCCAGCTCCGCAAAGAGCAGTGGGACGATCCGTTCGGCCAGCACTACGAGCGCTACGTCTTCCGCACCGACCACTGGGTGCCGACCGCGCCCGACCGCCTCGTCCCGAACCCTCACCCCCTCCTTTACGCGGTCCGCCGTGGCGTCGAAGAGACGCTGAGCGTCGTGAAGTTCATCAGCGTCGGCATCCTGCGCCTCGTCGAGGGGCGCGTATCGCTCGCGAACGTCAGCGGGCCCATCACGATGTACGACATCGCGGGGCAGGCCGGCGCGCGTGGCGTCGCGTACTTCGTCTGGGCGATGGCGCTCATCTCGGTCAACCTCGGCCTCATCAACCTCTTGCCCATCCCCGTGCTCGACGGCGGCCATCTCCTCTTCTTCTTGTTCGAGGCCGCCCGGAGGCGCCCGCTCCCGCTTCGGATCCGAGAGGTGGCGAGCCTGGTGGGGATGGTGATGCTCGTCCTTCTCATGCTCGTCGCCTTCAAGAACGACGTAGAACGCCGCTGGGACGTCATCGTGACGCAGGTGCGCGAGCTCTGGTCGTGAATCGTCGTGCGCCGGCACGCGCGGCGACGCGGACGGGCGCGCGCACGATCGCCGCCTCGGTCCTCGCACGCGTCGCGAAGGACGGCGCGTTCGCCGCCGCCGTGCTCGACGCGGAGCTCGCGCGCTCCGTGCAGCTCGACGCGCGCGAGCGGTCTTTCGCGACGGAGCTCGTGTACGGCACCCTCCGCCTTCTGCCTTGGCTCGAGCGCCAGATCGGGTCGGTCACGCCGCGCGGGATCGAGGGCCTCGACGCGCGCGTGCGCGCCCACCTCGCCGTCGCGACCTACCAGCTCTTCTTCACGCGGGTTCCCGCGTTCGCCGCCGTGAGCGAGGCCGTCGACGCGGCGAGCGCGGACCGCGGAGCGCGCATGGGCTCCTTCGCGAACGCGGTCCTGCGAAAGCTCGCCGAGCGGGCGGCCGCGATGGGCGAGGACGAGCGGAGAGACGCGGCCGTCGAGAGCGCCCCGGCGTGGTTGAGAGACGCTGTCGCGAGAGCCTTGCCCGCCGACGAGGCCCGTGACTTCCTTCGCTCCGCGGGAGAGCCGCCGGCGGTCGCGCTCCGCGTCGAACAGGCCGCCGAGCGAGAGGCGTGGCTCGAACGGTTGCGCGCGTCGTCGCCCGACGCCGCGTTCGAGGCCGGTCGCGTCTCGCCGATGGCTATCCTCGCGCGCGGGGCCGGCAAGCCGCAAAAGCTCCCCGGGTGGGCCGACGGCGCGCTCTCGGTGCAAGAGGAGGGGTCGCAGCTGGCGGCGATCGCCGTGGGCGCCGCGCCGGGCGAGACCGTGCTCGACGCGTGCGCCGGGCGCGGAAACAAGAGCGGCATCCTCGCGCGCGCGGTCGGCGACGCAGGCGCTGTCGACGTGTGCGACCAAAGCGCCGACAAGCTCGACCGGCTCGCCGACGATCTCGTGCGCGTCGGCCTCCGCGCGCGCGCCGCCTTCGCCGTCGATTGGACGGCTGGTTCGGGCGACGTGACCGGGCGCTACGATCGCGTCCTCGTCGACGCGCCCTGCAGCGGGATCGGCACGCTCCGACGCCGTCCCGAAATTGCCCTGCGCCGTGAGGCGCCCGACCTCGCCGTCATGGCGACACGGCAGATCGCGATCGTCTCGCGCGTGGCGGAGCACGTCCGCACCGGCGGGGTGCTCGTGTATGTCGTGTGCAGCGTCCTCCGCGAAGAGTGCGAAGACGTCGTCGACGCGGTCGGCCGCGCCCGCCCCGACCTCGTCCTGACGCCCTTCGACACGCCCGAGGTGACGATCTTGTCGGGAGCGGAGAGCTCGCTACGACTGACACCGCAAAAGCACGGTACCGATGGATACTTCATCGCGAGATGGGTGAGGTCGGGTCCGTCAATTGCGGTTTGACGGCGCAAAGCGTTACGCTACTTCCGTCGGCGACCTCACTCTTCGGACGTTCATCCCATGCTCATCGATGTGATCTTGCCCCAGCTCGGAGAAAGCGTCTCCGAAGGCACCATCTCGAAGTGGCTCGTACGCGAGGGTGACCTCGTCAAGAAGGACCAGCCCATCGTTTCCATCGCGACCGACAAGGCCGACAGCGACCTGCCGGCGCCGTCGACGGGCCGCGTCGCCAAGCTCCTTGCGTCGGAAGGGCAAGTCGTGGCGGTCAAGGCGGTCATCGCGCAGATCGACGAGGGCGCCGGTGCGTCGCTCTCGATCTCGCCGGGGGCGCCAGTGTCGATGCCGCCGCCGGCCGTCCCCTCACCACTTCCGCCCGCGCCTTCCGCGCCGCCCGCCGCTCCCAAGCCCGCGCCCGGCGCGCTCGCGACCCCGACCGTGCGCAAGGCCGCCCTCGAGCACGACGTCGACCTCGCGAGCGTTCGCGGGACCGGTGAGCGCGGCCGCGTGACCAAGGACGACGTGCTCCGCGCCGCCGGCAACGGTGAGCTCGGGCACGATCCTCCCTCGCCCGCGCCGCCCGCGCCGCGACAACCCGCGGCGCGCGCCCAGCAGCTCGCACAGATCGTGAACGACGGTGGCGGGTTCGTCCCGCCCATACCGGGCGTGGGCTTCGGCGCCTTCAAGGTCCCGGCGTACCGACCGTCCGACAAGGACAAGGTCGTCCCGTTCACGCGTCGCCGCCGCATCACGGCGGACCACATGGTCTACTCGAAGTTCGCTTCGCCCCACGTCGTCACGGTGGCCGAGGTCGACTTGCACAAGGCCGCGAAGCTCCGCGAGGCCCACAAGGATCGCTACAAGGCCGAGGGCATGAGCCTGACGATGCTCGCCTTCGTCGTCGTCGCGACCGCACGCGGCATTCGGGAGAATCCGTCGCTCAACGCGCGCGTCCTCGACGACTCGTACGTCGTCATGCACGACGTGAACGTCGGCGTCGCCGTCGACTCGCCCGATGGCCTGGTCGTGCCGGTGGTGCGCAGGGCCGACGAGCTCGGCATCCGGGGGATCGTCCGCTCGATCGACGATCTCGCGAAGCGCGCGAAGACCGGCAAGATCACCATCGACGATCTCAGCGGCGCGACGTTCAGCGTCTCGAACCCCGGGATCAAGGGCAACCTCTTCGGCGGCGCGATCATCAACCAGCCCAACGTCGGCATTCTGCGCATGGGGGAGATCCAGAAGCGCGCGGTCGTCGTCGAGTCGCCCGATGGCGAAGACCAGATCGCGATCCACCCCGTGATGTACATCGCCCTGTCGTACGACCACCGCGTCGTCGACGGCGTGGCGGCGAACGGCTTCCTCTGGCGGGTGACGGAGATCCTGGAGAAGGCCGACTTCGACGTGTGAGGCCCCTCGGCCGAGGGGCCGGGGATCGCGACTCGCGGCCAGCCGAGAGGGCGGCCGCGCCAGCCTACAGCGACGTGTAATCCAGGAAGTTCGCGGTCATCATGAGGAGCGACAGCGTCGTCCACGATTCTTCGTAGTAGGCGCCGCCGGCAAGCGCCGTCCGCGGGACGAGGGTGGCGTACGCGTCGTTCACGAAGGATTGGTACGCCGCCGCGCTCATGGCGCCCACCCCCGCTGGACCGATGAACGCCGCCGAGAGCTTGCCCGGGTTGGCCGGCTGCGGGGTCCCGTCGAGCCCGTACCCGTCGACGATTTGCTTCGCGCCGATGGGCGCGAAGAAGGAGCTCGTCTTCGCGACGTAGGCCTGGGCCCGCGCGTCGCCGTTCCAGCACCAGTCGAGCGCGATCCGGAACGGCGTGCGGCACGAGTCGTACTGGTAATTCGTCGCGTTGCCCCCCGGCATGATCGCCATCGCGTTGGGCGCACCGGCGCTCGTGCACCACGCGGGCACGAGGCCATTGTTCAGATTCTTGTTCGCCGCGCTGACGGCGTTCCCGAGCGTCGTATACGCCGTGTCGATCGTGCCGTCCCAGTCCGGGTTCCACGAGCCGCCGCCCGACTTCGGCAGCGTCCCGCCGACCGTCTTGAAGACGCGGTAGTATGCCGGCGCGAAGTACGAAGGGTTGAGGGTCGTGTTGTCTCCCCAGTCCCCCGGCTTGACGAACATGCTCTGGAAGATTTCGAGTAGCCAGATCGACGTGATCTGCGCCACCGCGAAGTCGTGGTAGCTCTGCGATAGCGACCCTTGCCCGCCCCATTGCTTGTCGGCCATGGAGAGCGCGAAGGCCATGTCTTCGTCGGCATCGGTCGCCGCGCCCGTGCCGAGCGCCGTCGACCCGTCGGCCGAGATGTTCCAGTCCATGAGCTCCATGTCCGGGCACGTGAGCCCCGGGGGACACGCGCCGAGGTGGAGCTGCTCGTACCTCCAGAGGTCGTCGAAGAGCGACTGGTCGTTCATGTAGACGGCCAGGAGCATCCCGTAGCCGATGCCCTCGGACACGGTGGAATTCAGCGCCAGGCTCAAGTCGGTCGCCGTCCGCTCGACTCGGCGGAAGCCGCCCGCCCCGTTGGTCGTCACGGTATCGGCCTTCCACTGCGCGTACGCGGCCTGCACGTCGGAGTTCAGGTAGCCCGCGGGATACACGCAGTTCTGGCTCTGGCGGTTCTGCGGGAACGGGAAGCTGACACCGTTCGCGGCGGCCGTCGGCCCCCGCATCGGCGGGGACGAGCTGTCCGGGCCGGGCGGCGGGGTAACCCCGGTGTCCCCGGTGGTCGCGTCGGGCTTGGAGGCCGAGCCGGAATCGTGCACCACCGTTCCGCCACCACCGGCATCGGGCGTCTCCGTCGTCGGCGGCGCCGCTGCGTCGCTCGAATCTACGATTGACGCGAGAGGAGAGCAGGCGCCCGCGACAGCCAGCACCCCCATGGCCACGGGCGCCAAAACGGCGCGGGACACGAGCCGAACCTTACGACAGACGCCAGGACTGGCAAATCGGGGACGCATCATCGCTCAATTTTTTGTTCGGGACGGCAGCTTTGCGTGCACGCTACCAAGTAGCCTCTAGGGCAGCCCGCAGTCCGACTTTCGACGCGACCGAGGCGAGACGACAATATGGCGACGATGGACCAGCTCTCCGTTCTCTTCGTGGCATCGGAGTGCGCCCACTTCATCAAGGCGGGGGGCCTCGGCGACGTGGTCGGCGCCCTACCCGTCGCCCTTCGCGCCATGGGGCACGATGCCCGGGTCGTCATTCCGCGCTACGACGCCATCCCGCTCGCGGGCCTCGAGCGCCACCCCGATCCGCTCGGCGTGCCCATCGGCTCCGGCAACGCGTGGTCGGGCGTCCTCGAGACGGTGCTCCCCGGGAGCGACGTGCCCGTGTACTTGCTCGATCACGATCAGCTGTTCGGGCGCGGGTATCTCTATGACCCGCCCGGCTCCTACGCGGCCGACAACCTCGTTCGCTACGCGTACCTCTGTCGCGGTGCGCTGCAGCTTTGCAAATACCTCGGCTGGACGCCCGACGTGTTCCACGTCCACGACTGGCCGACGGCGCTCTTGCCGATGTACCTGAACACCGTAGAGTCGCGGGGCCCCCTCGCCCGCTCGGCCAGCGTGCTGACGATCCACAACCTCGCGCACCAGGCGAAGTTCGCCTCGGCGTGGTTACCGGCGACGCACATCCCTTGGAGCGAGTTCCGGCCCGACTCGCTCGAGGACTTCGGCGGCATCAACCCGCTGAAGGGAGGCCTCTACCACGCGACGAAGCTGACGACGGTCTCGCAGCGGTACGCGCAGGAGATCCGCTCGTCGCCCGGCGGCGCGGGGCTCGACGCCGTAGCCCGCTTCCGCGGCGCGGACCTCGTGGGGATCCTCAACGGCATCGACGAGACGGTGTGGAACCCGCGCGCCGACCCGTCGATCGCGGCGCCGTTCATGCCCGACGACATGTCCGGCAAGGCGGCGTGCAAGCGCGCGCTGCAGCGCGAACTCGGCCTCGCCGAAGATCCACGGACGCCGCTCGTCGGCGTGGTCTCGCGCCTCAGCGAGCAAAAGGGCACCGACGTCATCCTCGCGTCGCTCACCCGATTGCTCGACCTCGGCGCGCAGATCGTAGTGCTCGGCTCGGGCGATCCCGCGGCCGAGGGCTACTTGCTCATGCGCTCCCATCACGGTGACGACCGCTTCCGGGCGTGGATCGGTTTCAGCGAGGTGCTCGCGCACCGGATCGAAGCGGGCGCGGACTTCTTCTTGATGCCCTCGCGCTTCGAGCCGTGCGGCCTAAACCAGATGTACAGCCAGCGATACGGCACGCTCCCCATCGTACGCGCGACGGGCGGCCTCGACGACACCGTGGAGAACTACGACCCCGCGACGGGGCAGGGCACGGGGTTCAAGTTCTGGGATCTCAACGCGGACGCGCTCGTCGCGACGGTCGCCTGGGCGCTCGACGTCTACGCGAAGCGACCCGACCACTTCCGCGCGATGCAGAAGCAGGCGATGGGCAAGCACTTCGGGTGGGAGGTCGCCGCGTCGCGCTACGCGCAGGTCTACGAGTGGGCGGTGGACGCGAGGCTGGGGCGGCCTGCGGCGCCCCCCGTCGGCCCGGACGACGTGCCCGTGCCGTCGAGCAAGCCCGTGCCGCGCGTCGCCCTGCCATCGTGGGCGAGGTAGCGAGTCGGGTCAGTCGAGCGTGTCGTCGCCTTGAATGAGCGACGAGTCGGGCGGCGGCGCGATTTGCGAGGACGACGTGGTCGACGCGATGTCTTCGGGGGCCATGAGCTTTCGCACCAGGTCCGCGCGGTTGTTCGCGCCGAGCTTCGTGTAAAGGCGCCGGACATAGGTGCGGATGGTGTTCTCGCTCAGGCCGGCGATCGCGGCGACGTTCACGCCGCTGTAGCCCGCGACGAGGAGGCGGGCGATCTCGCGCTCGCGCTTGCTGAGCCCTTCCATCGCCGTCGGCTTCTGGCCGACCTCGACCCGCACCGCCGCGCAGCGCGCGCCGCCGAAGACCGGATCGCCGTCGATCTTCGAGACCGAGACCAGCATGCCGCTCGCCAGGCGAGGCTGCGTCGGCAAGGCTTCCTTGCGGGCGCGGGCGGCGAGCCAGCGCTCCGCGCCGTCGACGATCTGCGCTTCGATCGGCTCGACGTCCTCTTCCCAGTCGATGCCGCGCTCGCGGTCCGCTGCCCAGACGACGCGCTTCTTGTCGCGATCGACGACGTAAACGATACCGCTGATCTTGCCGAGCGCGCGGAGCGCGACCGCCTCGTGCGAGAGCTCGTCGTACTGGAGCTGCGCGCGCGCGC
This sequence comes from Polyangiaceae bacterium, assembly GCA_036500865.1. Taxonomy (GTDB): domain Bacteria; phylum Myxococcota_A; class Polyangia; order Polyangiales; family Polyangiaceae; genus Palsa-1150. The sequence goes on from DASYBG010000032.1 coordinate 96,485, forward strand.
CCGCGACGACGAACGGACCGAGCTCCTCGAGGAGCGCCTTGTCCTCTTCGCGGAACGGCCCCTCGGCGGGGCGGCGCTCCAGGCCCGCGAGGCCGAAGAGGAGCCCGCCTTCGTGCATGAAGAGCAAGAGCGCGTGGACGAAGCCATCGGCGATCGACGCACCGGAGAAGTACGGCAGGCTCGCGCGCTCCGCCTCCGGCCAGAGCTCGCTCGAGAGGTACGCCCGCCGGGGCGACGTGACGACGCTCTGCGGTTCGAAGCCGAACGCGGCCGAGAGGCGCAGGCCGGCTGTTCCTTGGAAGGACTTGCCTGAGCCGTCGACGAGGCGCGTCGCATCGCCGTAGGCGCGCGCGTCGTCCTTGCCGAAGAACGAGAACGCGCCCGCGGAGGGCACGAGCTCGCGCATGGCGTCGATGACTCTTCGCCGAAAGCTCGACCGGCTGCCCGGTAGAACGACCTGAAGCTGCGCGGATTGAAGCTTTTCCACCCTGGTTTTCTTATACCCTGAAGAGCATGTCCCAGGAGCACCCCGACACGGAGAGTGCCGAGGAGCTCATTTTCGACTGGAACGAAGTAGGCCGCAAAGGGCGGGTGGTGCCGGCGGGGGCCGGACTCCTCGACGAGACCCTGCGCGACGGCCTGCAGAACCCCAGCGTCCTCGACCCGCCAATCGCGGAAAAGCTCCGCATTTTGCACCTCATGGAGGACCTCGGGATCGCGGCGGTCGACCTCGGCCTCCCCGGCAGCGGCCAACGGGCCTTCGAAGACGTCCTCGCGATGTGCCGAGAAGCCGTCGCCTGCCACATGAAGATCAAGATCGGCGTCGCGGGCCGCACGGTGGCGAGTGACATCACGCCGGTCATCGACATCGCCCAGCGGGTCGGCGTCCCCCTCGAGACGTACCTCTTCATCGGGTCGAGCCCGATACGGCAGTACGTCGAGAAATGGGACGTCGCCTTCATCGCGAAACGGAGCGCGGAGGCGATCGACCTCGCCGTCAAAGCCGGACTCCCGGTCGCGTACGTGACCGAGGACACCAGCCGGTCGCGCCCCGAGGTGCTCAAGGTCCTCTTCCAGACCGCCATCGACCACGGGGCGACGCGGCTTTGCCTCTCCGATACGGTCGGGCACGCGACGCCCGACGGCGTGCGCAACCTCGTGCAGTTCGCGAAGAGCGTCATCGTGGGGACGGGCGTCAAGGTCGGCGTCGACTGGCACGGCCACAACGATCGCGGCCTCGCGCTCGAGAACGCGCTCTGGGCGCTCGAGTTCGGCGCCGACCGCGTCCACGGCACGGCCCTCGGCATCGGAGAGCGCGTCGGCAACGCGGCGATGGAGCTCCTGCTCTTGAACTTGCGCCTCCTCGGTGCGCTCCCTCCCGAGCAAGACCTGACGAAGCTGGTCGAGTATTGCGAGACGGTGGCGAGGGCGGTCGGCTGGCAGGTGCCGCTCAACTATCCCCTCGTCGGGCGCGACGCGTTCCGCACGGCGACGGGCGTCCACGCGGCGGCGATCGCGAAGGCGATGCAAAAGAGCGACGCCTGGCTCGCCGACCGCGTCTACAGCGGCGTCCCGGCGGGGATGTTCGGGCGCCACCAGGAGATTTGCATCGGCTTCATGAGCGGTGCCTCGAACGTGAACTACTGGCTGAAGAAGCGCGGGATCGAGCCGAGCGAGGCGCTCGTCGCGGAGATCCTCCGCGTGGCCAAGTCGACGACGCACATCTTGAGCGACGACGAGGTGATGGCCATCGTAGGCCGCGGGCAAGGGTGACGTGGCGAGCGCTTTGCTCGTCGGAATCGACGTCGGGACGACGGGGGTGCGCGCGGCGGCATTCGACGAGCGCGGGAGGGTGCTCGCGCAGGCGGGACGAGATTGCCCGCCCTCGATCGCGGCCGGCGGCCGGGGCGAGGCGGACGCGAACGCGTGGTGGGAGGCGGCGTGTAGCGCTCTCGCGGAGCTCGGGGCACGGGCGCCGCTCGCGAACGTCGACGCGATCGGCGTGACCGGGCAGGCGCCGACGGCCGTGCTCATCGGCGGTGAGGGGGAGCCGCTTCGCAGCGCGGTCCTGTGGTTCGACGTGCGGGCCGAGGCCGAAGCGCGCCGCATCGACGCGAGCCTCGGCCCGGGCGGCGCAGAGGCCATCGGCGGCAACCGGATGCACGCGTACTACCTCGGCCCGAAGGTCGCGTGGCTGGCGGCCCACGACGCCGGCGCGCTCGACCGTGCGCGCTTCGTCCTCGAGCCACACTCCTTTCTCGTGATGCGGCTCTCGGGGGTCGCGGTCTGCGACCTGTCGACCGCGATGCTGAGCGCGCCGCTCTTCGACGCGCGGGCGCTCGCCTGGTCGGAGGCGGGGGCGCGCGCGTGCGGTATTCCGACGCGTCTCTTGCCGCCGCTCGCGCGTTCCCACGACGTGGTCGGTGCGGTGACCCGCGCGGCGGCGGCGGCCACCGGTCTGCGCGAGGGGGCCCCGGTCGTCGCGGGCGGAGGCGACTTCGCAGCAAGCACCCTCGGCTCGGGCGTGATCGACGAAGGCGAGGCGTGCGTGATGCTCGGCACGGCCGGCAACCTCCTCATGCCGATGAACACGCCGAGGTTCGACGCGCGTCTCATCCAGAGCCACCACGTGGGTTCCGATCGATGGCTCGCGCTCGGGGGCACTCTATGCGGGGCGGCGCTCGAGTGGTTTCGCGGCGCGTGCGCCCCCGGCGTCCCGTGGGAGACGCTCGAGGCGGAAGCGGCCGCGACCGACCCGCGCGACATGGGAGACCTGACATTCCTGCCTTATCTCCACGGAGAGCGGACGCCGGTCTGGGACGAGCGGGCGCGTGGCGTCCTCGCGGGCATCGACGGGGGGCACGGCCGCGGGCATCTCTACCGCGCGCTCCTCGAGGGGATCGCGCTCGGGTTCCGGCATTGCCTCGCGGTGGCGGAGGAGCATGGCGCGCGCTTCACCGAGGTGGTCGCGGCCAACGGAGCGGGCAAGAGCGCGCTACTCCGGCAGACGCTGGCGGACGCGCTCGGCGCGGCGGTCACGTGGAGGGGCGGAGCGGCGGGGGCGGGCGCGACGCTCGCGGGCGCGGCGCTCCTCGCGGGCATCGGCGCGGGTCGGTGGACCGGACCCGAGATCGCGCGGACATGGCAAGAGCCGGGGGTGCGGCACGAGCCCGACCCGCGCGCGCACGAGCGGCTGGAGAAAGTGTTTGTACGACGGACCGCGCTCTACGAGGCCACGCGCTCCTCGCCGTCCACCTGAGCGAGGCGAAGGACCCCGTACACGGGATGCACAACACGTCCCTCGCTGCCCGCTCGGGCGACAGCAAATCGTGACTAAAGCCGTCCCTCGGCGGTCGCGTGCCCGTGCACGACACGGAGCGGGCGCACGCCGATGTTCGACGGATCGCAGCCGCCCGTGATGGGGACGAGCGTGAGGCCGGCCGTGACGCGCACGCTGCACACCTTGCCCGTCGCGGCGAACGTCACCCCGGTGGGCGACGCCGTGAACCTCGCCCCCAGCTTGTTCGGGTCGAGCCCGTTCGGAAACTGCACCTTCGCCTCGACGCGCACGACGACGTGCCAGCCCCGCGCGCCGGGAGGGATCCGCACGGCCTTCGGGTCGAGCGCCTTGCGCGTGGCCTCGCCGACCTTGTTCCAGTCCTCGAGGGAGCTCGTCGCGTCGAGCACCGCCATCGACACGTGCCCGTCGCTCTGGATGGCGAAGTCGAACGTCGCCGCCCCTTCGAACGGCGCAGCCTCGCTGGCGGCAGCGTTCTCGAGCGCGGTGATGACAGGCCCTCCGCGCCCGAGCCCGACTTCGACGTCGTGTGCGTCGAGCCCTTCGACGAGGCCTCCCGTCGTCGAGACGCCCTCGTTCGCGCGCTCGGCGACCGCGGGACGAACGGCCCGGGCGATGAAGGCCGGGTTGGTCACGTCGGCGGGACGTTCGGCCTGCAACGTCCACGCGCTGCTCTCGGCCGGCGCCGCGGTGGCGGAAGGAGCCTCCGGCGCTCCCGTCTCGCCCCCTGTCTCCGGAAGACTCCGGACGCCCGCCGTCGCCGTCCGTGCCACGTCGATCTTCGCGACCTCGACGCCGCGCGCGAGGGGCGGCGAGACCGGCGTGGCGGTGGCTTCGAGCGACGGCGCCGCGGGCTCGACCTCGAATTCGAGCGGAGCCTCCGGCGACGCGGCGACGGGCGACGACGGGGCGCGGGCGACCAAGAGCGCGGCCACGTGGACCGCCGCGGCGACCGCGAGATAGCCGAGCGCGGAGAGTCGGCGGCGTCGCATCGTGCGCTCAGCCGTCGAACCGGTAGCCGATGCCCCGGACCGTGATGAGGTGGCGGGGCCGCTGCGGCTCGGGCTCGAGCTTCGCCCGGAGCTGCTGGATGAAGTTGTCGATGGTGCGCGGCGTGCCGTGGTGGTTCGGGCCCCAGACGCGGGTGAAGATCGCGTCGCGGCTGAGGGCGACGCCGCGCGCCTCGATGAGACACAAAAGGAGGTCGAACTCCGTCGCGGTCATGTCCACGGCCACGTCCAGGCGGGTCACGGTCCGCGCCGCGATGTCGACGCGCGTGTCTCCGAAGACGTGGACGAGCTGCGAGGACTCGACGGGGCGCGGGCCACGGCGCAGCGCCGCGCGGACGCGCGCGAGGAGCTCCGCGAGGCTGAAAGGCTTCGCCACGTAGTCTTCGGCGCCGAGCTCGAGGCCGGTGACCTTGTCCATCTCGCCCGTCCTGGCGCTGAGAAGGATGATCGGCATCGGCAGACCCTCCCGGCGGATGGCCTGGAGCACCTGGAAGCCGTTCATGGTCGGGAGCATCACGTCGAGGATGACCACGTCGGGCCGGTCGGCGCGGGCCATCGCGAGGCCCTTGGCGCCGTCGTCGGCCTCGAGCACCGTGTAGCCCTCGGTCTGCAGGTTGATGCGCAGGCCCAGCATGATGCTCTCGTCGTCTTCGATGACGAGGACACGCCGCGAGGGGCCGCTCTGCGGTTTGTTCGCGTTCATGTCCGGGCGAGCGCCCCCCCTTTCTCCTGGGCGGCCACCGCCGGCGCCAAGATGATGCGGAAGGTCGAGCCTTTGTCGCTGGCGCTCTCGAGGTGGACCCGCGCGCGCGGGTGGGCGCGGATGATGTGCTTGACGATGGCGAGGCCGAGGCCGCTCCCCTCGCGCGTGCGCGAGAGGCGATCGTCGATGCGGTAGAACTTCTCGAAGATGCGGCGATGCTCGCTGCGCGGGATGCCCTCGCCGTTGTCGATGACGTCGATGGCGACGCCGGTCGGCACGCGATGCGCGCGGAGCTCGATGGTCGGCGGGCTTCCGCCGTACTTGAAGGCGTTCGAGAGGAGGTTGCCGATCGCGTCGACCATCGCACCGCGGTCGGCCTGGACCGGCGGCAGGCCCGGCTCGACGACGGTGACGAACGTGAGCTGCGGGTGATGGGCCCGCACGGGGGCGAACGCGTCGACCGCCGCGTCGATGATGCCTTGGACGGTCTCTTCGCGGATGTCGAAGAGCTTGCGGCCGGCTTCCATGCGGCCCCAGTCGAGAAGGCGCTCGATGACCTGGGTGAGGCGGTCGGTCTCCTTGCCGAGGGCCGCGATGCACTTGTCTTCGGTGACATAGTCGCCGCGGGCGCGGACCATCGTCTCGACGAAGAGGCGGATGCTGGTGAGGGGGGTGCGAAGCTCGTGGCTGACCTTCGAGACGAAGTCGGCCTGGAGCTCGCTCAGGTTGGCCTGCCGGCGAAGGAAAACGAGCACGAGGACGACGCCGGTGACGACGACGAGGACGAAGCTGACCGTGAGGACGCCGAAGAGCAGGTTCGTGACGTTGCCGATGAACATGAGGACGATGCCCATCGCGAGGATGAGGGTCGTCGGCACGATCACGAGATACACGAGGAGCTGGACGATCCGCATGTAGCCCAGCCGCTGGCGGCTCTTGCGCACCAGCGAAACATAGAGCGGCGCACCCGAACAGGAAACCGGGGCGAGATACGTGAGCGATACTTGACCGCGCAACTTTCTCGACCCATGTTGATGGGGCTCAATCGAAAGGAGCGTCCCATGACAGCCCTGGATGAGTTTCTCTCGATACGACGCGCGCTTGCCCTATGGGAGAGCCGGGCCGACGCGGAGCTCGGAGCGGTGCACGGCCTCGGCCTGTCCGACTTCGCCGCGCTGCATGCCCTCGCCGACGCGCCCGGGAATCGTTTGCGCCGCGTCGACCTGGCCCGGCGCCTGGCGCTGACGCCCTCCGGAGTGACGCGCTTGCTCGGTCCCCTGGAGCGGCGCGGCATCGTCGACCGCGAGCAAGACGGGGACGACGCCCGCGCGACCCACGCCGTGCTCACGAAGAGCGGCAAGGCCCTGATGCGCGACGCGGCGGCCACGGCCACGGCCATCGCCGAGACCATCCTCGGCGCGCTGCCGAAGGCCGACCGTGCAGCCTTCGCCAAGCTCGGAACGCTCTAAACTCCCTCAGGTCCCGTACACGCGGTAGTCGATCTCGGGGAACAGGTTGTCTCGGCGCTCCACTTCGGCGAGCCACTTCTCGTCGATGGAGTCGCCGAGCAGCCCCTCGTAGATCTTCGTGAAGCGGGTGACATGGTCGACCGTGCGCTTGCGGGCGTACGGCACGGTCGTCCCCGTCTTCATGATGAAGGCCCAGTCGCTCGCCTGCGCGGCCATGACTTCGCGCGCGGCTTGGTCGAGCGCGCGCTTGCGCGTCCCGTGCTCGGACGGAAAGCGCCGCGCGAGCTCCGCCATGCGTTCGGCCATCTTGTGGAGGTGCCGGTATACCCACGCGTTGCTGCCGTTGCACCAGTAGTCGCCGTAGCCCTTCTCGCCCCACGACGAGAGGCTCGGCGTCGCCACCTGATTGGTGGGGTACTCGCGCAGGTATCCGCTCGGCGTGATCGGCGCCACGACGGCCTGGTCGTAGGCGAGCTTGCGAAAGAGGAGCTCGAGGAACATCGGGCCCTCGTACCACCAGTGCCCGAAGAGCTCCGCGTCGTACGGCGCGACGACGATGGGCCGCCGGTCCATGTTGGCGCGAAGGTGCTCGATCTGTCTCTCGCGGTTGAACATGAAGTTGCCCGCGTGCTCGGCGGCCCGCAGATACGCGACGTGCGGGTCGTAAGGCCGCTTGCCGTCCATCGAGGCGTGCGTCACGGCGTGGTACTTCACGCCGGTGAACGTCCGGATGCCCTCCGGGTGGATGTACGGAGCGATGTAGTCGTGCGGCAGGTCGAAGCCGACGTCGCGGTAAAAGTCGCGGTAGGCGGCGTCGCCGGGGTAGCCCTCCTGCGCGCTCCAGACCTGCTTCGAGCTCTCGATGTCACGGCCGAACGCGGCGACGCCCGAGCGGCAGTAGACCGGCGCGTGCACGCCGTAGAGCGGCCGCGGGTCGGCGAAGAGAAGACCGTGGGTATCCACGAAGAAAAAGCGGATGCCTTCTTCGCGGAGCAGCTCGTCGACGCCCGGCACGTAGCCGCACTCGCCGAGCCACATGCCCTGCGACCGACGCCCGAAGAGGCGCTCGTAGACGCTGGCCGCCGTGTGGACCTGCGCGCGGAAGGCGGCCCAGTTGCGGTCGAGGAGGGGGAAAAACGGGTGCGTCGCCGTGCACGTGATGATCTCGACGCGGCCCGCGTCCTGGAGCGCTTTGTACGCGCGAACGAGGTCCCCGTCGTGGCGGCGCCACGCGGCGCGGATCTCGTAGAAGCGATGCCGGTACATCTTCGCGAGCTCGTGGTACGTCCGGTCTTCGCGCCACGTACGGTCGACCTCCTTCTCGGAGAGCTCGATCAGCTTGTCGATCTTCTTCGCGTACCGCTCCTTGAGGAGATCGTCGGTCATCATCGAGAGGAGCGACGGGCTGAACGACATCGTGATGCGGAAGTCGATGTCGTCGTTCACCAGCCGCTCGAACGCGAGGAGCAGCGGGATGTACGTCTCGGTGATGGCCTCGAAGAACCACTCCTCCTCCATGTACGAGTGCGCTTCGGGGTGCCGCACGAACGGCAAGTGCGCATGAAGGACGATCGCCAGGAATCCGTGCGCCACGTGAATACCCTCCTCGCGCCAACGCGGTCAGATACGACCGCCCCAACGCTCGCCGCCGCCCATCGTCTCGCTCGCTCCGCTCGATCGGCTCGCGCCGCCCAACGGGCTCGCCCCGACCCATTCGCTCGCGCCGAGCCGCTCGCTCGCGCCCATCCATTCGCTCGCGCCGAGCCGCTCGCTCGCGCCCATCCACTCGCTCGCGCCCATGCGCACCCATTCGCTCGCGCCCATGCGCCAGCGCTCACTCGCTCCGATTCGCTCGCTCGCGCCGCGGTAGAGGAGCGCGCTCGCCCCGGCCCAGCTGAGCTGCGAGGCGGAGAGGTACAACGTCTCCGACGCGCCGCGCGCGGCCCATTCGCTCGCACCGAGCCAGACGCGCTCGGACCCGCCGAGGCGCCAGCGCTCGCTCGCCCCGCGCTCGAGGAGGATCGACTGCTCGGACGCGCCGATCATCACTTCCTCGTGCTGGAAGGCGTGGCTGACGTCGCGCTCGAGGACGTACCCCCAGCGCTCGATCATCGGCGTCGTGGCGCGTACCCAGCGCATCGACCACGTCGCGAGGACACGCCGGCGGGGCTCCGACTCGAAGCTCTGGATGGAGATGCGCCACGGCCCGAAGACCGTGAAGTCCGTCCCTTCGGCGCTCAGGCGCACGGGGACCTCGCCGAGGAGCTCGACGGCGACGCGCTCGGGGTCGAGGAGATCGACCGGGAACGGGCCTTCGTGCCAGGTCGTCGTGCGGCCTTCCCACACCTCGCCGACCCAGCGCGAGAACCGGAGCCCTCCGCGCCACTCGGCGCGCCACTCGTCGAGGTGCCACCAGCGCTCGATGTGGGGGCTATGGTGGCGGTGCACGGTGGCCCCGCTCCACGAAGCGTGCTCGCGCGGCGCGCCGTTGGCGTGCTGGGGCATCGACGGCGCATAGGCGGCGCGCCACACGTCGACGTAGCCGGCCCCTTCTCGCGCCGGGAGCGACGGCTCGGGGCCCGAGTAGTTCGACCGATACGATCCCGCCGGCGGCAAGTCGTCGTCGGCGTTGACGGTCATCCACTCGAGCGTCGTGTTCGGCGACGGATCGTTGCGCGGGAACGTTGCGGCGCCGGACCGAGCGATGGGCTGGAAGTAGCCTTCGTGCGTCTTGATGCCGACCTCGACGTGCATCGTCGACGTGGGACGGCGGATCATGAGGAAGTATTCGCGGTCGCCGCGGTCGACCCGAATGTCGAAGTAGTCGTTCGCGTTCGTCCCGTCGAAGGCGCGGCCGGTCGTGTCGTAGACGCGGAGGTTGGGCCAACCTCCGTCGCCTGCCGAGCCGAGGCGCGCGCGGGCGCCAGCGACGCCGGGGTCGGTGATCTCCCAGTAGAGGTACGCGGAGTCGGGATCGCGGACGATCGCGGTGACGCGGTCCTCGCCGTAACTCCAGGGCAGGTCGCTCGTGTCGATGACCGGGACGACTGCGCCCAGATCGTACTTCGCCTCCTCGACGCGCGTCTCTTCCCTCATGTCGCTTTCATCCCACGTGCGGCGGGTGCGCGGAAGAGGGATTGTCCCAAGAGCGATTCGATCGGAAGGCACGCGGCTCCTCTTGCCCCGCTTGCCCGTCGATGAGCGCGCCATCGCGGAACGCGATCCAAGGGCGGTAGGTGGCAGGTATGCGACGGCCGGGCGCGAGGATGCCGACGAGGTTGAGAGGATCGCACGCGTGGATGCGGACGATCGTCCCGGTTCGCTCTTGGCGGCGTACGCGGCGGAGGTCGTCGACCGCCTCGGGGAGGCCGTACTGCTCGCCGATGTAGCCGGCGACGAAGCGACCGCCGCGAACGAGACCACGCACCTCCCGGCGGCGGAGGGCGCGCACGATGTCGCGCCAAGGGACGTCGAAGCTCTCGCGCGCGATGAGCTCGCGGAAGACGACGCCGTAACGGGCGAGGAGCTGGCCGGCCACGCGGTCGGCGAGGTCGTCGCTGGGGACGGCGGGCCGCTCGATGACCGACCAGCGGCCCGCGGACCGACGGCCGCGCCCCTTCGCCGACCCCATCAAGTCCCGGAGCGGCTGCCACCCGTCGCTCGCGACGATCCCTCGCCCCACGAGGTCCCAGAGCGAGTCCCCGACCTCCATGGCCGACAGAGCGGTCCCGGCGACAAGGTCGTCGAAGAAGAGGGCGCCACGGCGCCGCAAAGCATCGAGCACCGCGCTCGCGGGGCCGCCCGGCGGCGGCGCTTCCGGTTCGAGCGGTCCGCGGACGGCCTCGAGCAGCCAGCCGACGTCGCGGCGGAGGGTGAGGGCGATGGGGGTCGCGCGTGAGGTCGACCCGACGGCCACGGGCGAAGAGCGCTTGGGAGACAGACGGCCCCACGCGATCTCGCCGGCCAGGCACAGGTCGTCCAGCCACTCCGGGCGATACCCCGCCACGCGCGGCGCCAGCACCTGCCGTTCCCACGCCGCGGCGCCGGCCTCGAACCCCTGGAGGGCCTCGATCGCGCCGCGGAGCCCCGCGCGGCCGCCCGAGCGCGCCCGCTCGACGAGGTGATGGCGCTCGAACAGGTAGCGAAGGAAGTCCTGCGCGCTGACCGGGTCGACCTCGCTCCGCAGGCGGTCGAGGGTGTAGCGGTGAATGCGGGCGAGGAGCCGGCGATCGCAGAGCTCCACTTCCGTGCCGCCCGGCGTGAAGCGCCCCCGCAGGAGGACGCCGTCGGCCTCGAGCTGGGCGGCCGCGCAGGCCAGGTCGCCCGCGTCGACGGCCAGGCGAGCGCCGAGGGACGCCGCGGTGAAGGGCCCGAGGGTCTCGGCGTGGCCGCGAACGAGCTGGACGAGGGCTCCTTCGCGCGTCGACGGCGCCCCGCCCGCCCGCGCGGGGGCGGAGACGGAAGGCGTGGAGGGAGCTCCTGGGTAGATGGCTTCCACCGCGCGTGCGTTCTCCGCCGCGAACGCGAAGGACCCGGCCGCCGTCTCCACCACCGCGGCTCTCCCGGAGCGCGTGAGCTCGGCCAGCCACCCCGCGCCGTCGGCGTCGACGGGGGCGACGACGAGCCCGAGGAGCAGGTCATGCAGCTCGTCGGCGTCGCGCGGAAGAAAGCGTGCTTCCGCGACGGCGCGCTCGATGGCGTCGGCGTCGAGCTGCCCGAGCTCGCGCTGGCGCTCGGGCAGCGTCCGCCGGAGCGAGAGCGCGCGCGTCCGCCGCTCCTCGAGGGGAGCGTCGTCGAGGTATGCGTAGGGCTTGGCGTTGAGGACCTCGTGGGAGAAGGGCGAGGGCTCGGTCGTGTCGCGGGCGTGCATGCGGATGTCGCCGCGCTCGACGCGCTCGAGGAGGTCGCGCAGCCGCTCGACGTCCATCGCCTCGTTCAGACAATCGCGGACGGTCTGGCGCACGAGGGGATGGTCGGGGATTTCGATCGGACCGGTCGCGTTCTCCTGGCAGGCGACTTGGGCGGGGAAGACGGCGGCAAGCAGGTCGTCGGCGCGCATGCGCTGCAAGAACGGCGGGACCTTGCGACCCCGCTCGTAGCGGAGGACGGCGAGCGCGCGCGAGGTGTTCCAGCGCCACCGCGTCCCGAACATGGGCGCGGCGAGGATGGCTTGCCGGATCGTCTTGTCGATCTCCTGGCTTCGCACGAAGCGGAGCGCGTCGGCGAGCGGGAAGCTCTGCCCGGGGCCGATCGAGAGCACGATCGCGTCGTCGGTCGCGGCGGCCTGGAGCTCGAAGTCGAAGCTCACGCAGAAGCACTTGCGCAGGGCGAGCCCGAACGCGCGGTTCACGCGCGCGCCGAAGGGCGCGTGGACGACGAGCTGCATGCCGCCCGACTCGTCGAAGAATCGCTCGAAGACGACGTCGTCCATCGTGGGGACGACGCCGAGCGCGTCGCGCTGCGCGGCCACATAGTCGCGAACCTGGGCGGCGGCGGCCGGGGAGAGACCGCACTCCGCCGTGAGCCACGCGGGCGGATCGCGTCGCTCGTCGAGCGCGCTCGCCACGTCGGCGCGGAGACGGCTGACGGCCGCGGAGAGCTCCCACGTGCGCGCCGGCGCCTCGCCGAGCCAGAAAGGGAGCGACGGCGGCTGCCCGCGGGCGTCCTCCACGCGAAGGACGCCGCTCCGGGACTCGACGCGGCGAATCCGCCACGACGTGGAACCGAGGATGAAGACGTCCCCGGCCATGCTCTCGATTGCCCAGTCTTCGTTCACGGTGCCGACGACCGTCTCGTCGGGGTCGAGCACGACGCGGAAGTCCGCGGTCTCCGGGATGGCCCCGCCGTTGGTCAATGCGATGAGGCGCGCGGCGCGACGGCCCCGGAGGGTCCCGTGCACGCCGTCCATGTGGAGGAGCGCGCCCGCGCGGCCCCAGCGGGGCGCCACCCCGTCGGCGAGGATGGCCACGACCTCGTCGAACTCGGCGCGGGAGAGCTCTGCATAGGGCGCGGCTTGCCGGACCACGTCGAAGAGGGCGTCGGCTTGCCACTCGCGGGCCGAGCACTCGGCGACGACTTGCTGAGCGAGGACGTCGAGCGGGGCGGGCTGCGCGGCGGAGCGGTCGAGCGTGCCTTCGCCGACGGAGCGGACGAGCGCCGCGCACTCGAGGAGCTCGTCGCGGCTGAGCGCGAAGAGGTGACCGCGTGAGACGCGGCCGAGGGCGTGGCCCGATCGCCCGACACGCTGGAGGAACGTCGTGACGGCGCGCGGTGAGCCGACCTGGCACACGAGGTCGACGGTGCCGACGTCGATGCCGAGCTCCAGCGACGCGGTCGCGACGATGGCCTGCATCTCTCCGGCCTTGAGCCGCTGCTCGACGCGAAGCCGGCGATCCTTCGAGAGGCTGCCGTGGTGGGCGGCCACGCGATCCTCGCCGAGGCGCTCGCCGAGGTGGAGGGCCACCCGCTCGGCCGTGCGCCGCGTGTTCGTGAAGACCAGCGTCGTGCGGTTCTCGCGGATGAGCGCGGCCACGCGGTCGTAGAGCTCGGACCACTGCTCGTTCGTGGGCAAGGCCTCGAGGTCGGTCTGCGGCACCTCGACGACGAGCTCGACGTCGCGGCGGTGGCCCACGTCGACGACGCGGCACGGGCGCGCGGTGCCGGTCAGGAAGCGAGCGGCGTCTTCGATGGGGCGCACCGTGGCGGAGAGACCGATGCGCTGCGGGCGCCGCTCGGCGACGGCGTCCAGGCGGGCCAGCGAGAGGGCGAGGTGGCTGCCGCGGCGGTCGCGCATGAGCGCGTGGATCTCGTCGACGATGACCGTACGGACCGAAGAGAGGAGCGCGCGCGTCCTCGCCGCGGTGAGCATCAAGTAGAGCGACTCCGGCGTCGAGACGAGCACGTGCGGCGGCGTCCGGAGGATGGCCGCGCGCGCCGCCTGGGTGGTGTCGCCCGTTCGCAGGGCGGTGCGAATCGGCGGCAGGCCCATGCCGCGCTCGAGGGCCATGCGGCGGATGCCTTCGAGCGGAGCATCGAGGTTCTTCTGGACGTCGCTGCTCAGGGCCTTGAGGGGCGAGACGTAGACGACCTCGATGCGATCGTGGAGCCCTCCCTCCGCGGCGCTCGCGACGAGGGCGTCAATCCCGGCGAGGAATGCCGCGAGCGTCTTGCCCGAACCCGTGGGCGCCGCGATGAGCGTGTCGGCGCCCGTCGCGATCTCGGCCCAACCACGGGCCTGCGCGTCCGTGGGCGCCGCGAACGCGCCCTCGAACCAAGCTCGCACGACGGGATGAAAAGACGTGGGAAGGGACATGCTTGCGCAGGTGCGCGAACGTGACCCTACCCTTAGTTCGCAGAGGTTTCGACCAGGCTTCCGACCTGCCGCGAGATTTCAGACGTTGCGGCGGAGACGCCTCACGCTCGGACTGCTCGCGTGGGGCCCGTCGAGCAGGACCATCACGTACTTGAGCAGCTTGTCGCGCGTGAAAGGCTTCTTCAAAAACGCGTTCGCACCGGCCTCTTCGGCGTTCGCCATGTCCTCGGGCGAGCTTCGGTCGCTGATGATCAAGATCGGCACGAAGCGCAGCCGGCTATTTTTGCGGGCGTACTCGCAGAGCTCGAGGCCCGACTCCCTCGGCAGGGTCATGTCGACGCAAAGGAGATCGGGCACCGTGTTCTCGAGCGCCTTGATCGCGGCGTGGTAGTCCGAGAACGGCACGACGTGGAAGTTCTTCTCGACGAGGCAACGCTTGATGGCCTCGCGTTGCGCGGGGTGATCCTCCACGAGAACGACGACGCGTTTGGTCTCCACCGGTCAGCTCGCGCCCCGCCCGGTGAGCACGACGGGAACGGTCTTGAGAATGAGCTGGAAGTCCTGCGCGAGGCTCCAGTGATCGATGTACTGCATGTCGAGATACATCCATTCCTCGAACGAAATCTGATTGCGCCCGCTCACTTGCCAGACGCACGTGAGCCCTGGACGGACCGAAAGACGGCGACGCTGCCAAGCCTCGTACTTCTCCACTTCGGACGGGATGGGCGGGCGTGGACCCACGATGCTCATCTCTCCGCGGAGTACGTTGATGAGCTGCGGTAGCTCGTCGATGCTGTACTTGCGGATGAAGCGCCCCACCGCCGTGATGCGCGGGTCGCGCCGCATCTTGAAGACGGGCCCTTGCTGCTCGTTTTGCGCCATGAGCCGCGCCTTGAGCTCTTCGGCGTTCGCGACCATCGAGCGGAACTTGAGCATGTGAAAGGCGCGCCCGTGGAGGCCCACCCGGTTCTGCTTGAAGAGGAGGGACCCGCGGGACGTCGCCTTGATGAGGAACGCGACCACCAACATGAGGGGCGACAGCAGGGCGAGCGCGATCGTCGACGCCAAGATGTCGAACGCCCGCTTGACCCCCTGCTGCACCGGCTTGCGGCGCACGCTCAGATAATGGACGTACCCGTCGGCGACGAGGTGCTCGTGCTCGGGGCGCGCGCGCCCGAACCGGAAGCCGCACGCCGGAAGCGCGAACGGGATGCCGAACCCCTCGAGGGCGTGGATGGCGGCCTGCATCTCGGCGCGGTGCGCGTCGCGGCTGCTCGCGAGGAAGACCTCGCTGACGACGTGCTTCTTGAGGAACGCCTCGAGCTCGCCGGCGAGACCGAGGACTTCGGCGGGGAGGCGGTCGTTCATCGGCTCGTCGGCGAAGCGCAGGTAACCGAAGACCCGGCGGTGACCGTTGCGCTCGCGGATCTCCAGCCCGGTATGGCGCCCGAGGGGCCCGACGCCCACGATGAGCACGTGCTCGATCGGCACCTCGCGGCGCCGGAGCCAGCTCGTCGTCAGCCGGAGCCAGAGGACCGCAGGGACGGCCACGACCACGAACCGCTCGAGATCGCTCCCGCTCGCGTACTGCGGCACGAACCACCGAAGCACGCCCATCACGGCGAGCATCGCCCCGAGCAGCAAGGTGGTCAGCACGACGTCGCCCGCGATGCCACGGCCGTTCCACACGTCGTAATGCCGGAGCACCCGCCCGCCCAGCATCCACACGAAGATGGAGCCCATGGCCATGCCGGGCATGACCATCCAGTGCCAGCCGCTGGACGAGCGCGTCGCCACCGCGGACGCGATGACGAGGATCAGGCAATCCCCGACAAGATTGGCGTTCTGTGCGGTTTGCTTCGACATGAGGAATCCGCCCCTAGATGCCTTGGGGCAACATCGGACTTGCCGATTTTGATGCCCGTGGGGACCGAGTGCACACTTCTCTAGGACGATCGCACCGAATAGCACGAGCGATGCCCTTGTCCAGCGCCCAACAGAAGTTCCATCTCCTCGGCGAGACGCCACGGGGATCTCGGCTCGCCTCGGTCCTCGTCGGCACGACGATCGCGGCCGCGGCCGCCGCCGCCAGTATGACTCGTGTCGCTTGGCCACGGTCGCTGTCGCGGTCGCCGCCGTGTCGCCCCGGCATGCGCGCAGGTTGCCCCGGGTCTTTGCCACGAAACGCCGGCACACGCACCGGCGTGGCTGCGTCCGCGCTCGCGCACGTCACCCGTTGGGAGTCGGCCCGCGGATCCTGGCGGCGCCCGGGCTCCTTTCCTCTTCGTCTCTCGCGCTCGCGTCGTGTCGCCACTGGGTGCTTCTCTGTCCCCATCTTATGGGCTTATGGATGCGCCGTCCGGCCACGACGGTTTCCGGCGATTTTCGTCGGCCGATTTCTCAGGCCGCGTCGCCGGCCACGGAGACCTCTCTCCGCATCGCCGGTCCACACCGCTTCGAGAGCACTCCCGCCGCCGCTCGCTTTCGCGCTCTGACGGTCCGGGTCGGCTCTGCGTCGTTCTGCCGCAGGGCTCGGCGTTCGCTCACCCCGCGACGCCGTTCTCGCTGCCTCCTTTTTGCTCGTCTTCCTCGAGCGGGCCGAGGACGCTCACGAGGAGCTTGAGCGCGGCGGGCTCGAGGTCGAGAAATTTCAAGCCCACGTCGAACTGCGCGGGAGACCCCTCCGGCAACGGTTCGATCCACACGACCTCCGCCGTGTACGTGACGGGGTCGCCATCTCCGATGAAAAACTCGAGCTTGAGGAGCTCGGCGATCTTCATCCGCTCATCACTGAAAATGCGGACACCGCCGAGACTCAAGTCGATCGGCTGGCGCTGCCTCGCGAGAAACTCCATCCCCGCCGGGCGACAGTAAAGAGGAGCCCGGATCCTTCGATATTTTCGTCGTTCGCGTCCCGACACGGCGGACCTGTCATGCGCACCCGCGGGCAGCGCGCGTCGAAGGCGGTTCCCGCGTGCGTTTGGCGGCGGGTTGTGGCTGCCGGCGCCGAAGCCGCCGACCGTACGAATCAGCTTTGCGCTCTCGGCTCGTGCAGTCAATCCACCGCCTAGCGGGAAAATGACAGTACGCTAAGAGCGTCGCCGTAGCCCTGTCCATGGCCGTATCCGCCAACGTACTACGCGTGTCCACCACGCTTCGCCTCGGCGAACGTGTCCTCGTCCGCTGCGACGACGGGCTGCTCGTCACGGAGTACGTGCTCTTCGATGCGACCGACATCGTGCTCCGCGCGACGGACCCCGTCACCGTGCGCGAGACGGGATACATCACGACGGCGGGGGAAGCGCTCGAGCGGCTCGCGCGCGCGGGCGTCACCCCCGCGCTTGCCGAAGCGGCAGCGCGCGCGATGCCGCCCGACGTGGTCACGACGTTCGGGAGGACGGGCGCGCTCGGACCGCTCGCGCAGCACCTCGGTGCGTGTGAGCTCTTCGATGGCGCGGTGTATCGCGCGTCGAGTCAGACCTACGAAGGCGCGTGGCTCGATCTGCGGTCGCTCGCCGAGTCGCTCGGCCGAAGCCGCGTTTCGAACGCGCTCCAAGCCGTCCACTTGTCGGCAGCGCTCCAAGAGGTGACGCCGAGCACGCCGCTCCACTTGTCGACCGCGAACGCGACGCGCGATCGGCGGCCCGGCGAGCGCACGCACAGGCGCGTGCTCATCGACGGCGCGGCCGAGCTGCCCGATGCCCTGGCCCGCCTCACGAGCAACCCGAAGCGGTCGGCGGCGGACGGGCAACGCGATCGCATGATCCGCGACGCGCTGCTCGCGCGCGTCCGCGAACGCGCCTCGGCAGACGCGAGCCCGCAGCTGCGCGAGCACTTGGCGAGGCTCGAAGGCGCCCTCGCGGCGACGGAGACGCGCGCGACCGGTCCCCTTTCGGATCCCAAGCTCTGGGCGATCGAGCAGCAGCTCGCGACGGGGAACGCGCAAGGAGTCGCCGATCAGCTCGACGCGCTGGAGCACGCCCATGGAAGCTCCGCGGCGGTCCGGTACTTGCGCGCGCGGGCGGCGCTCGTCGGCGGCGACGCACCGCCGAGCAGCGTCGCGCAGACGCTCTCGGTCATCGCCAACGAGGACCGCAACTTCCACGAGGCGGAGCTCGGCGCGGCGCGGGCGTGGCTCGCTGCGGGCGAGGACGCCTACGCGCGACACTTCGCGCGGCGCCTCGCCGAAGACGGAACCGCGCGCGACAGCGAGCGCCTCTTCGCGCTCGAGATCCTCGAGGCGACCTCGGCTTCGTCACGCTCGCAGGCGCCGCCGCCGGTGAAGACGAACGACGCCGCGGCGCCCGCGACGGTCGTGGAGAGCGCGTCCGATACAACGCACGACGACGGCGCGCCGGTCACGCAGGCGTCACCCTCGGCCGATCCGCCTGCGGTCGCGAAGTCGTCGCCCTCGTCGGATCCCCCCGCGCCGCCTGCGGTCGCGAAGGCCTCGCCCTCGTCGGATCCCCCCGCGCCCGCGGCGACCCTCGCGGAAGCGTCCCTGCCTGCGCCTCCCCTGCCGGAGCTGACCCCCATCGTGCTGCGTCCGCCTCCGGTGCCCGCGGAGGCCTCGTCGCCGCCGTGGCGGGGAGACCCGACGGTCGCCGCGACCCTCCTCTCGAACGCGCCGCGCGGCGCATCCCTGCCGCCCGTCGCTACGCTACCGCCTCCCGCCGCCGCCCACGGAGCGCCCACACGCAACGCGCCTCCGGGGGCGTCGATGCCGCCGGTCGCCACGATGACACCGCCCGTGCGGGTCTCGCAGCGCCCGGCGGCGCCCGAGCCCTTCGTCACGCCTCCGGTCCGGCAGGACCCGGAGCTCGTCGAGACCTTGCCCCTTCCCCTCGGCGCGAGCGAGGAGCTGCTTGCGGTCGGGAACTGGCCGACGACCGCCCTCCAGGCGCGGACCGCGATGACCCGCCTCGCCCGCTCTCTCGCCCGCGATTACCGCCTTTGGTACGGGACGACGCTCCGCTGCAATGTCCTCGCCGTCGACGCGATGCAACGGCACCTGGCCCAGCGCTACGCGGGAGCGACGCTCGAGGACGCCAAGGTCGTGTCGGAGCTGCAGCGCCACGGGGCTCTGCTGAGCGAGATCCTGGCGCGCAGGCTCGGCGCCGAGTGGGTCGACATCGCGCCGACCGAGCCGGGCTACTGGGCGATGTTCGTCGCCCCCGAGACGCGGTGCTGGCCCATCGGGCGCGTGTACCGGTTCGTCTCGCTGAGCCACCGCGAGCGCGACCTCGTCAGCTACTTCCTCGACGTGGAAGCGCGCACCCGCCGCTGAGGGAGAGCGCCCGCCCGTCTACTTGGAGAGCGGCTCGGACGGCGGAGTCTCGCGCTCGTCTTCTTCGTCCTCGCCGGAACGATCGGCGTCGCGGAGCGGCGCGCGGCGCGAGGCCGGCGCGTCGTCGTCGCCCGGCGAGAGGCGGTGCCAAAGGTAGTGCGCGTCGGCCTCCCAGCTGCCGCTTTTCGGCTCGTGGTCGCGGCTCAATCCATAGACGGCGCCCGGCCGGTGCTCTCGGGTGTAGTCGCGGATGACGCCGAGCAGCCGCCCGACCCGATCGCGCAGCGCGACGTCCACCCCCGCCAGCCCGCGCGCCGCGTTGAGCCGCGCCGTGACGAAGCGGAGGTACGTTCGCTGGACGTCGTTCGGGAGGAGGCGCAGGTCCCGCATCGCCTCTTCGGACACGGCCTCACGGAGGCGATCGACCTCGAGGACCCGCTGCTCCGGGGTGAGCTCCAGCGGCGGCGCGCCGACCCGTTCGAGCAAGGCCAGGAGGAGTCCGTTCGGCTCGGATACGCCGGAGATGGGCGCGCCGTCGCGTCCACGGTTCGAGGGCGGAGAGAGCGTGACGGCGTCGCCCGACCGCTTCATGGCCCTTGCCAATACCTCCTCGCCGACGCGCCGGAGCAGCCGGTCGTACTCCGCCGACAAGTCTTCGAGCAGCCCGCGCGCCGACGCCGCCCGCCCCGGGTTCGTCGCGAGTCCTCGATACAAACTCGCCAGCGCGACGTGAGTCCGGACCAGCTGAGGCAGCGAGTCCGGCACGTCCGCGTCGTCGCGCCACTCGTCGAGAAAGGCGCCTACCCGAGACGACATATCCACGATGGGCGGCAGCCTAGCGCGCGCCGCAACCGCGTCGCCAGGGGCAAGGAGCGCCGGAAGGCGCGCGAAACGCTGCGGCGGCGGGCTCGAAACGAAAGAAGCCCGCGCGCGCCGGCGGACTGTGCCGCTCGCACCCGCCGCGCCCGCTCGACGGGATTTCACCCGCGCTCCTCGCCAGCGCGATTCGTTCGTCACGCGCGCGCGCGATCTTCGTATTCGTGCGTCGAGGGCGGGCGTTGTGTACGTGGGCCCTCGCGGCCTCGGGTTTCGTCGCGCCGATCGCGGGGATCGCACGGGCGCAGCCGGCCGAAGAGGGGCGGAGCCTCGACAGCGTTTTCTTCGTCGCCAAGAGCGAGAATCGGAATCAGGTTCATTACGGCATTTCGCTCGACGGCGCGTGCGCGCCCCGCGGTGACGCGCCCGTCTTCGCGTATTGGAGAATGTTCGAGCGAGGGCCGCGCGCGAGCGAGCCGCTCCTCGCGCGCGAGGTCCCCGCGTACGGGTTCGCCGAGCAGCGCGTGCTCGTGCGCGACGAGCGCGGCGGTCGCGTCCTCGTGCGGCTCAACGCGCTTCCCAAGCGGCCCATCGTGTTCGAGACGTCGAGGCAGGGCGACACTTGCGTCGCGAGGGCCCGGGCGACGATCGCCGGCGCGCCGGCGTGGTTGACGAGCGTGTTCGTGCAGCTGCGGTGGCCGTGGGGGGTCGCGCACATGGATCTGTCGGGGCTCGACGGAGCCGAGGGACGGCCGGTCCGCGAACGCGTCACCGATTGAGGCCCGAGTTCCGCGGCCACGAAGACAGTGCCGCCCATGGCGGGGTAGGCTCGGCCGCGTTGGTGCGCCTCTGGATCACCGAGACGCTCGAAGAGGGGCGCTTCGGCGGACCGCTCGCCCGGGCATGCGCGCGCGCGTGGGCGCCGATCTCCGCGCGGGCCTTGGCGCGGAGGATGGACGTGCCCGCAGGGGTCCGCGTCGTCGCCGTGGGCGGGGCGACGCTCGGGGGCTCGGGAAAGACACCGCTCGCCATCGCGAGCGCGCGCGAGATCGCGTCGGCGGGCGCCCGCGTCGTCCTCGTGGGTCACGCGTACCGCGCGCGGCCGGGGCGCGCTCGGTTCGTCGGCGACGACGACGCGCTCGCGGACGTCGGCGACGAGGCCCTCGCCGCCGCGTGGTCGCTCTCGGGCTCGAACGCAAAAGTGGCCGTCGCTCCCGAGCGCGCCGCCGCCGTCGCGTGGGCCGCGCGCCACGCCGACGTCCTCGTGCTCGACGGCGTCGCGCAGCTCGCCCCTCCCGCGCGCGCGACCATGGCGCTCATCGCCGTCGATGCGCGCCAACCGTGGGGCCGCGCGCGCTCGGTCGCTCCGGCCGGCGACCTCCGAGCGCCCGTGTCGGCGCTCGTCGGTGCGTGCGACGGCGTGGTCGCGATGGGTGACTTCGGGGTGGAAGCCCCCGGTTGTGGCGACGACATCGCCGGACACGCCACGACGCGGGGCATCGCGCACCTGCGGCGGCCCGTGTGGTGCGCGCGCGTGGTCTCTGCAGGGGCGCGGATCGGACCCGACCTCATCCCGTGGGAGGAGCTGGCGCAGAAGCGCGTCGGCCTCCTCTGCGCCCTCGCACGGCCCGAGCGCCTCATCGGCATGCTGGCCGCCCGCAGCGTCGCCCCCGCGTGCGTCCTGCGCGCGCCGGACCATGGCCCGTGCTCGAACCTCCTCTTCGAGCGCGCCCGACGCGCGGGCGACGACCTCGGCATCGACGTATGGCTGGCGACGCCCAAGTGCGCGCCCCATTTCCACGTGGCCAGAACGGACGGCGCCCCGCGTCGCGGCAAGGCACCGCCAAGGCCGCTGGAACGTGCGCGCGCCTCGGTCGGCGGGAGAGTCGCCCTTCGCGCGCCGCTGGGGGTGATCGAATATGCGCTCGCACTCCCGGACGACCTTCGCGAGCGCTTGCGCCGCCTCGCCGCAGCTTGACCGGCGCTGTCCTGGGCAATAACCTCGAAGTATCATTCGGAAAAGCGACGGTCGGCCTCGCTCCGTGTGGACGTGCCGGCGGCCGACGACGAGGCGACGCGCGTGAGCGAGTCCGAGGAGAAAACTCGAGTCACTGCCATCGTGGAGAAGCCACTTGGCCCCGATGGCGTGCCGAAGGGCAACGACTGTCTCGTCGTCATTTATACGAAGGAGCCGACGCTCCTCGGCCGGCGCTTCCTCCTCGAGACGACACCCACGCGCATCGGACGCGGAGTCGAGAATCACATCGTGCTCGAGGGCGACAGCGTCTCGCGACGTCACGCCCACTTCGAGCAACGGAGCGGCGCGTGGTGGTGCGTCGACGACGGATCGACCAACGGCTCGTACGTGAACGACGAGCAGATCATGCGCGAAGCGCGCCTGAGCAACGGCGATAGAATCAAGATCGGGCCGACGATCTTCAAGTTCCTGAGCGGGCAGGACGTGGAAGCGCAGTATCACGAAGAGATTTACCGCATGACCATCATCGATGGTCTCACGCAAGTCCACGTGAAGCGATATCTCCTCGAATCACTCGACAAGGAACTGATGCGCGCGCGCCGCCATACGCGCGACCTCAGCTTCCTCATGCTCGACATCGACCACTTCAAGGCCATCAACGATCGCCACGGCCACCTCGCCGGCGACTACGTGCTGAAAGAAGTCGCGCGTCTCATCCAGCAGCGCATCCGCCGCGACGAAGTGCTCGCGCGCTACGGCGGCGAAGAGTTCGCGATCATCTTGCCGGAGACGACCCGCGAGGGCGCGCGATCGCTCGCCGAGGGCCTGAGGGAGCGCATCGAGCAGAGCCGGTTCACGTTCCAGAACGAGGTCATCCGGGTGACCATCTCCATCGGCGTCGCCATGCTGCACGAGAACGACCGCGCCAGCATGGATCTCATCAAGCGCGCCGACGAGAAGCTCTACGAGGCCAAACACGACGGGCGGAATCGCGTCGTCGACTGAGCCCGTGAACACGCGACCCGGGGCCGAGCTCCCATCGATCGTCGTCACGCCGCCGGGCCCGCGCTCGCGCGAGCTCGCCGCCCGCCTCGTCGCCGTCGAGTGTCCGGCGGCGGACGCGCGGCGGCAGTCGAGGGCGCGGCAGAGCGACACCGACCCGACGCCGATCGTGTACGCGACGGGCGAGGGCGCGAACGTCACCGACGTCGATGGGAACCGCTACGTCGACCTCGCCGCGGGCTTCGGCGCGTTGCTCCTCGGGCACCGCCCGGCGGCCGTGGCGGGCGCGGTCGAGCGGCAAGGCGCGCGACTGTGGCTCGCGCTCGGCGACGTCCACCCGTCCGACGCGAAGGTCGTCCTCTGCGAGCGGCTGGCCGCGCTCATGCCGTTCCCCGGCGCGCGCGTTCTCCTCGGCTCCACCGGCGCCGACGCCGTCACCGCCGCGCTCAAGACCGCAGCCCTCGCGACGGGGCGGCCGGGCGTCGTCGCGTTCGAGGGCGCGTACCACGGGCTCTCCCACGGCCCCCTCGCCGCGTGCGGCCTCCACCCGGCCTTCCGCGAACCGTTCGCCGCCCAACTCAACCCGCACGTCGCCTTCGCGCCGTACCCCGCGTCGAGCGAGGCGCTCGGCGAAGCGATGGACCAGGTCACCCGCGCCTTGCAGCGCGGCGACGTCGGGGCCGTGCTGGTGGAGCCCGTCCTCGGGCGCGGCGGCTGCGTGGTGCCGCCGCCCGACTTCCTGCCGCGGCTGCGGAGCGCGTGCGACGCGGCGGGCGCGCTGCTCGTCTGCGACGAGATCTGGACGGGCCTCGGGCGGAGCGGCGCGTGGCTCGCGAGCGTCGACGCCGGCGTCGTGCCCGACCTCGTTTGCTTGGGCAAGGGGCTCGGCGCGGGGCTGCCCATCAGCGCGTGCGTCGGCACCTCGGACGCGATGGGCGCGTGGGGCGCGCACGGCGGAACGACCATCCACACCGCGACGCATTTCGGTGCGCCTCTGGCGTGCGCCGCGGCGGTCGCGACGCTGGCGACGCTCGAAGAGAGAGCGCTCGGGGCGCGGGCGAGGCGGATGGGCGAACGCTGGAAGGCGCTCCTCCTCGAGCGCACGGCGGCGCTCGGGGTCGTGGAGGTGCGCGGGCGCGGGCTGATGATCGGCGTCGCGCTCGACGGGGGATCGGCGCGGGCGCTCGCGGTGACGCGCGTGCTGCTCGAGCGGGGGTGGATCGTCCTGACCGGTGGACCGCGGGGCGACGTCCTCACGCTGACGCCGCCGCTCGACGTCGACGAGCGCCTCCTCGAGGCGTTTGCCGGTGAGCTCGCGGGCGCGCTATCCGTGTCCGCCGATGGGCCGCCGACTCCGCTCCCGTGACCGACGCCGCGTCGCGCCGAAGGCGCGGCGTTGAGCGCGCGGACCGAGAGTGACGCGCTCCACGCGCGCGTCCGAAGGATGATGCGCGCCTTCCCGGAAGGCCGGCCGCCCGAGTCGTTCGACGCGCTCGCCGCGGACCTCGCGCGCTTTCAAGCCGCGCACGTCGCGGGGTACGGGCGCCTCTGCGCCGCGCGCGGGGTCGTTCCGTCGCGCATCGCGCGGGCCGCCGACGCCCCCGCCGTGCCCACCGACGCGTTCAAGGCGAGCCACGTCTTCGCCTTCGAGGAGTCCGGCGCGAGCGCGGCCTTCCGCACGAGCGGCACGACGCTCGGCGCACGCGGCGTGCATTTCTTCCGAGACCTCGGCACCTACGACCTCGGCTCGGTGACCTTCGCCCGCGGGCTCCTCCTTCCCTCGGCGCGCGCGCCCACGCCGGTCCTCGTCCTCGGACCGTCGCCCGCGGACGCCCGCGACTCTTCGCTCGCCCATATGTGCGGCCTCTTCGCGGTCGCCTTCGGCGGCGGCGAGACGGGCGCGGGGGCGTTCTTCGTCGGGCAAGGAGCGCTCGACACGAGCGGCTTCCGCGCGCGGGTCCAGCACCTCGACGCGGCGGTCCCCGCGCTCGTGCTCGCGACGAGCTTCGCGCTCGTGCACCTGCTCGACGCGCTCGGCGGCGCGTCGGTTCCCTTGCCTGCGGGGAGCCGCGTGATGCAGACCGGCGGCTACAAGGGCAAGTCGCGCGAGGTGGCCCCGGACACGCTCTCCCACGACGTCGCGCGCGCCTTCGCGATCGACCCGCGCGACATCGTGGGCGAGTACGGCATGACGGAGCTCTCGAGCCAGTTCTGGCAGCGCGAGGCGGGACCCGGAGAGGGCCGCCGGCGCGTCTACGTCGAGCCGCCGTGGGCGCGCGTGGTCCCGGTGAGCCCGCAGACGCTCGAGCCGGTCCCGGAGGGAGAGGCGGGCGTCGCGCGCATCGAGGATCTCGCCAACGTCGACAGCGCGTTCGCCGTCGTCGCTCAGGACATGGTGCGGCGGGTGGCGTCCGGCTTCGAGCTGCTCGGCCGGGCGCCGGGGGCCGCGCCACGGGGCTGTTCGATCGCGCTCGACGAGATGCTCTCGGCGGGGGCGCCGCGTCCGTTCGAGGGGGCATGACGCGCGGACGGGCGGAGCGCGTCGCGGACGTGCGGCGCCTCCTCACGGCGGCCGGCGTGGTGTACGCCGATCGCGCGCGGCTCTCGCCCGACATCGTTCGTGCGACGGGCCTTTCCCCCGAGGGCGTGGAGCTCGGGTTCGCGTCGTGGGAGCGCGACGCGCCCTCTCAGGATCTCGAGGCGCTCGTGGCCGCCGCGGGCGACGCGCGGCACGTCCACGTCGTCCTGTCGGCGAACGTCTTCGTGGCGCCGCTCCGCGCGCTCGCGATCGGGCGCGCGGCGGCCGACGCGGTCACCGTTCGTCCGTCGCCGCGGGATCCCGTCCTCGCACGAGCGCTCGTGGAAGCCGCGGCGGACCCCGCCGTCGTCCTCGTCGAAGACCGGGACATCGCGCGGAGCACGGCGGACGAGATCCACGTCTACGGAAGGACGGAGGCGGTCGAGGCGGTGCGGGCGCGGGCGGCCCCGGGCGCGAAGGTGCGCGGGCACGCGTCGGGGATGGGGGTCGCGTGGATCACGGCGGCGGCCGACCTCGACGAAACCGCGGAGAGGCTATGCCGCGACGTCGTGGCGTTCGATCAAAGGGGGTGCCTGAGCCCGCGGGTCGCCCTCGTCGAAGGCGGCGAGGATCGCGCGGTCTGGTTCGCGAGGGCGCTCGCCGACGGGCTGACTCGCTGGGCGAATCCGGTGCCCCGCGGCCGGTTGCACGACGACGAGGTCGCCGAGGCGACGCGGTGGCGCGAGACGATGGCCTTCGCGGGACGGGTGTACGAGGGGAACGAGAACGTCGTGGCGTCGACGTCGGGTCCGCGGCTCGCGGTGCCTCCCTCCGGGCGACATGTGCTGGTGGTGGCCGCGCCGACGCGCGCCGACGCGGCCGCGCGCCTTGGCTCCCTCGGCCACGTCGTCGTGACCGTGGGGAGCGACGACCCCCGCACGGTCGCCTCGCTGGCCCCTCCCCACGCGCGCGTGTCCCTCCTCGGTCGGATGCAGCTCCCGCCCCTGGACGGTCCGGTGGACCGCCGCGGTTGACGGCCCCACGAGCTGGGATCGCCGCCCGACGCGCTGGGATCGCGACCTGACGCGTCAGGATCGCCGCCCGGCGCCTTGGGATGGCCACCTCACGAGTGGGGAGCCACGGCCAAGCCCTCGGGTGAGCGACCCGAAGGCTCGGGATCGCTCGCCAACGCCTGGAACGAGCGACCTGACGCGTCGGGATCGCCGCCCGGCGACTTGGGATGGCCACCTCACGAGTGGGGGAGCCACGGCCAACCCCTCGGGTGAGCGACCCGAAGGCTCGGGATCGCTCGCCAACGCCTGGAATGAGCGACCCGAACGCTGGGCTACACCACGGCTTTGTCGGGGATGATCTGGACGCGACGCTGGGGCTCTTCCCCCATGCTCTCCGTCCGGACCCCCTTCACTTCCCGGAGCGCCATGTGCACGATCCTGCGCTCGCGGGCGCTCATCGGATCGAACGTCACGACCTTGCCCTCCGTCGCCACGCGCGTCGCGAGGCGACGCGCCATCTGCGCGAGCTGGTCCTCGTGGCGCGCGCGGTACCCCTCCGCGTCCACGATGACGTGCCGGCGGGTGTCGCCGGGGCGCACCGCGACCCGCGCCGTCAGGTACTGGATGGCGTCGAGCACGTTGCCCTTTTTCCCGATGATGCGGCCGGCGTCGAGTCCCTCGATCTCGACGCGGATCTCGTCGGGCGAACCCTCGCCGTCGTTCGGCGCGATGTTCACCTCGACGCTCATTTGCATTTTGCCGACCAGCGTCCGCACGAAGGCGAGCGCCTTCTTCGTTTGCGGGTCGAGCGTCGACTCGTCGATGCGGGTCTCCGAGGACCGGGCACGCTCAGTTCGATTCAGTTCCTGCTCCTCAGACACGAGCCTTTCCCTTTCGCAGAGCGGGCGCGGAAGCCGCACCGCCTTTTCTATCCGACTTGTCGACGGCCGTCCCCGCGATCGCGCCCTTTCCCGACGAACCGGCTCCGGGCGGGTCTCCCGCGCGCGGAAACAGCTTTTCCATCGCAAGCTGCTGCGTGATCCCGAGGACGCTGTTGGTCAGCATGTAGACGCCGAGCGCCGCGGGCAAAAACAGCATCATCACGGTGAAGACGCCCGGCATGAGCCAACTCATCAACTTCTGTTGCATCGGGTCCATCCCCTGCTGCGGCACGATCTGCTGCTGGGCGATCATGGCCGCGCCGAGGACGATCGGGAGGATGAAGTACTTGTCGGGCGCCGACAGGTCCGAAAACCACAAGAACTTCGTGTGATAGAACTCCACCGCCGTCTGAAGCGTCGCGTACATCGCAAACCAGACCGGCATCTGGACGACCGCGGGGAGGCAGCCGCCGAGCGGGTTGACCTTGTGCTTGCGCCAAAGCTCCATCGTCGCGAGGTTCTTCGCCTGCGCGTCGTCCTTGAACTTCGCGTTCAGCGCGTCGATCTCGGGCTTGAGCTTGCGCATCGCGATCGTGCTCTTGATCTGCTTCCACGTGAGCGGAAAAAGCACGACCTTGAGGCCGACGGTGACGACGACGATCGCTGCTCCCCAGTTGCCGAACGTAATGTTCGCGTGGATCCAGGTGATGACCGCGACGAGGTATTTGCCGACGAAGGAGAACGTGCCGAGGTTGATGAGGTCCCCGAGCTTGGGCCAGCCGCCGGCCGCCCCCGAGAGGACGTCGCGCTCCTTCGGGCCGAAGTACGCCGTCTGGGTGTAGGTCGCCGACTCGTGCGGCTTGAGCTCGCGCGGCGGGTACGTGAGGCGCGCCTTGTAGACGTCGCCGGCCTCGTCGTCGTCGGGCTTCTGGTTGTCGCTGTACCATTGCTCGGCGAGGATGTCGCACGACGGCTTGTCGCCCGACGCGCCGGGCGCCGCCTCCATCGGGACGAGGGCCTGCGCGAAGTAGTAGTTCGCGATCGCGGCGTATCGGTCGACGAGCGGCTCGGAGAACCAGCCGCTCTTGAATTCGCTCGCGCCCTTGGCGAGGCGCTTGACGTCCCCGCCGCGCGCGCACTCGAGGTTGGTCTGGAACGGGGAGACGCGCCCGAGGTGGCTCTTGACCTGCGCGTTGGTCCGATACGCAAAGACCTCGACCGATGTCTCGTGCTTCTTCGGCGCGTCGGCGAGGTTCGTCAGCGTGGTGGCGACGTCGAGCTCGAATGGCCGCGGGCCCGCGGAGATCTTCTTCTCGATCTTCACGCTCGCGTCTTCGTACGTGAACGTGCAATCGGCGCCCGGCGTGGTCGACGGCTGGAGCGTCCAATCGAAGCGGTCGTACTTCACCTGGTCGTCGGCCGAGGCGGCGGTCCCGGGCACACGGAAGAGCGTGCGGAGGTTGCGCCAGCGCTCGACGTCCGGCGTGGTCGACATGTCGGCGGCGTCGCTTCGGGCGTAGCGCGCGTCGGTCAGGTGGAGGTGCGTGAGCCCGGCGCCCCGCGTCGACAGGTCGGCCTGGAAGCGGTCACCGTCGATGGTGCAGAGCTGTCCGGGCGGCGGCGGCGCGGGGACGGGGTGGCCCGGCTGCGCGTCGAGCACGTCGGGCGCGAAGCCCGGAGCGTCGACGTAGGACTCCCGCGGCAGCTGCTGGCCATGGTCGTTTCCCTTGCGGAAAAAGAGCATGTAGCCGCCGAAGACAATCGCGCCGATGAGAAAGAAGCGCAGTAACGATTGGCGATCCATGGGTCCTCAGCCTGGCTCCCGCAGCGCCGCGTCCCGCCCTTGCCGCCGCAGCGGCTCCGTCCATCCGCGCGACGACTCAGGAGGGGGGTCGTAGCCGCCGGGATGAAACGGGTGGCACTTACACACGCGCACGATCGAAAGCAAGGCGCCGCGGAGCGCGCCGTGGGACTCGAGGCACGCGACCGCGTACCGAGAGCACGACGGCTCGAAGCGACAGCCCGCCCGCAGCCACGGCGAGAGCACGCGCTGATAGAGCTTCACGAGGAAGACGAGAAATCGCGACGCCATGCGATCAGGATCCGTGGCCGGCAGGATGATTCGGGTCGCGCTTCCGCGCCAGGGCGAGGGCTTCGGCCGCCCTTTGCTTGAGGCGCAGCTCGGCCGCGAGCCACTCGGTGCGCACCTCGGCGAGGCCGAGCCGGTCCGCGCCTTCCCGAGCGATGACGACGAGATCGACGCCGGCGGGCAAGAGCTCGGGCCAGAGCCGGAAGCACTCGCGACAGAGTCGTTTGACGCGGTTGCGCCGTACCGCCGACCCGATGCGCCTCGCCACGACGAGCCCCAGGCGAGCCTTCGCCGGTTGCCCCTGCGCGGCGACCAGCAAGGTGAAATGCGGGGTGCCGACGCGGCGGCCCGAACGCTGCGCGCGGGCGAACTCCGCATGTCTCCGCAACCTGCGGTCGCGCCCGAACTCGAACGCCACTACTTCTTGTAGAGCGTCGGCACGAGGCGCTTGCGGCCCTTGCGGCGGCGATTTTGGAGAACTTTTCGACCGCCGCGCGTCGACATGCGGGCCCGGAAGCCGTGGGTTCGTGCCCTGCGGATGTTGTGCGGCTGGTAGGTACGCTTCATGACGGTAGACGGGGCGCAACTAAGCATCTGCGCCGGGGATGGTCAAGCCAGGCGTCGACGCACCCCGCCGAAAGCACGCGACGATGTGGGCCAGGTTCCCCCAGGTCCATCATCCGGCAGAGCTTTTGTTGGCCAGAGAACGCCAAGCAATGTTTTACTCGGGGTGAAAGCGAATGGCTCGACCCCACGGCCGTTTCCATTGGGCCGTTGCCCTCGCCGCGCTTGGCTCGCTGCTCGCCGCCCGCCCGGCACGAGCCCAGCAGCACACCTTCCATCTCGACCGGCTCGAGGTGCCAGGCGCGCCCGACGACGGACTGGTGCTGTTTCGACCCGTGGTCCGTCCTGACCCGGCCGTCTTCTACGCGCAGCTCGGCCTCGGCTTCTCGCTGAACCCGCTGAGGATGAACAACATTCTCGCGAGCGCGGCCACGCTCCGCGCCTCGCCGGTGAACGTCATCACGACGCAGCTCTCGACGTATCTGTCGGTGGGCTTCGAGTTTCTCGACCGCGTCACGCTCGGCGCCACCTTCCCGGCGGCGTGGGTCGAGACGGGCAACCAGCCCTCGCAAACGTTCACCGGAAGCACCGGGCAGACGACGTACGGCACGAGCGGGCCGTCGGTCGGCGACACGCGCTTCGACGCGCGGTGGATCGCGTTCCGGAGCGACGATCGCGCGCGCGCGCTCGGCGCCCAGGTCAACGTGTGGGTGCCGACGGGCACGTCGACGAACTTCGGCGGCGACGGCGGCGTCTCCGGGATGATCATGCTCACCGGCGAGATCGCCACGGGCTGGAAGCTGCCGCTCATCTTCGACGCGAACGCGGGGGTCGTCTTCCGGCCCGAGAACTCGGTGAACAACCCCGGCGGGCAGTCGGCGGGCCCCAAGCAGGGGCTCGGCATCGGCAACGAGGTTCGGGCGGCGGTCGGCGCGTTCCTGCCCTTCGCGAACGACAGGTTCCGCCTCGGGCTGAGCATCTTCGGCCAGACGGGGATCCAGAGCGACGACATCATCGGGGACACGGTCTTCACCAGCCAGAACACGCCGCTCGAGTGGAACGGCGAAGCGCGCATCAACAAGATCCACATCCTCGGCGACCGGTGGTTCGTCACGGCCGGGGCGGGGACGCGGATCCTCACCGGCTACGGCGGCCCCGACCTCCGCATCGTGGCCATGCTCGGGACGTACCTGCCGATCGAGGACACCGACGCGTCGTCGCCTCCGGTGCGCATCCACGCGCACGTGGTCGACTCCGAGAAGGACACCGACGGCGACGGGATCCCCGACGAGATCGACGCATGCCCGACCGAGCCGGAGGACCACAAGCCGCCGGACCCGGGTGACGGTTGCCCTGCCCTCGCGGACCGCGACGGCGACGGCATCCCGGACCAGTACGACAAATGCCCCGACGAGCCCGAGGACAAGGACGGCATCGACGACCTCGACGGCTGCCCCGAGGACGACGCCGACAACGACGGGATCCCCGACGCGAAGGACGCTTGCCCGAAGGAGCCGGGTCAGCCCGATCCGGATCCGAAGAAGAACGGCTGCCCGCGGTTCATCCACCTCGAAGGCGGGATGGTGCGCGTGCTCCAGCAAGTGCACTTCGCGACCGGGTCGGCGACGATCCTGGCCGACAGCTTCCCGATGCTGATGGAGATCGCCCAGCTGCTCAAGGCGAACCCCACCATCCAGAAGATGCGGATCGAGGGCCACACCGACAACCACGGCGGGGCCGACTACAACCTCGACCTCTCCAAGCGGCGCGCGGCGAGCGTGCGCACGTGGCTCGTCCAGCACGGCATCGACGCCGGCCGGCTCGAGAGCGAAGGCTACGGGCTCACGCGGCCCATCGAGACGAACGACACCGACGAAGGGCGCGCGGCGAACCGGCGGGTGGAGTTCAAGATCACGGAAGAGGACAAGGGCGAGATGCCCCAGCGCAAGCAGCCCCTGAACGCGGACTGAAACGCGCGCGTCCATCGCCGCGGCTCACCGGCCGGTGAAGGCCTCCACGATCCAGTATCCGCCGTCGGCGTCGCGCGCGACGCCGAGGCCCACCTTCGCGAAGCGCGGCCCGAGGAGGTTCGCGCGATGGGAGGGGCTCGCCCAGGCGGCGCGGTGGGCGAGGGCGAGGGTCGATCCGTAGGCGGCGTTCTCGCCGGCGTCGCGCGCGTCGACGCCGGCCGCGCGGAGGCGATCGAGGGGGTCTCCGTCGCCGACGTCGTGGGCGAGGCGGCCGGCGCGGGCCATTTGCGCGGCGTGATCGCGGGCGACGCGGTCGAGACCCGCGTCGCGGGCGAGCGGGGGGAGGCCTTCCGACGCGCGCGCGGCCGACACCATGCGCGCCAGGTTTTCCGCGTCGGAGAGGGTGGGGTCGACGAGGGCCTCGCCCGGCGCGGCGGGGCTCGCGTCCGCGGACCCCGGCTCGACCCCCGAGAAGACGGCGGCTTCGAGCACGGGGCGCGGGCCGCCGGCGACGTCGGCCATCACCTGCAGCGTGAACGCGCCCGGTCGCTCGGGGGCGAAGCGCGCGACGACGCTGCGCCCGTCGAAAGAAGACGGCACGACGCGCGGAAGGCCGCTCGGCCCGAGGGCGACGACCGCGCCAGCCGACGCGGGCACACGCAGGCGGGCGCGCACGGTCAGCCATTGGCCGGGGCGCGCGCGGATCGGGAGCGGGTCGAGGTCCGCGAGCGCGTCGGCGGTGACGACGGCGAGCGCGGTCTCGTCGCCTCGGCCCGTCCCGGACGCGACGCCGCACCGGCGAAGGGACGGACGCGCGCCGGCGGCGCCGAGCCAGGCGTCGAGCTTGCGGAGGGTGGCGTCGTGGTCGAGCCCGTGGGCGCTGGCGAGCCACGCGCGCGCCCAGGGGTGCGGCTCGCCCGCGGCGCGTTGGAGGAGGGCGATCCCGTCGGCGTCGGGCAGGGACGCGCCGCGGGTCCACCGGGTGACGAGGGACCGGGCGGTCTGACGGAGACCCGATTCCGCCGTGCCGCAGCGCGAGAGGGCGTCTTGTTCGATCGGAGAGACGGGCGCCGGGTCGACGGCGACCGGGGACGCGCTCCACGCCGCCCACGCGGGCGCAGGGTCCGCCGCACGGGCCCCCGACGCGGCGAGGAGCGCGAGGATGCTGCAGCGAGCGGCGACGGAGGCACGCCGCGCGACGGCCGCGCGCTTTCTACCGCCGCATGAGGAACGCGCTGCCATGGCCACGCCGCCGACGCTCCGCGCGATAACCGATCGCCAGCCCCACCCGAAGACCGAGCAGGAACGCAGCGCCCATCCAGAGGCCGACGAGGAGTGAGGGCACGTGGGGCTCGTCAGTTGATCGTGAAGCTCTTGTACACGGACTGAGGAGAGCCGCCGAACGCCGGGATCTTGGCCTGACGGAAGCGGGCCTCGACGCACTTGCCGGTCGGCGTCCCGTCGAAGGGCGAGCCGCCCTGGAGCGTCGCCGCTTGGGCCGCGCCGCTCGGTCCGAACGTGATCTCGACCCGGCCCGAGCCCGAGGTATCCCCGCGCTTGCAGGTCTGCACGCCGTTGGCGATGGCGGCGAGCCGCGCTTTCGTTTCGCCCATGTTGAACTCGGCGCCCGCGGGCGCGGCAGCCGGGGCCTCTCTCGGCGCCGCCGGGGCGAACGCCCTGGGCGCCGTGGCTGCAGTCGCGTGGGCGGTCTCGCCGGCACCGGCGCTCGCGGACGGCGCGGCGGCCGCGGACTCCGACGGAGCGGCGCTCGCGGCGACCGCCGCGGTGGACGGGGCCGCGGGGGCTTCGGCAGAAGCCGCGGCCGTGCCGGTCGTGGCGGCGGTGGTCGACCCGGCGGCGGCCGTGGTCGCGCTCGTGGGCATGCGCTCGCGCTCCTCGCCGGGGCCCGTGCCGCGGAAGATGAGGACGAGCACGCCGACCGCGGCGACGAGGAAGAAGAAGCCCGCGGACACCGCCACGATCATGAGCGCGCGGCTCTTGACCTGGGAGGCGACGGGTCCCGCGAGCAACCCGGGGGGCGGTTGGGAGTAGTGCTCGAGCGACGGTGCCGTGAGCACGGGCGCGGCGAGGGACGGCCCAAACGCGCCGCCTCCGCCGATGTTCATGATGTCGTCGACCCGGGTCTTCTTCTTCTCGTCGCCCGCAGGGCGCATTTGCTGTCCCAGCTGGCGGATGTCGATGAGGCCCGAGGCCTCCGTGGTCGCCGTCATCGAGGGCGCCGCGGCGCCGCTGTCTTTCGACGCGGACCCGCGGGCGTCGGCTCCGGGGGATGGAAGCGACGGCGGCGCGCTGGTCATCACCTCGTCTTCACCGCCTGCTTGGGCGGCGCCACGGAAGAGGTCCGCGGCGGCGGCTCGACCGCCGACCCGACGGGCCGCCGTGGCCGCGGCGGCGGCAGGCGCACCGTTGCGATCCTTCGGGGACGTGGAGGCGCGGGGGGGGCCCGCCGGCGGGGTGCTCGTGCGCGTCGGCGCGGCCGATGCGTCTTGGCCTTTGGCCGGGAACTCGCCCGCCGCCGCCCCGGGCGCGTTGCACGCGGAGAAGAGCGCCGCGATGTCCATGACGGGCAGCCAATCGGCCATCCCGTCCCTCCAGCAATAGGTGTCGTTGGTCACGACGCCCACGCGATACGCGGCCACGACCTCTGGCTCGGTCATCACGCGCTGGTCGCCTTCGGCGACGTTGACCGTCCAGGGCTCCGACGAGCCGGCCGCAAGGGCCACCGCCCCTTCGCCCGCTTCGTCGCCCGCGCCCGGCGGCTGGGAGCCGATGGTCGTTTCGTTGCCGTTCACGACGATCGTGGCGCCGCACTTCTTGCAGCGGATCTTCACGACTTTGCCGGCGACCTTCTCGTCGGCAATCGTGTATTTGGCCTGGCAGGCCTGACACGTGATCTTCATCCCGCGACCATTTCCTCAATTGCCGACGACGCTGGGCGGCTGCTCTCGGTACGAACGTGCGAAACGGGCCTCTACGACACCCCCCCCGCCGGGCTGATGTTAGCGCTTCGCAAGCCGCGCGTCCGCTTCTGTGCGTGGGAAGCGGCTCGGACCCGCCGGTGTGCTCGGGCCAAACGTGACGACTTGTGCCTCTAATTCAGCAGCACGAGCTGCGTTCCGTCCTTCCCGCAGAAGGCGGCGTTGCCGTCGAAGTGGCCGCCGCAGGTCGGACATATCTTTCCACGGGGCGGGGCGAACGAGATGCGGGCGGTCTCGGCGACGGCGGGCGGGACCAGCTCTTCCCCGTCGTACGGGCACACGCGGACCCCGGGATTGAAGCCGCGCTTGCATGTAGGGCACACCCCACCGGCCG
This sequence comes from Polyangiaceae bacterium, assembly GCA_036500865.1. Lineage (GTDB taxonomy): Bacteria > Myxococcota_A > Polyangia > Polyangiales > Polyangiaceae > Palsa-1150. The sequence continues at coordinate 131,728 of DASYBG010000032.1, forward strand.
GGCCGGCGAGCAGGTCTTCGTGGCCGGCGATCGTCACGAGGCGGTTCGCGTCGAACGGACAGAAGCCGCCGCCCCGGTCGAACTCCCGGCGGCAGGAGGGACAGAAGGAGGGCCCCGTGTCGAACCCTCGCGCCGCGGCCGCGGCCGCTTGCTGCTGAGCGATCGCCACGCTCTGGACGTGGGCGCGCATCTGCTCGGCGTACTGGTGCTCGCGCTCCTCCTTCTTTTGCTCGTAGTCGCGCATCTTCTGTGCGTGGCGTTCTTGCGCCTCGCGCTCCGCGCGCCGTGCGTTTCTGGCGCGGAAGGCCCCGACGGCGGCCACGACCGCGAGGAGCAGGGAGAGGATGACGACCACCGCGATGAAGGTCGTGCGTCGCCGGGAGGCCCCGTCCTCGGCCCGCGACCGCGTGGCGCCGATGGAGCTCGTGGGGAACACCGTGACCGACGGCTCGACGCGCTCGCCGTGCGCATCCAGCCCCGATTGCGCGAGGAGGGCCTCGAAGTTCGCCGCCGTGGTGGCCTCGACCGACGCGCGCGCGCCTCGACCCGCCGCCGTCGCGACGACGTCGAACGTCGCGTCCGAGAAATCGGCGCTCGGGACGGTCAGGCGCCCGATCCCGTCGATCGACGGCCGCGCGGCGTGGGGCTGGCCGTCCCGGAAGGTCACCGGCCCCACCATCCAGGCGATCGGCGTCCCGGTCGGGCAGCCGTTCGCGTCGACCACCGAGCCCTGGAAGGCGAACGTCTCTCCGACCCGCATCAGCTTGCGGGAAGGCCGGACCTCGAGGCGCGACGGATCGCCCGGCGCAGAGCAGTCGACCCGGGAGGGCGAGGGCGCTTGGGACCTCGTGGGCGCGACGGTGGAGTCGGCCGGCGCGGGGCCGCCGCTCGGAGAACGCGAGAGGATGGCCGAGCGCTTCACGTCGGCGACGCAGCGGCCGTCCCCGATGGTGAACTCGTAGCGGCCCGTCTCGGCGACGGAGATCGCGTCGTCCCCGGGTGCCACGAAGTAGGCCGTGTTCACGACGGCGTGGCGGGGATCGCTGGAAGGCGTGGCGCAGCGCGTGCGCCAGGATCGCGGGTCGCGCGAGTGCGTCTCCCGCGCGAGGGTCGGCATCGGGTCGAGGCAGCCGTCGGTGCGGAGAGCGCGGCGGGAGCCGGACCCGGTGATCGAGAGCTCGCCCCGCTCCTCGCGAAGGGTGACGGCGTCTGGCTGAAGCATGACGCCCGAGACGGGCGGGGGTCCGCACGGCGCGCCCCATTGCTGCACGACGAACGACTCCGTGATGGCGCTCATGCTCCAGGCGCCGTCGAAGGACGGCTCCTCGGCGCGCGCCACGGGCGCAAGCGCGGACGCGACCACGACGAGGGCCGCCATCCCCAGGGCACGAGCGAGTCCACCGAGACGCAGCGGCTTCACGTTGCCGAGCGCGGAGCCTAGGCGAGGACAAGGCCCCTTGCCTACGGCAAACGCCTCTCGCGGCGCGTCGAATCGAGCGCTCCGCATTTCTAAGCGGCAAGGCGTGTGTGTTACCCTCCGCGCCATCGAGAGAAGGTCCGCTCGACAGACCGCACGGGGAGCGTGAACGGAGCCCGCCTAGAATGGTTCATCGTATAGATCGCCGAGCGGCGGCGCTCGGCGTCGCCCTCTGCGCCGTGGGTTTGGCGCGCGGGGCAAGCGCCCAGTCGACCCCGAACGTCATCCCGAAGTCGAACGGGGACGGCCTCGACACGCACTTGTTCCGCCCTGCCATGGACTCGAAGGGCATCTTCACGGTCAACGGGACCGACATCCTCGGGAACAAGGAAATCAGCCTCGGGCTCGTCCTCGACTACGCCCACACGCTCCTTCGGACCGCGACGACGAGCCCACTCATCGAGCACTCCTTCCAGGGCACCTTCCAGTTCAGCTACGGCATCGCGAACCAGATCATCGTCGGCGTCGACGTGCCGATCGATCTGATGTCGGGCCCGACGACGTACGACGGCAACGGGCAAGCGCAGCAAGCGGGCTGGGGACCGACGAAGCTCGACTTCCAGGGCGTGGGGGACGTGGCGGTGCACGCGAAGTGGCGCATCTTGAAGGTGGAGCGCGGCTTCGGCCTGGCCATCGGCGTGCAAGGGGGCGGCGGCCTCTCCGACGCGGCGGCGAACGCCGGCGCGGACTCGGGGTTCTGGTACTGGCCGATACTCGCCGTCGAGAAGCGCTTCGGGCCGAGCGGGCAGTTTCGCATCGCGCTCAACGGCGGCTACCGCGGGCACTCGGCGACGGGCACGGTGCTGGCCCTCAACCACGGCCGCTACGCCGACGGCGACCTCGCGACGTACGGAGGAGGCATCAGCTGGCGCGTGCTCGAGTCGCTCGATCTCGCCGCCGAGACCTACGGCACCGTCCTCACGGCGAGCGGCGCGACCGGCGCGATCGCCGACAGCAACGAGGTCGTGGGCGGCATCAAGGTCTTCGTCGAACGAAACTCGTACTTCATGCTCGGCGGCGGCACCCGCTACGGGCACGGATTCGAGGCGGCCGACGAGCGCGCGTTCGTGGGCTTCGTGTTCGAGCCGTCGATCGGCGACCGAGACGGCGACGGCATCAAGGACGACGTCGACCAGTGCCCGGACGACCCCGAGGATTTCGACGGGTTCAAGGACGAAGACGGCTGCCCCGACCCCGACAACGACAACGACGGCATCCCCGACGTCGACGATCGGTGCCCCAACGTCCCCGAGGACCGCGAGGGCGACCACGACGAAGACGGGTGCCCGGAGCAATCCGACGGCGACCGCGACGGCGACGGCATCCCCGACTCGAAAGACCAGTGCCCCGACGAGCCGGAGGACCGCGACGGCTTCCAGGACGAAGACGGCTGCCCCGACCCCGACAACGACCGAGACGGCATCCCCGACAAGGTCGATCAGTGCCCGAACGACCCCGAGGACAAGGACGGCTTCCAGGACGAAGACGGCTGCCCGGACCCCGACAACGACCAAGACGGCATCCCCGACGTCCGCGACAAGTGCCCGAACGACCCCGAGACCTACAACGGGTTCGAGGACGAGGACGGCTGCCCCGACAAGGGGAGCGTCATCATCCAGGACAACAACATCATCATCCTCGAGAAGATCAAATTCCGCACCGACAGCGCGGAGATCCTGCCGGAGTCGAACCGCATCCTCGACGCCGTGGCGACGACGCTGGCGCACCACCCGGAGTTCTTGCTCCTCGAGATCGCGGGCCACGCCGACGAGCGCGCGAGCGACGAGCACAACCTCAAGCTCACCCAGGACCGCGTGAACTCCGTCATGCGCGCGCTCATCGCGCGGGGCATCGAGCAGAGCCGCCTGCGGAGCAAGGGCTACGGCGAGTTCTGTCCGGACGACCCCGGCCACACGCCCGCGGCCTGGGAGAAGAACCGCAGGGTCGAGTTCAAGATCATCAAGACGAAGGACGGACCGACCGGCGTGGAGCTCGGCTGCGACAACGCGAGCAAGCACGGCGTCGACCCCGACCCGATCCCATAGCTCGGAGAGGGCCTCAGCGAAGGGCCGACGGAGCGGCTAGTTGCCGCGCTGTGCTTGCACGGCGCGCGCTTGCTGCACGCAGGGGCGATCGCCGAGGTCCTTGCACGTGCTGATGAGGAGGCGAATCTCGGTGTCGGTCGCCTTGCCGCTCGAGACCCGCTGCTCGAGCTGCTGCTTGAGGAGCATCTTCGCGTCCTGCGTACCCTGAAGGGCGAGCTGCCGCTCGCGATCGTCCACGGACGGAGCCGTCGACTTCGTCGGGGAGGGCGACGCGGCGGACGGCGGGGTGGCATTGGGGGCGGCCAGGACGGGTGGCAGCGGGGGCGGGTCCACGATGGCCGCGGCGCGGCGCGACTCGCGCGCGGGGGCAGGAGGCGGCGGAGGGTTGTCGTCGGCGACGCGTCCGCTCGAGGCCGCGGGCAGGTCGGCCGCGTTGGTCGCCGCCACGGCGACGACGTCGAGCTCCTGGAGGCGGTCCGCGCCGGCCTTGCGCCGCGTGGGCTCGACCGTGATGGCTTGTGCGACCCGCTGGTAGAGGTCCTTCTTGGTCGCGATGTCCGCCTCGCGGCTGGCCCGGGCGAGGAGATCGTCGGCCCACTTCGACTCGATGTCCTTGAACTCTTGCGTCGATCGGAGCGGCGAGGCCTCCGGGATGGAGGCGATGATGGTGTGCGCCGTCTCGCAATCGCCCGCGGCGCAGAGCTTCTTGGCGCGGTCGAGGGTGGCCCGATCGGGAGACACGACGGCGACCGTCGGCGCGGGCGGCGTGTCCATGGGCGGACGCGTGTAGACCCAGGCGCCGGCGGCCCCCGCGACGACGACGACGATGAACGCCGCGACCGGAAGCGCGTTGGAGCTGCGCGGCGGACCCGCGATGTCTCGAGCGACGCGGTCGGTCATCGCCGCGAGCTGTTGGCTCTCGGTGGCGCGGAAAATCTGCCCGGCCCCGATGAACTTGAACTTCACGTCACCGAGCTCGATGAGGTCCCCCGACTCGATGATGCCCCGCCGGAGCTCCGCCCCGTTGACCCGAACGCCGTTGCTCGAGCCCTTGTCGACGATCTCGAAGCGGCCGTCGCCGAGCGCGTGCACCTCGCAATGCATTCGCGACACCGAGTTGTGGTTGACCGAGATAGTGGCGTCCTCGGCGCGACCGATGGAAAGGCGATCGCGCTCGAGCGGGAACTCGGAGCCGGGCGCGGGGCCCGTCAGCATGACCAGCCGGTTCGGCCGATCCATGAGCGCCGCGGCGCGCGCGTTGGGCGCGCTCGGGATCGTCTGCTTGGACTCGCCGGTCTCGACCTCTTGTGCGTCGGCGAGAATCTCGTCCTGGAGGACGATCCGGTAGTCGCCGATCTGGACCAGGTCGCCGTGGGCGAGGTCCTGGGCTTGGCCGACGCGCAGGCCGTTGACGAAGACGCCATTGTAGCTCGTGAGGTCTTCCAGAACGAAGGTAGGTTTCTCCCCCAGCCCACCGCCGTTCTTCTTGTGGAGCCGCGCATGATCGCGAGAGACGTTGCGCTCGGTCAGGCGGATGGTGTTCCCCTCCTTACGCCCGATCGAATAGTGGTCCCGCGTGAGCGGAACCACGGTGCGCTTACCTTCGTCGTCCTCGATGACCAGCTTCCACATGGACGGTCCCCTGCCCTTGCCTTTCGAGTTGGTCGAGCAAGTAGCCGATTGATGGTGTGCGCGTGGCCAGGGGCGCAGCGGTAAGTGTAGCTAGCGCCGTCGCCGCAATGCAACGGCTTGCCCCACTTGCCGCTGCCCCGGCCCTCGGCCCCGCCCCCGACCCCCCTGCCGACGGCCCATCCGAGGGCCCTCACCCCGAGAACCCGTGCGCCGTACGGTCGCAGGAGGTGCGCCCTCGGTTCAGTCCACCTGTTGCGGCTCGCCCGGCGGAAGGGAGGCGACGAACGCGTCGCGGGCGGCGAGGACGCGCGCCTCGTCTCGTCCGTCGAACGTGAGCTTGGTCTTGTACCGGGTCTCCAACCATTTGGGATACGAGCCGACCGACACGTCCGGGTGGTCGCCGACGACGCGGGCGAGGAGCGGCGTCAGCACGCCCTCGTCGAGGTTCACGTACGCGGCGTGCGACACGAACGGGGGACCGGCGGGCCCGATGCGCGCGGCGACGACCGTGAGCTTGATGCGGAACACTTCGGGGATTCCCGGCAAAAGCCAGGTATTCTGGAAGCGAATGGTCGGCCACGCGACCTCCGGCGTGGACTCGAGCGCGGACCCTTCGGGGATGAGCGCCATCCGCAGGTGACCGTCGGTGCACCGCTCGCCGTAGTGGGCGCGGAGCATCTCCTCCATCCGGGGGGAGGCGACCACCTGCGTCCCGAAGGCCCGCGCCACGGCCTCCACGGTCACATCGTCGTGGGTAGGACCGACGCCTCCACTCGTGAAGAGCCAGTCGTGGGTGGACGAGAGCGCGCGGACCTCGGCGGCGATGGCCTCGACGTCATCCATCACGACGACGACCCGCCGGAGCAGGATGCCCAAGCCCCGGAGCGTCCGGGCGAGCGGTGCGACGTTCGACTCCTCCACCTTGCCCGAGAGGATCTCGTCTCCGACGACGAGCGCCGCCGCCGTCGTCATCGACGTGGCCCCTGCCCCGTCCACGGCGGAAGCAGCGGAAGCAGGGATAGAAAGAGGAGAAGGCGCGAGGGGACTGGCGAGTTTTCCACCGGTCTGGCGCATAGGGTAGTAGACTAGCCTTTGTGGGCGTGGTGGGTCTCGTGAGGAGGATCCTGATCGTGGAGGATTCCGTCTCCGCGCGGGCCTTCGTGCGTGCGGTGCTCGAGTCGCCGGAGTTCTCGGCGCGCCGCGGCAATTGCGAGGTCGTCGAAGCGAGCAACGGCTTCGAAGCGCTCCGCCTGCTGCCGCGGGGTCCGTACGACCTCATCGTGACCGACATCAACATGGCCGACATCAATGGCCTCGAGCTGGTCCGCTTCATCCGTGCGTCGTCGCACCATCGGACCACGCCCCTTCTCATCATTTCGAGCCTGCGCGGAGTGCACGACGTCGAGCGCGGTCTGGCGCTCGGCGCGAACGCCTATCTACCGAAACCGTTCACCCCCGAGCAGCTGAGCGAAGTCTGCGCCCGTCTCATCGGCGCCGGCCCGGAACGCGCGCAACGAAGCGGCCCACCCTCCAACGGACCTTGAGTCATGGCAGAGGGCGGCGGACGCGGCGAAGGCGGCGACAAGGCTCGCGACGAGTTCTTCAGCGAGGCGCAAGAGCTCATCGACGGGCTCGGCCGCGATCTGCTCGTCCTCGACGAGGGGCTCCGCGCGGGGAGGGTCGATCCTGAGCTCATCAACGACGTCTTCCGCGGCGTGCACACGCTCAAGGGGCTATCGGGGCTCTTCGGCGCGACCCGCATGGCGGGGCTCTCGCACGAGCTCGAGGACGTCCTCGACGACCTTCGGCTCGGTCGAATCGAAATCACGGCGGCGGTGCTCGACCTCTTGTTCCAAGCGGTCTCGCTCTACGCGCGCCTGCTGACGGCGGAGAGCGGAGGGACCCCCGAACCGGAGCGCGAGGTCGAGCAGTTGCTGCTCGCGCTCGGACAGATCTCGCAGCGAGGCGCCGGAGGAGGGACCGCGGTCGTCGCGCAGTACGACCTCGACCCGGGGCTGCTCGGCGTCCTCACCGAATACGAAGAGCATCGGCTCCGCACGAACATCCAGCAGGGGCTCGCCCTCTACCGCATCCGCGTGACCTTCGCGCTCTCGTCGATCGATGGCGCGCTCGACGAGCTGAAGGCCCAGGCGCGGCCGCTCGGCGAGATCCTGACGTTCCTCCCGACCGGGACCGCCGCGAACGTCGACACGATCGAGCTCGAGATCCTGATGGCCAGCCGGTCGCCGGTCGAGGCCCTCCGCGAGGCGATCGTCGGACCCACCGTCTCCATCGAGGAGGTCCCCCGGCGCTCCGGCCCCACCGCGCGCCCGGCGCCCATCACGGCGCCGTCGATCGAACCGGGCCCCGACTCGCGCTCCCTGCCCGCGGCGCCGCTGGACCCCGCGCAGCCCGCGGGAGCGCCCGCGGGACCCGTCCACGCGACGCACGCCGCCGGAGCCCCGGTCGCAAACCAGCCGCCCGCCGCCGGCGCCCCCCGCGCGCCTTCGCCCAACCGCGAGATCTCGCTGCGGTCCGCGAGCCAGACGGTCCGCGTCGACATCCGAAAGCTCGACCGCTTGATGACGATCGTCGGCGAGCTCGCGATCGTGAGCACCGCGATCGCGCGGCTGACGGAGCGGGTCCGCGGGCGACCTGCCGACGCGCGCGAGCTCGCGACCGAGTTGTCGAGATTGAACCGCTCCTTCGAGCGCCAGCTGGCCCAGATGCAGAGCGGGATCCTCGAGGTCCGCATGGTGCCGCTCGGCCAAGCCTTCGACAAGGTCGCGCGCATCGTTCGACAGATCTCGCGCGAGCTCGAGAAAGAGGTGAACCTCGTCGTCACGGGCGCGGACACGGAGCTCGACAAGCTCATCGTCGAAGAACTGAGCGATCCGCTCATGCACATGATCCGCAACGCCATCGACCACGGCATCGAAGGGCGCGACGAGCGCCTGCGGGTCGGCAAGCCGCCGCTCGGGACGATCGCCCTGAACGCGTTCCAGAAGGGCAACCACGTCGTCCTCGAAGTGGAGGACGATGGGCGAGGCATGGACCAGGAGGCCCTCGTGGCGACGGCCGTGCGCCGCGGGATCGTGAGCGCCGACGAGGCCAAGGAGCTGACCGAGAGCGAGATGCTCGCGCTCGTGTTCATGCCCGGGTTCACCACCCGCGACGTCGCCACGGACCTCAGCGGGCGCGGCGTGGGCCTCGACGTCGTCAAGACGAACATCAGCAAGCTGGGCGGGATCGTGGACATCGCGAGCGACGTCGGCATCGGCACGAAGATGACGATCACGCTGCCCATCACGCTCGCGATCATCCACGTGCTCCTCGTGGAGATCGGGAGCCGCCTCTTCGCCGTGCCCCTCGCCAGCGTCGAGGAGGCGATCATGCTCGACGAGAGCCAGGTGCGCCGGGTCGAGCAGCGGGAGGTCCTCACCGTGCGCGGCGCGTCCCTCCCGATCTGCCGCCTGGCGCGCCTCTTCTCCCTGCCCGCGCCCGATCGGCCGCGGAGCGCGTTCGTGGTGATCGCGAAGGTCGGGTCGCGGCGGCTCGGGCTCGTCGTGGACGAGCTCGTGGGGCAGCAGGACATCGTGATCAAGCCGCTCGGAAAGTCGCTCCGGGCGGCCCGCGGCTTCGCGGGGGCGACGGAGCTCGGCGATCAGCGGATCGCGCTGGTGCTCGACGTGGCGGCGCTCATCGACGAAGTGCTGATGCCCGGCGAGGTGCGCTTCCTCGTGTCGGCGGCCTCGGAGGAGTCCTCGCGCCGGCAACCCGTGCACGCCGCCGGCGGCCGCGCGGAGCGGGGTTGACCGATGTCCAACCTGGTGAAGACCCGCAGCGACAGACGCGCGGCGCGGCGCGCCGGCGATGCAGGGCGGCGCGTCGAGTACCTGGCCTTCGGGCTCGCGGGCGAAACCTACGCCGTCGGCATCGCCTATATCGCGGAGATCCTCCGGCCGCCGCCCATCACCGAGGTCCCGCGCGCGCCGGAGACCGTCCTCGGGGTCATCAGCGTGCGCGGCAAGCTCGTGACGGTCGTCGACCTGCGGAGGGCCTTTCGCCTGCCGCCCGCGCACATCGATCGCAAGACGCGCATCCTCCTCACCGACGCGGGCACGGGAGAGCAGGTCGGGCTCCTGGTCGACGACGTGCAGCAGGTCTGGCGTCTGGCGAACGAAGAAATCGAACCGGCCAACGTCCTCGGCGGCGAGCAAGCGGCCCACATCGCGGGAATCGGGCGTCCCGCGGCCAGCGACGGGGCGATGCTCATTCTCCTCGAGCTGCGGCCCATCCTCGAGTCGGCGTGAGAGCGAGGTGACCCCATGCAACGGTACCGCCATGACCCCTCGAAGAGCCTCGTCGGATTCGTCGTCGGCGACGTCGAATACGCCGTGGCGATCGCGTGCGTGAAGGAGATCGCGAACCCGCTCACGGTGGTGCCGCTGCCCCACGCGCCGAAGTCGGTCATCGGCGTGGCCGATTATCGCGGCGAAGTGGTCTCGGTCGTGGACCTGCGGATCCGCTTCGGACTCGCGGCCACGGCGACCACGCGCAAGACGAAATGGATCGTGGTCGACGCGGGCACGCGGGCGGCCGAGCGCGAGCCGGTCCCCGCGACCCCCGGCGCGCCGGCGTCCCAGGGCGGACCCGAAGAGCGACTGGTCGCGCTCGTCGTCGACGCGGTGACCGGCGTCTTCGGGACGACCGGGACCGAGCTGCGGCCGCCCCCCGAGCTCGGCGCGGGGGAAGACGCGCGCGGGATCGCGGGCGTGACGACGAACGACGACACCCTCGTCTTCGTGCTCGACGCGACGCGCTTCCGGGACCTCGCGCGCGAGATGACGCAGGCCCCGAGCCGGACGTCGCTGCCGCCGCGCGGGGGCACCTCGGCTCGCTCCCTGGCGAGGACGCAGACATGAGCGAAGCCGCCACCGCCGTCCGCTGGCTCTTGCAGCAGGCCGAGCCCGAGGCGCGCAGGGTCGCCGTCCAACAGGTGGCCAAGGTGCGCAGCCCCGAGGCGGCCGCGCTCCTGTTGAGCGCCCTCGGCGACGAAGACTGGCGTGTCCGCAAGGAGGCCGCGCTGGTCGCGCCTTCGCTCGAGGCCCGAGAGGACGTCGTCGTGGCCCTCGTGGCGGCGCTCGAGGAGACGGAGAACATCGGTCTTCGCAACGCGGCGGTGGAGGCGCTCGTGGCCATCGGCGCGGACGTCGTCCCCGCGACGATGGCGGTCCTCCCGCACCTCGACGCCGACGGCCGGAAGCTCGCGATCGAAGTGCTCGGCGGAGTGCCCGACGGCCGGTGCGCGGCCGCGCTGGCGCGCGCGCTCGACGACGACGACGCCAACGTCCGTGTCGCGGCGGCGGAGGCCCTCGGCAACGCCACGCTCGCGGGCGAGGAGTCGCGCGAGCTCGCCGTGAGGTCGCTCGTCGAGCTGCTCCCGACGAGCGACACGCTTCTCCGGATCGCGTCGCTCGAGTCGCTCGGGCGCCTCGACGCCAGGCTGCCCTGGCGCATCTTCGAACCCTACGCGACCGACCCGATGCTGAGGCGCTACGCGATCGCGGCCGCCTGCGGATCGCGCGAGCCCGACGCCGTGCAGGCCCTCGTGCGCGCCACGGGAGACCCCTCGCCCACGATCGCGCGCGAGGCCATCGTCGCCCTCGGCGGCCTGGTGGCCGAGGCTCGAGAAGAAGACGGCCTCCTCGTCGTCGCGCGCCGCGCGCTTCGGGCGGCGGCGGGGGCGCGCGATCATGCCCGGCGCGCCGCGATGGCGTCGGAGGACACCGAGGCCCGCAACGGCGCGCTCCCGATGCTCGGGCTGCTCGGACAGGTGGAGGACATTCCTCTCCTCGTGTCGGCCCTCGGCGAAGAGACGGCCGAGCGCGCGGACCTCGCGCTCCACCTCTTCGGCAAGGACGCCGTCGGCCCGATCCTCTCGGCGGCGCGCGGCGCGAAGCCGGCCGTGCGCGCGGCGGCGTTGCGCTTGGCGGTCTCTCTCGGCGGCGCCCAGGACCCCACCGTGGGCGAGGCGCTGCGCGCCGGCCTGGACGACGCATCGCCGGAGGTCGTGGCGAGCGTCGTGGAGACGCTGGGTCCCGTCGGCGACGGCGACGACCTGCGACGGGTGGCCGCGCTGATGGGCCACGAGGACGACCGCGTCGCCGCCGCCGCGACCCGGGCCGCGTGGGAGCTCGCCGCTCGACACGTCGACGCGGCCCGGCAAACCCTCGCCGAGGCTCGCCGGGGCGGCGCCGATCCGCTCGCGCTCGGCTGCATCTTGCTCGGGGCCATCGCCTCTTCGCAGAAGCTCGGCGAGGAGGACCTCCGCATGCTCGAGCGGGCCCTCGTGCACGATCGGCCGCAGGTCCGCCGCGCCGCGATCGACGCGCTGGCGCAGCCCGGCGGGGAGACCGCGGCGGACGCCGTGGTCTTCGCCCTCGCCGACGAAGACCACGACGTGCAGCTCGCGGCCATCCACGCGCTCGGTCAGCTGGGGAACGCCGAACCGCTCGTGAACGTCGTCTCGCACGCCCGCGACGCGGTGCTCACGGGGGCCGCCCTCCGCGCGCTCTCGAGCGCCGACCCCGCGCGCGCCATCGCCGCCGCGTGCCCGCTCGTGCGGCACGTCGACCCCGCCATCGCGTGCGCCGCCGTCGAGGCCATCGGCAAGCTCGCGGAAGGCCGCGCCGGCACGTCGAGCGAAGCGATGGCCTGCGAGGACGCGATGTACCTCGCGCTCGACCACCCGAACGCCGAGGTGGTCAAGCTCGCCCTCACGCTCGTCGGTGCCCAGCCCGGGCCGCGGGCGCTCGCGCGGCTGGCGCTCTGTCTCGATCACGGAGCTTGGGAGGTGCGGCGTGTCGCCGCGGAGCTGCTCGGACAGAGCAAAGGAGCCGGCGCCCAGGCCCTGCTCCGCGCGAGATACGAGCGAGAGCGCGATCCCGTCGTCCGGGACGCCATCGCCTCCGCCGTGAGCGTCCGGCCGCCCGAGCGCGCCGACGGAGCCGCCATCACGCCGCTGCGTCCGAAAGAAGGCGGCTGAGTGCGCCGCGGGCAGCCCTTCAGCGAAGCGATCACGCTGAAGCCGGAGGAGTTCCGGCTTTTGCGCGATCTCTTCGCGGCCCGCACCGGACTGCAGTTCGGCCCCGAAGCGCGCTTCACCCTGGAGCGCCGGCTCCGCGAGCGGCTGATGGTCCTCAAGCTGTCGACCTTCGCCGAATACCACCAGTACCTGCGCTTCGGGGCGCGTGCCCCCGAGGAGTGGGACGAGGCCATCGACCTTCTGACCACGAACGAGACCTACTTCTTTCGCGAGCAGCGGCAGCTCCGTGCCTTCCAGCACGAGCTCCTGCCGATGCTCCACGAGCGGACCCGCGGGCGCCGCCGCCTCGCCGTCTGGAGCGCGGGCTGCGCCACCGGTGAGGAGGTGTACACGATCGCCATCCTGGTTCACGGCTCGCACCTCTTCCCCCGGGACGCGACCGGGAGCTCGCGCTGGGATGTGCGCATCTACGGGTCGGACATCTCGCGCCGCTGCGTAGCGGCCGCGCGCCGGGGCGTGTACACCGAGAGTAGCTTCCGCGTGACGAGCCCCGACATGCGCCGCGCCTTCTTCCAGGAACGATCGGACGGCGGGTGGCAAGTCGCGGACTTCATCCGGCAGATGTGCCACTTTGGACAAATGAGCCTCCTCGATGAGGACCGCTCCCGGGTGCTTGGCAAGGCCGATGTCATCTTTTGCCGCAACGTCCTCATCTATTTCGACGCGCGCGCCCGAAAAGCCGCGATCGAGGTCCTCTACGAGCGGCTGAACCCGGGCGGCGTCCTGCTTCTTGGACACTCCGAGTCGCTCCTCAACGTTTCCACCGCGTTCGAGCTGTTACACTTGAAAGACGACCTCGTGTATCGGCGGCCGGAAGCGGCGCGCGAATCGACACCGAATCCGGATTCATCCAAGTGACCACAGCGGTACCTCGGCCCATCAGGCTCCTCGTCGTCGACGACTCGGCCTACAACCGGCGCAACATCGCGGACGTCTTCGCAGACCACCCCGAAGTCGAGGTCGTCGGCAAGGCGGCCGACGGCGAAGAGGCGCTGCAGCTCGTCACGGTCCTCAAGCCGGACGTCATCACCCTGGACCTCGAGATGCCCAGGATGGATGGCTTCACCTTCCTTCGCATCCTCATGGCGAAGGCGCCGACGCCCGTGATCGTCGTGAGCAGCTATTCGCAACGCGAAAATGTCTTCAAGGCCCTCGAGCTCGGGGCCCTCGACTTCGTCCCCAAGCCCGACCGACTCGGCCCCGAGGCCATCGACGTTCGCCAGGAGATCTTGCAAAAAGTGTCGCTCGTGCGATCCCTTCGACCTTCTTTCGTCCCCGGCCCGCTCGTCCGCCGACAGACGAGCGGCGCGTTCTCCCCCGACGGCCGCCCCGAGCCGTTCGACGAGCCCGCCCCGCGATCGCGCGCCTACAAGGCGCCGAAGATCATCGTCGCCATCGCGAGCTCGACGGGCGGCCCGAGCGCCCTCATGCACGTCTTCAGTCGCCTCCCCGCGACGACGACCGCCGCGATCGTGGTCGCCCAGCACATGCCCGACAAGTTCACGCGGACCTTCGCCGAGCGGCTCGACAAGCGGGGCCCCGTCCGCACCGTCGAGGCCAGCGACGGCGACATCGTCGGTCAGGCGACGGGCTTCGTGTGCCCGGGCAGGAAGTGCATGGAGGTCATCCGCGGCCAGGGCATCGAGCTCCGCGTGCGCGTCGGACCGGCCGGCGCCGCCGATCGCTACGTGCCCAGCGCCGACCGCCTCTTCAAGAGCGTCGCCGCGCTCGGTCCGCGCTGCGTCGGCGTGATCCTGACCGGCATGGGCGACGACGGCGTCGAAGGCGCGCGGGCCATCCGGGCGGCCGGCGGCACGGTCATCGCGGAGTCGCAGGAAACGGCGGTCGTCAACGGCATGCCGGGTGCGGCGGTCCGCGCGGGGGTGGTCACGCACGTCCTCGGCTTGCCGCTCATCGGCGATTACATCGCCAAGCTCGTCGGCTGATCGATGGCGAAGCGCCCAGCCACGGGCCGAGACAGCTCGCCGCCCGGCTCGGCGACACGTCCCCTCGACGCCGCCCCCCAGGACGAAGACACCCAGTTCGACCGCACGCTCCGGCCGAAGACGTTCGAAGACTACGTCGGACAGACCAAGCACAAGGAGAACCTCGCCGTCTTCGTCGAGGCGGCGAGGCGGCGGCAGGAGCCTCTCGACCACCTCTTGTTGAGCGGTCCGCCCGGGCTGGGCAAAACGACGATGGCGCACATCCTCGCACGCGAGATGGGCGTGCAGCTCGTGACGACCAGCGGGCCGGTCATCGAGCACAAAGGCGCCCTCGCGGCGCTGCTCACGACGAAGCTCGGCAAGAACGACATCCTCTTCATCGACGAGATCCACCGGCTGAACCCCGTCGTCGAAGAGAGCCTCTACCCCGCCCTCGACGAGCTCGTGATCGACATCATGACCGGCGACGGCGCCTTCGCGACCGCCGTGCAGATCCCTCTGCAACCCTTCACCCTCGTGGGCGCCACTACCCGCACCGGCCTGCTCACCGCGCCGCTCTTCTCGCGCTTCGGGCACGTCGTTCGCCTCGATTTCTATCCGCCCGAAGACCTCGCCCGCATCGTGACGCGAAGCGCGAGCCTCCTCGGCGTCGCCATCGAGGGCGACGCCGCCCACGAGATCGCCCGGCGCGCGCGGGGCACCCCCCGGGTGGCCAACCGGCTCCTGCGCCGCATCCGCGACTTCGCCGAAGTCCTCGGCACCGGCCGCGTGGACCTCGACCGCGTCCGGCAGGCCTGCGAACGGCTCGAGGTCGACACCGCCGGCCTCGACGAGATGGACCGGCGCTACCTCGGGGTCATTATCGACCACTACGACGGCGGTCCCGTCGGGGTGGAGGCGGTCGCGGCCGCGCTGGCGGAGCCGCGCGACACGCTCGAGGACGTGATCGAGCCGTTCCTCATCCAGCAGGGCTACGTGGGCCGCACGCCGCGCGGGCGGATCGCCAACCGGAAGGCCTACGAGGCGCTCCACCGGAGCATGCCGGCCGATTCGAGGGGCGGCGGCGGCGGCGCGGGGAGCTCCGGAAGCCTCTTCGACTGAAGTCTGCCGGGCCGCGTCGAATCGCGCGGGACGTATTTCTCGGCCTCGGCGCGATTGTTCCGCCTTCTTGCGAGGGGTACACTTTTGTGCGTGCTGGGCAGACCGGTCCTCGTGGTCGACGACGACACCGTCAGTCGGCACGTGCTCATCCAAGCCCTCGCCAACGCTGAGCTCCCGCACGTCGCCGTCGCCTCGGGAGCGGAAGCGCTCCAGCGCATCGACGCGCTGGCGCCGTCGCTCGTTCTGCTCGACCTCGTGATGCCGCCGCCCGACGGCTACCACGTCCTTCGCACGCTGCGCGCCCATGCGCCCACGCGCGACCTTCCCATCGTCGTCCTCACCGCGCTCGAGGCAGACCACGAGATCGCGAAGGCGTTCGAGGCCGGCGCCGACGACTTCGTCCGAAAGCCCTTCAAGCCGGTCGAGCTCGTGGCGCGCATCCGCGGTCAGCTCCGGCTGCGCGGCGTCGTCGACGCGCTCGCGCGCAAAGAGCAGGACGCGCGCGTCGTCCTCGAGCTGACCCAAGCGCTCGCGTCGAACCTCGACTTCCGCGGCATTCTCTTCACCGTCGTCCAGCGCATCGCCGAGGTGGCGAAGGTCGATCGCGTGAGCATCGTCCTCGTGCGCGAGACGGGCGAGGTCGGCTACGTCGTCGCCGCGAGCGACGACGAGCAGCTCCGCGACCTCGCGATCGACCTCACCAAGTACCCCGAGATCCAGCAGGTGCTCACGAGCCGCGAGCCCCTCCTCATCCCCGACATCGCCACCCACCCGCTGCTCGAAATCGTGCGCCACGAAGGCCACAAAAGCTCCTTCAGCTCACTCGCGATCCTGCCCATCCTCTACGAGAGCCGCCCGATGGGCGTCCTCTTCTTGCGCGCGCGCCACGCGTTCACCTTCAGCGACCGCGAGATCGACCTCTGCAAGACCGTCTCGAACGCGATGGCCATCGCGCTCCGGAACGCGCGCGTCATGCAGTCGCTCCGCGACCAGACCGAGCAGGTCTCCTGGGCCCGCTTCGAGGCGGAGCGCCGGCTGCGGACGCTCCAGCGCTATGCGGACTTCTTCGAGAGCGCCGCCGACGGGATCGTCGTCATCGACGCCGGCGGTCACCTCCTCTTCTCCAACCCCCGCGCGCGCGTCATCACGGGGTACAGCGAGTCCGACCTGCGCGGCCGCCGCGTGGGCGACCTCTTCGCCGACGAAGACGCCCCGCTGGCGCATGAGCTCCGCCTCGGCTTCTCGCAGGGCCGTTATCCGCAAAACGTGGACGTCCGCATTAAGAGGAAGGCCGGAGAGGTCGGAGTCCTCAGCGTGAACTTCAACTCGGTCTTGCGCGAAGAAGGCGTCATCCTCTGCACGTTCCGCGACGTGACCGCAGAACGGGAAGTGGAGCACGAGCTCCACAAGACGAAGGACTTCCTCCAGCGCATCATCGACTCCTCGGTCGACGCGATCGTGACCGCCGACATGCACGGGCGCATTCTTCTGGCGAACCCGGCCGCCGAGCGGGTCTACGCGGTGCCCGTCTCGAAGCTCCTCGGGCGCGACGTCCGCACGCTGTATCCCGAGGGCGTCGCCCCGAGCATCATGCGCCTCATCAAGACCGGCGGCGGCCGCGTGCAGGGCCTCCGCACCGAGGTGCTCGACGCGCACGGCCAGCGCATCCCCGTGTCCCTGTCGGCCGCGCTGCTCCAAGAAGAGGGCGTGCCCGTCGGCACCGTCGGCATCTTCACCGATCTGCGCGAGAAGATGCGCATGGAGCAGCGCCTCGCGCAAGCCCAGGAGCAGATCCTCTCGCAGGAGCGGCAGGCCATCATCGCCGAGCTGGCGGGAGCCGCGGCCCACGAGCTCAACCAGCCGCTGACGAGCGTCATGGGCTACTCGGAGCTCCTCAAGCGGCGCCTCGAGCCGGAGACCGCGCCCTACGCCGCGGCCGAGGTCATCTTCAACGAGGCCGAGCGCATGGCGGAGATCGTCCGCAAGATCGGCAAGATCACCAAGTACGAGACCAAGTCGTACGTCGGGCGCGCGCGCATCCTCGACCTCGACCGGTCGGCTCCGTCGTCCGCGCCGCGGCTCGACGAGGCGCCCGCCAACGAAGACGACGAAGACGTCGCCCCGCGCCCCAGCCCCGCCGCCACCGGAAGGCACAAATGAGGGCGGCGTGACGCGGAAGATTCCGACCCACGACCGCGGGGCACGCGCCGCGGCCAAGGCCTCCGCGACGAACGAATCCGGCGGACCCGCCGACCACGAGACGTCGTCGGCCCGCGCGCGCATCCCGAACGCCATCCCGCACGGCTGGCTCGACCGACTGCTCACGGCGGTGGTCGACCTCCCGCTGCTCGACGGAGAGCCCGCGGTGGTCGAAGCCGCGGTCGACGCCATCGCCGGCATCCTCACGGGGCACGCGGTGGGCGCGTGCTTCGTGCGCGAGCTCCGCTCGGGCCTGCGCGAGCAGCTGGTCGTCAAGCGAATGCCCGAGGGGGAGACCGAGGTGCAGTCGGGCGTCGATCCCGCGCGCCTCTTCCCGGGCTTCGACCACGAGTACGTGACGCCCATCCCGGAGGGACCGGCCGGCTCCACCCTCCACATCGCCTCGAACGAGGACCCGCTCGACGGCGACTCCTCGGCCACCACGCACCGCCTCGTCGACAGGGCCGCCGTGGCCCTCGGGCGCGCGCTCGGCCAGACCCGCGCCATCGCCGCCCTCGACTCGCGCAACCCCGACGCGCACGCGCTCGAGCGCCGGATGTTGCAAGCCGACAAGCTCGCCAACTTCGGACAGATCGCCGCCGGCATCGTCCACGAACTCAACAACCCGCTCACGTCGATCGTCGCCTACACCGATTATCTCATCCGCAAGGCCGGCGCCGACGGGTCCATCGGCGAGGCGGAGGACGTCGGCCGGCTGAAGCGCATCAGCGAGTCGGCGACGCGCATGCTCGGCTTCGCGCGGGATCTCATCAGCTACGCGCGCCCCTCGAACGGCGCGCGCGGACCCGTCGTCCTCCACGACGCCATCGACCAGGCCATCGCGTTCTGCGAGCACGTGCTCTCCGACGCGGACGTGCGCGTCGAGCGCCGCTACGGCGCGGACGTGCTCACGGTGCACGCGGCCGGCGAGCAGCTCGTCCAGGTCTTCGTCAACCTCTTCACGAACGCATCGCAAGCCGCGCCCGTCCGCGGCGGCCATGTCGTCGTCACGACCTCGGTCATGGCGCCCCCGCGCGGCCCGAGGCACGTGCGGGTCGTCGTCGAGGACAACGGGAGCGGCATCGCCGCCGAGCACCTTCCGCTCGTGTTCGTGCCCTTCTTCACGACCAAGCGCGACTCCCAAGGCACGGGCCTCGGCCTCGCCATCGTCAAGAGCGTGCTCGAAAACCACGGCGGCGACATCCACGTCGAGAGCGACCTCGGGCTGAGCACGCGCTTCGTCATCGAGCTCCCGACGACGCGTTGAGTCCTGGCAGGCTTGACCGCCGGCATGGCGTGCGCACGTTGTCTTGAAATGCCTTCGCTGGCACTGGTCCTGGATTCTTCGGAAAGGCCCGAGTCGGCGGCGAGCGCGAGCCCAGCCGACCTCACTCCGGTCGCCCCGATCCCCGACGACGAAGAGCCGCTCGACGCCTATTCGCGCGCGGTCGTCGGCGTGGTCGAACAAGTCGGACCCGCGGTAGTCAGTATCTCACGCGCCTCCAAGCGCGGCCCCGCGGGCGCCGGCTCGGGCGTGCTCTTCGCCCCCGACGGGTACGTCCTCACGAACGCCCACGTCGTCGCCGGCGCCGACGAGCTCGAGCTCGGGTTCACCGACGGCACGTCGAGCCCCGCGAGCGTCGTCGGCTTCGACCACACGACCGACCTCGCCGTCGTCCGCGCCGCCGGAGCCGCCCCCCGCCACGCGACCTTCGGCCGCTCGTCGAAGCTGCGCGTCGGTCAGCTCGTCGTCGCGATCGGCAACCCGCTCGGCTTCGGCTCGACCGTCTCGGCCGGCGTGGTCAGCGCGCTCGGTCGCACCATGCGCGCGCGCGACGGCCGCCTCATGGAGGGCATCATCCAGAGCGACGTCGCGCTCAACCCGGGCAACTCGGGCGGCCCCCTGGTCGACACCCGCGGGCGCGTGGTGGGCATCAACACCGCCATCATCCTCGGCGCGCAGGGGATAAGCTTCAGCGTCCCCATCGACACCGCCAACTGGGTCGTGGGAGAGCTCATGACCTCGGGCCGCGTCCGGCGCGGCTGGCTCGGCATTGCCGGCCAGAACCGGCCCCTCGGCCGCGACTCGATGCGTCGGCTCGGCCTCGATCAGACGGCCGGCGTCGAGGTCACGGGGTTCGACGAGCGGGGCCCCGCCGCACGCTCCGGCATGCAGCAGGGCGACGTGGTCGTCTCGGTGGATGACCGCACCGTCACCCATATCGACGACCTGCATCGCGCCCTCCAGAAGTGGCCGATCGTCGCTCCCCTGAAGCTGCGGGTGCTCCGGGCCGGCAAGCTGGTGGACGTCGAAGTGACGCCGCTCGAAGCGCCCGCGCTCCCCTGAGGACGGGCCGCGGCAAAGAAAATTTGACCCTCGGGCCGAAGGCGGCGAACGCCCGAAAGGCGTTTACACGTCCTTTCGCGGTCAGCTACGGTTCACGTCATACGCCCCATGCCGGACGCGAAGCGCAGACCGTGCGCGCGTCGCCCGACGCGCATCGCCGCTTGCCTGCTCGTCGTCACTTCGGCGCTGGCGGGCGAGACACTGCGCGCCGGGCTGCCGCCCGCCACCATCAAAGGCAAGGTCACGGGGTGGGAGAAGCTCGTGCCCGCGGTCTACGCCGAATCGTCGAAGAACGACGCTCGGAGCTACACGTGGCGCGAGCCGTCCCCCACCGTCAAGCAGGAGTTCCGCCGCCTCTCGGCGAACGTCTCGCGCGACGTGTGCGTCGTCGCGCTCGACGCGTCGGGCAGCGCTCCCCAGGCCCACGAGCCGCTCCCGGTCCGGGTGACCGGCGGCCGCATGACCCCGTCGACCATCGTCCTTTCGCCGAACTCCAGGCTCAGCTTCAAGAACGCCGACCCCTTCGCCCACGAGCTCTACGAGGCCGGCAGCGACAAGTGGGCCGCGACCCCGACCGCCCCCGGCTCCTCGCGTGAGTGGGCGGCCGGCGCGCCCGGCCTCCACGAGATCCGCGATCGGCTCTTCTCGAGCGTCGTCATGTACATCGTCGTCGATCCGGCCGCCGTGGAGTTCGCCTTCCCCGACCACGAGGGAGCTTTCTCGATGTCGCTTCCGGCAGGCGACTACACCTTCAAGGCCTACTTCGACGGCAAACCCGTCGGCAAAGACCCGACGCCCGTCCACGTGCTCGACCGCGGCCTGGTCGAGCTGCGGGAGCCCATGTCCCTCGGAAGCGACACGAAGTAGATGGTCATCTCGCGCCTCTGGTACGTCTTGCTCGGCGTCGCGGTCGCCGTCGCGCTCTACGTCGTTTACATCGCCGTCGGCGAGTACAACCGCCAGACGACGCGGGCGCTCATGGAGGGCCTGGCGTCCGACAGCCAGACCGTCGAGTGGGCCCTCAAGATCGACGCCCGCCGCCGGCTCGACGCGCTCCTCGCCGCCAGCGTCGACGCGACGTTGCAGCAGGCGCTCGTCCTCGCCGATTCGAGCAAAGACGGCAAGATCCCCGAGAAGGCCAAGGCCGACGCGAAGCGCGCCCTCGCCGCCGTCCACGAGGCGGTCCCGGCGGACTACCGGGCCGACATCCTGCTCGCGATCGACCGCGACGGGCGCGTCGTCGCCAACATGGGCTACGACGTCGCCGCGAGCGCCGAAGACTTCGAGGCCGGCGGATATCCCGCCGCCAACGACGCGCTCCACGGCTGGCTCCGCGACGACGTGTGGCTCCTCGGCAGCAAGATGTACGTCGTCGGCGCCCGGCCGGTCGAGTACGACGCCGCCCAGCGCCCGGCGGGGGCGATCATCGGCCTCAAGGAAATCAACGGCAAGTTCGCCCAGGACCTCGCCAACCGGACGCGCGCGAGCGTCGCGTTCTACGCGGCCGGCCGCAAGATCGCGGGAGGCGGCGCCGAAGGGTTCCCGCTCGACAAGCTCGACGCCGTGGGCGGCGATCTGAAGACCGTCGACGACAAGACCTACCACGACGGGCGCAGCGAGCCGCGCATGCTCGCCGCCGATCTCGGCGTCGTGTACACGCGCCTTCCGGGCGACGTCTGGTCGCAGGGCGGCGGGTTCGCCGTCGCGCGCACGAAGGTCGCGCTCGCGGGCCCGATGGGATTTTTGAGCGGCGCCGACGACAAGGACAAGGCGAACGTCCCGTGGCCGCTCCTCGGCGCGGTCATCCTGATCGCGGCGCTCATCGGAATCGGCGCGACGGTGCTCGAGCATACGCTGCCGCTCCGCGAGCTCCTGACGCAGGCCGACCGCATGAAGGTCGGCGCGCTCGACGGCCTGCACGTCGCGCGGTTCCGGGGGGCCTACCGCCTCGCCGCGCAGAGCATCAACGAGGGGATCGAGCGCGCCATCGAGAAGGCCGGCGGCGTGACCCGAAAGCCCGCCGACCTCGAGTCGATCTTGGGACCGGCCCCCGCGCAGCCCGCGATGAGCGCCTTCTCGTTCCCGCTCTCGCCCGAGCCGCAAGGCGGCCTGCCCACGCCGTCGCTGCCCACGCCGGCCATGCCGCCCGCGCCGCCCGCGCCCCCGAGCTCGCCGTTCTCGGCGCCTCCCATCCCGTCCGCTTCCCGACCCTCGAACCCGTTCGACACGGGGGAGCCCCATTTCGCGTCCTTCCCGCCCGCGGTCGGCCCGGCGAAGCCGCCGCCGGTGCCCGCTCCGAAGCCCCCTCTTCCCGCGGCGGCGATGCGCGCGACCGCGCCTCCGAAGTCCGGTCGCACGGGCGCCCCCCCGCCGAGCGGGGCGACGCTCGTGAGCTCGCGCGGCATGCCGCCGCCGGTCGTTCCGAGGATCCACGGCGTCAACAGCGCCGACGACGAAGACCAAACCACCGTGGCGTCCGTCCCGGCCGACGTCCTGGCGCAGGCCGCCGGCGCCATGGCCGACGAGAACGCGGACTGGCGGCTCGTGTACGAGGACTTCATCCGCATCAAGAAGCAATGCGGCGAGCCGACCGACGGGCTCACGTTCGAGAAGTTCTCGCTCACGCTGAAGAAGAACCGCGACCAGCTGGTCGACAAGCACGGCTGCAAGCGCGTGAAGTTCAGCGTGTACGTCAAAGAGGGTCGCGCGTCGCTGAAGGCGACCCCGCTGAAAGAATAGCGCGGCGTTCTCCGGGGCGTCGTAATCTGGGGCTCGCTCGTGCCCTCGATTTCGACCACCTCCGGCCAGCCCTTCGACCGCGAGGAGCAGCTCGCGCGGGTCCCCTTCTTCGAAGGACTGACGCGGGAGGCGCTCGGCCTCATCGCGCAGGTGACGACCGAAGAGTCCCACGCCGTCGGGACGAAACTGTTCCAGTACGGCGACCCCGGCGACAAGCTGTTCGTCCTTCTCGAGGGCAAGGTCCGCATCTCGCGCGAGGTCGGCGGGATGGGGGAAGAGGCGCTCGCGGTGCTCGGGCCGGGCGAGGTCTTCGGAGAAATGTCGCTGCTCGACGAGTCGCCGCGCTCGGCCGACGCGCGCGTCCACGAGAGCTGCCGCGCGCTCGTCATCCGCAAAGAGGCCTTCGACGACCTTCTCTATTCGCACAAGGACCTCGCGTACGAAGTTCTCTGGAACTGCGTGCGCATCCTCGCGGGGCGCCTCCGCGAGACGAACGAAAAGCTGACCTTCCTCACCGTGAGCGGGAAGTTCTGAAGCGCCTGTACCGCTTAAGTTGACGCTAGAACGTCCGTTCAGCTAGCCTTTTGAGCACGATGCAAGGGCTCACCCAGCGCCAGCAGATGGTCCTCGACTTCATCCGTCAGTCCATCCACGACCGGGGCTATCCGCCCACGCTGCGCGAAATCGGCGCGCGCATGGGGATTCGCTCCACGAACGGCGTGAACGATCACCTGCGGGCCCTCGAGCGCAAGGGCTATCTCACACGTGAAGACATGAAATCGCGCGCCTTGCGCCCCACCGGCCTCGGAACGCACGCGCTCGACGGCGCGGGCGTGCCGGCCGAAGCCGCCGCGAACGACGTCGACTTCGTCGCCGTGCCGATTCTCGGAAGAGTCGCCGCGGGTCTGCCGCTCCTCGCGGAAGAGCACGTCATCGACACCGTCCACATCGACCGGAACCTCTTGAAGGGCGGCCGAGAAGTCTTCGGGCTCAAGGTCAACGGCGACTCCATGATCGAGGCCGGGATCCTGAGCGGCGACTACATCTTCGTGAAAAAGCAGCTCACCGCGAGCCGCGGCGACATCGTGGTCGCGCTCATCGGCGACGAGGCCACCGTGAAATACTATTTCCCGGAGAAGGACCACGTGCGCTTTCAGCCTGCCAACAAGGGCATGGCCCCGATCTACGTCCGCTCGGCGGACTTCAAACCGACCATGCTCCTCGGCGTCGTCGTGGGCGTCTACCGCCGCGTCTAGACCCGCCCGCGGCCGCGAACCCCGCCGCACGGCGGCCCGCGCGCCGGCGCGGTCGTTCGGGCGAAAAGCGTGGTGCTCGAGCATCTCCTCGTGCTTATGCTCGCGCCGCCGGAGGAAACCGCGTGAAATCCACTCTCCTCGCCGCCGTCGTACGGCGCGCTCTGCCCTGCGTTTTGGTGGCCCTGACGACCCTCGCGACCCGGCCGGCGTTGGGCGCCGATGCGAACATCGAAAAGCAAGCGCGCGCGCTGCAGAAGCGCGCCATCGAGGAGGACAGCCTCAACGTCAACTACCCCGAGGCGGTGAGGAAGCTCGCGGCGGCGATCGGCAAGTGCGACGGCGACAAGTGCAACGCGAGCCTGAAGGGCGCCCTCTACCGCGACCTCGGCGCGATGCTCATCCTCGGCGGAACCTCGATCGACGACGGGCGCGGAGCCTTCGCGAAGGCGCTCGGCCTCGACCCCTCGCTCGACCTCGACCCGGCCTACAAGAACCCGATGCTCGAGGGCATGTGGAATGACGCCAAGCGCAAGGTGAGCGGCGGCGGCGGAGGGGGCGCCGGCGGCGCGGCTGGGGGAGCCGGGGGCGGCGGTGCCGCGACGGGCGGAGACAACTCGGGGGGCGGCGGCGAAACGACGGGCGGCGGAGGTAGCGGAGGAGGCGGCGGTGGCGCGGCGCAAACCGGCGACTTCGCCCACGTGCCCGCGACCGCGGAGCTCGTGCGGACGCCGCTCCCCGTCTACGCCGAGTACAGCGGCAGCGAGAAGCTCCTGCGCGTCGTCGTGAAGTACCGCGGGCCGGGCATGACGGACTGGAAGCCCGTCGAGCTCCGGCGGATGGACTCCGGCTACGGCGGCCTCATTCCCTGCAAGGACGTCACCGTGGGGAACGTCCAGTACTACATCCAGGGCTACGGCACGTCCGACGACCCGGTCGCGAGCTCCGGCAGCCGCTCCAAGCCCTTCAGCGTTCCCGTGAAGACGGAGCTCAGCGGACAGGGCCCGAGCCTCCCCGGACAAGAGCCGCCCAAGCAGTGCGCCGACACCACGGGCGCCAACGACTGCCCGCCCGACTTCCCCGGCTGCAAAGCCAAGAAGAAGGCGGAGGGCGACGACTGCCACCGGAACGGCGACTGCGAGAGCGGTCAGTGCTCGGGCGGCCTCTGCGTCGACAAGAAGGGCGAAGGCGAAGACTGCGACGCCGACGCCGACTGCGCGAGCGGCACGTGCTCGGACAGCAAGTGCACGGCGCCGAAGAAGGGCTCCGACGAGTCGTGCGACAGCGACGACGACTGCAGCAGCGGCACCTGCAAAGACGGCAAATGCGGCGGCAGCTCGAAGAAGGGCGGAGGCGGCAGCAGCGGCAAGTACAAGAAGATCTGGATCGGCCTGGGCCTGTCCATCGACCTCGTGTCGCTGCCGCAAGCGACCAACGTCTGCAAGCTCAACACGATGGGGACGGCGCCGACCAACACGGCCGGCTACCAGTGCGTCGACCCCTCGACCGGCGCCAACTTCCCGGGCGCGAACTCCACCGCGAACGGCCAGTTCGACAATGGCATGGCGGCCGCGACCGACTCGCTGAGCGGCGGCTTCGTGCCCGGCAACCTCCGGATCTTCGCGAGCTTCGACTACGCGCTCGGGATGAACGTCCTCGTCGGCGCGCGGGCAGGCTACGTCCTCTTGACCGATCCGGCGTCGAGCCCCGGTCCCGCGTTCGCGCCCGTCCACCTCGAGGCGCGCTTCACGTACCTCTTCGGGCAGAACGCGCTGACGAGCGGCTTCTCGCCGATGGTCTTCGGCGCGCTGGGCGCAGGCGAGTTCGACGCGAACATCGGCGTGACGGCGACGCTGACCCAAAGTAGCGGCGCGGGCGCCCTCGCCGCGGGGCCGCGGCCCGAGAACGCGTGGCTGACGGCCGGGCCGTTCTTCGCCGCGCTCGGCATCGGCGGGCGCGTGATGCTCGGGTCGAGCCTGGCGGCGACGCTCGCGCTCAAGGGCGAGGGAGCGTTCGGCGGATCGGCCGGCTCGCTCTTCGGCATCGCACCCGAGCTGGGCATGCAGCTCGGGCTGTAGAGCGTCGCGGACCGCGATCGCGGGATGGAGGGGGTTATCCGCGGGAAGGAGGGCGTCATCCGCGGGAAGGGGGGCGTCATCCTCGCGAAGGAGGGCGTCATCCGCGGGAAGGAGGGCGTCATCCACGGGAAGGAGGGCGTCATCCGCGGGAAGGAGGGCGTCATCCTCGCGAAGGAGGGCGTCATCCGCGGGAAGGAGGGCGTCATCCACGCGTGAACGA
This sequence comes from Polyangiaceae bacterium, assembly GCA_036500865.1. Classification (GTDB taxonomy): domain Bacteria; phylum Myxococcota_A; class Polyangia; order Polyangiales; family Polyangiaceae; genus Palsa-1150. Next base: position 157,873 of record DASYBG010000032.1, read on the forward strand.
CCAGGAGCTTAGGTAACGGTTTGAACCAGGAGCTTGGGTAACACTTTCCGGCTCATCGGGAGGGTGGTTCAGGAGGTTCGAACGCGCTCTCCGAGGAGTCCGTTCACTCTAACGAAGCACAAGGGTAGCGCAGCCGGTGGCGAGAGAGGCCGTAGCGTTGCGGGTTAGGTCACACGAACAAGACGCCGGTAGGACACTGCGCGGCATCGCGCGGATCAGGGACCGGGACGTGGAGCGGCTGCGGAGCAATGGACCCCAGGCCGAATGGGCGAGTTCAGGCGGCATGGACGACTGGTCCTTCAGACCATCTACCCCATCGAGCTCGTAGCGCTTGACACTTGTATCCCGCACGCCGGCTGATCCCGAACCGCCAGACCGACGCGAAGCTTTCGCTTCGATTCTCTTCTGCCTCGGCCACGGCCACGATGAATCGAACACGCTCATCCACGAAACAGGTCTCTTTCCAGGGCACGTACGCGAACCTCCCGCGCCGTACTCTGAACGAATCTCGACCTGTCACCCATGCTGCTGGTCTGACTTGGTACCTATGTCCCTGGTCCGTACCGACGTCGAACGCCGAGAGCTTCGCGAAGCAGGGCAGCGTTCGCAGCGTGTCGAAGTAGTCGTCGAGGATCGCGACCTTCATCGGGCCTTGCCATCGAGTACCGCGCGGCCTTCCGCCGTGAGCTCCACGGTGCGCCCGTGGGTCCCGGCGTCGCCTGCGACGACGGCGATCAACCCGTTCGCCGTCGCGTCCTCCCACACCGGCAATCGCGGGCAGGACGTCCGCCCGACCTCGATCGTTTCATTGTAGGTCCGAGGACGCCTCGCGAGCCACGCGAGGAGCTCGAGCACGAGGGCTTCGGGGGCGTCGAAGGAGGCCGACGGCGAGGGCATCGAAGCCATACAGACCTCTACGTTCAACATACCGCGCGGACGACCGCTCGCTCAACCGAGGTCTGCCTCGACGGAGGTGTGCGTCGTGTGCGCCCGACGTGACCGAGCCAAAGCGCGATCGCGCCGAGAAGCCCTACAACGTCGGGAGCGAGCCGCGGTCCGTGCGTGGAAAGGCCGCGGCCACACGGGCCGCCTCCGCGTCCGTCAGCGTCAGTCCCACGGCGGCCGCGATGTCCTCCACGTGCTCCACGCGCGCCGCCTTCGGGATCGCGAGGACGTGCGGATCGCGCAGGAGGAACGCGAGGGCGACTTGGTGCGGCGTGGCCGCTCGGCCGCGGGCCACCTCGGCCAGCGCCTTGCCGCCGGCGGAGTGCTCGGAGGGAAATCGACCGGCGCCGAACGGGCTGTACGCCACGAGCGCGATGCCGTGCTTGGCGCAAAAAGGGAGCACCCTGCTCTCCACGGCCCGCTCGTTCAGGTGATAGAGCACCTGATTGCAGGCGATGCGGCGCGGCCCCGCGATGGCGAGGGCCTGCTCGAGGTCGCCCACGTCGAAATTGCTGACGCCCCAGGCGCGGATCTTCCCCGACCGCTCGAGCTCCTCGAAGGCGCGGATCGTATCGGCGAGCGGGTGGGAGCCCGGCCAGTGGAGGAGGTATGCGTCGAGCCGGTCGGTCCCGAGGCGGCGCAGGCTCTTCTCGCACGCCCGGAGCGTGCCCTCGTACGACGCGTGGCTCGGCATCACCTTGGAGACGAGGAAGACTTCGTCGCGGCGCCCGGCGATCGCCTCGCGCACGAGCTCCTCGACGTGGCCGGAGCCGTAGAGCTCCGCGGTGTCGACGTGCGTCAAGCCGAGGTCGAGCCCGCGCCGCAGCGCCGCGACCGCCGACGCCCGGTCGTCCCGCTCCATGTTCCACGTGCCCTGGCCGATCGACGCGACAGGGCCCGCGCGACCGAAGCTCCGCTCGTGCATGGCCGGGCAGCATAACGTCCGGACGGACGCGCGAAAGAGCCGACCCGAGTTGGCTATGATGAGGGTCGCGTTGACCGACCTCCCCGCCCTCTCGCGAACGGCCTCCGCCGTACGCGCCAGCCTCTTCGCCGAGCTTGCCCCGCGCATCGACGCCCGCGCGCGCCGCGGGGAGGACCTCGTCGAGCTCCACATCGGAGACACCCACGTCACGCCCCCGGAAGGCGCACGGTTCGCGCGCGTCGACCCGGCCGGCTTCGACGCCGCGCTCTACCGCTACGGCGCCGTCTCGGGCCTCGGCGCGCTGAGAGAGGCCTTCGCCGCGCACATCGCGGCCAAAGGCATCGGCCCGCGCGAGGTCGATCCGAGCCGCCACGTCCTCGTGGGCTGCGGCGCGACGCACGCCTTCTTTGCCGCGGCCCGCGCGGTCCTCGACCCGGGCGACGAGGTGCTCGTCGCCGCGCCGTGCTGGCCGTTGACGATCGGCCTGCTGCAGTCGGCGGGCGCGATCCCGGTCGAAGTCCCCTTCTCGTCGCGTCTCTACGACGACCCCTCCCTCGACGCGGGCGCCGTCTTCGACGCCGCGGTGACGCCCCGGACGCGCGCCCTCTACTTCGCGACGCCCAACAACCCCGACGGGAAGGTCCTCGGCCGCGTGGAGCTCGCGTCGATCGCGCGCGTCGCGGCCGCGCGGGGCTTGTGGGTGATCGCCGACGAGGTCTACGAGGGCCACGTCTACGAGGGCGAGCACGCCTCGATCGCGGGGCTCGACGGGATGGCCGACCGGACGCTCACCGTCTACTCGCTGTCGAAGAGCCACGCCCTGGCGGGCGTTCGGGTGGGCTTCGCGGTGGCGCCCGAGCGCGTGGTCGACGTGGCGCGGCGCGTGTCGACGCACACGATCTTCAACGTGCCGGTCGCCGCGCAGCGGGTGGCGATCGCGGCCCTGCAGGCCCCCGCGACGTGGCTCGAAGGGTCACGCCGAGCCTACCGGGCGGCGCGCGACGCGACGCTGGCGGCCCTCGCCGGATCGGGGTTGCGCTGGCACGCGCCCGAGGGCGGGAGCTACGTGTTCGTGGACTTCGCGCCGGTGCTCGCGGGGGCCCCGCTGAAGGGGCTCCTCGCGCGCGCGATCGACCGAGGCGTGCTCGTCGCGCCCGGCGAGGGCTTCGGCGACGGGTACGCGACGTGGGCGCGCCTCTGCTTCACGTCGGTGGAGAAGGATCGGCTCCTCGAGGGCGTCGCGCGCCTGCGGAGGGCGATCGACGACGTCCGGGGTTAGGTCATCTCGCCCATCGGGCGGAGGATCACGTTCACGACGCGCGTCCGATCGCGCGGCACGACCGCGAGGAGCACCGCCTCGGCCACGTCCTCCGCGGTCGAGAACCCCTTCATGCCCTCGGAGCCCTCGGTGCGCCCGTCGCCGATCGCGAAGTTCGTCTCGACGCCGCCCGGGCAGACGAGCGACACCTTCACGTTCTTTCGATAAAACTCCCGGTCGAGCGACTGCGCGAGCGCGACCTGCGCGAACTTCGACATGCAGTAGATGCCCTCGCTCGGGTAGCCCTGAAGGCCGGCGACGCTCGAGAGCATGACGATGTTGCCGCCGCCCTGCGCGAGCATGTGCGGGAGGGCCGCTTTGCAGAAGAGCCACGTCGACTTGGCGTTCGTCGCCATGACGCGGTCGTAGTCGGCCTCGCTCCAGTCGAGGAACGGGCGGTATCCGCCGATGCCCGCGTTGTTCACGAGGATGTCGACGCGGCCGTACGCGGCCACCGTCTGCGCCACCGCGTCCGCGGCGTCGCGCCCGCTCGTCACGTCGGCCACGATGCCCTTGGCCTTCCCCCCGCGCGCTTCGATGGCTTCTACGAGCGTGTCGAGATCCTTCTTCGTCCGCGCCACGCCGACCACGGTGGCGCCTTCGCCGGCGAGCAGGAGCGCGGTGGCGCGGCCGATACCCCGGCTGGCGCCCGTGATGAGGGTGACTTTGTCGGCGAGCCGCATGACGAACACCTCCGGGAGGCGGAGAGGTTACCGCATCTCGTAGAGGAGGAGGCGGCACTCGATCGGGCCGTTGTAGAGCAGCCACCAGCGCTCGGGCTTTCGCTTGATCGCGGCCCGGAGCTCGGGCGCGCCGCAGAGGACCGCCACGGTTTGCCCTCGCATGCGCGAGAGCGCCCGCGCGACCTCTTCGTGGAAAGCCGCGTCGGCCGCGAGGCGCTCGCCGTACGGCGGGTTGGTCACGACGAAGCCCGGCTCTCCGGGCGGCGGCGCGACGCGCACGTCGCTCTGCTCGACCACGAGCGACACCCCGGCCGCCTTTGCGTTCGCCCGCGCGAGCTCCACCGAATGCGCGTCGACGTCGCGCGCCACCACCGGCGGGCCTTGCTCGAGCGCGGACGCCCGGGCCCCCTCGCGCAGCGCGCGCATACCCGTGCGCATCGCGTCGTCGTGGCTCGCCCAGCGCTCGAACCCGAACGCTTCGCGCGAGAGGCCCGGCGCGATCCGGCGCGACCACGCCGCCGCCTCGATCGCGATCGTGCCGGCGCCGCACATCGGGTCGACCAGCGGCCTGCGCCCGTCCCAGCCCGACAGCCGCACGACGGCCGCCGCCAGCGTCTCGCGGAGCGGCGCCTCCCCTGCCCGCGCGCGCCAGCCCCGCTCGTGGAGCGAGCTCCCGCCGACGTCGAGGTAGAGCGTCATGCGGTCGCGCGCGAGGTGGGCGGCGACGAGCACGTCGGGGTCGTCCCGGTCGACGGAGGGGCGGGCGCCGAGGCGGTCGCGCAGGGAGTCGACGATGGCGTCTTTGACCTTCTGCGCGACGTACTGCGAGTGGGTGAGGCGGCTCGACCGGCAGGTGGCGCGGACCGCGAGCGTGGTGTTCGGCGTGAGCCACTCGGCCCAGTCGACGCGGCGCGCGCCCGCGTAGAGGGTGTCCTCGCTGGGCGAGTCGAACTGGCTCACCTCGAGCAAGATGCGCACGGCGACGCGCGACCAGAGGCAGGCCAGCGCCGCGTCGGCGAGGCCCCCGCTGAAGTGCACGCCGCCGCGGTCGGCGCGGACGTCGGCGAGGTGCAGCTCCTTGAGCTCGTCGCGGAGGGCGGGCTCGGTGCCCTTGGCGGCGGTGGCGAAGAAGCGCAAGAGGCCCCATTCTTTAGTCGAACGAGCGATGGCCCGGAGGCGAAAAGCCGAGATCGTGGCGGCGACGATGCTCTCGCCGTCGGTGCGCAGCCTGAGGATGCGCCTCGCCGACGGCGCCGCGGTCGGCCACACGGCCGGGCAGTATGTCGACGTCATCGTGCCGACGGCGCGGGGCCTCGCGTTCAAGCGCTCGTATTCGATCGCGTCCGAGCCCGGAGGGGCGCGTGCGGACGAGCTCGAGATCGCCGTCACGCGCGTCGAGGGCGGCCCCACCTCGGAGGCGCTGCACGAGGCGACGCCCGGCGCGCGCGTCGAGCTCGAGGGCCCGAGGGGCACCTTCGTGCGGCGCGAGGGCGAGCGCGACCGCCCGGGTCTCTTCATCGCGACGGGGACCGGCCTGGCCCCGATCCGTGCGATCCTCGCCGAGGAAGTGCAGCGGAGGGACGGGCCGCCGATCGCGCTGCTCTTCGGATGTCGAACGCCGGACGACGTGCTCTGGGGGGACACCCTCACCGCGTGGGCCGAGGTCTGCCCGCGGTTCTCGCTCCACGTCACGCTGTCGCGGCCTCCGCCGGACTGGCGCGGCGCGACCGGCCACGTGCAGCGGCACGCCGCGGCGCTGGCGGCGGCGCTGGGCGACCCGGCGGGGCTCGACGCGTACGTCTGCGGCCTGTCGCCGATGGTCGACGACGTCGTCTCGCTCCTCGCGCGCGAAGCGCGGGTGCCCCGCGCGGGGATCCACCTCGAGACCTACGACTGAGCGCGCAGCCCTTCGTGGAACTCCGCCATGCGCTTCACGATGCGCGCGACGGAGACGCCGAAGGTCATGTGCCCGTGCGGGATCCACTCGATCGGCGGCTCGCCCCACGCGTGCCACTGCCGCTCGACGACAGGGGCCGTGATGTACGCGTCGTCGCGCGCCATGATCCAGAGCTGGCGGCTCGGCGGCAGCACGGGACTCAGGCGCCGCAGGCCGAGGCTGTCGAAGATCTCCTTGCGGCGCGCGCGATCGATGCCGAACTTCTCGAGGTCGGACCGCATCCGGAAGAAGATCGACGCGTCCTCCACGGCGTCCGAGAGCTGGAGGTGGCCGACGATCGGTACGATGTAGCTCGGCGTCGGCTCGAGGCACGCGAGCATCATCGCGATGGACCCGCCCATGCTGATGCCCGTGACGCCCACGTCGTCGTAGCCCTGGGCGCGCAGCCAGGCGACGAGGCTCCGCGTGTCGATGCACGACTGGCGGACGGCTTCGAACGAGCGGACGAGATCGCCCGTCCAGAAGAGCTCACCGTGGAAGAGCGCCTGCTTGGGGTTGCGGCTGCCGTGGAACGGAAGCTCGACGTGGAGGACGTCGACGCCGAGCTCGTCGTAGAGGCGGGGAAGGAAGATGACGCGCTCGATCCAAGGCCCCGGCTCGAGCCAGCCGTGGACATAGACGATGGCCGACTTGCGGGGGCCCGCCTTGGGGTAAGTCCAGCGCGCGACCGCGGTCTGGTTGAGCGGGTAGTCGCGGGCGTGCCGCACGCGGTAGTTCGCGCAGATGGGGACGTGCTGGCTTCGCCACTCGAGGTCGTACGTGACGCGGTCCGTCCCCGGCAAGCGCAGGACCTTGCGGCGCGTGACGTCGGCCGGGGCGGACGGGCGCGGGAAGAGCGCCTCGGTCGGCGCCGAGAGGTACTGGTCCATGTCCGCCGCGGTGTTGAGCCGCGCGCTCCGGAAGTGGAGGAAGCGGGAGATCGCCCCGAGAACCTCGTCGACCGATCGCGCCACGCCTGCCATGCGCCGAGCCGTTCAGCTCCCCGCCGCGGCCGCGGGCGAACGCGCGGCGTCCCATGCGAGCAGGAGGCCCGCGGCGACCAGCGCGAGCGCGGCATCGAGGCCGAGCGCGACGGCCGGCCCGAAGCTCCGCCAGAGAACACCCGCCAGGAGGCCGGCCGGAAGCGCCGTGACGCCGACGACGAAGTTGTAGGCGCCGTACGCGCGGCCGCGCTGGTCGGCGCGCACGAGGTCCTTGACGAGGGCCTTCTCCACCGGTTCGGTCAACCCATAGAAGATGCCATAAACGAGGAAGAGTACCCATACGTGCCACGTGACCGAGGCCGCGCCGAGCCCCGCGTAGACGAGCGCAAAGACGACCCAGCCCGCCGCGATGAGCCGCGCCCGGGGGACGCGGTCGGCGAGGTCGCCGCCGAGGTAAGCCCATGCGACCTTCGAGAGGTTCAGGGCGGACCAGAGGATGGGGATCTGGGCCGTCGGCAGGCCGACCGAGCGCGCCCGCAGGAGGAGAAAGACGTCGGACGAGTTGCCGATCGAAAAGACGGCGAGGATCCCGAGGTACGCCGCGAGCCTCCGATCGACGAGCGGCGGCGGGCGCTTCGCCGGCGGCGCGTCGGCGGCGGATTCGCGCGCGGGAGCGGGCCGGTCGCGCTCCGGCACGGCCGCGACGAGGGCGACGGCGACGATCCCGGGCACCACCGCCGCCCAGAAGACGCCGCGAAGGGACACGTGGGCGGCGAGCAGGGCGGTGGCGAGGAGAGGGCCGGCGACGGCGCCGACGTTGTCCATCGCCTGGTGGAAGCCGAACGCGCGCCCGGCGCGGTCTCCCGCGGCGTCCGCGATGAGCGCGTCGCGCGGAGAGCTCCGGATGCCCTTGCCCACGCGGTCGGCGACGCGCACGGCGAGGACGTGCCAGGGGCGCGCGGCGAGGGCCACGAAGGGCCGCACGGCGCCGGCGAGGCCGTAGCCGAAGAGGACGAGCGGCTTGCGGCGATGGACCGAGTCGGCGACGAGGCCCGACACGAGCTTGAGGAGGCTCGACACCGTGTCGGCCGTGCCTTCGACGATGCCCAGGTACGCGGGACCCGCCCGCAGCGTCTCCGTCAGGAAGACCGGCAAGAGCGGGAAGATCATCTCGGTGCCGACGTCCGTGAACAGGCTCGTCAGCCCGAGGAGGACGACGGCGCGCGGAAGGCGGAAGGAGCGGTCCGGCGGAGAGCCCCGAGTCACGTCACGTCCACTCGCGGCGCTTCCGGGGTTCGGCCAAACGCTGCCAGCGCCCGTACCCGTTCATGCGCGGGCGGCCCTGCATGAAGAGGCCGTACGTCGCCGTGCCGCCGACGAAGCCGCCGACGTGGGCCATGAAGGCGACGCCGCCCTGCGCCTGGTTGGCGAGCGCGTCCCACAGATTGATGACGAAGAACTCGCCGATGACGACCCACGCGGGGAGATAAAGAAAGATTCCCCAGAATATCCAGAGAATGAAGACGGGATTGATGACCGTGATGGGCGAGCGCGGATAGAGAAAGACGTAGGCCGCCAGCACGGCCGAGATGGCGCCCGACGCGCCGACCATCGGGACGGTCGACGACGGATCGGCGAGGACCTGGGCCGCCGCGGCGCAGAGGCCGCCGAGCAAGTAGAAGACGACGTAGCGGCCGTGCCCCATCGCGTCTTCGACGTTGTCGCCGAAGATCCACAAGAAGAGCATGTTGCCGCCGATATGCGTAATCGAGCCGTGCATGAACATGCTCGAGAAGATCGTCGGCGCGGCGCCGATCGGGTCATGCGTCAGCTGGCGGGGAATGAGGTACCACTGGCGCGCGAAGGCCTCGTCGGAGACGCCGGAGGCCATGGCGCTCAGCTGGTAGAGAAAGACGACGACGTTCGCCGCGATGATGCCGTAGTTGACGAAGGCGAACGACCGGGTCGGCAGGTGGTCGCGGATGGGAGTCAGCGGCGGCAGCAGACGCATGAGGGACGGCAGCAGGCGCAGAACGGAGAACACGCGGCGACTTTGGCACGAATTCCGAGCGCGCGTCTCGCTCTCGAACGCGGGGGGCGCGCGGCGTCGACGGCGTACGGTCCGCTCGGGCGAGAGACCCGCGCGGGCACCTGATAAGCTCCACCGCGATGCGCACGCGCCCGACGCTGGCCCCGCCGGTGCTCGTTTCCGCTCTGTGGCTTGGAAGCCGCACGGCTTTGGCGCAGCCGGACCTGCCGCCACCGCCGCCCCCGCCGATGGCTCAGCCCACCGACGCGCCGGCCCCCGCGCCTCCCCCGACCGCGCCGAGGCCCGAAAGCCCCCGGCCCGCGCCTCCTGCGGCCGTCACGCCGCCACGCCCGCCGCCGCCCGCGCCGCCGCCTCCCGCACGAAGGCCTCGACCCGTCGTCACGGCGCCCCCCCCTCCGCCGCCGCCGAGGCGGCGGGTCGAATTCGTCTACGTCGAGGAGCGGCGGCACCCGGTGGCGCTCACGATCGACCCCGCGCCCCTGGTCTTCGGTCGCCTGAGCGGCAACGTCGAGTTTCTCGTCGTGCCGCACCACGCGCTCGTCGTCTCGCCCAACGCGCTCTTCTTTCCGATCGACCGCGGCGGCCGATTCAGCCTGCTCTCCGAGGGCTTCGGGTTCGCGACGCGGGACTCCGCGAGCTTCGGGCTGGAGCTCGGTTACCACTTCTGGTGGCGCGGGCGGGACGCCCTGCGCGGGCCCTACGCGGGGCCGTCGCTTCTCGTCGGGACGACCACGCAGTCGAGCGTCGATCCGTCGCGCGCCCTCGGGTATTGGGGCGCGGCGTTCGACGTGGGCGTCCAGGAGGTCGTGCGGGGCGGCTTCACGGTCGGCGGCGGCGCGGGCCTCGGCCTCGTTCACATGTCGGCGTCGACGGCGGTGTTCCCGCGCGTGCTCCTGCAGATCGGCTGGTCCCCGTAGGCGCGGCGCCCGTCAGAAGCGGAGTCGCTCGCCCGGCGTACCGCGGGTCCAGCGGTTGTGGAACCGCTGGACGAACGTGCTGAGCAGCGCGCGCATGTGGAGGACCTCGGGCGTGCGGGCGCGATCCTCGTAGAGGTCTTGCCGCTCGAAGTAGTCGGACGTCCAGTCGTAGAGCTCGTACATGCCCTTGTCGCGATCGAGGACGAGGTTGTACTTCGCGTTCCGCACGGAGACGATCTGCAGCGGGTCGTCCCCCCGGAAGTCGCGTTCGGGCAGATAGAACTCGTGGAAGATGACGCGCTCGGGGTCGCCCTTGCCGGCGAGCGTCTCCGGCAAAAGGCTGTTGCCCTGGAAGCCCTCGTTCGGGATGCGCACGAGGTCCGCGATCGTCGGCGCGACGTCCATCGTGGACACGACCCCGTCGGCGCGGCCCGGCGAGATGCCCGGGCCCCGCACGATGAGCGGAACGTGGAGGGTCGCCGTGTAGAGGTCGTAGCCGTAGTGACCCTTGCGGGTCGACGGGTCGGGGTGAAACACGGTCGCGTGGTCCGCGGTCAAGATGAGGTACGTGGGCTGCGCGCGGGCCTCGATCGCGGCCAGGAGGGGCGCAATCGCCTGGTCGATGTGCATCAGCTCCGACTCGTAGAGCCCCTCCTCCGTCCGGTTGGGCGGCGTCGTCCCGGGCGGCGCCGCGTACGGCGAGTGGGCGTCGTAGTAGTGCACCCAGAGATAGATCGGGTGCTCGGTCGACGAGCTCGAGAGCACGCGGAGGGCGGCATCGGTGACGGCGGCGGCGTTGTTCTTCCCGGAGGGGATCGCCGTGGAGTCCACGCGCTGGAACCCGCGCGTCATGCTGGGCCACCGGACGGCGCCGAAATAGGAATCGGGAATGACCGCCGCGGTCTCGTAGCCGACGTCGTTGAGGTAGTCCTGGAGCTGCCGGTCCGAGGGCGCGATCGCGTACGGGTGCACCGGCGCGAAGAGGTGCGTGAGCTGCGAGTCCCAGTGCGACGTGAAGATCGACGGGAACGACAGGCGCGTCGACGGCCCCTGCGAGAAGCAATGGGTGAAGAGCATCGAGCGGCCGGCGAGCGCGTCGATGTTGGGGGTCAGCGCGTCGCGGCCGCCGAGCGATTGGAGGCGGGGCGCCGCGAGCGCGTCGATGGTGATGAGGACGACGCTCGGTCGCTTCGGGAGGGCGTCCTGGCCGACCCGCATCCGCGGGCGAGGCGCGATGGGCAACAGGTGAAGGTCCGATCCGTCGCAGTCCTCGTCGATGCCGTTGCCCGGCGTGTCCACGGCGCCGGCGTAGCGGCGCGGATCGAACGGGGCGCAGTCTCCGCCTCCGAGCATGCCGATCTGTCCGTCGCGGTCGAAGTCGAACGCCGCCGTCCACGCGGAGTAGCCGAGCGACCCGCTGAGGGCGCGGTCGAAGGCGAGTCGGCGCGCGGTCGTCGACTCGGGTCGCAGGCGGAGGGCCGCCGCGCAGCCTGCGCAAAGGCCCACGACCTCGAGCGCGAACGCCGCGCGCGCGAATCGTTGGCCCCAGGGCCCCTGGAAGCGCCCCACGAGAACGACGCACACGATGCCGAACACGGCGCCCGGCAAGGACGCGACGCTCCGCCACGGCAGCATGGCGAGCTCGACCCGATGGAGATAGGCGAGGGCGCCTCCCACGAGCGCGGCGACGGTGCCGAGGATCGCGGGGAGGCGCCACGGCGTGGCGAACACCCAGCGGACGCCGGGGATCTCCTCGGCGCCCTCGACGGCCCAGCGGCCGGCGCGGAGGCTCCACGGCAGAGCGAAGAGAAAGATCCCCGCGAAGACGAAGTGAGAGAGCGTGAGGAGCACGGCCATGGAGCGCGGGCCGGTAAAGCCGAGCTCCGTGGCGAGCGAGACGCGATACGAGAGCGAGCACACCGCCGCGCACAAGCCGAGGACGCCGACGAGCGCGCCCGAGAACGCACGGAGGGCGGCGGCGTCGCCGGCCCGCAGGCGCACCCACCACGAGCGCAGGATCGCCCCGATGCTCGCCATCATCGGGACGAAGACGAGACCGAGGATCGCGCCCACCGCGAGCGCCGTCGTCAGCGCGACGAAGAGGGCCGCGCCGATGCCGGTCCACCACCGCAGGGCGCCGATCGTCGCGCGCGCCGGCGCGAGGAGGACGGCGTCGCCGAACCAAAGCCCCAGCGCGCACCCGGCGGCGACGCGCTGGCCGGCCCCCATCGCGGAGACCGCGGCCTTCCATGCGCTTTCTTTGGACGCACCTTCCCCGTCCTCCGCCGCCGGTGTGCTGGCGGAGTCGACGGCCTGGACGCTCGGGTCGAGCACGGCGCTCATCGCGTCGCTCGGTGATTCGCCCCCTCGGGCAAAGCTGGTCATCGCGACTTCTCGAAGCTCGGATTCTCTAAGTAAGGAGTCGTAAAGCTGCCATGACTGCCGGGAGACCATCGCGCGGCCCGACGCGGCCGGCCCCCCTGCCGACGAGCGGTCGCCGCGGCTGCACGAGGCGTCTGGCTGGACGCTGCGGGGTCCACGTTTTCCGCAGAGAGGCCCGCGAGGCGTCCAGTGGCGGCTGAAGTAAGCTCGCGTGATGCCGCAAACTCCGAACAACCACCACGGCTTCATCCCGTCGTCGGAGGAGGAGATGCTGCGCCGTAGGGTCAAGGCAGAGCTCCGCAAGCGCATGCGTGGACTCCGCGGAACGCTCCCGGCGACGGCCTGCAGCGAGCGCTCGGAGAGGATCGCGGAGCGCCTGCTCTCGCTCGAGCCGATCGCGCGCGGGCGGTCGATCGCGCTCTTCTGGCCGATGACGGGCCGCCGCGAGGTCGACCTCAGGTCGCTCGACGAACGCCTGCGAAGGCGCGGCGCGCGCGTCGCGTATCCCGCCGTCGCGGACGACGGCTCCGGTTCGATGACGTTCCGCTTCGTCGGCGACCCGGGATCCATGCCGGAAGATCCCGCGCTCGGCGTGCGCCAGCCGGGCCCCGATCAACCCGAGGTCGCGCCGGGCGAGCTCGACGCGATCGTGGTGCCGGCGCTGGCGGTGGACCCGAGCGGACACCGCATCGGCTACGGCGGCGGGTACTACGACCGAGCCCTCCCGAGGTTCGCGCCCCCGGCCACGACCGTAGCCGTCGCCTTCGACTTTCAGCTCCTCGTCGAAGTGCCGTGGACGGCCGGGGACGTACGCGTGGAGCACGTCGTCACCGACGCGCGCACGCTCGCCGTCACCTCGCCGTGAGCGCCGCCGAGCGGGCGGTCAGTTCCCGGTCCGCATGTCGGACTGGCACTTCGGGCAGACGCCATAGAGCTCGTGCTTGTGCGAGCGGAGCTCGAACCCGTGCTTGCGCGCGACGCGCTCCTGGAGCTCTTCGATGCGCGGCTCCTCGAACTCGATGATGTCGCCACACCCGATGCAGATGAGGTGGTCGTGGTGGGTGACGTCGTCCGCGAGCTCGTAGCGCGTGAGGCCGTCGCCGAAGCGGCGCTCGTTGGCGACGCCGCACTCCGTGAGAAGCTTCAGGGTGCGGTAGACGGTCGCGTAGCCGACGCGCGCGTCTTTGCTGCGCACTTGGGCGAGGAGCTCCTCGATGCTCACGTGGTTGTCGGAGCGGAAGAACGTCTCGACGATGAGCCGGCGCTGGTCGGTCGACCGCAGCCCTTTCTTCGACATGTACGCGTTCAGTAGCGCGCGAAAATGCTCGAGCTCTTCCTGTGCGCGATCGCTCTTGTGTGCCACGTCGACCCGCCTCGAAGGGGGAGGATTGTGGCCGATTCTCGCGGCCCTCGCCATAGAGGTTTCGCGCGGCCGCATGCGGTAAGCTCGCGCCCCATGAAAGCCGGTCTCTGGAACATCGTGTTCGGTCTCGTGGCCATCGCGGCCGGCGCCAGCGGTCGGTTCGCGTTTCCGGGCACGACCAGTCCGTGGCCGCTCGTCGCCGCCGGGGCCCTGCTCGCGGCGTTTGGGCTCGGCCAGTTCGTGCGGTCGAGCCGGCAGCGCTAGGCCGGCAGCCTCCTTTTTACATTTCTTCACGGCCCGCGGCCGAGCGCCCCGGGTGCCCGTGCGCATCGATATCTCCGGAGATTGTCCAACATCCGGAGGCCATCGATGCTCGGTTTCATCATCGGTACAGTTGTGTTGATTGGTGTGGTCAAGGCCGTTCGCCGCGCGCGCGGGGGCTTTTGCGGGCACGCGTACGGCTGCGGTCCAGGGGACGGGCCGCACTTCGGCGGGGGCTGGCAAGCGCAGCGGCGTGCTCGGGGAGGGCGCGCGCGCTGGGCCATGCGATGGCTCTTCGAACGTCTCGAAACGACGCCCGGCCAGGAGAAGGCCATCGTCACGGCCCTCGACGAGCTCCGGGCCAATCGCGCCGTGGTTCGGGAGGAGCTGAGACAGACCCGCGGCGACCTCGGGCGGGTGCTCGAGGGCGGCCTCGTCGACGACGCCTCGCTCGAGGAGACGTTCGCGCGACACGACCGGCTGCTCGCTCAGCTGCGGGTGTCGTTCGTCGAAGCGATGAGGAAGGCGACCGAGGCGCTCGACGAACGACAACGCCGGGAGCTCGCTCGGATGCTCAAGGGCGGCGCATGGTTCGGCGGCGGCGGGCGCTGGGGCGGCGACGGGGACGTCTGGGCGTAAGGCGCTCCCGAGGGCGCGCGGCCGGGCGCATCGCTTCCACGTTCGACGAGCGAAGCCTCAGGCGTCGTATTCCACGGGCACCACGTCGACCGCGACCCGCAGGGCGTGGTGCCCGCCGCCGAGGATGACGCCGCGAACGGGGGTGACGTCGCCGAAGTCCCTGCCGTGGGCGACGACGACGTGGCGCTCGTCGGCCATCATGCCGTTCGACGGGTCGAGGTCGATCCAGCCGACGTTCGGCGAATAGGTCGACACCCAGGCGTGCGAGGCGTCGCACCCGGCGAGGCGGGGACGGCCGGGCGGCGGCGCCGTGAGGAGGTACCCGCTGACGTACCGGGCGGGCAACCCCATCGCCCGCAAGCAGCCGATGGCGACGTGCGCGAAGTCTTGGCACACCCCGCGCCGATCGCGCAGGACCTCGGAGAGCGGCGTCGACACGCCGGTCGCGCCCTTCTCGTAGATGAAGCTCGAGAAGATGCGACGGGTCAGGTCCATCGCGGCGTCGACGAGCGGACGGCCGGGCGCGAACGACGGCGCGGCGAAGGCGCGGAGCTCGGGCTGCGGGCGGACGTACGGGGAGTCGAAGACGAACGAGTACGCCTCCAGCGACTCGGGGTTCCGATGGAGGGCCACGACGTCGCGCACGTCCTCCCACGCGGTCCGGTCCAAGATGAGCGACGCGGGGCGCTCTTCGACGTGCACCTCGCTCTCGGCGACGATTTCGAGGAGCCGGTGCGACTCGTGGATGCCGAAGTACCGGACGCGGTTGTCGAAGTAGTCGACCCGCTCGCGGATCGCCTCGGGCTCGGGCGCGACGGTGACCGAGTGGACGAAGCACGTCTGCGAGGGGAGGTCCCGCGGCGTGAGGTGGACCTCGTGGTGGGAGGTCGTCACCGGGTCGTCGTACTCGTAGGTCGTGCGATGGAGGATGTGGAGCCTCATCCGGATGCGCCTTTGCGCGCCATCGCGGCGACGACGGGCGGCTCCTTCGCGTCGCGCGGCGCGAGGCGCGGGCCGTCGGCGTTCATCTGTCGCGCAACGGCGGCATGGTTGAAGTAGGCGCCCGACAGCGCGTTGGACAGGCCGGGCAGGAGCGCGCCGACGCGGTCGAGGAGCTGGAGCAAGCCGGGCGGAGGAGCGTCACGGTCGCCGCGGGTACACAGCTGGGGGATGTCGGCGAGGCGCAGCTCGGCGAGGGCGGAGAGGGCCAGGGTCTGCTCGGTGGCGCGAGGCCGCCCCGTGTCGCGCGGCAGGGCCGCGATGTGCGCGTCGAGCGTCGCCACCTGGAAGACGACCGAGCGCGGGTTCGTCTCGTCGGTCAGCATCAGATCGACGACCGGCGCGAGCTGGAGCGTCGCGAGGTACCGGCGGCGGTATGTCATCGAGCTGTCGGCGATCTGCAGGAGCGCCTCCAGGAAGGCCGGATCCGGCGAGGCGTCGACGACCGCGCGCAAGAGACCCACGAGCTGGACGGCCCGCTCGAGCCGGCGGCCCATGTCGAGGAAGCGCCAGGCATGGCCCCGCATCATGCTGTCCGACGAGAGGCTGTTGAGCGCCGCGAGGACGAGGACGGAGCGGTCGAGGAGCGTGACCATCGCGCCGAGGGTGCCGCGCCCGGATACGAGGCGCGGTCGGTTCAGCTCTTCGTCGAGCTCCGCCACGGCGCGCCACGTGTCCGCGGAGATCCAGTCGCGGATGCCCCGCGCGACGCGCTGGGTCTCGGCCGCGGTCGTCGCCAGGGTGCCGGCTTGATCGCCGAACACGGCTCCGAAGAGGGACCGCTCTGCCGTCGCGAGCGAGAGGAGCTTCGCGCGCGGCGGACTCGAGCCGGCGACCGGCGGGACCCCGGGTAGGCCGACCCGCGCGTGACCTTCGAGGGCGAAGAGCAGCGCGTCGACGTCGGCCGGCGGGTCGACGCCGCTCTGCGTGCTCTGATCGGTGAGGCGGACCGCGAGCGCCCGCGCGAGCCTCGCCGTCGCCTCGGTCCGCTCCGCGTAGCGACCGAGCCAGAACAGGTTGTCGGCCACGCGGCTCGGCAGATCGCCCCCGCCGCGCGAGAGCTCCACGGGCGCGCTCGGCGAGGGCAGCAAGCTGAACGTGCTCACCGGTCCTCCGGCGAGGATCCAGGTGTCCTTGCTCTCCCCGCCGGGCCGGAGCGATAAGGCGAGGCTCTCGCCCGGCCGACCGACGCGCGAGAGCGCGCCCGGCATGACCTCGTACCCGTCGTCCGAGGCGACGAGGTACGCCCGCATCCAGAGGTGGCCGGGCGTCAGCTCGTTCTGTGAGAGCGTCGGCACCATGGAGAGGACCATGCGCTCCTGGGCCACGTAGTCGCGGGGTCGCGCGCGGATGCGCGCGCGCAGCTCATCGAGCTCGGCGCGCGTGAGCTCCGCGCCGAAGACCGGCGCCGTGGGGCCGGCGGGGAACGCCGGCTTGACGACCAGCTCGCCGAGGTGGCTCTCGACGTAGGCGAGCGACGAGGGGTCGCCGCACCAGTGGGTGGGCACCGACGGCAGCTTGAGCTCCTCGCCGAGCAGGCGCCGGCAAAGGCCCGGCAAGAACGCCATGAGCGCCGACGTCTGCAAGACGCCGGTCCCGAGCGGGTTCGCGACGGCGACGTTGCCCGATCGAACGGCCTCCACGAGGCCCGGTACGCCGAGCGACGAGTCGGGCCGGAGCTCGAGGGGGTCGCAAAAGTCGTCGTTCACGCGGCGGAGGATGACGTCGACGGGCCGAAGGCCGCTCAGCGTCTTCAGGCAGACGCGGTGGTTTCGCACGACGAGGTCGTCGCTCCGCGCGAGGGTGAGGTCCAGGTACTGGGCGAGGAAGGCCTGCTCGAAGTAGGTCCCGTTGTACGGCCCCGGGGTGAGAAGCACGATGCGCGGGTTGTCGCGGTTGTGCGGCGCCATTTCCCGGAGCGTCCGCCGCAGCGTGCGAAAGAACGTCGCGAGGCGCATCACGCTGCAATCGCGGAAGACCTCGGGCAGCGAACGCGAGAGGACGATGCGGTTCTCGAGCGCGTAGCCGACGCCCGACGGAGCTTGTGTGCGGTCGGCGAGGACCTGGAAGTGTCCGTCGCGCGATCGCACGAGGTCCGACGCGTAGAGCGGCAGGTAACGGCCGGCCGGCGGGACGATCCCCGAGCAAGGCCGGAGAAAGCCCGGGTGGGCGAAGACGAGCTCCGCGGGCAGCTCCCCACGCGCGACGAGGCGCTGCGCGCCGTAGACGTCGGCGGCGATGAGGTCGAGCAGCCGGGCGCGCTGCGCGAGGCCCTCGGCGATCGCGGCCCACGTGGCCGCGTCGACGACCATCGGGATGGGCGACAGGTTCCAGGGCCGGGCGACGCCCGTCGGGTCGCCGTAGGCGTCGTAGCTCACCCCGTGCTCGCGCAGGAGGCGCTTGGCCTGCTCCCAGCGGTGCCCGATCTCGTCGCGCCCGAGCTTTTGCAGCAGGTCGACGACGCGCTCCCAGTGGGGACGCGGGTGACCGTCACCGTCGAAGAGCTCGTCGTACCCGTCGGACCTCGGGGCTACCGCGTAACGCCACGGCCGACTGCCTTCTTCGGGCGCCGCGACGCAGGACTCTCCCGACGACATTTACCGAAGTTCCTCGATCGACTCTATCGCGTGGGGCCGGCCGAGTGTGCTCCTTCCCTCCCGCGCCTCAGATCGAGCGTCAAGGGGAACTCCGCGTTCGGCTCGGGCCGGGGAACGCCCTGCGATCCCGGCGTGTGTCCGAACCCGTGGAAGCGCACCGCGCGGCGGCTCTCGGCCTCGAGCCCGTTGCGCGGCAGGGTCGCGAACGCGAGCCCGCCGGGGTGGGACACGTGGTAGCGGCAACCGGCGATCGCGCGGTCGTTCCAGCTGTCGATCACGTCGAAGACGAGCGGACTGTGGACGCCGATCGTGGGATGGAGCGCCGACGGCGGCTGCCACGCGCGGTATCGCACGCCCGCGACCCTCTCGCCGTTCGTGCCCGTCGGATGGAGAGGCACACGCCGCCCGTTGCAGGCGACCACGTGCCGTCCGTCGACCATGCCGCGGACCTTCACCTCGAGTCGCTCCACCGACGAGTCGACGTACCGCGACGTGCCGCCGGCGGTCGCCTCCTCACCCAGCACGTTCCACGGCTCCATGGCCTGGCGCAACTCGACCACCACCCCGCCGCGCGCCTCGATCGACCCGATGAGCGGGAAGCGGAACTCGTGGTGCGGGGCGAACCAGGCGGGGTCGAAAGGAAGACCCGCGCGGTTCATGTCTTCGATCACGTCTTCGAAGTCCTCGCGAACGAAGTGCGGCAGCATGAAGCGGTCGTGGAGCTCGTTGCCCCACGCGATGACGTTGCGCTCGTAGGGCTTGTCCCAGAAGGCCGCCACGAGCGCCTTCACGAGGAGCTGCTGGGCGAGGTTCATCCGCGGGTGCGGGGGCATCTCGAAGGCGCGCAGCTCGACGAGGCCGAGCCGCCCGGCCGACCCGTCGGGGCTATAAAGCTTGTCGATGCAAAACTCCGTGCGGTGGGTGTTCCCGCTGACGTCGATGAGCAAATTCCGGAACAGCCGGTCGACCAGCCAGAGAGGCACCGGGTACGCGCGCGACCCCGTGCGTTCGAGCTCGTCGAACGCAATCTGCAGCTCGTAGAGGCTGTCGTTCCGGGCTTCGTCGACGCGCGGCGCCTGACTCGTCGGACCGACGAAGAGGCCCGAGAAGAGATAGGAGAGCGACGGATGGTTCAGCCAGTACGAGACGAGGCTACGGAGCAAGTGCGGCCGGCGCAGGGCCGGGCTGTCCGCCGGGGTCGCGCCGCCGAGCACGACGTGGTTGCCCCCGCCGGTTCCGGAGTGGCGGCCGTCGAGCATGAACTTCTCGGCACGGAGGTCGGCCTCGCGAGCCTCGTCGTAAATGACGGTCGTGTTCTCGACCTGTTCGGCCCAACTCGCCGCGGGCTGGACGTTGACCTCGATGACGCCGGGGTCGGGGGTGATCTGGAAGCGGGTGAGCCGAGGGTCGGCCGGGGGCAGGTAGCCCTCGATTCGCACCGGCTTGCCGAGGCGCGCCGCGGTCGACTCGATGCGGGCGCATAGCTCGAGGTAATCCTCGACGGCGCCGATGGGCGGCATGAACACGTGGATGACGCCCTGCCGCGGCTCGACGCAGAGGGCGGTGCGCACGACGCCCGACGCCGAAGGGTCACGCGCGATCGGGCCTTCCGAACCGACGAACGCGGCGGAGCGACCGCCCGCTGCGCTCGGGTCGTGCGCGCGTCCATCCCCGGCGGGCCCGGGCACCGAGGGCCTCGTCTGCGAAAGAAACCGCGCGGGCGCCGGAGCCCGATCCGCGGAGGGGCGCGGGAGAGGCTCGCGCGGCGCGAAAGGATCGGGAGGATAGAGGTGCGGGTGCTCCTCCGGAGAGACCCAGGGAAGCGAGTCGATGGGGAGGCGGTAGCCCATCGGCGAGTCGCCCGGCATGAGGTAGAGGCGCTCGGACCGCAGCGACCACGGCCCGCTCTGCCACTGCGGACGGCCGTCGACGACGACGCTGCGGAGCGGGAGCGCGTACCCGACGATCGACGCGAGCCCCTGCTCGAAGATGCGCGCGAGGCGGGCCCGCTCGATCTCGTCGTCGAGGCGCGCGTCGTGAGGGTCGGTGTTGACCGGAAGCCGCCGCTCGCGCCAGAGGTAGTACCAGGCGTCCTCGTAGCCTGCGATCGCGAACCGCGGTTCGACGCCGAGCTCCTCGCAGAGCGTGGTGATGAACGCGGACGCGTCGGCCGACGTCTCGGCTCCCGTGTCTCCGAGCGCGAGGAGCTCTTTGTCGCGCCAGATCGGCTCGCCGTCCTTGCGCCAGTAGCAAGAGAGCGCCCATCGCGGCAGAGGCTCTCCCGGATACCACTTGCCTTGCCCGTCGTGGACGAGGCCCTGGGGCGCGAACCGCCCGTGCAAGCGCTTCAGCAGGTCACGCGCGTAGCGCAGCTTCGTCGGACCGAGCGCGTCGAAGTTCCATTCGCCCGCCTCCGGGTCGTTGGCGGCGACGAACGTCGGCTCGCCGCCCATCGTGAGGCGAACGTCACCGGCGGCGAGGATCCGGTCGACCTCGTGCCCGAGCGACTCGATCTTCGCCCAGGTCGAGTCGCTGTAGGGAAGCGAGACGCGGGGAGACTCGGCGATGCGGCGTACCGACATCGCGAACGTGAGCTCCTCGTGGACCTTGTCGTCGTCGCTCCGCTTCTGCCAACCGAAGCTGCCGGTGACCGCCGCGGCGGTGTCGGGGTCGGGGGTAGCCGCGAGCGGGATGTGACCTTCACCGGCGAGGAGCCCGCTCGTCGCGTCGAGGCCCACCCAGCCGGCCCCCGGGAGAAAGACCTCCGCCCACGCATGCAGGTCCGCCGAGTCCTCGGGGACGCCGGCCGCACCGCGCACGGGCTTCTCGTCGGCCTTGAGCTGCACCGAGTACCCCGACACGAAGCGCGACGCGAGACCGAGGTGCCGCAGCGTCTGGACGAGCAGCCACGCGAAGTCGCGGCACGAGCCGTGTCCGCGCTCCAAGCTCTCGTCGGGCGGAAAGACGCCCGGCTCCATGCGGATGTCGTAACGCAGGGTGCGGTGGACCTGCTGGTTGACGTCGACCAGGACGTCGACCATGCGCCGGCCCGCGCGCGCGAGCTGGCCCTTGGCCCGCTCGACGAACTCGGCGAAGCGGGGTCCGACGTTCGTCGTCTGGAGGTAAGGCGTGAGGTCTTTGCGGAGCGCGGGCGAGTACACGAGCGGGAAGTGCTCGGCGCCGTCTTCGAGGAAGAAGTCGAACGGGTTGACGACGGTCATCTCCGCGACGAGGTCGACCTCGAAGAGCAGCTCCGCCGCCGGCTTCTGGAAGACGATGCGCGCCTCGTAGTTGCCGAACGGGTCCTGCTGCCAGTTGAGGAAGTGCTCCGTCGGATGCACGCGGAGGGAGTACGCGAGGATCGGCGTGCGCGTATGCGGCGCCGGCCGCAGCCGAACGACGTGCGCCGAGGGCGTGACCCGGCGGTCGTACCGGTAGCGGGTCTCGTGGTGGAGAGCGACGCGGATGCTCAAGGCAGGGCCACCCTACACGCATCCTGTTGCGAACGCGTTTCGGCGCAGCCTGCCCTCGTCGGCGTTCCCGTGCTATCGAGTCCCGCGGATGCCTCCGAGCGAGCGCAAGCGGCCCTGGTACCTCGTGCTGGCCCTCCTCGCGGCCTTGGTCTTCGGGGCGAACGGGGCGCGGAGCGGTTGGGGCACCGTCGCGCTCTACCATGAGCCCATCAACGCGGCGGCGGCCACGCAAGGGCTCTCCGACGAGGCCGACCGCGCCGCCGTCGTCTCGCGCGTCGAGGCCTATCTGCATGTCCTCGACGCCGAGAAGGCGCGCGGCTGGCCGCTCGGCGTCGCGACCCTGCTCCTCGGGACCGCGACGCTGTTCTTCGCCATGCGGGCCTTCGGCGGAAGCAGCGCCGCGCGCGCGGTGCTCGTGCAGCTCGTGCTCGCGCAGGCCGGAGTGAACGTCCTCACGCACGTGCTCACGCGGGACATTCTCGAGGCGGACTTGCGCGTCCTCGAGGCGAGCGAGGCGGCGACCATCCACGAGCAGATCCCCGACGCGAAGCGGGCGGACGAGACGATGCGCACGGCGGAGGCCATGTTCCGCATCGCGACGCCCCTGTCGCTCGCCATGCATCTCTTCGGGAGCGCGCTCGTCGTCTTCGCGCTCACGCGGCCGCGCGCCCGCGCTTTCTTCGACCCGGCCGCCGCAGCCGTGCGGGAGCGCTGACGCACGATGGGCCGCATCCGGCGCATGCCGAGCGCCCTGGCCAATCAGATCGCGGCGGGCGAGGTGGTCGAGAGGCCGGCCAGCATCGTCAAGGAGCTCGTGGAGAACGCGCTCGACGCCGGCGCGACGCGGGTGAGGGTCGAGATCGATCAGGGGGGCACCGCGCGCGCCCGGGTCATCGACGACGGCTCCGGGATGGATCCCGACGACGCGGCCCTCGCCTTCGAGCGCCATGCGACGAGCAAGATCGCCGACAAGGACGACCTCTTCCGGCTCACGACCTTCGGCTTCCGCGGGGAAGCGCTGCCGAGCATCGCCTCGGTGGCGCGCCTCAGGCTCGTCACGCGCATCCGGGGTGCCCCCGAGGGCACGGAGGTGACCGTGGAGGGAGGCGGTCTCGTGCAAGCCCGCCCGGCGGGGGCGGCCGAGGGGACCAGCGTCGACGTCGCGGACCTCTTCTTCAACGTCCCCGCGCGGCGAAAGTTCCTGAAGGCGACGGGGACCGAGGCGGCCCACGTCGGAGAGGTCCTCTTGCAGTCCGCGCTCGCTCGCCCCGAGGTGAGCTTCTTCCTGTCGCGTGACGGGCGAACGGCGCGCGAATGGCTGCGTGTGGCGACGAGGCGGGAGCGCGTCGCCCAGGCCCTCGACGGGGAGCGGCTGGAGGCGTGCACGGGCGAGCGCGGCCCGATGCGGATCGAGGCGCACCTCGGGGCGCCGGAGCGCGCGAGGGCGGGGGCGGTCGCGCTGCATTTGTTCGTCAACGGCAGGCCGGTGCGCGATCGGCAGCTCGCTCGCGCCGTGGCGCAGGCGTACGGCTCGGTGCTCGAGCCGGGGCGCTATCCGGTCGGCGTCGTCTACATCGACATCCCGTCCGGGGAGCTCGACGTCAACGTTCACCCGCAGAAGGCGGAGGTCCGGTTCGCCGACGGGCGCGCCGTCTTCGGGGCGGTCACGCGAGAGCTGCATCATGCCCTCGCGCGCGCCTTCGCGCTGCCGGCCCTCGGAGCGCCGCGCGCCTGGGCGGCGCCGTCTTCGGGGGCGCCCGCGTCCATCGCCGAGCCCGCGGCCGCGTGGTCGCCGCCACCGCTCGATTTCTCTTCGCCTCCGGCTCCGGCCGTCTCCTCCGCCGCATCGGAGCGCGCGATGCTCCCGTCCGGGGCCGCCCCCGAGACGACGGCCGCGGAGCCGCCGGCGGCGTCCCTCTTCCGTGGGGTCGGGTTCTACGCGTCGCTCGAGTTTCTGGCGCAGGTCCGCGCGACGTTTCTCGTTTGCGCCGGCAGCGACGGGCTCTACGTGCTCGACCAGCACGCCGCGGCCGAGCGCGTGACGTTCCACCGACTGCGCTCCGCGTTCGCTTCGCGCGCCGTCGAGATGCAGCGCTTGCTCATTCCGGAGGTGGTCGACCTCGTCTCCGCCGAGGTCGCGACGATCGAGGAGCACGCCGACGAGATCGCCTCGCTCGGCGTGGAGTTGCGGGCCGTCGGGCCGAACGCCGTCGCCGTCCACGGCGTGCCGACGCTGATCCGACGCCGATCCGCGGAGCGCATCGTGCGCGACATCGTGGCCGAGCTCGGGCGCAACGCGAAGCGTCCTTTCGGCGACGCGGCCGATCTGGTTCTGGCCACGATGGCGTGCCACGGGAGCGTGCGGGCGGGAGACATGCTGTCGCGCGAGGAGGTGATCGCGCTCCTTCGGTCGCTCGACCAAGTCGACTTCGCCGGCCACTGCCCGCACGGCCGGCCCGTGGTCACGCGCATCGCCTTCGACGAGCTCGAGCGTCGTGTCGGTCGTTGACCGGGCGCTCGAGCGCGTGCGCGATCGGGAGGAGCTCATCGCGATCGTAGGACCGACGGCGAGCGGGAAGACCGCGCTCGCGGCGGAGCTCGCGACGAGGCTCGGCGGAGAGGTGATCGGCGCGGACAGCGTGCAGATCTATCGTTCGTTCGACGTGGGCTCGGGCAAGCCCTCGGAGGAGGAGCGGGCGCGCGCGCCCCACCACCTGGTGAGCGCGATCGATCCCCTCGACCCGATGGACGCCGCGGCCTGGGCTCGACTCGCCGCGGAGCGCATCGACGAGGTCCGGGGCCGCGGCCGGGTGCCCATCGTCTGCGGGGGGACGTTCTTGTGGATCCGGGCGCTGCTCTTCGGCCTCGCCGGCGCTCCCGCCGCGAACGAGGAGGTGCGCGCGCAGCACCGAGCCATCGCCGAAGCGGAAGGCCGGGATGCGCTCCATGCGCGGCTCGCGCTGGTCGACCCCGCCGCGGCGGCGAGGCTCCACCCGAACGACTTCGTCCGCACGAGCCGCGCGCTGGAAGTCTTCACGCTGTCCGGAAAGACGTTGAGCGCGTGGCAAGAAGAGCACGCGTTCCGCCAGGTCCTCCACCGCGCTTGCTTGTTCGCGATCACGGTCGACCCGGTGACGCTCACCGAACGGATACGGGCACGTTGCGTGGCGTGGCTCGAGCAGGGCTGGGCGGACGAAGTCGAGACCTTGCTCGCGCGCGGGTACGGCGACGCGCGCGCCATGGGGAGCGTCGGCTACGCCCAGGTGCGGGCCATGATCGCGGGGACGCTGGCGCGCGAGGACCTCGAGACGGCCATCGTGCGCGCGACCCGCGTCTTCGCGCGCCGGCAGCGCACGTGGCTCGGCCACGCCGCGATCGAGTGGCTCTGAGGCCCTCGCGGCGTTCGCGGGCTAGAGACCGAGGCTGGCGTCGAGGAGCGCGACGAAGGTCGTCGGCGCAAACCGTTGGGCTTGCCCGATGATGTCGACCACGTCGTCGCTCGCCCCGAGTGCGACCTGTGTCGCTTCGGGCACGAGGTCGCGGGTGGCGGTCTGGAGCGGCCGAAGCGGCAAGAGAGGCGGCGCGCTGCGGACGCCCGTCATGTCGGGGTCGGCTTCGAAGGTGCCTGGCTCCGAAGCAGGCAGACGGCCCGACTCCACGAGGTCCGCTTCCGGCTCGAACCCGCCCGGAGCCGCCGGAAGCCGGCCAGACTCCGGAGGAGGCGTGTGGATCGGGGCGGGCGGCTCCTCCGCGCCGAACGCCATGTCGGCCAGCCGCTCCTCGGGCTCGGCCGAGACGACGCGACGGGAGGAAATGGGAGGCTCCTCCTCTTCCTCCTGAGACTCGAGATCGAGCTCGGTCACGTCCATCGGCGGCTCGGACGCGCGCACCGCCGAAGGAGACGCCTCGACGATGGAGGCAGGCTCGGGGACGGCGATGTGGATGCCGGTCAGCTCTTCGGCGCCGTCGCTCAGCTCCGCCGCCGGCTCGGACACGGGCGACTCGACGGCGGCCGCCTCCGCGGCGACGAGCCGCTCCCGGCTGTCGTGGGCGTCGGTCCCTTGCTCGATCTCCGACTCGCTCTCGAGCAGCGTCGTTTCGCCCCAAACGACCGCGACCTCCTCGACCTCGGGCGCGTCGGAATCCATGGACACGACCGGACGCGGCGCCTCCGCGACGGGAAGCGGCTCGGGAGGAGGGGGCGGCTCGGTCGGCCAGGACGGCTCCTCGTGCAACGGTTCGGCGGCACGTACGGGCTCCGGCGGCGCCGCCATGGGCTGCACGGCGCGAGCGGCCTCTGCGGCGCGGGACGCCTCCGCGGCGCGGGACGCCAGGGGCGGCTCGGTCACGGGCTCGCGGACCGAGACCTCGACGGGCTTCGCGCCGCGGACCGCGCGCGCACGCACCCGGTCGAGGAGCGCCTCGAGCTTGCCGATCACCTCGGTCTTGTTCACGCCTTACCTCCGTGAAGCTTGACGATGGCCTCGCCCCACGTGGCGCCGGACCCGATCCACTCTTTGAGCCGGGCGCACCCGTCGTCGCTCCCCACGAAGAAACGTGCGAGCCGCTCGTCCCGCGAGAGCAATGCGCAGGACACCCGCCGCCCGGACGCGCCCTCGAGCGCCGCGCCGATGACCGCGCCGAGGAGCGCCCCCGCGAGCGACGACCCTTCCACGACGACCACGAGCGCGCGGCCCCAGCGTTCGACGCTCAACGCGCCGACGCCGGCCACCGCCGCCTCGCCCGCGATCTGCGCCACGAACGCCTCGACGCCGGCGCCCTGCGCGTCGCCCATTCGCGCGAGCGCCCGCCGCCCGATCGCGGCTCCGAGCGAGCGACCGAGGGCGTCGAGGGCCTCCGGCGGTGCGGAGAGGACCAAATCGTCGAGCGCGGCGGCGGGGACGAGGAGTACCCTGGCTCCGTCGCGCTCGGTGTGGACGCTGCCGCGTGGTAGGTCGAAACGCACGGCATGCGTCGGGTCGAACGAGGGCGCGTTCATAGCGCTTTTGAGCTTACACGAGTGGGGCGACGAGCGCGTCAAATGAGGGAGGCCGCACCTTCGGCCCGGGCTCACATCGCCCTCCGGGGTGGCCTCGCTCTTCTCGTGACTCTGGGCGCCGGCCCGGCGGCCCCCGCATGCTCCTCGATCGCTTCGATCGAACGGCTGGCGCACGCCGACGTGGCGGACGAACGACGCGGCCCCCCCGTCGTCCTCGAGGACCCTCCGCCGACAGGACCCGAACCGCCGGCTTGCTCGCTGCGACACCCCGTGTGCGTCCGCACCGCCGACCGGGCGTCGCATTCGACCTTCGCGGTGCTCCTCGCCGCCGACCGCGCGTGGGACGTCCTCAGCGGCCCGCTCGCCTTGCCCGAACCCGACGTCGACCTCGACGGCGCCTGGGAGATCTATCTCGTCGACGGGGTGGTCGAGGGCGGCCGCGCAGCGCTCCGCGAGCGTGACCCGCGCTCTCGTCTCGACCGCGGAACGTCGTTCGGTCTCGTCGACGGCAGGCTCCGCGCGGGTTGCGACCTCGACGTCGCCGTCACGCGCGCGATGGCGAGCGCGATGATGCTCGCTGCTTCCCCCGCCGTCGATCCGGGGAGCGGCCGCGCCGAGGTCGAGGCCATCGTGCGCCTCGCTTCGCCGTGCGGCCTCGCCGACCCCGGAGGTCCGGACGCGAACGCGGATGCCATCGAGTTCCAGCGCCTGCCCGAGCGCACGCTGATCGACCCGTCCTCGATGGCCTTCGACCGCGGGGCATCGCTCTTCTTCGGATGGCTCGACGACACCTTTGCCCGCGAACCGGCGGGCCTCATCGATGCGCTCTGGTCCCTCGCGCCGACCAAGACTCCGGCCGACGCGTGGCGATGGAACGCGACGCCGACCGGATTCGACGTCCTGCGCGTCTCGCTCCAGAGATCCGCGCTCGAGGGCTCGTCGCTCGAAGACCTTTGGGTCCGCTTCGCCGTGGCGCGGATGCACGCGACGCCTTCCGCGCGCGAGGCGTGGCACATTCCGTGGCCCGACCACGCCCGGCGGCTCGCGTCGCCCGAACCCGTATATCCGACGGGGTCGAGCTACGTCGTCGTCGACCACGCGGGCGCGCGCCCGGGCCAGAGTCTCCGCATCGAGGCCGCGTGGGAGGACTATGGCCGCATGCGGTGGGTCGTCCTCAAGCTCGACGCCGCCGGAGGCACGATCGCTACGCTCCCCGTGACCTCCCTCGAACGAGGAACCCGCGCCTCGATGACGGTGGAGTCGCTCGAGGGGGTCGACCGCCTCGTGATCGTCGGCGTCAACGTCGGGAGCACGGACCACCCCTTCGACCCGGACCAGGGCGAGTGGGAACCACATGGTTGGCTCTTGACCCTCGAAGCCGAGTGACTCCCCTTCATCCAAGCCCTTGACCTCGGCTCCCATGCCGCGGACGCTGGACGCTGTGCAGCGCTCGGCACCCCGCAGGGCCACGCGCACGGCCGTGATCCGTTCGCTCGTCGTCCTCGTGCTCGCGCTCGTCGCGGCGATAGGCCGCGCGGAAGAGGCCGCGCCGGCCGCGGACGTGCGCGTCCACGACAAGGTCGTCTTCTCGCTCCGCGCCACGCGCGCCGGGATGACCGCCCAAGCGCGCGCGAGAGCCGCGAGCCATGCGCTCGAAGGCGCGCTCGACGACCCGGACCAGCCGACGGCACGCGTCGAGGAGCAAGCGGGCGGCAGCGCCGTCGTGTTCGTCGGCAAGACGCCAGTCGTCGCGCTCGGCGAGGACGACGCGGCGGCCGCGGGGGGGGACGTGACCGTCCACGTGTACGCGGCGGGCGTCGCCTCCAAAATCGACGGGACGCTGCGCGCCGAACGCAAGCGAAGCGCCATCGCGACGAGCGTCTTCTCGTTCTCGCTCCTCGTCTTCTCGGGTCTTCTCGCGTTCCTGCTGTTCCGCCGCGTCGGCGACCTCTCCGGCCGCGCGCGCGCGTGGGTCAAGGAGCATCCCGATCGCATCCCGGCGCTGAAGCTGGGACACATCGAGGTCGTGCGGCCCGTGGCGGTACGCGGCGCGCTCTCGATTGCGCTCGCCCTCGGCCACCGCCTGGCGCAGTTCGCGATCGCCTATTCGTGGCTCATCTTCGTCCTGTCGCGATTCGACGCGACGCGGCCGTACACCGACCGCCTCGCCGGCTTCGTCCTCGTACCGCTCTCGGCGCTCATCGGACGCGTGGGCTCCGCCCTCCCGCTCCTCGTCGTGACGGCGGTGGCGGGGGTCGCGCTCGGCGTCGCCGTCCGGTTCGTGGGTCTGTTCTTCGTCGGCGTCGCGCGCGGCGAGACCCACGTCTCGTGGCTCCCGCGCGATCTCGCGGGGCCGACGAGCGTCCTCGTTCGGGCGGGGATGGTGATGATCGCGCTCGTGCTGGCCGCGCCCCTGCTGACCGGAACGGACGACGGGGCCCTGTCTCGTGCGGGCGTCGTCGCGCTCATCGCGCTGGGGCTCGCGTGCACGCCCGTGCTCGCATGCGCGGCGGCGGGGGTGCCGGCGGTCTTCGGTCGAAGGATTCGACGCGGCGTCTTCGTCGAAGCGGGCGGGCGCGCGGGCGTCGTGCTCGACGTCACCCTCCTCGAGCTCGTCCTCGAGGACGCCGTCGGCTGCGAGGTCCGCGTGCCGCAGCTCCTCGGTCTGTGGCACCCCACGCGCGTCCTCGGCGGCGCGCCGATGACCGTGCTCGAAGTGACCCTCGACCCGCGGGAGCGGCCCGCCCGTGTCGACGAAGCGGTCGGGGCCGCGCTCGTCGCCGTGTGCGATCGCGCGCGCGTCGACTTGGTGTCGATCGACGCCGAGGGCGCGCGTTGGCGTGTATCCGGGGTCGCGAAGCCTGGCAAAACGGCCGCGGCCATCGGAGACGCCGTGGCAGCCGCCCTCGCCGAGGTGGGGATCGGGCTCGGGCGCGGAGGTCCCAGACCGTGAGCGCCGTCCTGGTCCTCATGGGCCTTTTGGTCCTCGCGTACCTGGGCAGCTTCCTGATGGCGGGGAGGACGGCGACCGGCGTCGGGCTGCCCTCGGGCGTGGAGTTCGCGGCGCTCGGGTTCGTCTTGGGCCCACGCGTGCTCGGGATGGTCGGCGGCGACACGTTGACCGCGTTCGAGCCGGTCGTCCACGTGGCGATCGGGTGGCTCGCGTTCGCCGTCGGCCTCAACTTCGGGCACGCGGGAGGCAGGAGCGTGCGCGGCGGAAGCGTCGTCTTCGCGACCTTCAGCGCCACCCTGACGGGATGCGCGGCCGCCGCGGCCACCTGGGGCGCCGCGGCGTACCTCGACGCCGGCGCGACGACGACCGAGCGCATCCTGCTCGCGGGAGGCATCGGCGCGGCGTGCGCCGAGACCACGCGGCACGCCGTGCGCTGGGTCCTCGAGCGGCACGGCGCCCGAGGTCCCCTCGCCGACCGCCTGAACGAGCTCGCGCACACGGACGATTTTCTGCCGCTCTTGGCGGTCGCCTTTCTCTTCGCCCTCGCGCCCGTCGAAGGCGTCGGGCTCGCGCTGCGCGCGTGGCAGTGGCCGGCGGTCACCGTCGCGCTGGGCCTGGTGCTTGGCGCGGGGATCTCCTTGCTCGTACGGACCGTCATCGATGCCGAGGACACCTGGGGACTTCTCTTCGGCGTGACCCTCATCGGGATCGGAGCGAGCGCGCGCTTGGGGCTGTCGACTTTGACGACGTGCTTTTTCACCGGACTCGCGACTTCGCTCCTCTCGCGTCACGGCCCCCAGCTTCGTGCGATGGTCGCGCCCACCGAGCGCCCGGTCCTCTTGCCCGCGCTCCTGCTCGCCGGCGCGCGCCTCGATTTCCGGGCCAACGTGGCGCTCCCGTGGATCGCGGCGGCCGCCATCGCGGCCCGCATCGTCGCCAAGATCGTCATCGGCTGGGTGCTCGCCGCCGTGTCGCGCCCGGCCCGCCGGGGCGGAGCGCTCGTCGGGCTGTCGTTGCTGTCGTCGGGCGCGCTCGCGATGAGCATCGGACTCGCGTTCGCCCTCCGGTTCCCGGGGAGCGTCGGCGACACGGTGCTCGCCGTCGCCATCCTCTCGGCCACCATCGGTGAGTTCGTGGGCCCCGTGCGGCTGCGCAATGCCCTCCAGCGCGCGGGCGAGCTCCGCGCGACGACCTCGGAGGCGCCGCCCCAGGACGGCCTCGAGGGCGCCGCGTGAGCGGAGGCGCGGGCACGAACAAGGGGGTGGCGACGCTCTTCGTACAGGCGGCCCTGCTCGCGGGCTTCGGGGGCCTTCTCTACTTCGTCACGCGAAAGGTGCCGGAGGCGCACGGCGGGATGTGGGCCATCGCCGGCTTCGGCTTCTTGCTTCTCGCGGGGACCCTCGCGAGTGAGCTCACCGCGCCGCTGCGCCTCCCTCACCTGACCGGATACCTCATCGCCGGCATCGTATCGGGGCCCCACGTCCTCAGGCTCGTCGACGAAGAGACCCTCCACTCTCTCTCTTCGATCAACACCCTCGCCCTCTGCCTCATCGCCCTCGCGGGTGGCGCCGAGCTCGAGATTGCCACGGTGCGAAGGGCGGCGCGGAGCCTGGTCTGGGCGATCCTTTCGCAGACGATCGCCGTCCTCTTCATCGTCAGCGCCGCGTTCGCCGCCTGCCGGCCGCTCGTCCCCTTCGTGCAGGGCCTCGCCCCGGCGGGGTTGTTCGGCGTGGCGCTCCTTTGGGGCTCGCTGGCCGTCACGCGGAGCCCGTCGGCGACCCTCGGCGTCCTCTCGCAGACGCGGGCGAACGGAACGCTCGCGTCGTTCACGCTGGCCTTCGTGATGGCCTCCGACATCGTCGTGGTCGTCCTTCTCGCGATGGTCCTCGGATCGGTGCGCCCCCTCATCGACCCGTCGGCCACTTTCTCGCTCGCGTCCTTCGCCACGCTCGGGCACGAGCTCTTCGGGAGCGTCGCCATCGGAACGACCCTCGGCCTGGTGATCGCCGTTTACCTGCGCATCGTGGACCGACAGATGCTCGTGGTGTTGCTCGTCCTCGGATTCGGGGTGACTACGGTCCTCGACTATTTGCAATTCGACGCGTTGCTCACGTTCATGGTGGCGGGCTTCATCGTGCGGAACCTATCGAATCAGGGTGACAAGTTCGTCAAAGGCATCGAGCAGACCGGCAGCGTCGTTTATGTGGTGTTCTTCGCGATCGCGGGAGCGGATCTCGACATCCCGCTCCTCCGTCAGCTGTGGCCCGTGGCGCTCATTTTGGCTGGAACGCGGGCAGCCGTGACCTGGGGAGCGTCGCGGGCGGCCGCGCGTCTGGCGAACGACTCGCCGATCCTTCGGCGCCTGGGCTGGACCGGACTCGTATCGCAGGCGGGATTGACCTTGGGGCTCTCGGTCCTCATCGCGCGCGAGTTTCCGACGATCGGAACGCCGTTCCGATCGCTGGCCGTAGCCACGGTGGCGGTCAACGAGCTCGTGGGCCCGGTCCTCTTCAAGCTCGCGCTGGACCGGGCGGGGGAGACGACCCACGTCGAACCCGCCCACTGAGCCGGCGGCGTGCCACGACGATCCATAGGGCAGGTACGCACAGCACGGCGAACCCCACCGACCCGTATTCGGCCTCCCTACGGTGGGTGCGGCGTCGAAGCTGCTCTTCCACCTTTGGCGCGAACGACGGATCGAGCTGCGGTCGGCGCGTCCGCACCTCGGCCTCCGCCTCATCGAGCCGACCCTCCGCCAGGAGCTCGTCGGCGAGCACCTGCTCGGCGGCAATCACCGACCTCGGACTCGAGCTCGGATCGTCCCTCACCGTCACGAGCTCCCGCTTGCCGTCCTCTGCGCGATGCAGGTGATGGAGGAAGGACTCCGCAACCAACATTCTTGCTTCGCCGCGGACCGTTCCCGGAGGAAACGATTCGACCTCGCGCGCGAAGGCCGTCACCGCCGCGGCATCATCGGGGAACTTCGGGGCCGTCCAGACACGGGACAACGCGGCGAGCGGCGCGAACCCGCCCTCCGCCCGCTCGCTCAACCATCCCGCGCGCGCCCTCGCCGTGCGGCCCCACCGACTCACGGGCGCGGCGGCGGCGGACGCACGGTCGTGCGCCAGCGCGGACGCGAAGTCGCCATCCTCCTCGTCGAGCGTGGCGAGCCGCAGGTACGCCTCCGCCAGGGTAGAAGCGTCGTCCCCCGCGGATGCGACGGCGCGCTCGAACGCAGCGCGCGCCGTGTCCCACCGCGGCGGAACCGCCGACAGCGCGGACTTCCCCGATTCCATCGCATCCTGTGCGACGCCGCCCATCGCGGATGAAGAGCTCATCGAGGCCGCAATCGCAAGGAGCCACGCCGCCGCACGCCTCGGGCCGCTTCCGTGTGCAATGCAGACTGCACGCCGCTTCGTGGGAGTGCGCCCGTTCATCGTGCCGGCAAGTATGCCGACCCCCACGGCCCCGGCAAAACCGCCGTGCAAATGTGCGCGACGCGTGGGGCGCTTGGTCGTACGGATTCCGCCGCGGGCTGCTTTTCGTTCGGCATTTTTGCTCCGAGGGGTGGGCCGGCGCGCACGAACGACTCATCGCTACGTGGCCGAGCGAATTGGGCTTTGAGGGGGGACGTCCTGGCTTGAGGCATGGGCATTGCAGCCCTTCCTTTTGCAGCTCGAAGACGAATCGTACGTCCGAATCGCCGACGCCGCGCGAGCCGTCGAGAGCGAATCGACGGAGGTCCCCATGTCGAAGCTCCATGCAGCCGCTCTGCTCGGCTTATCGGTCTGTTGTGCGTGCTCGGGCGCAGGCGGCGATCCGACGCCGGATCCGTCGACAGCTTCCGGAGGCGCTAGAGGTGCCCCCTCCGCCGGCGTCGGTTCCGCCGGAAGCGTCGCCGCGGCGGACGGAGGCACGTACTCGATCGTGGACCTCGGGAGCTTCGGCGGCAACACGATGGCGCACGCCATCAACAATCGCGGGCAAGTGGTCGGCGAGTCGGTCCCGCCATACGACGTGGACCACGCCTTCCTCTGGGCATCGGGAGCCCTCACGGACCTCGGTACACTCGGCGGCAACGTCTCCGTCGGATATGCCATCAACGCGGGCGGCGCGGTGGTCGGCTACACGACCTTGCCGACCACACGCTACCGCGCGTTTCTCAGTCAGAACGGCGCCATGATCGACCTCGGCGACTTCGGCGGCGACTACAGCACCGCGCGCGGCATCGACGCGGCGGGGGACGTTGTCGGCGAGGCGGCCCTCACGAACGGCCAAACGCACGCCTTCCTCTACCGCGGCGGCGTCATGACGGACCTCGGCACGCTCGGCGGCGAATACAGCGCGGCGTATGCCGTCAACGACTCGAATCAGATCGTCGGATATTCCTATCGGAACGACGGCCTCTTTCACGCCTTCCTGGTGACGAACGGCTCGATGACCGACCTCGGCACACTCGGCGGCAGCTACAGCACGGCCTACTCCATCGACGACTCCGGCGTCATCCTCGGACAGGCGTACTTGCCAGGCGACGCCGAGGCGCACGCGTTCGTCTATCGGAATGGCGCGATGCAAGACATCGATTCGGGCCAGAACACCTACAGCGAAGCGCTGGCCGCGAACGCCTCGGGCCTGGTCGTCGGCGATTTCGAGACGACGACCGCCGGCGCGGGCAAGCGAGCCTTCGTCTATGACGGCGCCATGAAGGCCCTCGATGACCTCGTTCCCGCCGAATCTGGCTGGGCCCTCGAAGTGGCGTCGGACATCGACGACTCGGGTCAGATCGTGGGCCACGGCACGTTCCAGGGCCAGGAACACGCGTTCCTGCTCGACCCTCAGCCGTCCGCTCCGTAGGACGACGCACCACGCGGGTTCCGAGCAGATTCCGCCCGACGCCCGTAGCCCGTAGCCTCGGGCGGAATCCCCTTGTTCGATGTTCAGAGCGAACGGAGGAAGTTCAACAGGTCTTGCTGATCACTTCCGCTCAGCTGCTGGAACTGGTTGATCGACACGGCCGCCTCGCCGTCCCCGTTCGAATGCGCGAGGATGGCTTCGCGGATGTCGCGCGTACGCCCGTCGTGGAGGAAGAAGACGCGCTGGCCGACGCCCCAAAGCGGCGTCGAGCGAAACTGGGTCGGCCCCGCGGAGCCTTGGGACACCCCGTCGGCGAGGACGCTGCCCATGTCGTGAATCGCGAAGTCGGAGAACGGATGGATCGTCTGATTCTCCATGCCGGTGAACATCGACTTCGGACCGGTCTGTAGCGTTCGCGTATGACACCCCGAGCAGCCCACCTGGTCGAACACCGCGGATCCATTGGTCGTGGAAGGGGTGGGCGTCGCGGGGGCGGGCGGCGCGGTCATCTCCATGAAGAAGGTGAACCGCATAATGTCGGGGAACGCCTCGTAGGCGGCTTGCGCGCCGGGCGGGATCGCGCCGGGGAGCGTGATGACGTCTTCCGGGACGCTGTTGAAGAGCGAGAAGCAGCCGTTCATGTTGGTCCCGGCGCCGGCGCGCTCGTTTGGAAAGAGTACGTTCGAGACGCCCTGCTCGACGTTGTACGCCTCGCCCGAGAACATGAGCAGCGACTTGTTCTGGGCCTTCCACCCGAACCGGGTAACCGTCCCGTCGTTGCCGCTATGGTTCAACCCGCCGGTGATGTTGAACACGGTGTGCTTGCCGAACTGCGGCGGGTCGCCGAACTGGTCGCTCGCCAGGTTGTTCGTGAGCGTGTCGTCGGTCACGAGCTCGACGAGCCCGAGACCGAACGTCGACAGCGGGATCCGGAAGACGACGTTGTCGTTGGCGATCTCGTTCCCGAAGTCGAATGCGAGGCCGGCGCAACCCGGCGCGTCGGAGCGGCCTGCGATGCTGAATAGGTCGTGGACGCCGTTGTCCGTCTTGAGGCGCGCCTCCCGAACCGGGCCGTCCGCCGTGATGAACGGGGGGATGACGTTCGCGGCGCCGTCGAGCCTGGCCACGGCGATTTGCGGGTTTTGCCGCGCGATGGGCTGACCATCGAGGGTGGAGTTGCCCGTCACGCCGCTGTCGATCGCGGGCGAGCCGCCGCCGACGTCAGGATGGATATGGCAACCAGCGCACGAGTTCATGTTGAATGTCGGACCGAGGCCCGCACCGTCTTCGCCTGCGATCTGTCCGGCGACGGAATCGATCTCGTTGAACGTAGTGAGCGACGCAGCGAAGAGACCCTGCTCGTCGCTATTGAGCGTTCCCACTGCCCCGTTGGGACCACCCGCGCGAGGAGCACCCGCGGCAGGCCCTGGATCCGACGCGACAGCGGCAGCCTGGGTCAGGCTGGCGGTACCCCCACTCTGTGAAGAACAACCGGGCGCGGCTCCGAGCGAGCCGACGACCCCGGCGACGAGGAGATAGTCGAACGACTTCGTTTTCATGACGCCTCCAAAAGGCTCACAGACATTGCCCACAAAACGTATTCGTCTGCAAGCACGCTAACGAGGATTTCGCGCGGTCGGTGCCGTCAACGGAATACTCGCTCGGCGCAACACACATACATCGCGCGCCCTCACGGCGTATTTTTTTAGAGGCCGGCGATTGGGCGTCCCGCCGCCGAACGTCGTCGCGCAGTGCCGGTAGAATTGGACGACGTCGGCGTTTTGTCGGCGTTTTGCCCGTGCAGAAGCGGGTCCGGCGAAGCCGAGCGAGCGCCGGCTTGACTCAAGCGCGGGCGCGCGCGCGGGCGACAACTTTGGGGTTTGCGCGGCGCGTGGGAGCGCGCGTGGATCACGGCGCGCCCGCACGGAGAAAAATAAAGCCGATTCGCAAATTCGTTAACTCATGTCCTGCACGTGGGGCGAAGTTGCTATTGCGCTGAAGGGGCGACAAGTTCATGGTCCCAAGCAACGAAGAGATCGGAAGGTCGAGACGAGCCATGATTGCGATCCATTCAGCGACGACGCGGCCAAATCGGCCGCGGCGCGGGCCCACCGGGGGGCACGACGAGACGCAGCTCGAGCGATGGCTGCGGCGCGGTCGCACCGGATGGCGCGGCGCGACGCGGGCCGCCTTCCTGCTGATATTCGTCCTCACCGTCAGCTTCGCGCGCCCGGCCCGCGCCGAAGATGCGAAGGCCGAGGCGGCGGCATCACAGGCCCTCGAGAAGGCCGCCGGCGACTATACGAACAAGGCCTTCGGCAGGGCCATTTATCGCCTTGGAAAAGCGGTGCACGGCTGCGGCAAGAACCTTTGCGGCGACGCCACGGTCGCGGCGCTCGTCCGAGACATGGGATCAATCAAGGTTCGTCAGCGCGACAAGAAGGGCGCGGCCAAGCTTTTTGCGCGCGCCATCGGCCTCGTTCCCGATCTCGAGCTCAGCCCGACCTACGATTCACCCGACATACGAGAGGTCTGGGAAGCTGCCGGGGGACAAAAGAAGCCCCCTCCGCCGCCGCCCGCTCCGCCGCCTCCACCCGCCCCGGCCGCATTCGCTCATGTGCCTGCCGCCGCGCAGCAGGTCGACACGCCGTTGCCCATCTACGTCGAAGGCGGCCCGGACTCCGTAGCGAAGGTCGTGGCTCAATACGCCTCCTCGGGGGCGGCGGGTGCCGCGCCCGCATGGAAAGAGGCTGTCCTCGAGCGGAACGGCAACGGCTGGGGTGGAGCGGTTCCCTGTGGGGACGTGACGATCGGGACCATCCGCTACTTCGTCGAGGGGTTTGACGCGGGAGGGAGCAAGGTCGCAACGGCGGGTGACCCCGAGCACCCGTACGAAGTGCCCATCCAGGCGACGATCGCCTCCGAACCTCCGCACCTGCCCGGGCAACCCCCGCCCAAGGCGTGCGTCCAGGCGCCCGCGGCGGCCGAAGTCGCCGCAGAGCCTCCGCCGCCCACCGTCGAAGAGCCGCCTGCGCCGAGTCACAAGCGCCCGTGGCGCCGCCTCTGGGTGGGCGTCGCGAGCGACATGGACTTCATGGAGGTCCCCTCGGGCGACGATCTCTGCGTCCGCAACGCCGCCACCCTCCGCCCGGTCAATGGGGACAACCTCTACTGCACCACCTTCGACGGCAAAGACTTCCCGCCGGCCTCGGTCATCAACGGCACCCAGGGTGACATCATCCCGGGACGCGGCCAGGGCGGCCATTCCGACGGCGGCCTCCAGCTCGGCGACGTTCGGTTCATGGCGGCCGTCGACTACGCCCTCACCGCAAACGCCCTCGTCGGGGCGCGCGTCGGCTTCCTCATCAACCAATACCAGGGCCATGACGCCGCACGCGACAAGCGCGCCTTCGGAACGCCGCTCCACGCGGAGATACGCGCCACGTGGGTCTTCGGTCGTGACCCGCTCGCCGGCACCAAGGTCGCCCCGCTGGTCTTCGTGGCCGGCGGCGTCTCGGAGTTCGACGCTCAGGTGAAAAGCAACGTCACCGTCACGCAGGGCACCCCTCCCACCCAGACGGCCCTCCTCGTTCCCGTCAACATCTGGCGGACCGACGGGCCGGGATTCGTCGGCCTCGGCGCGGGGCTCCGCATCGGCATCGGCGGCTACGCGGCGATCGTCCCGGCCGTCCGTGGGAGCATCGCCTTCGGCTACAACGGCGTCGTTCCCGTGTGGGGTCCCGAGCTCACGATACAGCTCGGCTTCTAGCCGAGCGACCGCGCTCGGACGGCCGACGCGCGGCGCCGGTGTTCAGCGCCCGATCCCGAACGCGAACGGATAGTTCGCCTGCGACGCGCCTTCGCTCGACGGGAAGTGCCATGCCTTGACCTGACGCACCACGCAACCCTCGACCCGTGCGTTGTGAATCGAGGACGAGGAGAGCGATGCGCTCGTCACCGCGCCGCTCGGGTCGATCGTCCACGTCACGGCCAGCGCCCCGCGCAGCGTAGGGTCCTTCTGCGCCTCGATTTCGTAGCAGGCCTGGAGCGCGCCCTTGTGCGCCATGACGACCCGCCGAATCTGCTCCGCGTTCAGGCCGCCGTGCGCCGCGCCGCCGCCGCCTCCACCGGCGACGCCGTGCTCGCCCGGTCCGTTCCCGCTCCCAGTGCCCGTCCCGTTCCCCGTCCCGTTGCCGCCGCCGAATCCGCCGCCATGACCCGCCCCCGCGCCGGAGCCGGCCCCGAAACCTCCACCCATGCCGGGACCCCAGCCGGTGTTCATCGTCCCCGAACCGAACATCACCCCGGCGCCCGTGCCGCCCCCTCCCGACCCCGCGCCGTGAAGGCCAGTGCCCGGACCGCTCCCGAGCACGACGTTCGCCGAGTTCAGGCCGCCGAGCGCGTCGGCCACGGTGCGAATCTCGCTGAGCGTTTTCTTGATGTCGGTGCCCGTGTCGGCGAGGGCCTCGCTGAGGCCCCCGTACGTCGTCGTCGGCTTGATTTCACCCGGAAGCTCGGTGTGTCCTTCCTTGCCGTTGAGGCCCGCCTTCCCCTCGGCGCCCGCGATCTTCTGACCGCCGCCCGTCTTCTTCGTGTCCTTCGCGCCGAGGTCCTTCGAGTCCTTGCCGCCACCGCCCTTGTCGTTGCCGGCCGCGGGCGGTGGCTGCCACTCGGGGAGCTCGCGATTCAAATGAAACTGAGCCGCCAGGTCCGGCAGGAGCTCCGGAGGAAGATGGTATTCGGGCGGCGTCCAGTTGATGATGAGAAGGCCGATGACGCCGAGGTGGAACACCAGGCTCGAGAACAGCGCGAGCAACCCGAGGAGATCCCACGCGGTGCGCCCGCGCATCGGCTCCGCCGCTCCCGTATACTGGAAGAAGATCGAAAAGAGACCGTATTGAATCAGCCCGTGGTCGCCCGGCAACACGGGCACCGGCGTCCCCGCCTGCGCGAGCCCGGCCACGTTCTCCTCCCGGCCGCGCAACGTCAGCTTCCCGGTGACCGCGCCGCGCGCGTCGAGCTCCCAACCTCCCGCCACGGCACGC
Source organism: Polyangiaceae bacterium (assembly GCA_036500865.1). Classification (GTDB taxonomy): domain Bacteria; phylum Myxococcota_A; class Polyangia; order Polyangiales; family Polyangiaceae; genus Palsa-1150. The sequence goes on from DASYBG010000032.1 coordinate 197,156, forward strand.
AGCGGCGTGGGGGACGCGGGTAGCCCGTCCGGCATCGACGCGAGGGAACCCAGCGCCTCTCCGAGCACGCAATCGCGGCCCCGCTCGAGCAGCTGCACGCCCACGATGGTCGTCCCCCACGTCGCCGCCACCCGTAGCATCGGAGCGCCCGGAACGACCGCCACGGCTGCCATCAGAAGCTCGGTTCCTTTCGGGTCTCGGACATCTCCCGCATGAACGACCGGTGCCCGAGATCGCCCGCGGCGAACTCCGCACGCACGCGCCGCAAGAAGTAGACGAGTTGGGGGCTCTTCAAGCGGCCCTCGATATCCAACTCGGTGAACTTGAAGACGTGGGTGCCGCCGTCGAGCGTCTTTGCCTCCACCACGCCGGCGTCTCCGGCGCTCATGGCGCCGGCTCCAGCGCCCGACGTCGTCCCACCCGCGGCCGCCGCAGCCACGCCGGCGTCTCCCGCCGGGGACGGACCACGCCGCGGAACGGATCTGGCGGCCGGCTTCGCCCTGTTCGCGGCAGCCGGCGGCGACTTCGGCCCTTGCGCGAGCGCGGACGAACCCGCGAGCACGAGGACCACCTGCACGGCGAGCACGGCGTCGAGCCACCGTCCTCTGGGCCGAATCCCACCCAGCATAGCTCGATAGAGATTACCGTTCTTTCTTTCGCTCGCGCAACGCCGTCCGCACCAGATATCCCACGATGGCGAGGTTCACGACGAAGAGCGCGGCGCGCACGATGTGGGGATGGCGGAGCAGCGCGACGACCTCGAACGGCAAGAGCGACGCAGTGGCCACCACAACGACCCACGGGCCCCACCACGCGCCGTGAAGCAGTGACCAACCCTCGACGAGGCTCACCGACCCATCGGCGAGGAGAGCCACCACGATCGTCCACAGACCTCGACGGCTCGTGGCCTTCACGACCAAATTGGCCAACCGCAAGCTCCATACGTGCGCGTGGTGCCGCAACGCGTGCGCGACGCCTGCCAGGCGATCGGCGATGCCGAGGTGCATCCCCACGACCAGGACCACCGCGAAGACGAACCACAGCGCGGCCTTGCCGAGCTTGTACACGACGATCACCTGGAGCCCGCGCTCGCGTTGTCGTCGCACGCCGCGGAGCATAGCCAAGCTTCCCGTTGACGCCCGGCAGAGTCTGCGCGAAGAAACGTGGGCAATCCGAATGAGCGAGCCCACGCGCGACCTTGTTGCCCTCGTCGTCGAAGGTGGGGCCATGCGTGGCATCTTCTCGGCAGGCGTGCTCGACGTTTTCCTCGAGCAGCGTTTTCGCCCGTTCGACCTTGCCATGGGCGTCTCCGTCGGCGCGTCGAACGTCTTGTCGTACCTCGCCGGGCAGCACGGCAGAGCGCGCCGTTGCTTTCTCGGCCCGATGTCGCGACCGGAGTTCATCGATCCCTGGCGGATCTTCCGGGGTGGTCATTGGCTCGACCTTGACTGGCTCTGGGAGGCCATCACGCGCGACGACCCCCTCGATTGTGAAGCCGCCCACCAAAGCGGGGTCGACTACGCTCTCGTGGCGACCTCCGTTCGGACCGGCCACGCCGCGTATCTGGTCCCGGCGGCGGCCGACATGCTCCAGGCGCTGAAGGCATCGTGCGCATTGCCGGTGCTTTATCGGCACCCCATCCGCATCGGCGACGACGCGTTCGTCGACGGCGGCATCAGCGATCCGTTGCCCGTGCGGGAGGCGTATCGCCGAGGGGCGCGCGTCATCATCGTCGTCCGCTCGAGGGCGGTCGACTTCGTCAAGCGCGACCGCTGGGTGAACCGGATTGGCGCGTGGACGCTCCGCGACACGCCCGGCATCGCGCTCGCTTGCCGACACGCTGCGCGCGCTTACTCCGCGGGAGTCCAGTTCCTCCGGAGTCCCCCGGCCGACTGCTCCATCATCCACGTCGCCCCCGAGACCGCGCTCGCCACGCGCCGCACGTCCCGGGACAAGTCGGCCCTCGAGCGCGACTACACGCTCGGCCGCGCGCTCGGCCGCGACGCCATCACTCAGTTCGAGCGGATCACCCGGAGCGCGTCCCTCGCGCTGGTCGGGTAGGGCGTCAGCCGGCAAGCTCGCGAAGAACCGCAGCCACCGCCTCGTAGAGCGCCTCGGGGATCGCGGTGCCGACCGAGAGCTCCCCGAGCGCTTGCGCAAGTGGCACATCGCAAACGACCGGGACATCGCACTCGGCTGCGGCCCGCTCGATCGCCGCGGCGATCGCCCCCTCGCCCGATGCGACGACGATCGGCGCCTCGTCCGAGTCCGTGTACCGGAGAACGATGGCGCGCTTCACGTGACCTCCACCGTGTCCGTCGGCAGGCCGCGAGCCGCGAGCCGCGCGCGAAGCCGCTGCTCCCACGCGGCCGCGTCGGCGCCCGGCGGAACATCCATTTGCACCGAGACACGTCCCGCGTCGGCGTGCACCAGCAGGGTCGCTCCCGCCAGCTCACCCGCGCCAAGCTCCAACCGGACCGACCCGCGCTGCCCGTCGCCGGACCACGCGATGCGCCGGACGAGAGCCGGCAGCAGGTCTTCGAGCGACGCGACGGCGCGCGCGCTCGAGGCGGCCTGAGGGTCGACGGTCACGGGCGTGAGCGGCGGCGGCGCAATGACCGGCGGAGGAACCGACAGCGCCGTTTCCAGCTCCTTCTCGCCCGCGCGCCGGTGATTCGCGCTCCCCACCGGAACCTCACCGGGGTCGTCCTCGCCCGCCGTTTGGCCTCTCCCTTGACCGGCAGCGCCGTGGGCGGGACGTGACGCCGGCAAGAGAGCCGATGGATATCCGCTGGAAGGAGCGGCTGGGGGCTGGCGTCCTGGATCGGCGGCGACCGCCTCCCGGTCGAGGAGCAACGTCCGAAACGCGATGCGCGGCGCCTGGGATGCCGTCGCTCGGCCGGCGGGATCCGGATTCGATGCCTGCGCCGCGTGCATGGGCGCCAAGGTGGCGACCAAGACTCCTTGGACCGCGGTCATTGACCACCCGCCTGCACCACGGTCTTGACCCCTGCCGTGGCCCGATCGACCAGGCGCGACGCCAGATCGAGCACCTCGCTGTAGCGGTAGACGCCCGCCTGGAGCGCGATGAGCCGCGCCGGGTCGAAGTCCGCGCCGCCCTGCAGGGCCCCGACCGCCGAGCGGACCTGCGCGTCGCCGTCGCTGATCTCGCGATCGAGCCCCCCCAACACCGCGGCGAACGAGGGCGACGCCGGTCCGCTCTCGGGGGCCGGTTCGAGTGGAGCTTCCACGGACATGGGAAATGACACGTCGGTCGATGAGATGCGCATGGCCCGGCCGGTCGGTTACGAGTGGATATTGCCGATCGCGCCTTTGGCGCTGTCGTGCTCGGTCTTGAGGACGTTCGAGAGCGTCGTGAACGTTCGGTTCTGCGAATCGACCTGCTGCTGAATCTGCAGGTAGTAAAGGTTCATCTGCGCCGACTGCTGCAGTGAGGCGTCGATCGAACCGGTCGGGTCGGTGGCCGTGCCGGAGACGCCCGTCGCACCCGTAGCCAGTGTCGGGAGCGTGCTGGTGCCGGCGACGCCGGGCCCCTCGGGCGAGAGACTCGTCGGGACCGCGGACGCCACGGGCGACGACAAAGCCGACAGCCCTCCGCGTACGGCGGCGGCCGCGAGAGACGAGCCCGGGAGCACGCTGGCCGCGAGCTCGGCCCCTTGTACGAGGCCATTGGCTCCGGCCGAGAGCACCTGGCTGAAGCTGACCCTCACCGGCGTCGCCGTGGGGCGCGGCGCGGTCTCCATCAAGACGACGTCGGGCCGGGCGATGTTCGCAATTGCATCCATGGTCCAAACTCCTTTCGTGTGTCAAAAACCGACTTTAGGAGCGCCCCGCGCGCTCCGAAGCGCGTAGATCGCGACGCCATCGGTGGGATCCAGCGCAATGGCCTTCTCGGCGGCTTCGGTCGCACCCTCCGTGTCTCCCCTTCCGAGACGGGCGACGGCCATCCACGAGAGCGCCGCCGAGGACTTGCCAAGGTCGGGCCGACGCGCGATCTCCGAGAGCCGCTCTTCGGCGCGCGCGTACGCGCCGTGACGCAAGAGCATGCGCGCTTCGAGAAGCTCGACGGAGGGGGATCGCCCGAAGCGTGCGCGCGCGGAGGACAGTGTTTGCTCCGCATCGTCTTCCCGGCCGAGGCGCAGGAGCGCTTCGCAAAGCCCGGTCCACCCGTCCGCGAAGGCCGGCGCGACTTCCGTCGTGCGCAAGAACTGCTCTCGCGCCCCTTCGATGTCCCCTCGCGCGAAGAGCCCCCGTGCAAGGTTGATGCGGGCCGGCGCAAAGCCAGGGTCGACCTTCAGCGCGTCGCGGTAGTGCTTCGCCGCCTCGTCCGCGTGCCCCTGCCGCTCGGCCAGCAGGCCGAGCGCGTGATGCGGAGCAGGCAGGTCCGGATTCAAGTCCCGCGCTTTGCGGAAGTCGTGACGCGCCTTCTCCAGGTTTCCGCGGTCCATCTCGATCGTTCCGAGGTTCACCCACGCCTCGGTGAAGCGCGGGCTGTATTCGAGGGCAACCGAGATGCGCGCCTCCGCGGTCTCGAGGTCTCCCCGGGCGATCGCCGCGGCGCCGTCTCGATTGAGATCGATCGCCTTCGCGGGAAGCGGCACGGTGCGCGCGCACCCGAAGAGGCCAGCCGCGCAGAGAGCGAACACGCAAGAACGATGGCGCATGGCCCGCCGTCAACCGCGGACCGACACGGCCGCGAGTCGGGCCGCGTTCTCGGATTGCTGCGTCTCATCGAGAAACTGCGTCACCTTGTCGAGCGACGATCGTGCGGCTTGCAGGTCGTCGTGGGCGCGGGTCGCCTGGCGCAAGTCGGCTTGGGCGTCGGCCTCGTCCTGCGCGGCCGCCGCGTCGTCGTTGCCTGCGTTCCCTGTATAGACAGCCGCGGCGACACCGCCGACGTTGGGGATCAACCGGGAGCCGGCGTCGAGCGCGCGCCCCAGCGGCGAAAGCGACGCCGCGCCGGCGGCCACCCTGCCCGCGGCCGGCCCGCTCGCGTCGGGCGCGGCGGCTTCGCCCCCGGACGGAACGAAGGCACCGACCAGACCGCAGAGCCCTCCCGCCATCCCCGTTATCCCCGAGACGAGAGCGGAGCTCTCGGCGTCTTGTGCCTTGGCGCGCATCTCCGCGACCCGGTTTTGCTCGCTCTCGTCGGCGGCGGCGTCCGCCGTGTCCTCCGTTTCGCGCGCGATCGAGCGGTCTTGCTCGTCGACCTGCGTGGCCATCATGGCGAGCTGCGTGTACGGATCACTCGAAAACACAGGAGTCTGGATCGTCGTCATGACTCACCCTCGCACCGCGGTCGAAGCGGCGACCGCGGTGTCGTTTTGGATCGCGTCGATGTTCGAAAGCGTCGAGAGGATTCCCTTCGATTTCTTGTCGGTGTCCGTAGTGTCGTCGAGGACGACCTGCACCCAGCGCGTCGCCTGATCCGATCGCGCCTGCGCGGCCACCGCGTCGGCCGCGTCTTGATCCGCCCTTGCCTCCGCTTGTCCGGCGGCGATTCCCGCGGCGCCGTGGCCGATCTGGGCGACCCCGGAGACCACCGTCACGGTTTGCGACACCAGCACACCGAGGCTCCGAGCTCGATCGGCAGACGAGAGCATCCCGGCGCTGGCGCCGGCTTGAGCGGCCGACGAGAGCATCCCGGCACCGGCGGTCGCCACGGCACCCCCGATCGCCATCCCGGTGTCGATCCATCCCGCGACGTCCGATTTCACACCGAGGCCCTGCAGCACGTGGAACTCGCCGTCCGCAAAGCTCGCCGCGGAAAGGACCGCGCCTACCACAGCGATGGCGAGAGGCGCAGCCGATCCCGCGGTGCACACGGTGGCCGCGACCGACGCGATCACCGCAGCCACCTTCGCGACCTCGCCGAGAATGTTTCCAAGGTCATCCCAGAAGCCATGGTCTTTCTGGGCAGCAACCTCTTGCGCCACCGCGTCGCGCTGCTTCTGCACAGCTGCATGACGTTGCTGCTCGAGGTCGTCGATCCGCTGGCTTCCGTCGGCCACGCCGAGGGACTGATTGCGCGACTCGAAGAAGGCGAGCATGTCGAGCGGGTCGGCGCCCTGAAGCGCGTTGGGCACCGGCTCGGTCAGGAGCGACGACGACGTGGTGATGGCCGCTGCCCCACTTGCGGCCGCGGGTGCGTAAGTGGACGCAGCGACGGACGCGGTGATCGACGCGGGTGAGCTCATGACTGCCTCGCCCGTTCGCGCGCGACGAGCGACTGGAGGACTTCGTCAGCCGAGTCGGCCGCGGCCCTCTCGGCCAGCGCCAGGCTCCCCTCCACGTCGTCGTCGCGCCCGAGGATGGCGAGCACCCGCGCCCGCGCGACCAAGCAACGGACCGACACCGAGCGCGGTCCCCCCGCGATGACGCTTCCGGCCCCGTAGAGCTCGGCCGCTACGCGAAGCTGGTCGATCCGCTCGTGGCATTGCCCGAGGCCGAGCCACCCGCGCTCGTCCCTCGGCGCCGCGCGAAGCATGACCCGAAAGACCTTCGCGGCGTCCGCCGCGCGCTCGCGGCCGAGCAGCCAATGTCCCACCGCATAGATGGCCTCGACGGTGGGCTGCGATACACGGGCGTCCCGAGCCATGGCAGGCGTCGCTCGCGGACGAACATCGACGAACCCGGGCGTCATTGACCGACGGCCTTCGCCTGGTCCTCGAGGGTCTGGTCGACCTTGTTCATCAATCCGGTCGAAAGCTCGATGGCCTGCTGGCGCTGCGAGACGAGGTCTTGCATCTGGAGAAATCCGATCTCCGACTGGCTCTGGATGTCCGACGAGACGTTCGTGAAAGAGCTCGTCGTCGCGGTCCACTGGTCGGAGGTGGGCTTGGAGCCCAGCTGCCCACTTTCCTTCAGACCCTGAAGCATCGTGATCGTCGATTGGGCAAACAGGGGATCCGTAGAGGGATCGGCTTGAAGAGCGTCGAGCTGCTGCTGCTGGGCCTGCGACAGCGTCCCTGGTGCGACGTACTGATAGTCCGACTCCATCTGTTGGAGCGCATTCTGGAGTTGAGTACCCTCCGGGTCACCGGGCGGAAAGCTCTGGAGTGCCGTATTGACCGCGCTGACACAGGTCTGCATCTGGTCGGCAGTCTGCGGTCCCCCTGGATTGAATTGGCTCATCGCGCTGATCGCCTGCTGAATCGCCTGACGCTCTTTGATTCCGTCGTTTTGCTGATTCATCGCGGTGTTGATCTGCGTATCGAGATCTCCCAACCGCCCCTGGCAATAGGCAAGAAGCGAATCCGGCGAAAAGGACGTGACGTCGCCCGGGGCGAACGAGCCGGTCGAGGCGCTGGCGATCGATATCGGCGCCTCGGAGCGCACGTCTGCCAAGACCTGGGCGGCGACTGGATTCGTCGTGGTGGATACGGCCATCGTCATGGTGGTTTCCTTGCTTTGGAGATTGGTGGGTCAGCAGCGGATCGCGCCAAACAGAGCGCGCGCCGAGACCACGTGAGATGCGTCCGCGATGCGGTCCAGCGAGGCCTGCGGTACGGAGATCGTCCCTGCGCCCCCGACCCGGGCGACGAGGGCGCGATGCGCGGCCTGGAGGTCTGCGTCTTGCGCCGAGAGCACGCGCTCGATATCGGCAAGTGTCGTCGTGGGCTTCGCCATGGTTCGAGCTCCTTTTTTCCTTCCCATCGGGCAAGGGGCTCCCGCGGTTGCGAAAAAAAGAGAGGACGGCGCCGGTTGCGGACCGCGCCACGCCGCGCGACCATCCCCCTCCTTATGAAGCTCTATACGAAGACCGGCGACGACGGCACGACGGGCCTCTTCGGCGGCGCCCGCGTCCCCAAGGCGAGCCGCCGCGTCGAAGCCTACGGCACCGTCGACGAGACCAACGCCGCCCTCGGCGTCGCGCGCGCGACCCAACTCGACGCCGCCATCGATCGCGTGGTCGCGCAGCTGCAAGAAGACCTCTTCACCATGGGCGCCGAGCTCGCTTGTGTGCCCGGCCGGGAGGGCAAGCTCCCCACCTCGCTCCTCGGCAAGGGCGACATCGACCGCCTCGAGCGCGCCATCGACGCCGCCGACGCGGCCTGCCCGCCGCTCAAGAACTTCGTCCTCCCGGGAGGGGCGCCCCAAGCTGCCGCCCTCCACGTCGCTCGCACAGTGTGTCGCCGCGCCGAGCGCGCCGTCCTCGCCCTCGACGACACGCCGCCGCGCCGCGAGGTCGTCGTCTATCTCAACCGGTTGAGCGACCTCCTGTTCGCGCTCGCCCGCCAGGCGAACGCGTTGTCAGGCGTGGGCGACGTCCCCTGGAAACCCCGCGCCTCGCCCTGAGATTTCATCCGCCAAGAGCTTCCTCCCGCGGTGGAGCCGGCTCATCACGGTGCCCACCGGTACGCCGAGTTCGTGAGCGGCGTCCCGGTAGGAACGGTCCTCGAGGTCGACCATCTCGACGACGGCGCGGAAGCCCTCCGGCAGCGCGTCGAGCGATCGTCGCGTGGCGCGCGAGAGCGCTCCCGGGCCCGCGTCCGGCGCGGAGAATCCGCTCGGCTTCGACCATGCGCAGGGGTCGCGGCCCAGCTGCTCGAGGGCATTGCGTTCGCGGCGCCGTCGGCGCCATCGCGTGACGAACACGCTAAAGAGGATCTGGTTACACCACGCCCCGAAGTTCGTCCCGCGCTCGTACTGATGGCCGAAGCGCAACGCGCGCTCGAGCGTGTCCTGCACCACGTCGTCCGCCGTGGCAGGGTCGCGGCAGAGCCGCAACGCGCGCGCCCGAAGCTCGGGCAAGAGCCTCGCGAGGTCCGTGTCGGGTCGTGGGTGGCCGTCGCGCGCAAGCATCGGAGGGTCCTTTCGTCGGGTCTGACGAAGGAGTTCGCAAGGCCGGTGCCGTCCTCGACGACGCTGGAACTGCTCACGAATTCGTGAATTGGACGCGCGCTCGTGTCCTCGCGTTCAACACGAGCGTGTCTCGCGGGACGCGATGCGGGAGATGACCGTCGGCAGCCCATCCGCGATCTCCGACGCGAGCATGCCCCGGTCCGCCCCGCCCCGGGCCTGCGACCAGTCCCGACCCGAAAGCGCATGCAGGAAGACCCCGGCGCACGCCGCGTCGAACGCGGGTCGCCCCGCCGCTTGCGCCGCGATGACGCCGCCGAGCACGTCGCCCGAACCCGCCGTGGCGAGGGCCGGACACGCGACAGGCGACACCGCGATGCGCCCGTCAGGCGACGCGACGAGCGTGTACGCGCCCTTGAGCACGACGACGCAAGCCGTGGCCTTCACCGCGCTGCGGACGGCACGATAGCGATCCGCCTCGACGTCCGCGGCGCTGACGCCGAGGATGCGCGCGAGCTCGCCGGGGTGGGGCGTGAGGATGGCGCCCTTGGCGGGAGCGAGGACGTTCGTGCGGCCCGCGAGGAGCGTGAGCGCGTCGGCATCGACGACGATCGGCCCCTTGAAGGATTGAATCACATGCTCGACGACGGCCCGCGCGTCCTCGCCCAGGCCGAGACCAGGCCCGACGACGGCGGCTTGCTTGCCGGCGAGGATGGCGTCGAGAGACGGCGCGGCGGGCGTACCCGCGATGCGCGCCGTCATGACCTCGAGCGTGTGCCCATCGATGGCGCCGGCCGCTTCGGGCCACGTCCCAATCGTCACGAGGCCGGCGCCCCCGCGCATCGCGCCCCGCGCGGCCAGCTGCGGTGCGCCGACCCGACCGGCCGACCCGCCGAAGACGACGACGTGCCCGGCCACGTTCTTGTGCGCACCGGGCGCACGCGGCGAGACCCAGGCGACCAGATCGCTTTCCTCGAGGAGACGCGGGCAGTCGCCGACTTGGCCGGCGAGCGACGCCGGGACGCCGATATCGACGACGTGGACGCGGCCGGCGATCTTCGCTCCCTGCGGCGTGAGCAATCCAAGCTTGGGATGCGCGAACGTGGCCGTGACGCGCGCCTCGATGGCGACGCCGAGCGGCGCGCCGGTGTCGGCGTCGAGGCCGGAGGGCAGGTCGACGGCGAAGCGCGCAACCGCGCTCGCGTTCAGCGCGCGGACAATCTGCGCGAACCATCCGGCAATCGGGCGATCGAGGCCCGTGCCGAAGAGCGCATCCACCACGACGCGCGCACCGCGAAGCGCCTCCGGGACCCACGCGACGTCCTCGTCGGGCGTGACCGCACGCGCCGGGCCGCCGAGGCCGCGCCACGCCGCGAGATTGGCTGCCGCGTCGGGGGAGAGTCGCCGCTCGTCCCCGACGACGACGACGATCGGGTCTGCTCCCCTCGTCAGCAGGTGGCGCGCCACGACGAAGCCGTCGCCGCCGTTGTTGCCCGTTCCCGCGAGCACCACGACGCGCGCGCCGCGGGCCTCGCCCGAGAGGAGCTCGCGCACGAGCACGTCGGTCGCGCCGCGGCCCGCGTTCTCCATGAGCACGATGCTCGGGACACCACACTGCTCGATCGCGTACGTGTCGAGGCCGCGCATCTGGGCGCGAGACAGGACCGGGAGCATGGCGTCAGCATACTGCCGCGCCACGCGCGAGGAAGCGCCCCCGCCCGTCCAACACGAGCCCGCCTCGGCTCAGCGCGCCGCGAGGCCCTTGGCGATGGCGTCCTGAAATCCCCGTACCGCGCTCGTCAGACCCACGAAGACCGCATCGGCCACGACCGCGTGCCCGATGTTGAGCTCCTCGACGAAGGGGATGGCGACGACCGCCGGCACGTTGTCCTGGGTGAGCCCGTGGCCGGCCGCCACCTGAAGGCCGAGCGCGTGCGCCTTCCGTGCGCCCTCTGCCAGCCGCGAAAGCTCCCCCTCCCGGCCGTGCGCGTACTCCCCGGTATGGAGCTCCACCTGGATGGCGCCGAGCGCGCGCGATGCCTCGATCTGCGCCGTGTCCGCCGCGATGAACATGCTCACGTGGATGCCGGCGTCGAGGAGCGCACGGACGCGACGGGCGAGGGGTGCACCGCCGCCTGCCACGTCGAGGCCGCCCTCGGTCGTGCGCTCCTCTCGCCGCTCGGGCACGAGCGAACATACGTTCGGCTTCACGCGCGTCGCGATCGCGACCATCTCGTCGGTCGCGGCCATCTCGAAGTTGAATGTCCTCCCGACCTCCCTCAAGAGCCCCCCGAGCCGTTCGACGTCGTGGTCGGCGATGTGGCGCCGATCTTCTCGGAGGTGCGCGGTGATGCCGTCGGCGCCCGCGGCCAGGCACTCTTGCGCGGCGCGCACCGGATCGGGATAGGGGGTCCCGCGCGCGTTGCGCAGGGTCGCCACGTGATCGACGTTGACGTGCAGTCGAACGCTCATGGAGTCCTCGGCCCGACGAGCCGCCCCGCCGCGGGGCGCGCGCTCGACGGGCGGGCCGGGGTCATTCGTCGTCGCTGGAGCCGGTCTCGCTGAGCTCGTCGTCCATCTTCGGCGTGGGAAGAAGCTCGCCGTTGGGCCCGTCGCGCCGGACGACGAAGGTACGCCGCGTTTGCGTGTCGGGGTTCTCGCGGGCGACGAGCGTGACGAGGTTCACGCCGGGCCGGAGCGGCAGGTCGGCCTCGAACGTCATGCGCTTCGGGTCCGGCCCGTTGCGGTTCGATCGGTAGAAGACCTTGCGCGCGCCGACGAAGATGTACGCGTCGAGCAGGCGCGTGCCGTCGCTCGCCGTGCCGTGCACCTTCGTGTGGGTGTCACGCGTGGCGAGCTGCGGCTGCGGGATCTCGAGGCCCGGCGGCGCGTGCGACATCGCGTCTTCGAACGCGACCGGCGACGCGGGCGTCCCCCCATGATCGAGGTCCGCCGCGCGCGCGAAGCCGAACCGTCCGTTGCCGAGCGCGAGCTTGACGTACCCGTTGACCGTCCCGACGACGGGCGCCGCCGATCCGGGCGCGAGGTGCCCGAAGACACGGCCCGCGGCGTCCGGCTCGCTCGTCAGGTCCGCGCCGCTCGACTTCGCGTGGTCGACGCCGCTGGCCGCGAGGACGGCCGTCGCGTCGACGATCGGGATGCGCACCTTCTCGTCGACGCCCTCGCGCAGATCGTCGTCGTGGATCGAGAGCTCGAGCTTCGCCTCCGGGTCCTGGAGCTGCGGCTCGACGTCGAACGTGAAGGCGACGCGACGCGTGTCGCCGGGCATCATGTTCGAGAGGTCGAACCGCCCGTCGTGGAGAAGCACGCCCTCCCCCGACAGGTTGCGAAGGTTCGCGATCGTCTCGTACGACCGCCCTTTGCCGACGTTCTTGACGGTCAGGTACATGGTCATGGCCTCACCCTTCTGGGCGCGGCCGTCGCCGTTGCCGTGGCGGTTGTCGACGACCTGGTACGAGTACGCGAAGACCGGCCGGTCGAGCGACTTGACCGTCACCCGGAGCTCCGCGTCGGCCGGCGCGCGGCCCCTCGCCTCGTCGAAGTGGAACTTCACTCCGTCGGCCCGCATGAGGCCATCCTTCGGCACGATGCACTCGCGCGGCGTGTCCTTCGGCAGCTGCGCCGACTGGCCGACCTTGTGGCCCTTGAAGTCGCACCAGCCGGCCGGCACCGTCGCCGAGCGCGACTTGCCCGGCTCGAGCTTGCCGATCGCCAGCTCCTTGTTGTCGAAGAGGGGGTCCTCGCTCTTGGTCACCGCGAAGAGGCGGTAGAGCGTCGTCGTTCCCTTGTTCTCGGCGGTGAGCCGAAGGTTCATCGGCTCACCTGCCGTGACCTCGTTGCCCGCGCGGTCGGTCTCCACGCGCACCTCGACGCCGGCGGGCGGCGTCGGCGCCGCGGCGGCCTGCACGTCGGCGGGGGCGTCGCTCCAGTCGATGCCTACGCCCTTGAGCTCGTCGGCGACCTTGTCGAGCTCCGCCTTGCGCGTGTCCGCGATGAACGTCTTCGCCTGGTGCACCTGGTCGGGGCGCTTGCCCGCCGTCACGTGGCCGAGGAGACCGCGCGCGAACTGGATCGGGAAGTCGAGCTCGAAGGTGTCGTCGAGATCGCCCCCGCGCTCGCGCATCTCCAGCCGGTCCTTGATGGGCAGATCGTATTTGACGACCTCGGTCGGGCGGCCCCCTTCCTTCGCGCGGACGTTGGAGAGCGCGCGCGAAAGGTCGCGCTCCTTGATGCCGCCCGTGTCCGACGTCAGGTCCATCTCGAGCGGGTCGACCGTCATCGGATCGAGCTCGATGTCGGGCGTCACGCCCACGCCCTGGATCGACACGTCGCCCGGCTCGGTGAGGTACTGCGCGATCGTGAGCTTGAGCGCGGCCTTGTCGGGCAGGTCGGTGAAGACCAGCTGCACGCTGCCTTTGCCGAACGTCGTCTCGCCGACGACGACGGCCCGGTCATGGTTTTTGAGCGCGCCGGTGACGATCTCGCTCGCGCTGGCGCTCGACCCGTTGACGAGCACGACGAGCGGGTAGTTGGGCTCGGTGCCGTCGGCGTGGGCGGACTTCTCCTCGCGGCCTTCGCTCGGGTTGCCGACGGTGGCGACGATCGGTCCGTCGCTCACGAACGTGTCGACGACCTTCGCCGCCTGGTCGAGGAGACCACCGGGGTTACCGCGCAAGTCGAGGACGAGCCCCTTGATCTCGCCGCTCTTCTTCATGTCGGCGAGCGCCGCCTCGAGATCGCTCGTCGTGTTCGCCTGAAACTGCTTGAGGCGCACGTAGCCGATCCCGCCATCCATCAGGCGGTGCTCGACCGACGCGACGTGAATCACCTCGCGCGTCAGCTCGAAGGGCTTCGACCCGGTCCATCCCTCGGCGCCGTCGCGGTGGATCCATACGGTGACCTTCGTCCCAGGCGGTCCTCGGAGGTGATTGACCGCCTCGTTCAGGCCCATGTTCAAGGTCGACTCGTTGTTGATCTTGGTGATCCGGTCGGTCTTCTTCACCCCCGCCCGGCCCGCGGGCGTGTTGGGCATGGGGTTCATCACGGTGAGCTGTTGGTCCCGGATCGAAATGACGATGCCGAGGCCGCCGAACTGCCCCTGCGTCGTCAGGCTCATCTCCTTGTAGGCCTCGGGAGAGAGGAGCACCGAGTGGGGGTCGAGCGTGTGCAGCATGCCGTTGCAGGCCGCGTACTCGACGTCGCGGAGGTCGACGTCGGTCCCTTGCAAGCCCTCTTGCACGAACGCGAAGACGTCCCGAAGATGGGCGCTCACGTCCCACGGGCCCACCACGTCGTCGACGCGAAACTCCTTCTCCTGCGTGTCCACGCGGACGCGCACCTTCGAAGGGTTGTTCTCCTGGCGGACGACGATGACCTGCGCCACGTCCTTCTGGACGTAGTCGAGCGCCGACAGGAGCATGTCCTTCGACTTGACCCGACGCGGGTCGACGTAACGGTCGCGGACGGTCTTCAGCACCTCGTTGACGACCCGGAGTTGCGTCAGATCGTAGGGCGCCGGCGTATGGTCAATCGTGGGGTTTCCCGCCGCGATGGCCGGCGTCAGCCCCTGCCAGAGACCTCCGCCATGCAGACAAAAGGCCAGCCACACTGCCACGCCGAAAGCACCCATGAGGGCGCCGGCCCGCGCGAAGCGCTCGAGAATTCGCATCGGTCCGCGAGTATAGACGCGAACGAACGCCCCGGCCGGTCAAGGCGGACCCCAAGGGAGCCTTCCCCGTCCACCGGGTGCATGGCCAAAGCTTCTACCGTCCCGCGTCTCACATGCGTCGCATGGTGAGACATTGTTCACTTCAACGAGCCGATTCCAGGCAGGGGGGCTAACACAACGTGAGAGGGGATTGGTGGACGTCGCCGAGCAACCTCGCATCGTCTTCGAGAGCCACTCCCGCTGCAACGACAGCCACGCTGCAGAAGAGTTGCTGCGGGAGGTGCTCTCGCGGTCTCGCGCCCCGGGCCACGCCTGGGTCGTCGCGATGCGCATTGATGGCGCGACGCCCGGCGTCCTTCACGGTGAGGGGGAAATCACGAACGACGCCGGTGTCGCCGTGGGCCACCGTGTCTTCACCGGCAAGCCTGGAGACTGTCGAGGCCTGGCGAGCGCGGTCGGCATCTGGGCGTCGCTCGCGCTCGACGCCGAGTTGAAGCGCCCGCGCCCGGTCGCGACGATGGAAGGACAGGACGACGCTCCGGCTTCCGCCCCCGGCGCGACCGCAGTGATGTCGGCCGATTCGCCCGAGGCGAGCCAGACCGATGGCCCGCCCCGGGTCACGCCGCCGGGGCCGCCCGCCGCGGAACCCCCCGAAGCACCGCCGCCCGCCGATTGGC
The DNA here is from genome assembly GCA_036500865.1 of Polyangiaceae bacterium. GTDB lineage: Bacteria > Myxococcota_A > Polyangia > Polyangiales > Polyangiaceae > Palsa-1150. The sequence goes on from DASYBG010000032.1 coordinate 212,345, forward strand.
CCGGCGCCGCGAGCCCGGCGGAGAAATCGAACCACCGGGAGGATGGCCACGTCGTAGAGATCGGCGCGTCCGGCTTCCTGATGACGGGAAGCGGAGGCGGGCTCGTGATGGGGGCGAGCCCATTTGCGTTCGTGGAGGTATCGAAGGGGATCTTCCTCCGGCCTTCGATCGCCGTGGGCGGAACGTTGCCAGGACAGGAGCCGGTCGTGACCTGGGTCGCGTCCCGCTTCGATGGGTGCTTGCGCGTCGCCGGCATGTACACCAACCTGCACGGCATGCAGCTCGACCTCTGCGGCGGAACGGACCTTGGCGTCCTCGTCGCAGACCGTGTCCTTCCTTACATGGCCATAGGGCCGAGCATCGACCTGCGAGGAGAGCTCGGCGGCGATCTCGCCATCATTTTGCGCGGCCTGTTCGGCTTCAATCTCTTCCACGAGGACGAGCTCGACACTCCCTTCCTCGCCGGCCGCGGCGAAGTGGCCCTCTCCTGGAGGCTGCGGTGACGGACCCGCGACCCGTTGGCCATCCGGGAGACGTGAGCACCGATGCTTTTGCGTCCGCGCTGACCCCACCCGCATCCCGGCCGACGCTCGAACCGTTGGCGCTACCGGCGCACCACACGAAGGTAGATGCCCGTGCGCGCACCTTTCGCGCCCTCTACGAAGAGCACGTCGACTTCGTATGGCGGAACCTGCGCCGGCTCGGCGTCCACGCCTCCGAGGTCGAGGACCGCACGCAAGAGGTCTTCGTGGTCGCGCACCGCCGGTTCGACGAGTTCGAGGACCGTGGCCACGGACCGCGCGCGTGGCTCTTCCAGATCGCCCTTCGTGTCGCGAGCGACGCGCGGCGCCACCGCCGCCGCCACCCTGAAGATCCCGACGGAGGAGACGCGACCGCGAAGGCCAGCGTCGATCCTCCGCAGGCCGACGCCATCGCCCGCCGCGAGGCCATCTCGCAGCTCGATGCGGCGCTCGACGTGATCGACGTGGGGCGGCGCGCGGTGCTCGTGCTCCACGAGATCGAAGAGATGACGGCGCCCGAGATCGCTCAGGTTCTTACGATTCCACTCAATACCGTGTACTCGCGTTTGCGCGTGGCGCGCGTGGAGCTCGAAGAAGCCCTCACGCGGCAGGGAGGCGAACGATGAATGACTTGAACTTATCGTCCTCCACGAAGAGGCTCCTCGAAGCCGCAAAGGGCGACGTACCGACGTCCGCGGCGCGCGCCAAAGTATGGGCCGGGGTCTCTGGGATGGTGGGCGGAGCGGTCGCCGCCGGCGCCTCGGGAACCGCGTCGAGCGCGGCCCTCGCGGGCAGCGCAGGGGCGACGAAAGTACTCGCTGTCGGGGGCCTTTTTGGGGGCGCGGTCACGGTGGGCCTCGCGGCCGTCATGCTGCAGATCGGAAACCCGCCGAAGCCGCCGGGCGCGGTCGCGGCCGACCCGCCTCAAGTCGCCGCGCACATCGCGAAGGGCGTGGGCGTGCGTGCCGACGTGGCCCATGCGGAGCCTGCCCGCGTCGTCGTCAACCCGGCAACCACAGCCGGGAATACGGTCGAATCCGCGGAGGAGCCGGTGCACGCGCCGGCCGTGCACGTCCGCCATCATGCCAAGCCTGCAGGCCACGAAGACTCGCTTGCGAGAGAAGCGTCGCTCGTGGCCGATGCCCGCGGTGCGCTGTCGCTCGGTGACCCGCAGTCGGCTCTGCGGTCGATCCGCGCCGCCCGAGCGCTCCCGTCGAAGCAGCTCGTCCCCGAGGAGCTTGCGGTGGAAGAGCAGGCCCTGCGCGCCCTCGGCCGGAACGACGAGGCGAACGGAATCAACGTGATGCTTCGCCTGCAGTATCCCGAATCCGCTCTGGCTCCGTAGCTCCGAGCGGGGGCCCCTGCGCGAGCCGCCCTCCGAGGCGGACGAAGGGGCACCTCAGCGCGAAGGCGGCCGGCGTCGCACGAGACCAAGTGGTCTCGTCGCGCGTCACGGGGCCGTCATATCGTTCGCGATGGGGCTGCGCACCCTTCGGGCATGCCCCACATTGCGAAACCTGGCCTCGGGGCGCGTCGTGCGCTCGGCGGCAGCAGCGCATCCGTGTGTGCGACCACGAAGACCACGGCGATCGGAGGAGGACCGACATGCATCACCCCCAACGCCCTACTGGATGACGATCGCCCCTATCGTTCGCGAAGGCACCGCCCGTGAAAAACATTTGGATGGCCCGACCGCTTCGAACGCATCGCGGCCTTTTGGACCGATGGAGCACCTCTCCAACGTGCTCTTCGTGGGCATGCACCTCGCGGTGCTGCTCGCGTTCGTGGTCCCGTCGTCGTGGCTCGTCCGCGGGTTGGCCCTCGGCAGCTACGGCGTCCGCATGTGGGCCATCACCGCCGGCTATCATCGATATTTCGCCCATCGCTCCTACAAGACGGGCCGCGTCTTTCAGCTGTTTCTGGCCATCCTCGGCTCGACCGCCATGCAGAATGGTCCCATCTGGTGGGCCAGCGTCCACCGAAGACACCACCGATACGCGGATCGCGAAGGAGATCCGCACTCCCCCGTGGGGCGGGGCATTTGGTACGCGCACATCGGTTGGAACTTCGATCGCACGCGTCCCGCCGCCGACGAGCGCTCCAACGTTTCGGACCTGACGCGGTTTCCGGAGCTGAGGTTCGTCGATCGCCACAACTGGCTGCCGCTCGTCGCGTACGCCGTGGCCTGCTTCGCGCTCGGGGGCCTGCCGGCGCTCCTCTGGAGCTTCGTCATCAGCACGGTGGCCGTCTTCCACTGCACGATGCTCATCAACTCGCTCGGGCACGTGTGGGGCTCTCGCCGCTACGCGACATCCGATCAATCGCGCAACAACGCCCTGCTCGCGGTCCTCACGCTCGGCGAAGGTTGGCACAACAACCACCACAAATGCAGGAGCTCGGCGCGGCAGGGCTTCTTGTGGTGGGAGGTCGACGTCACGTATTACGTGCTTCGCGCGCTCGGATGGATGGGCGTCATATGGAACATCCGCGAGCCCAGCGCCGCCACGAGAATCCCCACGATGGTCGCGCCGGTCCCTTGCGCACGAGCCGGCGAGTTATTGTAACGTCGCCTCGATGAGGAACACCTCTGCGCGCCGCCGCCGAAGCCTCGGCGGAGCCCTCGTCGTCTCCACCGCGATCGCTTGCGGCGGCGCGTCACCGGCCCCCTCTTCGCCTTCGGTCCCGTCGCGGGCGAGCGCGGGCGAGCGCTGCATCGCGGCCGCGAGCGCCAAGCGGGGACGGAAGGCATCGGAGCCCGACCGCATCGGCGTGAAGCACGTGCTCGTGCGGTACGCGGGGGCGAAGCACGCGCCGTCGTCGATCAGCCGCACGCGCGAAGAAGCGTGCCTGCGCGCCGAAGAGGCGCTGGCCAAGCTCAAGGAAGGGACGTCCTTTGCCGATGTCGTGGCCCGCTACAGCGATGAAGAGGGTGCGGCCACGCGGGAAGGCAGCATCGGCACGATCGAGCGCGCCGACGTGGCGCCCCCCTTCGCGGACGCCGCGTTCGAGCTCGGCTTGCGAGAGGTGAGCGAGGTCGTCGAGACGCCCTTCGGGTTTCATGTGATCATGCGCGTCGAGTGACGGTCCCCGTCGCGGGCCCGCTTCGGTCCCGGGCGCCGCGCGTGGTAACACGCTGGGCCGATGCGACCCGGGGCCAGGTGGAACGTGGCCGCCCTCGTGGCGTGCGCGCTCGCATTCTGCGTCTTCGCCATTTACCGCGTGCGCTATGTGGGAGGCTGCGACTCGAGCGCGTACCTCCTCGAGTCCATGCGCATCCGCGGCGCCGCCCCGGGCCTCGAGCTCGATCCAGACGTGCCCTTCAAGGGACCGCTCGCGCCGCTCTGCATGGTCGAACGCCGCGGCCTCGTCTTCTCCTTCTTTCCTCCCGGGTTTCCTCTGCTCTTGGCCCTCGGCGGGTACCTCGGCGCGCCCTTCTTCGTGACGCCGGTCCTCGGGGCAGCCAGCGGTCTGGCCCTCTTCTTTGCCTTGCGGGTCCGGTCCCACCCAGCCATCGCGCTCGGAACGATGCTCGCGTGGCTTTGCTCGCCCATGGTCTTTTGGGGCAGCACGCAGGTGATGAGCGATCTCCCCGCGTGCGCGTTCGCGGTCTTCTGTGTTTGCGCGCTCCTTCGCGGGCGCCCGCGCGCCGCCGGGGCGCTGCTCGGCTTCTCGCTCGCCATCCGCCCGACCCAGGTGCTGCTCTTCCCCGTGCTGGTGCTCCTCGCGCCCAAGCTGCGGACGCAGGCGCGCGTCGTCGTCGGCCTCGCGCTCGCCCTCGCGGCCTGGGCGCTATTCCTCGTAGCGTCCCGCGGAGGCCTCTGGACGTCTTACGGACACAACCTCGCAGACCTCGACGGCGCGGCGTGGAAATACCAGCTCCCGTTTCTTCTCCGCCAAACGCTCCTGCTGCACGTTCCGGTCGCGCTCCTGGCCTTGGTCAGCCTGGCCCGACCCTCGGCGGTGCTTCCATGGTTCGCATGGTTCGGTCTCTTTCTCGGACTCTATTCGCTGTGGCACTGGCCCTTCGACGATTGGTGGTGGATGCGCTACTTGCTGCCGGCCCTGCCGGCGGTCTTCCTCGCCGCCGCCGAGGGCGCGACCGTCGTCGCCGATCGTCTGCGCGGCAGGAGCCGCTCGGCGGCCGCTGTAGTCGGCGCGGGCATGGTCGGCGGTTACGCGGCGTGGACCTTTTTCGCGTCCCCCGCCAAAAGCCATACGAACGCCACGTTCGACGTGCGCTACCCGCTCGAAGTGGCGTCCCTCGAGCACCTCGTGCCGGCGGGATCTCTCGTCGGCTCCTTGAATCTGAGCGGACCGCTGCGTCTCTACTCCAGATACCAATCCTTCTTTTGGTGCCACGAGGACACGCCCGCGCTCATCGAGTGGGCCGTCGAGCACGGGCGCCCCGTGTATCTCGCGCTCGACGACGCTGAAAACGATTGCAACCGAGCTGCGAAGGAAGTGGCCGCACGACACGGCCTCTATCCGAACGCGGTGGGCACGCTTCCGTCGGGTCGCGTGCTTCGCCTCTTGGGACCACCGCGGTGAGCGCTGCGAGCTATTCGAGCGATACGCCGAACTCGCCGCCGACCGCGTCGCGCGAGTTGACGACCACCGTGTACTCGCCGGCGCTCATGTTCTTCAGCGTGAGGGTCGACGGAGAGCCGCCGTTGCATCCGAGGGCGCTTCCCGTCACCTGCGAGCCCGTTCCGTCGAAGACGAACAGGCCATTTTGAAAGTTCGTTTCCGAATTGCCTGCCGTGAGCGTGAGCGTGCTCACGCTCTGCGACAGGTGCAGGTGAACGATGCCCTGTGGGAAGGCGTGGACTCCTTGCGGCATACAGCCCTGCGGAGGGTCTCCCCAGAGGGAGAGAGCCGAGGTGTAGCCCGTGGCGATGGTCGGGGCCGAGGGGTCCAGCACCGGGGCCCCCTTCGCCGCCGCGGTCTGAGCGCTCGCGATGGTCACGCACGAGCCCGCGACGCACGTATCGCCGGCGACGCAGCCCGAGAACCCGCGCACGTCGCACGACTTGCCGGTCGCGCCGAGCGCCTCGGTCGCGACCGACGCCGTCACGGGGCTGCCCGAGCCGGTGCTCGCGCCGATCGGCGTCACGACGAGCTTCGCGACCGTCGAGTCGAACATGGGAGCGGCCTGGATGGAGTCGAAGAAGGCGCCGAGCACCGAGAGGGTGCTGCCGTCCACGTCGTAGGAATTGGCGTAGTCGCCGTTGCCCGTCATGTCGACGAGGACCGGGTGGCTCGACGCATCGAGGAACGCGAGGTGGAGCAGGGAGAGGTCGTCGGCAGGGTCGGTTCCCGCGATGAGGAGGCGCGGACCGTTCGTGCCGTGGAAGTAGGAGAACTTCGTGACCTGCGGCGCGACGCCGGCGGTGCACACCGGCGTCTTGCCGGTGCACGACAGGCCGAGTGCGCAGCGATTGACGAGGACCGACGGGTCGCAGCTTTGCCCTGAGCTCATGAAAGCCTGCTTGGTCACGATCGCGACCATCGCGTTCGACACGCCCGCCTCCGTGGCGATCGATCCGATGACCCGCGCGACGCTAGGGAAGGACTTGTAGTAACCGGAGAGGGTCACGGTCGCCGTAAAGGTCGCCTCGCCGGCGGCGCTCGCGTTGTCGAAGAGCACGACGCGCTCGCCGGTCTTGTTGCGCGCCCAGTCGGTGAACGCGAGCACCGGGTTGCCCGAGGCGTCCTCCAGCCGAAGGTCGATGCCGAAGGGAGTCTCCGTGAGGTCCGACTCTTTCCCGGTGACGGTGAACACGAGGTCGGCCCCGGTGCGTCCCGCCTGGTTCACCGTGAAGGTGGACATCACGACAGCGGCCGTCGCCGGAGGGAGAATGTCGACGATCCCTCCGCCGTCGCCCGTCGCCGCCGCATCCCCGGGGCCGGTCGTGGTGGTCGACGAACCATCGTGGCCGGCGGCGCCGTCGGCGAGCGCGCCGCCGTCAAGGCCGATCGGACCCACGACCGCGCCGTCTGCGCTCATGGGGGTCGACCCCGCGTCCATGACCACCGCCGCGCCGTCCGGACCGCCTTGGGGAAGGGACCCGCCGCTCGACGAGCCGGTGCCCGGGTCCGAGGTCCCGCCGCCATCGGCCCCCTCCATCATCATGGATTCCGTTGCGGGGGACGAGGAACACGCGACGTGCGCCAGCAAAGCGAGAGTTGCGACGCCGGTGGTGACGTGGGGACGATACATCGACTTATAACCTCGGGTTCGAGCCCCGCTGGGGCGCGTGTGCACGGGGTAAAAGCAACGGTTGTGCCCGCGGCCCACGATTCCTTTCGATTCTCCAACCCCCTGATTTTACGCGGGTTCGAACGTCAACATCCTGACGACCCCATCGCCGGACCGACGTCGCACTGACAAAGACAAAAAGCGAAACGGCGACGCGTGCCCTCGCACGCGTCGCCGTTCGCTCGATTCGATTGGACGATCGGATGGTCCGAAACTCAGAACTCGCAGCTGGCTCGATATCCACCGCTCGCGCCGACGTTATGGCCGATGTCCGTACCGTCGCCGCAGTCGAGGTAGTTGACGTCGGTCATGCTGTCCGCGAAGCCCACCGGACCCGAACCCTCGAGGACGTCGTTGTCCTCGTAGCCGAAGAGCATGTCGCTCCCCGGTCCGCCGGTCAGCGTGTTCTGGCAAACGAGCGTCCCCATGGTCGGGCAGACGAACGCGATGGGCTGTCCCAAGAGGCAGTCGTTGCCCGCGCCACCGGTAATGTTCTGGATGTCGGTGCCGACGGTGTCGTTCTCGTCGCTGCCCGTGCCGTTGAGGCCCACGCCCATCGTGAGCGTGCAGCTCCCGTCGGTGTAGGAGTTGGCCAACGTCCCGAGCATGCGGACCTGGTGCGACGAAGCGCCGGAGTGCGCGACCCCGTCGATCGAGACCCAGAGGGTCGTCGTAGAGGTGCGATCGCTGTAATCGACGGTGTCGGAGCCGCCGCCGCCGGTCATCACGTCCGCGCCCAGGCCGCCGGTGATGACGTTGTCGAGGGCGTTGCCCGAGAGGATGTCGTCGCCCGCGCCGCCCTTCATGTTCTCGACGTCGGAGCCGACGACCATCCGCTCGATCGCCGTCGTTCCGCTGTACTTCCCGCTCGACGTACCCGCGAACGGCGTCGTCAGCGCGCCGTCCATGGTCACGTGGACGCTGGCCGTGCGCGCGCTGAAGTCGACCGTGTCGGTGCCGGCCCCTCCGGCCACCCGCCCGGGCCCGTGCTGGACGGTGTCCGGTCCCATGAGGAACGTGTCGTTCCCGTTGCCGCCGATCAGGACGTACGTGCCGCCGCCCGGCGTGAACGTATCGTCGCCGTCGTTGCCGGTGAACGTCGGGCCCGGGCCCTGGCTCGCCCCGGCGTCGCCCGCATCCGCGGCGCCCGCGTCGCTGGCATCGGCCCGCGCATCGCTCACCGCGTCGGTGCGCGCATCGCTCACCGCGTCGGTGCGCGCGTCGCTCACCGCGTCGGCTCGCGCGTCGCTCGCCGCGTCGGCCCCCGCGTCGGCCACCACGCCGGTCGAGACTTGGTAGGCCGTGAAGTAGTCGTTGCCGCTTCCGCCGTTGACGTTGAGCACATCGTTGCCGATGTCGTCGAACTCGTCGGTGGTGCAGCTCCCGTTCGAACCCGCCGCCGGGCAATCGCCGCTGACGCCGGGGACCGTCGCTCCGAGGACGCCCAGCTGCACGTTCACCGCGGCCGTGCGCGCCGAGTAGTCGACGGTGTCGCCGGACTGACCGCCGCCCGAGATCGACTCGTAGGGTGTCAGCACGCTGCCCTCGTCGAAGGTGTCGTTTCCGAGCCCGCCGAAGATGGCGACGCCGTTGGGCGCGAAGCTCGGCGCCACGTGGGCCGGCGCGTCGTTGTTGAATCGGCCGCCCAAGAGGGGGGGCGGTCCGCCGCCGTCGGCGGGGGACGGGCCGTCACCGCCCGCGGACCAGTAGTCGTCGCCGCTGCCCATCGAGACGACGAACGTTCCGGCGCCGCCGTTGGTGACCCCGGTGTCCCAGATGATGTCCGGCCCGTTGGCATTCGGAGGCGTGCTCACGTTCACGCCGAGCGAACCGAAGACGATGTGGTCGGCGATGCTCTGCCCCTTGATGCCGAAGATCGCCGGCTCGGCGCCCGTCAGGCTGAGGGTGATGCCGCCGCTCGCTCCGCCGTCGGCCGCGGGGCCGAGCGCGGTCGCGAAGAGGCCATTCGTATAGTCGACGATGACCTCCGTGGTCCCGGTCCCCGTTCCGCTCTCGAGGATGTGGACGCTGGTCACGGACGTCTGGTCCGCGAGGACGACCGGTGTCACGGTGCTGTCCTTCGGCTGCACGCCGTTCACGAGCATCGTCGCGCCGAGCGGCCCGAGCGAGATCATTCCGAGCTCGCCGGGCTTGACCGTCACGGTCAAAAGCCCGCTGACGCTGTCGAACGTCGGCGGCGTGCCCAGAGGCGCCAGCTGGTCTTGCGTGATTCCCGCGATCGGGTCCTCGCCCTCCGGCGCCGTCTGCGCGCCCGTGAGGGTCGTCGAGGGAGTCGGTTCAGGCGTCGGAGTCGTGTTCGTGCTCGAACATGCCGCCATCGCGGCGAACACTCCGTAGACACCCGTCAGACCCACCACACAAGCGGACAATCGTGACTTTCGCATCCGAATTCCCCCTGCTTGGGGAGCGCTCGGCCCCCGTCACATAGAGTTGTTGAAGAAGGACACGTCCCCTTCCGTCGCTCGCACCCATTTGCGAATGCGCGATCGGGGCGCCCCAGTGTCCCTCGGTAGACGTTACGGGCACTCGCAGAAAAATTGAAACGATGATCGTCAATCCACACGCAATGTGTGCCCCACCCGAGTCCGCTCGCCCGACGTGGAGGGGCGCGACTCGACAGGTGAGATATGCAAGCAAATGAACCACGCTCGAACGTGCACCCCGGAGGGCGGGCCCCCGGGCAATTCCCTCCATGCTTCTCCCGATTACGGCCGCGCCCGCGGGCCGGCACAGGGGCTTCTCGCAGATGCGGCGGACGCCGCGGCACGCGGTAGCCAAGAGTCCCGACGGAGTCCGGGAAGGCGCGCGGGCTCGGGGTTCGTGCGCTCCAGATAGAGCAAAGATCGCGAGCCGCTCCTGCCGATTGTGCCCGTGTCCATTCGCGGAGGACGACGAGCGCTTCGATTCCTTCTCGGCTGTGACGACGCTCGGAACGCCTCAGGACAATCGGGTTCGCCAGCCGAGGCCTGAGCCGCTCCGCCCGAGGGCTCGGGTGCGCCAGCGATCGCGTGGGGCGCTCCGCCCGAGGGCGAAGGATCGCTGCCCGAGGGGTCGGGTTCGCCGGCCGAGGCCTGAGACACTGCACCCGGGGGCTCGGGTGCGCCGGCGATCGCGTGGGGCGCTCCGCCCGAGGGCGAAGGATCGCTACCCGAGGGCTCGGGTGCGCCGGCCAAGGCCCGAGACGCTCCACCCGAGGGCTCGGGTTTGCCGGCCAAGGCCCGAGACGCTCCACCCGAGGGCTCGGGTGCGCCGCCCGACGCCTCGGGCCGCGCTCACCGGTTCGAGAGCGGCGGATCGAACTCGCGGGGACCGACCGAGCGCGACTCCGTGTAGACCTCCGCGTCGTAGTGCTCGCTCGTCCCGTCGAAGGCGCAGTGAACGACGGCGATGACCCGGTGCCAGCGCTCCGAGGGGCCCAGGCAGATGTACTCCCCCAGCTGTGGGATCTGGCCCACCAGCCGATCCTCGTTGCGCCACACCTTGGCGTCGCCCGTGGGGACGTGGACGAAAATGCGGATCTTGCGGTCGCTCTTGCTCGCCATCGACGGCCTTCCTCGTGCACGCGTTGCGTGCGGACCGCCCACCCCGAGGCGGGCCCCTTCACCCTACCGTAGCGCCGCCGCCTTAAGGTCAAGCCTTCGTCGCCGGAAGGCCGCGAGGCGCGGCGGCGGCACTTGGTTCACCTACCGCTTCAACCCGCGCGCCTTCGCCACCGCATCGGCGATCATCGCCTGCTGCTCCCCAGGCTGCGACCAGCGACGGCGCTGGTGCGTCGCGAGCTGATGGAGCGGGTCGTAGTAGAGAAAGAGCTGCCCGGGCTTCACGCTGGGCGCGGCGTAGACGCTGATGCCCGTGTCTCGGTCGTAGTACTCGTACGAGTGCGCGTCGCGCTTGCCGCCGCCGCCCGGCGCGTCGACGACGAAGGTCGGCGTGTTGAAACCCGCCGTGGCGCCGCGGACGTGCTTCTCGATGAAGAGCGCCGTGTCGACGCTCGTTCGCAGGTCTTCCACGCCGCGGACCATGTCGTGGACGTAGACGTAATACGGGTGGACGTTGACGTGACCCAGGCGCTTCACGAGGAGCGTCATCGTCTCCGCGGAGTCGTTCACGCCGCGAATGAGGACGCTCTGGTTTCGGACCACGATGCCGCGCTCGAAGAGGCGCCCCATCGCCGCCTCGGTGATGCCGGTGATCTCGTTCGGGCTGTTGAAGTGCGTGTGGAGGACCACGTCCTTGTGGAGCCGCCTTCCCTGGGCGACCACGTCGGACAGGGCGTCGACCCAGGCGTCGTCGGTGAGGATCTTCATCGGCATGACGGCCGGCCCCTTGGTCGCGAACCGCATGCGCCGCACGTTCGGGATGGCCAAGAGGGCCTCGCCGATCTCTTTGATGTGCTGGGCGCGGAGCTGGTACGCGTCCCCCCCGCTGACGACGATGTCTTCGAGCTCCGGGCGCGACGCGATGTACTGGTACGCGCGGCGCCATCGGTCTTCGTTCGGGCGAAGGTGCACCTTCTCGACCTCGTCGGTGTCGAGGCCAATGGCGTACGACCGCGTGCAAAAGCGGCAGTACACCGGGCAGGTGTCGAGCGGCAGAAAGAGGGCCTTGTCGGCGTAGCGGTGGGTGAGGCCCGGGACGGGCGCGTCGGCTTGCTCGTGGAGCGAATCGAGGCCGAGCTTCGGGTGGTCGGGCTTGAGGCGCGAGGCCAGCGGGAAGAACTGGGTGCGGAGCGGGTCTTCGTACGGGTGCTCCCAGTCGATGAGCGCGACGATGTACGGGCTGACGCGCACGCTCATCGGCGCGCGCTTCATGCCGCCTTCGAGGTCGGCGACGAAGCCGGCGGGCACGAGCTCGCGGATGGTCTCGACGAGCTTGGAGACCTTCGTGATGGAGTTTTTCGCCTGCCAGGCGTGGTCGAGGAACGTCGCTTCGTCGACGGTGCGGTACGCGGGGACCTTTTGCCAGAAGGGCCCGCGCAGGAGTTCCTTGTGATGAAGCGTCGTCGGGTCCGCCGGAGGCCGCTTCCCCGCGGGCGGGGCATCGACGAGGATCGGAAGCGGGTGGATGGACATGGCGCTCCTTTTCGAATTCTAGCTCGCAGCGGGGTAACGGTCGGCGGCGCGTCGCAGGTCCCCGGCGATCTCGCGCACGAGCTCTGGCGGCTCGAGTACCCGGGCAGCGGCGCCGAAGCTCAAGATCCAACTCTTCAGCTCCGCGAGGACCTCGGGCGTCTCGGGGATGGTGAACGACGCGCGCACACGTCCGTCGGCCGCCACGGCAAGCTTCTGCGAGGGATGGACGCGCCGCGCCCGCACGGCCTCGCCCGCGCGCGGCTCGAACTCGACCAGGAGCTTCGTGCTGCGGGCCGAGCGGGCGACGCCGAAGTCACCCTGGAGCCAGTCGGCGACGGTGAAGTCGGCGGGGAGCTCGAATCGCTCGCCGCTCTTCGCCTCGAGCCCGCTCATGCGGTCGAAGGCAAAGGCCCGCGTCACGGCCCGCTCGACGTCGCGCGCCACGCACACGAGGGCGCCCCGGTGGATGACGAGCGCGTACGGATGGGCGCGGACGCTCGCCTCCTTGCCCGCCTCGTCGCGGTGACGGAAGTGTAGGACACTGAGCTCCGCCATCGCCTGGAACGCCGCGTCGACGTCCTCGCTGCGCGTCCCGTAGGCGCGCGCGACCGCGGGCACGTAGGCGAAGCGGTCTTCGAGGCGGGCGTCGCTCGTGATGTCGCCGCGGACGGCGGCGCGCACGAAGGGCCGGTGCGCGACCTGCTCGATCTGCCGGAGCGCGACGTCGATCTCGTCGAAGAGGGCGGACCCCTTGAGCACGTCGAAGACGCGCCGCGCGGCGAGGAGCGCGTACGCCTGGGTGCGCCGGAGCGCGACGCTCCGACCCCGCTCGCTCGGCTTGATGCGCCATAGGTGCGTGCCGCCGGGGCGCACGGCGATCGACTCGAGCTCGGTCACGAGGGCGAGCTCCCGCAGGTAGCGCCGGACCGAACGCGTCGTGACCCGGAGCATCGCCGCGAGCTCGTCGAGCGTGAGGCCGGCGGCGTGGGTCTCGAGCTTGTCGCGGAGCAAATCGAGCCGGCGATGCTGCGTGAACTTCCCGGTCGGCCGGCCGACCCGAGGGACCTTGGGGCGCGGGATGGGGCGGACGGGCATGGCTCAGATCTTCTTGTCCCGGAGCTCCTTCGCGTAGAGGTCACGATACTGGACATGGCACCCTCGACACGACGCCTCGACGGCGTCGAGGTCGTCGACGCGGGCGGCGTCCGCCCCGTCCCGTGCGATCGAGGCCCAGTTCGTGTACCCGGGAGGCGCCATGGCGGCGGCGCGCTCGAGCGCCGTCACGAGCGAGCGGCTGTCGTGCGCGTCGAGCGGCGCCGCGAACGCCTCTTTCATCCACACGCGCATGGTGCACGGATTGGCGGCCGCGCAGGCGGGCCCCACCGGAGGAGGTGCCGCGGAGGCGATCGGCGCGACGGGCGCCGCGGCGGCCGGCGGCGGAGGACCCGGCGGCGGATCGGGCCTCGAGCAGGCGAACGCGGCGGCGACGACCACGGCGAGCGCCGATTTGCCCATCCGACGGACGATAGCAACGCGCTCGGCCGAGGTGGTATGGCTTCGCGAGGTGACCAAGCGAACGCTCGTCGATCTCATCGTCGCCAAGCGCGACGGCGAGCGGCTGGCCGCCGACGACATCGGCCGCCTCGTCTCGGGGCTCACGAGCGGCGAGCTCGCGCCCTACCAGATGACCGCGTGGCTGATGGCTGTCTTTTTCCGCGGCCTCGACGACGAGGAGACGGTCGCGCTGACCGAAGCGATGGCGCAGAGCGGCAAGGTGATCGACCTGTCGAGCGTCCCGGGGGTGAAGGTCGACAAGCACTCGACCGGCGGCGTCGGCGACAAGGTCTCCATCGCGCTCGCGCCCCTCGTCGCCGCGTGCGGCGTGCCGGTGCCGATGGTGAGCGGACGCGGGCTCGGTCACACGGGGGGAACGCTCGACAAGCTGGAGGCGATTCCCGGCCTGCGGACGCAGCTCGACGCCGACCACTTCACGCGCATCGTCCGGGAGGTGGGCTGCTGCATGATCGGCGCGACCGGCGAGATCGCGCCGGCCGACAAGCGCATCTATGCCCTGCGCGACGTGACCGGGACGGTCGATTGCATCCCGCTCATCGTCGCGTCGATCCTGGCGAAGAAGATCGCCGAGGGGCTCGACGCGCTCGTCCTCGACGTGAAGGTCGGCCGCGGCGCGTTCATGAAGACCGAGAAGGACGCACGGGCGCTCGCGCAGGTGCTCGTGCGGGTCGGCTCGAGGGCGGGCAAGAAGGTGGTCGCGCTCTTGACGGACATGGAGGCGCCGCTCGGCGTGGCGGTGGGGAACGCGATCGAGACGCGCGAGGCGCTCGACGTGCTCGTCGGCGGCGCGCCGGCGGACCTCGTCGAGTGCACGATGGCGCTCGGCGCGGAGATGCTGATCCTCGGCGGCGCGGCGGCGAGCGAAGTGGAGGCCCGCGCGAAGTTGGCGGCGGCGATCGAGAGCGGCGCGGCGGCGCGGACGGCGGAACGGATGATCGAGGCGCAGGGCGGCAACCCCCGCGTGGTCACCGAGCGGGAGCTCCTCGAGGTGGCGCGCGAAGAGGCCGTCGTGGAGTCTCCGAGCGACGGCTTCGTGGAGCGCGTCGACGCGCTCGCGGTCGGTCTCACGGCCGTCGCGATGGGGGCGGGCAGGACGCGGGCCGACCAGGAGGTCGACCCCGGCGTGGGGATCTACGTGCTCGCGAAGCCGGGGACGCGGGTCGCGCGCGGCGAACCGCTCGCGCGGGTGTGCGCGAGGAGCCGCAAGAGCGCGGGCGAGGTCGCCGAGCGCGTGGGCGCGGCCTTCGTCGTGGGCGACGCGAAGCCGCCCGCGCGCCGCTTGGTCGTCGGGCGTGTGGGCTGACCGGCGCGCGAACGCAAACTCGACCCTGCCGCGGCCTTCCGACTACATTGCGCCGCGGAGGCTTAACCCCCATGCGAAAGCGGATAGCGATCGGAGCGTGCGCGGCCCTGATGTGGACGGCGTCGTCGGCGAGCGCGCAGGTGCCTGCCGGTGACTTCGGGCAGCGCGGGCAGTTCATCGTCAGCGCGGATCGGCTCTTTCCTCTCTTCTCGTACACACACTTCTCGCAGGACGCGTTCGCGCCCGGGGCGGGCAACACGAAGCAGACGAACTTCGCGAACCAGACGTCGATCTCGCTCCTCTGGGGTTCCGCGTCGGGGCCCGCGCTCGGTCCTGCCGGCTCTGCGATCCCGAGCGCCTCGGCCATCCAGACGTTCTTCACGGTGCCGCGCGTCGGCGTCGACTACGTCCTCGCCCACCACGTGACCGTCGGCGGCGACGCCGCGATTTACTTCACGCTCGGCGGCAACGCGGGCGCCGACACGACGAACAACGCGGGTGTGACGACGACGTCCTCGAACGGCACCCCGTCGGTGCTCGTCTTCGGCCTCGCGCCCCGCGGCGGCTACATCCTGACGTTGAACGACATGTTCTCGCTCTGGCTCCGCGGCGGCTTCTCGTATTTCATCTCGAGCCTGAAGAACACGGCTGGCCCGGCCAACGCCCAGATCACGACCACGTTCACCACCAACCAGTTCGCGCTCGACCTCGACCCGCAGCTCGTCATCACGCCCTTTCCGCACGTCGGGTTCACCGCGGGCGTCACGGCGGACATTCCGCTGGCCGGCGGCGTCGCCCAAGACACGACCCCGGCGGGCGGCGCGACGACGACGGTCTCCGCGTTCTCGTCGGTGCTCTACTTCGGCATCACCGGCGGGATGCTCGTCTACTTCTGACCCTCGGGCTACTTGAGGCGCGCGCCCGGCGCGGCGTCCGCGTCGACGGTGGCGAGGACGAGCTTGTCGCTCGGTCCGGTGGCGAGGAGCATCCCGTGTGAGACGAGGCCCTTCGAGAACTCGCGCGGGGCGAGGTTCGCGACGACGACGACCTTGCGGCCGACGAGGTCCGCCGGCTCGAAGGAGAGGGCGAGCCCCGCCACGATCGTGCGCGGCGTGGGCTCGCCGACGTCGACCGCGAGCTTGAGGAGCTTGTCCTTCTTGGGCACGGCCTCGCACGCGCGGACGACGCCGACGCGCAGGTCGACCGCGGTGAACTGATCATAGGAGAGCGCGCCGGGCGCGGCGGCGGGAGGCGTGGCCGGCGACGGAGCGGCTGGCGCGGGCGCGGGCGAAGGGGGCGCGGGGGCCGCCGCCTCGGGGATCCGCGGGGTCAGCTCTTCGACGAGCGCCCGCGCCGCCGCCTCGTCGAGGGTCGGAAAGAGCGGCGCCCCCGGGGCGAGGGCTTCGCCCGGGAGCCGCGCGTCGACGCCCCCGGACAGGAGATCCACGCCGCCCGCGGGCGCCAACGGAAGAAGACCGAGCTGCTTGCGCATCTCGTCGCTCTTGGCCGGAAGGACGGGCCAGATCAGCTTCGAGAGCAGGCCGAGCACGGAGAGGAGCGTGCCCAGGATGGCGTCGACGCGGGCGCGGTTTCCCTTTTTGTCTTCGGCCCACGGGGCGGCGCGATCGACGTACTGGTTGGCGGCCGCCGCGATCGCCCACGTCCGCTCGAGGGCGCGGTGGGGCTCGATCGCGTCCCACGCTTCGAGCGCGGCGCGGGCGTGCCCTTCGGCGACTTCGAGGAGGTCCTTCTCGAGGGCGGTGGGCGCGCCGGCCGGCGGCACTTTGCTCGCCGTCATCTTCAGGCAGAGGCCGAGCGTGCGCGCGAGGAGGTTCCCGAGGTTCTTTCCGAGGTCGGCGTTGTAGCGCTCGATCATCGCCGCGAGATCGAAGTCGCCGTCCTGTCCGAACGCGATGGCGCGCAGCAGTTGGTAGCGAAGGACGTCGGCCCCGGCCGCATCGCCTCCGTGGATGGCGGCCCCGAAGGTGCGGGCGATCGCGATGGGATCGACGGCGTTGCGGAGCGACTTGCTCATCTTCTGCCCGCCGAACGTGAGAAAGCCGTGCGCGAACACGGTCGACGGGAGCGGGATGCCCGCGCTCATGAGGAAGGCCGGCCAGTAGACCGCGTGGAAGCGGACGATGTCCTTGCCGACGAGATGGACGACCTTGCCGTCGCTCCAGAACTTCTCGCGCTCGGCGTCGCCTTGGAGCACCGACCAGTAGTTCGCGAGCGCGTCGAACCAGACGTACATGATGTGCCGGGGGTTGCCGGGCGCGGGGATGCCCCAGGTGAAGCTCGTGCGCGACACCGACACGTCCTTGAGGCCCGCCTCGACGAAGCTCACGACCTCGTTGCGACGGCTCTCGGGCTGGACGAACTCGGGGTGCTCCCGATAGAGCGCGAGGAGCGGCTCGACGTACTTGGAGAGCCGGAAGAAGTACGTGTCTTCCTTGAGCCATTCGACCGGCCGGTTGTGGAGCGGACAGACGTTGCCCGGCAGCAGATCCTTCTCGGTCTTGTATCCCTCGCAGCCGTAGCAGTACCAACCCTCGTAGTTGCCCTCGTAGAGGTCGCCGTTC
Organism: Polyangiaceae bacterium; assembly: GCA_036500865.1. Classification (GTDB taxonomy): domain Bacteria; phylum Myxococcota_A; class Polyangia; order Polyangiales; family Polyangiaceae; genus Palsa-1150. Next base: position 229,678 of record DASYBG010000032.1, read on the forward strand.
CGCTCGATCGTCGTCCATAGCTCCTGGACGCGACGCTTGTGGCGCTCCTGGGTCGTCCTCACGAAGTCGTCGGCTTGGATCTCGAGCTTCGGCCACGCCTCGGCGAACCGGATGCTCATCGCGTCGACGAACGCGGCGGGTGACACGCCGCGGGCAAGCGCCTCGCGCTCCATCTTCTGTCCGTGCTCGTCGGTGCCGGTGAGCATCCGCGCGGTCTGGCCGCGCAAGAGGTGGTACCGGCGGAGGGCGTCGGCCGCGATCGTCGTGTACGACGTGCCGAGGTGGGGCACGTCGTTGACGTAGTAGATGGGCGTCGTGACGTAGAACCGACTCATCGGACGCGACGCTTAGCATACGCGCCCGCGCGGCCCCTCACCTCGGGCGGCCTCGGTGCTGGGCGACCCAGGGGGAGAGCACCGGCGATCCGCGCGCCGCCCGCACGGCCTCGAGCGCCTGCGCCTTTTCTGCCCGCGCGGCCGCCACGGCGAGCGCCACCGCCGTCGTCTCGAGGTCCTCCGCGGATGCCGCCGACGCGGCGAGGAGCTCGGCCTTGTGTCGCTCGAGGAAGCCGGTGTCGTAGTCGCCGGCGACGAAGGCGGGGTGGGCGAGGATGCGGTCGTGCATGGCGAGGTTCGTGCGGATGCCCGTCACGACGTACTCGGAGAGCGCGCGGCGCATGCGCGCGATCGCGTGCGGCCGCGTCGGCGCCCACACGCTCAGCTTCGATATGAGCGGGTCGTAGTGGCTCGATATGGTGCAGCCTCCGTAGGCCCCGCCGTCGTCGCGGACGCCGGGGCCCGCCGGGACGACGAGGGTCTCGATGACGCCGGGTGACGGCAAGAAGGTCGCGGGGTCTTCGGCGTAGACGCGGCACTCGATGGCGGCGCCGCGTCGGCTGAGGTCCTCCTGGCCGAACCCGAGGCGCTCGCCCTGAGCGACGCGCACCATCTCGCGCACGAGGTCGAGGCCCGTCACGAGCTCGGTCACCGGGTGCTCGACCTGCAAGCGCGTGTTCATCTCGAGGAAGTAAAACGCGCCGTCGCCGGCCAGGAGAAACTCGAAGGTCCCCGCGCTGAAGTAGCCGACGCTCGACGCGCCCTTCACGGCGATGGCGCCCATCCGCTCGACGAGGTCGCGCGGCGCCGCCGGGCTGGGGCTCTCCTCGACGACCTTCTGGTTGCGCCGCTGGATGGAGCAGTCGCGCTCGAAGACGTGGACCATGTGGCCGTCGCGATCGCCGAGGACCTGGATCTCGACGTGGCGGGGCGTCGTGATGGCCTTCTCGAGGTAGACGGTGTCGTCGCCGAAGAACTTCCGCGCCTCGCTCCGCGCCCGCTCCCACGCGCCGGCCATCTCGCCGGGGCCCGCGACGAGGCGCATCCCCTTGCCTCCTCCGCCCGACGACGCCTTGATGAGGACCGGATAGCCGAGCTGCGCCGCTGCGGCCGCGGCTTCGTCGCTCGTATCGCATCGCGCGCCCGGCACGATGGGGACACCGGCGGCGGCCATCGTCTCGCGCGCGCCGGTCTTGCTGCCCATGACGCGCATGGCGCTCGCGGGAGGGCCGATGAAGACGACGCCCGCCGCCTCGCAGGCCTCGGGCAAGGCGGGGTTCTCGCTGAGGAAGCCGTAGCCGGGATGGAGGGCGTCGCATCCCGCCTTCTTGGCGACGTCGACGATGGCGTCGACGCGAAGGTAGCTCTCGGCCGCCGGGGCCGGGCCGATGCGGTAGGCCTCGTCGGCCATCCGGACATGGAGCGACGCGCGGTCGGCGTCGGAGTGCACGGCGACGGCGCCGATGCCCATCTCACGGAGCGTGCGGATGACGCGGACGGCGATCTCGCCGCGGTTGGCGACGAGGACTTTGTGGAAGCGTTGGCTCATTCGGCGAGGGTCCCGGGGAAAGGCAGGGGGGGTATGCTACGCGCTCGACGTGTCCGACGACCGCACGCTCTCCTTCGATTTCAAGCCGCCCGCGGCCCCGCCCCGCGAGGAGCCGCGGCCGCTCACGGTGGCGGAGCTCGACCGGTCGATCAAGGGCCTCGTCGAAGGCGGGTTCGGCAGCGGCGTGTGGGTCGAGGGCGAGGTCGCCGACGTGCGCCCCGCGCCGAGCGGGCACCTGTACTTCTGCTTGAAGGACGAGCGGGAGGAGGCCGTCATCGACGTGGTGGTGTACCGCTCGTCGGTGACGCCGCGCGTGCGGGCGCTGTGCGTCGACGGAGCGCGGGCGCGCTTGCGCGGCAAGCCGACGTTTTGGGCGCCGCGCGGGCGGCTGCAGTTCGTGGCGGAGCGCGCGCAGGCGGCGGGGCGAGGGGCGCTGCTCGAGGCGCTCGAGAAGCTCAAGGCCAAGCTCGCGGCGGAGGGGCTCTTCGATCGGGAGCGCAAGCGCGCGCTGCCCGCCGAGCCGCGCGTCGTCGGCGTCGTGTCGAGCCGCGGGGGCGCCGTCATCCACGACGTGTGCCGCGTGGCGTTCCGGCGCGGCGGCGCGCGCATTCTCCTGGCGCCGGCGCAGGTCCAGGGGGCGGGCGCGGTCGAGTCGATCTGCCGGGCGCTCGCGCTGCTCCAGCGGGTCGCCGAGGTCGACGTCATCGTGCTGGCGCGTGGGGGCGGGTCGTCGGAGGACCTGTGGGCGTTCCACGACGAGGCGGTCGTGCGGGCGGTCGTCGGGTCGCGGGTGCCCGTCGTGAGCGCCGTCGGGCACGACGTCGACGTGACGCTCGTGGACTTCGCGGCCGACGCACGCGCGGCGACGCCGTCCCAGGCGGCGGAGATGGTGGTGCCCGACCGGGCGGCGCGGGCGGAGCTCCTGCGGCGCACGGGCTTCCATCTGGTGCGGGCGATGCGCTCGCGGCTCGGCGAGGGCCACGTGGCCGTCGTGCGCGCCTCCAGGCGCCTCGGCGATCCGCGGCTCGCGATCGCGGCCCACCAGCAGAGCCTCGACGACCGCACCTCCCGCCTCCAGGCTTCGCTCCGCGCGCAGCTCGCCCGGCGGCGCGACGCGGTCTCCCGAGCGAGGCAGCGGCTCGCATATCTGCACCCGCGCGCGGTCGTCGCGCGAGAGCGGGCGGAGACGGCGAGGCTGCGCCACCGGCTCGGATCGTTGTGGAGCGCGTCGTTCGAGCGGCGCGCCGCAGGCCTGCGTCACGCGAGCGCGCGGCTCGACGCGCTCAGTCCATTGAAGGTCCTCGCGCGAGGTTATTCGATCGCGACGCGCGCGGACGGACGCGCCCTCCGCGTCGCGGCCGACGTGGCCGAAGGCGATCCCATCGAGGTGCGGGTGCGGAGCGCGCGAATCAGGGCCCGGGTGACCGCGGTCGAACCGGTCGAACCGGTCGAACCGGTCGAACCGGTCGAACCGACCGAGGGAGCGCCCAAATGACGGCCCGGCGCTTCGCCGTCGTCGGGGACCCCGTGGCGCACTCGCGCAGCCCGGCGATGCACGCGGCCGCGTACCTCGCGCTGGGCCTGCCGCACCGCTACGAGAAGGTGCACGCGACGGCGGCGGAGCTCGCGCGCACGATCGACGCGCTCCGCCGGGGAGAGTTCGACGGCCTCAACTTGACGGTGCCTCACAAGGAGCAAGGCCTCGCGCTCGCGGACGCGGCCGACGAGAGCGCGCGGGCGATCGGCGCGGCGAACACGCTCGTGCGTGGCGCCGATGGGCGGATCACGGCCCACAACACCGACGCGCCGGCGCTGGCCGCGGAGCTCCGCCGCCTCGCGCCGGCCGCCACGGACTGGACGACCGGGCGCGCGCTGGTGCTCGGCTCCGGCGGGGCGGCTCGAGCGGCGATCGCGGCCTGCGCGGCCATCGGCGTACGCGACATCGCCGTGCGGGCGCGCGCGTTCGACGACCCCGCGCGGCGCGAGCGGTTCGTCGCGTCGTCACCGGCCCCCATCACGCCGCAGCCGTGGCGGGCCGACGCGGAGAGCGAGCGGAGCACGCGGGCGATCATTCAGGCGACGAGCGCGGGGATGAAGGGCGCGGACCCGGGAAGCGCGGTCGCCGGCGCGGTCGCGTGGGACGCTCTCCCGGCGGACGCCGTGGCGATCGACGTCGTCTACGCGCCGCGCGACACGCCGTTCCTCGCCGCCGCCCGCACGCGCGGGCTGCGCGCCGACGACGGGCTCGGCATGCTCGCGCGCCAGGGAGCGCTGGCGTTCGAGCTCTGGCTTCGCGTGCCGGCGCCGTTCGCGTCGATGCTCGCGGCGCTCGAGGCCTCGTTTCAGAAGTAGAGCGTCATCCCGCCGGTGAACAGGCCTCCACCCGACGTGTTGGTCGACCTGCACGTGCCGGTCGACGAACCGGAGGTGGCGCAACCGGCCGGGTCCTGGAACTCGGGCTGCGACTGCGCGAGCTGGTCGGTCCGGTCGCGGATGAAGCCGCGGATGTCGGCGTTGAGCGCGAGGACGCGTGTCAGCCGGAGCTCGAGCCCCGCGCCGATCTGGCCGCCGAAGTAGTCGTAGTGCGCGTCGCCCGGGGTCGAGCACGAGTCGCACGTGACGTGCGCCTCGGACCAACCGAAGCCGGCCAGCAAGTAGATCTGCGCGCGCGAGCGCGGGTTGAGAAAGAGCAGGCCGTTGATGCTGAACGCCGTCTCGTTGCGCTTGTTGCCTTGATAGTCGTGGTCGCCGCCGAGGACGTCGAAGTCGGCCTCGATGCCGAAGCTCCTCACGGGCTTGAACCGAAGACCGGCGCCGCCGCCCGCGAGGCCCGCGTCGCCGCTGGAGCCGCCGCCGATCATCGCGCCCTCGCCGTGGAGGTTGAGCCCCCACTCGTGCGGCGGCACGAGCGTGCGCTGCGGCCGCGAATAGAGGTAAGGAGGCGGCGCGTCCGGCGTCTCGCTCGTGTAGGGATGCGGCGGCCCATAGACGATGCGCGGCGGCGGCCGGCGATACATGGGGGGCGGCGGAGGCGGCGACTTCTTGGGCGGCGGAGGCGTGGCCTCGTCCGCGTCGGGCGCGTCCGCGTCGGTCGAAGGCTCGGTCCCCGCAGGACCCGGTAGGGGCTTGAGCGTTTGCACCGGTTGGCCGGCGGGCGCCGCCTGTTCCTGGGGAGGTTCGGCGCAGAACCAACTGCCCGGCGGGCACGACGCCCCGGCCGCGGCAGGCGCCTGCTGCGCCGCCGCGAGCGCAGGGACCAAAGCCACGAGGACGGAGGCCGCCGGCACCAAGAGCCGCTTGCTCATGTGGGTCATTCCTTTTCTTCGCGAAGCCGGGGGGACGAAGGCAGCTGCGCCGCGTCCCCCGCCGCGTCCCGGGTGCAATCGAAGTGCCGTGAAAGCTTGGTGCGCGAACGGACGAAAATCAATTCGAGCGCGGGCTCGCACGTTCGGGTGACGGCGGAGCGGCAAACGCTAGGATGCCGGCCGTGCTCCATCCATCCCACCTGGACCTCTGCCGCTTCGCCGCGACATTCCTGTCGCAGCGAAACGCGGAGCTCGAACGACCTGAGCCGCGCGACCCCGGGTAGATGCCGAACGTACGCCTGAAGGCTGGGCACGTGCAGCCCGTTTGGGTGGGGCACCCCTGGGTGTACGCGCAGGCGATCGAGCGCGTGGAAGGAGACGCCGCCGACGGAGACGAGGTGAGCGTCGTCGATCCGCGCGGCAACCTGCTCGGCCGCGGCTTTTACTCCCCGCGATCGGCGATCCCGGTTCGCATCCTCGTCCGCGACGCCACGACCCGCATCGACGCGGCTTTTTTTCGGTCGCGCTTGGAGCGCGCCGTCGCACTGCGCGCGTCGTTGGGCCTTCCGAGCGCCCACACGACGGGGTTCCGTGTCGTGCACGCCGAAGGAGACGGCCTCCCGGGCCTGGTCGTCGACCGGTTCGGTGACGTCGTCTCGGTCCAGCTGGGCACGATCGGGATGAAGCAGCGCGAGGGGCTCGTCCACGAGGCGATCGCCGGCGTGCTCGCGCCACGGTCCATCGTCGATCGGACGAGCCCCCAGACGGCGAAGACCGAGGGGTTCGAGGCGTCGCGCGGTGTCGTGCGCGGCGAGCCGATCGAGGCGCTGGCGTTTGCCGAGCGCGGCCTCAAGTTCCGCATCCCGCTCGAGCTCGGGCAGAAGACCGGGTTCTACTTCGACCAGCGGGGGCTCCGAGCACGCATCGAGGAGCTCGCCCGCGGGGCCGATCGCGTCCTCGACGCGTACGCATTCGTCGGGCCGATCGCGATCGCCGCGGCGAGGGGCGGTGCGCGCGAGGTGGTGGCCGTCGACGAGAGCGCGCTCGCGATCGAAGTGGGCGCAGAGTGCGCGGCGATGAACGGCGTGGCCGGCCGGGTGACCTTCGTGAAGGACGACGCGCGTCGCGCCCTCGCCTCCGCGCACGGCTCGTTCGATCTCGTCGTCGCCGACCCGCCTCGCCTCGCCCCGACCCGCGGCGCGCTCGAGCAAGCCCTCGTCGCGTACACGCGCTTGTCGGAGAACGCCTGCCGCGCGACCAAGCCCGGCGGCATCGTCGTCGTGTGCTCTTGCTCCGCCGCCGTCGACCTCGCGGCGTTGACGCGCGCGCTCGCCATGGGCGCGACCCGCGCGAACGTCTCGGTGACGGTGCTCGAGCGGTGGCTCCAAGGCGCCGACCACCCCGTGCCGGCGGCGTTCGGCGAAGGGCTGTACTTGAAGGCGCTCGTCGCGCGGGTCGATGTGCGGTAGCGGTGGCGGGCGCGCTTGAAACCCCTCTCTTCGCTCGGATCGGAGGAGGCGCGGTCGCTCCGCGGCCTGCTGTTCGACCTCGACGACACGGTGCTGACGCACGGTCGGCTCACGGAGGCCGCGTTCCGCGCCCTCTGGCGGCTGCGCGGGGCGGGCTTGGAGCTCGCGGCGGTGACGGGCCGGCCGTCGGGGTGGGGCGACGTGCTCGCGCGGCAATGGCCCATCGCGGGCTGCATCACCGAGAACGGTGCGGTCAGCGTGGTCCGCCGGGGCGCGGCGCTCGTGCGCGAAGAAGGCTGCGGGCCCGAAGAGCGCCGCGATCGACGGCGGCGGCTGGAGGCCATCGTCGAGCGGGTGCGGGCCGTCGTGCCGGAGGCGCAGCTCACCGACGACGTCGGCGCGCGACGGAGCGACGTGACCTGGGACATCGGAGAGACGGCGCGCTTGCCCGAGGACCGAACGCGGGCCATCGTGCGCGAAATCGTGGCCGCGGGCGCGCGCTGGTCGCGCTCGAGCGTTCACCTCCACGCGACGTTCGACGTCGACGACAAAGCCAGCGGCGCGGTGCGGTTCTGCGTCCGGCAATTCGGAGAGGACGCCGGCGGCGTGCTCTCGCGCTTCGCGTTCGTGGGCGACAGCGGGAACGACGCCGCGTGCTTCTCGGCGTTCCGCACGACCTTCGGCGTCGCCAACGTGGGCGCGAGCCTCGGCCGCCTGGTCGTGACGCCCAGGTACGTGGCGAGCGCGGAGATGGGCGAGGGATTCGCGGAGATCGCCGATGCCGTCGTGGCGAAGCGACTCGCGCCCTGAAGCCGGGCCGGGCCTGCGAGCGTGTGCTACGCCCCGGGCCCACGCAGCCATGACGACGAACGCCGAGCTCGTTGCGATCGCGCGCCAGCGCCTCTACCCGAACAACCGCCCTGCTCCCATCGCCTTCGTGCGCGGCCGCGGGTGCGAGCTCTTCGACGCCGATGGCCGCCGCTGGCTCGACTTGTGCGCCGGCGTGGCCGTCTGCTCGGTGGGTCACAGCCATCCCGTGCTCGCTCGGGCGATCGCCGATCAGGCGTCGTCCCTCATGCACGTGTCCAACTACTTCCTGAACGAGCCGAACATCCGCCTGGCCGACGAGCTGTTCCGGCGCACCGGGTTCACGCGCACGTTCGTGTGCAACTCGGGCGCGGAGGCGAACGAGGCGCTCCTCAAGCTCGCGCGTCACCACTTCTACGGGCGCGGGGAAAAAGAGCGCATGCGCGTCGTGGCGTTCGAGAACGCCTTCCACGGGCGGACGCTCGGCGCGCTGTCGATGACGGGAACGCCGAAGTATCGGGAAGGGTTCGGACCGCTCGGGCCCGTCACCCACGTCCCGTACGGGAACGCGGAGGCCGTCGAGCGCGCGATGGGGCCCGACGTCTGCGCGATCATCGTCGAGCCGGTGCAGGGAGAGGGCGGCGTGGTCCCCGCGCCCGCCGGCTTCCTCGCGGCGCTCCGCGCGATCGCCACCGCGCACGGCGCGCTCTTCCTCATCGACGAAGTGCAGACCGGCGTCGGGCGCCTCGGCCGCTTCCTGGGGAGCGACGGGAGCGGCGTGAAGGGCGACGCGATCGCGCTCGCGAAGGGGCTCGGCGGCGGCTTCCCGCTCGGTGCCATGCTCACGACCGAAGAGCTCGCGGGCGCGCTCCCGCCGGGCACGCACGGGACGACGTTCGGCGGCAACGCGCTCGCCTGCGCCGCGGCCCTCGCCGTCCTCCACATCCTCGACAGCGAGAAGCTCATCGACGGGGCCCGGACGAAGGGCGAGGCGCTCGCCTCGATGCTGCGCCAGGTGGCGCGTGACCTCCCCGACGTGTGCGAGGGCGCGCGTGGCGAGGGCCTTCTCCAAGGGCTGGTCCTGCGGCCCGGGCTCCTCGCGCGCGAGATCCTGCCGCGGCTTCAGGACGCGGGCGTGCTCTTGACCGCTTCGGGGGAGAGGGTGCTTCGGTTCTCGCCGCCGCTCGTCGTCACGATCGCGGATCTCGAGGAGGGCGTGCGCGCGGTGCGCTCGATGCTGGAGAAGTTCCGGACGTGACCGGACGCGGGCGCGTTCTGAACGTGCTTTCAGGGTCCGTCGTCAGTCCTTGACACATCCCCGCGGCGAGAGCGCATTAGGCGGGCCGGAATGTCCAACGCGTCCGAGACGACCGCGCAGCTGACCCCCGGGATGGAGTCCGTCCCGCCCGAGCAGGGGCAGGGCGGCGGCTGCCCGGGTTGCGGCGCGCCGCTCGACCCGATTCGCGCCGGCCACGTCGCGATCTTCGAGGGACGCTTCCATTATTTCTGCAAGTCGGCTTGCAAGCAGTCCTTCCTCCGGGAGCAGGGCCGCCCTTCCGAGGACGACGTGGAGACGCAGCGGCCGCCGCCCGTCGTCGCGGAGGAGCCCGTCACGTTCGGATCGGAGCCCGACGGGCCGCCGAGCCGCGTGCGGGCGAAGCGACCGCCGGTTCCGCTCGAGGATCCGATCGTGGAGATCGCGCCTCGATGGTGGAACGCGATCGACGTCGTCGGCGTCGCGTGCGGGACGCTCGTGCCGGCCGTGGAGCTCCTCGGCGCCGTGGCGGAGATCGCGCGGCTTCCGCTCGCCCTCGCCGCTTGGATCGCGCTCGCGTTGCGCCTCGGCTTGCGGCCCCGCGACGCCGCCGACCCGCACCCGCTCGTGGTCGCGCTGCCGACCACCGGCGCGACGGGGGCGGCGTGCTGGGCCGTGGCGATCCACGACCCCCACGAGGTCGGCCTTCTCGTTTTCGCGGCCGTCTCGTGCGCCTCGGCCATCGTCGTCGAGGTTCTGGTCGAGCGGGCACGGGCACGGATCGTCCGCGAGCGCGCTCGGATCGAGCGAGCCCTCGACGTTCCGGTCCACACCCTCGCGGGCGACCTCCGCGTCGAGCACGATACGGGAGACCTCAAGCCGGGAGAGGCGATCATCGTGGACGAGGGGGAGCTCGTCGGGGTGGACGCGACGGTGGTCGGCGGCGAGGCGCGCGTCGTGCCGTGGCTCGGGGCGGCGATCGAACAAGTGCGGCGAGAGGGCGACGCCGTGTCGGCCGGCGCGCGGGTCCTCTCGGGTCGCCTCCGCGCGACGACGACGTGGGCCGGGAGCGATCGCGCGTGGATCCGGCTGCTCACGCCGAGCGCGACGCGCATCGACGTCGCGTCGCCCACGGCGCACGGGGTGCGGCTCACCGTCGAGCGCGGGACGCCCGTCGCGGCCGCGCTCGTGGGGGTCGCCGCGTTCGCCGCCAACTCGACGGCGGCCGAGGTCCTCGCGGCCGCCTGCGCGGGCGCGATCGCCTTCGGTGCCAAGGCGGCATGCTCGCTCGTCGCGCTCCATTACTCGCGGGCGCACCTCGAGTGCCTCGCGAACGGCATCACGTACCGGGACGCGCGGGCCTTCGAGCGGGCCGCGTCGACCGACATCGCCGTCCTGAGCGCCCGCGGCACGGTCCTCCGGGGCGAGCCCGAGATCGTGGCGATCGAGCCGATGGGCGCCGCCGAGCCGGAGCGCATTCTGTCGCTCGCCGCCGGCGCCGAGACGACGAGCGTAGATCCCAACGCGAGCGCCGTCGTTCGCGCGGCCCGCATGCGCGGGGTCCGCCCGGACCATGTCCGCAACGCGACGGCGCACGCGGGGCTCGGGATCGCGGGCGTCGCGTCGAACGGCGACCGGCTCGTCGTGGGTGGGCGGGGCTTGATGTTGGAGCAGAAGATCGGCGTCGCGGTGACGGACGCGCGCGTCGGCGAGCTCGAGTCCCAGGGCAGGAGCGTGTTGTTCGTCGCGCTCGGCGATCGGCTCGCGGGCATCATCGCGCTGCAGGACGGGCTGCGGCCGGGGAGCCGCGCGGCCGTCCAGCGCCTCCTCGACGCGCACATCGAACCGGTCCTCCTCGGCGGCGAGGCGCGCGAGACGTGCAAGACGATCGGGCACGCGCTCGACATCGATCACGTACGGCCCGAGGTGCTGCCGGCGGAGCGGGGCGCCGAAGTGCGCGCGCTCTCCGAGGGCGGCAACGTGGTGGCCGTGATCGGGCACCCGGCGTCCGACGACGGGGCCCTCGGGGCCGCCGACGTGGCCGTCGCGATGGGGGGCGCCGGATCGACGCCGGGCGAATGGTCGGTGGTGGTCGCGAGCGACGACGTCCGAGACGCCGCGCTGGCGCTGGCCATCCCGCACGTCGCGAGAGACCGAGCAAGGGCGGCCATCGTGATCGCCGCCGTCCCGGGCGTCCTCGCGCTACTGGCCATCGGGTTCGGCGTCGGGCCCCTCGCGGTGGCACCGCTCGCGGCGCTCGTCGGCGCGGCCGCCGTCATCGCGCACGCGCGTGAGGCGGGTCGGCCCGCCTGAACGGCCGGTCCTTCGTCAGCTTCCGCGGAGGAGCGCCGCGAGCCCGCTCGAGAGGGGGACGCCCTCGCGCTTCAGGCGCGACGCGATCCGCTTGCGCAGCAGGTGCTGCACCTTTCCCTGGTCCGTGAACCCCTCGACGTGGAAGGTGACCGTGAACGCGACGACGCCGTCGACGAAGCCCGGCGACAGCGCTACGTCGGGCTTGGGCGCCGCCGCCATTCCGGGCAGATCGATGGCGCGCCGCGCTTCGTCGGCCAGTGCGTCTTCGACTTTGTCGATGTCCGCGTCGAGCCCGACGTCGATGCGCACGCTCGACGCGACCGACGGCGTCGGCAGCGAGTAGTTCGTGATGATCGCCTTGGACAGGGTCGCGTTCGGGATGACCACGAGGTTGTTCTGGAGCGTGCGAAGGTGCGTCGAGCGCCACCCGATGGCGTCGACGTATCCCTCGTACGAGGGGTCGACGCGAACGAAGTCGCCCGGCCGAACGGGCTTCTCGACGACGAGGTAGAGGCCGGAGAAGAAGTTCGACAACGTGTCTTGCAGGGCGAGCGCCACGGCCAGGGAGCCGACGCCGAGCGCGGTCAGCGCCGGAGCCAGCGAGATGCCGAGCGCGTCGCTCACGAGGACGGCGACGATCGCGAGCCCCGCCACCCAGGTGACCGCCTTGCCGACCCCGGACGACGACCGGAGCGCAGGGTTCGAACGCCCGTAGGCGTCGATCGCGTGGAGGATGACCCGCATCACGGCGGCCACGCCGAGGATCGCGAGCGCCCCGCCGAGCCATCGCTGCAGCTCGGCCGAGAGGTGCTCGCGGAGGGGCAGGAGCTCGACGCCTGGCGAGAGCGCGACGAGGAACACCGCGAGCGCGGCCGGCCGCGGCAAGCTGGCTGCGAGGACCTCGGTCAGCTCGCTCCGCTGCTTGGACGCGAGGTTCGTGAGCCACCGCCGCAAGCCTCGGCGGACCAGCGCCGCGATGCCGATCCAGAGCACCACATAGGCGGCCGCGAGCCCCCAGGTCGGCAAGTTTTCGATCTGCGAAAGCAAGAGCCCTCGGCGCCTCTCCTCGAGCCGCGGCGATACCACGCTCCGGCCGAGGGCGCAGCCTGCCCGGCCGTGGTAGTCATCCCCCCGCTCCATGCACGACGCGCCGCCCCTCCCCGCGCCCCGGCCATCCAACGACGTGCGCGAGCTCGTGGTGCCCGCCTCCCTCGACGGGTCGCGGCTCGACAAGGCCATCGCTCAGCTCCTGCCCGACTTCAGCCGCGCGCGCGTGAAGCGCGCCATCGAGCTCGGCGCCGTGCGCGTCAACGGCCGGCGCGCGCCCAAGGGGGGCGCGGTGGCTACGGGCGATGCGCTTCGGATCGACGTCGCCCAGGTCGCCGAGACCCCCGCGCTCGCGGCCCCCGACGCGCCGCTCAAGGTCGTGCTCGAGACCGAGCACGTCGTCGTCGTGGACAAGCCGGCCAATCAACCGACCGCTCCGCTGCGCCCAGGCGAGTCGGGGACGCTGGTGAACGCGATCCTCGGCCGATACCCGGAGCTCTTGCCCCTCGACAAGGACACCTTCATCGGCCACTCGTCGCGGGAGCCCGGCATCATCCATCGCCTCGACACCGAGACGAGCGGGGCCGTCATCGTCGCTCGGACCGCCGCAGCCTTCGACCTCTTGAAGGCCGCCCTCAAAGAGGGGCGCATCGACAAGCGCTACCTCCTCGTCTGCTCCGCGGAGGGCCTCCCGGAAGAGGGCACGATCGAGTTCCCGCTGACGAGCCACCCCAAGGACGAGCGCCGCGTCCACGCGTGCATCCACCCGCGCGACGTGATGCGCTACGACCCGCGGCCCGCGCGAACCGTGTACCGCATCGTGAAGCAGACCGGCCCTTGGGCGCTCGTCGAGGCCACCGTGGAGCGCGCGCTGAGGCATCAGATCCGCGCCCACTTCGCGGCCATCGGTCACCCGTTGGCGGGCGACGAGCTCTACGGGGGGCCGGTGGTCCGCGCGCTCGGCCGACACGCGCTCCACGCGGCGCGCGTCGCCTTCGGCGGGTCGGGCGTGGTGGAAGCGTTCGACGTCGACATTCCCCTCCCGAAGGACATCGCGGGTCTCACGGAGGCGTGAGCGGCCCGTGTCGTCGAAAGAGCGCGCCGTCGTCTGGGTGCGACCGCGCATTCCACTCGTCGCGCTGGCCGGCGTCCTCGGAACGTGGGCGTCCGTCGCACGGGGCCCTGCCGCCGGCGGCGACCTGGCCAAGCTCACCGGCGCGCTCGCGAGGTCGGCGGAGACGGCGCCCGAGGACGTGGGGGACATCCGATGGGAGCCGTCGGGCGGGGCGCTCGCCGACGCTACGATCGGCAGGTGGGCCCTCTTTCTCGCGCGAACGCCGGGGGAAGACACGCGCGACGTATGGCGGGCGCGGGTGCGCGTGTCGCCGGAAGGGTCGGTCCTCGACGTCGGCGGGGCGCACGACCTGACGAACACGCCGCTCGGCGACGATCATGCGCTCGTCGTGCACGCCTCGCACGCCGCGTTCGTGACCCGTGCCTACGGGCAGGAGCAGAGCGTCACCGCGCTCGACCTCGACGGCGAAGGCAAGCAGAACACGACGTCGGCGCCGCTCGACCGCTGGATGGCGTCGATGACGAACCTCCAGCAGACGGGCGCCCGCGAGGGCGTGGGACGGACCGAGATCGCCCTCGAGTCGCCCGCGGCCGCCGCGGCCTTGTCCATCGACGACGCGGGCCTGTCGATCGTCCTCTACGACGGCGATCGCCGAAGGGTCGCCCTCCGCCAGCGCGGCGCCCGCCTCGATTTCGCGCACGCCCAGATGGTCCCGCCGAGCCCGGGTCTACGCGCCGACCCATCGATCCATTTGCCCAAGCGCTTTTCGCACTGGGCGGTCGACACGCTCCGCGCGGTGCCCTGGATCGGTCCCGCCCCCGTCGCCTGGCTCGAAGACCAGGCCCTCGCCGCGCGCGACGCTTACCGGCGCCTCGCGTTCCGGGCGAGCGGCGTCGACGAGCGGCTCGACGTCTCGACGAAAGACGCGGTGGCGGCGCCGCTCGACACGTCGCAGGCATCGGTCGAGGAGGCGCATTGGCCGCCGCCGCGCGTGCCGAGCATCTGGAAGTCGGTCGAGCAGGGCGAGGGCGTCTGGAGCCCCCCCGACGTCCCGTGGCTCCGAAAGGTCCCGGGGGCGACGGACGACGCGCCCTCGCCCTTCTCGATGACGTTCGTACGGCCGGACGAGGAGCGACCCTACGTCAAGGTGATCCTCCTCGCGATGGACATGCGCCAGCTCGACCTCGATATGGAGGCGGGCGTCGAAGACCCGGAGCCCCTCACGGGACCGCACGGGTCGGGGCGGATCCCGCGCGACCCGAACGTGTACCGGCGCGTCGTCGCGGCGTTCAACGGCGCCTTCAAGACCGAGCACGGTCACTACGGCATGATGGTGCACAAGCACGTCCTCCTGCCGCCCCTCCCCGGCGCCGCGACCGCGGTCGTCCTCGACGACGATCGCGTGGGGCTCGGCACATGGGGCACCGACAAGAAGGGCGGCGGCATCGAGGGCGTGGCCGACGACGCCGTCGTGTCCTTCCGTCAGAACCTCGACCCGCTCATCGATCACGGTCAGGTCAATCCGACCGGGCGCAACCTTTGGGGCTTCACCTTGCCAGGGAAGGGAGCGCAGACGGAGCGCACGGGTCTTTGCGTGACCACGAGCGGCCACTTGCTCTACGCGTGGGGCGAGGACGTCAGCGCCACGACGCTCGCGAAGGCCATGGCGATGGGCGGGTGCGACTACGCGATGCACCTCGACATGAACCCGTACCACACGGGTTTTCTCTTCGCGGCCATCGATGACTTCGTGGGCAAAAAGTACCGCTCGCAGCTCCTCTCGCCGGCGATGTCGATCCCGACCGACCGGTACATCCAATACTCGCCCAAGGACTTCTTCTACGTCCTCGTCCACAATGGGGTGCCGCCGGCGATCGCCGGCGCGTCGGCGTGGCAGCCCGACGAGGGCACGCAACCTCCGCCGTCGTGGTTGCCCGGCGTATGGCGGACGCGGGTGGACGCGCGCGTGGAGATCCTCGACGTCGAATCGGGGCGCGCGATTTGGCGCGTCCGGGCCGGGGGTCGCGAGGCGACGGCGTCGAACCCGTTGCGCGCGCTCGGCGGTGGCGAAGCCCAGCGTGTGCTCCTCGCCGTGGGCGCCGGGATAGCCCCCGAGAGAGCCCCGCGCGGCCTCGCGACCGACGGGCGCCTCTCCGTCCCAGTTCACGGAGGCGCGGACTCGGGGGCGGTCGTCGTCAGCCCCGAAGGAAAGATTGCCCTCGTGCGCGCGGCCGAGGCCGAAGCGGTCGACGCGCACGCCGACATGCTCGAGCTCCCGATCGCGTTTTGGAACGGCAAGTCGGCGGCGGGGACCGAGGGGCCGCTCGAATCTCGGGCGGCCATCGGCACGACCCCGTCGGGCCGCGTCGTCATCGCGCGGGGCGCGTTCACGAGCGCGGCGCCTCTTGCCGACGCCTTGGCTCGGGCCGGATGCGACAAGGCTTTGGTCCTCGACCGCGGGGCACACGCCGATGCGACCCTCGACCGCGCCGGCACGTCGAGCCCTCCGCGGAGTTCCTACGACCAGTCGGTCCTCTATGCGATCGCCACGCCGCTCCGTCCCCGCGCGTTTCGCTTCGACCCCTCGAGCCTGGTCGCCCAGAGCGCGGGCTCGAAGTAACCGTCAGGCGGCTTCTGCGCCGCGGTGCTCGGCGAGCGTCGTCCGGAGGCGACCCATCGCGCGCGCGTGCAGCTGCGACACCCGCGGCTCGCTCACGCCGAGGCGCGACGCGATGGCCTTGAACGGGATGCCCTCGAAGTAGTGCCAGGCCACGATGTTCGCCTCGCGCTCCGGGAGGAGGCTGACCGCGCGCTCGAGGGCAGCCCGGTCCATGCGCTGCTCCACTTGCTCCTGCGGCGACGCGACCGACTCGTCCACGAAGGCCTGCGCCTGCGACTCGGGCAAATCGTCGAACCCGACGACCGAGGCGCCGCAGCCCTCGCCCTGCGCCTGAGCCTTCACGGCGCGCGTCCGGGCGCGGCGCGTCAGCCAGTCTTGCGAGCGAAGCTCGTCGACCACCGCGCCGCGGATGCGGATGCGCGCGTACCAGTCGAAGGCGGGCCCGCGGTCGACGCTCTTGCGCAAGGCGTCGATGAGGCCGAAGGCGCCGGCAGCCACGAGATCGTCCCTGAGGACGTTCGGCGGCAGCTTGCGAAGCACCCGGCCGACGACCTGATGCACGAGGGGCATATACATCGTGAGCTCCTCGCGGGTCGGCGTGGTCGGGAGCGAATGGGAGGCGCAAGAATTCATTTCGATGGCTCTCCGGTGGGCTTCTCGGAGAGCTCTCTTGCGCGGGCCGTGCCATGAGCTATATTTATGCAGTTCCGGTCACTTACCGATCTCTCCTGGTTTGTCCCGCGGGTATGAATTGACCTGTCCCGGGTCAGCTCCACGGAGGTTGAGCCGTGCAGTTTCCATGGCTTGCACGTCGAGTCCTCGATGACCCAGCCTGGGTGCAGGCCGCCTGGCCGAGGCCGTCGGGTGAGCTGGCCCTGGACGGCAGGTGATTGGCTTTGAATTGCCGCTACTTGACCAAAGCGGAGCTCGCTGGGGCCGGCGGAGTCTCGTTTGACTCATGCGCGGCCGAGGGAGCGGCCTCCGATGTGGGAGCGGGGGCGGGCACGGAGGCGGGCTCGACCGGCTTCTCGTCGCCCACGTCGCTCGTCCCCTCGTCCCCCGTCATCCCCGGCTTCTCGTACTTCGGCGCCTCGCCGCGATGGGAGACGTCCACCCAGTAAGCCTTGGCGTCCCGGACATCGAGGTGAACGAAGGAGTCGTTCGGGTAGTAGCCGCAGCCAGCGCTCCTCAGCGTTCGGCAGAAGTCGCGGAGCGCTTCGTCGCTCACCCCGCGCATCCGAAAGTCGAGAGCCTTGCCGTAGTTGTGGTTCGAGTGCTGCGTGTACTGAGTGGGCTTGTACGCCCGGTACCCGCTCACGACATCGATCGTCGCACCGCCGAAGTGATTCGACACCATGCCCACCAGCGTCACGAGGCGCGGGTCGACCGGATGCGTGGCGTTTCCCTGGCGCATCAGCCGCTCGAAGGCTTTGAGCGCACTCGACGGGACATGGCCGTGAGCGTCCCTCACCCGAATCCGGAACTCTTCCCCGAGCCGCGACGCGTGGATCGTGTCGCTCTCGGCGCGTCCGCGCGGTTCGGCGGCGGGCGCGATCTCCGCCGTCGCGCCGTGGACCGGGTGCCCAGGCGCTCCATGGTCGGGCGCGTCGTGCTTGTCGAGGAGGTCGTGCTTGCCCTCGGACGCCTCGTGCTTGTCGGGGACGCCGTGCTTCTTCTTCGAGTCGACGCCCGGGATGATGAGGGTCTGGCCGGGCCGAAGGTGCTTTGGATCGCTGAGGTGGTTGGCGTCGATGATCGCCTTCTCGGTCACGTGGTACCGGTGGGCGATCGTCTCGATGGTGTGCCCACGCTGGACGATGTGGGTCACGTCCGCATGGGCCGGCGGAGCGAAGCTCAGCGCCGCGAGAGTCGAGACGGCCGCCGCGCGGGCAAACGCGGAGTCGATGACGGCGCGGAGGGTCATGGTGAAGCGGTTGCCGGTATACCACGCGCCCCCACTTGCGCCGCCTCTCCAGCGCGGATCGACGCCGCGCCTCCGAAGACTCGGGAAGGACGAGAAAGGCGGGATTGGGGGAGCGAGCAGGGAGGGGGCAAGGGAACGCCGCCCGCGCGAACGCTCGCGATTTTTGACGGGTAGCTTGGGTCGGTGCGATATGCTCGGAGAGGCTCGCGCGTCTTCCCTCGCGAGCGCGGGTGAGGGAGATCCATGGCCGAAGGCAAGAACCTGGTCGGCGTCGACATTGGGGCAAGCTCGATCAAGGTGATCCAGCTCAAAGAGTCGCGGAAAAAGCTCCAGGTCGCGCGCTGGGGATACGCGCCTCTCCCCCCACAGACCATCATCGACAGCCACGTCATGAACGCCGGCGCCGTAACCGAGGCCCTCGCCCGCATCTTCCACGACGGGAAGGTCCAACAGCGGGAGGTCGCGCTCGGTGTCTACGGGCAGAGCGTCATCGTCCGGAACATCACGGTCCCGATGATGACCGCCACCGAGCTCGACGAGCAGATTCACTGGGAAGCGGAGCAGCACATCCCCTTCGACATCAAGCTCATGTCCGTCGACTACGAGGTTCTCCGGAAGCGACCCGACGCGGGACAGATGGATCTCCTTCTCGTCGCGGCGAAGAAGGACGAAATCAGCGACTACGCGGCGATCTTGCGCGAGGCGAAGCTCAAGCCGGTGGTGGTCGACATGAACGTCTTCACCATCCAGAACATCTTCGAACACCACCGCGGCCTCCCGGTCGACGGCACCATCGCCCTCCTCAACGTGGGCGCCGCCGTGTCGACGCTCAACATCGTGTCCAAGGGCGTGAGCGCGTTCCGGCGCGAGATCACGAACGCAGGCAATGCCGTCACCGAGGAAATTCGCAAGGCGCTCAGCTGCTCGTACGAGCAAGCGGAGGCCTACAAGCACGGGGGCGGCCCCACTCAGATCGTCCCGCGCGAGGTCACGCAGATCATCGAGCAGGCTTGCCAGGGGCTCGCCGGCGAGATCCAGCGATCGCTCGACTTCCACCTCGCCACGAGCGGCGAGCAGGACATCGGCCGCATCTTCATCTCCGGAGGGAGCGCGTACCTCGCGCCTCTCGTCCAGGCGATCGAGAAGCGCGCGCGTGTCCCCGTCGAGCTCTTCGACCCGATGGCGAACCTCGCCGTCGACGCGAAGTTCGTGAACGAACCCCGCCTTCGCTCGATGGCGGCCCAGATGGTCGTCGCGCTGGGGCTCTCGCTCCGTTGCGACAAGGAGCGCCGGCAGTGGTCCGCGTAAATCTACTCCCCGACAAGCGCCAGACCGCGCGGCGGATGGCGTCGACGGAGCCGAGCCAGCTCTGGGTGGTCGGCGTGCTCGGAGCCTTCGTGGCGACGATCGTCGTGTGCCTCTTCGTGCAGAAGGTCAAGCAGGACCAGCTGCGCGACATGATGGCGGAGAACAGCCGCATCGAAGGCCAGATCGACGCCATCAAGAAGCAGACCGCGAACCACACGGAGATCCTGGCGAAGCTCAAGGAGCTCCGCGACCGCGAGGACGCGATCCAAAAGCTCCAGGCGGCGCGCACCGGACCGACGTCGACGCTCCTCGAGCTCGCGCGCGTGCTCACGATCGGCCACGGCCCGACCACCGACCGCGATCGCCTCGAGCAGTTGAAGCGCGATAGCCCGGCCGAGGTCTACAACCCGAACTGGGACCCGCGCCGCCTGTGGCTCACCTCGTATCAGGAGATGGACCGCACGGTGAAGCTCGGCGGACTCGCG
This sequence comes from Polyangiaceae bacterium, assembly GCA_036500865.1. Classification (GTDB taxonomy): domain Bacteria; phylum Myxococcota_A; class Polyangia; order Polyangiales; family Polyangiaceae; genus Palsa-1150. The sequence goes on from DASYBG010000032.1 coordinate 249,170, forward strand.
CGCGACGGAGAGGACGTGAGCGAGCTCGAACGCCGCCTCAAGGCGAGCGACTTTTTCAGCGACGTGAAGCTCCTCCCGGGCGCGAAGATCTTCGACGGCCCGACGCACCAGGAGCTCTTCCGGTTCGAGCTCTCGGCGAAAGTGAGGTACTGAGATGGCGCCGCCTGCGTCGCAATCCGTGCTCGCCCGAACGCCTCCGTACGCGAGGGTCGGCATCGCGGTCGGCATCTCCGTCATCACGGCGGCCGGATATTGGTTCGTCTTTTACTCGGACACGGCGGCCAAGATCGAAGGGGCCGAGCGGCAGAAGAAGTCGCTCACCGAGGAACTCGCCGTCGAGCAGCAAGCGGAGGCGAGCTACTTCGCCGATCGCGACGAGCTGGCGCTCCGGGAACAAAAGGCCCGCGAGCTCAACAAGCTCCTGCCGCCCGACGCGCAGGAAGACGCATTCCTCTCGAGCGTGCAGCAAGCCTCGAACTCGGCGGGCATCGACCTCAAGGCGTACACACCGCTCGAAGAGGTGAGCCAGAACTTCTACTCGAAGGTGCCGATGCGGCTCGAGATGAGCGGGAAGTTCCACCAGATCGCGAAGTTTGCGTACGACCTCGGCAAGGTGGACCGCATCATCAACGTCGAAGACATCGAGCTCTCGGATCCGAAGGTGGTCGGCGACGAGGTCGTCCTCCATGCGAAGTGTCTCGCGACGGCGTTCCACGCTACGAAGCCGAAGACGGCACAAGGTGGCAACCCGAGGGCACCCGGGGGCAGACCATGACCGGTTCGACCAAGAGTCGCGCGCGGTGGCTCCTCGCGGGAGCGCTGGCCCCGCTGTTCGCCGCGGCATGCAGCACGCCCGTCAGCACGCCGCCGCCGCCGGCGAACCGCGTGTTGCCGGTCGCGAGCGCGAGCGCGTCCACGTTGCCGCCGGAGCTCAAGGGACCCGAGTACACGGAGAACGATTTCATCGAGAGCGATCACAACCGCGATCCGTTCCGAAGCTCCGCGATCCAGACGCAGGCGGTCACCAAGCAGGCGTTGAACCAGCGCAAGGTGGAGCTCGCGCAGTACTCCATCGACGAGCTCAAGCTCGTGGCCATCATCAACGGTGACCCGTCGAGCGCGATGTTCGTCGACCCGAGCGGCAAGGGGACGGTCGTCTACCGGGGGACGTTCGTGTGCCGGCCCGAGGTCGTGCACATCGGGGGAAGCAACGGCCCCGAGTACCAGCTCAATTGGCGCATCGACCGCATCCGCGACGGAGACGTCGTGTTGATCCGCGAAGACCCTGCGCAGCCTACCATCCCGCCCGCGACGCGCGTCGTGCCGCTCCACCCGGAAGCCGACAAGGAAAACCAGGGCATGGTCCCGGGCTGAGGCCCACGCCGCACGGCTCGCGTCAGGCGTTCGCGTCGTCGCGGAGAGCGCCTCGGAGGAGCGCGTCCCGGACGGCCGCCTCTACCCTCGGCCAAGCCGCTTCGATCGAGGTGCCCGACGCCGCGGCGAAAGCGCGCGCGGCCTCGAAGACCGTCGGAGCCGCCGACACCTCGCGTACGATGGCGGCGGACGCTGCGTCGATGACGACCGGCCACTCCGGACACGTCGAAGGCAGCTGCACGACCATCGCGGGCGGTGACCCGTCCGGGAGCGGCTGCTCCACCACGCGGGCGCCCTCCGGGAGCCGGAGACATGCGCGGCGCAAGGCTTCGGCGCCCGCGTGCGCCAAGCGGCGTGCGCCCGCGATGCGGTCGACCGCCGCGCCGTGGATCGGCGCGTCGGCGCCATGGCGGACGGGCAGCAGCGACGTCCATCCGTCCGCGGTCGTCGCGGGCTCGACGACGGCGACGGCGATCGCGATGCCGCGGATGCCGAGCGACTCGAGGTGATCGCGCTGGGCGATCGCGGCCTGCGTGAAGGCCTCGCCGAGCTCCGCGTGCTCCACCCCCGCGTACTGCACGCAGTACTCGTTCAGGTTCTTCGCCGGCGACTGGAGAACGAGGAGGTTCGCCGACGCGCCCCCGAGCGCGCGACGCAGACGAGCGTCGAGCGGGTCGCCCTCGACGAGCGGCCAGTCCGCCAGCACCACGGCGCGGCCGCCCGGCGCGAGATGAGGCGTCACCCCGGACAAGAGCCTCTGCGCGAGCTCGTCTCCGCGCGCGCCGCCGTGGGTGAAGGTCACCGCCGTCGCGCCCGCACGCAAGGCCACGAACGGGGGCTGCGACGCGACGCGATCGAAGCGCTGTCCACGCACGGGCTCGAAGAGATCTCCGCACCGGACTTCGACGTTCGGGGCACCCTGGAGGGCGACGTTGGCGCGGGCGAAGGCCACCGCGCGCGGGCTCAGGTCCGTCGCCACCACCCGCCGAGCCGATCGCGCGAAGACCAGCGACACCAGCCCGGCCCCGCAACCAACGTCGAGCGCCGCCTCGATCGTGTCGCGGGCGAGGGCCGCGCGAATCAGATCGACGGTCGCCCCGCAGACCGGCAGCACGGCGTCGCCGGCCGCTCCCGGCCGATCGCCAAAGCAATGCACGCCCGCGGCGAAGGCCAGATGAAAGCGCGACGACGCGCCGCCCGCCGCGTCCTCGACGAGGCCCGCGTCGCGCAGCAGCCCCAAATCGCCGAGCGCCGCTTCGACCTCGCGAACCTCCACGACGTCGTGGAGCATGAAGAGGCGGGCGACGACGGCCGCCGGCTCCTTCATTCGTCGCGCGTTCCAGATCCGCATCGGCGCGCGCCAGGGATCGTCGAGGCGCTCGCCGACACGCGCGAGCCGCGCGAGAAACGGCGCCGCGAGTCCGATCGCGACCAGGCGTTCACCGAGGCCCCGAAGCGCGGCGGCGGGCACCGCGAGGAGGCGCTCGACGTCCGGCAAACCCGAAGGCGCACCCACGATGGGGCAGACTATCACTGCGACGCATGTGGGATCGCCTCGTAGACGACCCGCCACGGCAAGACCCCGACCGAGAACGTCGCAAGCTCTCCACGAAGCGTCGCGAGCAAGCTGTGAATTGGCGCACAACGAGCCTCAAATAAGGCCAAAGACGCGGCCGACGCGGGTGGGTGAAGCGCACGCCTTACTCGGCGAAGCACCGTCAAGCTGGGAGCTAGAGCACGCGCTTGGGAGAAGGCCTGGAGAAAAAGTGCCGCGCGGCACTTCGTCCCGACCTTAAAATTAGCCACGTTGCTTGCGCGTGTTCTACCGTTGCGGATGCGATCCCTCCGGAAGTCTCCGTTGGGCGCGAGGAGCCAAGATGCGTGGGGCGACATCCCTTGTGTACTTCGCCCTCCTCAGGAGGGGGGCCGTCGCGCTGGCCGCCAGCAGCGCGGCTTCGAGCATGCTGCTGTGCGAGGCGGTTGCTTCCGCCGACGCGACGCAAACGCGAATTCGCGACGTGCGCGTGCACGCCACCGAGGGCGCCCCCGGCGGCGCCGAGGTGGAAGTCGAGGGCACCGGCGCGTTCACGTACAGCGCGCGCTTGGCCGAGGAGGGGCGCCGGCTCCTCGTCGATCTGAGCGGAGCTGACCTCGGGACGGCGCCGGCCGCCATCACGACGCCCGTCGGCGTCGTCGGGGGTGTCCTCGCGCAGGCGTTCGACAGCACCGCCTCCGCTCGGATGACCCGCCTCACCATCAACCTCGCGCGGGCGGCGAACTATCGCATCGTCCCCGACGGGAACACGCTCCGCATCGTGCTCACGCCGGAAGCGCCCGCGCCCGCGGTGCCGCCTTCGCCCGCGCTCACGAGCGAGGCCCCCGCGAGCCCGCCGCCGTCCATCTCGCAGGGCCAGGCCACCGTGCGCGACGTGCGTTTCGAACGCGCCGACTCACCGGCCGCCGAGTGCGCGCCCAACCGGTGCGACCGCGTCGTCGTGGAGCTCGATGGGATCCCTCCGTACTCGCTCGGTACGGGCGCGGGCGGGCGTCTTCGCTTGGACCTCCACGGGACGCACCTGCCCGACTCGCTCGCGCGCACGCTCGACGTGACCGCGTACGGCGGGGCGCTCAAGTCCATCACCGCCTCGCACGACGTGGCCACCGGATCGACCACGATCGAGCTCGAACGCTCGAGTGAAGCGCCCGGCACCATCAGCGTCGAAGGACAGAAGCTCTCCTGGTCCTTCCCCGTTCCCAAGTCGTCGTCGCCTCCGCCGCTCGTGCGCGTCGGCATCGACGGGCGCTCGATCGGCAGGGACGGTGGCCCGGTCCGGCGCGTCGTCACCGTCGCGCGCGAAGAGCAGCCCAAGGACCTCCCGCGCATCGAGACGTCGATCCACGACGACGACCCCGCCGTCGAGACGTCCGCCGGCGGCGCCGCGGGCTTCGCTTCCGGTACGGCCGACGTACTGGCGCAGCAGCGGTACAACGGCCGGCGCATCGACATCGACCTGAAAGACGCCGACGTCCACAACGTCCTCAGGCTCCTCGCCGACACGGGTCACGTCAACATCGTCACCGGCGACGACGTGGGCGGCACCATCACCATCCGGATGCGAAACGTCCCGTGGGATCAGGTGCTCGACGTCGTGCTCCAGGCGAAGGGCCTCGGCATGGTGCGGCAGGGCAACCTGATCCGCGTGGCGCCCATGGCCCAGCTCCAGAAGGAGCGAGAGCTCCGCCTCGCGCAGCAAAAGCAAGAGTACGAGCTCATGCCGCTCGAGACGCGGCTCATCCCGATCAGCTACGCGCAGGCCGAAGAGCTCCAGGCGCGCGCGAAAGAGCTCCTCTCGCCGCGCGGCTCGATCGCCGTCGACGATCGGACGAACGTCCTCATCGCGCGGGACGTGGCGGGCAACCTCAATTACATCGAAGAGCTCGTCCGATCGCTCGACACGCAGACCGCGCAGGTCCTCATCGAGGCGCGCATCGTCGAGGCGACGAGCAAGTACCTGCGCGACGTCGGCATCCAGTGGGGAGGCGACGTCACCTTCGGACCGGCCACGGGCAACCCCACGGGCGTCGCCTTCCCGTCGAGCATCGGCCTCAGCGGCGGCAACTCCGACAACAACACCCCCACCGCCGGCCTCTCGCCGTTCACCCGCACCATCGCGAACCCCAACTTCGCCGTGAACCTTCCGGCGGCGACAGGGACGGGCGCCGGCGGCGCGATCGGTATGACGTTCGGCTCGATCGACAACAACATCAACCTGAGCCTCCGCCTGTCGGCCGCCGAATCGAGCGGCCTCGTTCGCATCGTCAGCGCGCCGCGCGTCATGGTCCTCGACAACCGCGAAGCGCGCATCAATCAGGGCACGCTCATTCCGTTCGCGCAGGTGAGCGCGCTCGGCGTCCAGACGACCTTCCAGGAAGCCAAGCTGCAGCTCCTCGTGCGGCCTCACGTCACGGCCGATGGATCCGTGTCGATGCACGTGAAGCTCAATCGCGACGAGCCGGACTTCAACCAGACGAGCCCCCGCGGCGACCCCACCATCCTCAAGCGCGAAGCGGAGACCGATCTGCTCGTGATGGACGGCCACACCGCGGTCATCGGCGGCATCTATACGCGCAACACCGGGCGAAACCTCGACCAGGTCCCCTTCTTCGGCGACATCCCGATTCTCGGGGTCCTCTTTCAGCGGCGGCGCGCGAGCGACGCTCGGAACGAGCTAGTCATTTTCATCACGCCGAGGATCGTCAATCGCTCCGAGGCGCTCGGCAGGTAGCGCGGAGAGCGGCGGGCCGAGCCGCTCCACGTGGGCCGGCCCCGCGCGATCGCCGAGGCGGAAGGCGCGCGCGACGTCGTCGGGCAACGGACGGATGCTGTCGCCTTCGTAGCAGCGCACGTACGTCAGGTCGGAGAGCGAGCGCGCGCCGCGGCCACCGAGCTGGTGGCTCCACACCTCGCTATAGAAGGTCGGCCGACGACGATCGAGCGCGAACACCTCGCGCCGCGACAGCGCGATGACCCTCTCGCGCCGGTCCTCGGCGAGCGCGTGGTCGACGCGAAGCTCGCCGGTGGGCGTCACCTCGTAGAAGATCGAGACGCCCTCCACGTCGCCCGCGCCATAGAGCGCGCGCTGCACGCCCGGAGCGACGAGAAGCGCGCGGGAGTACGCGAGGTCGACGGCGAGCGCCGGCAGCACGCTCCACGTGAGCCAGTTGTTCCCCCAGGGCCGCTCCTCCGAGAAGAAGGCGAAGTAGCCGACCGCGAAGCGTCCGTCGCCCAGCGACGCCGCCCGGTAGTAGAGGATGTCGGCGAGCTCGCCCGCGCTCGCGACCGCCGAGCCGATGCACACCGGCGCTCGCTCGATCGCCGCCTGCTCGGGCGTGACAGGACCGCGCGGCCCGGGCGCGGCCGGCAGCGCCGCGACGTGCGTTCCGTCGAAGGCGGCAAACGAGGTGATGAGGAGGGCGGGCAGCCCTTCGCGCCGCACCCATTGCGGAACGCTCCCCAACCAACCGCGCATCGTTCCTGGACGGTACCCATGGGCCCGTCTGCATCGCCAGCAGTGCCGGTCGATTGGTGAACGCGGGTCGCGGGCGCACCCTCCCGCGCATACACGGGCGGGCGTTCGCTGCTTCGGGCCGGAGCGCCTTCCGACACGCCCCGCCTCAGCGATCGACCGCGCCTCCGCCGTCCCCGCTCCTGCTCCACCGCAGGTCCAGCACCTCGGACCTCGGCCGCAGCACGGCCTCGCCGGGCGCGTGGTCGGTCGCGCCGAGCGGCTCGTCGAGGAGGATGCCCCCCACGGACGTCGCGTCGTACCGCGTGACCTCGATCCACATCGATTCGACCCCCGCGTCACCCGGGATCGCAAATGGCAACGCCACCGCCAAGCGCGGGCCGCGGGGTTGCTCCGCCGTCCATCGGGCCAGCGCCGCCGCGAGCCGGCCCTGAGCGAGGTCGCGGCGGTCCCGCTCGGCCGCCGACGACCCGGCCAAGATGGGACCGAAGAAGCGCTCGGCCAGTTCGAGGTACGCGAGCGGCCCCTCCCCCGCCGGCGGGGAGATCCGCGCCACGAAGTCGTTCGCGTCCCCCGTCTCGGCTTGCACGGAGACGAGCTCGATCGGGATGGCGGCGGAAGGCGGAAGCCCGGCGTCCGCGGGGTAGGCTTCGCCGCGCGCACGCCCGAGGTCGTCGAGCGAAAGAACGCACGGCCCCGCGTCCGCGCCGGCCGTGACGGCGGCCGCGACCCCCAGCACGAGCGCGGTGACGGCCTCTTCGGCCACGACCGGGACGCGCGCGGCTTCGACGTCCGGAGCGCCCCAACGAGCGAGGCCCGCCGTCACGAGGCGCACGATCCCGTCTTCCCTTGGCTCGACGATGACTTCGATGCGGTCCCGCCGGAACGTCGACGTCTCGAGAGACTCGGTCACCGCGTGCGACGCGAACCCGCGCCACGTCTCGATCCGGGCAAGCAGAGGGTCGTCCACCAACCCATCGAGTTTTTTCGCGACGGCGGCGGCCACGGCGATGGCGGTTCGGAGAGCGAGCTGTCGCGCCGAGGTCGCCATCGACACCCGCACGGAGAGGACGCGCGAACGCCGTCCCAGACCCGCGCGATCCGCGGACGGCAGCCGCTTCGCGCTGGCGTCGGCGTCACGGAGGCCGAAGCTCCACTCCGACACCGGCTTCACGTCGAGCGTCGTCGCGTGCTCATCCTCGAGCACCGAACGCACCGCGTCGCACGACGGGGGATCGCCACACAGATCCGGCGTGAGGAGAGCCTGGACGGCGCCGCGCTCGGCAAGCGCTCGAACCTCGTTCTCGGGACGATCGGTCAGGACGCCGAAGAGCGCCGTCGAAGCCGGCGGTCGACGAAGTCGAGGGCTCTGGGGGCTCCGCGACGAGGGCTGCGTGTCCTTCAGGTCGTGTCCCGGTGCATCGCTCGCGGTCTCGCCCGCGCACCCCACCGCCTTGCGCGGCAATACGTGGCCCAACGCGAGAACCGCAAGCGCTGCGCCCACATAGACGAGAATCCTCGTGTTCGTTTTCGGCACGGATGGGGAAATCAGTGTTAGCTGATTCTGCTAGCCTGCGGCACAAGTCGGCAGCATAATTGCCCACGTTATGCCACTGCCTCAGCCTCGCGGATTGTACGATCCGTCGCTCGAGCACGATGCGTGCGGGCTCGGGTTCGTCGCCGATCTGCGACGCCCTGCGTCGCACGATGTCGTAGCCAAGGGTGTCGAGATTCTTCGGAGGCTCGCCCATCGCGGCGCCGCCGGCTGCGATCCGTGCACGAGCGACGGCGCCGGCATTCTCCTGCAGCTCCCCCACGCCCACTACGAGCGCGTGCTGGGGCGGGCAGGTATCGAGCTCCCGAACGAGGGCGATTACGGCGTAGCGCAGTGTTTCTTGTCCCGCGAGCGGGACGCGTGCGCGGCCGAGATGCGCATCCTGGAAGACGCCGTCCGGCATCACAACCAGAAGGTCATCGGCTGGAGGAACGTCCCGGTCGACGAGAGCGTCGTGGGGCCGCTCGGCCGGTCGTCGATGCCGGTCCTCAAGCAGCTCTTCATCGGCCGCATGTGCTCGGCGCCCGCCTTCGAGCGGACGCTCTTCATGATCCGCAAGCGTGCCGGCAGCAAAGCGAGCGAGGCCGGCCTGCCGAACTTCTACCCGGCCAGCCTCTCGTCGAAGACGGTCGTCTACAAGGGCCTCGCTCTCCCCGAGCGGCTCGACGCATTTTACCTCGACCTTCGAGAGGAAGAGACGCGAAGCAAGCTCGCCCTCGTCCACTCGCGCTTCAGCACGAACACGTTCCCGACCTGGGAGCGCGCTCACCCCTACCGTCGCATCGCGCACAACGGGGAGATCAACACTCTTCGCGGCAACCAGACCTGGATGCGCGCCCGCGAGGCCCTCCTCGAGAGCGAGGCCTTCGGTGAGCACCTCGCCGACTTCAAGCCCATCATTCGCCCCGGCGGGAGTGACTCGGCGTCGCTCGACAACGTCGTCGACTTCCTCGTTTCGTCGGGCGGCCGCACCCTGCCGCACGTGATGATGATGCTCGTGCCCGAGGCCTGGGAGGGGCACGAGGACATGCCGGCCGAGCGCCGCGCTTTCTACGAATACCATGCGTCGCTCGTCGAGCCGTGGGACGGGCCGGCGGCCCTCCTCTTTACCGACGGGACGTACATCGGGGCGACTCTCGACCGGAACGGCCTGCGGCCCTTGAAGTACGTCGTGACGCAGAGCGGCTTCGTCGTCGCGGCGAGCGAGCTCGGGGTCGTCGACTTCGAAGCCGAGGACGTCATCGAGAAGGGCCGCCTCCAGCCTGGACGCATGCTCCTCGTCGACGTGGCGCGGGGACGCCTCGTCGGTGACGAAGAGATCAAGCGAGAGGTCGCGACGCACAAGCCGTACGCGCAGTGGTTGGCCGACAACAAGCTCGAGCTCTCCAGCCTCCCGCCCGCGGCGCCGGCCGCACCGCTCTCGGCCGAACACCGGCGGCGGCTGCTGCGCGCCTTCGGTTACAGCCGAGAGGACCTTCGCGTCCTCCTCGGGCCGATGGCGACCCAGGGCGAAGAGCCCACCGGCAGCATGGGGACGGACGCGCCGCTCGCGGTCTTGAGCGATCGGGCGCAGGTCCTCTTCCGCTACTTCAAGCAGCAGTTCGCACAGGTGACCAACCCGCCCATCGACCCGATCCGGGAGAAGCTCGTCATGACGCTCGGGGGAGCCCTCGGCGGCGAGGGCAACCTCCTCGCCGAGACGCCCGAGCAGTGTCGCCTCCTCGAGCTCGAGCAACCCGTTTTGACCAACGGGGAGCTCGCGAAGCTCGTGCGCGGCACCGACGACTTCCAAGCTCGGGTCCTGCCCATGGTGTTCGACGCCCACTCGGCAGACCCCGGGCTCGCGCTCGAGCGCGCGGTGCTCGAGCTGTGCGCGTCGGCCGAACAAGCCGTCGACGAGGGGGCGAGCATCCTCGTCATCAGCGATCGCCCGGTCGACGCCCGCCGCGCGCCCATCCCGAGCCTCCTCGGGACGAGCGCGGTGCACCACGCCCTTGCCCGCGCGGGAAAGCGCATGCGGGTCGGCCTCGTGGTCGAGACCGGCGAGCCGCGCGAGGTCGCCGACGTCGCGCTTCTCATCGGGTACGGCGCGGGCGCGGTCAACCCGTACCTCGCGTTCGAGACGATCGACGCGCTCGACATCGACTCCCCGCGAGACGCGCGCCCCGAGCACTACATCCACGCGCTCGACAAAGGCCTCCTCAAGGTCATGAGCAAGATGGGCATCTCGTGCCTGTCGAGCTACCAGGGCGCGCAGATCTTCGAGGCCATCGGCCTCGACCGCGGCCTCGTCCAGCGCTGGTTCCCGGGAACGGCGTCGCGCCTCGGAGGCATCGGCCTCGCGGAGATCGCGCGCGAGTCGCTCCTCCGTCACGCCGCGGGGTTCGCTGCGGTCATCGATCGGGTCGCGAACGACGAAGACTCGGTCGACGTCGGCGGCATCTACGCGTGGCGGGTCGGCGGCGAGCGGCACCTCTGGAGCCCCAGCACCATCGCGGCCCTTCAGAAGGCCGTCCGCCTCGAGGACGCGAAGTCGTACGCGGACTACGCGCAGGGCATCAACGAGCAGGGCGAGCACCCTTTCACCTTGCGCGGCTGTCTCGACTTCGTGTCTGGCACGCCCATCCCCGTGGAGGAGGTCGAGCCGGCGGCGAAGATCGTTCGTCGGTTCGCCACCGGAGCGATGAGCTACGGGAGCATCAGCCGGGAGGCCCACGAGAACCTGGCCATCGCGATGAACCGGATCGGCGGCAAGTCGAACACCGGCGAGGGCGGCGAGGACGAGGCCCGCTACGTCCCCATGCCGAACGGGGATTCGAAGCGAAGCGCCATCAAGCAGGTGGCGAGCGCGCGGTTCGGCGTGACGGCGCACTATCTCGTGAACGCCGACGAGCTGCAGATCAAGATCGCCCAGGGCGCGAAGCCGGGCGAAGGCGGGCAGTTGCCCGGCCACAAGGTGGACGAGACGATCGCGCGGGTGCGTCACTCGGTGCCGGGCGTGACGCTCATTTCGCCGCCGCCGCACCACGACATCTACTCCATCGAGGACCTCGCGCAGCTCATCTACGATCTGAAGTGCGTGAACGCGCGCGGGCGCGTGAGCGTCAAGCTCGTCAGCGAGACGGGGGTCGGCACGATCGCGGCGGGCGTCGCCAAGGCCCACGCGGACCTCATCACGATCGCCGGTCACGACGGCGGAACCGGGGCGTCGCCGCTCTCGTCGATCCAGCACGCCGGAACGCCCTGGGAGCTCGGCCTCGCGGAGACCCACCAGGTGCTCGTCCTCAACGGCCTGCGCGACCGCGTCCGCATCCAGGTCGACGGCCAGCTCAAGACCGGCCGCGACGTGGCCTTCGCCGCGCTCCTCGGGGGCGACGAGTTCGGTTTCGCGACGGCGCCGCTGGTGGCGAGCGGCTGCATCATGATGCGAAAGTGCCACCTCAACACGTGTCCGGTCGGCGTCGCCACCCAGGATCCCGTGCTGCGGGCGCGGTTCCAGGGGACACCGGAGCACGTCATCAACTACTTCTTCTTCGTCGCGGAGGAGCTTCGCGCGATCATGGCGCAGCTCGGGTTCCGGACTGTCGACGAGATGGTCGGCCGCGCGGACCGCATCCAGCCAAAGGCCCTCACGCACCCGAAGGCGAAGCGGCTCGACTTCACCGACCTTCTGCACGTCGCGAGCCCCGAGTCGCCCGAGGCGGCGAAGTTCGCGGCCGCGGAGCCGTCGCAGGCGACCGACTTCCCGAGCTTCCTCGGCCAGTCGAGCTCCACCGACGAATCGCTGCTCGAGGGGACGCGCCTCTCGCTCAAGTACGGCGAGCCGACGACGATGCGCATCCGCCTCACGAACGCGGACCGCGCGTTCGGCGCTCGCCTCGCCGGTGAGCTCGCGCGCAAATACGGCGAGCAGGGCCTCCCCGAGGGGACCGTGGTCGTCGAGGCGAGCGGAACGGCGGGGCAGAGCTTCGGCGCCTTCGCGGTCCGCGGGATGCTCCTCGTTCTCGATGGGGACGCGAACGACTACGTCGGGAAGGGCCTCTCCGGGGGCGTCCTCGCCGTTCGGCCGCCCGCGCGCGCCGTCTTCCGCGCCCACGAGAACGTCATCGTCGGCAATACGTGCCTCTACGGCGCGACGACCGGCAAGGCCTTCTTCGCCGGGCGCGCCGGCGAACGATTCGCCGTGCGCAACAGCGGCGCCACGTCGGTCGTCGAGGGTGTGGGCGACCACGGCTGCGAGTACATGACGGGAGGGACCGTCGTCGTCCTCGGTCCGACCGGGCGAAACTTCGCGGCCGGGATGAGCGGCGGGATCGCGTACGTGCTCGACGAAGAGCGCACCCTGGCGACGCGCGTGAGCAAGGCGATGGTCGACCTCGAACCGCTCACGACCGACGACGACGACATCGTGCGCGCGCTCGTCGAAGAGCACGTGCACCACACGGGGAGCGCGCGCGGCCGGGCGCTACTTGCCGCGTGGGGCAAGCGCCGCTTCGTGAAGGTGATGCCGCACGAGTGGAGGCGCGTCCTCCAGCTCCGCAAGACAGGAAGCTAGGCCGCAGCGATGGGCGATCCGAAGGGCTTTCTCAAGGTTTCCCGCGTCGACGAGGACGACCGTCCCATCGAGGAGCGCATCCACGACTGGCACGAAATGGTCATCCCGACCGAAGGGGGCGAGCTCCGCGCGCAGGCGTCGCGCTGCATGGACTGCGGGATCCCGTTTTGCCACCAGGGCTGCCCGCTCGGCAATCTCATCCCCGAGTGGAACGATCTCGTGTACCGCGGCCGGCACGACGAGGCCGTCCGGCGCCTCCTCGCCACGAACAACTTTCCCGAGGTGACCGGACGCGTGTGCCCGGCGCCTTGCGAGGCCTCGTGCGTGCTCAACATTCGCGAGGAGCCCGTCACCATCAAGATGATCGAGCGCACCATCGCCGATCACGCCTTCGCCCTCGCCAAGACGCACGGCGGCGCCCTCCGGCCGGAGCCCGCGACGACGCAAACGGGAAAGCGCGTCGCCGTCGTGGGCTCGGGGCCCGCGGGGATGGCCGCGGCCCAGCAGCTCGCGCGCGCCGGACACGACGTCGTCCTCTTCGAGCGCGACGACCGCATCGGGGGCCTGCTTCGCTACGGCATCCCCGACTTCAAGATGGAGAAGGCCATCATCGACGCGCGTGTCGCGCAGATGGAGGCCGAAGGCGTGACCTTCAAGCCGAGCACGGCCGTCGGAGTCGACGTCACCGGAGCGGACCTGCAGCGCGACTTCGACGCCGTGGTCCTCACGATGGGCAGCCGCGTACCCCGCGATCTTCCCGTCCCCGGGCGGGACCTCAAGGGCGTGCACTTCGCCATGGAGTTCCTCGTCCAGCAAAACCGCCGCATCGCGGGGGACTCCGAGGACACGGCCCAGGCCATTCTGGCGACCGGCAAGCATGTCATCGTCATCGGAGGCGGCGACACCGGGTCCGACTGTGTCGGCACGTCGGTGCGGCAGGGGGCGGCGTCGGTCACCCAGCTGGAGCTCATGCCCCGGCCGTCGCTGACGCGCGGGACGGCCAACCCCTGGCCCGAGTGGCCGCTCATCCTGCGCACCTCGACCTCGCAAGAGGAAGGCGCGGCGCGGGACTGGTCGGTGTCGACGCGGGAGTTCCGGGGCGAGAACGGCCACGTCGTGAGCCTGGAGGCCTCCCGAATCGTCCTCGAGGGCGGGAAGCTTCGGCCGGTGCCCGGAAGCGACCTCTCCTTGCCGTGCGGTCTCGCCCTTCTGGCCATGGGCTTCGTCGGGCCGGAGCGGCCCGGCGTCGTCGAGCAGCTCGGGCTCGCGCTCGATCCGCGCGGCAATATCCGAACGGACGCGGCCGGCGCCACCAACGTCCCGGGCGTCTTCGCGGCCGGGGACAACTCGCGCGGACAATCGCTGGTCGTGTGGGCCATCGCCGATGGGCGGCGTGTCGCGGCGGGCGTGGACGCATGGCTCCAGTGTGCGCCCATGGCGCGCGCCTCGAACGGCTAGCGCGGCGGCGGGACGGGACGTGGCGCCGGGCATCGGGTTATCCTGATGGTTGATGGCGTTTGCCGTCGGAATCGATCTCGGCACGACCAACACGGTCGTCGCGAGCGTAAGGCAAGGGGTTGCGGGGACAATCCCTGATCCGGACGGAGTGCGGCTGCTCCCTTCGGTGGTCTCGTTCCATCCGTCCGGATCGACGGTGGTCGGACGAGCCGCCCTCGACCGCCGGATGGTCGACGGGGCCAACACGATTTATTCGGTCAAGCGGCTCATCGGCCTGCCGTGGGGCTCGACCGAAGTCCAAACCGCGCGGGCGGAGCTTCCTTTCGAGCTTCAAGAAGGCGCGCACGGAGGAGCCGTCGTCGCGGCGCGGGGAGAGCGATACACGCTGCCGGAGATCAGCGCGTTCGTCCTGCGGCACGCGAAGGCCGTCGCCGAGGCGGCGCTCGGTCCCCCGGTCGAGCGCGCGGTGGTCACCGTACCCGCGAACTTCAACGACCTGCAGCGAGCGGCGACCAAGACGGCCTGCCGCCTCGCCGGCCTCGAGGTCCTGCGGATCCTGAACGAGCCTACCGCCGCGGCCCTCGCCTACGGACCGCCGGAAAAGGCCAGGGAGCGCGTCGCCGTCTACGATCTCGGCGGCGGCACCTTCGACGTCACCCTGCTCGATCTCGCCGGCAACGTGCTCGAGGTCTTGTCGACGGCCGGCGACACGGCGCTCGGCGGCGACGACGTCGACCTCCTCGTCGCCGAGCGGATGGCCGAAGACCTCCTCAAGAAGCATCGCTTCGACGCGCGCGCCCAGCCGGCTGCGTTCGGCCAGCTCCGCCTCTTGGCGGAGCGAATGAAGTGCGACCTCTCTTCGCGCGACGAGCAGACGCTCTCGATCGACGACCTCGTGCCGGGCGAGCGCGGCGCGACGACGCCGTGGCGCTTCCGGATGACGCGGCCGGAGCTCGAGTGGGCGGCGCTCGCCCTCGTCGAGCGCACGTTCAAGGTCTGCCGCCAGGCGCTCGACACGGCGGGCGTGAGGGCCGCCGACATCGACCGCGTGATCCTCGTCGGCGGCGCGACGCGGATGCCCATGGTCGCCCGCAAGGTGGAGCAGTTCTTCGGGCGGCCGCCGACCGTGCGCATCAATCCCGACGAGGTCGTCGCCCTCGGCGCGGCGATCCAAGCCGCTCTGCTCGACCGCAGCCGCCGCAAGAACGCGGAGCCCGCCGTGCACCCGCGCATCGCGCAGGAGTCGGTCGTCCAGCCCTTGCCCGTGGCCTCCTCGCGCGAGAGCGACCCCGCGCTGCCCTTGGTCGGTCCGGTCCCGTCCGCGCAGCCCCCGCCTGCCGTCGTCCACGAGCGTCGGCCCGACGCCATCTCACTCGCCCCGTCGCCGCCGTCGCTTCCGGTCTTGCCACGCCAGGCCACCAAGCAGCTGGTCTTCGACGTCCCCGACCTCGTCATCGAACCCCTGCCCCCGAGCCACGCGGGCACCCCACCGCGACCCGCCCCGCCGGCACCCGGGTCCGCGAAGACGGCGGGACCCCCGCTGCCACCGAAGCGCCCGCGCGCGCCGACGATCCCCTTTCCGTTCGAGGCCGCGTCATCACCCGCGGTCCCGGAGCCGCCCGCGCCCCCGCCGCCAGCCCCCGCGCCGAGCCCTCCCCGGCCCGCGCCTCTCCTCATCGACGTGACGCCGCTCGGGCTCTGCGTCGAGACCGTCGGCGACTACTGCGACGTGCTCATCGACGCCAACACGCCCGTCCCCTGCGACCGGACGCGGTCCTTCACCACCGCGAGCGACAACCAGACCGCCGTGCAGGTGCGCGTGGCGCAGGGAAAGAGCGGTCGCTTCACGGAGAATACGTTCCTCGGAGAGCTCGAGCTCTCCGGCATCGCTCCGGCCCCCCGCGGCGAGATGCAAGTCGCCGTCACGTTCGAGATCGACGCCGACGGCATCCTCAACGTCCGTGCGCGCGACATCAAGACGGGCCGCCAGACCGCCGCGCGCCTCCAGCTCGTCGGCGCGAACACGAGCCCCGCGGAAATCGCCGCCATGCAAGCGCGCCAGGCGGCCCACCCCCTCGCGCCCCTCGAGCGGCGCTGAGGCCCGCGACCGGCTGCCATGGCGACGAGAGACGCGCTCGCCCTCTACCTGTCTTCGCTCGACAAGAAGACCTACTACGACATCCTCGGCGTCCCGCGGGACGCGAGCCCCTCGTCCATCAAAGAGGCGTTTCACGCCTTCTCTCTCCGGTATCACCCCGATCGCCACGTGGACGGTCCTGAAGAGTCCCGCCCCGTCGCCGCCGAAATCTACAAGCGCGCGGTCGAGGCTTACGGCTGCCTGTCACGACCCGCGACGCGGCAGCGGTACGACCGCGCCGTCGCGCGCGGCAAGACCCGGCTCGAGCCGTGGCGCCCGTCGAGCCGCCCGCCGCCGCCCCCGATGAGGACGCTCGGGATGATCGCGCAGACCCCGCGCGCCAAGAAGCTCGCCGAGAAGGCCGATCGGCTGATCTCGATCGGAAAGCTCGAGGACGCGCGCGTCGAGCTCGTGAGTGCGTGCCAGTGCGAGCCCAATAACGAGGAGCTGGCCGAGCGGGTGCGCCTCCTCTACGATGCCCTTGCGCTCGAGCCACCGTAGGCGAGCAATGCCGCGGTTCGCGGCGCGCCGGGGGAAAATCGAGCGGTTGAACGGGGCGTCGTGAACGCACGGTACGCACACATCACGCGTTGTCTCGACCTGCAGGAGCGCGACCTGGGCCCTGCCCTCGCCTCCCGGGACGCGACGCGCGAGCTATTGGCGCACCTCGCGAACATTTCCTCCCCCAACACGGGGGCGGCGAAGGCTCTCCTCGTCCTTTCGCACATGGCGACCACGGCGTGCACGTGGATCGACGGCGATCTCGCCATCGATCTCCTGGCCGACGGCGACGCGACGGTCGTCGAGCTCGCGACGGAGCTCGGCGGGGGCATGCGCGAGCGCCTCCTCCCGGCGGTCTCGTTCCGCGCGCCCATCATGGAGTTCTCGCGCGCCATCGAGCGCGTCCCGCACCTCATCGCCCCGCTGGTCATCCGCACGAAGTCGCCCCGCCGCGTGTCCCTCGCCGCGAACGAAGCCGCGCGGAGGACGACCGCGCCGCCGCCGCCGATCGAAATCGCGGGCGACAGCTTGTTCTCTCTGCCTCCTGCCGCCGCCGTGCCCGCCCCCGTCGAAGCGGCGCCGGAGACCTCGCAGAGCATCCGCCCCGAAGACGTCGATTCGGGTTGGGAAGACTGACGGGTGGGACGCCGCGCCGGCGCCGGGCTTTTCGCGTCGCTGTGGGCGCTCGCATGCCTCGGCGCGGGGAGGAACGCGCGCGCGTGCGGAGTCACGGTCGGCGGCGCCGCGGGGATTTCCGGCTGCAGCCTCAGTGAGCACGAGGAGGCCGAGCGGCCGAAATGGCGCGTGGGTGCGTCGTACTCGTTCACCTCGACGGCCATCCGCTTCTCGGGTGACCAACGCTTCGACGAGGAACGGCACGCGGCGCTCGCCACCCTCGACTACCGGCCGACGCGGACGGTCACCCTCGAGGCGGGGGCGGGCCTCCTGGCCGGTGGGCACATCTCGACGCCCATCGCGCGGTACGACTTCACGCCCGGGTTCGTCAGCGCGGTCGGCGCGTCGTGGCGGGTGGTCGACGCCGACGGGGCGATCCCTTTCGTCCTTCTCACGGGTCAAATCTCGTACGCGACGACGACGACGCAGGGGGTCGGCTACAACGCGTTCGACGCCCGCGCCGGCGCCATCGTCGGGACGACCGTGTGGCGCGTGCTGGCGCCGTACCTCGTGGGGCGCGCGTTCGGCGGTCCCGTCTACTGGAGGTACCAGGGTGCCGCCGTGACCGGGACCGACGTGTTCCACTATCAAGTAGGCGTCGGGCTCTCGCTCACGATCGCCCGCCGAATCGATCTCTTCGCCGAGGGAGTCCCCCTCGGTGAGCTCGGCGTTTCGGCCGGGCTGGGCGTGTCGTTCTGAGGATCGCCGCGGCGATCGGGCGCGCCGTCAGCCGCCCTTCTCGATGACGGCGACGAGCGCGCGGGCCCCTTCGAGAGACGGATCCTCGGTGAGCGCCCGATGAAGGAGCATGAGCGCGCGCTTGCCGTCCCCCTGCTTGCGCGCGATCTCGCCCATGTATTTGTACGCCAGCGCCTTGCTCATCGGGCCGGGCGCCTTGAGGAGCGTGATGGCGCGGAGGGCCCGGCTCGCGAGCTCGATCTGGTCGAGCTCCATCGCGCGGAGCCCGACCTCGGCGCACACGGCTCCGTTCTGCCCGTCGCAATCGAGCGCTTGGAAGAGGGCGCGGATCTCCTCGGCGCCGTTTTCGGCGTGGCGAGCGGCCTTCGCGAGCCGAAAGTAGAGCGGCGCCATCTCGCGCACGCGGCGGCCCTTGTGCGGGGCGAGCACCTGATCGAGCACCGCCGCGGCGTCCGCGTGCCGTCCCGACAGCGCGTACGCGTCGGCGAGGAGCGCGACGCACTCCGGGTCTCCGGGGCGCAGCGCGTGGGCCTCTTCGAGCGCGTCGACACCCGCGGCGGGGTCGCCGGCCTTTTCGAGCATCAGCGCCCCCACGCGCAAGAGCAGCGGGAAGCGGTCGGCCACGTCGCCGCTCGCCTTCGCGTCTTGGAGGACGAGTTCGGCGAGCTCGGCCCACGCGCCCGTCTGCTCGTAGAGGCGCTCCAGCGTGCGCGTCACGTTCCGATCGCCGGACGCCAGCAGGCGGGCGCGCTCGAGGGCCCCGCGCGCATCGGCCGAGCGACCCGCGCGCTCGCACACGTCGGCGAGGCGAAGGGCCGTGGCCACCGTGGCGTCGCCCTCCTCGAGACCGACCAACCGCTTGAGCGCGACGCTGGCCGCGTCCCACCGCTCGCGGCCGACTTCGAGATCGGTCAGCGCCCGCAGCGCGGTCGCGTCCTTCGGATCGTGCGCGAGGAGGTCGACGAGGACGGCGCGCGCACCATCCGCGTCTCCCGCGAGCGGCAGGACGTGCGCCTGCCGTAGCCGCGTGGTCCGAAGCCCTGCGATGTCCCCGCGGGACGCCGCCTGGTCCGACATCCGATCGAGTTGCGCCGCGAGCGCGCCGGCGTGCGCCGCCGGGCCGACGGCGAAGGCGGACTCGAAGTCCTGGAGCGCGCCCGCGTCGTCGCCCGCGCGTGAGCGCAGGTCCGCGCGAGCGGCGAAGAGGTCGCCCAGGTTCGGGTCGTCGTGCGAGAAGCGCTCGATCGCCCCCGAGAGCTCGGCGATCGCCCCGACCAGGTCTCCCGCCTCGAGGAGCATCTCGACGTGCCCGCGCAGGAGCGCGGAGGAGGCCTCGGCGGGCTCCTCGAGAGCCATCGCCGCTTCCCGCGCCAGCTTGAGCGCGGCGGCCGCCCCGCGAAAATCCTGGAGGTCGTTCGCTCGAAGCGCCGCGGCCTCTTGCAGGCGCGCGACGCGCTCGGCCGGCGACGGGCGCGCCCCGGCGTCGAGGATATAGAGGTCGGCCAGCTTGGCGTGATCGCCGCGGGCGCGCAGGGCCGCCTCCAGGCGATCGCGTAGCCGTACGCTCCCGGGGTACGCCCGGTAGCCCACTTCGAGGGCGCGCTCGGCCCCCGCGTCATCGCCGAGCTGCGCGCGGTCCGCCGACAGCGCGAGGGCCATCGGCTCGGCCGCCGGGCCCGTCTCCAGGGCCAGCCGGCGCTCGAGCAGATCGGCGCGCTCGCCGGCGTCGCTCGCGTCGTCGAGGAGGCGAAGGAGCGCGTCGAGGAGGTCCGCGCTCTGCGGCTTCCACTCGAGCGCCGCGTAGTACACGTTGCGCGCCTGCATCCGATCGCTCGCTTCGACGAGCGAACCGAGTCGGAGCGAGAGAGAGACGATCGACTGCGAGTCGTCGCGGTCCTTGGCCGAGTCGATCTGCCGAGCGAGAAGGTCGGTCAGCGCGTCGATGTCCCCTGAACGCTCCAGGATGCCGGCGAGCATCAGCGCCGCCTCGACCTGGCGCGCGTCGTCGTCCACGATTTCGCGCAAGAGCGGCGCGGCCTCGGCGTCGCTCAGCCCCGTGCTCTCGAGGGCACGCACCCGCTCGAGGCGGAGGCGCGCGCGCAACGCGGTGTCGTCGACGAAATCGACCACGGACGCGAGCAGCTCGGCGAGCTTCACCGCGTTGCCCTGCCGCCGATAGACCGCCGCGAGCGGCTCCCAGGCCTCGCGATCGGCCGGATCCGCGCGGCGCAGTCCTTCATAGGCCTCCGCGGCCAGCGCCAGGTCTTCGAGGTGATCGGCGGCGATCCGAGCGACTTCGAGGGTGAGCCTCCGGGCGACGTCGGGCTCCGCGATGCGGGCCGCGGCGGTCTTCAGCTCGACCGCGCTCCGAAGGTCCGTCCTGACGTTCGCGAGGGCGTCGAGCGCCCACGCGAGCCGCGACGGACTCTCTCCCGGACCGCGCCCCTTCTCGCGCTCGACGACCCGCTCGAGCAGGGACTCGGCTCGCGCCCGCTCACCGAGGCGGACGGCGATTTCGACCGCTTCACGGACCGTCTCGGCGTCGGCGCCCGGCAGCTCCGCCCGGGCCCGGAGCGCGTCGACGAGAATCCGCTCGTGGCCGGGTTGCCGCCCGATGTGCTCGTAGAGCGAGAGGACGCCCGCGTGCGCCGCGTCGATCGCGACCGCGGCGCGGAGGGCGTCGCCCGCGACGTCGAGCCGCGGGTCGAGATCGAGGGCCTCCCGCATCAGGTCGACGCCGGGGTCGAACGTGTCGCGCGAGGCGAGGCGGATCGACGCGAGCCGATACATCGCGTCGGTCGCGGACTTGCGGCCGTTCACCTGCGTCTCGGATTCGATGCGCATCTCGAGCGCGCGCGCCCGCTTCGCGACGTCGCCGAGGCGCTCGAAGACGCCGTCGAGCGCGCGCAGGGTGTTCGAGTCGCGGAGGCCGAGGGCCACGGACCGCTCGTAGAAGCCGGCGGCTCGGCCGTCGTCGTGGAGGTCGTGCTCGGCAGCCGCGCCCACCCGAGCCAAGAGGGATCGCGCGAGCACCGCATCGCCCCGGGCTTCGGCGCCGTCCGCGAGCGCGCTCACTTCCGCCACGTAGCGAGCGACGCTGCCGGCCGCGCGCGCGAGCGCGAGCGCCGCTCCGTGGCCGGCGTCGGATCGAGGATCCATGGCGACGGCGCGGAGCCGCGCGGAGAGCCCCTCCTCGACCTTGTCGAGCCGCTCCGCGTAAATCTCGGCCAGCTCGCCGAGCGATTTCGCCGCGGCCGGCGTGTCGCCGAGACGCGCGAGACGCGCCTCCAGCACCCGCGCGAGCGTGGCGAAGTCGCCCCGCGCGCGCAGAGCCGCTTCGAGCCGTTCCTGCTCGAAGTCTCCGTCCGCGGCCGCTTCGAGCGCGCTCTCCAGGATCTCCTTCGCGCGGTCGGCCTCCCCTTGTCGCTCGGCGATGCCGCTCAGCTCGAGGAGCACCTCGCTCCGGGCCACGTTGTGGAACTCGCCCGCCTCTTCCCGGCGGCGCAAGACCACGAGGAGCGCGCGGTAGCTCTTCTCGGCGCGCTGATGCTGCCCGTCGTCGCGCGCGAGCTCCGCCAGCGCCCGTAGAATGTCCGGGTTCTGCGGGTCGACGCGGGCGGCCATATCGAGCTCGACGAGCCCGCGGGCGCGGTTGCCCATGGCGAGCTCGAGGCGGGCCATCTGGTAGTGGACGGGCGCGCGCTCCTTCGGGCGCCTCGCGCCGAAGGCGTCGATCATCGTGCGCAGCATGGCCCGCGCGTCGTCGAACCGCCCGCTCCGCGCCAGGGCGTCCGCCAGGGCGAGGGACGCGCCTTGATCGCCGGGGGCGAGGTCGACCGCTTGCTCCAACAAAGGAACGGCGAGCTGAGGCTGGCCGCATGCGTCGGCGAAGAGGCGCGCGGCCTCGCAGAGCCTCGCCATCCGCGCGGACTTGTCGGGGGCGTGCGCGGCGGCGTCGGCCGTGAGCTCCGCGAGCTTGGGCCAGCTCCCTTGCTCGCGGTAGAGCGTCGCGAGCTTGTCGCGCAGCGCCTGCGCGCCGGGCGCGGACAGGAGGGCCCGAGCGAGCCGCTCGGTGGCCCGCGAAGGCTGCCCTGCGGCGACCCAGGCGTCGGCGAGCCGCAGCGTCGCGGCCTCCCGCCGATCGACGTCCGCCGCTTCGAGCAGGCGCTCGAGCCACTGGGCAGCCACCGCGTGGTCGCCGCGGGCCGTCGCCAGCCGGCCGAGCGCGTCGAGCGACGCGGGCCTTGGCTCGAGCGCCGCGACCCGCGCGTGGTGCGCCTCGGCCGCGGCGGTGTTCCCGAGGCGCTCCTCGGCAAGCCCGGCGGCGCGACCCCAGAGGTCGGCCGCGCGAGATCCATCGCCGGCGTCTTGCGCGCGCTGGGCCTGATCGACCAGGAGCTCGATTTGATCGCGAGCCCGGTCGCTCTCCGCGAAGACGCGCGCGAGCGCTTCGATCGCGCCGTCGTGCCGCGGGTCTTCGCGCAGCCCTTCGATGAGGACGTCGGCGGCACGCCCCCGCTCGCCCAGCTCGAACAGGAGCGCCGACGCTTCGAGCCTGAGTCCCATGCGGACCGCGACGTCCGACGCGACGGCGATCTGCCGCTCCCGCAGCTCGAGCAGCGCGCGCGTGCGGCCGCCGGCCACGTAGATCGCGGCGAGCCGCTCCGCGGCCTCTCGGTCGTCGGGGTCGGCGTCGAAGAGCGCGAGATAGAGCGACGTCGCGCGCTCGTGGTCGTGGAGGCGCTCGAGCGCCACGCGCGCCGCGCGGCGCCGCATTCCGCGGCGGACGGCCTCCGAGAACGGAAGAGAATCTCCGAGGGTCAGCACGTCGGCCAGGGCGCGCGCGTCGTCGGCGTCGTCGTAGAGGCGCGCGAGGCTCTCGATCGCCCACTCCGCGTGGTCGGCGCACGCCGCTTCCCCGCCCTGCGACCAGCGCGCCCGCGCGAGCTCGAGCAGCTCCGTCAGGATGCCGCGCGTGAGCACGACGTCCCCCGCCGATTCTCGCGCCACCTCGGCGGCTTCTCGCAGGAGGGCCGGGTCGGATCCGCTTGCCGAGGACAAGCGCAGCAGGGTGTCGACGAGCGACCGCCCGCGGTGCCGGCGCTGCAGCTCGGCGAGTCGCGTGAGGAGCGCGGCGCTCGATGGATCGTGCGACAGCGCCCGCGCGGTGGCCCGCTCGGCGCCCTCGGGGTCCGCGAGGTGGTCTCGATGCCAGACGGCGATCTGCGCTTCGATGTCGCGCGACGCCGGAGAAGCCAGGCCGGCCGACGAGACCCCGACCTCCAGGGCGCGCGTGGCGTCCGTCCACCCGCCGGCCGCCTGCGCGGCCCGTTCGTACGCTTCGAGGAGGCGCTCCGACGATTCTCCCGCGGCGCGCGCGACGTCGACGACCACCCCGGCGGCGACGTCCCATCGGCCGAGCCGGCCGGCGACGCGCAGGGCCGCGCAACCGACCCCCTCGTCGGCCGTGTCCCTCACGACCTGGAGGTACGCCTCGAGCGCTCCACCGGCGTCGCCGAGGCGCGATTCGAGGGCGACGCCCGCGCTCGTGCGAAGGCGCGCCACGAGCGGCCCGTCGCCCTGCGCCGCACCGTCGATGGCCTCCCGGTAGGCCTCGATGAGACGCCCCCAAGCCTGCGCGGATTCGGCGAGCCGCACGGCCTCCTCTTCGACGCCGGCGTCGGCCGGCGCGATGACCAGCGCGCTCCGGGCCGCCTCGAAGGCCATGGCCATGTCGGCCGCGCGGTGCTCGTGAATCTGCGCCGTCTCCCGAAGGACGGCCAGCTTCTCCGGGTCGGAGGCCGCGGCGAGGAGCCGGCGGGGCGCGAGATCCAGGATCGCGCGCCAGTCGTCCGCCGCGCGGAGCGCGCCGAGCAGGGACACCACGGCGCCCGCGCGAAGATCGGGGGCGTCCGCGAGGGCCAGGAGCCCGGCGCGCGCGCCTTCGTCGCGGGGGTCGGCCTCGAGGGCGCGCCCGTACGTGCCGACGGCGGCCGCGGCGGCTCCCAGCTCCTGCCGCTGCACGTCGCCGAGTCGACGGAGGAGATCGGCGCGCAAGCGGGCGTCCGTCGCCTGCGAAGCCCCGCGCTCCAGCAGCGCCGCGAGCTCCTTCCAGTCGCACGTCTGCCGGAAGAGCGACGCCAGCGCGAGCCGCGCGTCGTCCGCCGGCCCGAAGAGGTCCTCGATCTGCCGCCACGCGGTGATCGCGTCGCCCGGCCGTCCGAGCGCGTCGCTGTAGAGCGAAGCCACGCGCACGCGATCCGCCCGGCGCGCACCGTCGTCGCTCGCGGCCCGCGCCCGCAACGACAGCACGTCGGCCAGCCGGTCCCGACGCCCGACCTGCTCCAGCAACCCGACCAATCCGTCGAGGGCCTCTCGGTCGTCCTCCGCGAAGGCGACGCGCTTCTCCCACAAAGAAATCGCGCGCTCCTGCCGCCCGAGGCGCTCGGCGAGCCGCGCCGCCCGGCCGAGGAGCCCCCGCCGCGCGGCCAGGTCCGGCTCGACGCCCGCGACCCGCTCGAGGACATCGAGCTGCTCTTCGTCCCGGCCTGCCCCTTCGAGGAGGGCCTCGAGCCGGCGACCCGCGGCCAGAAGATCGTCGTCCCGAAGCTCGGGCGTCGCGAGGACCGCCGTCAGGAGCGCGATCGCGCCGGCCACGTCGCCCGTGCGATCGGCGCGCACGGTCGCCGCTTGCATCGTGAGCAGGATCCGGAGCGCCACGTCCTCGGACGCGCCCGCCGCGGTCGACAGGAGCTCGGCGAAGCGCTGGAGTCGGCCGGTGCCCTCGGCGAGGGCCGCGAGCTTGGTCCGCTTTCCCTCGTCCTTCGGGTCGAGCACGACCGCGTGCCCGACGTGCTCGAGCGCGCTCGCCGCGTCCCCGAGCTTCTCGTGCGTGTCGGCGATCTGCAGGTGGCGCCGCATCCGCTCGCCCGAGGCCTTCACGGCCTCGAGCTCCACGAGGAGCATGCGGACCAGCTGCGCGTCGTCGCCCGTCTGCGCGTAGTGCTCCCGTAGCCGCCCGGCGACGCGCTGCCGCACGGAAGGAGGCGCCTGCGACGGCGGCCTCGACTTGCGGGGGCGCTTGGACTCGGGCGGCGCGCTGCTCCGGCGTGGCGGCGCGTTCGACCGGCGAGCCTCCGGCGGCGAGGCCGTCAAGATCTGCTCGAGGAGGGACCACACCTGGGGCGCCGTGCCGTTCGTCGACGGGAACGCCGCGTCGAGGGCGGGCTCGATCGCCTCGAACGCCGCCGCCGGATCGCGCAGCCCCTCGAGCCAGAGCGAGGCGACGCGGGCGCGCGCCTTGTGGGCTTGTTCGCCTTCGAGCGACGGGAGACGGGCGGTCAGCAGCGACACGAGCTCCCGATGGCGGCCCTGCCGCTCGTAGAGGCGCTCGAGCGCGTTCGTCAGCTTCGCGTCGTTCGGCTTGAGCGGGCCGAGGGCTTCGAGGTACAGGATGGCGCGGTCGGGACGGTCGGCGAAGTCCTTGGCCGTCTGCGCGGCGTCTTCGAGGAGCGTGACGCGCGCCCGGTCGTCGGCGTGGGCGAGCGCGCGGTCGTACAGCGCGAAGAGCTCGTCCCACCGCTCGGCGGCGTCGAGGAGGAGCTTGAGCCGGTCGAACGCCCAGTCGGCCCGCGGGTCGAGCGCGAGGACCCGCTCGAGGACGCGCATGACGCGCGACGGATCCTCGAACCACTCCTCGCAGAACTTCACCGCGCGCTCGCCGAGGACGCGTGTCTGCTCCTGCGTGAGCGGGCGCGCGAGGACCTCCTCGTAGAGCGCGGCCATGTCGTCGGGTCGAGACAGAGAGCGCGCCGCGGCGTCCGCGCGGTCCCACAAGGTCGGGGCGTCCGGCATCTGCCGCACCGCCCTCGCCGCCGTATCGAGCGCCGCCGGATGCGCCCCCTGCTCCACGTGGAGATCGCAGAGCCGCTCGAACCACCGCTGGCGCGCGTCGGCGAGGCCGGCGTCGGCCGGCGCGTCGAGGAGGCGGGAGAGGATCTCGACGCGGGTCGCCGCGTCGTCGGCGGCGTCGCAGGTCTGGTCGAGCATGCGGACGGCGTCGGCGCGCGTCCCCTCGTCTTCGAGCAGCTGCATGGCGAGCGTCCGCGCGGACGCATCGTTCGGCGTCTCGGCCAGGACGGAGCGCAGCGCCTCGAGCGCCTCGGGGCGGCGGGACGTCCGCGTGAGGAGTACCCCCGCAATCTCGAGCTCGATGCCCACCCGCTCGGCGCCGTCGGCCCGGCCGCGGCGGGAGCGCAGCGCCGCGAGCGCGCCCTCCACGTCTCCGGCCGCAAGCGCGAGCCGGGCCGCTGCCGAGAGGGCTTCGTCCGATTCGGCGTCGAGCTCGAGGACGCGGCGGAACAGGGAGAGGGCGCGCGCGTGGTCCCCGAAGTTGGTCTCCTCCTGTCGCGCCCAATCGAGGAGGCGCGACGGTCGTTCGGCCTCGGGCGCGTGCTCGGCGCGCCACTCGAGGAGCCACCGGCGGTCGGCGCGGCGCGGGTCGGATTGGGGATCCGCCGCGATGAGGGCTTCGAACGCGGCGAGCGCCGCCGCGCGCGACGCCTCGTCGACGCGTCCGTCCTCGAGGATGCCACGGTACGCGGCGGCCCCGTCGTCGGACCGGCCCGGCGCGGCCGCGAGGACCCGCGCGCGCGACAGGAGCAGCCGCGCCCGCGCCTCGCCGGACCCGTCTCCGTCCACGCGCCCGAGCGCCTGATCGACCGCTCGCACGAACGCGTCCACCAGCCCCGCCTTCACGCTGATCTCCTCGAAGGTCGCCAGAGCGTCGGCCCGCGACGGCTCGAGCTCGAGCGCGCTCGACGCCCGCACCGCGGCGCCGGCCGGATCCTCGAGCCGGTCCGCCAGCACCCGCGCGCTGCGCAGCCACAAGTCGGCCTTCTCCGCGTCGTCTTTCGCATGGTCCCCGAGGCCCGCGTAGAGGGCCGGCAAGGCTCCCCAGCGTCCCCCGCGCTCGCTCAGCTCGACGAGCCGCCACGCGACGTCGCGGTCGTCCGGCGCCGCCTCGTGCGCCCTTCCGTAGAGACGCTGGGCCTCCCCGTCGTCGCCGCCCGCCGCCGCGAGCACCGCGGCCCGCTTCCACGCTTCCGCCGCCGCGCGCGGGTCGGAGAGCCGTTGCTCTTCGAGCTCGCCCAGCCGATCGAGCCAGGCGATCTGCTCGGCCGGCTCCTCGGCGCCGTCCACGCGCCGCTGGAGCACGCCTCGCTCGAGCCGCGCATTGCCCATGGCGTCCGCCGCCCGCGCCACGGCCTCGAGCTGCTCGGACGAGAGGTCCGCTTCCTCGAGGAGCTTCTCGCATTGGGCCCGAGCCCGCGCGTGGTCGCCGTGCTCGGCGGCGATCCCCGCCAGCGTCGCCCGGAGCGCGCGAGCGGCGTCTCCCTCGGCCCGCGCCAGCCGCGCCTCGAGCAGGTCGCACAGGTCGGTCCAACGCGCGCTCTGCGCGTACAGCTCTCCGAGCGCGACCTGCGCGTCCGCGTCCTCCGCGTCGTCCTCCAGCGCGGCGCGGAAGGTGGCGATGGCGGCCGCGGGATCGGAGAGGTCGTGGCGCTCGATGGCGCCGATGCGGTGCAAGAGCTCCTTGCGCTTGGTGGCGCTGCCGCCGCGGGCGAGGGCCGCGCGATAGAGCGCCACCCGCTCGGCCGGGCTGCCTTGGTCGCGGAGCAGGTCGTCGATCCGCGAGAGGAGCTCGGTCGAGTGCGGGTCGAAGGTGAGGGCGCGCTGATAGAGGGCGATCGCCCCGGGGATCTCGCCGGCCGAGGAGTGGGCCTCCGCCGCGCGGATCGCGAGCGCCTCGAGCTCCTCGGTCGTGACGTCGCGCTCGCCGATGGCGGCTCCGAGGATCGCGGCGCGGCGCTTCGCGTCGGTCCCGGAAACGGACGCCCCGTCGAGCCGGTCCAGCCACTCCGCGAGCGGGCGCCCGTGGGCCACCGCGTCGGCGAGGGCACGTCCGACCACCTCGGTCGCCCTGCCCGCTTCCGCGGCGTCGGCCAGCCGGGCCGCCTCGCGGAGCGCCGCCAGCCGGTCGTCGATCTCGGGCTCGAGCGACCCGCGCAGCTCGAGCGCCTTGAGGAGCGGCCCGTTCGCGTTCTGCCGCCGGTAGAACGGCTCGAGCACCCGCGCCGCCGCCAGGCGTTGATCGCCGTGGGCCGCGAGCTTCTCGAGCATCAAGCGAGCCGTCTTGTCCCCAGGGTCGAACGTGAGGGCCTCGGTGAATGCGTCGATGGCGCCCGCGCCGTCGCTCAGCCTCTGCACGCGCAGCGTCCCGAGGCGGACCATGACCTGCGCGTGCTCCGTGCCGGACGTCAGCGCCGCCTCGTCGGCGAGCGCGCGCGAGAGATCCGGCCACCGCCGTTGCGCCTCGAGAAGCGGCAAGAGCAATGCGTGCACGTCGCGCGCGGGGCCGAACCGGTCGACGATCGCACGGCACGTCGCGACGGCCTCCTCCACGCCCGTCGTTCCCTTGGCCCGCACCTCGGCCGCGCGCATCATCCGCGACCGCGCCTCTTGCGGATCGGCGAGGTCCTTCGCCTGCTCCTCGAGGAGCCGAGCATGCTTCTCGGGATCGCCGCCCGCCTCGTAGAGCGGCGCGAGCGCGGCCAGCGCCTGCGCGCGGGCGCTCGTCGACAGGAGGCGCTCGTAAGCCAAGACCGCGCGCACCCGGTCGCCCAGCTCCGCCGCGAGGACCGACAGGCGCTCGTCGGCGGCTTGGCGGCGCGCCGGCTCGGGCTCGAGCAGCGCCATTCGCTCGAGGACGTCGACGAGACCGCGCGCGTCTTCATCCGAGCGGTAAATCTCCGAGAGCGTGCGCGCGGCCCCGAGGACGGCCTCGGGCGTCGCCTCTTCGGCCGTGAGCACCGGCGCGAGGACCGCCTTGGCCCGCTTCGCGTCGCCGCCCAAAAGGAGCATCTCGCCGAGCTGGGCGGCGGCCATCGCCTTGACCGCCGGGCTCTTCGCGACACCATGGACGCGGCCGAGCGTCTTCGCCGCGTCGGCGTACCGTCCGAGCCTCCGCGCCAGCGCGGCATAGGTCGCCCGCAGGTCGTCCTCCCCCGCGTCGATCGCGAGCGCTTGCTCGAGCGCTTCGAAGGCGCCCACCTCGTCGCCGAGCCGCTCCGCGCGGAGCCGGCCGAGGCGCGCGAGAAGCGCCGCCCGCTTGGGACCGCGGGTGTTTTCGAGCTCGATCAGCAGGTAGCGGCCGACGTCTTCGGGCACGCCGAGCGCCTCGTGGGCGTTGGCCAGGGCCGCCGCCGCCCTCCCCGCCAGACCTTTGATGACGACGAGCTTCTGCGCCACCTTCCGGCCCTGATCGTTGGCCGGATCGATCGCGAGCAAGCTCTCGACGTGAGGCATGGCGCGCTCGGGCTCGTGCAGCTTGTCCGCGTAGAGCTCGACGAGCCGGACGAGGAGCTTCGACCGCGCCGGGCCGTCGGGCGGCGGCTCGGCGACGAGGGCCTGCTCGTGGAGCCGGACCACGTCACGCAGCCGGTTCGCCTTGAGGCACTGCGCCTCCAGCTTGGCGCGGGTCGTTTCGTCTCCGGGCTCGAGGCGGAGCGCGAGCTGCAACAGCTCGATGACGCGGTCGTCCGAGCCCCCCGCTTGCGCCAACAAGTCCGCCGCGTGCCTCAGGTGCGGTGGTTGTTCGGCGCGGGGCCGATGCTGCGCGGCGGCGGCGTGGAGCTCGGCGAGCTTCTTCAACGCGCCCATCTTCGTCAGCAGCTCTTCGACCTTGCCGAACGCGCCCGCGTGAGAGGGCGCCGCCGCGAGGGACCGCTCGAGCAACGTCAGGGCCGCGACCTCGTCGCCGAATACGTCTCCGAAGAACCGGCCCGCCTGGAACAAGAACTCGGCGGCGATCGCCGGAGAAACCGTCTTCAGCCGCTTCCCGTTCGACGCACCCTCGAAGGCGAACGCGAGCTCGCTCGTCCGCTCGTCGCGCAGCGCCGCCGCGTCGAGCCTCTCCCACGTGCCGTCGGGGAGCGCGCCCCGCGCCATCGCGGCGAGGATCGCGTCGAGAACCGCTTCTTCGTTTTCGAGTGGGGCCTCGAACGCGAAGGCCTCGGCGACCTGCGCCGGTCCTCCCCGCCGAAGCGGCTGCGATTGCATCTCGGTCTCTCCGGCGGCGCGCGACCCCGCACTCCGCAATATGAGAGTAACCGCTCGGCAATCGAAGGGAAACGGCGCAACAAGTGATTACGGGGAAGAGGAAACGTCGCCCACGATTCCTACATCCGCTTCCTTTTTCCCATCACGGCGACCGGCCGCCCAAGCGGGCATCCTCCCGACGATCGCTTCGATCGGTACGCCCGCGCGCTCCGCGCGCCGCAGCTGGGCGGTGCGCCAGATTGTGTAAATCACCGGGAGCACTTCGAGCGTCAGGAGAGCGCTCGTCGCGAGCCCACCGAGCATCGGCGCCGCGACGCGCTTCAATATCTCGGCGCCCGCGCCCTGCGCCCAAAGGAGCGGCAGCAGGCTCGCCGCCATCGTCGTGACCGTCATCATCTTTGGCCGGAGTCGCTGCACCGTGCCCTCGGCGTGCGCCGCGACGATGTCGTCCCGTGTGAGAAGCGTTCCCTGCTGGACGCGTCGATAGAACGCCTCGTCGATGTAGACGACCATCACGACGCCGGTCTGCATCGCGAGCCCCACCGTGGAGAGGAGCCCCACCCAGACCGGCGCCGATAGGGGATAAGAGAGTAGGTAGAGCGTCCACAGGCTCCCCACGAGCGCGAAGGGAACGGCCGCGAGAACGATGAGCCCCTCGGTCAGATTGCGGAATTGGAGCCACAGGAGGCCGAGCATGGACAGGAGGACCACCGGCGCGATCCACTCGAAGCGCCGTTCGCCCGCGGTCATCAGCTCGTACTGCCCGGTCCACTCGATGCGCTCTCCGGGGTCGAGGTGGATCTCGCCGGCCGCCTTCGCCCGGTCGACCTCGGCCATGGCCCGGTGGACGTACCCGCCGACGTCCGTCCCATCCATCAAATCGACGTACACGTAGCTGACCATCTCTCCGCGCTCGGTGCGGATGAGGGCCGGCGCGATGACATAGCGGACGCGCCCGAGGAGCGAGAGCGGCACGGGCGACCCGCTCTTGCTCCGCACGGTGGCCTCTCGCAGCTGGTCGGGCGGCCCGCGCAAGGGCTCGCCCGGCCCCGGCATCATCATCGCGTGCATGTTCTCGTCCGGCGCGACGCGCACGCGCACCCTTTGGCCGTCGAGATCCATCTCGCCGATTTGGCCGCCCGTCACGATGAAGTGGGCGGTCGCGCGCGCGAGGTCTCCGTCCACGCCGAGCCGCGCGAGGGCGGCGGGGTCCGGGTCGAAATCGAGCCACGGTTGGCCGCCCTGGGACTCGGAGACCGCCCCGCGCGTCCCTGGGATGCGGGTCAGGACCGAACGCAGCTCCGTCCCGAGCGCGTCGAGGCGCGCCGGCGCCGACGCGACGACGCGCACGCCGACGGGGGTCCGCACGCCCGTGGCCATCATGTCCATGCGCGCGCGGGCCGGCGTGGTCCACGCGCTCACCCAGCCCGGCAGGCGGGTGGCCTTGTCGAGGCGTTCGACGAGCTCCGCCGGCGTCTCCTGCGTCGCCTCGGGCCAGAGCCGGCCGAGCAGTCTGCGGAGCGGCGCGGGGGCCCAGCTCGAGTACCAGCGCTTCCTCGGCAGGGCCGGCCAGTCTTCCCGCGGCCGCAGTCGAATCGTCGTCTCGGCCATCGAGTAGGGCGCAGGGTCCGTCGCCGTGTCGGCGCGGCCCACCTTGCCGAACACCCCCGAGATCTCCCGGAACGCGCGGAGCGCGCGGTCCTGGCGAAAGAGCTCCGTCGCCGCTTGGTCCGGGGGCGCTCCCGCGAGCGTCGTCGGCATGAAGAGAAGGTCGCCTTCGTCGATGTGCGGAAGAAACTCCCCGCCCAGGCGGGACGCGATGGGAACGCACGAGAGCACCGCGAGCGTCGCCGTCGCGATCGTCAGCGCGGGGCGAGACAGCGCGAAGTGCACGAACGGGCGGTAGCCGCGGACGAGCACGCGCGTGATGGGGTTCTCGAACTCCGGCGGCACCCGCCCGACGAGCAAGCGGTCGCGCAAGGCGGGGGCGAGCGTCAGCGAGACGACGGCGGCCGCCGCGACCACGAGGGTCTTAGTGAGCGCGAACGGCCGCAGGAGCCTGCCCGACTCCCCCCCGAACGCGAAGACCGGCAAGAACGCGAGCGCGGTGATGAGCAGCGACGTGAGGATCGCGGGGGCGAACCGGTCCGCGGCGGCGACGAGGTTCGCGCGCCTCGACCCCGCCGAGCCCGCCGCTTCGAGCTGTCTGTGGCACGCTTCCAGCGCGACGATGTCCGCGTCGACCGCGATCCCGAGCGCGATGCCGACGCCGCCGAGGCTCATGATGGTCGCCGGGACGCCGAGCGCCCACATCACGCCGAAGGTCGTGAGGAGGACGAGCGGCAGCGTCAGGAGCGGGACGATCGCACTGCGCCAGTGGAGCAAGAAGACCAAGGTCACGAGGACGACGATCGCCACTTCTTCGCCGAGGGCGCGCAGAAGCGTGCGCCCCACGCGCGCGATGAGGTCGGAGCGGTCGTAGGCCACGACGAGCTCCACGCCGCTCGGGAGGCTGGGCCGCGCGGCGTCGAGCTTGCTCTCGGCCGCCGCGATGACGGCGCGGATGTCCGCGTCGCGACGCGCGACGACGATCCCGCCGACCGCCGGCTGGATCCCCCGAAAGTCTGCCAGCCCGGTCGGCATGTCGTCGGTGACGTGCACGTGCCCGAGGTCTCCCACGTGCAAGGTCGGGCCGGACGGAGCGGCGCGGTCCGGTCCCGAGACCGGGAGGGCCGCGAGATCGGTCGGCTGCTTCACGGCGTGCGCATCGACCGCCGCGCGTAGCGTCGCGAGGGCGTCGCTGAAGGCGACCGCGTGGCCGCGCAGCCGATCGGCCTCGAGCTCCACCAGCACCTCCGGCAACGCCCCTCCCACCGACGCGACCTCCGCGACGCCCGGTATCGAAGCGAGCGCGGGACGGAGGACCTCGTCCTGGAATCGACGCAACGCCAGCCCCGACTGGCGGCGCTGAGGATCGACCAGGACGTACTCGAAAATCCAGCCGGTGCTCGACGCGACGGGCCCCACCTCGAGCCGCGCGGTCGGCGGCAAGCGCGCCCGCTCGGCCGCCACCCGCTGGACGATGGCCTCTCTTCCCAGCTCGAGCTGGGAGGGCGAGTCGAACGTCACGTCGATGTACGACATTCCGTCCATCGACGACCCCCGGACCGCCGCCATCCCAGGCAGCCCGTCGAAGGCGCGCGTCAGGACGCTCGTCACCTGCGCCGCGACCTCCTCGGCCGGATGACCCATCCAGTCCACCACGAGCACGATCTGCGGATTCGACAGATCGGGAATCGCGTCGCGCCCGAGCGAGCGCCACGCGGCGACGCCGACGAGCGCCACCACGAGCGACACGGCGAGCACCACCCCGGAGCGGCGCGTACCGAAGTCCACGAGCCCACGGATCATCGTTTGACCTCGACCATGGTCTCCCTGCGGAGCCTGCGCTCGGCGTCGACGAAGAAGGCGCTCCGCGTGAGCACGCGCTCGCGCGGGCCGAGCCCCGACAGGACGAAGACCATGCCGCCGAACGATTTGCCGACGACGATGGGCCGCTTCGTGAGGACACGGCCGTCCGGGGACGAGACCAAGACGTACGGTCCCTCGGCTCCTTCGAGGAGCGCCGAATAGGGAATGAGGGGCAGCTCGCTCCCACGCGTCGCGAGCCTCACGCGGCCCACCTCTCCCGGCGTCGGCGGGCCGGCGGCGCTCGGGGCCCCCGCGTCGGCGGCGACCCGAAACGTGACCCGCGAGGTCGACCGGTCCCAGGGCTGCACCGTCGTCAGGACGGGATGCACGGCTGTCTCGCCGCTCGACCCCGGCACGTAGAAGAACGCCACGCCGTCGCCGGAGAGGCCGGACAGCTCGTCGTCGTAGACGACGGCCGAGATGCTGCCGTCGTCCTCGACCCAGGCGGGCGCCGGCGTATCGGGGCCGGTGCCGCGCTTTCGCATGATGTCGTAATTCAAATAGGTCGTGGAATCGATCGCCGCCGCCGAGGGTCGATCGCCGCTCGTCCCCACGCGCTCGAGATCCATGCGGCAGATGGGGCAAATCCCGGGCGAGGCCGACGTCACGTCGGGGTGCATCGGGCACACGTAGCGCGCCGACGATCCCGCCGAGCCGGCGTCGTGCACCCGACCCGAGAAGACCGCGGTGCCCACCGCAAGGGCCGCGAGGCCGAGCAAGGCCACGCGAAAGAGCAGCACCAGCGACCTCGAACCGGCAGCCGGCTCCGGACCCGTCATGTCCGGGGCCTCCTTGGGATCGCCCACGTCGTCATCCTATCACCAAAGAAAAGGCCGCCCGGCGCGCCGTGGTCCGCCATCTGGGGCGGTCCACGGAGTCGGGCGGCCGTGGGCATCGTGACGCGACGAACGGTTACTTCGAGACGAGAATGGGCCTCATCATCTCATTGTCCTCGTGATCGAGGATATGGCAGTGCCAGACGTAGCCGGGCCCACCGGTCGTCGGGTCGAACGGGAAGTAGTCGGTTCCCGCGTGCGTGGTGCCCGCCGCGATGTCCTGCGGCGCCCAGCGAACGGCGATTCGGGTGACACCGCACGGGAACATCTTGGCGGTGTCCTTCCATCCCTGATCACGCGGCTGGGGTGCGACGGGCGGGCCCACGAAGTAGGTGCCGCCGTGGCCGCTGAAGGCGGGATTTCCGCCCACCGCGCCGTCCGCGTTCGGAGTGAAGTACGAATTCGGCGGTCCGTATCCCGGGATGAAGTCGCCCGCGTGGAAGCTGAAGCCGTTGAAGGTGCCTCCAGTGAAGAGCGCGTCCCAGTCCTGGCGGTACGAGCGGACGCTCGGCGCCGAGAAGTTGTATCGGAAATCGCCGTCTGGACCGAAGAAGCTGTCAGGCGGCAGCGACTGCCCCGGCGGAGGAGGAGCAGGAGGAGGCGGCGGCGTGGGGCCGGCGCCGAACGGACAGAGCGATCCTTCCGAGAAGAGAGGCTGGAAGTTCTCGATCTGGAACTGGATGAGGTGGAGGTGGAGCGGGTGCGCGTCGGGGCTCAGGTTGGCGACCTCCCACAGCTCGGTCGAACCCTCGCGGGGAACCTCCGTCGCGTCGAGGCCGCGGCCGTTCGAGACCGAGCCCGGGATGACCTGCGTGCTCCCCTCGCGAAGACCGTTCCAGTGCGAGTTGTTGATGATGACCTCGACCGGAGCGCCGGTGTTCGTGTCCTCGACCTCGTCGAGGACCAGCTGGCGGCGCGCGTCGACCGGCAGGCCCGTGTCCGAGGGCTTGATGTCGACGATGGGCGCCGCGCGCAGGGCGGGATGGTTGCCTGCCGGATTGAACGACGTGTCGGTCCCCTGGAGCGGGAGGTCGACGCGGAACTCCATGATCTGCGTCGTCGTCTCGTACGGTCCGGGGAGGTTCGGGTGCCCAGCGGTCGGGCCCTGCTGCGCCGGAGCCGGCAACACGCTCTCGGTCACGACGCCACCACCCGGATACGGGGCGACGGCGATGTTCGTCAGGACGAAGCGCTTCCCTGCGAGACCGCTGAAGTCGACGATGACGTCCGACCGCTCGGCCGGCGCCATGAAGAGGTGCGGCGAGTTCGGGTCGCCCGTCGTCGGGACGTTCGGGTTCACGATGTCGACGTTGACGGGGTTGTTGAGAAAGCCTCCGTCGGAGCCGATCTGCCAGATGGGCGGACCGGGGATGCCGACCGGCGGATTCGCCGTGTCGGTGAAGATCGATGCGATGCCGGTGAACCTCCCGTTGACCTGCGTCTCCTGGGAGAGCTGCATCTGGAGGAAGCGAGCGTTCGATCCGTTGAGGACGCGGAAACGATAGCGCCGCGGCTGCACTTCGAAGAAGGGCCACGACTTGCCGTTGACCGTCATGACGTTCCCGAAAAACTCGGGAATCGCGAACGGGTGGAGGTTCGGGTTGGCGGGCGCGCCTTCGAGGCCGTTGACCGTTCCGTCCGCCGACGCGCTGCCGTCGGGGAAAAGGAGCTGGCCGTTGGTGTCGAAGAGGCGGTCCTGGACGAGGAGCTCCTGCTCGAACGCGCCTGCAGGCAGAGTGATCGGGTTGTTCGCGAGCCCCGTGTCGCGGTTGTCGCGGATCAAGTAGAACGCCGCGAGACCTCCGAACACGTTGAGGCGGACTGCGCCGAGCGCGTGGTCGTGGAACCACAACGTCGTCGCTTCCTGCGAGTTCGGATAGTTGTACGTCGTGCTCACGAACCCGGGCCCGGTTTGCGCCGCGTTCGGCGTGAACCACGCGTCCGGATGGCCATCGGACGCCGAGAGCACTTCGGCGCCGTGGAGGTGGGGAACGACCGGGACCGGGCCCGCGTACGGCACCTGGCACGCCGGTGGGACCGCTTGCTGGAAGCCGCCGATCACGCTCGCATCGTTTCTGGCGAGCTGACCCGCATCGGTGAAGTCGGGATCGCCATTCGGCAAGGTCGCACCGAAGAAGCCGACGACGCCGTTCGTGAGGTCATCGCCGCCGTTCTCGTCGCCGACGATGCAATGGTTGATGGCCGAAGTCTTGACCGGATCCGCCCAGTGGATCGTCAGATCGAGACTCAAGTATTGCTGCAGAAAAGGCGCAGTACCGTTCGGGCCTTGAATGCTGTTCGAATAGTGGACTGTCGTCGAGGTGTTCTGGCGCGACTCGATCGTGTCGCCGGGCCAGCTCGCCCCCGTACCGTTCACGTTGTAGCCCCATAGGAAGGTTCCTGCCGCGAACTTCCCCGTCGCGGGATAAAGCTGGGGCGGCAGCACCTTTTGCTGGAATTCTTCCATGTCTACGTTCACCGTGGCGGTCCCGTTCGCTCGCCGCCCGCTGAACGTGGTCAGCGGAGTGACGAATTGAGGGATTGCCGCGGCGACAAGGAGATTCTGCGGAACCTTCGTAGATGCCTGTTCGCTCGTACCGAGGCCTTCGGTCCCAACTGCGGGACCGCATGCTGCTCCCGACCCCGCTACGGATGCCGCCAAAGCGGTCAGCACCAACGCGTGCCGTTTTATGTGTGGCGTTTTCATCGACACCTCCGGGGACCCTTGAATTTCCGTTGCCTCCCGTCCGCCAAGAGAGCGTGAGGAAGAACGCCGCCGACGCCGCGGTCCGGGCCGCGTCGGCGTCTCTTCACCCGTGACACCGAATCCGAGAGGAATCAATACAAAATGCGGCGGATTGTCGCATACCAAACTACGAAAGCGGGACCCCCGCTGCAAAGTCCTCGGGGAGCGAGAAAAAGGCCGCAATCGAAGCGAAATGCCCCGCCACCTTCGCGTCGCAAGATGGTGACGCGAATGCGCCCGAACGCAACTTTCGACGGCAGGACAAGAAAAAAGCGGCCACAGGCCACCTCCCCCGGTCAATCCCCGAACTGCACGTCGTGCTCGCGGGGCTGTGCGAGCGCCGCCTTGAGCAGCGGATGGCTCGTCAGCAACCGCACGCACCGGTTCCATCGCAAGATCGGATCGGGCGAGGCGGGTCGCATCGCCTGCACGCGATCGAAGAGCGACATCGCGTGCTCGAACGCGGTCACCGCGCTGTGTCCCTCTCCCCTCTCGAGGTGCGCCTTCGCCGCGCGCTCCCACGCCACGCCCACGTGGTACACGCGCTCGTATTCGTCTTTCAGGTGCTCGAACGCGGCGACCGCGTCTTCGAGGAGCCCCACCTCGCGCGTCGCGAAGCGGTCGGTGATGGCGAGGCCGAGGAGCTTGTAAGCCGCCTGATTCTGCGGGTCGACGTCGAGGACGTCCCGGCAGATGCTCTCGGCTTCCTCGGGCTGGTTGAGATCGCGGTAGTGCGCCGCGCGCTCGATCGCCGCGTCGATGTTGGCGAACGACAGGCGCTTGAGCGACAGGCTCACGGCCTCACCGCCCTTTCATTTCCCGCCGAAGTCCCGGCCGGCTTGCGGCGGCGCCACCGAGTCGGCGCGCTTGGCCGACGGAGAGTCCGAGACCGTCCGCTTCGAATCGAGCGGCGGCACCACGGCCGGCGCGAGCGGCAGTCGCACCTTCTCCTTGGCCGGCGCGCCGCTCACCTTCCGGAGCAACCAGCGGACGGGGTCGAAGTTGTCGTCGGCCACGCGCTCCTTGAGCGGGATGATGCCGTTGTCGGTGATGTGGATGTGCTCCGGGCAGACTTCGGAGCAGCACTTCGTGATGTTGCAAAGGCCGATCTTGAATTCGTCCTTCACGAGATCGCGCCGGTCGAGCGTGTCGAGCGGGTGCATGTCGAGACCGGCCAGGTGGATGAGGAACCGCGGCCCGGCAAACTGCTCCTTCTTGTGGTCGCGAATGACGTGGCACACGTTCTGGCAGAGGAAGCACTCGATGCATTTCCGGAATTCCTGGATGCGATCGATGTCCGCCTGCTGCATGCGCCAGGTCCCGTCGGCGTCGCGCGGGCGCGGGCGCAGCGGCGGGATCTTCTTCGCCATCTCGAAATTGAAGCTCACGTCCGTCACCAGGTCTTTCACGACCGGGAACGAGCGCATTGGATGAACGGTGATGGGCTTGCCCTCTTCGAAGCGGGACATGCGCGTCATGCACATCAAGCTCGGCTTGCCGTCGACCTCGGCGCCGCACGACCCGCAGCGCCCGGCCTTGCAGTTCCACCGCACGGCGAGCGTCGGCTCCTGCCTGGCCTGGATCTCGTGGATGGCGTCGAGCACGACCATCCCCGGGTAGGTCTCCACCTCGTAGGACTTGAAGTCGCCGCCCTCGGAATTGCCACGAAAGACTCGGAGCGTCGCATTCTTGCTCGCCATGTCAGCCTTCCTCGAGCACTTGCTTGATCTCGGGCGGCGGGTCCGCGTGCGGAGCCTCCTCCACCTCGATGCCGCCTCCTGCCTGGCGAACGACCATGTTCACCTTCGCGTAGTGGACCTTGTCCGGGTCCGGGAAGTCTTCCCGCGCGTGGGCGCCGCGGCTCTCTTTCCGGACGATGGCGGCGCGGGCCATCGCCTCGCTGACGACGAGCATGTTGCGCACGTCGAACGCCTGGTGCCATGCGGAGTTGAAGTGCCGGTTGTCCTCGACCTTCATGCGCGACGCCGCCTCTTTCAGCCGCCCGAGGTGGCCGAGGCCCGTCTTGAGGTCCTCTTCGTTGCGGATGATGCCGACGTAGGTCTGCATCTTGTCTTTGAGGTCCTCGTGCAGGAGAAACGGGTTCGGCCCCTCCGCGCGTTCGAACGGCGCCAGCGCTTCGCGCACGGCCGCTTCGATCTCGCCGGGGTCGATCGCCGGCGCCGCGTGGGCCTTCGCGTACCGCGCCGCGTGGTGCCCGGCGATCCGCCCGAAGACGAGCAGGTCCGACAGGGAGTTGCCGCCGAGCCGGTTGGCCCCGTGCATCCCGGCCGCGCACTCTCCCGCCGCGAAGAGCCCCTGGATGCGCGACTCCTGCGTCTCCGGGTCGACGCGCACGCCGCCCATCGTGTAGTGCGCCGTCGGCCCGACCTCCATCGACTCCTTGGTGATGTCGACGTCGCCGAGCTCCATGAACTGGTGGTACATGGCCGGGAGCTTGCGCTTGATGTCCTCGGCGCTCCGGCGCGAGTAGATGTCGAGGAAAACGCCGCCGTGGGGCGAGCCCCGCCCGGCCTTGACTTCGCTGTGGATGGCCCGCGCCACGATGTCGCGCGGCAAGAGGTCCGGCGTCCGGCGCGCGTTCGACGCCCCGCCCGTCGTGCTCTCCTTGAGCCACTGGTCGGCCTCGGGCTCGTTGTTCGCCGTCTCGTTGGCGTAGAGCTCGGGGATGTAGTCGAACATGATGCGCTTGCCGTCTTTGTTCCGGAGCGTCCCGCCCTCGCCGCGGACGCCCTCGGTGATGAGCGTCCCGCGGACGCTCGGCGGCCAGACCATCCCGGTCGGGTGAAACTGCATGAACTCCATGTCCATGAGCTCCGCGCCGGCCAGGAACGCGAGCGCTTGCCCGTCGCCCGTGCACTCCCACGAGTTCGAGTTCACGCGGAACGCGCGCCCGATCCCGCCCGTCGCCAGCACCACCGACCTCGCCTTGAAGACGACGAACCGCCCCGTGTCGCGCCAGTACCCGAAGGCGCCGCGCACCCGCCCGCCGTCGACGAGCAGGCGCGTGATCGTGCACTCCATGTAGACCTGCATCCCCGTGTGGATGCCGTGCTGCTGGAGCGTGCGGATCATCTCGAGCCCCGTCCGGTCGCCGACGTGGGCGAGCCGCGGGTACTTGTGACCGCCGAAGTTGCGCTGCAGGATTCGCCCGTCGGCCGTGCGGTCGAAGAGGGCGCCCCACGCCTCGAGCTCCTTCACGCGGTCGGGCGCTTCCATGGCGTGGAGCTGCGCCATCCGCCACTGGTTCAGGTAGCGGCCGCCCTTCATCGTGTCCCGGAAGTGGACCTTCCAGTTGTCCTTGGGCTCGACGTAGCCGAGCGCCGCCGCCACCCCGCCCTCGGCCATGACCGTGTGGGCCTTGCCGAGGAGGGACTTGCAAACCAGGCCGACGCTCACGCCTTCGGCGCTGCCTTCGATCGCGGCGCGGAGGCCCGCCCCGCCCGCGCCGATGACGAGGACGTCGTGCTCGTGGGTTTCGTACCGCGTGTCGCGCGGTCCGTCCGTGGGAGAGGGCATCAGAAGAGCCTCACGTCGGTCAGGGCGCCGGTGGCGACCATGCGGATGTAAAAATCGGTCAGCCCTACGGAGAAGAGGCTGCACCAGGCGAAGAGCATGTGCCGCTCGTTAAGGACGGTGACGAGCTTCCAGAGCTTGTGGCGAAACGCGCCGAGCGTCGCCGTCGAGTAGCTGTTCACGCCGCCGCCGACGAGGTGCCGGAAGCTGTGGCAGCCGAACGTGTACGCCGAGATGAGGACGACGTTCGCGATCATCACGAGCGTCCCGAGGCCGACGTGGACGCCGTCCTTCCAGCCGACGACCGCGACGACCGCGTCTTTCCAGAGGACGACGAGAAAGAGGATGGCGACGTAGAGCGCGAAGCGATGCAGGTTCTGGAAGATGAGGAGCTTCGTCTCGCCGTTGTACTTGTGCGCCGAGCGCTCGCCGACCGCGCACGCGGGCGGGTCCCACGCGAACGCGCGGTAGTAGGCCTTCCGGTAGTAGTAACAAGTGAACCGGAACGAGAGCGGACCCGGCAGGATGAGCATGGCCGGCGTCATGAAGCCGAGGCCGAGGCTCTTCGCCCACGCCACGTCGAAGAGCGGCGAGTAGAACGGCGAGAGGTACGCGTCCTTCTCGTAGAACGCGCCTTCGAAGGTGCGCCACGTCGCGTACGCGACGAACGCGAGCAGCACGAAGACGGTGACGGCTGGACCCAGCCACCAGTTGTCTTTTCGCAAAGTTCCAGCCGCACTGGCAATCGGCAGGTGGACGGTCTTGTTCGCCATGGGAAGAGCGGCGCGACGCTAGCGTGTCAAACCCCACGCCGGCAAGGCGGATGACCGCATCCCGAAACACCGTCGCCGGAGCCGCCGCCGCCCGCTTTCAGCGCCTCCGCGACTGCGCGTCCTCGAGGCGGGGCGCTTGCGCCTTTCGCATGTACACGTGGAAGCCCGCGACCGTCGCCGCGTCGTCGTAGTCGTGCTCGAGCATCGGCTGGATGTTCGGGCACACGTGATAGACCTGCGGGAGAAGGTTCAAGGTCATCACCCTCGGCGGGTGCTGCTCGACCGCCGTGCAGGCGATGGCCTGGATGTCCGCCTGAAGCTTCTTCAGCGCTTCCAGGTGCTTCGCGTCGGGCTTGATCTCGGACTGCAACGAGAGCCCGACGGGGTCGAGCCAGAAGCTGTGGAAGAAGGGGCTCGCCGTCTTGCGCTCCGCATAAAGGAGAATGATCGAGGCATTCTCGCCGGCGACGTATGCGAACACGCGATCCTCGGGGTTCGTGTTCGCTTTGAGCCATTCGCCGACCTGCTTCTCGGCGTCGGCGAAGTGTTGCGAAGGCTTGTACCAGCCGTCCCCGCGCTGCCCGTCCCAGGCAAACTGCGTCGCCTCGAGATCGCCGGCCGAGTGGTAACCGAAGAAGGCGAGCGCGAGAAATGGCGCGAGGCGCCGCTCCTTGGTCCACCCGGGGTCGCCGCTGTCGCGCCAGAACACCGAGAGCCCGAGCAAGAGCAGCACGTGGCACGACGCCATGAGCGGGATGAAGTGGTACGCGTACCCGCGCCCCTGCAAGCACGCGCCGACGTAAAGGATGAGCGGGGCCAGCGCGAAGCTGAGCGCCCGCACCGGCAAGAGCCCGGCGGCGATGGCCCCCATCGAGACGACGAAGGTCGCCAGCGCCGCCGTGCGGCGGTCGGGCCAGTCGCGGAGAAGGAGGCGCAGCCAATCGACGCCCCACAAATATCGATTGCCGACGTACGGAATGCGCCAGCACCAGAGGAAGTAGCCTTTGATGCTCCCCGATACGAGGAACGCAAAGAGCACGAGTGCCACGAGCGCCGCGACGCCGACGAGGAATGCCTGCACGCGTCGCTTGCGCGGCAGCGTCGCCGTGGCGCTCGGCAGCAGCACCGCGAGAAGCCCCAGGGCCGGATAGACCACACCCGTCGGCTTCCCGAACGCCTGCGACGCCGTCAGAAGGCCACCGAGGAAGAACCCGACGAGGGCTCGCCGCCCGCGCCAACCGTCGCTCACGTAGACGAGGACGAGCCCGATCGAGCCGAAGAGCGAGTAGTACGTCTCGCGCTCGGTCGTCTCCGTCCACCCGTACCCGAAATAGTAGGCGAGCCAAAACGCGGCCCCCATCGCCGCCCATGCGATGCGCGTCGCCACGCGTCGGCCACGGGTCGGGGACGAGCTCGGCGCGAGGAGCAGCCCCAGGATCGCGCCGCCGATCCCCTCGAGGGTGAGGTCGCCCTTGCGGAAGGCCCGGTCGGTCGTCCCGACGAGGGCCTGCATTCCTGCGTGCAGGTAGTGGATGAACGGGCCGTCGGCCATTCCGACGTCGCGATAAAGGCGCATCCCGTGGCGGATGCACCAGCCGGTGTACTGGAAGATGGCCGAGTCGCCGAAGAGAGGTTCGCGGATGTTCATCCGGAAACTGGCGACGAGAAACGGCGCGTAGATCAGCGCGAGGAGACCGGGCGTCAGCGGGCGAAGGGCGCCCGCCCCGATCGACGCGCGAAGCGACCGAGGAAGTTGGACCAGGCGACGGCGGGCGGCGACGAGGCGCGGCTGGATCCGCGAATAGGGCGAAAAAGACATCGACGACGTACGGGAGTGGGTACGCGGCCATCGTTTCCAGAGGACTCGATGCGGCGATCTCGATCGCCCCCCGTTGGCCGCGGCGCGCACCATAAGCGAATTCGGTGCCTGGCTCTAGCCGCGGGATATCTCTCGTGGATTACCCGCGATTTCAGACGCGGGAACGTTCGCGCGCCCGCCGCGCCCCCGGTCACGGCCTCCGCCCACCCCTGACCGCTCCGTCGCGGTGTGCCAGCTCATACCGATGGCACGTTTTCCAAGCACGCGCTGCGAAGGAGGCGCCGCGTCGACACCGCGATGTCACAGGCATCGCCGGATGTACGTGCTTAGCTTGCGGCCCTTTCGAGGAGTCGGGCTCATGCACATTTTCGACAGTTCCATCGGCACAGGCCAGTTCATTCTCCTCCTCGTCGCGCTCTTCATCGCGTGCGCCTTCGAGTTCGTGAACGGATTCCACGATACCGCCAACGCGGTCGCGACCGTCATCTACACGCGCTCGCTGACGCCGTGGAAGGCCGTCATTCTCTCGGGCACGCTGAACCTCCTCGGCGTGTACCTCGGCGGCATCGCCGTCGCGATGAGCATCATCAAGCTCCTGCCCGCCGAGCTCCTCCAGGCCAGCGGCAGCGGCGCCGGCCTCGCGATGGTGCTCGCGCTCCTCGTCGCCGCCATCATGTGGAACCTCGGCACCTGGTGGCTTGGTCTGCCCGCGTCGAGCTCGCACACCCTCATCGGCGCGATCGTCGGCGTCGGCCTCGCCAACTCGCTGATGCCCGGCCACGTGTTCGGGAGCGGGATCAACTGGCACAAGGTCCAGGAAATCGGCCTCTCCCTCCTCGTCTCGCCGTTCTTCGGATTGGGCGCCGCGGCGGGCCTGCTCCTCCTCGCGCGCAAGCTCCTCTTCCGTCACCCCGCGATTCACCAGCCGGCGGACCCCAACAAGACGCCGCCGGGCTGGATCCGCGCCATCCTCATCTCGACCTGCAGCGGCGTGAGCTTCGCCCACGGCTCGAACGACGGCCAGAAGGGCGTCGGCCTCATCATGCTCATTCTCATCGGCCTCCTCCCGGCCGATTTCGCGCTCAATACCGCGCTCGGCAAGGGCCAGATCCACGACACGGTCGCCATCACCGACCGCCTCGAGACGAACGTCCGCGAGGCCTTCGGCGGAGAGACCGGCCGCATGGCGTCGACGACCGACATGGCGGCGCCCAACACGCCGGCCGCGAGCGTCATGAACGATCTGGGCGAGATCCGCGCCGCGCTCA
Organism: Polyangiaceae bacterium; assembly: GCA_036500865.1. GTDB lineage: Bacteria > Myxococcota_A > Polyangia > Polyangiales > Polyangiaceae > Palsa-1150. Next base: position 293,718 of record DASYBG010000032.1, read on the forward strand.
ACGGCAAAGACTCGATCCACGACATCCCGGCCGACGCGCGGTTCGACGTGCGCGCGCGCATCATGCGCGTCGACCACCAGCTCGCGGACATGGAGAAGGCGTCGGCGCTGACGATGCCCGCCGACAAACTCGCGGCGATCAAGAAGGACCGGTCGACGCTGCGGTCCTCGATCGACTACGCGCCGGCCTGGGTCATCGGCCTCATCGCCATCTCGCTCGGCATCGGGACGATGATCGGCTGGAAGCGAATCGTCGTGACCGTCGGCGAGAAGATCGGAAAGACGCACCTGACGTACGCGCAGGGAGCGTCGGCCGAGATCGTCGCCATGACGACGATCGGCCTCTCGGGCTCGTTCGGCCTCCCGGTCAGCACGACGCACGTCCTCTCGTCGGGGATCGCGGGGACGATGGTGGCGCAGAAATCCGGCCTCCAGGGGTCGACGGTGCGCAACATCGCGCTCGCGTGGGTGCTCACGCTTCCCGCGGCGATGATCCTCGGCGGCGGCCTCTTTCTCCTCTTCCGGGCCATGATTCCGGACGCGCAGGCGGCGACCACCATCCCGACCGTGCACTTCGACGCCACGGGCGACCGGGCCGCGGTCGTCCCGCTGTCGACGCAGCCGCTCCGTGTCATCGGGTCGAACACCATCGGCGCGGAGCTCGCGCCGTCCCTCGCGGCGGGCCTCCTCGAGAAGCTCGGCGGCAAGGACGTCACCAAGACGAAGAACGCCGGCGGCCACGCGTGGGTGGTCACGGCGCAGGTGCCGGGCGGGGCCAAGCCGCTCGAGATCGACATCGACGCCGCCGGGTCGACGACGGGGTTCGACGCGCTCGCGAAGGGCGAGTGCGACCTCGGGATGGCGTCGCGGCTGGTCACGGCCGACGAGGCCGACCGCATCCAGAAGGCCGGCTTCGGCGACGTGCGCGCTCCGGCGAGCGAGAACGTCATCGGGCTCGACGGCGTCGCCGTCATCGTGAACCCGGGCAACGCGCTCCGGACGATCAGCACCGACGACCTCGCGCGCATGTTCGACGGCGAGACGGTCGCGTGGCCCGCGTCGAGCGGCATCACGGGGCCCATCGACGTGTACGCGCGCGACGACAAGTCGGGCACCTACGACACCTTCAAGAGCCTCGTCCTCGGCGGTCACGCCCTCCCCCCCAACGCCAAGCGCTTCGCCGACAGCGACGAGCTCTCGGCGGCCGTGGCGGCGGACCCGAAGGGCATCGGCTTCGTGAGCATGTCCCACATGGGCCGGGCCGCGCCGGTGGCGGTCGCCGAGAACGGCACGGCGGGCGTCGTCCCGTCGCGCTTCACCGTGGGCGCGGAGGACTACCCGCTCACGCGCCGCCTCTATCTCTACGCTCCGACGCCGCAGGCGCACCCGCTCACGGCGCAGTTCATCTCGTACGCGCTCTCGCCGGAAGGCCAGACGCGCGTGGCGGCGGCGGGCCTCGTGAACCTCGCGGCGGTCGCCGAGGACGCGCAGCCGTGCGACGGCTGCTCCCCGGAGTTCATGGCGCTCACGCACGGGGCGAAGCGCCTCTCGCTCACGTTCCGCTTCCGCGCCGGCCAGACGGACCTCGACAGCCGCGGGCAGCGGGACGTGGGCCGGCTCGCGGCGCTCCTGAACTCGCAGCGCAACGCGCACGCGATGCTCCTCGGGTTCTCGGACAACCAGGGGACGAGCGACGTCAACGCGCAGATCTCGCAGGATCGGGCGAAGCGGGTCGCGGATTCGCTCGAGGCCTACGGGCTGCAGCCGGTCACCGTGCAGGGCCTCGGTTCGCAAATGCCGGTGGCCGCGAACGACACGGAGATGGACCGGGAGCGCAACCGGCGCGTCGAGGTCTGGCTCAAGCCGTGACGGGGTGAGGGCGGGAAGACCGGTCTTCTCTCGGAGAAGGGCGGTCTTCTCGTCGGGTGCGGCGGGTCGCTCGTCGTAGACGGCGGGTCGCTCGTCGAGACCCGCGGCGCGCTCATCGTGGACGGCGGCGCGCTCATCGTGGACGCCGCCTCGTTCGTGGTGGACGGCGGCTCGCTCGTCGAGACCCGCGGCGCGCTCATCGTGGACGCCGCCTCGCTCGTCGTGAAGGCTCGCGTCCCCGGTGCGCGCCGGTGGCTCAGCCCTCACCCGGCCCTCTCCCGCGCGCGCGAGAGGGCCGTCGTGTGCTCACCGGCGGGCCCGGCCCTCAGAGGCCCAGCCAGCCCTCGGGGGCGATGGTGCGGGAGTTGTGGCGGACTTCGAAGTAGACGAGCGAGCCGTGACCGTCGTCCCCGACGGTGCCGATGCGCTCTCCGGCGGCCACGTCCTGGCCGATCTTGACGTCGATCGCGTCGAGGTTCCCGCTCACCGTGTAGTAGTGGTCGCCGTGGTCGAGGATGACGATGCGGCCGTACGGGCCGTAGCGGTCCGCGAACGCCACGTGCCCCGCGAAGACCGCGCGCACGCCCGAGCCCGCGGGCGCCCGGATTTCGAGGCCGGGGCCCTCGGTGCCCTCGCGCCGGACGGAGCTGATCTCGGCGCGGCCCGAGACGGGGATGAGCAGGTGGCCGCGGGCGGTCGCGAAGCCGCCGGCCGGCGTGTCGACCGTGAGCGTGCCGCCCCCTCCCCCGCCGACGACGGCGACGTAGCCGCTCGACGCGCCGGTCGACGTCTCGAAGGCCTTGTCGAACGCGCTCTGGCGGCGCTCGTCGTCCTGCCGCGAGGTCTGCGCGGCGTCCATCGTGGCGCGATCGGTCTGGAGGGCCGAGCGGTCTTTCAGGATGCGGTCCATGTCGCGGGCGAGGTCGGCGGCGCGGTCGCGCATCGCCATCTCCGTGTCGATGTCCGAGGCGAGGACCCGCCGCGCCCGCTCGACGTACATCGCGTGCGAGACGAAGGCACGGAAGCCGCCGCCGACCGGGAGCAGCCCCGCGCGCGTGAGCCGGTAGAACGCGCGGCCCCGGAGGATGACGCGCTGGTGCATCGCCGCGACCTGCGTGCCGAGGTGCCCGATCTCGGCCTTCTCCGACTGCTCCGACGCGTCGAGGTCGGCGATCTTGCGGTCGATGGTGGCGATGGCGAGGACGGGGTCGTTCGGGAGGGCGAGCGACGGGCGAGGGTCGGCGGGGGCCGCGCGCTCCCCCGCGAGCGACAGGGCCGCCACGAGGGCGAGCGCCCCCACGGCGGGCCGCTTCATACCGCCACCAGCTTGCGCAGGCTCGCCAGCGATGCCGTCGCGCCGAGGAGCGCGCCGAGCGTGACCATGCCGCCCGCGACGTACCAGGGGAGAAACATCGGCTCGACGCCGATGAGCCCCGCCAGCTCCGCGTCGAAGCGGCCGCGGACGAGGAGAAAGAGCGCGCCGAGCAGCAGGATCGCGCCGACCGCGCCCGACGCGCCCTGCACGCTCCCCTCGAGCACGAAGGGCTTCTTCACGAACCCGTCGGTCGCGCCGACGAGCTTCAGGACTTCGACCTCGATCTTCCGCCGCTGCAGGGCCAGACGCATCGTCGACCCCACGACCGCGAGCACCGCGGCGAAGACGACGACGGCGAGGAGCGCCGAAGCCGCCACTCCGCCGCGCACCAGGCGCGCGAGCCGCTCGGTCCACGACTGGTAGGTCTCGACGTCGTCGACCGTCGGCATGAGCTTCATCTTCGACACCATGTCGGCGAGCTCCGCGTCGGGCATGTCGGCCGCGACCTCGATCTCGAGCGACGCGGGGAAGGCCTCGATGGGGAGCGCGGCGAGCTCCTTCTTCGACTCGATCTCGTGCTCGCCGAACTCGAGCCGCGCGTCGCCGCTCGACAGGTAGCGCACGTCGGTCACGCCCGGGATGCGCGCCACGGCGGCGCGGAGGGCGTTGATCTCCTCCTGGGAGGCGCCGTCCTTCAGGTAGACGGACGCGAGGCCGGAGTGGGCCCAGCGCTGCTCGACGGCGCGGAGGTTGATGACGACGAGGAGCGCGGCGCCGAGGCACACGAACGCGACGGCGAGCGAGAACACGCTGAGCGCGTGGAGGCGCCACTCGCGCATCATTCCCCGCCGGGCTCTCCTCGCGGTGCTGTCGGACAACATGGCTCCTCCGCCTTCGAAGTGTAAACGATGGTCAGTGGGGAAGCAGGCTGTCGTATTCGTCGGTGGCGACGCCCTCGCGGACGTCGATGGCCTTGCCTTCGCCGAGGACGACGACGCGGCGCGGGCGGACTTCGAGCAGCGTGCGGTCGTGGGTCGCGAAGAGGACCGTCGTCCCCATCGAGTGGACCTCCTCGAAGAGGCCGAGGATGTCGATGGCGAGCTGCGGGTCGAGGTTTCCGGTCGGCTCGTCGGCCAGGATGAGGGCCGGCTCGCCGACGATGGCCCGCGCGATGGCGACGCGCTGCTGCTCGCCGCCCGAGAGGACGCCGGCCATGTCCTGCCCGCGCCCGGCGAGGCCGACGCGCTGGAGGGCCTCGCCGACGCGCGCACGGATGAGGCGCTGCGGCAGGCCGAGCACCTCGAGCGCGACCGCGACGTTCTCGTGGACGGTCCACGACACGACGAGCTTGAAGTCCTGGAAAACGACGCCGAGGTTCCTCCGCAGGAAGGGGACGGCGTCGTCGCGGAGGCGGGCGACGTCGCGCCCGAGAAAGAGGATGCGCCCGTCGTCGACGGTCTCGGCCCGGTAGAGCAGGCGGAGCAGGGTCGACTTGCCGGAGCCGCTCGGGCCGGTGATGAAGACGAACTCGCCGCGCTCGATGACGAGGCTCATCCCCCGGAGGACCGGCGCGCCCTGCCGGTACGCCTTGTAAATGTTCTCGAAGACGAGGATCGGCCGCGCCGCGGCTTCTCTCGAGAAGCGCGGGCCTTCGCCCCGAAGCATCGGGCGGAAGCGCTCCGGTGGCTCCGACGGCGGCATGCCCCCCTAGGGGGTACCAGCGAGCCTCGGGCGGCGACAAGTATTTCGCGAGGCTTCTTCCGCGAGGGCCACGGCGTAGGCGCCGTCGTCGCCGGTCGCGATCTCGCGGCCGCCGGTTCCGTCGAGCGCATCGGCGAGGGACAACGCCTGAGCTGCGAGCGGCTCGTCGAGCGGGAGCGGCACGTCGGATCGGGCGCCGGTCGCGGTGCTGGTGCGCACGAGGTGATGCGCGAGGAGATCGCCCTCGTAGGCCCAGCGCGCGGTGGTGACGGCGATGCGGCGGCGCTTCGCGGGGGCGGTGCGATCGACGTGAAGGTGGCCGACGGCGCCGGAGGCGGTCGTGAAGAGGACGTGGGCGCGGTCGTCGGTGCCGAGGGCTCCGCGGAGGGTCAACGGCGACCGACCGAGGTAGGTGGCGAGGTCGAAGTCGTGGACGCCGAGGTTGAAGAGGGCGCCGCACTCGGTAGGGCGCGAGGGGCCGACGCGCTCGAGGTCGACGGCGAGGAGCGGCTCGTCGCGGACGAGGCGCGCGAGGACGCGGATGACGGGGTTGAAGCGCTCGGAGTGACCGGCGAAGAGGAGCGCGCCGCCCCGTCCCGCGAGGGCGGCGAGGCTGCTCGCCTCGATCGCCGTGGCGCAGATGGGCTTCTCGACGAGGACGTGGCGGCCGGCCGCGAGGGCCCGGGCGGCGGCGCCCGCGTGGGAGCCTGTGGGGGTGGCGATGACGACGACTTCGGCGGAGGCGATCGCCTCTTCTTCGGATCGGAGTCGGACGGCGCCGCTCGGGACGGGCACGTCGGACCGAAGGTCGTACGCGCCGGCGATCTCGAAGCGCTCGCCGAGGCCGGCGAACACCCGCATGTGCCGCAAACCCATGGCGCCCATCCCGAGGAAGGCCGCCTTGTGTCGCCTCTTCGCCCTGCGCACGCGCCTCGCGCGAGAACATGCCACAAGCCCGGTGGGGGCGAGAGAAGAAAACGCGGGATGAGAGCGTGGGGCGTGCGCTCTGACCAGGCCCCGGTTCGCCGTGGGGTCCCTCGCGGCCGCTCGGGATGACCGCGGTGGCCGTGCGTTCTCGGGCCGCCGCTGTCGCTCGGGAGGGTTGGTTCAGAGCGGGTCGGGCGGGGGCTGGGTGTAGAGCGCCGCGACCTCCGCCGGGTCGAGATGGCGCGAGTAGATCGCGATGTCGTCGATGTCGCCGACGAGATACCGGAGGTCGCCCGACCACCGGCCGATGAGGAGCGAGGGCTCGCCCGGCACGATCGACTCGCGCGCGACCGTCGAGCCGACGAGGACGGCGTTGACGTAGAGCGAGAGGGTCTGGTCGTCGCCGTTCAAGACCGAGACGACGTGGGTCCACGCGTTGAGCGGCACGCAGAGGCAGTCGACGTGCGTGTACCCGCCCTCGCTCGGCGACCAGAAGGCCGACTGGAAGGAGGGCGGGCCGCCGTCGGGCTTGTCGAGGTTGAGCTCCCAGCCCGCTTCGAAGACGACCTCGGTGCTGAGGAGCGTCTCGAATCCGTTCATCGGCTGGTCGTCGGAGCGGATCCACATCGAGACGCTGAAGTCTTTCGGGGGGTACGGGAACGTGTCGACGGTGATGTAGTCGGAGCCGCCGAGGTGGAGCGCGCCGCCGAAGCGGCCCTGGGCGATCCACGTGCCGCCGACGAGGACGCCGTCCTTGCGGTTGAGGGAGTGGTCGACGACGGTCGTGCCGGAGCCCTCGTCGAACGTGTAGTGGGCGAGCAGGCCGGCGAGGAGCGTGGCGGAGCTCGACGTGGTCGCGTCGAGCGGGTGGGTGTTGCACGCGGAGACGCCCGACGCGGCGGCGCAGGCGAGCGCGCAGGCGGCGACGCGGGCGAGCCTCATAGCCACCCCACGACGGTCACGGTGCCCAAGAGGGTCGGCTGGCTCACGTCGGCGTCGTCCTGGCCGAGGAAGCGCGTGACCTGATAGGGCCGCGTGATGAAGGCGTGCGCCTCCGCGGAGAGGTCGAAGTGGCGGCCGAGGTGGACCTCCGCGCCCAACCCCGCGTCGAACGCGACCGACCACCCGGAGCTCTGCGCCGCCGAGAACGGCGACGTCGCCTGCCCGTCGACCGCGATGTAGAACGGGCCCGCGCCGAGCGACACGACGGGGCGGACGAACCGGTCGGGGAGCGGCGCGAAGAGGAGCTCGAGCAGGCCGAGGTCCTGCGAAATGGTCGCGCTGCCGGAGGAGGCACGGACCGTCGGCTGCGTCCCGAGGCCGGCCAACGTGGCGCGGACCTGGAACACCCGGCCGACGGCGCGCCGGACGCGCAGGACGCCGACGATCGCGGGGCCGATGCCGTCGAACCCGGCGAGGACCGCGGCGCCGGCGTCGAAGCCCAACGCGGGGGACCGCTTCAGGTCGAGCGAGCTCTCGGTCCAGGTGCGGGCGCGCTCTACCGCCACCTTCGCCGCGGCCGGCGGGACGGCCACCGGAGGGGGATGCGAGAGGACGAGCACCTCGACGAGGCTCGCCCGCAGCAGCTCGACGGCCCGCACCGCGAGGACCTGCGCGAACTGCGGGCCCTCGGGCGCTTCGATGATGGCGCGCCGGACGACGGCCTTGTTCGTGAGGCGGTCCATCACGCGGAGCTCGGCGGAGCGGTCGCGCGTGTCGACGACGAGCTCGATGCTGGCGATGGCGTCGCGCTCGGGGGACGCGGCGGAGGCGGAGCCCTCGGGCGCGTCGGTGAGGACGATCGGGGCGTCGACCAGGATGACGTCGAAGCCTTCGGCCGTCAGCTCCCCTTGGATGCGGTTCATCGCTTCGGTCGTGGAAGACGTCGACGTGCTCGGGCGCACGAGCGCCACGACGGGAGAGTCGACCGCCGCCACGACCGCGCACGACCAAAGACTGGCGAAGGCGAAGGCGCTCCCCGCCGCGCACGCCGCGGCCACGGCCCGCACAGGCCCGGCGCGGCTCACGGCGCCGGCGCGATGGCGTGCGCGGCTTCCGCATAGGTGCCGCTCGGGAAGCGATGGAGGTAGGCGGCGGCGAGGGCGCGTGCGGCGTCGCTCCCGTCGAGCTGTTCGACGAGGATCATCTTCCGGCCCAGCGCTTCGGACGCGTACGTCCCTTCGGGCGCCTCTTGGAGATAGGTCTCGAACCACGAGAGCGCCTTGCGGTCGTCGCGCTGCGCTTCCGAGAGGCGGCCGAGGGAGAAGGCGGCGACACGGGCCCGCTCGGAGGCGGCGAAGCGCTGCCGCTGGGCGAGCAAGGCGCCCCGCGCGACGTCGAAGTGGCGGGTGTAACGGGCGGCGTCGGCGAGCGCGGCGAGATCGTCGGCGCCGCTCCCGGCGTAGACCGGCTCGAGGCCGAGGCCGAGGGCCTCGTCGACGATGGACGCGAACTTGCCGTCGGCGAGCTCCGCCGCCCAGCCGTGGCCCTGCGAGACGGCGGGAACGGAGCCGCGCGGACGCGGGGCGTGGCGACGCGGCCCCGCGGAGGGAGCCGGTCCCTCGAGCTCGGCGGTCTCCAGCTTCGCTTCGTGCTCGCCGGCGAGCGCTTCGGCGGGGGGGGCCGGCGCGACGCCGAGGGCCGAGAGGCTGCCCTTCGCGGCGTCGTCGCGGGCAGAGAGGTCGCGGATGAGGACCTCGCGGCTCCGCACCGTGAGCCACTGCCCGGCCCGGAGCGCGACCGGCGTGTCGAACACGGGCCCGCTGACGGCGACGCTGCCGTTCTCGAGGCGCACGTCGAGCCGGTCGTCGGCGGCGGCCCACGAGAGGCCGAACGCGGTGCCGGTGACGTGGACGACGTAAGGCCCCGCGTCGAACGACCAGTGCGTCGACGGCGCGTGGACGACGTAGACGTGGGCCTGACCTTCGTCGAGCGTGACGTTCGCGCCGTGCTCGTCGACCGTGCGGACATGAGCGCGCGCGCCGGCGGCGAGCACGACTTCGCTGCCGTCCGAGAAGCGCAGGACGGGATGGCCCCCCGCGCCGGACTCCACGCTCCCGCCCGCGCCGAGCTCCCCGCCCTCGACCCGGAAGGAGAGCGCGCTCTCGTGCCACCGGTGGCGCGTCGCGAGCAGCGAGACGACGGCGCAGGCGGCGACCGCGCCGGCCGCGGCGAGCGACCACCCGAGGACGCGCGGCCTTCGCCGGTCGGCCATCTTGGACCGAAGCGCGGAGAGGGCGGCGTCGCGCTGCCGCTCCGACATGTGCCCGAAGTGCCGGCGGGCGATGTCGACGGCGTCGGCCGCGCGGGGGCCGAGGGCGGCCTCCGCCTCAGGATGCCTCATGTTCGCCTCCGGTCATCTTGTCGAAGTCCTTCTTGCTGTAAGGGGCGAGACTCGGATCCTGGTCCATCTCGCGGGAGACCCATCGCGTGGCGCGAAAGAGGCGGCGCTTCACGGTGGCGAGCGAGAGCCCGAGGGCCTCGCCCACCTCGTCGAGCGTCATCTGTTCGATGTGGCGCAAGACGAACGCGGCGCGCTCCTGCGCGCTCAGCTTGTCCAAGATCGCGTAGAGGCGGCGCACGGCCTGGCGCGACTCGGCGTCGAGCGCGTCGACCGCGGGCTCGGGGAGGTTGTCGAAGCCCGAGACCTGGAAGAGGCGGCGGACGCGGCGCCGGCGGATCTCCCACTTGAGCGTGCGGATGGCGACCGAGAGGACGAAGCTCCGGAGCGCATAGCGGTTGCGCAGGCCGCGCACCTTGGAAAAGACGTGGAGGAAGACTTCTTGCGTGAGGTCTTCCGCTTCGCCGTAGGCGCCGAGCGCGCGGTGCAGGAAGCGGAAGACCATCGGTCCGTGCTTCTGGTACGTCGAGACCGCCGCCCAGGACTCGCCGGCGATGAGCGCGTCGGCGAGGTCGTGGTCTTCGGGGTGCGGGGCCACGCCGCGGGGGGCGAGATGAAGCTGGGTTCTGCGGGGGGACGGCATGGCCGATTGCACGGATTCAGTGACGTTCGCCGGGGTTTCCGGCTCATTCTCCGGCTTTGTCGGGCGTGCGGGCCCGCCTTCGGAAGACGAGGGAAAGGGCCCAGGCCAAGCCGACGACGAGCGCGCTCCAACGGCTTTTTGCGCCCACGGCGGCCACGAAGCAACCCCCGCGGACGCTCGGGGCGTAATCTCCGTTCCACACATCGGTGGCGATGGGGATGGACTTGGGGTCGACGATCTCCGCGCCGTCGAACGTCGCGCCCACGGTGAGGGTGGACCCTCCGAGCCCAGCCGGAAGCATCACCTTGCCCATCCACACGCCCGGGCCCCTCCGCCGGATCGTCGCGGCCTGGGGCTGCGCCACGCCGTCGACCGAGACGTAGAGGCCCACCCGGTCGTCGCTGAAGCCGCCGGCCGGCATGGCGGGCATGCCCGGGGCCGCCGCGGCGCGAAGCTCGACGATGGCGGCGAGCGGCGTCGATCCGTCGGCGAGAAAGACGCTCGAGCCGAGCGTGACCCAACTCGCGGATCGCACGGGAAGCGTCAGCTCGGCATCGCCGAGGCGGTCGACGGCCGCGAGCGCGCCGACGACGTCGAGCTCCCCCGGTCCGCTCTGGTCGTCGTCGAAGTACGGCGCGCTGCCGCGCAGGCGGTGGGCGCCGCCCTGGAGCGCCGCCACGATCTGGGCTTGCGTGAGCGCCGGGTTCTCCGCGAAGAGGACCGCCGCGGCCCCCGCGACGAGCGGAGAGGAGAACGACGTGCCGAGGGCGACTCCGTGCGTCGGGTCGACGAGCAGGCATTGCGGGTCGGGCGCGCCGCCGTCGGGGTTGTCGCAGCTGGCGGCGAAGATGCTGTCGTCCGACGTCGGCGGGGCCTGCGCCGAGAGCGCGCCCGCGATGGCCGCGCCCGGCGCCATGATCTCGGGCTTGGGGACGCCGTCGAGGTTGGGGCCGGCGCTCGAGAACCAGCACGGCTCTCCTTCGATGGGGATCTCGTCGGGCGTGTACGGAATGGACGACGCCGGCGGCGTCATCAGTCGGCCGCCGACGGAGTCGAGCTTCAGCTGGTGGAGGCCGTACCGGGCTCCCCCGATCGACGTCCACGACTGCTTGTTGATCGTGCACCCGACGCTGAGGATGTCGGGGTGGGTGGCCGGGATATTGATGGTCCCTTCGCGCACGCCGTTCACGAACGCGACCGCGCCCTGGTAGCCGACGTCGCCGAGGCCCTGAATATAGAGGTCTGCCGTGCCCGAGCCGACCAGCGTGATGAAGTAGGTCCCGGCGGGCCACGCGCCTTGCATCATCGCGACGGCGCCCTGAGGCCCACTCGTCGCGTAGGCCGGCGCGACGGCGGTGTCGTTGTCGACGGCGCCCGTCGCCTCGAAGCCCGGGCCCTCGATCGAGCCCGAGGCGCCCGGCGGCACGGCGGGCAGCCAGGTGCCGCCGCTCGTGTCGAGGCCCACGCTGATGTCGGCGCCGGCGTGCATGGCGACCCAAACGCTGATGTTCCCGTTCCCCGAGGCCGCGCTCGTCAGGAAGGGGACGCGCACCGTGGCGCCGGCCGGGACGTAGACGTTCTGGTGGATGGGGACGTCGGCGATGGATCCGCTGTTGCCGGCCGCGACGACGAGCGCGTGGCCCGGGTAGGCCGCGCCCACATGCGTCGCGAGGGCCTGCTCCCAGTCGAGCGACCCGTCGTGCGGCCCGAAGTCCGTCCCGATCGAGAGGTTGACCGCGATGGGCTGGCCCATCGCGTCGGCCATGTCGTAGAGAAACTCGACGCCGCGGAGCACGTCGTCGGTGGCGATCGAGTCCGACTGGCCGCTGACGCGCGCGACGAGGATGCCCGCCCCCGGGGCGACGCCCTGGTAGACCGCGTCCTGCCCGGCCGCGCACGCGGCGACGAGGGTGCCGTGGCCGACCTGGTCCTGCGGCAGCGTGGTCGGGTCGCCCGACGCGAGGACGGCGTCGAGATCGGCCTTGGACCAGACGGCGCCCGCGAGGACCGTACCGTCGTCGGCGGTGGTTCCGTAGCGGCTCTCGAGGTCGGGATGGAGGCCGAGCGGCGGCGCGGAGAGGTCGAGCAGCCACGCGATGCGCGACTTGCCGCCGACGAGGAAGTCGGGGTGGGTGACGTCGACGCCGGTGTCTGCGATGCCGACGAGCGCACCCGCCCCCGTGTGTCCCGCCGCCTGCGCCGCGGTGGCGCCGACGTAGGCCCCCGCCGCGTCGAGCAGCAGGTGGAGCGGCGGAGAGACCTCGACCGGCCACGTCGGATGCGCATCGGCGAACGAGAGGATCGCCGACGGCGAGCCCCGAAGACGCGCGAAGCCGGGCGCGATGTCGCGCAGGCCGACGCTCGCCCCGAGCACCCCGGAGGGCAGCCGAACGATCGCGCCGAGCGACGCCTCGCCGGGCGGCCCGAACGCGGTCCTCGCGCGCGGGCCGAGGAGCCGCATCATCTCGACGCTCGACGGCTCGGCGCGCGCGGGCACCACCGCGACTCCGAGCGCCGTCGCGAGCGCGAGCGAGACCCCGAGGCTGCCTGAGCCCATCTTCGATCAGTGTATCCGTCAGCGAAGCGCGAAGAGGGCCGCGGTCGCGATGCCGATGGCGACGAGCGCATATCCGCCCCAGCGCGCCCACCGCACCCACCCGGGCCGCCCCGGCCGACGATCGCTCGACCCGGGCGCCGCGGCCTCGGCGGCGACCCCCGCGGGCGGACCCGCCAGGGCGTCCTTCGGCGGCGGCGTCCCACTCGACGGAGGGGGCGTCTCGAGCGACCGCAGGAGCTTTCGATCGAAGAACTGCGGGGCGTCCTCGCGGAAGTCCTCGAGTGCCGGCGGCGCATCGCTCGCCGTCCCGCGGACGCCCGACGAGGCCGCCGTTCCGCCGGGCGGACGGACCGCGGCGACCGGCACCGGCGCCGACTCCGAGAGGATGCTGCGTTCGTTGCGCTCCGTCGGAGAGGCGGCGTCGCGGAGCTCGGCGAGGCGGCGGCGCAGGCGCGCGGGCGACAGGTCGGCGTGCGCCGGGTCGAACGACTGCGGGTCGCTCCAGGTGTCGGTCGTCTCCATCGCGGTCGGCTCGACGGAGCGGGCGCCGATCGGGTGCGCCTCGAGCAGCCGCCTCACGAGCTCCGCGCTGCTCCGTATGCGCAGGGTGAGGTCGTGCTCGATGGCGCCGTGGATGACGCGGGCGAGCTCGCGGGGCACCCACGGGGCGACGTGCTCGAGCGCGTCGGGCGGCTTCGACACGAGGTGGATGATGAACTGCTCGTAGGTCGGGAGCTCGGGGTAGGCGGGCCGCCCGGCGAGCATCTCGTACAGGACGAGGCCGAGCGCCCAGACGTCGCTCCGTTCGTCGATCGAGTAGCCCTGCGCCTGCTCGGGCGACATGTACTGCGGCGTGCCGACGACCATCCCGTCGCGCGTCAGCTTGAGGCCGGGCGCGGAGCCGACCTTCGACGTGGCGAGCACCTTCGAGATGCCGAAATCGAGGATCTTGACGACGGGGTGCTCGTCCTCGCTCGTGCAGAGGAAGATGTTCGCGGGCTTGAGGTCGCGGTGGACGACGCCCGCCTCGTGGGCCTTCGCGAGGCCGCGGCCCACCTGCACGGCGATGCGGACGGCGGCGTCGGTCGCCATGCGCTTCTCGCGCGCGAGAAACGACGCGAGGTCCTGCCCGGTCAAATACTCCATGACGAGGTAGAGACCGAGGCGGTCGTCGGTGCCGACGTCGAAGACCTGGACGATGTGGTGGCTCTCGACGAGGCTCGTCGCGCGGGCCTCTTGCCGGAAGCGCATCGCGACGTCGCTCAGGCCCGCCAGCGACGCGTCGATCAGCTTGATCGCGACCCGCTTGCCGATCTCGAGGTGCTCGGCCTCGCACACGACGCCCATGGAGCCGCCGCCGACGATGCGGCGAACGCGGTACTTGCCGGCGATCGCAGCGCCGACGATGTCCTGCTCCGTGACCATCGCCCTCTCAAAATACGTCAATCCCCGTCAGACCGGCGCCACCAAGTGCTTCTTCGGAGGGCGCGACGTGCGCTTGCGCTCGGCCCGCGCGAGGCGCAAGGCGATCTCGCCGCGGAGGCGATCGCCGGGGACGACGGCGTCGACGACCATCTCGGCGGCGAGCTTCATGAGATCGATGTCGGCCTTGTAGGCGTCGCGGAGCGAGGCCACGTGGGCGTCGCGCTCCGGACCCGCGGGGATTTCCTGGATCTTGTTGTAGAAAACCGCGTTGACGGCCGCCTGCGCGCCCATGACCGCGATCGACGCCGTGGGCAGCGCGAGGCACGCGTCGGGGTCGAAGGCGGGCCCGCACATGGCGTAGAGACCGGCGCCGTAGGCCTTGCGCACGACCACGCTGACCTTGGGCACGTCGGCCTCGCTCACGGCGGCGATCATCTTCGCGCCGGCGCGGATGATCCCCTGCCGCTCCACCTTCGTCCCGATCATGAAGCCGGGCACGTCCGCGAGGAAGACGAGCGGGATGCGGAAGGCGTCGCAAAGCCACACGAAGCGCGCCGCCTTGTCCGCGCTGTCGACGAAGAGCACGCCTCCCAGCCACTTGGGTTGATTGGCGACCACGCCGACGGGCCGGCCGTCGATGCGCGCGAACCCGGTGATGATTTCGCGCGCGAAGAGCGCCTTGATCTCGAGCCACGAGCCCTCGTCGACGAGCTCGGACACGACGGCCATCATGTCGAAGGCCTTGTTCTCGTCGGCGGGGACGATGTCCTCGATGCGCTTGCCTCCGGCGCGCGGTGCCCGCGCGGGGGCGACCGGCGGCGCCTCCTCGAACGACTGCGGCATGTACGCGAGGTAGGCCTTCGCGTAGGCGATCGCCGCGTCTTCGGTCTTGCAGAGGACGTCGCCGCAGCCGCTGACGCTGCAGTGCATTTTGGCGCCGCCCATCTCTTCGAGCGTGACCTTCTCGCCGATGACCATCTCGGCCATGCGCGGCGACCCGAGGTACATGCTGGCGTTGCCTTCGACCATGATGACGACGTCGCAGAACGCGGGGATGTACGCTCCGCCGGCCGCGCTCGGCCCGAAGAGCACGCAGATCTGCGGCACCTGCCCGCTCATCTGGACCTGGTTGTAGAAGATGCGACCCGCGCCGCGGCGGCCCGGGAACATCTCGACCTGATCGGTGATGCGCGCCCCCGCGCTGTCGACGAGGTAGAAGAGCGGCACGCGCAGGCGCGACGCCGTCTCCTGGATGCGGAGGATCTTCTCGACGGTGCGGCGACCCCACGAGCCGGCCTTCACCGTGGAGTCGTTCGCCATGACCGCGACGGTGCGGCCGCCGACGGTGGCCGTGCCGGTGATGACGCCGTCGGCCGGGAGGTCGGGGTCGAGGTGGTTCGCGAGCTCCGCGTCCTCGACGAAGCTCGACGGGTCGACGAGGCGTGCGATGCGCTCCCGGGCGAAGAGCTTCCCCTGCTCGGCGTTCTTCTGGTGGTACTTCGGAGCGCCCCCCGCCTCGACACGGGTCAGCGCTTCTTCGAGCTTCTCGTCGGGCGTCATGGGTCTCGCTGCCACGCTTAGCACGCCTCCCCTGCAGCCCCTGGCGCGTCAGCGGCCCTGGAAGCGGGGGGCGCGCTTGTCGGCGAAGGCGGCGAGGGCCTCGCGGCGGTCTTCGCTCGCGAGGGTGCGCTCGTAGGCGACGCGTTCGAGCTCGAGGCCGACGTCGAGGGTCACGTCGAGGGCGCGGTCGATCGCGGCGAGCGCCGCGGCCTGCGCGATGGGCGCGCCTTCCGTCACCGGGCGGATCCACTCGAGGGCGTCCTCGACGACGCCCTTGCCGCCGGCGACCCGGTGGATCAATCCCCACGACAGCGCCTCGGCGGCCGTGAGCCTGCGGCCGAGCAGGATCATCTCCTTCGCGCGCCCTTCGCCGACGAGGCGCGGCAGCCGCTGCGTCCCGCCCGCGCCGGGGATGATGCCGAGCGAGGTCTCCGGGAAGCCCATCACCGCGTGCTCCGCGGCGACACGGAGATCGCAGCAAAGGGCGAGCTCGAGGCCGCCCCCGAGCGCCACGCCGTTGAGGGCGGCGACGACGGGCTTCGAGGAGCGATCGATCGGCCCGAGCTCGGTCCGATAGCGTTCGAGCTGCGCGCGCACGTCGGACTCGTCCATGCCGCGGCGCTCCTTCAGGTCGGCGCCGGCGCAGAACGCCACGTCGCCCGCGCCGGTGATCACGATGGCGCGGATCGACGGGTTCGACTCGGCGTCGCGCGCGAGCTTGCCGAGGGCGAGGACGGTGGCGATCGAGAGGGCGTTCCTCCGATCGGCGCGGTCGATCGTCCAGATGACCGCCGCGCCGCGCTGGTCGACCCGGATGGGGAACGACTCGCTCAACCCTTCTTCCGTTTCTTGCGGCCTCGCGGCTTCGGCTCGCGCTTGGGTTCGTCCGTCTTGGCGCGTTCGCCGCGGCCGCGCGGCGGCCGTGGAGCGGACGACACGACCTGGGCCTCGAGCTTCGCGAGGCGCGATTTGAGGTCTCGGTGCTCGTCCTGGAGCTTGTCGAGCTCCTCGCGGAGCGGCTCGGCGGCCCGCTTCGGCTCGTTCAGGTCGCGGAGCGCCTCGCGGATGTGGCGGCGCACGCGCGGGTCGTTGTCGGTATCGAGGCGCTCGCGGAGGGCGGGGCGCGCCTTGCCGTCGGCGAGGTCGCCGAGGGCGCGCACGACGTCGATGCGGAAGATCGGGTCGGGGTCCTCGAGAAGGTTCTCGAGGGTCTCGCGGGTCTTCCGGTCGCCGGCGATCTTGGGGAGGGCGATGGCCGACGCGCGCCGGACCCGCGTGGGGTGGCCGTAGCGGATGCTCGTGCCCAGGAGGGGCACCGCGCGTTCGTCGCGGAGGGTGGCCAGCCCGTCGATGGCGCCCGCGCGAACGACGTCGTACCAGCTCGGGCGATCGAGGAGGTCCACGAGCACGTCGAACGCGGCCGCCTGGCGGGTGCGGCCGAGGGCCCGCGCGGCGTCGCCCTCGACGAGGTAGCTCGCGTCGCGGAGGGCGTGCGGCTTGATGGCCTCCATCGCCTCGATCGTCCGAAAGCTCCCGAGCGCGTCGACGACGGCGCGCCGCACCTTCGGGTGGGTCACCTGGCGCGCGCCCTTGAGCGCGTCGAAGCACTCGCGCGTGCGGATCCTCCCGAGCGACGCGGCGCACTCGGCGCGCGTGCCCCAGAACTCCTCGTCGCTCGAGAGGCTGCGCGCGAGCGCCGCGATGCTCGGCGGGTCGTCGCTCTTGGCGAGGACCTGGGCCGCCAGCCAGCGGCCGCGCGCGGTCGGCGCCTTCGCCAGCTGCGCGCGGAGCATGTCGAGCGGCGCCTTCACGCGCACCTCGCCGAGGATGCGCATCGCCGGATCGACCACGACGAAGGACGGCCGCTCCGGCGCGGGCAGGGCGAAGGACTGCTGCTTCTCGGTGATGCGGAGCGCGCGCCGCTCCACGCCGCCGCGGGACGCGCCGAGGTCGAGGTCGAGGGGCAGCTCGAACGACGCCGGGACACCGTCGGCCGTGCTCTGCGTCTGCTTGGTCGAGACGCTCAGGATCCCGCGATCCCAGCCGACCTCGATTTCGACCTCGGGGTGGCCCGGCTTGTAGACCCACTGCTCGAAGAACCGCCCGAGCCCGCGCCCGCTGACCTCCTCGAGCGCGCGC
Source organism: Polyangiaceae bacterium (assembly GCA_036500865.1). GTDB lineage: Bacteria > Myxococcota_A > Polyangia > Polyangiales > Polyangiaceae > Palsa-1150. The sequence continues at coordinate 311,193 of DASYBG010000032.1, forward strand.
TGCAGGTCGCGCGTCTCGACGACGCCCTTCGCGTGGGCCTCGAGGTACGCGCGCACGCCGCGCCAAAAGACCTCCGTCCCGACCTCCGCCCGAAGGGCGTGGAGGACCAACCCGCCCTTTTCATAGAGGTGCCGGTCGAAGAGATCGAGCGGCGCGTCGTAGTCCTGACAGACGATCGCCCGGCGGTACCGGCCGCGCGCCTCGGCGGCGTAGGCGTCGAAGTCGCCCTTGAGGCCGAAATCGTACTCGTCCGCGCCGAGCCGATGCTCGCGCCACACGTGCTCGAAGTACGTGGCGAAGCCCTCGTTGAGCCAGCCTTCGTACCAGGCGCGGCACGTGACATAGTCGCCGAACCAGTGGTGGGCGAGCTCGTGGGCGACGAGGTCGTCGGAGCTGATGTCGATGGCGGCGCGCTCGTCGAGCAAGACATGCTCGTAGAGCGTCGTCGCGGTCGTGTTTTCCATGCCGCCGAAGATGAAGTCCGACACGACGATCTGCGCGTACTTCACCCACGGATAGGGGACGCCGGTGACCTCGCTGAAGTGCTCGACCATCTTCGGCGTGTGGGCGAACGCCCGGCGTCCGTCGGCCTCGCGGCCCTTCGGCACGAAGTAGCTCAGCGGGATCTCGCGTCCGCCGGCCTTCGCGATGGCCGACATCTCGGCGAACTCTCCCGCGACCAGCGTGACGAGGTAGCTCGCGTGCGGCTCCTCCATCTGCCAGACGTACGTCGCGTCGCCGCCCGCGGGCGCGTCGCTCGAGAGCAGCGCGCCGTTCGACAGCGCGAACCATCCGCCCGGCACGTGCGCGGCGATCCGCGTCGTCATCTTGGCGTGCGGGCTGTCGTGGCACGGGAAGATGTGGCGCGCGTCCTCCTCCTGGCACTGCGACCAGACCTGCCGCGGCTTGTCCGGATAGTGGGCATCGGGCTCGATGAAGTAGAGGCCGCGGCGGGGCGTGGCGCGGTAGCGAACGGTGACCCTGGCGGTATCTCGGGAGGGCCCGAGATGGACCTGCAGGGTGCGCCCGTCGTACCGCCAGGGCGCCCCCTTGCCGTCCACGCGCACGTCGTGGACGTCGAACCCGACGGCGTCGAGCGGGAGCTCTTCGGCGGACGGGTCGATCCGGCGGACGTCGAGCGACGCCTCGGCGCGGATGCTCTTTTCGGCGACCTCCAGGGTGACGTCGAGGTCGAGGTGGTCGACCGCGAACGGGCGATCCCGCTCGAAATGGCGGGCGCTCGTGGGAAACGCAAATGGGCGCCCGGCGGAGACGGCGTGCTCGGCGGAGACGGAGGACGAGCAGCCGCACCGCGCGTGCAAGCGGTGCTCGGTGGGCATGGGCGAAACGAGCTTCCCACGACGTAGCTCCCGCGCGCAAAGGGGTTATTTTCGGGCTCCGAAAGGAGCCGCCGGGGCGCGCCTTTCTTGGCCCTCGCCGGGCGCCTCTTGTACCCCGATCGTGGGATGGAACCGCTCGTCGGAGCGTCGCTCGCGGCCCGGCGGCTGGTCCGTCGCTGGCACGGTCTCGCGGCGGCGCTGGGGCTCGCGGCCTACGCGGTCGTCGGCGGCGCCCGACACGACGCAGGCCCCCTCGCTTGGGCCGCCGTCGCCCTTTGGGGCGTGCTCCTCGCGACCCGGCTGCGGCAAAGGCTGCGGCGCCGCGGGGGCCGGGCGCGCCTCGAGCCGGACGCGGGTCTCGACGTCGACCTCGGCGTCCTGCTCGCCCTCGGCGTGGAGACGGCCCTCGTCCGGTTCGACGGCGGCTTCTCGGGACCCCTCGCGCCGAGCCTGTACGTCCTGGTCGCCGTCGCGTCGGCGATCGCGCGCCCGCCGGCCGGCTTCGTCGTCCTGGCCTTCGTCCTGGGTCTCGAGGCCGCGCTCCGCTTCCGCGTGCTCGGCGAGACGGGCGTCGCGGACCTGGCGCTCCACGCCGGGTTCGCGAGCGCGTTCGCCCTCCTCAACGTCGCCGTGCTGCGCGCCGAGTTGTCCCGCCTCCGCGCGAGCGCGAACGCGCGCATCCAGGGACAGCTCCTGCGCATCCGGGAGGACGCGCGGAGCTACCGGCTCCTCGGCGGAGGAGAGGGCGGCGACGGAGACCGCCTGGTCCGCGCGAGCGTCGAGGAGATCCACCAGTCGGTCCATTACGCGCTCGACTTGCTCCGCCGCTCGCTCGATCTCCACACCGCCGTCCTGCTCTGGTTCAACGACGCCGGGACGCACCTTCGCATCAGCGAGGTCTCGACGCAGTCCGAGGACATCCGGGAGGCGCCCTTCCCGGCGGGCGACGGCGTGCTGGGCGCGGTGTCGGCGCAGCGGATGCGCGTCTCCCTGCAAGGGCTCAAGCCGTCTTACAAGGTGCCGTACTACATGGGGCCTTGCCCGGTCCGGGCGCTCACGGCCATCCCGGTCCTCGAAGGCACCGCGCTCCGCGGCATCCTCACCGTCGACCGCGTGGCGGACCGGCCGCTCTCGCCGCGCGAGGAAGAGATCGCCGCGCAGGCCGCGCGCTTTTGCCTGCGCGCCATCCAGAACGAGCGCGTCTTCGTCCAGCTCGAACGCGCGAAGGCCGAGGAGGGCAAGGTCTACCGGGCGGCCAAAGCGCTCGGCGCCGCCTCGAGCGAGCGCGAGGTGGTCGAGGCCGGCGTGCGCTCCGCCCGGGAGATCGCGAGCTTCGACCTGGCGGCGATCACGGTGTTCGACGAGGCCACGCGGACCCACGAGGTCGTGGCCGCGCAGAGCTCGAGCAGCGACGCGAAGGACCTCGTCGGGACGCGCTTTCCGCACAACACGGGGCTCGTCGCGATGGTGGTGCAGAACCGCTGCGCGCTCCCCTACCGCGGCGACTACGAGACCGCGCGCCAGGCCGTGCTGAGCAAGCGGCTCTCTTGGCCTCACCACCCGAGCCTGCTCGTCCTGCCGCTCCTCATCCGCGACCGCGCCCTCGGCACGCTCATCCTCGGCGCCAAGCGCCGGCACGCCTTCGGCGACTCGGTCCGGCCCACGCTCGAAGTCCTCGCGAGCCACCTCGCCGTGAGCCTCTCGAACGCGCGCATGATGCAGAAGCTCGAGACGATGGCGACCACCGACGGGTTGACCGGCTTGCTGAACAAGCGCGCGATGCTCGACGCCGGCGTCCAGAAGATCGCGGCCGCCGCGCGCTTCGGGCGCCACCTCGCGCTCCTGGTCGTCGACATCGACTTTTTCAAGAAGGTCAACGACGTCCACGGCCACGACATGGGCGACCGGGTCATCCGCGGGCTCGCCGACATCCTCACGCGGCAGAAGCGGACGACGGACGTCGTGGCCCGGTTCGGGGGCGAGGAGTTCGTGGTGCTCTGCGAGCAGACCGACGAGGCGGGCGCGATGCTGCTCGGCGACCGCATCCGCGAGGAGCTCGGCCGCACGTCCTTCCGGACGCCGCAGGGCGGCCTGCAGGTCACTTGCTCGGTCGGCGTGGCGACGTTCCCGGCGGCGGGGAGCGACTGGGAGGCCCTCTTCAAGTCGGCGGACGAGGCGCTCTACGTCTCCAAGCGCACGGGACGCGACCGCTGCACCGCCTGGAAGCCGGCCCGCGCGCCCGCGGTCGCCGGGCAAGCCCGCCGCTGAGCCGCCCCGGCGGGGATGACCTCGACAGAGCGCGGCTTCGTGCGCATGATCGAGCGTGTCATGGCCGACGACAAACCGAGTGCGCTGAGGGACGTGCGGCAGGGCCTGGGGCTCCTGTTCCGCGCCGCGAAGACCGTCGCCGAGAAGCTGCCGGGCCGCAGCGTCGAGGAGGTCGTCGCGAACAGCGCCCGCGAGGTCGGGCGCGCCTTCGAGAACGTGGCCACCACGATCGAGCGCGAGGTCTTCGGCCGTCGCGGCGGCTCCGAGAGCGCGAAAGACGAATCGGCGCCCGAAACCGCCGACGACGCGTCGAAGGACCCGGGCAAGACGAAGAAACCGGACGCGTAGGTCCGCGCCGACATCGGGGACGAGCCCGGCGCCTCAGCGCTGCTGGGCGTCCCACTCGCGGCGCACGTCGCTCCGCTTGAACATCGCGACGACCGGGATCCCCGGACCGGCCGCTTCCTCGATCCGGCGTATGCCGCCTTCTTCCTCGCGATCGACCAGCACGAGCACCTGCACGATCGCGAGGCCGCCCTCCCGGCACTTCTCGATCGCCTGGATCGTCGACCCTCCCGTCGTGACCACGTCGTCGAGCACCGCCACGGGTGCGCCGGCGACGGCCGCGCCCTCGATCGTCTTCTTGCGCCCGTGCTCCTTCGCGTCTTTCCGTACGCTGAACCAGGAGAGCACGCGGCTCGACTCGGGCGCCGCGCTCGCGTGGGCGATGCTCGTGGCGATGGGGTCGGCGCCCATGGTGAGGCCTCCCACCGCGACGACCCGCGGGTCGAGGGCGGCGAGGAACAGTCTCCCGAGGGGCGGGAGCGCCTCGCCGCGACAGAGCGCCATCTTGCAGTCCAGGTACTCGTCGCTCACTTTGCCGGAGACGAGGGTGAAGCCGCCCGGCTTGTATGCGTACGCGTGTTTTGCGAGCAATCTCAGGAGAGTGCGACGGTCGTCGGTGGCCATGGTCTCTCCAGCGCAGGTGGCGGAAGCGTACTTGGTCGCCTGCCTCGGCACCATACGTGTCGCGTTTGCGTGGCGTCCGCAAGGAACCCTCTGAAGTCTTTGCTCAGCCCGCCGTTCCCTGTTCTCGAGGAAACGTGCATGGCGGTGCGATTCAGCATTCGACCCGGTGATGGGAGCTCCAAGAACGAGGAGAGCGCCATTCGGAGCGATGTCTGGAGCCTGCCGCGATCCATCCACCCCGAGCCCACACCGGCGGCGTTCGCGCTCCACGACGCCAAGAACATGATGGGCGTGCTCTCCGCGAACCTCGAAGTCCTCAGCCGCAAGCTCGTCGGCGTGCACCTCCCGAGCGGCGCCGCCGACGCGCTCGAAGACATCGGCGAGAGCGCGCGGCGCCTCGGCGTGCTCCTCCGCGACGCCCTCGCCGTCGCGCAGGGCTATCACCCGCAGGCCGCCGCGAGCGCGCCCCTGTGCGTCGCCCCCATCGTCACGTCGGTGGTGCACCAGATGCGGCCCGCGGCGCGCGGGCGCGGCGTGCGCATCGTGTGCTCGGGCGGCGACGAGGTGATGGCCACGGTCGATCCGGTCGTCTTCGAGCGGGTCGTCGTGAACCTCCTCGAGAACGCGGTGCGCTTCTCGCCGGCGCGGTCGACGGTCGAGGTCGAGTGGGTCGCCCGCGGCGAGCGCATGATCCTGGCGATCGGCGATCGCGGACCGGGCGTGAGCGACGAGACGCGCGACGCGCTCTTCGAGTCCTACCGCCACCGTGACCCGGGCGGCCAGGGCTCCCACTTCGGCCTCGGTCTCGCCTACTGCCGTCAGATCGCGCGATCGCACGGCGGAGACGCGTGGGTTTTCAACCGCTCGGGCGGTGGGGCCTGCTTCGTCTTCGAGATCAGCTGAGGTCCGGGCGCGCGATCGGACCGTGGTATCGAGGCGGCACTGCTCTATCCTGGGCGTGAGCTCTCCATGACCACGTCCGCCGCCACCTTCTCTTCCGGAGCGCCGGCCGCGGCGCAGCCTCCGTTCGACATGGCCGCGACGCTCGCCCGCATGAAGGACGCGCAGCGGAGGGAGGGAGCGCCCGACACCGCGACCCGCATCGCTCGCCTCGAGCGCCTCGACGCCGCGCTCCTCCGCCGCAAGGGCGCCCTCACGACCGCCGTGTCCCGCGACTTCGGCCACCGCGCCGCCGTCGAGACGCTGGTCGGCGAGGTCTTCGCCGTCCACAGCGCCATCGGTCACGCGAAGGCCCACGTGCGCGAGTGGATGGAGGCCGAAGACCGCGACGTGAGCTGGGTCTTCTTCCCGTCGCGGGCCGAGGTCGTGGCGCAGCCGCTCGGGGTCGTCGGCATCATCGCGCCCTGGAACTACCCCATCCAGCTCGCCCTCTCTCCGCTCGTCGGCGTGATCGCGGCAGGGAACCGCGCGATGATCAAGCCGAGCGAGTACGTCCCCGAGACGGTGTCCGTCCTCGGCGATCTCTTGGCCGAGGCCTTCGGCGCGAGCGGGACGGGCGGGAGCGACCTCGTGGGCCTCGTGCGCGGGGGACCCGAGGTCGGCGAAGCGTTCTCGCGGTTGCCGTTCGACCATCTGGTCTTCACCGGGTCGACCCGCGTGGGGAAGCTCGTGATGCGCGCGGCGAGCGAGAACCTCGTGCCGGTGACGCTGGAGCTCGGCGGAAAGTCGCCGGTCATCGTCGCCCCCGACTTTTCCGTGCGTGCGGCGGCGGACCTCGTCGCCTCCGGGAAGCTCTTCAACGCCGGGCAGACGTGCGTCGCGCCCGACTACGCGCTCCTCCCGAAGAGCGCCGCAGAGGGCTTCGTCGAGGCGTACCGCGCTTCGATCGCGCGCATGTACCCCACGCTGCGCGACAACCCCGACTACACGTCGATCATCGACGACAAGCAGCTCGCGCGGCTGCGGGCGTACATCGAGGACGCGAAAGAGCGCGGCGCCCGCGTCGTCGAGGTGAACCCCGCCGGCGAATCGTTCGAGGGGACCCGCAAGATGGCGCCGGCCGTCGTGATCGGCGTGGCGGGCGACATGCTCCTGGACCGCGAGGAGATCTTCGGCCCGATCCTCCCCGTCGTGACGTACGAGAAGGTGGACGAGGCCATCGCGTACGTGAACGATCGCCCGCGGCCCCTCGCGCTCTACTGCCTGAGCCACGACGGCGACTTCGTCGACGCGGTCCTCGGCGGCACGGTCTCGGGGGGAGCCGCCGTGAACGAGACCCTCATCCATTTGCTCCAGGACGACCTGCCCTTCGGCGGCGTCGGACCGAGCGGGATGGGGCACTATCACGGTCGGGAGGGGTTCGACACGTTCAGCAAGCGAAAGCCGATCTACCGACAGTCGCGCGCCGGCGTTCGGGGCCTCCTTCGGCCTCCGTACGGCAAGACGGCGAGCGCCATCCTGCGGCTCCTCGTCGGGAACTGACGCGTGCACATGCCCTGGCCCTTCGAGGTTCGTTCCGCCACGAGCGAGGACGAGGACCAGCTCCTCGAGGTGGCGCAGCACCTCAACACCGTGAACCTCCCGGCCGACCGCGCCGAGATCCGCGGCATCCTCGATCACTCGCAGAAGAGCTTCTCCGGCGTCATCAAGGACCCGCGCCGGCGCGAGTACGTCTTCGTCGTCGTCGATCGCGAGCGAGACTGCATCGTCGGCACGTCGATGATCATCGGGCAGCTCGGCAGGCGCGACGCCCCGTACATCTACGTCGACGTTTCGGGCGAGGAGCGCTACTCGGCGACGCTCGACAAGCACTTCAGCCACGTCGTCCTCAAGATCGGCTACTCGTACAACGGCCCGACCGAGATCGGAGGGCTCATCGTCCGGCCCGACTACCGCAAGAGGCCCGAGCGGATCGGCCTCATGATCTCGTATGTGCGCTTTCTCTTCGTGAAGATGCACAGAGAGTGGTTTCGCGACGAGCTCCTCGCCGAGCTCCTGCCCCCGCTCGAGCCGGACGGCACCTCTCACCTCTGGGACGCGGTCGGCCGCAAGTTCACCGACATGACGTACGCCGACGCGGACCGGCTCTCGAAGAAGAACAAGGAGTTCATCAAGGGGCTCTTTCCGGAAGGAGCGATCTACGCGTCGCTTCTCCCGATCCAGGCGCAGGGCGTCCTCGGGAAGGTGGGCGCGCAGACCAAAGGCGTCGAGCGGATGCTGCGGCGCATCGGCTTTCGCTACGCCGAGCGCGTGGACCCGTTCGACGGCGGACCGCACTTCACGTCGAGCACCGACGAGGTGACCCTCGTCGCCCGGTCGCACCTGGCAAGGGTGACGCGCCTGCTCGCGCCGCAGGAGTGGCCGAAGACGCGGGCGCTCGTGGCGGTCGAGGGCAACGAGCCGCCCTACTTCCGGTGCGCGTGGGCGCCCTGGCGGGAGACGAGCGAGGCGCGGAGCTCGGTGAGCGGGAGCCGCGGCGAGCTGGCGCGCGACACGGCCGAGGAGCTCGGCATCGCCGAGGGGGCCGAAGCCTGGGTGCTCCCTGTCGAGTGAGGGCCGGGCCGTGCGAAGATGGACCCGGGTCGCCGACCGATGCTCCACCGCCGCTTGCCCATCGCGACCGCCGCGCGCGCGCCCGCCCGGACCGAGCGAGGTCCGAACGACGACACGGGCAGAGAGCGCGGATGGGAGACCATCGACGTGCGCACGGCCGACGGCTGGTCGCTCCGGACGGACATCGGCGAGCCGGGAGGCGTGCCGGTCGGCACGGCGGTCCTCGCGCACGCGCTCATGGCGCGGAGGATCGAGTTCGATCGCCCACGCGGGCAAGGGCTCGCCCACCTCTTGCTCGAGAGCGGCTGGCGCGTCGTGACCTTCGACTTCCGCGGCCACGGCGACAGCGCTCCGCCGGGCCGAAGGGGCGCGGCCTCCGCGTACGACGACCTCGTCTTCGCCGACCTGCCCGCGGTCTTCAGCTTCGCCGTGACCTACGGCGCCCCGGCCCGGCCCGCGGTGCTCGTCGGCCATTCGCTGGGCGGCCACGTCGGCCTCGCCGCGCAAGGGGCGGGCCTCGTGGACTTCGACGCCTTCGTCACCGTGGCGTCCGACGTGTGGCTCCGGGAGCTCGAGCCGTCGGCGGCGCGGTGGCTGGTCAAGCGCGCCACGCTGCGGGCCGCGCGCGCCATCTGCGATCGGGTGGGCCGCTTTCCGTCCCGCGCCCTTCGCCTCGGCAGCGACGACGAGACGGCCGCTCTCATGGGAGACTTCGAACGCTACGCGCGCACGGGCTTCTGGCTGAGCGCCGACGGGCGCACCGACTACCTCGCGTCGCTCGCCCGCGTTCGCGTCCCCGTGCTCCAGATCGTGAGCGACGGGGACCGCCTGCAGTGCCCACCGGAGTGCGGCGCCCGTTTCGTCGCGCGCTGCGGGGGCCCCCACGAAGTCCTGCGGGTGACGGGAGACGGCGGCGCCCCACCGCCGACGCATATGGGGTTGGTCCTCGACCACGGGTCGCCGTATCTGCGCCGCGTGTGGGACCGTGTCCGCGACTGGATGGAGCGGGCGCGGACGGGGCTCAGGACAGGCCACGAGCGCGCGAACGAGGACGGGAAATCCTGAGCGAAGACGCGCGGATGCGCGTGCTGGAAGGAGCCCGAGAGCGAGCGTACGGCCGCGCGCTCTGCGCTCCACGCGCTGCATTGAAGAGGGACACGAGAGCCGCCGCGGCGGGCCCCGAGGCGATTACACGCTCTTGCACGAACGCCCAAATGGGATGACGTGCGCCGAAGAGAGCGTACAGTTGGAGTGTTTATGCGCACTCCTCCGCGCCCGATCCCGATGCGGTCCCTGACAGACGATGGTCCTGCCGGCCCGGGGGCCGAGCGCATGGCGAGGGAGGCGAGGACGAGGAAAGCGGCCCCGGCCCCGGTGTGGGCCCGCTCGCTCGGATCCGCGGGCGCCCTGGCCCTCGTCGTGACCGCGTCGTTGTACGGGTGCGGGCTCCCGCTCGGAGGGCTGCAATCCAACAGCACCTTCCCCGAGGACGCCGATCCCCCGGGAGACGGCACCGACGCCGCCGACCCTCCGGACGCGCCCATCGTCACGACCGACGCCGGTGGGCTCGACGACGGCCCGACGGACGACGTGACCGTCCCGCCCGACCCCGTGCACGACGGCGGGCACGACGATCGCGGCGAAGACAAGCCGCCCCCCGCCGACGCCGGGGTGGACCCGGACGGCGACAAGCCCTTGACGGACGCAGGTGCGGATTCCGCTCCCGATGCGCCGCCGGACGCACCGCCCGATGCCAAGCCGGATGCGCCGATGCCGCCGCCTCCGCCGCCGATGCCTCCGACGTTCATCCAGCTTGCGCCGGCCACGCCGCAGGGCGCGGTCATGACGATCACGGCGGCGTTCATGAATGCGCAGACGGCAGGGAACACGAACGTGCTCGCCATCGGGTGGGCCGACGCGACGGCCCACGTGCTCTCGGTCACCGACAAGGCGGGAAACGCGTACACGCTCGCCCTCGGGCCGACCGTGGCCATCAACCCCGCCATCAGCTTCACGCAGTCGATGTATTACGCATCCGCCATCGCGGCGTCTCCCGCCAACGCCGTCACCGTGACGTTCGACGCGAACGCCTCCGCCCCTGACCTCCGCGTCGCGGAATATCAGGGCCTCGACCCCGACGCGCCCGTGGACGTGAGCGCGGGCGCGGCCGGGACCGGCCTCACGACGACCGCCGGACCGGTGACCACGAACGGGCCGGCGCTCCTCGTCGGGGCGAACATGGTCCCGGTCACTACCCTCACGGCCGGGGCGGGGTTCACGCAGCGGATCATCACGAAGCCCGACTCGGACATCTTCGAGGACCGCTACGTCCCGATGGCGGGCTCTTACTCGGCGACCGCGCTCGTCGACAACGGCGTCAACTGGGTCATGCAGCTCGTCGCGTTCCGCGTGAAGTGACCTGCGGCGCGCTCACCACTTCTCGGCGAAGGGCCGCGCCTCGACCTCGAACGACCAGGCCGACGGCTTCTGCTGCGTGAGCGCGAAGACCAGGTCCGCCACGTCGGCCGGTTTGAGGAGCGTGTTGTCGGGAGCGTCGGGCCGCGCCGACCGCGCCCGCTCCGACTCGACGACGCCGTCGACGACGACGAGGCTCACGTGGATGCCCTCGGGCCACAGGTACCGCGCCATCGACTCGGCGAGGCTCCGCTGCGCCGCCTTCGCCGGCGCGAACGCGGCGGTCATCACGTTGCCCCGCCGCGACGCCGTCGCCCCGATGAAGACGATGTCGCCGTGCTTCTTCGCCTTCATGCCGGCGATGACGGCCTTCGACGCGATGAAGGCGCCGAGCGCGTTCACCCGCCACGACGCCTCGAAGTCCTTGGACGTCAGCTTCTCGACGTTGCCCCAGACGCCGCTGCCGGCGTTGTAGATCAGCACGTCGACCGGACCGAGCTCGGAGGCGATCGCCGCGAACGCCCGCTCGATGGAGGGCTCGTCGGACACGTCGCAGGCATAGGCCCGCGCGCCCGGAATGGACGCGGCGAGCGTCGTCGAGTAGTCGGGGCCCCGCGCCAGCAGGGCGACGGCGTATCCCTCGGACGCGAACTTCCGCGCGAACGCCGCGCCGTTGCCCGGCCCGACGCCGACCACGGCGCATACAGGTTTCCCTTCCGTCATGTGGGCGACCTCTTATCTCACGGAGCGGTTTCGTACGTAGCGCACGGCGCCGTGCTCGCTCTCGACCACCCGCCCGTGACGGCGGACCGCGAGCACCAGCTTCTGGTCCCGATCGCTCGGGCCGACGGGCGCGACCAGGCGGCCGCCCTCGGGCAGCGCGTCGATCCACGCCGCCGGAAGCACGTTGACGGCGAACGTCGCCACGACCTTCTTGGCCGCCCCCCACAGCGGCGCGCTCGCCATCGCGTCGGCGCGGACGACGTGGACGTTCGGCGTGCCGTCGAGCGATCGCGCGGCCCACGCGGCGAGGTCCTCGTCGATCTCGAACGAGAGCACCCGCCCCGACTCCTCCACGATGAACGCGGCGAGCGCCGATCCGTACCCCGAGCCCGAGCCGAGCTCCACGAGCAGGTCGCCCCGCGCGAGCGCGAGCAGCCGATACGAGAGGGCGTACGCGTGCGGGGCGCTGATCGTCGCGAGCCCCTGATCGTCGAGCGGGAGGGGCACGTCTTCCGCGCTCCGCTCGATGTCCTCGATGCGCACGAAGCGCTCGCGCGGGACCTCGAGCAGCGCCGTGAGGTGCCGCGGATCGAAGGGCCCAAGCTGGCGTTCGATCCCGTCGACCAAAGGCAGCCGGCAACCCCGCGCGACCTCCCGAAGCTCCTGGACGAGCGGCGAGCCGGGCCGCGCGGGGGGCCCGGCGCGCAGTCGGCGCCCGAGCGACGCGAGCCACTCCTGCCGTTGTTCCTGTGTGAGCTCCGCCATCTTCCTCCGGAACGCGACCGTGAAGAGGAGTGGCTGCGCGGAACTCATGGCCCGACCACAGGCCCATGGCATAGGTCGGAAGGCCGGCCATGTCGACCCGCGGAGGCGTTGACCGCGGCACGACCCGCGTGGTCGATTGGCCTGCATCGTGGCTCCCCGCCGGCTCGGTGAACGCGCACTCCTCCTCGCGGCGAGCGTCCTGCGCGGCCTCATCGACCGCCACGCGTTCGAGGCCGCCGCGGCCGTCGCCTTCTGGTTTTTCCTGAGCCTCGTCCCGCTCCTCGTGCTCGGCGGGTTCCTCATCGGGCTCGTGGCCCGCGCGAGAGGCGTCGACGCGCTCCTCGCGCCGCTTCTCGACGTAGTCCCGGAGACGGCAGAGACCCTCGTCCGCACCGAGATCGGTCGCCTGGCCGGTTCTCGCGGGTCGGGCTTGGCCCCGCTCGGCATCGCCAGCTACCTCTGGACGTCTTCGTCCGGCCTGAAGAACCTCATGGACGTGTTCGAGACCGCGTCCCAGGCCAAGCGACGTCCCTGGTGGAAGAAGAGGGCCATCGCGCTCGCGTGGGTCGTCCTGGGCCTCGCGACGATGTGCCTGGTCGCGCTGCTCATCGTGCGGATCGACGCGGCCCCGCACGACGGGCTCCACCGGAGCCTGCCGCGCGCGCCTGGTTCGCCGCGGAGGCACACGCACATTCCGGCGCCGGGCGAGCAGCTGGTGGCCGCGTCCCTGACGCTGATCGCCGGGATGGGCTTTCTCGCGGGGTTCTACCGGTTCGCGGTCGAGCACGCGCGCGTGCGTCGGCGGCGCGTGTGGCCGGGGACGTTCGCGGCCGTCCTGTCGTGGCTCGTCGTGTCGTGGGCGTTCGGCGCGTATGTGGGGTCGATCGGCGGGTACGCGCTCTTTTACGGGAGCCTCGCGGCCGTCGCGGTGCTGCTCATCTGGCTCTATCTCACGAGCTTTTCGATCGTCCTCGGGGCCGAGGTCAACACCCAGCTCGAGGCCGACGACGCGCGCGCCCACGCTCGGGCCGGCCGCGCTCTCGCTTCGCTCGAGCGTGCCGACTAGGGTAAGCCGTCGTGGCACCCTCCGAAGGCAACCCGGGCGTGCGCGTCGCGGCCATCACCGTCAGCGATACCCGCACCGTGGCGGACGACGAGGGCGGCAAGCGGCTGCACGATCGGCTGGAGGCCGCCGGGTTCGCCGTCAGCTTCCGCGCCATCGTCCGCGACGAGCCCTCCGAACTGCGCGCGCTCCTCGCGCGCGTGTGCGACGAAGACTTGGCCGACGCCATCGTGACGACGGGCGGCACCGGGCTCTCGCCGCGCGATCAGACTTACGAGGCACTCGCCCCGCTGCTCGAGAAGACGCTCGACGGCTTCGCCGAGGCCTTCCGCCGGCTCTCGTGGGACGAGATCGGCCCGCGCGCCGTGCTCTCGCGGGCCATCGCCGGCACGTACCGCGGGCGCGTCGTCGCGGCCCTCCCTGGCAGTCCGAACGCGGTGACGCTCGCGGTCGACCGCGTGCTCGCGCCGATCCTCGCGCACGCGACGGCGCTCGCGCGCGGCAGCAAACACGGTCATTGACGATGCTCTCGCTCGACGAAGCCCGATCGCGTCTGATGGCCGGTGTCCGCCCGCTGGCGAGCGAGCGCGTTCCCGTCCGCGCCGACGCGGCGGGGCGCGTGCTGCAGGAAGACCTCGTCGCGCGCAACCCCCTCCCCCCGTTCGACCACAGCGCGATGGACGGCTACGCCGTCGCGATCGCAGACGTCACGGACGGTCCGCCCTTCTCGCTTCGCGTGGCGGGCGAGAGCCGCGCCGGACGAGCGGCGCCGGAGCTCCAGCCGGGAACGGCGTGCCGCATCTTCACCGGAAGTCCGATCCCCGCGCGCGCCGACACCGTCATCATGCAGGAGCACGTGACGCGCGACGGCGATCACCTCCGGTTCGACGCCTTGCCGAAGAAGCGACAGCACATCCGACGCGCGGGCGAAGACCTTCCGCAAGGCGCCCTCGGTCTGGCCGCCGGCACGCGCCTCACCCCGGCTTCGCTCGCGCTCGTCGCGATGCTCGGCCGCGCGGAGATCCTCGTCGCGCGCCGGCCGCGGGTCACGATCCTTTGCACGGGCGACGAGCTCCGCGCGCCCGGCGACGAACCCCGAACCGCCTCGATCCCCGAGTCGAACAGCGCTCCCCTCGCCGCCCTCGCGCGTCAGGCCGCCGCCGACGTCCGCGTCGCGCCGATCGTCCACGACGACCCCGACACGACACGCCGTGCGATCGAGGACGCGCTCGACGGGACGGACGTCTTGCTCACCGTCGGCGGCGTCAGCGTCGGCGACCACGACGTCGTGCGCGGCGCGCTCGAAGGCGTGGGGGTCGCCCTCGACTTCTGGCGGGTCGCGATCAAGCCGGGCAAGCCGCTCGCCGTCGGCAAGACCGACCGCGCGCACGTCATCGGTCTGCCGGGCAACCCCGCGAGCGCCCTCGTCGCGTTCCTCCTCTTCGGCATGCCGCTCTTGCGCGCCTTGCAGGGCGACGCGCGCCCGATCCCGGCGCCCGCGGTGGTCCGGCTCGCGGACTCTCGCGCGCGAGGCAGCGACCGCCTGGAGCTCGCGCGGGCCTCTCTTCGGCCCGACGGCGATCGCTTCGCCGCCCACGCCCACGGCAACCAAGCCTCCGGCGCCGCGACGAGCCTCGCGCAGTCCGACGGCGTCACGTTCATCCCCGCCGGCGAGGGACCGATCGAGGCGGGCACCCTCGTCGATTTCGTCCGGTGGAGCGACGCGTGAATCGCGCGATCGCCGGCGTATTCGTCGGCGGCGCGGGTCTGCGGATGGGGGGCGCGGCGAAGGGTCTATTGCCCGCGCCGGGCGGGGGGACGCTCGTCGCGCGCTGGATCGAGCTCCTCGCGCCGCGGGGGCTCGACGTCGTGCTCGTCGGGGAGCGACGCGAATACGCGCCGCTCGGTCTCGAGATCCTCGCGGACGCGCCGGCGGGGATCGGTCCGCTCGGCGGGCTCGTCGCGCTGCTCCAACGGGCCAGCGTCGCGCCTGCGCTCGCGTTCGCGTGCGACATGCCCTTCGTCTCCGCGTCCATCGTCGAACGCCTGCTCGCCGCGTCGCCGGACGCCGCCGTCCTCGCGCCCCGACGCGGTGAACGATGGGAACCGCTCTGCGCCCGCTACGACCCCTCCCGCGTCCTTCCGCTCGCCGTCGCGCGCGCCCGCGGGCAAGACCACTCGCTCCAGCGGCTTCTCCACGCCGCAGGCGCGCAGGCGCTCGATCTCACCGCCGCCGAAGCCGCGGAGCTCCGCGATTGGGACTCTCCCGACGACGTCGCCAAGGCCTAGGTGCGCATCCCGCCATATCGCTTCGTCGAGCCGGCGGACCGGCCGTGCCGGGCGGGGCTACCGCCACCCGACCCACGCGGCCCCCTCGGGACCTTGCTCGCGCTTCCAGATCGGCGCCCGCGCCTTGATCCGGTCGATGAGCGCACGGCACGCGCGGAACGCCTCGTCCCGATGGGGCGCGCTCGCCGCGCAGACCACCGCGACGTCGCCGACGACGAGAGACCCGGTCCGGTGCAGCACCGCGAGGCGCGCCTCCGGCATCTCCGCCGCGATCTCCTCCGCGATGCGCGTCATCTCGGCGAGCGCCATCGACGCATACGCCTCGTAGTCGAGCCGCGCGACGGATCGACCGTCGTTGTGATCCCGCACCGTCCCGAGGAACACACACACGCCGCCCGCCGACGCGTGGCGGACGCTCGCGAGGGCCTCGTCGACGGAGAGCGGCGCTTCCCGCAACGCCACCAGCGCCGCTCCGCCGCTCACCCGCCGCCCCGCTCGCTCGGCCGCGCGACGTCCCCGCTCTTGCCCCCGCTCTTCTCCTCGAGCCGCACGAGCTCCACGACCGCCCACCGGTCCGCGCTCTTGACCATGTCGTAGATCGTCAGCGACGCGATGCTCGCCGCGACCATGGCTTCCATCTCGACGCCGGTTCGATCGAGCGCCTCGATGGTCGCGCGCACGCGCACCTCTCCGAGCTCGCCGTCGACCTCGAAGTCGACCGCCGCATGCGTGGTGCTCACCGGGTGGCAGAGTGGAATGAGCTCCGCCGTGCGCTTCGCCGCCAGAATCCCCGCGACTCGCGCCACCGCCAGCACGTCTCCCTTCGCGAACATCCCGCCCGCAATCGCCGCCGCCACCTCGCGCGTGGTCCCGACGCGGGCGCTCGCGACGGCGCGCCGCGACGTCTCCAGCTTGGCGCCGACGTCGATCATGCGCGCTTCGCCCGCCTCGTTCAGGTGGCTGAACGGCATGCCGGAGCCGCGCACGATGGCCTCGTAGGCGCGCGCGAGCTTCTCCTCTTTTCGCGCGTATTTCACGAGTGTGTACCGGTCGAGCGCCGACAGGCGTGCCCAGCGCGGCGGCTCCAGCGGACGAGCGGCTCCGAGCGCCGCGGTCAGCTCGGCCGGAGGGGAAGCCGCTCCCGGCTCGACCGTCGACGGCGCGATCGACGGCGCCGGCATCGCACGCTCGAGCAGCGGGAGGACGTCGAGATCGACCGTGTCCCCGGCGCCCGCGTCGACCAGCCGCCGGCGGTCGTCCAGCGCGAGCGACTGCCATCCCGCGAGCGGCAGCTTCCGGCCGAGCGCGTCGAGCACCCGCCGCGCCGCCAGAGGCAAGTACGGCAGGGTATCGTCGATCTGCTCGAACGGGTAGACGCCCGCGCTCGCCATTTCCTCCTGACCTACAATGCCCGGCCGCGGGGCGCACGTCCCCCGTGAAGCTGCTAGGGTCATTTCGTATGGAGGCAGGACCCACACATCGGTCATTGCCCATCGCCCAGCCGCCGCGGCTCGCGCCGAAGGCGGTGCGGCTCTCGATCACCGATCGGTGCGACCTCGCCTGCGTCTACTGCCGGCCTTCCCGCAGCGACGGGTATCTCGAGCACCGGCTCGACGACGAGGCGTGGAAATCCGTCGTGCGCGCCCTCGTCCGATCCGGCGTCACCCGGGTGCGCATCACCGGCGGCGAACCGCTCGTCCATCCACGGGTCGTGGAGCTCGTCGCGTTCATCGCGCGGCTCGGCGTCGAAGACCTCGCCCTCACGACGAACGCCACCCGCCTCGAAGACCTCGCCCGTCCCCTGCGCGAAGCGGGGCTCCGGCGGCTCACCGTGTCGCTCGACTCTCTCTCGCCGGAGCGCTTCGGGCGCATCACCCGCGGCGGCAAGCTGGAGCGCGTGCTCGCCGGCATCGAGGCCGCACGAGACGCAGGCTTCGAAGAGCTCAAGACCAACACCGTCGTCCTGCGGGGCGAGAACGACGACGAGCTCGAGGCCATCGTCCGCTGGGCGTGGGAGCGCGGCATCGTCCCGCGCTTCATCGAGTTGATGCGCATCGGCGAAGGCGCGCGCCTCCCCGCCGACAAGCTCGTCGGCGCCGACGAGATGCGTGCGAAGCTGGCCGGCCTCCTCGTCGCCGAGCGCGGCGCGCCCGATCCGAAGCGCGGACCTGCGCGGTACGTCCGCGCGCTCGAGCGTCCGTCGCTCCGCGTCGGCTTCATCACCGGCGCGACCGACACGTATTGCGAGACCTGCGATCGCATGCGCGTCGCTTCCGACGGCATGCTCCGGCCGTGCCTCGCCACGAACGACGGCGTCGCGGCCGCCGACCTCGCCGCCGCCGGCGACGTCGACGGCCTCGTTCACGCCATCGGCGACGCGTGGTCGCTCAAGCCCGACGGCGTCACGTGGAAGGGCTGCACCGAGCACACCGCCGCCGACGTGTCGATGCGCGCCATCGGGGGATAACCGTTCAGCTGACGGCGATCTTGCGCGGCTTGGCAGCCTGCGCCTTCGGAAGGTGGACCTGGAGCGTCCCGTTCTTCGTCTGCGCCGAGATGGCGGCCGTGTCGATCCCAGCGGGGATGCGGAACGTCGTCACGTAGTCGACGTCCTCGTATTCGCGCGCGAGCGCCGGAGACGCGTTCTCCGCCGCCGCCCGCTTCGCCTCGAGCCGAAGGATGCCGTTTTCGACGCGGAGGTCGATTCCATCGCCCGCCACGCCGGGCACGTCCGCGACGACGAGGAGCTCGTCGGCGTTCTCGAACACGTCGATGGGGGGCGCGACCGCGCGGCGCGCGCGGGGCTTGCTCGGAGCCGCGCCCAGATTCGTTCCGTTCTGCTTCTCGAATGTGATGTCACTCATGGCTCTCTCCGTAAAATCTTCTCGGATATGTCGGTGGCAAAAGACAATCAGGACGCCTTGACCGCGATCTGTCGCGGCAGCGTGTCCTTGGCCTTGGGCAGCGTCACCGTGAGGACGCCGTCCTTGAGCGTCGCGGACACCTGATCCGCGTCGACCCGCGTCGGCAACGGGAGCTTGCGCGTAAACGCGATGCTCGACCGCTCCCTCCAGTGCGCGGTATAGCCCTCGGGCACGGCGCTCTTTCGCTCGCCGCGAATGACCAACGCGTCGTCCTCGACCGAAACCGCGACGTCGCTCTCCGCGACGCCCGGCACCTCCGCCTTCACGACGAACGATTCCTTCGCCTCGAAGACGTTGGTCGCAGGCCACACGGTGCGAAGCCGCCTCCGCGCGCCGGCCGCTTGCGGCGCATCGGCCGCCCAGTGGTCGAAGGCGCGATCGAGCCGCCGCTGCAAGAGGTCGAAAGCTCGGAACGTGTCGTCGAGATCGTGAAAACCGGTCCACATGGCGCAATCTCCTTCGATTCGGCCGGCGACGCCGGACGAGCTTGTGGCCGAGGTCGCTCCGCACACACGCACGCAGCGAGCGCTCGACCGGTCGGAATTCATCGCCAGCGCGATCGCCCCGACCGCCTTGGCCGGAGGATTTTTCGCGCTGGTTTTGAGCATGAGTTAATCACCGAAGGCGCCCTGTAAAGGGGCCGTGCGCGGGCTGGGGGCGTCGACAAGTACCCCGGTTGGGGACACCGCGCGGTCGAGGTTCGTGGTACTGCTACGCGCGTTTTGGACCCCATGGCAGAAGCAAAACGGAGCGCCGCGCGCGCCGCGCTCCGCGAGGTCCCCCCCGAGGGAATCGTCGGACTCGGCAGCGGCTCCACATCGATTCTCTTCGTGGAAGAGCTCGCGCAGCACCTCGGCCGCGACCACCGCGTCGTCGGCGTGCCCAGCTCCGAAGCGACCCGCGCCCTCGCCGCGCGCCTGGGCATCCCGCTCCTCACCGACGAGGGCCCCTGGGACATCGACGTGAACGTCGACGGCGCCGACGAAGTGAGCGCCCGCCTCGATCTCATCAAGGGCGGCGGCGGCGCGCACGCCCGCGAAAAGATCGTCAACTACTCGGCCAAGCGCAACGTCATCATCATCGACGCGAGCAAGCTCTCGACGCGCCTCGGCGAGAAGCACGCCGTCCCCATCGAGGTCCTGCCCTTCGCCCACGGCGCGACGCGCGGCCACCTCTCGCGCTTCGGCGCGCCGCAGCTCCGCACGCGCGACGGCGTCCCGGTCAGGAGCGACGCCGGCAATTTGCTCTACGACCTCCGGGTCGCGCCGATCGACGACCCGGCCCCCCTCGACGTCGCCCTGCGCGCCATCCCCGGCGTCGTCGAGACGGGGCTCTTCGTGGGCCGCGCCGACGTCGTCCTCGTCGCCGACGGCACCGACGTGCGCCGCCTCACCCGCGCCGGCGGGGCACGGTGAAACGCCGTGCACGCCATGCGCCTCGAGCAACCCGGCGCCGCGGCCTCCCATCCGCTCCGCCCGTTCGACGCGCCTGACCCGACGCCCGGCCCCGCGGAGATTCTCCTCCGGGTCAAGGCGTGCGGCGTCTGCCGCACCGACCTCCAGATCTGCGAGGGCGACCTCGCCGCACACCGGCTGCCCGTCGTACCTGGCCACCAGATCGTCGGCCGCGTCGAAGCCGTCGGCCCCGGCGTAAGCGACTGGCAAGTCGGCGACCGGGCGGGCGTCGCATGGCTCGCGTCCACGGACGGTACGTGCACCCACTGCCGCTCGGCGCGCGAGAACCTCTGCGTCGCGGCCCTCTTCACGGGCTGGGATCGCGACGGCGGCTTCGCGACGCACGCGGTCGTGCGCGCCGATTTCGCGCTGCGGCTTCCCGACGGCTTCGCCGACCTCGACGCGGCGCCCCTGCTCTGCGGAGGCGTCATCGGCTACCGCGCCCTCAAGGTGAGCGGCATCGCCCGGGGCGGAAAGCTGGGCCTCTACGGCTTCGGCGCGTCGGCCACCCTCGCCATCCAGATCGCCAGATACTGGGGATGCCGCGTCTTCGTGTGCACCCGCTCCGAGGCCGAGCGCGCGCGGGCGACGGCGCTCGGCGCCGAGTGGACGGGGGGATACGATGTGCGTCCACCCGAGCCGCTCGACGCCGCCGTCACCTTCGCCCCCGCCGGCAGCGTCGTCGCCGCCGCCCTGAAGGCCCTCGGTCGCGGCGGCGCGGTCGCGATCAACGCCATTCACCTCGACCACGTGCCCGAGCTCGATTACTCCGACTTGTGGTGGGAGCGTTCCCTGCGAAGCGTCGCCAACTTCACGCGCGAAGACGCGCGCGAGCTCTTGGGCCTCGCCGCGAGCATTCCCCTGCACCCGGAGCGCGAAGTGCACCCCCTCGACGACGCCAACCTCGCGCTCGATCGCCTGTCGCGCGGTCAGGTCCTTGGAGCGGCCGTCCTCGAGTGCGCGTGAGCCGCCGCCCATGAGCGACGCGCTCGGGAAATACAGGCTCATCGCCGAGCTCGGGCGCGGCGGCATGGGCACCGTCTACCTCGCCGTCATCCGCGGACCCGCCCGCTTCAACAAGCTGGTCGTCATCAAGCAGCTGCGCACCGACGTCGCCGACGACGCCAGCTTCACGACGATGTTCCTCGAGGAGGCCCGCCTGGCCGCGCGCCTCAACCACCCCAACATCGTCCAGACCAACGAGGTCGTGTGCGATCCCCACGACGGGTACTTCATCGTCATGGAGTACGTCGAGGGGCCCTCGCTGAAGAGCCTCCTCAAGAGGCTGCGCGCCCGCGCGCAGGGCGAAGACCGGCTCCGTATCCGCGGCCTCTTCATCCGCGCGCTCCTCGAGGTCCTCTCCGCCCTCCAGTACGCCCACGACCTCAAAGACTTCGACGGCGAGCCCCTCCACATCGTCCATCGCGACGTCAGCCCCGCCAACGTCGTCGTCGCCCAGGGCGGTCAGGTCAAACTGCTCGACTTCGGGATCGCCAAGGCC
Source organism: Polyangiaceae bacterium (assembly GCA_036500865.1). Taxonomy (GTDB): domain Bacteria; phylum Myxococcota_A; class Polyangia; order Polyangiales; family Polyangiaceae; genus Palsa-1150. The sequence continues at coordinate 332,417 of DASYBG010000032.1, forward strand.
GCCGACTCCGTCGTCCGCACGCAGACCGGTGTCCTCAAAGGCAAGATCCACTACATGGCGCCCGAGGCCCTCTCGGGCGAGCCGATCGATCGTCGGGTCGACGTCTTTTCGGTGGGGGCCATGCTCTGGGACGCGCTCGCGGGCCAGCGCCTGTGGGACGGCATGAAGGAGTTCGAGATCGTCAACGCGCTCTTGCGCGACGCGCCGCCATCGCCGCGCACCGTCCAACCGGACGTGCCGCCGGCGCTCGAGGCCGTGTGCATGAGGGCCCTCGCCTTCAAGGCCGCGGACCGCCACCCCGACGCGGCGACCTTCCGCGAGGAGCTCGAGCGCGCCTGCGCCGGCCAGGTCGCCACCGCCGACGAGCTCTCGGCCGCCATGAACACCGAGTTCTCCGAAGACCAAGAGATCATGCGCGCGCGCATCGCCGACCAGCTCCAGGCCGCCGACGATCTCTCGGCCAGCATGATCCCGAAGTTCGGCACGCGATCGCCGTTGTCGAGCGTCCCGGGCGTCCCCGGCGTTCCCGGCTTTCCCGCGTCGGGGACCACGTCCGCGCCCGGCATCGCGCAAAACCTCGCCGACACGACGATCGAGCGCATGAGCCCCCCGCCGTCCGCGCGCGCGCGATCCATCCCCCTCGCATGGAAGGCGGGCGCAGGCGTCGGCCTCCTCGGCGTCGTCGTCGCCGCTTTCGCCGCCCGCGCGTGCCACACGACGCCTCCCGTCACGGCCCTGCCCGCGGCCGCGTCGGTCATCGCCGCCGCGCCGCCGACGCCGGAAGGGAGCGGCGAGAGCGTCGAGAGCGCCCCGAGCGCGCAGGCGGCCCCTACCCCTTCGGCGGACGTCCACGACGCCGCGCACCCCGCCGCCCGACGCCGCTACAAGAAGGGGGCCGCCCACCGCAACGCCAAGGCCGACTCGACCGACGTCGCGCCCGCAGCGGGCGAAGTCACCGACAACGAAGCGCCCCCCTCGCCGGCCGAACGCGCCGCCCCCGATCCTCCCTCGCCGGCCGTGGTCGTCCCTTCGTCTTCCGCCACCCCTTCGGCCGCTCCTGCCGCGGCGTCCGAGGCGCCGAAGGGCACTATCCCGAAGGCCGCGCAGAACGCCGTCTTCTCCGCGCACCGCGCCGAAATCCAAGGTTGCTGGGACCGCGCCCGCATGGAGCAGCCGTACCTCAGCGCGCGGATCGCCGTGGACGCCGCCATCGCGCCCGACGGGCACGTGACCAACGTCTCGCTCAGCACCGCCAAGGAGGGCACGGCGCGATTGCAGGCGTGCATCCACGACGCGATCGAAGCCTGGACCTTCCCGCGCCCCTCGGGCGACGCGCCGGGCCACGTCACGAACACCCTCGTCTTGGAGTGAGCCGCTCGGGCGGTCTCGCGCTTCTGCCTTCTGCACGAGTAACGCGCCGCGCGCTTCACGAAGCCGGCCCCGCGCCGGGAGTCAAACGATGCACTTTCTCCGTTCTGCTGGATGGACCGCGTTCGCCGCACTCGTGTGGGCTTGCTCGCCGTCGGCCGCCAACCCCGGTGGGGGACCGACCGGCCCCGGATCGTCGAGCAGCGGCTCCTCAGGCTCATCGAGCGGCCGCACGAGCTCCTCGGGATCGGGCCCCCCGTCCGCGTCCTCGAGCGGGTCGACGCCCACGTCGAGCAGCGGCTCCGACTCGGCGACCGCCGACGGCGCGACGGCGGGCGCGTCGAGCAGCGGAGGCGCGAGCTCCAGCAGCGGCGCCCAACCGACCGCCGACGCGGGAGCCCGCCACGACGCGGGCACCACCGGCGCCTCGAGCAGCAGCTCCTCCAGCGGCGGCGGCTCGAATTCGAGCTCCAGCTCGGGCGGGACCTCTTCGAACGACGCAGGCATCACCAAGCTCCCCGGCACCCTTCGCATCATGCCCCTCGGCGACTCCATCACCGGCTCCACCTGCTGGCGCGCCGACCTCTGGCAAGACTTGAATCAAGCAGGCTTCACCGGCCGATTCGACTTCGTCGGCAGCCGCAACACCGACGCCGGCTGCACGCCCACGAACTACGACCGCGACAACGAAGGCCACCCCGGCGTGCTCGTCACGAACTTCGTCGGCGACGCCGACGAGCTCACTGCCAATGTGCAGACCATGCAGAGCGTCCTGTCGCCGAACCCCGCCGACATCGTGCTCCTGCACTTCGCGACGAACGACCTCTGGAACGCCATCCCCGACACGAACATCCTCGCGGCCTACTCCCAGGTCCTCGCCGTGCTCCGGGGCATCAATCCGAAGGTCGTCGTCCTGGCGGCGCAGCTCATTCCGATGGCCCCCATCAATACCGCCACCTGCTCCACGTGCTTGTGCACCGCGTGCGGGGATCGCGTCGTGGCTTTCAACGCGACCATCCCCGGCTGGGCCGCTGCAAACAGCACCGCCCAATCGCCCATCTACGTCGTCGACCAGTGGACCGGCTTCGACGCGACCGCCGGCGTCGATACGGTCGACGGCGTGCACCCGAACGCGAGCGGCTCGGTGAAGGTCGCGAACCGCTGGCTCGCGGCGCTCACGCCCTTCTTCTGAGCGGGGAGGTCTTCGGAGAAGGGCTTAGTTCCCGCCTGCGTCCAAGCCAGGGGGAAAGACGATCGTGCCGAGGACCTCCGCGAACGCGGTGAGAGTCCTCGGAGAGGTACGGACCAGGCGGCGCTGCACCGCCGCCGCACCCGCGTAGAAGTCGCCCGAGTAGAGCGACGGCACCCTGCTATCGCCGTGATTGACCGAGAGCGATCTGAAGGGGAAATCGGCGCCGCGCCGGTCGCTCGGCGGGCGGTCCGTCTTCAGCGCTCGCACAGCGGTCAGCACGTCCAGCCATTGCGCGTCGGACAGGGTGAGCGTCGTGTCGACGAAGTCGAGGTAGGAACAAGCGCGGCCCCGCAACGTCTTCGCGGGCGCGGAGAAGTCTAGACTAGTCTAGTAGGTGATGCCGGCGGTCGTGCACCCGGCGTCCGGCTGCACGGAGGTCGAGCCGCCCAGGGACGACTCGGTGAACCCGACATCGCTCGCGCTCCAGACCGCGGCCGCCGAGCTGCATGACCCGTCGGAGGGGGCGCACCCGCCGATGGCTGCGGCGTGAAGCCAAGGAGAGCGAGGGCCGGTAAGCCATGACGCCTGGAGGGTCCCGGCAGCAAGAGACGGGCCGGGGCAACTTGTCCACTTCACTGGCAGACGTTCTTGCCGCTACGACACGCGGATCGGTCCGCCGCGAGTCCTCGGATGGAGCGTCAGTCCCTGCCGGCGTCCGACCCGGCGGAAGAGGCGATCGCGTAGAGCAGGTTTCGAGCGCGGTCAGGTCGGCGGTCGGAATGTAGAGACCGGGCGGTATGGGCCCCGTACCGCATCCAGCCTCGAAATCGGCCATGTAGCTCGTCGGCGCCCCGCCGTCGCCGTGAAGGATCGAAAGAGTTTGGTTGGGAGCGTCGACGATGCAGTCGTTGCGCGGAGGACAGATCGCCTTCAGCATCTCCACGGCGGTCAGCACCGATTCGAACTGCGCGTCGGTCAGCGCGAAGGTCGTGTCGACTCCACCCGAGGGTGAACAATCGCGCGCTCGCAGCGTCCTCGCGGCCGCGGAAAAATCGTAGACCAAGCCGTCCGTCGTGCACCCCGCGTCGGACGGCAGCCCGGGACCAAAGGTGCTCGTCATGCGGTTGGTAAAACCGAGGTCGCCCGCCGCCCAGACGGGGGGGCCTTCGCCGCACGCGTCATCCGTGACCGGAGCGTCGGTGGACGCATCGGGGCTCGGGGCCACCTCGGCGGCCGCGTCCCCATGGGAGCCGCCGTCGGCCTTAGCGGTGTCGGAGCCGGAACACCCGCCCGCAACCGCGGCGACAGGGAGAAGGAGAGCTGCAGCGAGCAGAGGGTGGCGCATCGGCGGCAGCGCAGCAAACTGCGGGCCGGGCGGTAGTCCCGGCTTGGTGGTCCTCGGATTCCACGCGGCACGACACGCGAATCCGTCGGGCGGCGACGAGATGGCACAGTCGGGGGGGGGACAGGCATCGCGCCGTCCCCACGCTCGGAGCGCTTTGCCGTTCCGCCCGGGTGTGGCATGTTCGGCCCCCCCTGACCGGCCGCCCGGGTCAGCGCGGCGGCGGAGCACGGAAGCAGCGAAGAAGACGGCAACGAGTGGCGTGGTAGCCAAGTGGTTAGGCAACGGTTTGCAAAACCGTCATACGTGGGTTCGAATCCCATCCACGCCTCGAGATTGAGGGGATCGACGTTCGGGGGGTTGGTACCGGGGAGGGTTTGGTCCCTGCTACTTGGTACCGGCCGGTGTTTGACGGCCGACCGGACGCCGTTAGCCTCTCGGCAGAGTGAGCGGCGTTCCCGCTCGTGGCGGGGGCCATGCGCATCTGCATCT
>DASYBG010000033.1:0-50838 GCA_036500865.1 Polyangiaceae bacterium
GTCTCGGTCAACGGCCAGACGACGACCTGGGCGACGTACAACTTCACCGGTGAAGACTGCTACACGCTCCCGAACGACACCTGCACGGGCAACCTGATGATCGACCCGATCCCGTACACGCAGCCCGCGGCGTACTACGACTCGACCGGCGCCCTCGTCGGCCCGCAGGCGAACCCCTTCGCCCTCACCATCACGAACCTCTACGCCGATCCGAGCCACTCCGGACAGTGGGCGACGCGCACGGTCAGCGGCGTCCAGCAGTGGGGCACCTTCAGCACGGCCGTGAACGTGCTCGGCACGACCGTCTATCTCTATACCAAGAAGATGTAACGGGCCGGCGCGGCGCTCGGTCGCCGCTCCGTCGAGAACTTTATCGCCCTCGCCTCTCTCTCGAGGTGGTGTAGAGAGAGGCGAGCGGCGAGTCCTTGGCTCGAACGAAGACTACGGATAGGGCGCGAACGTGCATAGCGCGGCGCAGGCCGGGCATTGTTCTCCGCAGGTCCAGTAGCAGCTCGTCGTCTTCTTCACGAAGTCGATGGTGTCGGCGGTGTTGCAGCTGCCGCTCGCCGTCAGAGTGCAAGCGACGGGGTCGTACTGCCAAGTATTGCCTTCGGAGTCTTGCACCGAGCCGCCGCCGTCCATGCCCGGCGGAATCGTCAGCGTGACGAAGTCGCTGATGCCTTGCACGCAGTTGCCGCACGGGTCGCCGTTCTCGTCGAAGATCCAGGTGCCGACGCCGCACGCCGCCGGCGTCGTCGTCGCGGATCCATCCGCGGGCACGGACCCGTCCGCGGGCATGGACCCATCCGCGGGCACGGACCCGTCCGCGGGCACGGACGCGTCCATCGACGCCGACGCGTCCCCGGTCGAGAGATCGGTGGCCGACGGTCGATCCACGCCGCCGCACGCGGCCGAAGAAGAGAGGACCATCGCCAGCCAACCGCGGATGCACTTCATGGGGGACCGCGAATCTAGCGCACGTCCTGCGACCGCCTACCGCGCGGTGGGGGCCGTTCGCGGGTATTGCGGGCGCTCGAAACGTCGCCGCGGTGGAGCAAGCCCTTCAGGTGGGGGACCTTCCTGACAATTCGCCTCGGGCCCGCGATCGCGATGGGGTAGCCTTTCCCGATCGTGGACGCGGCCCGCGCGGCAATCCCGACGTCCGAAGCCCGGCCGGCTCCGTCGTCGCCAGCACCCTCGGGGATTCGGGTGCCGCGCATGACACTGCGGACCCAGTTCGTCCTGGCGTTCGGGCTGCTCGCGGCGCTGCCGGTGGTGCTCTTCGGGCTCGCGACGTCGAAGACCGCGGAAGACACCGAGATCGCCCGCGCGGATCGCGAGGCGCTGCTCGCGAGCACGTCGCTCGCGCGCGAGCTCGGACGGATCATGGAAGGGCACGCCGAGGTGGCCCGCTCGCTCGCCACCGAAGTGTCGCATCTCGAGGTCGTGGACGCGGCGGCGCTCGACGAACGGGCGCGCCACTACATGGCGTTCTTTCCCGGGCTTTATTGCGCGTTTTACGTCGACGAAGGCGGGACGGCGGTGGCCGGGATGCTGAGCGCGGAGCGCACGCAGCGCTCGATGGCGGGGACCTTCTACGCCGATCGCGAGTGGTTTCAGCAGATCCGCGCCGGCGCGCCCATCGCCTCGGAGCTCCTCCGGTCGCGCACGACGGGGCGGCCCGCGGTCATCTTCGCCGCGCAGGCGACGCCGCGCGAGGGCTCCCGCATCGCGGTCGGAGGGGTCGGCGTCGAGCTCGGCCCCGTGCAGCGCGCCCTCGAGCGCGTGACCGAGACGGCGCCCGGCCTCGCGACGGTGGTCTTCGATCCTTCGGGCCGCGTGGTCGTGGCGGCGGGCGGCTCCGCGCACCGGACGTCCCTCGCCAACCTCGGACGGCTATCGCTGTATCGTCCCGCGGCGGGCGACGCGCCCGAGCCGCGCACGGGTCCGGACGAGACGGGCGAGCTCCGGCGCGGGACCGTGACGCGGGTCGAGTCGAAGTTGGTCGCGTGGTCGGTGACGACGACGTGGCCGCAGGCGTCGGTGCGGCAGCGGGCGGTGAAGGCGCTGGGCACGATGGTGATGTTCGCGCTCGCGGCGCTGGCGCTCGGCCTCGGCGTCGCGATCGCGCTCTCGCACGCGCTGTCCCGGCCGGTGAGCCGGCTCTCGGCGCTGATCGAGGCCATCGGCAGCGGCGACCTTCGGGCGCGCCCGGCCTCGCCCGAGCCGTACTACGCGCGGGAGTTCGTCGAGTTCGGCGCGACCATCGAGCGGACGCTCGACCGGATGCAGACCATCATGCGGCAGCTCGGGAGGACGGCCGTCGCCGTCCGCGACGTGACCCGCCGGCTCGGAGAGACGAGCGGGCGCATGCTCGCGCGCAGCCAGGCGCAGCGCGACGCCGTCCAGAGGAGCTCCGGCGCGATCGTCCAGATCACGGACTCGATGGCGGGCGTGGGCACGAGCGTGCGCGGGCTCTCGGACACGGCGTCCCACAACGCGAGCACGATCGTCGGCCTCGACAAGCAGATCGAGCAGATCACAATCAGCCTGCGGACGCTCGCCAAGGTCATCGAGGGCGCGGTCGTTCACGGCCTCGAGAGCCAGAAGCAGGTCGCCGCGATCGCCGACACGAGCGCCCAGCTCGGGACGAACGTCGAGAACACCCAGGAGTTCTTGCGCGGGCTGACCGAGTCCATCGAGACCGTCGCCCACCGCGCGGAGCAGAGCCGGGCGCTCGCGCGGGAGGCCCTCGTCGCGGCCGAGGCGGGGCGGGTCGCCGTCGACGAGACCATCCACGCCACCCAGGAGATCCAGAGCCGCTTCGCGGCGGTCGGCGCGGCGGTCGACGAGCTCGCGGGTCGGTCGGAGTCGATCGGAGAGGTCGCGAGCGTCATCGAGCGGGTCATGGATGCGACGCGCTTGCTCGGCTTGAACGCGTCGATCATCGCCTCGGAGGCGGGCGAGCACGGGCGGATGTTCGGGGTGGTGGCCGAGCGGGTGCGCGCGATGGCGACGGAGACCGCGAGCTCCATCCAGACGATCACCAAGCTCGTGGTCTCGGTCCAGTCCGACATCCGCGAGGCGGTGCAGGCCGTCCGCCACGGGCAGCAGACGGTCCAGGCGGGGGAGCGGCGCTCGGCGGAGGCGGGGGTGCGGCTGCGCGCGATCATCGGGAGCTCGGGGGAGGCCGAGCGGACGGTGCAGGAGATCGCGGAGGCCACGCGCGACCAGGCCGAGCGCGTCGTCGCGGTGCAGGCGGCGCTGATGGACGTGCGCGACGCGACCAAGCGGATCGAGTCGGCCGTGGAGACGCAGCGTCACGTGCAGCGCAACGTCGACGTCGCCATCGCGCAAGTCCGCTCGGTCGGCGACGACGTGCGCGGTTCGACGGAGGCTCAGCAGGTCCAGAGCCAGGCGATGACCGCCGCCGTCCGGGCGATGACGAACCGGTTCCAGGCGATCGGCCAGGCCATCAACGCCCAGACCCGCGAGCGGGCCCGGATCGAGAGCAGCCTGGGCGTGTTCGACGACGCGTCCAAGAGCACCGTGGAGTTCGCGCAGCAGCTCGGCGAGGTGGTGCGCACCCTCGCCGACCGCCTCGATCAGCTCGAACGCGAGCTCGGCACCTTCCGCGTCGAATAGCTACTTGGTGGTGACGTTCACGCTAAACGAGTTGGTCACCATGTTCTGGCCGGCGTTCTGCTGCCAGACCTCGAAGCCGGCCTGGATGCCGAGCAGGTACCAGGAGCTCGTGAGCCCGACGTTGCGCGTGAGCGCATCGTTGAAGAACTGCGCGAGATCGGGCGTCACCATGCCGCTGCCGGCCGAGTTGCGCTTGTACGAGATGACCGTCCAGCTGCCTTGATTGGCGACGGTGATGGGGCCCGTCCAGATCTCCCAGGTGCTCCCGTCGAAGCTCACCGACTGGTTGGTGTCGTTGCCGACGGGGTTCTTGCCTCCGAGCGCGGCCGGCCAGACCATGAGCTCGAGGCCGCCGTTCGCGTTCGCGGGCGCCGCGGTCGGGGTGAGCCACGTATCGTACGAGACGTCCCAGGTGCCGGAGTTCGGCACCGTGAATTGCCAGCTGCTCTGCGCGGTGGCGATGGTCGACAGCGGCTTCGCCACGGGGTAGCCGCCGTAGAAGACGCCGTTCTGCCAGCCGTACACGAGCGACGGATAGGACTGCGGCGAGCTCATGCCCGCGTTGCCGAAGGCGTTCGCGAACGTCGCCGTGAATCCGGAGCACGTGCCGCCGGCGATGCCCTGGACGCATTGGCCCGTGACGCCGCCGTTGACGTTGTCCTGCAGGCCGTAGTTTCCGGCAGGCGTCACCCCCGACGCGGCGCAGTTCTGGCCGCCGGCGGTCATCAGGCTGCTGCAGCTCCCGCCGACCGCGCCGCCGTCGCCGCCCTGGAGAATCGGGGAGACGCTCGTGATGCAAAGGTTGTAATTGGCGGCGGTACCCCCCGGGATCTCGACTTGAATGTCGTAGACCATGGTCGGGTCGACCCTGCCGCCGGGGTTCGCGATGCCGGTGCCCATGATCGATTCGACCGCCTGCGAGAAGAGGACCGGGATGGTCATCGTCCCGTTGAGCGTCGTGGAGATATAGGGCGCGATGTAACCGGCCACGGGGGGGGTGCCCGAGTTGCCGGTGAAGCCGATGCGCACGACCGCGCCGCCGCTGTTTCCGGTGAGCGTGACGTTGAACCCGACGACGTTGTTGGCGGTCGCGTTGTACGCGAGCTTCGTCGAGGTGGTGCCGCCGGTCGCGTTGAGCTCGAGGCCCATGCCGACGTACGTGCTCGTCGATGCCCCGATGGCGCCGCTCAGGCACATGCCGCTCGAGGCCGCGACGTACGGGACATTTCCTTGCGTACAGGTGTCTTCGGGCGCGCCGTACGTATCGGCGAAGCAGTACCAGGAGCCCTGAATCCGATATTGATTGCAGGCGCTGTCGACGAAGCCGGTCGCGTCGATGTTGAGCACCGACTGGTCGGGGTTCGGGCACACGGGCGCGTCGGAGCCCGCGTCCACGACGCCGGAGCTGCTGCCCGAGCTGCTGCTGGAGCTCCCGCTGCTGCTCCCGCTGCTGCTCGAGCCCGTGGACGCGTCGTGGGTGCCGCTGCTGCTGCCGCTGCTGCTGCCGCTCCCGCTGCTGCTGCTTCCGGACGACGAAGACGACGAGGAACCGCCGCCGTCGTTGTTCTCGACGGTGCTCGTCGCGCACGCCGCGAGGAGCGCGAGGACGCCGAGCAAAGGAGAAACGCAGCTCCACGCGCGCTGGCGGACGCTGGGAGACTTCAAGCCATCGTACATCGGGCCCTCCGCATGCTAAGATTGAGCTGCGGGTTATACCCCTCCGGCGCGGGGCGGGGCCAGCCGCGGCTACTTGGAATACGGGTCGCCGGTATCGATGGGGCGGGGAATGTGCGCGGAAACGGCCGGCGCCGGTTCGGGCGCGGAGACGCGGCGCGGCGGTTCGGGGGGCGGAGCGCGATCGACCCGGGCGGGACGCGGCGCGGGCGGCAGGGCCGGCTGCGGGATGAGCTCGAGCTCGAGCTGGATGTCGCCGGCGAAGGTGACGACGCGTGTTTTCGTTTCGTATCCGGGTGCTTCGACGCGAAGGCGGTGGGCCGCTTCGTCGGCAAAGTGGTCGGCGAGATAGGGATTCGGCACCGGCGCGTCGTCGAGATAAATGCGCGCGGACGCGGGCGAGGCGACGACGACGGCGTGGGTGACGTGCGGGGCCGGACGCTGCGCGGCGATGACGACGGGAGGCGCCGCCCCCTGCGTCGCCGCCGGCTCCGCGGACGCGTGCAGCGCCTCGGGCGCCGCGACCACGGCCGGCGTGGTCTCGGTCCAGCGAAGGCGCGCGACGACGAGGGTGCCGAGGGTCAGGAACGCTCCCGCCGCGGCGGCCACGACGGCGACCGTGACCGCGCGCGGGGGCGCGGGCTTCGGGGAAGGCCACGTCGGCGAGGAGACGGCGACGCGCGGGACCTGCGGCTCCGGGACGGGGGCGGGAGCCGGGGGGAGCGGCGTCGCGACGGAGATCCTCCGGACATGCTCGCCGGACGCGTCGGCCGAGACGGCGGTCACGGGGACGGACATGGCGATGCGCTGCAGCGTGGAGCTTCGGACGGCGTCGACGGGGCCCGGGTCCTGGAGTTTGGCGTCGACGAGGGCGCGAAGTCGCTCGCGCTCTTCGGAGAAGAGGCGGGTGATGGCCGAGCCGAGCGATCGAACGCTCTGGGGGGCCATGTTGCGCATCGCGAGGTAGTCCTCGAGGTCGCCGCGCATCGCGAGCGCGGTGGCGTAGCGTCCGGCGGGATCGGGGCTCATCGCGCGGTCGACGATGCTGGCGAGGCCGGGATCGACGTCCGGCCAGGTGTCGCGCAGGCGCGGCAGGAGGCCGGAGCTCAGCTGCCGCATGATCATCGAGTCGCTCTGGCCGTCCCACGGCCGCTTTCCGACGACGGCCTCCCACAGCATGACGCCCACGGCAAACACGTCGGCGCGGCGATCGACGAAGCCGCCGGCCGCCTGCTCGGGCGCCATGTAGCGGGCCTTGCCGACGATGACGTCGCGCTCGTCCCCGCTCGCCGCCTTGCGGAGCCGCGCGGCGCCGGAGCCCCCGAAGTCGACGAGCTTGGTCTGCCCGTCGTACGTGAGGACGACGTTGTGGGGGCTGATGTCGCGGTGGACGATGCCGAGGGGCTGCCCGTCGAAGTCGGCGAGACCGTGCGCGTAGTCGAGCGCGGAGAGGACGTCGACCAGGATGCCGATATGGGTCCGCAGGGGAACGCGGCTCGAGACCGCGAGGGCGCGCTGCGTGACGACGCGCAGGGGTTGGCCCTCGAGGTACTCCATCGCGAGGAAGGGCCGCCCTTCTTCGGAGCCCGCTTCCAAGGTCTGGACGATGTTCGGGTGGCTCAGCCGCGCCGCCAGGCGCGCCTCGTCGACGAACATGGCGACGAGGGCGGGGCTGCGAACGAACTCGGGGCGCAGCTCCTTAATGGCGAGCAGCTTGTGGAAGCCGCCAGGGCCCCGCAGCACGGCGAGCGAGACGACGCCCATCCCGCCGCGCCCGAGCTCTGCGAGCACGCGGTATTTGCCGATGTCTCGGCCGGAATCCTCTCGGGTCGGCCCGAGGGTAGTGGTGGTAGTCATGCCGCCCCCCACGGCACCGAATCTTGGGTCGGCACGGGCGGGACTATCGCCCGCCGAGGAGCCGATGTCGGCAAACTCTGGGTCGCACGTTTGTGGCGCCGCCGTGTGGCGCAGCGTGGCACGAAGGTGCGGCGCAGGCGCGCGCCCTGTGGACAAAAAAGGCGTACCGACGAGGTCCGAGGCGCACCGAGAAGGTTGTGACAAATTGCTCGCGCCGTGAAATTCGCGTTCGAATGGACCCGCCCGTGAGCGCAGCCGTTATCGATCGCGCGCGATGGCCAAGGGCACGCTTGACCATCTCGCACGCGTGAAGGAGGCTGTCTCTGGCCGGCGCGCCGCGCGACACGAGTCGCGGGTTTTGGCACCCGGTTTCTCGTTTCGTCTGCGACGTTAGAGGAAGACGACATGACTGCCGCGATGCTTCGCATGCCGGCCGGTGCGGCCGGCGACTCGAGCGACGTCGCCGTGGCGCTCGAGGTGGCCGGCGCGCTCTGGGAAAAGGGAGACCACGACGAGGGTCTTCGCTGGTTGAAGCGCGCGATCGAGGCCGCGAGCGAAGCGGGGGACGCCGCGCGCGCGGCGGCGTTGGTGAAGGCGTCGTCCGAGCTCGAGGCGTCGCTCACGCGCGATGCTTCGGCGAAGTCGGTGCCGGCGACCGCGCCTCCGATTCCGTCCGAGGCCCCGGTGATCCCGGGCGCGTCGAGACCACCGGCCGTGCCGCACATGCCCCACCTCGCCGCCGTTCCGATCGCGACGGCCGCGCACCCTCAAGCTTGGGGACGCGACGTGCGCATGCGCGTGTCGGTGCGAACGTCCGCGCGCGACCCGGCGCTCATGGTCCTGCGTCCCCTCGCGGACGGGCAGATGGCGCCGGCGGGAACGCGCGAGGGGTTCCTCGTCTTGGCCGAGGTGGAAGGCGATCCGCGACCGACCTCGAACGGCGGTGGCGTCCGATGACGGAAGGCCAGACGCTGGCCCCCGACGATTACCAGGAGTTGGCGGCGTCGCTCGAGCGCGACCTCGAACGCAGCGACGACCCCTCCGAGGCCGACGAGCTTCGCCTGCGCCTCGCGCGGATCTACCTCGGCGTCTCGCCGGACCTCGGGCGCGCGTTGGCGCACGCCGAACACCTCCTCGGCCGCGAAGACGTGAGCGCCGAGGCCTTCCAGGTGGCGGGCGCTCTGCTCGACCACCCGGAGGTCGCGCCCCAGGCGGCGGAGCTCTTGTCGTCGACCTACGCGAGGCTCGGCCGCGTCGACGGAGAGGCCGCGGCGTTGGCCCGCGAGCTCGAGATCGCCCAGCCTCCGCGGAGCGACATGGTGCGGCGTCGGCTCGTCGAGCTGCGCCACCGCGAGCTCGGCGATCCGGCGGGGGCGATGGACCTGGCGGAGCCCCTCGTCACGAAGGACCCCGCCGACGAGGAGCTGCGCGCGCTCTACATCCAGATCGCGCAGGCGCTCGGCTCGCCGATTCGTGCCGCGGAGACGCTGGCGCGCGCGGCCAAGAAGGCGAAGTCGAACGACGTGCGCGAGCGGGTCGGCTTCGAGGTGGCGACCCTCTATCTCAGTGAGGGCGAGCTGAATCACGCGCGCAACGCCTTCCTCGAGGTGGTGCTCGGCGAGGGCGGCGGACCGCTCGCGGTCGAGGCGGCGCAGCGCGTGCTGGGGCTCGAGAGCGGGCCGAGCGATCCCTTGGTGGCCGGCGCGGCGCTCGAGACGATCGCGAAGGGCGCTCCGGACGCGGCGGCTCGCCAAGACGCGGCGGTGAGGCTCCTCGCGATGCACGAGACGACGCCGTTCAAAGAGGCGCGGCTCGTCGTGGCGCACCAGGCGCTCGTCGACTCGGACCGGGGAGACGAAGCGCTCGCGTGGCTCGGCGCCTTCCACGAGCGGCACGGAGACCAAGGCGCGCTCGCGGCGGTGTACCGGCGGCAGGCGCTCCGATCGACCGACGCCGCGACCGCCCGCGTGCTGGCGTTGAAGAGCATCGAGCTCCGGGCGGGCGAGAGCGACGGGGCACGCGCGGAGCAATGGCTCTGGTTCGTCCGAACCTACGGGCCCGACCGGCGCGCGCACGCCGAGCTCCTCGGGCTGCTCGAGCAGACGAGGCGCGTGGAAGACCTGTGCAGGGTCCTCGAGGCCGAGGTCGCGCTCGCGCCGCCGGAGGAGCGGCCCGCCCTCCTGGCGCGTCTCGGAAGGACGCACCTCGTGTCGCGCGGGGACACGGACGCGGCCCTCGCCGCGCTCGGGCAGTGCCTCGCGCTCGACCCGACGAACGACGCCGCGCGGAGCATCGTCGAGAGCCTGATGGCCGCGGGGAACGAGCGTCTCGCGGCGGCCGACGTGCTCGAGCCGGTTTACCGGGCGACGGGCAACCATGAAGGCGAGCTGCGGGTCCTCGAGACGAGGGCGGACTTGCTCGCGGATCCCCAGGCCCAGGTCGCGGCGATCGCGAGCGCCGTCGACGTGGCGGCCGGCGCGCTCCAGGATTCGAAGCGGGCGTTGCAGCTGTGCCGGCGTGGTCTCGAGATGGACCCGGCGTCGCCCGAGCTCCTCCACCGGCTCGACGTTCTCCTCGGAGAGACGGAGCTGCCGGCCGATCGTCTGACGCGGTATCGATCCGCGCTCGAGAGCGCGAGCGCCGATCGGCGCGCGCCGCTGCTTCGGGCCATCGCGCTCATCCTCCGCGACGCGCTGGGGGATCTGCGCGGTGCGGTCGAAGCGTGGGAGCAGGTCGTGGCCGACGACCCGACGGACCTGGCGTCCTACGAGGCGCTGGCCGGCGCGTGCGGGACCCTCGGCGACGCCGCGGCGTCGCTCGTGTGGCTCGAGCGCGCGCGGGCGTCGCTGCGGGGCCCGGACCGGGACCGGATGACGGTCCGCACGGCGCGCGCGCTCATCGAGGCCCGCGCGAAGGAGCGCGCCCTCGCGCTGTGCCGGGAGGTGGCGGCCGACCCCGACGCCGACCCGAGCGCCCTCGAGGACGTGGCGGAGATCGCGTCCAAGCACGGGGACGCGGATCTGTACCGCCTGGCGCTCGGGCACATGTCGCTCGTGGACCGCTACGCGGAGAGCGGCGATTGGGAGCGGCTGCCCGACGCGCTCCGTGTGTGGCTCGATCGGGGCGAGGACCTCGGCGGCTGCGTCCTCCTTCTTTTGCGCCTCGAGTCGAGCGCGATCGACGGGGCCGCGGTCGACGCGTACGTGGTGCTCGCCGACGAGCTCGGGGCCCACATCGCGGGCGAGTCGCGCGGGCAGGCGCGCGCGCTCTCGAGGGCGAAGGCGCGCGTGCTCGCTTCCGATCCGGCGAGGGCGCCGGCCGCCGCGGCCGTGTACCGGAAGCTCGTCGAGGAGTTCGCCGACGACGAAGTGGTACGGGATTACGAGTCGTTCGCCGACGCGCTCGGCGATCCGAAGGCACGGCACGAGGAGCGTCGCTGGCTCTTCGGCTGGCGCGCGGACCACGAGCCGCGCCCGGTCGGCGTGCTGGCGGCGTGGGCGAAGGCCGAAGAGGAGTACGGCGCCGGGGGCGCGGCCATCGCCGTCTACGGGCGGCTGGCGGCGTTCGAGGGGGAGCGCCGGGCCGCGCTCGAGGCCGTGTGTCGACTCGAGCTCCACGCGGGCGACCTCGCCGGCGGGATGAAGGCGTACCGCGCGCTCCGCGAAGAGTGCACGACGGACGAGGCGCGGCTCTCGGTCGATCTGACGGTCATTCGCTTGCTCTCGGCGGAGCAGTATCCGGTCGAGGCGGCGACCATCCTCGCGCCGACGCTCGCGGTCCAACCGCCCGTCGAGGAGGCCCACGAGCTGGCGCGGCAGATGCTCGCGGACCCGGCGTCGCGCAACGAGGTCGGGACGCGCATCGCCGAGACCGCGAGCGCCGCCGACGACGTGACCGCGCTCCGAATCTACATTTTCCTCCTCGCGGGCGGGGCCGACGAGGGCGTGCATCGCGGCGACGAGAGCGCGGCGCGATCGTCGGGGCCGAGGCCCGCGATGGGAGGCCGCCGGCGCCAGTGGTACCAGCGCGTCGCGGACCTCTCGCGGGTGGACCCCGAAGCGGCGTTTTTGACCGGAATGCGCGGGGTGCTGGAGTTCCCCGACGCGATCGCGCTGTGGGACGGGTTCGAGCGCGTGGCGCGGGATCTGGGGCGCCTCGAGGAAGTGCCCGGGGCGTACCGGCGCGTGCTGGTCGAGCGGGTGACCGACGCGGCGCTGGCGGAGTCGCTCGGCCGCCGGATGGTGCACTTCGAGGAAGCGTGCGCGATGGAGTCGACGCACTCGACCGAAGCGCTCCTCAAGGTCCTCGAGCTCGCGCCCGGTGCGCGCTGGGCGCTCGACCGCGTGAAGCTCACGCTCGGCGCGCAGGCCCGCTACGACGACCTCTTCGCGATCCTCGACCGCGCGATCGAAGCCGCGGCCGACGACCGCGCGCGGGCGGAGCTGCTCTCCGAGGCGGCCTTCGCGGCGAGGGACCTCGCGGGCTTGCCCGAGCGTGCCATCGGCTACTTGACGGGGCTCTACGCTCTGCGGCCCGACGACGCGCAGGTCGAGTCGTCGCTCGAGCGCCTCTACGAACGACAGGGGCACAGGGTCGAGCTCATCGGCCTCCTCGAGAAGCGCGTGAGCCGGGCGGCCGGCTTCAAGCGGCGGGACCTCCGCCGGCGAATCGTCGCCTCCTGGCTCGACCTCGGGGAAGCGGGACGCGCGGACGTGGTCCTCGAGGCGCTGCTCGAGGGGGACGCGTTCGTGGCGGACGTGGTCGACCTGCTCGAGCGTGTCCTCGACGGACCCGCGCCGCCGGAGGTCCATGACCGGACGGCGGCGCGGTTGCGTGCGCACTACGAGTCGCTCGGTCGCGTGGACGAGCTCGTGCGGGTCGCCGAGCGCTCGCTCTCCCTCGCCACCGATGCGAGCGAGCGCGCGCGCCGCATGCGCGACCTCGTCGCCCTCCGGCTCCGGGCCGCGGCCGCATCCCCGCGGATGTTCGGAGAGGTGGCCGCGCGGCTCGACGCGGACGTGGCGAGCGATCGCGCGCTCGCGAAGACGGCATACAAGGCCCTCCTCCTCCAGGCGCTGCACGCGCTCGCGCGGGCGAGGCGCGCGCGGACCGACGCGACGGACGCGGCCGACGGCGCCTATGCCTCCCTCCTCGAGCTGCGCGACATTCTACTCGACGGGTCTCCGGCGTCGGCGTTCGCGCTGCTTCGCCGCGGGAGCCGCGTGCCGTTCGATAGGGCACGGCGGCGCGGGCTCCTCTGCGACGCGGCCATGGTGTGCGCCGAGCGTCTCGGCGACGCGGTCCGCGCGGTGCGTCTCTTCGACGAGCTCTACGCCGAAGACCCGGGCGACGACTTCGCCGCGCGGTCGCTCGCCGCCTACGCCGGCCTGCTCGAGAGCACCGGACAGACGGTCAAGCTCGCGACACTCTGGGAGCAGCAGGCCGTGCTCCGGGAGAAGGCCGGGAGCGGCGCCGAAGAGCGGGCGTGCTGGGAGCGGGCCGCGGCGCTGTGGGAGCGAGAAGCGGCGTGGGAGGGGGCGATCGCGGCGTACCGCCGGGGTGCGGCGCTCGGGTCCGAGGCTTCGTTCGAAGCGCTCGCGCGGATCCACGCGGCGCGGGCCGAGTGGGCGGACGCGGCGAAGGCGCTCGAGTGGCTCTTCGCGCGGGCGACGTCCGAGTCGAGGGGAGCTCGCGCGCTGAAGCTCACCGAGGCGTACGTCGCCCTCGACCGCCGCGACCAGGCCCGGGCCTGCCTCGAAGAGACGCTGAGGCTCCACGGCGAGGCCCCCCGCGAGGGTGACCTGGAGCGGGTGCGCGCGACCCTGATCGCGCTCTATCGCGGCGACGAAGTGTGGCTCCCCCTCGCGCAGCTCCTCTCCGACGACGCCCGGAGGGTCGTCGATCCCGTCGAGAAGCTCGCCCTCTTGCGCGAAGCGGCGGATCTGTACCGCGCGAAGCTCGCGCGGCCCGACGAGGCGGCGGTGCTTCTCCAGGCCGCCGTGGCGCTCGCGCCGAACGACACGGGCCTCCGAGGCACGCTCGTCGAGGTCCTCGAGGCGGGCGGGCGCTGGGAGGAGTCGGCCGCGGTCCTCGCGGGGCAGATCGCGCTCTACGGCGATCACCGGTCGAGGGATCGCGCCGTCGTGCACAGGCGGCTCGCGCACGCCCTCGTCCAGGCGACCCGCCTCGAGGACGCCTTCACCGAGCTGCGGCACGCGGTCGAGATGTTCCCGTCGCATCCGGGCAGCTTGTTCGATCTGGCGCGGGTGGCGCTCGACCTCGACCGGCTCGACCTCTCGGAGCGAACTTACCGCGCGCTCTTGCTCGTCATCCACGGCGGCGACGACGGCGCCGGGCCTTCGCGCATGGACGTGTTCGTCGACTTGAGCGAGGTGGCCCTCCGCCGCGGAGACGAGGCGCGCGCGGCCGATCTCATCGACTCGGCGTTCGACGAGGGGCTCGAGCGGGGCGACGACCCGGCGCGCCTCGAGGGCGGGCTGCGCGCGCGGGGACGGTACGCGCTCCTGGCACGCGCGCTCGAGCGGAGGGTGGAGCGCGGCGCGACGCTCGGGGATCGCGCCTCCGCCCTGTCCGACCTGACCGAGCTCTGGGCGGCGCACCTCGGCAAGCCCGCCGAGCTCGGGTCGAGGCTGCGGAGCGACGCAGACCGGATCGCGCGCGACCTCGGGCACGAGGACGCGACCGACTCGACGCCGTGGGCTTCGCTCGCGACCGTCTACGGTCACTTCGACGACGCGCGACCGGCGCTCTTGCCGCTCCTCGAGACCGCGATCCCGAAGGTCCAGACGGGCGCGGACCGGAGCCGCCTGCGGGTGCTCCTCGCGAAGATGCTCCTCGCGCGTCCCGACCGGACCGACGCGGCCATCGCCGCGCTGCAGGAAGCGCTCGCCGACGATCCGTCGTCGCGCGAGGGGAACCGGCTCCTGACGAGCGTGCTCGAAGCGCAGGGCCGCGTCGACGAACTCGTCGGCCTCGCCGAGAGGAGGCTGGCCGCTCTCCCTGCCGAGGCCGACCCGCACGACTTCGTCGACGCCGCGTGGAAGCTCGCGGGGGCGCTCGAGCACGCGGGGCGACCGGCGGAGGCGCTGCCGATCTACGAGTCCGTGCTCGACAAGCAGCCGACCGACCCCGCGCTGCTCCGGACCCTCGCGGAGCGTCTCCAGGCGCTGGGCAGCGCGCGGATGGCGGACTGCCTCGAGCGCTGGCTCCAGGTCGATCGGACGGGAGCCGGCGGCGAGGTCGCGCGTCGACTGCTCGAGCTCCGGGACGAGGCCGGCGACACGGCGGGGTCGCTGCGGGCCCTCGAGATCGCCGCGGCCTCGGACCGCGGGCTTCTCTTGCGGTTCGTCGAGGCCCACCGCAAGGCCGGCGACGAGGGGAGGGCGCTCGACGTCCTGGGGGCGGCGATCGACGCGCACCCGGCCGCCGCCGATCTGCTGGTGCTTCGCTCGGGGATTCGCGAGCGGGCGGGCGACGCGGACGGCGCGGTGGCCGACCTGGAGGCCGCCGGCGCGATCGACCCGAAGCAGGTCAACGGGCTCCTCGAGCTCCTCGCGCGCATCGCCAACGCCGACTCCACCCGCGCCGACGTGCACGCGATGCGCCTCGTCGATACCCTGCTCCGCCTCAACCGGCCCAAGCAGGCGCGACGCGAGCTCGACCGCCTGCTCGCCCGCAACCCGCTGCACGCCGACGCGCTCGGAAAGAGCGCCGCCCTGGCGGCCGCCGAGGGCAGCTGGGACGCGGCGGCGGGCGCCTACCGCAAGCTCCTGCAAGTCGTGGAGAAGGGTTCGGACCGGGCGAAGCTCGCGAGCGTCGCGGTCGGGACGGCCGACGCGAGCGAACGGGCCGGGCAGCTCGACCTCGCGCGCGACGCGCTCGGGCGCGCGATCGACGTGCTCTCGCAGGGCCCCGACATGGCGCCGGAGCTCGAGCGCCTGTGCCGCGTCACCAAGGACTGGGGGCGTCTGGCGGCGGTCTTCGTAGCGCGCGCCGATGCGCAGGAGGGTGCCGCCGCGAAGGCCGACCTGCTCTTGCGCGCGGGCCGCGTGATGCTCGACGAGTGTCATGACCCCGCGGCCGCGCTGACGCTGCTCGATCGGTGCCGCGCGATCGCGCCGGAGAACCTCGACGCGCTCGTGCTCTGGGCGCGCGCCCAGGTCGCGACGGGGCAGCCCCACGCCGCGCTCCGTGCCCTGTACGACGTCGCCGAGCGGAACCGCGGCAAGCGCTCGCCGGCCCTCGCGAACGTCTACCTCGAGATCGGCAAGGCGCACCTGGCGGGCGACGAGCTCGTCGAGGCCCTCGACGCGCTCGATTTCGGATTCGCGGTGGACTGGCGCGTGGGCGACCTGGCGATGCTCCTCGGCCTCGTCGCGCTGGACCTCGGCGAAGACAAGGTGGCCGTCCGCGCGTTCTCCGCGGTGACGACCTTGCCGCCGAGGAAAGAGCCTGCGGGCGGAGGCGCGGACGCGGCGACCAAGGCCGTCGCCTTCTACCACCTCGCGTCGATCGCGATGGCGCAGGGGGACCTCACGCGGGCCCGCCGCCTGGTGAGCAAGGCCGTCGGCGGCGACCCCGCGCACGGGCCCGCGCGCGCCCTCTACGACACGCTCAACGCGGGGGCCGAGGCGAAGGCAAAATAAGGCCGCGCGCTAACCGCCCGCGACCGGCGGGATGAGCGCGACGACGTCGCCTTCGGAGAGTGCCTCGTCGTCCTGGGCGAAGGCTTCGTTGCGGGCGATGCGCACGTGGGCGCGTCGCTCCGCGAAGACGCGGTGGCGCGCGGCGAGGTGGTCCGCGAGCTGACCCACGGTCGTCACCGTGGCCGGCAGGTCGAGCGCTTCCTCGGAGAGCCCGACCGCGTCACGCAGCGCCGCGAAATAGAGGACCTTCACGATCATCGGGGCACCTCGACGTCTTTAGCGCGGACGCGGGGGCCGTTCAAAACGTGCCGTCGTCCGGTATCCCCGTCGAGTCGAACGCCCAGTACACGCCGTGGTGCGAGAGGAGCCTCACCGCGTCCGCGTCGCTCTTGAAGACGAGCCGGCGCACCTCCGGCTCACTCGCCGCGTCCGGCGGGATCTCTTCGGGCGCCTTCACGAGGACGAGCGGGAACGCCCGCGCGTACTTGCAGCGCGGGTTGTAGTCTTCCCCGCTGAACTCCCAGCCGTGCTCCGGCCAAGCGGGCTGCGAGTTCGGCTTGAAGCGAACCGGCACGCTGAGGTACCGCGCGAAAGCGAACGCCCAGCGCCCGTGCTTGCGAGCCCCGTAGTACGCCGCCAAGTGGGTCAGCGTCCCGTTGCGGAAGGCCAGCGTCCTCGGGTCCCACACGACCGCGGTCGCGGCCCCGCCGGCGGGCAGGTCGTCGATGAGGCGGGACGCGTCGCGCGTCTCCCAGTCGAAGAGCGCGCAGTGGGCGACGGTGTTGACGCCAACCGCGAGGCCGATCGCCAGCATCCACACGCGGGCGCGCCCCGCCTTTGCCGTGTCGTGCTGGAGCGGCGTCGCGAGGGCGGCGCCGAAGATCGCCCACTGCGCCAAGCGCGGGAAGATGAGGTGCGTGCCGATCAGCACCATCGGCGTCGCGAAGTACGCGAGCGTGAGCACCACGAACGGCAGGACGATCGCCGGGGTCGCCTCGCGGGGCGCGTCCCACGCGCGCCGCTGCTTGTACGCCATCATCCAGCACCAGCCCATGATGCCGATGGCGAGCCACAGCAGCAGCTGGTCGCTCGCGTCGCGGTAGAGGTCCGTCGCGAACGCGCCGAACCAGACCGCCTTCTGGACGAGCGGGGGCGCGGTCCCCTCGATCGTCGGATCGCGGTACATGTTCGGGTCCCAGTCGTACTGCTCGCGGTAGACCTGGATGCAGTAGACGCAGCCGATGAGGAGCGGCGCCACGGCGAGGACCGCCACGAAGCACGCGCGCGCGGCCTTGCGCCAGCCGGCGGCCCCGACCGCCGAGCGCCATGCCACCTCGAGGGCGAGCGCGGAAGCAGCCAAACAAAGGATGAGCATCGCCAGGACGTGGGCGAACGCGCACGCGAGGCCGAGCACGGCGACCGCGCCGCCCGCGATCCAGGAGGGACGCAGCGCGGCTCGGGCGACGAAGACGAGGGCCCACGCTGCGATGGCCGTCGCCATGACGTAGTTGGCGAAGCCCCACCCCAGCGAGAAGGAAAACAAGATCGGCGTGAAGAGGGCCGCGTGGGCCGGCGGACGCCGCAGCAGCCGCACGAGCGCCAGCACCGCGGCCCCCGTCGCGGCGAGGGAGGCGCCCACCGTCAGGCGGCCGGCGAGCTCGATCGGCAAGACGCGCGAAAGCCCCGCCACGACGACGTGGAACAGCCCGTTGTAAGTGAAATAGTTCAGCTGGTATTCGGCGTGCTCCGGCGCGTTCGGATCGCTCAGCCGGCGGGCCACGTCGCTCAGCGCGAGGTGCTGCGGGTAGTCGACGCACGGCAAGAGGTGCGTGACGAACAAGCCCGCGACCACGAGCCCGACGGAAGCCCAATAGCCCCACGTCGCGGCGCGCGAATCGAGGACCCACCATTCACCGAGCGCCGGGGGCGACAGGAGAGGCGCGGACGCTCGGAGGGGCGCCGTCCCGTGGCGCGGTGGGGCGACGACGTCGGCCTCGGCTTGCTCTAAGGCGACCACCCTCGGGCGAGGCCTTTACCCCAGCCAGGCCCGGCTGGCCACGAGAAGAGGCGAAAGCCGGGCGAGGGGGCTTGCGCGGACGCCGGGCGCGAAGGATTCTTCACGCATCGCTTGGCCGGTTCGAGCGAAAAGGCGGGTGGCCATGTCCTCGATGCACCTTGCAGCAGCCGGAGCCGTCGTTCTTCTCCTCGCCGCCGCGAGCGCGTGCGACCCGGAGCGCAAGCAGGAATGCGAGCATTTCTCCGCGGCGATGAAGCCCCTCGACCAAGGGACGCCCAGCGCCGACGCGGTCGACCGTGTGCGGACCCAGGTGGAGCGGCTGAACCTCCAGGACCAGACGCTCGGCATCTACGCGAAGAATTACACGCAAACGCTGACGGTCCTCGCGAGCACGCTCCGCCTCAAGGCCGACCCCGGCGCGCCCGACGGCACCGACGACGTCATCAAGACGCGCCTCAAGGCCGCGCGGACCGACGCCGACGACGTCACCCGCTTCTGCGCCGAATAACCGCCGGGGGGGCGGCGAGGGGAGGCCGGCGCGCCGCGGCCTGCGTGGTATACGCCGCCCGATGCGCGCCCGATCGCCGTGGACAATCACGCTGGCGATCGTGACCGCGGGCCTCGCCGTGTGGCGCGCGGCGTGCGTCCTGGCCGGCCCGGACGTCGACACCGACGCCTATGCGCACCACATGATCGCGCGCGCCATCCTCGCCGACCCGCGCGACCTCGCCGTGCACTGGGTCTGGCTCCCGCTCTTCCACTATGCGCAGGTGCCGCTCGTCGCCGCGGGCGGCACCCTGGAAGACGTGCGCTGGATCAACCTCGCGCTCGCCGCGGTGACGCCATGGTTGCTCTTCGCCCACGTCCGCCGGACGGCGAGCGCGCGGGAGTCGAAGATCCCCCCCGAGGCGATCGCCCTCCTGGCGGCCGTCATCGCCGCCGCGTGCCCGATCGTCATGCAAATGGGCACGACCGCGCAGCCGGAGCCGCTCTTCGAGCTGGTCGTGCTCGGCCTCGCCGTCGCGCTCGAGCGACGCCGCGACGGGATCGCGTCCGCCCTGCTCGCGGCGGCCGTGATGCTTCGCTACGAGGCTTGGGGGATCCTCATCGCGCTCGCCGGCGCGTTCGCGGGCGTGGCCGCGTGGCACCGGTGGAGAGGCGCGCGGCCCGGGGCCGTGGGCGCCGATGGCCCGCGCGAGAAGGAGTTTCCCTGGGTCGTCTTCGTCGCTCCCGTGCTGCTCATCGTGGGGTGGGCGGCGCTGAGGCGCCCCGTCGACGGCCGCTGGTTCGGCTTCCTCCGGCAAACACAGGAGTTCGCGACCGGCGCGCTCGGCGCGAACGCCGCGCCGTCGACGATGACGGCGGCGCTCTCTTTCGTGCGCGAGCTCCTTTATTACCCCTTCGTCGTGCCGGGCCGCGTCCTCGGCGCCGCGCTCCCCCTCGTGCCGTTCGGCGTCTGGCGTACGGTGCGCCAGCAAGGGTGGACCTTCGTGCTCGTCTTCGCGGCCTGCCTCGGCTTCGTGTCCCTGTCGTGGGCGAAGCACGGATCGCTCGGTCTGGATCGGCACTTCGTCGCCGTGGTCCCCCTCTACGCGACCTTCGCGGCGCAGGGAGCGGCCGCCGTGGCCGACGGCGTCGCACGCTTGGCCGAGCGACGCGCGGACGAGGCCACGGCGGTCCGCGCGGGGAGGTCGATCGCCGCGCTCCTGGCGGCGCTGTCGCTCGCGGGTCTCGCCATCGAGCTCGACGTGTGGATGGGATTCTGGCGCGACTCGGTCGCACGGGGTTGGCCCGATCGCGCGGCGCTCGGCGCGTACCTGCGGACGATCCCCGGGGGCTCCACGATCTTTTGCGACGACGCGACGCTGGAGATCGGCAGCGGCCTCGATCGCCGGCGCTTCGATCGCCACTGGATCGACGACCAAGCCACGTGGGATCGCGTCCACGAAGTGGCCCGCGCGCAGGGCGGCACCTATGTGGCCACTTGGCGGCGCAAGCTCCGCGGCCACGAGAAAGACGGGCGCATCGTCTTCATCGCCGGCGAAGAGCCAACCGATCCCGGCGGCACGGGAGTCGCCGTGATGCGCGTCGAGGCGGACGGAAGTCGCACGGCGCGATAGTCTCATCTTTTGACGTTCTTTCATGGCTGACCGAGCGGCACCTCCAAGTCTGGCGCAGCCTGCCCGCCGCAGTCTCTTCGCACTGAGGCGCATGCTCGGGACGGCCCGCGCCCCGATCGAGCTTCAGATCCTGGGCCGGGTGCTCTTGCACGCCGCCCTCGTGGGCGCCGCCGCGGGCCTCCTGGGGTCCCTCTTCTTCGCGGGGGTCGAGGCGGTGCAGCGGATCGTGCTCGAGCGGGCGACGGGATACGTGCCGCTCCGCGCCGGCGGCGAACGGATCCTCAGCGAGATGTCGGAGCGGGTGGCCTTCCGGCCCTGGCTGCTCTGGTTGGTGCCGGCGGGGGGAGCCCTCCTCGCGGGCATCCTCTCGCAGTGGCTCGCCCCGGAGACCCGCGGCGGCGGGTCCGACGCCATCATCACCGCCTTCCACAACAACAACGGCGTGGTCCGCAAGCGCGTCCCGTTCGTGAAGGCCGTCGTGTCGATCTTGACGCTCGGCACGGGCGGTTCCGGCGGACGCGAGGGGCCCACCATGCAGATGGGGGGTGCGCTCGGGTCGCTCGTCGGCCAGCTCCTCCGCGTGACCGACCGCGAGCGACGCCTCTTGCTCGTGGCCGGCACCGCGGCGGGCATGGCCGCCGTCTTCCGCACGCCGCTCGGCGCCGCCCTCCTGGCGGTCGAGGTCCTTCATCGCGACGACTTCGAGACCGACGCGCTCGTCCCGAGCGTCCTCGCGAGCGTCGTCTCCTATTCGGTGTTCATCGCCTTCTTCGGCGAGGCAACGCTCTTCACGCGCGGGCCCTCCTATCCGTTCATCCCGCAGCATTTACCCCTCTACGCGCTGCTGGCGGTGGTCATCTCGATCGTGGCGAGCGTCTTTCTCTCGACCCTCCGCAGCGTGCAGGCGCTGACCCGCCGCATCCCACTGCCGGAGTGGTGCAAGCCGGGCCTCGGAGGGCTCGCGCTCGGCGTCTTCGCGACGCCGATGATCATGCTCTTCGGGCCTCACCTCGGGCAGCCGGGCCAGGGGCTCGGCATCCTGGGCGGAGGCTACGGCGCCGCGCAGCTCGGCATCAGCGGCGCAGAGTGGTTTCCGCTCGGATGGCGCGGCGTCCAGCTCCTCGCGCTCCTCGGCGCGGTGAAGATCGTGGCCACGTGCCTCACCGTCGGAAGCGGCGGGAGCGCGGGGGACTTCGGGCCTTCGCTCGTCATCGGCGGGATCTTCGGGGGCGCGTTCGGCCGGGCGGCGCAGCTCCTCTTCCACGACCCGCGGATCGACCCGGGCGCGTTTGCGCTCGTCGGGATGGGGACGTTCTACGGAGGGCTCGCGCACGTTCCGATCGCCTCGCTCGTGATGACCTGCGAGCTGGCCGGGAGCTACGACCTCTTGGTGCCGCTCATGCTCGCCGAGGGGATAGCGTTCGTCGCCCTTCGGCACCGATCGCTCTACCACGCGCAGGTGGCGACGAAGCGCGACTCGCCGGCGCACCGAGAAGACCTCGTCTTCGACGTGCTGACGGGACTCCGCGTGGGCGACGTCGTGGTGCGAACGCGCGCGCACGTGACGTTCGAAGAGCGCACGCCGGCGCGCGAGGTGGTGGAGAAGGCGGCCGCGACGGCGTGGCAGGATGTCTTTCCCGTGCTGGACGACACCGGCAAGCTCGTGGGCATCGTGTCGAGCGACGTGCTGCGGACGATGGCCGCGAACCCGGAGCTCGCCCGCTTCGCGATCGCCCACGACCTCATGGTCCCCCCGGTGAGCGTCCGCGACACGGACGACCTGCAGCGGGCGCTCGACGTCATCCTGGCGCACGGCGTGCGCGAGATCGTCGTCACCGACGAAGAGGGGCACATCGTCGGCCTGCTCGACGAGACCGACGTGACGCGCGTCTATCAGAGCGCGACGGCTCCCAAGAAAACCTGAGGCGAGCGCGGGGCCGCGCGCGCGGCATTGGCGGCTATCGCCGAAATGCCGAATTGCGTCCGCCTATTTGCAGGTTCCGTTTTGACAGGTCTTGCCGGCGGCTTCGCAGTCGACGCACGCCACTCCGCCGAGCCCGCACCCGGTATCCGAAGTCCCGTCGCTGCAGTTGTCGGCCCCGTTGTCGCAACAACCGGTGCACTGCGTGCAGATGACGGGCGCGCTCCCGGAGCTCGACGAGCTGGAGCTCGAGCCACCACTGCTGCTGCTCGACGAGCTGGAGCTCGAGCTGCTGCTCGAACTGGAGCTGCTGCTACTCGACGAACGTCCCCCGCTCGAACTACTCGAGCTCGAGGCAGACCCGCTGCTGCTGCTGCTCGCGCCACTCCCGGAGCTCGACGCGCTGGAGCTCGAACCGCTGCTACTGCCGCTGCTCGACGATGTGGCGTCGGTCGTCCCCGAGCCGCTGCTGGTCCCCGCGTCGGCTTCGGAGGCGGGCCCGTTGTCGATCGGGCTGAGACCGCCCGTCGCGCAAGCCCCCGCGAGCGATACGACGAAAAGAGCCACCAACGCGCTGTGTCGGCGATTGCGCACCGGCGTCTTCCTTCGAAAGGGGGGGGCCACGCGCGGCCATCCACGAATGGGATGGGCGGACGCTAACGGCGGCCTTCTGGGGTGTCAAGGTCTCGAGAACGGGCTTCCCCGCAGGGCCGTGCGCCAAATTCGGCGCCCATATCGCACCACGCGGACTGCCGTCTATTTGCATGCCAATCACGCCACTCACGAGAGACGCGGGGCGCGCGCGCGCCGCGCGCGAATCGCCAGTTTCTCTTCCGTCCCAATGACGGACGAAACGCAATTGGGACATACACCCCAAATCGCCTGAGCCGCTGTCGATGGATCTTGGTAAGGCCACTTGACAACCTGACCCAGCAACGCTACGGAAAACAGACACCGTACCATGGGAAGCACCCCGCGCAGAACGGCTACGGCGAGTTTCTTGACGCTGGGCGTCGCGACCGCTGCGGTGGGATCGCTCGTCGCCGCGGTGAACTGCGCGAGCCAAACCACGCGCGACGGGTTCGACGGCGGGAGTGGGGTGGCCACCGGTAGCGGCGGCGGCTCCGTCTCTTCGTCGGGGTCGTCCAGCGGACCGGGCTCCGGAGGGACCGTCAGCATCGCTCGGAACGACGCGGGCGCCGTCATGGGACCCGATGGAGGCGCCTGCGCGGCCACGGTGTCGGCCGCCAAGATCGTGCCGGTCGTCCTCGTCTTCATGTTCGATCGCTCGGGCAGCATGAGTGACTCGATCGGGAGCGGGCAGACGAAGTGGACGGCGCTCGTCCCGGGCCTCCAAGCGTTCTTCGCGGACCCCAAGTCGAAGGGGATTTCTGCTTCGCTTCAGTTTTTCATGCAGACCGACGAGTGCAACGTCGCCGCGTACGCGGCGCCGCTCGTCGGCATCACGCCGCTGCCCTCGAACGTCTTCGCGCAGGCGATCGACGCGATCACGCCCACGGGCGAAACGCCGACGCAGCCCGCCTTGCAGGGGGCGCTCCAGTACGCGGCGCAGGAGGTCTCGCAGAACCCGGGCGCTCGCGTCGCCGTGGTGCTCGTCACCGACGGAGAACCGAACGGGTGCAACAGCAGCGTGCCGAACGTCGCGTCGACGGCGGCATCCTCCGCCCCGGGAATCCCGACGTACGTCATCGGCATCGGCAAGCCGACCGATCTCACCCGCCTCACGACGATCGCCGAGGCCGGTGCGACGAATCAGCCGTTCTTCGTCCAGGCGGATGCGGGCGGCGACGACGGGGGCTGCGGCGACGCCGGGTGTGCGGCCGAGGCGATGGAACAAGAGTTCGAGAACGCGCTCGCCGTCATCCGCGGCGCGACGATCTCCTGCGATCTCCAGCTCCCCGCGGCGCCCGCGAACCAGTCGCTCGACTTCGGCAAGGTGAACGTCCAGTACACGGGCTCGAGCGGGTCGACGAACACGCTGCTTTACAACCAGAGCTGCGGGGGCAATGGCCTCGGCTGGGCATACGACGATCCGATGATGCCGAGTCGGATACAGATATGCCCTGCGAGCTGCACGACGATCCAAGGCGACACGCTGGGGGCCACGCTGGACATCGCGCTCGGATGCGCGACTCAAACGGCGCAATGAGAGTATCTTCGCGCCACCTCACGCATCCCTTCTTTCGCCATTGAGCGAGCTTCATGCTGCATCGGCCGCCACCGGCCGTCTGCGCCGGCCCGGGAGGACCCCCGACGTGCACCGCCCTGCCCATGCGATCGCCGCGATTCTGTCCCTTGTCTGTTTTGCCGCACTGACGGCGGTGCTCTTCGCCGCCGATGCGCGCGCCGACGATCCGGCCGCCATGAAACAAGCGGAGGCGCGCCGGAAGAAGGCCATCGAGGAGGACGCCCTCTCGATGAACTACCCCGCCGCCATCAAGGACCTGCGGGCCGCCATCGAGGGTTGCGACCGCGATCGGTGCGGCGCGACCCTCAAGGGATCCCTCTTCCGCGATCTCGGGGCGATGCAGATGCTGGCCGGCTTCGTGGAGGACGGGCGCGCGAGCTTCGCGCAGGCCCTCTCGTACGACGCGTCGCTCGAGCTCGACCCCGCGTACAAGAACCCGATGCTCGACGGGCTTTGGAACGACGCGAAGAGAAAGAGCGGCGCCGCTGCAGGCGGCACGGGTGGTGCGCCGCCCTCTCCCAAGCCCGCACCCCCGCCTCCATCCGGTGAGTCGCCCGACCAAGCGACGGCCCCCGCGTCCGAATCGTCGGCGCCGACCGCGCAGCCGACGGGCGAGTTCGTGCACACGCCGCCGAGCGAGCATCCGGTTCGAACGCCGCTCGCCGTGTACGTCGAGTGCAAGGTCGGCGCGGACGGGCACACCGGCAACTGCGACGACTACGTGTACCTCGGGACCGACAAGCTCTCTCACGTCGTCCTCAAGTACAAGAGCGCGTCGATGCAGGACTACAAGCCGCTCGACCTGCAGAAGATGGGCGCGGGCTACGGCGGCCTCATTCCCTGCGCCGACGTCACGCAGGGCACGATGAAGTACTACGTGCAGGGCTACAGCGAGGCGAACGACCCGATCGCCGCGACGGGAAGCCGCTCCAAGCCCTTCACCGTGCCGGTGAAGCCGCAGATCGCCGGACCCGCGGTGAGCCTTCCCGGTCAGCCGCCTCCCGAGCGCTGCAGCGAAGCGGGGCCGGTCGAGTGCCCGCCGGACTTCCCCGGCTGCCATCCCTCGAAGCGTGTCGGCGGGCAGTCGTGCGAGATGAACAGCGAGTGCAAGAGCAACTCGTGCATCGGCGGTCTCTGCATCGACAAGAAAGAAGAGGGCGAGGACTGCGACACGGACAGCGAGTGCGCCAGCGGCTCCTGCAAGGAAGACAAGTGCCTCGGCGGCGCGCCGCCCGAGTCGGAGTCCGAGTCCGGTCCGAGCGGGCCGAAAGTGTGGATTGGCGTCACCGGCGCGATCGACTTTCTCGTGGTGCCGGCCGCCGACAACGCGTGCGCCCTCAATGCCATGGGGACGGCGACGATCAACACCGCCGGTTACAACTGCATCGATCCGAGCTCGGGCAACCCCTTCCCGCCCGACGGGCCGACCAACGCGGCCATCGCCAACGCCGGCATCGTCGGCGGCGGCATCACCCGCGGGAACGTTCGGCTCTTGGCGAGTATCGACTTCGAGCTGCGGAAGCACCTGCTCCTCGGCGCGCGCGCCGGATACGTGATCGGGACGATCCCGGGGTCGGTGCCGGGGCCGGCCTTTCCTCCCATCCACCTCGAGGCTCGCCTCACGTGGATCTTCGACGGCGAAGGACCGCCGCACCGCCTCGCGCCCGAGGTCTTCGTCGCCGCCGGCGCGGGTGAGTTCGACGCGTTCGTTCCGAGCGCGGTCCGCCTCACCGGTCAGACCACCTCGCAGACCGAGAACGCGTGGATCACCGCCGGACCTGGTTTCGGCGCGGTCGGCGGCGGCCTGCGCCTGCTGCTCGGGCCGAGGGCGGCGCTCACCGCGGCGGTGAAGGGTGAGGCCGCGGTCGGTGGGACGGCGGGGTCGCTCTTCGGTATCGCGCCGGAGCTCGGGGTGCAGTTCGGACTGTGAGGGTCGCGGCCGCGGAGCGCTCAGAGCGCTTTGCAGGCGTGGCCCAGCGCGTCCGACGCGCGCTCGCGGACGATGAGCGGGTCCCGGCCGACGGCGACCGCGGGCAGAGCCGCGCAAGTCGCGTGGAGCGCGCCGTCGTAAGCCGCGAATGGATCGATGGCGTCGACCACCACCCCATGCGTCAGCGGCAGGCGCACGATGGCGTCGGCGAGTACGCCGTCCATCTCCGCGGGGCAACGCTTCACCGCGTAGCCGAGGGGCACCTTGAGGGCCGCGTAAACGTCGGCCGGGCGATCCGACAGCGCCTTCGTCCAGATCCAATGGAGCCGCGGGCACGGCAGGAGCGCGCTCGTCCCCGCGGCGCCGAGCAGCCCGGGCTCGCCCCGCTCCGCCACCCACGCGAGCGCCACGTCGTCGTCCGCGGCGATGCGCACGACGGCCTCGACGCACGCGCCGGCGTCCCGCGCCGACTCGGGGACCTCGAGCAGCGCTCGGCGCGCGTCGCGGTCCGCCTTCGGGGAGGCGATGCCGCGGCACATCGCCGTCCGGGTCGAGGCGTCGGCCAGCCGCCGCACGACCGCCGCGTGGGCCACCGGCCCGATGCTCGCGAGCGCGCTCGCCACGTTCACGTTCTGCTGGCTCGCCCCGAGACGCACCAAGGCCCCATCGAGGTCGTCGAGAAACGCCGCCTGCCGGCCCTCGGTTCCTTCGATCGCCGCCGCGGCCAGATCGGCGCGCCTTGGATCGGCGAGCCCCTCGTGCATGAGCGCCGCCCCCCACGCGGCGCCTCGGCCGACCGCCTCCCACGCGCCCACGAAGGCCTGCCCGTCGAACGCGGACCTTGCCTCGAGCGCGGCGACGGCCCTGGAGTCGGCGTCGGCGAGGCGGCCGATCGCCGCGATGGCGTCGGCGGTGCCGTTCTCGTCGAGCCATTTCACGTCGTGCTTCGACTCGGCCTCGGCGACCGTGCTCGGCCGACACGCGGCCGACGCCAAGACCGCCGTCATCGTCCAACCTCGAGCGCCCGCGGCGAAGGCGCGCGGGCCTAGAGGCATTCGAGCTTCCAGCGCTGCTTGCCGGTCGCTCCGTCGACCACGTAGGGAGGGTCGCAATCTCTCGACGGCCCCGTGCTCGCAGGCGACGAAATCGGCGACATCACCGCGCTCGTCTCCACCGGCGCGGGCGCCGTGACCGCCACCGCCGTCGACACCGGCACATGCGTCCGAGCCGGGATCGGCACCCACCGCACCGGCGGAGGATCGAACCGACGCGCGGAGACCGACGCGGCCGGCGCGCTCGCGGCCGGCGGCTCGGCGAGCATGTCCGGGACGCTCAACGGAGCCAGCTGCACCACCGGCGGCGGAGGCGCGGGGCACACCAGCGCCTCGGCCGCCGACGCGCGTCTCCCCTGGCCGTTCGCCATCCTCTCGAGCGCCGCCGAGCCGAAGCCGACCGCCACCATCGCGAGCACCGCCAAGGCGCCCACCAGCGCCTTGTGACGCGCCGGAGCCGGAGCGGCGGGCGGCTTCGAGTCGTGATGCGACATCGCGACCGCGCGGATGCTGGACGGCCCCCAAGGCGCGGCCAGCTCGATCGCCCCACCCACCCGCGGCAACGTCCGATCCGGCACGCCGCCGAGCGTGAGCGCCGCAGCCGACCCGATCGGCGAACCAACGCAGTCGAAGTACGCCTCCCGGACGGCGGCGCGCATCTCGCTCGCGTCGGTCCAGCGCTTCTCCTTCTCGAACGCGAGCGCTCGGTCCACCAAGCGCGCGACGGCCGCGTGGACTTCGGGAGCGACGGTCGCCAGCGGCAGCGCGGGCTTGTCCCTCGCGTTGGCGATCTCCTCTTCGATCGTCTCCCCTTCGTGGACGCCCCGGCCCGACAGCAGACGGAACAGGGTCGCCCCGCACGACCAGAGGTCGCTCCGCTCGTCGAGCTCGTCGAACTGCCCGCGCGCGTGCTCGGGCGCCATGTACGAGGGCGTCCCGATCATCGTCCCGGATCGAATGAGCGCCGTGGCGGCGGCACCATCGCCGTGACGCGCGATTCCGAAGTCGAGGACCTTGATCCGCCCCGCCCGCGTGAGAAACACGTTCTCCGGCTTGACGTCCCGGTGGACGATCCCCTTGCCGTGCGCCGCGATCAGCATCTCGAGCAGCTGGTCGGCCACGAGCAACACCTCGGCCTGGGGCAGCTTGCCGCCGAAACGCGCGCGCCGCTCCTCGAGCGTCTCGCCGTCCAGGAGCTCCGTCACGAGGAAGAGCGACCCGTCGTCGGCCACGTCGTCGTCGATGACGCGGACCGCCGCCTCGTGGCCGACCGCGTTGGCGACGTAGCCCTCCCACAAGAACCGGTCGCGAACGAACGCGTTCGACGACGCCTCGGGGTGGAGCACCTTCACGGCCGCGCGGCTCCCGTTGCGATGGGTCGCGGCGTATACGGCCGCGGTGCCGCCCACGCCGAGCAGCACGTCGAGCCGCCACTTCTCGTGCAGTGTGCGCCCGACACGCTCTTCGGCGCGCGCCATCAACGGGTCGGACGGGCTATCCCCGTCCACCGTCGTGCCCACCTGCGATGATTCGCCGCGCGCCATCTCTCGCCTCATGAAGCCGGCTCTGCCGGTTTCTCGCCAACCAAACATCATACCTTGGGGTCACCGCAAGGCTCTGGAGAGACACAGAAATAACCCGCAACACCGCTGCGATTTTGCAGTGACACGGAAGCGCCTCTGGACGGGCCTCTTCGGCCTGCCAACTCCCCACCCCCATCGCTCTTCCAAAGACCCACGCCGGGGAGCGAATCCCCCCGCTCGACATACGATGACGCATGGGGACGGACCACGCAACCCGCACCCCATCCGGGCGCGTCAGCGGTCGCGACCGCGCCCCTCCATCGCTTCGCGGAGGGCGTCTCGGAGATCCCCGGTCGTCCGGAGGAGCGCGCCGCGCGCCAGGTCCATCAGGGCCGTGCCCGTTCCCTCGCGCAATGCGCCGAGCGCCGCCCGACGGTCCGCCGGAGCGCCATGCTCGATCGCGCCAAGCACCACCTCGGCCGCCTCTGGCGTGTCGACCCGGGCGAGCGCACGGATGGCCGCCAGGCGCACGGTCGGCTGGGGCGACTCCCGGAAGATGCGCGAGAGGGGATCCACCGCGTGCGGAAACGTCAGCGATTCGACGACGCGCGCCGCGCTCTCCACGATGACGGGGTCGCGATCCCGGAGCGCCGCCTGGACCGTGACGAAGCTGCGCTTGAACGAGAGCGTCTGCAGCGCCTGGAGCACCGCGACCTTCACGCCTCGGTCCGGGTCGGCGAAGAGCTTCTCGAGCGGCGACAGCACGGCATAGAGCTGGACCTGACCGAGCTCCTCCGCGAGGCGGATGCGCGCGCCCGCGGCGTCGCTCGGCGGCGTTCGCTCGAGCTCGATCGCCGCCAGGCGGGCCAGCATCGCCTTGCGCCGGATCAGGTCGGCCCATCGCCGGTCGAAGAGGACGTCCGCGCAAGCCGGTACCGCGTCCCCGCGGCGCTCCCACTCGAGGACGTCGACGTGCCACACCTCCGTTTGGCTCGCGTCGCGGCGCGGCGGGCGCGCGGCCATGCTTGCGGCCTCGAGCGGCTCGTCGTGGACCCCTCGGTAGCGCTTCGCCGCCCGGGCGTAGTGCTCGCGGCGCGACGGCTCGAGGTCGAGCGCCGACAGCTCCCGGTAAGTCGCGCCGACCTTCTCGAACTGACCGATCTCTCCGAACGCCACCACCGCCGCGAGCAGCGCGTTCTCCGCCACCTCCGCCGGCGCCCCCAACCCCGCCTGCGCCTTGGCGACCGCGCGCCACAGGTCCGCCTGGCGAAGCGCATACCCCGTCGACGCTTGCGTGAGCCCCACCGAGCGCGCGTACTCCGAGGCCTGCCGCGCCAGCGTCGCGGCCGCGCGCGCCTCGCCCCGGGTGCTCGCGGCTGCGATGGCCTCCTCGAAGAGCTCGAGCGCAAAGTCGTACTTGAGGTGGTCCTCGCGAAGGATGCGGATCGAGTTCACGAACCCCTCGAGCACGTCCTCGAACGCGCCCCCTTCCCGTCCGATCTGCACCAGCACCTGAAAGCAGTCGAACGCGCGCTCGCGGCGCCCGATCGACTCGAAGTGGTCGGCGGCCTCCTCGAGCAAGCGCACGCTCGCCACGATCGCCTCGCGCGCCTGCGCCGCGTCCCCACACAGACGCGCGCACCGCGCGAGGTCGAACCGAACCAGGGCCGTCACGTAGGCGTCCTCCCCGCCCTCGATCGCCACCGCCATGCGCGACGCCAGCCGCGACCAGAGCGTGCGCGCCGCGCTCCAGTCCCTCGCCTTCTCCCGGTACACGGCCGCCGCCGCGATTTGCCCAGCCTCCTCCATCTCGTGCGCCGCGTCCGCCATCCGCCCCTGCGACGCGAGCACGGGCGCCCGCTCCGCCGGCGGCACCCGGTGCAGCAGCGCGGCCGCCCGATCCATCGCCGACGCGTCGTTCGACCCGAGGTACGCCAGCACCGTGAGCGCGCTCCTCGGCCGCTCGCACCGCGTGAAGGCCTGCTCGAGAGGCCGCAGGATCGTCGCGTAGTCGTGCTCGGGCCAATACGTGTGCCCCGCCGCCGCGAGGAGCGACTGGATGGCGTCTTCGTATTCGCCCCGATCGACCGCCGCGCGCGCTCGTTCCCGGAGCAGGTGCGGGTCGTCGAACACGCGTGCCTACGCGGGCGGCAAGCTATGCCGCTGGTTGTGCGGCCGGCGGCGCGCCCGGCGCGAGAGGTTGAACACGCTCTCGGCCAACCCGATGACCACGTAGCAGGCCAGCAGCCACACCAGCACGAACGCCGGCCGCGTCTGCAGGCTCACGATCGCGCTCGAGCCGACCGCGAACGCCACCAGCAGGAACGTCCGCGAGTTGAGGCGAAGGTCCTTGAAGCTCCGGAACTTCACGGTCGAGACCATTAGCGCGCTGAGGAAGATCGTGAGGACGATCATCGCCCAGACGTACTTGGGCCCGTAGAGCCGGAGCTCGTCGCCCATCGCGTGGTTGGCGAGAACGAGCGAAATCAGAATCCCCGCGGCACCGGGCACGGGCAGCCCCACGATGTACTTGCCCGGCTTGGTCGGCGCGCCCTTGTCCCCCATCGACAGCACGTTGAAGCGCGCCAGCCGCACCACCCCCGCCGCCGCGAACAAGAACGACCCGACGAGGCCCGCCGTCGGCCGCTGCCAGAGCGACCACCGGAAGACGAGGATCGCGGGCGCCACGCCGAAGGAAATCGCGTCGGCCAGGGAGTCGATCTGTAGCCCGAAGGCGCTCTGCGTCTTGGTCAGGCGGGCGACCCGCCCGTCGAGCATGTCGAAGAACAGGGCGAAAACGAGTAGGAGCGAGGCGCGGAAGTAGTCGTCGTCCCCCGTCGCCGAGGCGCTGATGCGGATGGAGTCGAAGCCGCAGAACACGCTCGAGAGCGTGATGATGTTCGGCAAGAGAAACAGCGTCTTGCGCAGGTCGAGCTTGCGGGGAGGGAGCGGCAACTTCTTGTCCTCGCGCGGGCGGCGGCGCATCGTGCCCACAGATTGCTCGAACCGTAAAGATGCGGCTATGTGCGCGGGTTGCCAAGGGCCGGAGCGGAAATTGACCGGCCCACCCATCCAGCCATACGCTGGGGGGCGACCCATGTCCCCCGTTCCGCCCTTTTCGCTCGCGGCGTGGACGGCGATTGCCGCCGTGATCGCGGGCAGCGGCGTCGGGTGCGCGCGAAACGCCGAGGACAAGCAGCTCGACGCGATGCGCGCCGAGATGGACAAGGCCCGCGAGGCGCAGGACTCGGCCGATCCCCCGCCGACCCGGCCGGTTTCTTCCGGGCCCGAGCTCGTCGTCCCAGAGTCGTACACGGCGCCGCCCGCCACGCCTCCCCCGCCGCCCGTCGTCCAGCTCGGCGACGACCCCGCGGGCGACGAGGCCGCCGAGGCCGACCCTCAGGACACGACCCCTCGCCCCTCCATCCGCGTCTTCGGGTCCGTGCGGAGCCGGGGGCGCGGCGGCGACGATCAGGTCGAAGAGAGCAACCCGGACGACCGGTCGCCCGCCGCCCCTTCGAGCAGCCTCCCTCCCGAAGCCAAGCGCGCCTACGACGCCGACATGGCCCTCGTGACCGCGAAGCGATACGATCAGGCGCTCGACGCCTTCGCCGCCTTCCTCGTCAAGTGGCCGGATCACCCGTACGCCGACAACGCCATGTTCTGGCGCGGCGAGTGCTACTTCGCGAAGGGCGACTTCACGCGGGCCACCGAGCAGTTCGAGGGCGTCCTCCGGCGCTTCCCGGCCAGCGAAAAGGCGCCCGACGCGCTCCTGCGCCTCGGCATGGCCCACGACAAGCTCGGGCACTCGGCCAAGGCCAAAGAGAGCTACGACCGCCTCGCCCAACAGTTCCCCGACAGCGACGCCGCCCGCCGCATCCCCGCGGCGCGTGCGTCCGGCACCCCAGCGGGCCCAGCGCCCGAGGAGCATCGATGATGCGCGCGCGACTCGGCTTGGCCACGGCCCTCTCGGCCCTCGTCCCCACGCTCGCATGGGCGCAGACCGCGCCCATGACGCCGACGACGACCACGACGACCACCACGATCGCCGTGCAGCCGCCGCAGCCCGGCAGCACCTACTCGCCGACCACTGGCAGCTTCGGCAACCCCCAGGCGCCGAACGGCACCATTGGCGGCGGCAACGCCACCGAGTCGAGCGCCCACCCCGTCACCGGCGAGGAAGAGGACAGTTTCGACATCGGCTCCAAGGGGGGCGCCGCCGGCGGCGCCGCCCACGGCGACGAGAACGGACCCGTCTTCTCCGCGTCGAGCGGTCCCGTCACCATCTCGGGCGAGACCCCGCAGACCCACGTCGTGAAGCGCGGCGACACCCTCTGGGGTATCGGCGACTACTACTTCAAGAACCCCTACGAGTGGCCCAAGCTCTGGTCGTACAACCCGCAGATCAAGAACCCGAACTGGATCTACCCGGGCGACGAGCTGAAGCTCCTGCCACCCGGCGGCGAGGCCGGCGTCGCGGCGGCTCCGGGCGCGCCGGGGCAGCCGGGCAAAGGCGGACAGGGCAGCCTGAGCATCATCGATCGGCGCCACAAGGTACCGAATGACACGGTCTTTTTGCGTGATCAGGGCTGGATCCGCGAAAACGGCGACGAGGTCTGGGGAGACGTCACCGGCGCGGCCGAAGACAAGATGTTCTTGTCCGACTTCGATCAGATCTACCTCCACATCGACGAGGGCCACGACGTCCACATCGGCCAGGAGCTCACGATCTTCCGGCCGGTCCACCCCGTCACCAACGCGGGCGCCATCGTCATGATCGAAGGCACCGCCCGCATCGACCAGTGGAACGCGCGCGACCGCGTCGCCCGCGCGCTCATCGTCGAGACCCTGAACGTCATCGAGCGCGGCGCCAAGATCGGCCCGCTCGCGCGAAGCTTCGAGATCGTCCCCCCGCGCCGCAACGACGAAGACATCTCCGCGCGCGTCCTCGCGAGCGTCCACCCGAACGAGTTCTACGGCCAGAACCAGGTCATCTTCATCGACAAGGGCGAGGCCGACGGGCTCAAGCTCGGCAACCGCCTCTTCGTCGTACGCCGGGGCGACCCGTGGCGCCAGAGCCTGATCGAGCCGATCGCCGGCTACCGCGTCTCCGCCGACGACGAGAAGCCCATGCCCGAGATGGAGAACACCCCGGGCTCGCGACGCGACGACAAGACTTACCCGGACGAGGTCACCGGCGAGCTCCGCGTCGTGGCGCTGAAGAAGGACAGCGCGACCTGCGTCGTGACGCAGTCCACGTTCGAAATCGAGCGGTCGGACCTGGTCGTGGCGAGGAGCGGGTACTGAGGCGGTTCGGGCGCGGTTTTGTGGCCGCGTTTGTCGAAGAGGTGTCGGAAGGGCTTGTGAAGTCGCGTGGGTTCCGGTATCGACCGTTCCGCGCGGTGGAGCAGCCTGGTAGCTCGTCGGGCTCATAACCCGAAGGTCGCAGGTTCAAATCCTGCCCGCGCAACCATGATCCCTCGGCGAAAGCCGGGGTTCGGGGTCGTTCTGGTCCAATCCTTGGGCCAAATGCGGACAGACAGCGCCGTCGGGAGGCCGGGAACGGCTCTCCGATGGCGCTGGCGTCGAAGGACTCCGCCGCCTTGATGTAGCGGTCGGTGGTGCTCGCTCGCGTGCCCCATGCGCCGCTGAAGGATGCGCTCCCCTACCCCCGCGAGCGCCGACCAGGTGGCGTAGCTGTCGCGGAGGGAACGGAGTCGACCGCTTCCTCGGTGGCGTTGTCGGCGTCGAGCCGTGCGCGGTCGACGGCGGCGGCGCGCAGGTGCGAGCGGAAGGTCATGGCCACGCGGTCGCTCCCCCTCCCTGTGCTGGCTACTCGTTGCGTCGGCGCCCGGATCGCCGAGGAATCGGAGCAGCACAAGACTTGACCAGGCCTCGTGATCGCCGAGAACCACCCGGTGTTCCCTGCCCTGGTCAAGCGCGTTCGTGCCGTCGCGATGCGGGGCTCGGCTGGGTGGACGCGTTCGTTCGAGCCGCGACGAGGCCGGCGACGCTGGTCGCGGGGTTCGCTCGGGATTTGACCCGTTCCCGAAGCGAGCTCCTGGCCGAGAACGCAACTGCTACGCCAGCAGCTCATCGTCGCGGCGCGAAAGGACGAAGCGTCCCAAGTTCCTGGCATACGAGCGTGCGCTGCTCGTACTCCTCGCTCGGCTCGTGCCCCGGTGGTGGGACGCGATTCTCCTCGTGAAGCCCGAGACGCTTCTGCGCTGGCATCGGATGCCCGAGCGCGCCCACCATGCTCCGCATGGTGTGAACATGCAGGTCACACGGTGCGCCCACCGATCTTGCGCTCGCCGGGCAGTCCGTACGCGCATCACCTCAAGCGGCGCGTTGGAGAACGCGCGTGACGGTCTGCCGTGGTTCGACCGGTATGGGAAACAGCGGTTCCTCCAATTCCTACCATGATGAGTTCCAGAAGCCGGTCCGCATCGGCCTCGGTGTTCCACTGTTGCTCAGGTGCGAGTACCACGCGGGTCACTAGGTATGCGACGAGCTGCCCCACGATGGCGCGGAGGACGACATCCGTTGGAAGCTTTCTCAGTTGGCCACTGTCCCGGGCCGCAGTAATAAAGGCATCGATCATGGGTCTTCCGCGTTCCACGAAGACCATCCTGAAAGCCGATCGAAACGCAGGGCGCGTCAGCAGTTCGCGCCAAACCATCGTGAAGATGGCCGGATGCTTCACCGCGACTTCGATGCGATCCACAAGGAGCGCCCGCAACGTCGTCTGAAAGTCACCCGCCATTCGGGCCCTTAGCTCGGCTGCGGCTGGCTCCATCAGCGCCGGCATCAGGGCTCTCAGAAACGCCGGAAATACCGCTTGTGCGAAGAGCCTATCCTTGCTGCCAAAGTGCTTGAAGAGCGTGCGTTCCGTCGTACCCGCGCGCTCCGCAATGGCCTGCGTGGTCGTGGCGTCGTAGGAGCGCTCCGCAAACAGCTCAAGAGCGGCCTGCTGTATACGAGTACGCGGAGAGCCCGGCTCGGCATCCGACTCGAGGGTCCTGGCCGCAATCAACTCGCCGACGAGCTTCTGGAGCGGATCTTTCAACTCATCTCACCGCCGTCATCGGCCGAGGTGGAGCAAATGCTCGATCTCTTCCTTGACCGTGAGCTTCTTTAGCATGTCGTGCGCGCGATCGTTTCCGAGATAAGGAGCAGCGGAGAACCAGCCACCATCAACGACGATATCGGTTCCCGTGATGTAGGAGGAGTCGTCGCTGGCGAGAAAGAGTGCCGTCGTGGCGATCTCCTCAGCTTTGCCCATCCGCCGCAGCATCACGGTGTTGCTCATGGTCTGGTCCAGTTTCACGAGTGGATTCGAGAGCATGGGTTTAGTCATGTCGGTCTCGATGAACCCTGGCTGGATGACGTTGCAGCGGATTCCCCAGTCCGCGAGCGTATAGGCGGCGGCGCGCGATAGCCCCTCCAGCGC
Organism: Polyangiaceae bacterium; assembly: GCA_036500865.1. Classification (GTDB taxonomy): domain Bacteria; phylum Myxococcota_A; class Polyangia; order Polyangiales; family Polyangiaceae; genus Palsa-1150. The sequence goes on from DASYBG010000033.1 coordinate 36,068, forward strand.
CCACTTCGAGGCCGAGTACGCGGCCGAGAAGGTGCCGGTGATTCCCGCGACCGAGCCGATGTTGATGATGGAGCCACCCCCGGAATCTTTCATCAGATTGGCGCACGTCTGGATGCCCATGAGGGTCCCGTTGACGTTGATCTCGAACACCCGGTTCCATTCCTCCATAGAGATGTTGGGGATGACCGTGATATCATTAGTGCCGACGATATTCATCAAGACATGAAGGGCGCCGACCTGCTTCTTCACGTCTGCGATGGCGGCGTCCCACGCGGACTGGTCGGTAGTGTCGAGCTGAATGAAATGCGCTTGGCCGCCCGCCGCCACGATCTCCTCGACCAGGACGCGTCCAGGCTCAGGGCGTCGTGCGGCGACGAAGACGGTCGCTCCTTCCTTTGCGAACAAGCGGGCAGAGGCGCGCCCCATACCGCCAGTGCCTCCCGTGATGAACGCGACCTTGTTCGTGAGTCTCATGTCGATCCTCCTTGAAGGCGAGCATTAGCCCCGCCGAACGTGGTATAGTGAGCGCTATACTAAACGTCAAGGAAGAGGAACGCTTGGGCCCGCTGGACGATCGCCTACGAGCTCATCGTTATGTGGCTATCCACGGAAGCTGGCCCGGCGACAACGGTCCTCACTCGGATGCGGGAACATAACGGCGTCGGCTACAGAACGGGCATTATGCTCCGCGGCGCATAATGCTCGACGATCATGGCTGTGCTGGCTACTCGTTGCGTCCGCGCCCGGATCGCCGAGGAATCGGAGCAGCACAAGACTTGAACCAGGCCTCGTGATCGCTGAGAACCACCCGGTGTTTCCTGCCCTGGTCAAGCGCGTTCGCGCCGTCGCGATGCGGGGCTCGGCTGGGTGGACGCGTTCGTTCGAGCCGCGTCGGGGCGAGAGTCCTCAAGACGCCGATCCGAGCCCCGCGGGCGAAGGCCATCTGCGAGCGGTTTCTGGGCAGTGTGCGGCGAGAGTGCCTCGATCATCTCATTGTGCTCGACGAACGACACTTGCTGATGCTGCTCGGCGAATACTCCCGATACTTCAACGAGGCTCGCCCTCACCAGGGAATCGGCCAAAGCGTGCCCATTGCCTCCTCCGCATCCGAGGCTGTTAGACACGGGACGGTCGTTGCGCTCCCCGTCCTCAACGGCCGCCGACGGGTCGCGCCGCACTCCTTCGTCGGCAGGTACCCCCGAACCCACCCATTCGCGATCTCTCGCTCGTGCGGTTCCTTCGGTTCGGCCGCGCGCTCGCGCGTGCGCACCTGCTCGCGTTGAAGACCGTGTGCGTGGCGTCGTCCGCTTGGAGCCCCGCGAGATGCGCCCGGGCCTGGCGCTCGTTCATGTCCGACGACAGATCGAAGCGGTCGGTGCGGCCGCCGTCGGCGAGACGCAGGCCGCCGCCTCGCTGCGTCTGCGGATTCCGGCCATCGTGAGCACCCAGATCGGATCATCGTGAGCGCGCGGATCGGCATCGTGATCACCGGTCGGAGCGAAGCGACGAGTCTTGGTGGCGTGGGTGGGTGGTCGGTCGCTTAGCCGTCCGACTTCCTTCGGGATGGTCCTTTCAGCTTGAGTCGATGCGCGTTGTGTACGACGCGGTCGAGCAGTGCATCCGCGATGGTCGGATCTGCCAGGTAGTCGTGCCAGGTCTCGACGGGCAACTGACTGGTGACGATTGTCGAGCGAGCGCCGTGTCGGTCGTCGAAGATCTCGAGCAGGTCGCGACGCTCCTGTTCGCGGAGTGGCGCCAGACCCCAGTCGTCGAGCACCAGGACGTCGATCTTCGCGAGACGCCCGAGCAGACGAGTGTACGTGCCGTCGGCGTGCGCGAGGGCGAGTTCCTCAAGCAGGCGAGGCATGCGTCGGTACGCGGCGCGGTGGCCCATTCGGCACGCCTGCTGCGCGAGGGCGCACGCGACGTATGATTTCCCGGTGCCCGTCGCGCCGGTGATGATCACGTTCGCGTGCGAGCCGATCCACGCGCACGTGGCGAGCTGGCGGACCAGCGACCGCTCGAGTTCGCGTTTCGGGGCGAAGTCGATGTCCTCGATGCAGGCGTTGTGGATCCGTAGCTTTGCCTCGCGCAGCGCGCGAGCCACGCGCTTGTTGTCGCGGGCGAGGTGCTCCGCGTCGACGAGCATTCCGAAGCGCCCGTCGAAGTCGATCTCGTTCATCATCGGGTCTTCTCGCTGCGCGGTCCAAGCCGCAGCCATCGCGCCGAGTCGGAGACCGTGGAGCTTGTCGATCGTCGGTTCAGTGAGCATGGTCCGTTTCCCTTTCGTGTCAGTGGAAGTAATCGCGGCCGCGCACGTTCTCGTGCGTGAGCGGGAGCGACGACGACGGGTCGGTCGCGACGACGCGATCGAGCCCGTTCTTGAGGATCGATTCGACGTGTCGATACGAGCGCGCACGGACCCCCACCGCGCGACGGCAGGCGGCCTCGAGGCGCGGCTCGCCGTACCGCTTACCGAGTCGAAGAATGCCCAGACAAGAGCGGAAGCCCTGCTCGGGGTGGGGCCGGTCGGCGAGGATGGCTTCGCACAGTTCCCTCGTCGCGATGCCGACCTTCCCCGCCCACGCAAGGATGCGGGATGGGGTCCACTCTGCGTGCGCTCGATGCGCGCTCGGCATGTGCTCGATCGGCGTCGTGAAGCCGCCCTTCGCCGACGAGCGCCGGTGCGCCGCGACGCGCATACCCGCGTGCAGGAGCTCCACAACGTCCGCGGTAATCCGCGCCTCGACCTCCTCGTGCACGAGCCGGTACGGCACCGAGTAGAGATGTCCGTCGACGGCACGTGATAGTCGATATTGACGCGGACCTTGCGCCAGTCGGCGTATTCGAAGCGCGCGCCCGGCAGCGGGCGGAGCGACGTCCGCTCGATCGCCTCGAAGAGAGCGCGACGACTCTTGCCGTACCGGCGCATCTCCCGACCGTTGAGGTCGACGAGCAGTTCACGCAGCCGTGCGTTGAGCGCGCCCAGCGAGTGGAACACCTCGTCGCGGATCCGGGCGAGAAGCCACCGCTGGGCGATCTGCACGGCGACCTCCACTTTCCCCTTGTCGCGTGGGTGCGCGGGCCGCGCTGGCAGCACGGTCGTCCCATAGTGCTGCGCGAGCTCCTCGTACGTGCGCTGCACCTGCGGCTCGTACAGGCACGCGCGCGTCACCCCGGACTTCAACTGGTCCGGCACCAACGCCGCCGGCACGCCGCCGAAGTACTCGAAGGCGCGCACGTGGCTCGCGATCCAATCCGGACCACGCTGCGTGTACGTCGCCTCGGCGTACGTGAGGTTCGACGCACCGAGCGCCGCGACGAAGAGCTCGACGTCCGTGACTTCGCCCGTCGCCGCGTCGACGAGGTGCGCCTTCTTCCCGGAGTAGTCCACGAAGGCCTTGTCGCCCGCGACGTGCACTTGCCGCATCACCAAGCCCCGACGACCGAGCCACGCCCGGTACCGATCGCAGAAGGTCGTGTAGCGAAGGCCGTCCGGGTGCTTCTCCAGATACTCGTGGTGCAGCAGCTCCAGCGTCACACCGGCCCGGTGGCGCTCGCGATGGATCCAGACGCAGTCGGGCTCCGCGCGCGCCCCCGCCGTCGCCACGCTCGGGTACATCCGCGCCTCGAGCTCGGCGTCGTCCAACGCTTGTACGGCCTCCCACGTGAGCTTTGCCTCCGCCGCGCGCCTCAGGACCACGCTCACCGCCCCCACGCTCACCCCGGTTGACGCGCAGACCGACCGGTGCGGCCGCTTGAGCAGCCATTTCTGACGCAGAATTTCCCTCGTGTGGCGCATCGACAGTCTCTCCGTGGGCATGGGCCCCGGGTGCACCGGGGCGCGTTCCGCCACCACGACTGTTTTGCGCTTCGCTCGCCGGCCGGAAACCGCCTACGAGGCGGTGTTCACGATGCCGATCCGGGCGTTCACGATCCCGATCCCCGTGTTCACGATGGTCCGATCTTCGCGTTTACGATGCGCCGATCTTGGCGTTCACCATCGCGCGGAACCCGCACTGCGTCCGAGTTTTGCGGGCGCGCAGGTCGGCCATCTCGTCGGCGCCTTGGCGTACACTCGCGCTCATAGATGAACGCACGGCCCAAGAAAGTCGCCCCTCGCGCCGGTGGGAACCGCCTCTCCGACCGAAAGGCCAAGGGCATGAAGACCGCCCAAGGCAAGACCACCACGAAGCTGCTTGTCGCCATGACGGGGAAGGCAAGCGCCGCGAAGGCCGCGGAAGGCGACGAGCCCGTGTTCGCTTACATCGCCAGCTTGCCGCACCGGGAGCGCGAGATTGCTGAGCGCATCGATGCCCTTGCGGCGAAGACGTTGCCGGGGCTCCAGCGCGCGGTGAAGTGGGGGATGGCGTACTACGGCGTGGATGGCGGCTGGTGCTTTTCGTCGGGCGCCTTCATCGCCCATGTAAAACTGATGTTCATACGGGGCACGGAGATCAAGCCGGAACCGCCTGTGACGCCTATCGGGATGGGCAAGGCGACACGCGGCGTTGAGCCGGCATCCGTGGACGATCTCGACGAACGCCAAGTAGCGTCGTGGATGAAGCAAGCCGCCGCCATCCCCTTCTTTGGTGGAAAGAAGCGATGAGCGTGCAGCGCGATCGTCTATGCCACGAGCACCATCTCGGAGTCCTCGACGGGAGAGAGCTATGAGGAGATCGCTCGAAAACGCGTCGATCGCGGGGGATCGCGGCTCTGTGAAGCACCGGAACCAGCGGGCGGGTCCTGCGTCCGTCTCCCCGGATCGACTCAGCCGCGTCTTTGAGCGCGCGAAAGAGCCATTTCCATGCGAGGCGGCGAAACGTACGGCTGTCCGACAGCTTGCGTTATGACGTGCTGGGCGGCAAGCCGTCCCTCGCCAACTGCAGCGGGCACGCAGATGCCGAAGGCTTGGCGATGGGACCCGGTTCGCATCGGCACGCCCACGCGAACGGAAGATGGCGCGGTCGCCGCTTTGCACTTGCCTTCCGGGGTGGAGCGTGGGGCATGGTGAGGCTGTGCGCCTTCTAGTCCTTTGCGTGAGCGCGTTCTTGTTCGGCTTCGTCGGGTCCATGCCGCTCGCGGGCCCCATCGCGGTGATGGTGGTTTCGCGCGCCGCCGAAGGTCGCTTTCGCGATGCACTTCGCATCAGCCTCGGGGCGTCAGTTGCCGAAGGGATTTATGCGGCCGGCGCGTTTTGGGCCTTCACGCACCTTCTGGCTCCCAGCCGCCTCGTGGTGCCCCTCTCGCGCGGCGCGGCAGCCATCGTGCTCGTGGGACTTGGCGTTCGCTTCATGTTCTGGCGCATGAAAGACCGACGACACGCGCGCGACGGAAGGGGGGCCACGGCGTTCCTCGGTTTCACGATCTCGGCGGTCAATCCCACGCTGTTCGTCACTTGGAGCGCGGTCGCCGCATTCGTGTACTCCGCGCACGGTCAGGGCTCGCGACCTACCGAGCTCGACGCGGTTCCGTTCGGCGCTGCAGCCGCCGGCGGGATCGCGTGCTGGTTCGTTGTGCTCATCGCTCTCTTGCGTCGGTTCGGGGGGAACGTACCGAAGCGAGCCCTGACCTTGACGGTACGCGGTCTCGGTTTGTGCCTCGTGGGGCTCGGCATCTGGTCCGCGATCCGTTTCGCGAGTTGGTGGAAGAGCGCACACGACGTTCATGGGGCGCAGGCGCCGCATGGCCTCTCCGTCGGATATCGCGTTCAGTCGCGCCGTCCCATCCAGCGTCGCTCGTGCGCGATGATTTTCGTCAGCGGCCCGCGCAGCCCACGGCCCACTGCACGCCGAAGCGATCCGTGAAGTTGCCATATTCGTCGCCCCAGAACTGGAGGCGAAAGGGGACCGTGACGCGCCCGGCCTCGGAGAGCGAGGCGAAGAGCGCCGCTCCGCGGTTCGGGTCGTCGAGCTCCACATAGAGCGCGCACCCCTTCATAGGCTCCGAGTCGGGCCCGTCCGACGCGTAGAAGCGAACGCCGTCGCCTTCGAACCGCGAGTGCAGCACTTTGTCTCGCCAGGCTTCGCCGTAGCGGGCGACGAGCGGAGTCCCCTCGTAGCGGCGAAGCTCGCGGATTTCGCCCAGGCCGCACACCGCGTAAAAACGAAGGGCGTTCTCGCAGTTTCCGTTGAAGTACAGGTAGGGCGTGGCAATCATGAGACCGCCAGCTTGCCCCCGAAGGGGTAGAGGGTCAACGCGGTAGCGGGCGCCCTCGATCGCCGCCGATCCCCCGACCTATTGTGGGCGTTGATCGCTCAATGGCATTGCTGAATCATCGTAAGCGTTGCGCTCACGCAGCCCTTCACAATGCCGCCTGAATTGAGCAGCGGAACACACGATAAGAATGCACCGGAGGCGCCGCATCCCGGATCCCCGCCGACGAAGCCGCTGGGCGAGCATGTCCCCGAGACGCCCTGCCCGATTAGGCTGCAGGATGGGACGTTGAACGGGAACGTGGTCTGGCTCGCACTGCAGCCGCATGCCGTCGGGCTTTCGCTCCCGCTCGACGAGCCACTTCCAGAGGGGACCCCACCACTGCTGCTGCCGACTCCGCCTCCGCCCCCGCTCGACGAGCCAACGCCTGACATAGGGGTTCCGCCCTCTGTTGTCATTGAGCTGGCGTCGTTTGATGGGAGAGAATCAAGGCTCGCATCCAATAGAGCGTCGCCGGCCCCGTCCCGCGGACCACTGCTGTCGTCAAGCGTCGCGTTCGGTCCGCCGGGATCCGGAACGAAGATGGACACTGCCATCGCGTCGGCACCATTCGGTGTCCCTGGCGCGCTCGAAGGCTCTTCGTCCGAGGATGCATCGTCCCGCGTCAGACTCGGGCGCATCGCGTCTTCCGCGCCGAACGTGCTTTCGTCGGACCCTTCGAAACTCACGTTCGGAAACCCGCAAGCGGTCGCAGCGACGGACACGAGAAAGAGGGACCAGCCCCAACGCCAAACCAGGTTCCAATCGTGCGTGTCGGGACTCCTCAAAAGGAGCGCTTTCGTCACACGTGAGTTCGATACTTCGCGGCGGACCGATCGCATCAACCCGCAGGAAACATGGAGCGTGCCATGAATGCGACGAGCGAGTCGGCGGTCACGACGTTCTCTGCCCGCGTTGCTGACGTGCGAGGTCGGCATCCGCGTCGAAGCGAGCCTTTCGCCCGGAGGCACGTCACCTCCCATCGAGCCGAGGCCGGCACGCGCATGGTGCTCGTGACCGTTCTCCTCGGGGCCGCTAAGTGTATCGCTCGTGAGCGACGCCTCTTTGTTGCGTGCCCTGCAGACCCATGCGCGCGACACCGTTGCGTATCAGGCGCTCGAGTCGGGCATCCGCCTTTGGCGCGGGGAGGTCGGGACGGTCTCCTTTTGCGACGCCGGGGGTGCCTGGGTGGCCTGCGGCGGCCCACTGGCTGACGACGCGCAGATCGATGGGGTCGCCCGGGCTTTCGTCGCGGAAGCCAGACGACACGGCAAACGCGCCAGCTTCTTCGCTTGCGACGAGGTCGCTTTCTACGGGTCCTTCGCGCGCCTCCCTATTGGATTGCAACCGCTCTGGCGCACCTCCGAGTGGCCGGCGACGGTACGCGCGCACCGTCGGCTGCGAGAGCAGCTTCGCCGCGCGCGTGCCAAGGGCGTCACGGTCCGGGTGGTACCCGCGACGGAGCTCGCGCCGGATTGTGCGCTCCGTCGGGACGTCGACGCGCTGGCGGCTCGATGGCTTGCCTCGCGACCCATGGAGCCGATGCGCTTTCTGGTGACCCTCGACCTCTTCGTGCATCCGGAGCTTCATCGGTATTATGTGGCCGAACGCGCCGGCGCCGTCGTGGCGTTTCTCTCGATCATTCCAGCCGGAGGCGAGTCTCGAGCCCTTGTCGAGGACCTGGTGCGCGATCGCCTTGCCCCCAACGGAACGACGGAGCTCCTCTTCGACCGCGCCGCGCGAGACGCCGCCACCGAAGGGATCGTGACGCTCACCTGGGGCCTGGCACCGCTCGCGGGCGATGTGCCTCTAAGTATGCGCCTGCTCGGGTCGCTGGGCCGCGGGCTCTATGACTTTCGCGGTCTCAAGGCGTTCAAGGCGCGGCTGCACCCGACGGAGTGGCAGCGCGTCTGGCTCGTGCACCCGCGCGGCGGCTCCCCGGCACTCTACGTGCTCGACGCGCTCCGTGCCTTCGCGGGCGGATCCGTTCTCGCATTCGGTGCGCGCACCTTCGTGCGGCATCCGCTCGTGCTGGCCTGGGCGCTCACGCTCGGCCTCGTGCCGTGGACGCTGTCGCTCGCCTTGCTGCTGACCTTTCATGCCGCCGCGCCCCTCTTTGGATTCCCGCGTGAGAAGCTCTTTGCCTGGGTCGTCTTCGACGCCGCATTCATCGCTGTGCTTGTTCGTGCGTTCTGGCGGCCTCGCGCAGGCCGCTTCGCGGTCCTCGCGTTCGCGGCCGCCGCCGACGCCCTCTGGTCGACGCTCCATCTGACGCATGCCGGTTTGGGCGCGTCACCGGCAGCAGCCGCCATCCGCCTCGCCTCGGCAATCGCACCCGCACTCGCCGCGGTCGGCTTGTTGCGCTGCGCGTGGTACACGCGCCCTCCTGCAACTGGTTAGCAGAGCCCAGCCACCTCGCCCCGGGACATCGACTTCTGGCATCGAGCGCAGCGAGCTCTCCGATGGTTGGACGCGCTCGGGACGCAACGCGGCGTCGAGTATTCTTGCGCTTGGGAAACGGCACACGCTCAGTGCGTGAGATCGCCGCCGCGACGAGGTGCGGCGCGTCTTCGACACCGAGGGGGGACTGGGGCCGATTGCTCGCGATGTTCGCCCGCATCGCGGAAACGGAGCCGAGCCAATGACCGACATCGAGGCGTTACGCCAGGCGCTCTTGGCCGGCCTTCTCGAAGGCGCGGGGAGAGTCGACGCCAGCGTTCGACGGGCCACGTTCTGGGCAGCGCAGTCGACGGACCGGCGCAAGCACTCCTCGAGAAGTCGTCGCGAGAGCTCACGAAGTGAGCCTACGGCGACGAGGCCAAGGTCTTCGCGACGCTCGCTGACCTCGACGACGCGCCGATTGCGGAGCCGCTCCGCGCCACCTTGCGCATGCTCACGAAGCTGATGCGCGAGGGGCCGGTGAGGGACGAGGACATGCGCGCCCTCTTGGCGGCGGGCGTATCGCCCGAGCAAGTCGAAGACGCCGTGGCGTTTGTGTTCGACGTGACCAATACGCTGGCAGGCGCGTTCGGCTTCACGGTCCCGGGCCCAAAAGCGTTCGAGGCAGGCGCGGCGTTCCTCCTCTCGCGCGGTTACCGCTGACCGGGTGCTCAACGGCACCTCGGTCCGCATGCGCGTCGAAGAGCCGTGCGAGGCCGGACGGGCGTCTCGCATGCCGCCCCAGCCGCCGATAGGGTGAACGCCACCATGATCCGAAGCGAACGATGCCGATCGAGGTTTCTGTGGGCCTGCGCTGTCGCGTGCGTGGGTTGCGGAGGGCTCGCCGCAGCCAATCAGCCCTCGCTCGCAGGTGCCGGCGTCTCGCCGGCAGCTGTCCCAGCATCCAATGGCCCGCGGACCGCAACTCCGCGCGAATCATTGCTCGTGCTCGCCAAGCGCGACCACACGCTCGCCATCGTCGATCCAGCGACGCTGACCGTGGTCGCGCGTGTCGCGGTGAAGGAAGACCCGCACGAGGTCACCGCGACCGCGGACGGCAGGACGGCGTACGTCTCGAACTACGGCGGCGGGGCCTTCAATACCCTCTCCGTCGTGGACCTGGTCGCGCAAGCACCCCTTGCTCCCGTGGACCTGGGTCCGCTGCGAGGACCTCACGGCCTCATGACCCGCGGGGACAAGATCTGGTTTACCGCCGAGGGCGCGAAGGTTGTCGGCTCCTACGATCCGAAGCGCGCGCAGGTCGACTGGGTTCTCGGTACCGGACAGGACCGCACCCATATGATCTTCGTGACCGACGATCTTCGGCGGATCGTCACCACCAACGTGAGCTCGGGCACCGTGAGCATCCTCGCGCAGGTCACCGGAGAGGGACCGGGCAATGCTCCGCCGCCCACGCCACCGGACGCCCATGCGGACAAGCAACGACCGGAGCCCCCGCCCGGTGGACCGAACGACGGCTCGCATCGCGGATGGGCACGCGAGCATTGGGAGCAGACCGTCGTGCCCGTTGCAGGAGGCGACGAGGGCTTCGACGCGTCTCCGGACGGCAAGGAGATTTGGGTCGCCAACGCGCAACCAGGCACCCTATCGATCATCGACTTCGCGACGAAAGCGGTGACGCAGACCCTCGATGCCGGCGTGCAAGGCGCGAACCGGCTCAAGTTCACTCCGGACGGTAAGCGCGTCCTCATCTCATCGCTGCGCAGCGGGGGCCTCGTCGTCTACGACGTCCGCACCCGGACGCTGGAGAAGCGGATCCCACTCGGGCGCGGAACCGCCGGCATTCTCGTGCAGCCGGACGGACGGAGAGCGTTCGTCGCGTGCTCGCCCGACGATGACGTCGCGGTCGTTGACCTCCAGACGCTCAGCGTCGTCGGCCATATCGCCGCGGGGCACGAGCCGGACGGCCTGGCGTGGGTGGCGCGCCCATGACGACCCTCGGACTCATCGGAGCCCGTCACACCGGGAGCCGGATGGCGCCGCCACGGAGACCGAATGTCGGAATCAGGTGCTTCCGGAGGATCTGTTCCCATTGCGCTCGATCGCCTTTGCGACCGTGCCCGGCTCGTCGCCGAGGCGCACTTCGTACGCCGCGGTTGCGCGCGCCCAGGCCGGTCGGGCTTCACAACGCTTGCGATAGGTATCGCAGCGCGGGAACTCGCGGAGCAAATCGCCGCGCCGAGCTCGCTGCAGCACCGTGGTCAGCACGATGTCGGCGACGGTGAACTCCGCGCCGGTGACATACGTGCGCTCGCCGAGCCACGCCTCGAGACTGGTCAGGAAGCGCGCGGCCACTTGCTCGAGCGCCGTGCGCGTCGCCGTATCGCTGCTGCCGATCACATTCATGATGCCGATCGTTTGGATCGTCGGCTCGACGGTGCTCACCGCGGCGAAGCACCACTGCATGACCGTCGTGCGGCCCTGAAAATCCTTCGGGACCAACTTGCCGGCCTTCTCCGCGAGGTACAGCAGGATCGCCGCCGACTCGGCGACCACGAAGCCATCGTCGTCGATCACCGGCAGTTGCTCGAACGGGCTTAGCCCGCGGAACTCGGCGGTGTGCGTCTCGCCACCCGTGTGGTCCATCGGACGCACTTGATAGGGCAGCCCGAGCTCCTCGAGTGCCCATTGGACGCGCAGGTCGCGTGTCATGCCGTGCCCTGCCGCGAACAAGCGACCGAATGCGTAGAGAGTGATCATGCGAACGACGCTACCGCCGGTGCCATGATTCGTCACGGAACGTGGGGCCGAACGGGATCTCGCCTTCACCTCAATTGAGCAGCAGGCAGCACATCTCGTCCGCGGAGGACCCCCCATCAACCCTCCTGCCAATTCCATGTGAAACCCCTGACACCCGAGCTCTCCCCCCCAACCAAATCTTCCTCTCCCCCAAGAGAGCCCGCCATCTCGCACACCCACATTCACGACGAGGCGCGAGACGCCCCCCTTCACCCTTCCCAGCCCGAGTAGGTCTTCATCGCGCACCTCGCGTGTCCGAAGCTGGGCGTCGGCCTCCGCGCCGGTATCGTAGAAACGCGACAGGCACGAGAATTAGGCGCGCTTCTTCTTCCTCGGATGGAGGGTCTCGCCCTGCGCAAGCATCTGTACGTAGACGGCGATGCGCTTCGCGCGGGTCTCGGGCGACCTTGCATCGTGGACGCGATAGAGGATCGCGTACCGGTTGTGGCTGTCTAGCGTCTCGAAAAAGCTCTGAGCCGCAGCATTCGAGGCCAGCGCGCGCTGCAAGTCGGGCGGTACCGAAGCGCGGCTCTGGGACTCGTACGCTGCGGCCCAACGCCCGTCCGCCTTAGCGCTCTCGATGGCGGCGAGCCCCGCAGGTCTCATGCGCCCCTCCTTCGTGAGCCGCAACGCGGTGGCGCGGTTCGCTTTGGACCATCGACTCTTCGGACCACGAGGCGTGAACTTCTGAAGCCAGAAGGTGGCGTCGAGCGCTCCCTTCTGCCCGTCGATCCAACCAAAGAGAATCGCGACCTCGAGCGCCTGCGCGTACGTGAGGGAGGTTGTCTCGGCTCCACGCTTGGAGATCTTCAACCAGAGGCCCCGTGAACGGCCACGGTTCGTCTCGAGCCATGCCTCCCAGTCGTCCGCCGACCGGAAGAGTTTCGTGGGTAGCTCGTGCGGCCGCGGGTCGAGCAACGTCTTGCGCATAGCGGTCGTCCGTCAACCTTCAGTTGGGTAAGCAGCTCCTCGCCACCACCGCATCGCTCGGCGGCTCCTTCGAATTTGTCCGCTTCTTGGTGAACGCCGACAGCGACGGCGCGGGGAGTGTTTCAGAGCGTGCGCGCGGAGCGGTCTGGCAAGGTGACGACGCGAATGGTTGCGACTGAGGCTTCCGCTACCCGAGCGCGCTCTTGAACAGCGCGAGGAGCTCGCCCCACGCCTTCTCCGCGGCATCGCGGTTATACACGCGGGAATCAGGCGGACACCAGCCGTGCATCGTCCCTGCAAACACCTCGACGTTCGCCGGGAGAGACGCCTGGGCGAACGCGGCTCTGAGCGTTTCTTTCGCATCCGGCTGCTTCGCGTCATCGTTGGCCGCAATCGCGATGAGAAACCGCGCCTTCATCTTCGGAATCAGGAGGTGCGGGCTGTCGGGCTTGTCCGTCACCAAACTTCCGCCATGGAACGTCGCCGCGGCTCCGATGCGATCCGGGTTCGTCGCCGCCGTACGCATGACGAGCGGGCCGCCCATGCAGTAGCCGATCGTTCCCATTTTGCGCGACTTGTCGACAATCGGTTGCTGGTCGAGCCACGCCGTCAGGGCCTTGGCGTCCGTTACCTCCGTCTCCGGGGTGAGCGAGTGCGCCAGCGCCATCAGCGCTTCACGCGTCACCGGGTCTTCGAGGTTGGCATGCGGAGACGACGTGGGCGCCTTTTTCGTGCGGTAGAAGGGATTCACGACGAGCACGGAGTATCCCGATTCGGCGAGGCGCTTTCCCATTTCCCGGAACGCCGGACGGAGACCCAGGATATCGGGCCAGACAAGGACCGCCGGCGCCGTGCCGGTGGATGGCGCGACGAAGTAGGCATCACACGCCCCGTCCGGCGTCGTGATGCTAACGTCCGACTCGGTCGTTGTGATCACCGCTCCGGCTGCCGGCGGCGTCAGCGCGGGCGTCGGACCCTGGCCAGGACCGGACGACTTGCATCCGATCGGCAGGAGCGACGCGAGGCCCGCACCGACCGAGAGAGCGCCGAAGCGTCGCCGTGAGACGACCTCCGGGGAAAGACCGTACAGGACCATGTCGTCGAAGGAATCGTCGTCACACATGGGAGGCGAGTAGACCCGGCCTTCGGCGTCCCAACAAGTGCTCTCTCGCAACCTCCGGCTCGATATCCACCGGTACGCGAAACAGACGCAGACGTAGTCGCGTCGGCCAGCGAGCCCTTCCTCCACGCCTCGTACTCGTCTGCCAGATGCTCACCAGGCGTGGGATCGAGCTTGGCGACAAGCCGGCCGCGTCCTGGCGACGTGCGGTCCGTTGCGGACATTGGGTGGCTTCATCGTCGAACCAGGATCCCGCCGCGTCGCCCACGTCGCGATGAGCCGCGAGCCGACGGGCGCAAACGGCACTGTCACGGCGCAACGCAAAACTGGCCGCATCCCATGGAGGGAGTGCAGCATTCCCAGCCGCCGTCAAAGGACGTACAGGTCTCCGGCCCGTTGCACCATCGGCTGAAGCCCGGAACCGCAATCCCCGCGTCCGCTGGGCCTGCGTCCGCGACACAGAGCACCGTGAGATCGAGGATGGCGGGCGATGCATCTTGCGTCGGCGGCGCCGCGTCAGCAGGCTCGCACGCGTAACCTCGCCGATCGCAAGGGCGCTTCCGGAAGGGCCGGAATGTGCCATGGGCGATCGCCCTGTCCTTTTTTTGTCGCCGGCAAATTGGAGGCTGCCGCCGAGAGAGACGCACCGGATATCGTGGCGACGCGACCGGTGCGTGGCCTGAGGGTGGGGTTCGTGGCGAACGCGCGCGAGACGAACATCGGGCCGCTCGGTCCGTAGGATGGACGCGAGGCCGGTGTCTCGTCGTCAGGCGATGCGCGCGCCCGTTGCGCCCTCCGTAGACCTGCTCGCTCGGGCTACTCACTGGCGGTCTTTCCGCCTGCACGGCCGCCCGCGAGAATATTCGGACGGTCGGGTGCAGGGATCGGACCTCCGCGGGTCTCGAATTCTCTGGCGGGCATCTGGTACGACCACTCGACCGCCGGCACCTGAGTTCTGCGAGGCCTCTGGACTCTTGACCGTTAGCAGCGCGCGACGGCGCAGAACGGGATGTTCACGAGAAGCATCCATCGCCAAATCGCCGACGCCCAAGATGATCCCGCCAAGCACGAGGCCAATCACCGGGCCCAGTGCGGTGGGCAGCGTGACGAGAGACATCACCGAGCCGACGCTGCGCGTGCCAGCCGCTTGCATGATGCGCGTCATCATCAGCGGCATCATGCGAGCCGCCTAGACAGGATGATTGGACCAGCCGTCGCGCAACGAGCGCGGATTACGCTGGCAGCTGCAAAGCAGACGGCGCAGAGCCGCATGCGGGAGGCTGGTCCAATGCAGAAAATACGATTCGTAGGCCTGGACGTCCACAAG
>DASYBG010000034.1:0-16538 GCA_036500865.1 Polyangiaceae bacterium
CCTAGGGCTCGGAGCTCCACCTCCGGGCCCTTTCTCTTGATGGCGATCGGGCCGATCGTCGCCCCCTGACCTCCCGGTGGCCAACTACCCGGCCGGGGCGGGCTGCACAGAATCAGGCGCTTCCTGGCGCCCGGCTACACCAGCTGTAGTCCTTGGAGCGCAGAGCAAGGATCTGGGGCGCCAGAGTGCGGATCGTCTGCTGTTTGCTCAATTCGGTCGCTTGATAGGGCGCAACGTCGTTGAGCGACTGTTGCAGCTGCAGCACACTCTCGGCGGTAAATTTGCTTTTGAGGTCCATCGTTTTCTCCTTTGGTGCTCAAGAAGGCTGCCAGGCACCCCCGCGTGCCCGCTCGGCCGACTGCCTGTGAACGCCTCTCGCGCCCGCGTCCTATGGGGCTATCGCAATACGCATGCCCGCTCGATCCGTCGTCGCTTCGTTGGATCGGTCCCGTCGCTGCGGGATGCGCGGGTGCTCACGATCCCGGCGACCTCAAAGGTGCTCGCCAGGATTCGACCCCGCGGCGCTCCCTCCACATCAACCAACGAGCGGCCGTGTCGAGGCGATGGATCGGCCGCCGACGTGCGGACACGGGAACTTCTCACCGTTGCGCGAGATCGAGGAGTTCCGGCCGCGTGATACCCCGGCGCGGCCCCAAAAGCGCTCGGCCTGAGGCGACCGGCGTGTCATGGGCGTTGTGTTCCCCGGCACCGGCGTTGGCCGGGTTGTCGCGATCGCGTTGGACGGGCGAACGCTCGTGCTTCCGGGCCGTCGCTGGTCAGCACATGCTGCCCACCCCTGGTCAATGATCGACCACCGTGTGGCCAGAACGGCCGCGTCTCCGTTGGCGTTCCGCCGTGCAGCGCGCGACAATATCTAACCGTCTCCCTCGCACCCGAAGCGGCGAGGAATCGGAAACGGCACTCTGCTGACAGGCGCGTCGTGCTGTCGCACGATGCAGATGATCATACGACCCCGATCGTACGGAAGTCATGGCCTCGAAGATTTACGACGCAGGAGCGCCTTCGCTGTACCCCGACCATTCAACGCTGTGTGACGCGTTTCGTTCCAGCAAACGCGACGGTGGTGGGGCGGATCCCTCCTATCGTCCTTTGAAGACCTGGCTGGAGCGCTTCGCGCGTGGCGCGAACCTCTGCCTGTCGGTGCACCACCTCACCGAACTCGCCCGATGGCGGGATCGGGAAACCGCCAACACGATGGCCCAGTGGTACGACGAGCTCCCGATTGTCTGGGCAAAGTCGACGCAGACGATCGAGCAGGAGGAATCGGACCACTGGACGAAGGTCGCGGCGGGAGTTCCCTCCGCGGGCGTCCGTCCTTTCTCGAGTACGCTCATGGGAGCGTTCCACGTCTTAACTCCTGAGGCGACCGCCACCCTCTTGGGACGACAGGACCAGGCGTTCGCTCTGCTTGATCTCGCGCGAAACATCGGCCATCTGAAGCAGGAGCGCTTCATCGCCCATACCGCGGAATGGTTCCGCGCGGATCTGAGCTGGGCCGACGAAAACGGTCTGTCGTTCGATAAGCGACGGGAGCGAGAGGCGGAGAACGAGGCGCGTGCGCTACGAGAGCTCGCGCGCGAATCCGATCAGAGGCTCACCGAGCGACGTGACACCGCCTACGCGCGCAGGTCCTGCTCCCGCGGGCAGGTGCAAGATCTATTGGTCGAGCTCTTCCATGACGAGCCAAAAGCGATGCCCTACTTTCGCGTGCAGCGATGCCTCTGGCCGGGTTTCCGGTCACGCGCGCAGCGACAAAGGCCGGGGAGCAAGAATGAACACGACGCGCTTTCGGGCGCGTTGGAGGATCACCTCCACGCCTCGGTCGGAGCAGCGTACTGCGACCTGTTCACATGCGACGGTGACATTGCGGAATGGCTCGCGGGCATTCGTCCCATTCTCGGGAGGCGACCCCAGATGACCGCGCGCAAGCATGTGGGAGGCAGCGAGGGGTTCGTCTGGGATCTTATGGCCACGTGGTCCCCTTAGGCACGGACGTGGCGCTGCACTTTGTCTTCAGCGACACCCTCTCGGGGCAGCCGCTCCGATGAGGCATCGGTCTACTCTGAGGCCTCGCCTGCTCTAACTGCCGGCGCTCGTCCCCGGTCCGCCGGCGGCGCGAGACATGCGCACTCCGATGGCGCCCGGGTTGCGCACGCCGAAGCCGCGAAGGCACGCCTCAGCCTGAACTCCGCCGGGAGGAACTCCGGAAGCGGGCCAGGCGTGCTTTGGCGTGTCTTGCTAGACTTCTCTCGTGGCCCAGCACCTTGCACTCGATCAGGCCGTGGAAGCCTTGAAGCGGGACCCGACACACGCCGTCCGCGCGCGCGTCGGTGATCTGATGGTCGAGCTTCGCGCCGTGCAAGATTCGCCTCTGGCGGTCGGGCGTTCGGCAGCAGACGCGCTTCGCGAGATCGGCCCCTGGGAGGGGGAGAGCTACGAGGAGCTCGTCGCGCTGTTCGAGGGGGTCCGTCAGCGTACCTCGCGGCCGGTACCCGATCTCGACCGGTGAGGTACATCGTCGACACGAATATCGCGATCGCGATGCTCGCGCAGCGGCCCTCGGTCCTCGAACGGCTATCGGCCCTCGCGGCCGAGGACCTGGGTCTGTCGGTCCTTGTGATCGCCGAGCTCCTCTTCGGAGCGCGCAGGTCCGCGCGAATGCACGAGAACGTCAGCCGCGTGCAGGGCCTTGAGACGCGCTTCCCCGTGCTGCCCGTCACTCGGCCGATCGTCGAGCGCTACGGAATCGCGCGCGCCGACCTCGCGGTGCGAGGGCTGGCCAAAGGTGACTTTGACCTGCTCATCGCGTGCACGGCCCTCGAGCATGGCGCCACACTGGTGACGAACGACGCAGCGCTGAAAGACGGTTCTATCGAGAAGCTCGTGGTCGAAGACTGGCTCGCCTAGGATCGGAGCTCCCGCGAAGACAGACGGATTCGGGGCCGACGCGATTTGCGCACCGACGTTCGTCGTCCTCTGCCGAGGTAGTGAGCACTCTTTGACCACCGCTGGTCAGTAGATCCTGACCGGGAAGGTCCACGCGACTTCCCTCGCCGACGTCTTTTCCACGGTTCGCGGTGAGGTTCGTCGGCCACGGAACCCGGCATCGTGCTTGCGCAATGTTCCGCATGGCTGAACGACACGTGCGCGCGCAAGAAATCGGCGGGGACGAGGCGCTGACGCCGCAAGAGACTCGCCCGTCCGGAGTCCTACCAAAAGGGGGCTCCACGCCCGGGCGGGAGCACTCCCTTCGGGGGAGCCCGGATGGATGGCCGCCTCTTCTGACGACGAGCGAGGTCGCGACCATCCTGCGGACGTCGCGCAAGGCCGTCTACGCGATGGCCGAGCGCGCACAGCTGCCCGGCGCGACCCGCCTCGGACGTCGCTTGCTCGTGCGACGTGATGACCTACTCTCGTGGCTCGACGAAAGACGAGCGGCATCGCCGGGAAGGACACGGCGATGACAGTGAGAGTGAGAGAGTGGAAACGAGGCAAACACGTGGGCTTCGAGGTGGACATTCGCTTCACGTACCCGGACGGCGCGCCGTTCCGGCGGCGCATCAAAGCACCGGTGGAATCGAAGTCGGCCGCGAAGCGATGGGGCGAGACGCGCGAAGCGATGCTGCTGCGCGAGCCGTCGCCCTCAGAGCGTCCCCAACCGGACGCGAAGGAGATTCCGACCCTAAGAGAATTCGGTCCGCGCTTCGTCGAAAACTACGCGCGCGCCAACCGCCAGAAAGCGAGCACGATCGCAGGCAAGGAAAGCATCCTCAAGGCGCACCTGTATCCGCGTCTCGGAGACAAGCGCCTCGATGCGATCGGCGACGAGGACGTGCAGGCGCTCAAGTCGTCGCTCGCGAAGCGGAGCCGAAAGACGGTGAACAACGTGCTCGCCGTCCTCGGCAAGCTCCTCAAGGTGGCCGTGAAGTGGAAGGTCATTTGCAATCTTCCATGCACGGTCGAGCTGATGAAGGTCTCGAACGTCGTCGTGAAGTTCTACGAGTTCGGCCAGTACAAGCGCCTCGTCGAGGCAGCCGACCGGTACGACGTCCGGAGCCTGACGGTCATTTTGCTCGGAGGCGACGCGGGCCTGCGCATGGGCGAGATCCTCGCCCTGCGTTGGTGCGACGTCGACTTCCGGCGCAAGCAGATCGCCGTTCAGCAAGCCGTCTGGCAGGGCGTGGTCGACGTTCCTAAGAGCGGGCATGGGAGGGTGGTGCCGATGACCGACGCCCTCTTGGCTGCTCTGCAGCGCGCGCGGCACCTCCGGGGCGAGCGCGTTCTCTACCGCGACAACGGGACGCCGATCGTCCACGCGACCGTGCGCGCATGGCTCGAAGCGTGCGAACGCCGGGCGGGGCTCGAAGTGGAGGGATGCCTTCACAAGCTTCGCCACACGTTCTGCTCGCATCTGGCGATGCGGGGCGCCCCGGCCAAGGCCATCCAGGAGCTCGCTGGTCACGAGAACCTGATGACCACACTTCGTTACATGCACTTGTCGCCGTCGGCGCGGCGCAGTGCAATCGATCTCCTCAACGGCCGCGGCGAGGAGCGGGATTTTGGAGAGATATTGGAGACGGGGACGGAATCGACCCTCGGACCATCGTAACTTCCCGTTCTCACTCGGGAATATTGGCGACCCCAACGGGAATTGAACCCGTGTTACCGACGTGAGAGGCCGGTGTCCTAACCGCTAGACGATGGGGCCGATTTCAGAAGCATTTTGCGATGCGTGGCCTCGTGACTTCGCGCGCTCTGGCGGGCGCGTCCGGGCTGGGGGACAAGGATTCGAACCTTGATAAGCAGAGCCAGAATCTGCTGTCCTGCCGTTAGACGATCCCCCAAGTGTGCGACGGGACCTGAGAAAGCGAACCCTTACCCGCGGCGTTGACCCGTCGGATAGGGGAGCGCGAACACTATTCGGCGAGAGTGCCTTGTCAAGCGCTTGAGCCTCGTTGCCGCACGGGTCCCGCGAGCCTGTGGGGGTAAAATGCCGCACCTCCATCGGAGGATCCGGCCGGGCTGGGGGAAATAGCCCGCGCTCGCGCGAGCCCTTGACCGCAGCGAAGAAGCGCTTAGGTTCCGCCCCGCTAGCGCTCGATGTACGCGAGTGCCAGCCGTCCGTCCGCGCGCGCTGCCCCACCGGGGTGCCGCAGGTGGCGGGTGGTCCCGATTGACCCGCCGATTTGCTGCTTCATGGAGGTGTGTTCGATGAAAGTCCGTCCGCTGGCCGACCGCGTGCTCATCAAGCGCCTGGAGAGCGAAGAGAAAACCAAGGGGGGCATCATCATCCCCGACAGCGCCAAAGAGAAGCCGATCGAGGGTCGCGTCGCGGCCGTCGGTAGCGGCAAGGTGCTCAAGAACGGCAAGGTGCGGCCGCTCGAGGTCAAAGAGGGCGACCGGGTGCTCATCGGCAAGTACGCCGGCACCGAGGTGAAGGTCGACGGGGTCGAGCACGTCATCCTGAGCGAGGACGAGATCCTCGCGGTTTTGGGCTCGTAGGGTCACCCGAGGAAAGAGAAAACAAGCCATGGCTGCCAAGCAAATCGCCTATCACCGCGCCGCCCGTCACGCGATCCTCGACGGGGTCAACCAGCTCGCCAATGCCGTCAAGGTCACGTTGGGCCCGCGCGGCCGCAACGTCGTGCTCGAGAAGAGCTACGGCTCGCCCGTCATCACGAAGGACGGGGTCACGGTCGCCAAGGAGATCGAGCTCCCCGGCAAGCTCCAGAACATGGGCGCCCAGATGGTGCGCGAGGTCGCGTCGCGCACGAGCGACCGCGCGGGCGACGGGACGACGACGGCGACGGTGCTGACACAGTCGATCTTCGTCGAGGGCCTGAAGCTGGTCGAGGCGGGCGCGAACCCGATGGGCCTGAAGCGCGGCATCGATTTCGCCGTCGGCAAGGTGGTCGAGGCGGTGAAGAAGCTGGCCACGCCGACCCAGGAGAAGGCGACGATCGCGCAGGTCGGCATCATCAGCGCGAACGGCGACACGACGATCGGCAACATGCTGGCCGACGCGATGGAGAAGGTCGGCAAAGAGGGCGTCATCACGGTCGAAGAAGCCAAGGGAATGGACTCGGCGCTCGACATCGTCGAGGGCATGCAGTTCGACCGCGGCTACCTGTCGCCGTATTTCGTCACGAACCAGGAAAAGATGGAGGCCGAGCTCGACGACGCGCTCATCCTCATCAGCGAGAAGAAGATCTCGAGCCTGCACGATCTCTTGCCGCTGCTCGAGCAGGTGGCGAAGGACGGTCGGCCGCTGGTGGTCATCGCCGAAGACGTCGACGGCGAGGCGCTCGCGACGCTCGTCGTCAACAAGCTCCGCGGTCTCCTCAAGGTCTGCGCCGTGAAGGCGCCGGGCTACGGCGACCGCCGCAAGGAGATGCTCAGGGACATCGCCGTGCTGACGGGCGGAGAGGTGGCGAGCGAAGACCTCGGCATCAAGCTCGAAGGTTTGAAGATCCGCGATCTCGGCCGCGCCAAGCGCGTGAAGATCGACAAGGACAACACGACGATCGTCGACGGGGCAGGGGACGCGAAGCAGATCAAGGGCCGGGTGGACAGCCTCCGCAAGGAGATCGCCAAGGCCAGCAACGACTACGACAAGGAGAAGCTCCAGGAGCGGCTGGCGAAGCTCGCCGGCGGCGTCGCCGTCGTGAAGGTCGGCGCGCACACCGAGACCGAGATGAAGGAAAAGAAGGCCCGCGTCGAAGACGCGCTCCACGCCACGCGCGCGGCGGTCGAAGAAGGGATCGTTCCGGGCGGTGGAGTGGCGCTCTTGCGGGCCGCGGCTTCGCTCGAGGGCCACGGGCTCGAAGGAGACGAGGAGGCGGGGGTCCGGCTCGTCAAGCGCGCGCTCGAGGAGCCGCTCCGCCAGATCGCACGCAACGCCGGCCACGAGGGCTCGGTGGTCGTCGAGAAGGTCCGCCAAGGCAAGGGCGCGTTCGGGTTCAACGCGGCGACCGAGCAGTTCGAAGACCTGCTCAAGGGTGGCGTCATCGATCCGGCAAAGGTGGTCCGGATGGCGCTCGAGCACGCCGCGAGCGTGTCGGGGATGATGCTCACGACCGAGGCCGTCATCGCGGACCGTCCGAAGAAAGAACGCGCCGCGGGCGCGGGTGGCGGCGGCGGAGGCATGGGCGGGATGGGGGGCATGGGCGGAATGGGGGGCATGGGCGGAATGGGAGGCATGGGCGGAATGGGCGGCGGAATGGACGACTTCGATATGGATTGACGGCCCGCGGAGGTCGCGTCCGGCCTTTCCAAAGAAGGCCGCCGTGGGCTCCGCGCCCGCGGCGGCTTTTTGACTTGGAGAAACGCGTCCGCCTAAACTCGAGCGCTAGGGCACGCGTGGACCTCCGCGTTATCGGCTGCCACGGCGGGGAGACCCCAAAGCATCGGACGAGCGCGTTCATCGTCGACGACCGCCTCGCCATCGACGCCGGCTCTCTGACGAGCGGGATGGAGCTGAAGGCACAGTGCGCGCTCGAGGCGGTGCTCGTCAGCCACCCGCACCTCGACCACGTCCGCGATCTGGCCACCATCGCCGACAATCGGAGCCAGAACGGGGCCGCGCCGCTGGTCGTGGCCGGGACGAAATCGACGATCGCCGTGCTGAAGAAGCACTTCTTCAACGACCTCCTTTGGCCCGACTTCACGAAGATCCCGTCGCGGCGGCGGCCGGCCATACGCTATCTGGAGCTCGCGCGCGAGAAGCCGACGGCGGTGTCGGGCTACGAGGTGAAGGCGATCGCGGTCAATCACACCGTGGATTGCTGCGGGTTCACCATTCGGAGCGGCCGCCAGGCCCTCGCGTACAGCGGAGACACAGGGCCGACCGACCGCCTCTGGGAGGTGCTTTCGGAGACCGAAGGCCTGAAGGCGCTGCTCATGGAGGTCAGCTTCCCGAACGACGAGGCGCGGCTGGCTCGGGTGAGCGGTCACCACACGCCGGCGTCCCTCGAGCGCGACTTGAAAAAGCTCCCTTCCGCAAAGGAGCTTCCGACCTTGCTCTATCACATCAAGCCGAGCTTCCAGGCGAAGGTCGAGCGCGAGTGCGCCCGCCTCCGCGGCCTGAACTTGACCGTCTGCGCCCTGGGAGACCACTTCATTCTCTGAGCGTGCGCTCCGAGGCGACGGCGACGAAAAGCGCCGTGCCCTGGCTCCAACCTCTTGCGCGTCGGCCCGCGCGGCCGCAAATCCATCGCTTGCCGTGACGTCCCCCGCCAACCCCATCTCAGCCGAGCCCGACGCCGTCCCGGGCCTGGCCGGCGACCCGGAAGGCGCCCGCATCGTCCGCGAGGAGCTGAAGCTCCTCGCTACCGTGCAGCAAGCGCTCGCGGCCGCGGGAAGGGCCGACGTCTCGGCGACGCGGGGTCGCGTGCTCGACGAGACACGGCTGCTCGAGCTTCGCGACGACGTCGCCGTGGCGAAGCCCGAAGACCTCCCGGCGCTCTTCGAGCAGATGCACAACCTGGGGGCGCTCCGCGCGCAACGAGGGCGCAGTGTGGTCGGCTCGATCGACCGCGCGAGCCCCTACTTCGGACACATGCGGCTCGAGGAGGCGGTCCCGGCGGCCCAACGCCGTCCGGGGGCGGCGTCGATGCGCCGTCGTGACGTGCTCATCGGCTCGCGCTCTTACGTCGACTCGGGGGAGGGGATCCGGATCGTGGACTGGCGCCACGCGCCGGTGAGCCGGATTTACTACCGGTACACGGAGGGCGACGAGTACGAGGAAGAGCTCGGGGGTGGTCTCGTCGAGGGGTTCGTCGCGGCCCGGCGAGGCCTCAGCATCGTCGGGGGCGAGCTCGTGCGAGTCTCGTCCCCACAGGGAACGTTCTTGCGAGGGCGCGAGGGAAGCTGGAAGCGGGTCGCCGCGCGGACCGCCCGCCTCGAGACGGAAAAGCAGTGGGCGGCCCGTCGCGGGACGCCGGCCGAGGCTCGGCTCGGGGTCGGCGCCGACGGCGAACTCCGTCAAGACAAGCACCTGCCGGCGATCGCGTCGCTCCTCGATCCGAAGCAGTTCGAGCTCGTCGCGCGCGACGCGGCGGGCTTGATGGTCGTCCAGGGAAGCGCGGGGAGCGGCAAGACGACCGTGGGCATGCACCGGGTCGCGTATCTCGCGTTCAAGAACCCGCAGCGCTTCCGCCCCGAGGACATGCTCGTCGTCGTCCCGAACGAAGCGCTCGTCCACTATGTGTCGCGCGTCCTGCCGTCGCTCGGCGTCGAAGGGGTCGCGGTCTCCACGTTCGGCCGATGGGCCGCCCGCATGGTGGCGCAGACGTTCCCGAAGCTGCCGGGCACCGTGAGCGACGAGACGCCGGCGGTGGTGTCGCGGGCGAAGTCGCACGCGGCGATGCTCGGGGCGATCGATCGCGCAGTGGCGCGGATCGAGCAAGGCGTCGATGCGCGCGTGCGCGAGGCGCTCGAGAAATGGCCCGACGGAGACATCGCGCTGCGGGCATGGGACGCGACGAGGATCGCGGCGCGCGGGAACGGAGCCGAGGGCGAGGACGGCGCGGGCGGCGCGGCGCGGAGGCCAATCGACGCGCGATTGACGCTCTGGTCGCAGTGGTCGGCGGGCAAGCGGAACGTTTCCGGGGTCGCGGGCCCGGACGATCTGTCGGGGGTCACGCGCGGGGCCATCGATCGGCTGGCGGCGCGCGAGCGGCAGGTCACACGATCGGTCGCGGGCGTTTGGGACGAAGTCCTGACTTCGCGCGCGCTGCTCTCGGACGTGCTCTCGGGCGCCGGCTTCGGCGCGGCGCAGATCGAGCAAGTGCACGCGTGGTGCGTGAGACAATCGCGCGTGCGGAGCGAGGGAGAGCGGGACGGAGAATTGCCGACGCTCGACGTCGAGGACCGCCCGTTGCTCTTGCGCTGCTGGCAGGCGTTGCGCGGGCCGCTCGTCGACCTGGCGGGCAAATCGATCCGCTTCGCGCATGTCTTCGTCGACGAGGTGCAGGACGCGAGCGCCGTCGAGCTGCGGGTGCTCTTGGACCTCGCGGGACCCGATCGCTGCATCACCCTCGCCGGGGACGTCGCGCAGCGAATGCTCGACGACGGCGACGACCGGGGCGAGTTCGACTGGGACCGCCTCCTCGACGACTTGGGCGTGCCGCACACCAAGGTCGAGCCGCTCCAGGTAAGCTACCGATCGACGGCCGAGATCACGGAGTTCGCGCGGCTCGCGCTGGGCCCGCTGGCACACGCGACGATGCCGGATACGACGCGGCACGGGCCGCCGGTGGAGCTCTTCGGCTTCTCCTCGCCCGGCGAGGCGGTGGCGTGGCTGGCGGAGTCGCTGAGGCAGCTGGCCCGCGACGAGCCCGGCGCGAACGTCGCGCTCATCGCGCGGTTCCCGCAGCAGGCCGATGTGTACTTCGACGGGCTGTCGCGGGCCGAGGTCGCCAATGTGCGCCGCGTGAGCCAGCAGGACTTCTCCTGGGAGCCGGGCGTCGACGTGACCGACGTGCGCCAAACGAAAGGGCTAGAATTCGACGAGGTGGTGCTCCTGGAGACGACGACCGCGACCTATCCCGTGGCGCCCGCCGCCCGGCATGCGCTCTACGTCGCCGCCACGCGCGCGTCGCACCAACTCTGGTGCGTCGCGAGCGAGGAGCCCTCGAAGCTCGTGACCGACGCCATCGACACGCCCGCCGCCGATGCCGTGTAGGCCGCTCGCGGGGCGCCAAGAAAAGGGAGACGGGTGCAAGTGAACTGGAAAAGCGCAACGCTCGCTGCCGCGGTCGCGGGTCTGCTCGCCGGCGCCGCAGACTGTTCGAAGGACGCTCCGCCCACGCCGCAGGGGGCCGCCGGCGCTTCGTCGGCCAACATGCCGACCGCGGCGGCGAAGCACGCGTGCAAGGGCCAGAACGCGTGCAAAGGACAGGGCGGCTGCAAGACGGACACGCATGCATGCAAGGGCCAGAACGCGTGCAAGGGGCAGGGCGGCTGCAACATGTCCTGACGTCGCCGCTCGGGCGGTGCGTCGCGGCCGGAGCGACGGCCTTGGCGATGATCGCTTGCGGCGGCGACGCCGCGAAGGGGCCGTCGCAGCCCCTGGACGCCAGCGTCGTGGATGCCACCACGGGTGGAGCGGAGGGGGGAGCCGCGGAGGGCGGAGACGCCGGTTCGGCGGTGTCGGCTGCGCCGATCGTGATCTCGACGGCGGGACGGCGGCCGCGCACGACGACGTGGTCGGTCAACTACTGGCAGTGGTCGCCGACCTACGGTGACTACATCCCGGGCACGGAGGCCCAGGTGCAGGCGGTCGCGCCGGCCGTGATGCGCGTCGGCGGATACAACAACGACGCGAACACGCCGGACCCGTTCGATCACGCCCAGCTCGACACCGCCGTCGCGTATGCGCGCGCGATCGGCGCCGAGCCGCTCCTTCAGGTTCCACACCTCGCCGACGTCGACGGGGGTGCCCCGACGCCCGCGACGGGCGCCGACATGGTCACGTACGCGAACGTGACCCAAGGCTACGGCGTCCGGTACTTCTCCGTGGGAAACGAGCCCGATCTCTATGCGACGCAGGGGCTCGTCGGCAACTCCACGCAGCCGGCCATTCCGGGATACACACCGGCCGCGTACTGCACGTCGGTGCGCGCTTACGTCGGGGCGATGAAGGCGGTCGACCCCTCGATCCAGATCGTCGGGCCCGACCTCGCGTATCAGTACCAAGTCGGGATCGACTGGCTGACGCCCGTCCTGCAAGGCTGCGGCGACTTGTTCGACATCGTGTCGATCCATCGCTACCCGTTCTCGTCGCCGCAGGCTTCGATCGGGAACGCCGCGCTCGACGCGAGCAACTTCCGGAGCGTCATCGCCTCGGTCCGCGGGTTGATGCAGGCGGCGGGCTACGGGGACAAGCCGCTCGCCCTGATGGAGATGAACATCGCCTACGACGGCACGCCTCCGGACGGCGGAGCGGCGGCGTCACCCGGCACGGTGCCGTCGGCGCTCTGGCTCGCCGATGGGCTGGGATCCGCCATCGACATCGGGTTGTGGACGTCGGCAGTCTGGAACATCAGCGATACACCGGATTGGTCGCTCGGTATCATCGGGCCTCCCGCAGCGCATACGCCGCGGCCGCAGTACTACGCGTACCTCCTCTACGCCGACCACTTCGGACCGGCGGTCGTCGACGACGTCACGCAGGCGCCCGCGGGGGTCGCCGCGCACGCGAGCCGCAACCAGGCGGACACGGCGACGGAGGTCATCGCCATCAACTGGAACCACTCGCCGGCGCCCGTCGCCTTCGAGGTGACCGGACTGCCGACCGCGATCGCGGCGCCGATCTACGTGCTGCCGTCGCTCTCGATGACGGCCGTCGAGATTCCGGACCTGGGCGCAAGCTCGGCGTCGACCTACGGCGACCCGCAGCATCAGGCGTCCACCGGGCCGGTGCCTCTCGCCGAGGGCGCCGGCGTGGTCTCCGACGCGGGCTCCGGCGGACCGTCGGAGGCCGGCCCACCGCCGCCGGCGTGTCCGAGCGTGACGCTTCCCATGCCCCTCGTGACGACCGGGGGTCGCGTGTCCGGGTCGGCCCTCGCCTTCGGGTCGGCGGGCGATACGTGGGGAACATACACGTACGGCGGCACGGGAGAGCCGGCGCCCACGTCGACGCTCACGAGCGACGGGAACGGGATACAGGTCGCGGCGTCGCTGACGTCCCCCGACGCTTCGAACGACTTCGCGGGGATGGGCATCTATTACAATGCGCCGAGCTGCGCCGACGTCTCGTCGTACACCGGCGTGACGTTCGACCTCTCCGGGAACCTCGGCGCGTGCTCGCTCGTGCTCGGCGCGCAATCGAGCGCAGACCTCAGCGTGACCGACGACCCGAACCGCGGCACGTGCCCCGCGTCGGCCTCCGCTTGCTACGGCGGGACGGCGCGCATCGCGCCGGGCGACGGCCCGGTGCGCGTACCTTTCTCCGCGCTGACCGGCGGAATGCCCACCGACGGCGTGGATCCGACGACCCTCGTGACGCTCTACTGGCAGGTCTCCGCTCCGCTGGGGTCCGCGGACGCCGGCGGCTGCACCGCGACGTTCACGGTCGGCAATCTCGCGTTTTACTGAAGTCTGTGAGACGTGTGCGCGCGATACCGCAGTAACTTCACATAATGCTTCTTATCGGCGATCCACGTCTCGGCGCGTCACAGAGGCTCGCCGCGCTCGCCGCGTGGAGGCTCGCCGCGTCCACGATCACCGGTTCTTGGGCGCTGAGCATCGCGAAAAGTTGATCGAGATCGGGATCATCCGCAAAGGCCCGATCCTCATCCCAGAAGATGCAAAACAGGCCCGTCGGCGCGTCGCCGATGAAAATCACGCGGCCATCTTCCAAGCCGGCCTCGAAGTCCCGCCGGAAGGCTTCAGGCGACTCATGCTCCGAGCGCGGTGATTCGAGGTGCGCCATGAACCAATCGAGAAAGCTTTCGCCGGATGTGCCCAGAGGACACGCGTAAGGCGACTCGAAACCGATCAGATGGGAGCCACCCGGCCCGCGCTTGCTGCGTTCGGCTTGCGGTCGCTTTTGAGCCTGTTCCGCGCGTTTCATGGGCTGCCCCTTCTTCCTATGCATCGTGCGGCTGGCTCGCAACAAGGGTCCTGCTTGACTTTACGGAAGGCTCCGACGTGGGTGTATAGGAACCGTTCATAGTTTCGCCGTGCCGGTCAACCGGAAAAGCACACATCGCTCCCCTTTCGTCCCGGGGACGATTGGGGATTGACGTGGCGCCCTTTAACGTCTTGCACTGTGGACGGCCGAGCCCGGGGATAGCAGCCCCGAAATCGACGAAGCGCAGTGACAGATCAAAGAGCCAACCGCGCTTATTCGAGAAGCCTACCAAGGACGCGCCGCCAGCGTCCACGCACAAAAGCGTCTCACACGTTCAGTAGGTGTGCGTCACACGGCGGAGCCAGGTAGCCGATCGCATGGGGGGTTGTCGTGGCGCTCGTTGATCGCGTCCTGGCGCAAGTCGATCGCTTCGCCGCGTTGGGCAAAACGGGCCACGCGTTCGCGTACGAGCGCAGCTACTGCGAGCAGCTCGGCAAACGCGGCCACCGGCCCGGGGCAAAGTCATGCTTGCGTGCCTACAATCTGTACAAGAAGCTCCACCCAGAGTGTCCTTACCGGGACCGGGTTTTCGAGGCGGGGCAGCTCGGGCCCCATGGGCAGATATTGCCAAAGCGAACGAAGGTCTTTTGGAAGGAAGTGCGCCAGAAGAACCGTGCGGAGCTCCGCGCGGCCAAGAAGGGCGTGAGGCACGCGGAGCGCGTGGCGAACAAGCCCCGGCCCGTCGGGCCGAGCAAGCGCGCGTGGCTGCGCTCGCTCACCGGCGGCGCACCGCAGCCCTTCCCCTCCCCCGAAGAGATCGCGACGCCCGAGCAGGCGCAGTCGACCATCGACGCGGTCCTTCGCATCGTCGGCAAGCCGCCGGGTAAGCCCCCACCCGGCTAAGCCGGGCGCCGCTCGGCTCGACGTCGACGGACCGCGAGGGGGTTGCAAGGCAGCCCGGCGGGAAGGGTGCGTCGAAAATCAAGCGGACGCCGCGCGCGCCCACGTCGGGGGGGCAACGGAGCGCGCGCGGCAACCCCGCGGCGTCCAGCTTTACAGGATTTCCGCCCGCGGTGCGTCCATCGGGTGTCTCCGAACGGGGTAGGAGCATGTCATCAAATGATCCCTTGATGATCCCGACTCCTTAACTCCCCCCATTTAAATAAATACGTCGACGTCCGCTCCGCTCCCGCCGAACGCGCAGCGCGCGCGAGCGCACCCCGGAGGGGGCCCCGCGCCGCGCCCCCCCCCACGAGATCGCGCGCCTTCGGCGCCGAGTGGCGAGCGAGACCCCTCCTTTGGCCCGTGACTATTCCGTCGCCACTCACCTCATGGCTTCGCGCTACGACCCTGTCAGGCGCCGGGAACCGCTCGTGAGCGAGCGCCGATGTTTCAAGGCGAGATGCAGAAGCTAAGGGGGACGTGCCTCGGGCCGCGGCGGGGTCGACCCTGGCTTACGCCACCGGCGCGGAAGCCCGGCGGACGGGATAGAAAGCGAGCATGCGGAGCTGGCCGGCGAAGATCGCGTCGGAGTGCCCGACGTGCCGAACGGACATCCGGACCGGTGACGAGGTCCGCTGGACGGCGCCCGCTGGCCGCGTCGAAGCCGTCCACGCCACATGCCCCGATCCGACGCCGCAGCCGCGGCGGGGACGCCGACACGCTCGTCGCGACGTCCCCGCCGTCAAGGGCGACGAGCAAATCATTTCGCGGCCCAGCAGAGGCGTAGGCGACTGGTACGACGTCGAATCGACGATCTACCTTCCTGATCGCGGCTGGGTGACCGTGCTGAAAGCGTGGAGCAAACGGATCGACGATACGTGGATGGCGTTTGCGCACGTCCGGCCAGCCACCGACGAGGAGGTCGACGGCCGATGAACGTCAGCGAGGCCGGCCCGCGGCGTCGATGAACGCTGAAACGCCCGACGCTGAACACCCGACCATCCTCGCCACGTTGCCGTACCGATCGTCGCTTACTTGGACGTAGAGGTACGCAAGGTCCGCGTTTTCGAAGCGCCCTGCCCATCGTTTGGGGACCCGCTCGCCGCATGGCGGGCAAAACGCCAAGACGGAAGGCGCCTCGCGCACAAGCTTTCGAGCGGCCTCCCATTGATCCTTCGTGGCGATCGCACTGGAACACTGATCGGCGCTGGCCTCGGCCGTCAAGAACAGCCCCACCGCCAACATCAATGCGATCCCCACCGGCTTTGCTGCGACCATGTCTCTACCCCTCCCCTCCGCCCTTCAAACGTGAGCGGTCTGCGAAGCCAGTACGGCCGCCGCTTGGTCGGAGCTTAAGAGCGGCGCGTGTAGTCCGGTAGAATCGAGGGCCCGATCCATGCTGGGATTGCTGGTCGTGATCGTCGTCCTGTGCCTGCTGTTCAGTCGCGAGCCGGGCGAGCTTTGAAGAGAGACCGAAAGAGAACACCCGATGACGCAAAAGAGCACTGCGGCCCTGCTGGATGCCGCCATGGTCACGCTGCAACACGCTCGACAAGAGCTCGACGGCGCGAGCGCGCCGGCGACGGCGGAGACCGCGCTCGCACGGCTCGTGCGCCGTTACGACGAGCTCGAGGCCTCGGACTTCACCGCCGAAGAACAGGCGCAAGCCTATGAGGAGAGCGCCGGAGTCCTCCGGCGCCGGCGTGAGCGGCTCGGCGGATCCATCGAGGCGCAGCTCGAAACCGATGCACGCGTGCAGTATTTCCGGGCGCGCGCGGCGCACAAGCGCGAGGGCTCGCCGCTGGCGCTCGCGCTGCGCACGGGAAACGAACACCTTGGCTACGTCGACGCGCTTCGCCGCGAGCTCGCGGACGTCGTCGACCTGGTCCAGCAAGTCTCGCGTGACGAGGTATCCGCGTTCTCCGTCGCGCTGGGATCACCGACGTTGCAGGAAGAGGCCGCGGCGGCCTTTGAGGAGCTCCTACTCGTCCTCGGTGCG
>DASYBG010000035.1:0-213303 GCA_036500865.1 Polyangiaceae bacterium
ACCTAGGGCTCGGAGCTCCACCTCCGGGCCCTTTCTCTTGATGGCGATCGGGCCGATCGTCGCCCCCTGACCTCCCGGTGGCCAACTACCCGGCCGGGGCGGGCTGCACAGAATCAGGCGCTTCCTGGCGCCCGGCTACACGCGCGCTCGCGGGCCACATCTCGATCCGCGTGACCAACCGCTACGTCCATGCGACGGGCACCGACCTTCGAAGCGCGATGGAGCGCGGCTTCCGTCCGGTCAGGTAACTGGGTGGTAACTGACGCTAGCGCCGCTTTGTAAGTAGTTGATAGAAGAGGCGTAAACGGCGAAAAAAGTCGGGGAGGCGGGATTTGAACCCGCGACGACGAGCACCCAAAGCTCGTGCACTACCGGACTGTGCGACTCCCCGAGGAGCGCGTGAGATCTAGCACCGCGTTGCCGCAGAGGGGAGCCACGCGGCGTCCGGTTTGGGACTGCGAAACCCCGGCCCATCCGCCGCGCTACAGGCTCGTCACACAACCCCCCGCGGGCCCGTCCGCGGCACTTCTCCACGCGCTCCGGATACCCAACCCACCCCACCGAACCCCCAAGGCCCCAAAAAATCCCGCCCAACCTTTACACTTCCGGCCTCACCGGCGTCTTCCCTCCGAACCCATGAAATCGCCGGCCCCCTCTCCCCAACGGCAACCCCGACGCTCGCGCCCCCTCCCCACCTCTCTCCTGCCCATCCCCCACCCCCCCGGCTCGGCGCCCCGCCGGCGCCTCCCTTCCGCCGTCCTCCTCCCCCTCCTCCTCTCTTCTCTCCCGCTGGCCCTCCCCGCCTGCGGTTCCCTCGACGGCCACACCGATTCTCCCGGCACCCTCGCCGTCGTCCAAGGCGCCCTCACGGTCTCTCCGACCTCTCCCCCAACCTCCGCCCCCGAAAACGTCCACATCGCGGTCATCTGGATCACGAGCACCCCCGGCCAGTTCAACGCCGCGGTGGATCTGCCGGTGCAGCCCATCTTTCCTTCGCAGTACAAACTCGAGCTCACGACGCCTCCGCCCGAGTCGGTCATCACGCGCGATCCCATGGACCCCTCCTTCGGCGCGGCGTACGGCGTTCTCGTCGCGTACGAGGATTTGAACGACGATGGGCGGCTCGATCTCGTGCCGAACGACGCCGGCGCGTTCCTCGACAAGATCATCGCGACGAACACGGACCTGGCCATCGTCTACCTGGAGTCGACGACCGGCAGCCTGCCGCCTGGGGCGACGGCGAACGTTTCTGGATCCGTGGTGCTCGGTTACAACCTCCTTACGACGAATTGCACGCCCGCCGACGGGACGAACAAGGCGCCCGATGGGGGATTTTGCGACTGGAATGTGTTCTTGCCTATCTCGACCCCGTACGACCTGCCGCTCTCGAGCGACCCGACGCTCAACGAGCTGATGTGCCAAGGTTATGCCTCCGGCTCGGGGGCAAGCGGCGGTGGCGGCACAGGCTCGCTCTGGAACGTGAGCTCCGAGGGCACGCCGCCCGGCGGCTACCCCGCGCCGGGTGCGCCGGGGCTGACGTGTAACGCCGACGGCATGGGCTATGCGACGAACACTTGCGTCACGCAGCAGGAGAACCTCTGCACGTCGTCGACGTTTTGCACGGAGCTCGACGTCGTGCTGGCGGGCGCGCCGGTGCCCGCCGGTTGGCCTTGTCCGTGACGCAGGGTGTCCGCGCACGTTCTTCGGCTGGGTGGCCCCGTGCAAGACGCGCTGACGCCGACGGAAGTGTCACGCCTGTACGAGCGCTACGGTTTTCTTCTCTTGCGGCGCTGCCGAACGATATTGCGCGATTCGTCGGCCGCGGAGGACGCGCTCCAGCAAGTGTTCGAGAAGTTGCTCCGGAACGGAGCAGGCATTCGCGACGCCGACCAGCCGCTTCGCTGGCTGTACCGCGTGGCCGATCGATGTTGCTTCGATCTCCTGCGCAGGCGGAGGCGATCGCCCGAATCGCCGATGGACGTCGAAGCGGCCACGAGCCCCGCGCACCCGGCCATCGACGTCGAAGCGCGTAACGCCGTGATGGCGCTTCTGGCCACGCTCGACGTAGACGAGCAGCGGATGGCAGTCCTGCTGTTCGTCGACGGGATGTCGCAAGGCGAGATCGCGGCGGAGCTCGGGGTGTCGCGGGTGACGGTGAACAAGCGGGTGCAGGCGCTGCGCGCGCGGGCCCGCGGCCACGTCGAAGGCGTGTGAGGAGACCGGACTGTGGCATCCATCGACGACGACCAAGCAGACGCGCACCCCGCGCCGTACCGCCTCGAGGCTCTGGCGGCCGGTGACGCGGACGCGAAGGTGAGCGAGCATGTCGCGTCGTGCGAAGCCTGCGCGGGGTACCTGAAGGCGCTGCGGGAAGAGGCGCAGGCGTTTCGTGCACGGCCCGGCGCGTCGGGTGCGCTGCGTCGGGCCGTGGAGCAAGCCGAGCGGGCGTCGCGATCGCGACGACAGGCGCGCGCGGTGACCGTAGCGGGGCCGCTTCTGGCAGCGGCGGTCGTGCTGTTGGTCGTGCGAGCGCGTTCGGGATCGACGCCGCCCGTTCCGATCGTCGAGACTCTCGCGCCGCCCGGGTCGTCGGGGGAGATGCGCTTCAAGGGCGAGCTCTCCGTAGCGGCGATTCGCGAGCGCGCCGGGCGGCAGGATCGCCTCGTGGGGCCGTTTGCGGTGCGGGCGTCCGACGCGGTGCGCGTGGAGGTGAGCGTCGATCAGGAGGGCCCGCTGACGGCGGGTTTGCTGACCGACGAAGGAGAGTGGGTGGTGCTCCTGGCGCCGGCGTCGCTCGGGGCGGGGACGCACTACTCGGAGCGTGCGGCGCGCTTCGACGCGACGCCGACGCACGCGACGCTGCTGGTCGGCGCGCCGGCGGCCGTCGATCGCGCGCGACGGACGCGAGACTTCGCGGGGCTCGTCGCCTGGCGGGTAACAAGTGAGCGCTGACAGGAGGGTGGGGATCGCGCTCGCGTGCTTGTGCGCGATTCTCTTGGTCGCGATGGTGGCCGACGCGGAGCCGCTTCGCATCCTGATCGCCGCGAGCCACGCGCGCGGGGGGGACGGCGAGGAGCCGCTCCGGCACTCGACCGAGGACGCCGATCAAGTGCGCGACGCGCTCGCCTCGCTCGGGGGCTTCTCGCCGAGCGCCACGGTTCGCCTGGTGGACCCGACGGCGGCGGCGCTCGTCAAAGCGCTCGACTGGGCGCGCGCGCTGGCGGCGACGCGGTCGCCGGCCGAGGTGACGTTCCTCCTCTACTTCAGCGGCCACGGGGATCGAGACAGCTTGCGCCTCGGGAGCGAGTCGGTGGCGGTTTCGGAGATCTCCGAGCGCGTGCGGGCGATCCCCGCGTCGCTTCGGGTGCTCGTGACCGACGCATGCAGGACGGATCCGACGCGTCCGAAGGGCGTCGCCGGTGAGCCGGGGTTCGCGCTGTCGGGCGCGAGCGCGCCGGCGACGGGCGTCGTGTGGCTGTTCGCGTCGGACACGGGCGAGGCGGCGCAGGAGTCCGACGAGCTCCGCGGGGCCCTCTTCACGCACTACTGGGTGAGCGGTCTTCGCGGCGCGGCCGACGCGAACGGCGACGGGCGGGTGACGCTCGCGGAGAGCTACGACTTCGCCTACAGCCAGACGCTCTACCGCTCGGCGCGAAGCAGCGGCGTCTTGCAGCACCCGACGGCGACCTTCGCGCTCGCGGAGGCGGCGCCCGTCGTCCTGACGCAAACGTTCGGTCCGAACACGCGGATCGAGCTGCCCGAAGAGCAGGACGCCCACTACCTCGTCTACGAGGTCGGGTCGCGCAGCGTGCTCGGCGAAATCTGGAGCAGCCCGAGCCGGCGCGCGGTGCTGGCTCTCCCCCCGGGTCGCTTCATCGTGCAGCGCCGCGCGGGGAGCGGCGGCTCGGGTGCGGCCGAGATCGCGATCGCGGACGGGCAGGATCGCGTGCTCGCGCCGTCGGACTTCCGCGCGGTGTCCATGGAGCAGTTGGCGGCCAAAGGAGGGGGGGTGGTCTTGCGTCCGAACGAGCTCGGGATCGAGCTCGGCGCGGGGGCTTCGCGGCTGACCGACGTGATGGGCGTCGCGCGCGTTCGCTATGCGCGCGCGTTCGGGACGTGGGCGCTCGGGGCGGCGGTTCGTGGCGGCGAGGGCGTACAGCGCACCCCGGCCAACGACGTGACGGTCTCTTCGCTCGGACTCGAAGCGTCGGGCGAGCTTCGCGCGCCGCTCGGGCGTAGGACGGCGGCGTTCGGGGGCGGGGCGGCGGTCGACTGGTTGAGCCAGCACGTCGCGCGCACCGACGCCGGGCGCGCGTCTCCTCCGTTCGCCACGGCGTCCGACTTCGCGGCCTGGGCGCTCGGTCCGTTCGCGGAGGCGCGGCTCCGCCAACCGCTGGGCACGGCGCTCTGGATCGAGCTCACCGTGCGTGGCGAGCTCCTCGTGTCCGAGCTCGACGGCGCGCTCGGGGTGGTCTGGGCGGGGCTCGGCGGGCTCGGCGCGGGCGCCGATTTTTGATTGTGCCGCGGGTCGATCCGGAGACGCGCGCGCCGGAGGTGCTACGCCTTTCTCGACCGCACACTTCAAGTTCGGCGCTCACTTCGGACCCCCGCAAAGGAGCCTCCCGTGCCGACCCGCCCCGTGATGAAGATCGTCAAGTCCAAGCCCACCAGCGAGGGCGCAGGCGTGCATCTCCACCGCGCCTTCGGCTTCGGGACGACGTCCGACTACGACCCCTTCCTCCTCCTCGACGACTTCCGCAACGACCGCCCCGAAGACTATCTCGCGGGCTTCCCGTGGCATCCGCACCGCGGGATCGAAACGATCACGTACGTGCTCGCCGGCAGCGTCGAGCACGCGGACAGCATGGGCAACCGCGGCGTCATCGGCGCGGGCGACGTGCAATGGATGACGGCCGGCCGCGGCATCATCCACCAGGAGATGCCCAAGGGCGACGCCGACGGCCGGATGCACGGCTTTCAGCTCTGGGCGAACCTCCCGGCGAAGCTCAAGATGATGCCGCCCCGCTACCAGGAGGCGAAGTCGGCCGACATTCCGGTCGTGACCGAGGACGACGGGACGCGCGTGCGGATCGTGTGCGGCTCGTACCGCGGGACGAAGGGACCGGTGAACGAAGTCGCGATCGATCCGGCATACCTCGACGTGTCGGTGCCGGCCGGCAAGCGCAAGACGTTGCCGGTCGAGACGGCGCACAACGCCTTCGCGTACGTCTTCGCGGGGCGCGGTCGCTTCTCGAACGCGTCGGAACCGCTGAGCGTGCCGACCGAAGGCGAAGGCTGGCTCGAGACGAAGGCGCCGTCGGCGGCCGACAATCGGTCGCTGGTGCTGTTCGGCCAGGGCGACGGGGTGACGGTGGAGGCGGAAGAGGAGGGGATCCGCTTCTTGCTGATCTCGGGGCGCGCGCTGGCGGAGCCGGTCGCGTGGTACGGGCCCGTCGTCATGAACACGCAGGCGGAGCTCCGTCGTGCGTTCCAAGAGCTCGAGGATGGGACGTTCCTGAAGGGAACCTGAGCGATGGCGAAGCGTCGTCGTTCGGGGGAGCCGCTCGCGCCGCCGCTCGTGCCGGCGAGCACGTTCTTCTTGCCGGGCGATCCGGCGGGGCAGGTGTATCGCTACGGGCGCGAGGGCAATCCGACCTGGTCGGCGCTCGAAGAGGAGTACGCGGCGCTCGGGCGCGCGCCCTGTCTGGCGTTCGCGAGCGGAATGGCAGCCTGCGCGGCGATCGTCGACGGCCTCGTGCCGCGCGGCGGGCGCGTGGTGGCCCCGGCCGACGGGTACTACGCCTTCCGGTCGCTCCTTCAGGCGCGGGGGGTCGAGGTCGAGAGCGTGCCGTCGGGGGATTCGCGCGCGTTCGCGCGGGCGGCGCGGGGGGCGACGCTCGTCTGGGTGGAGACGCCGAGCAACCCGGGGCTCGACGTGGCGGATCTGGCGGCGACCGCGGAGGCGTGCCGTGCGGCGGGTGCGCTCCTCGTCGTGGACAATACGCTCGCGACGGCCGTGGGGCAGGATCCGTTCGCGTTCGGCGCGGACGTGGTGGTGGTGTCGGCGACGAAGGCCACGAGCGGGCACAGCGACGCGCTCATCGGCCTCGCATCGGCGCGCGATGCGGCGGTGCTGGCCAAGCTGAAGACGGCGCGGACACTGGGCGGAGGAATCCCCGGCGTGATGGAGGCGTGGCTCTGCGCGCGCGGTTTGAAGACGCTGGCCCTCCGGCTGGCGCGCTCGTCGTCGTCGGCGCTCGCGCTGGCGCAAGCGTTGTCGGGTCGGATGCCGGTGACGTATCCGGGGCTGCCGTCGCATCCGCAGCACACGCTCGCGGCGCGGCAGATGACGCATTTCGGCCCGGTGCTGACGTTCGACCTCGGCTCCAAGGATCGGGCGGAGCGCTTCTGCGCGGGCCTGCAGTGGATCGCCGAGGCGACGAGCTTCGGCGGCGCGGAGACGACGCTGGAGCGGCGCGCGCGCTGGGGCGGGGACGACGTGTCCCCGGGGCTCATCCGGCTGTCGGTCGGCCTCGAGGCCCCCGAGGCCATCCTCGACGATTTGAACACGGCACTCGGACGTTAGTGCCGCTCGGCACAATTCCACACGCTTTGGTGGGCCGGGCGGCGCACGTCGAGCCGCTGCGCGCGCTGGCCGCTGCGGTCCGCCCGCCGGCGGGGCCTTGCATCCGCCGTCGTTCGGAGCATCTTGCCGCCCATGGCGAAGATCACGTTTCTCGGGACCGGACTCATGGGATCCGCGCTCGCGGAAGCCGCGGCGAAGCGCGGGGACGACGTGACGGCGTGGAATCGATCGGAGACGAAGGCGAAGGCGCTCGAGCCGTTCGGCGTGCGCGTCGCGGGCACGGTCGCGCAGGCCGTGGCGGGGGCGGAGCGGGTCCACGTCATCGTGGCCGACGACGCGGCGGTCGACTCGGTGCTGGACGCCGCGGGCGACGGGCTCGCGAAGGCGGTCGTCGTCGATCACTCGACGACGTCGCCGGCCGGGACGCTGCGTCGGGCGAAGCGGCTCGAGGCGCGCGGGATCGCGTTCTTGCACGCGCCCGTCTTCATGACGCCGAAGATGTGCCGCGAGGCGGGCGGGATGATGTTCGTGGCGGGTCCCGCGGCCGTGTTCGCGCGGGTCGAGGCGCCGCTCCGGGCGATGACGGGGAGGCTCGAGTACGTGGGCGAGCGGCGGGACCTCGCGGCCGCGAACAAGCTCTTCGGAAACGCGATGATCTTGACGATCTGCGGAGGCCTGGCCGACGTCTACGCGATGGCCGCGTCCCTCGACATCGACTCGGAAGACGCGCACGCTTTCTTCGCGAAGTTCAACCCATCGGGGGTCATCACCTACCGTGGCGCCGCGATGGCCAAGGGCGACTACCGCGCGACGTTCGAGATGACGATGGCGCGCAAAGACGCGCGTTTGATGATCGAAGCCGCCCACGGGCGCGAGCTCGCGGTGCTGCCCGCGCTCGCGGCGCGGATGGACGTGCTCATCGAGCGCGGCTTTGGCGCCGAGGACCTGGGCGCGCTGTCGATCGATGCGGTTCCGAAAGAGGAGGGGACCGGCTAGCCTCTTGCGACGATGCCCGATTACGTGCTCGTCGTCGACGCGGAGCCGGATCTGGAGCGCCAGGTGCGCGCGGAGCTCGCGAGCATCGCGTTGACGATCCGAGCGGCGAGCGACGGGGTATCGGCCCACGACGTCCTCAGCAAGCACGGGGCGCCCGCGATCCTGGTGACGAACCTCTCCTTGCCGAGGCGCGACGGGTTCGCGCTCCTCCGCGGCCTTCGGCGGGTGGACCCGCGCCGGTCGGTGCCGGCGGTCGTGGTGTCGGCATTTCCACGGATGCGGGAGGCGGCCGACGCCATGCGCGGCGAGCTCGGTCCGCTCTACGTGCAGAACAAGCCCCTGCCGTCGGGGATGCTGGAGCCGCTCCTCAAGCCGCCGGTCGACAAGGGCGGGAGGCGCGCGGGGCCGCCGTCGTCGGGGAAGTTCGCGGTGTCGTCTTTGCGTCCTCCGAGGGCGGACGAGGGGTGCCGGCTCGCCTGCATCGAAGAGATGGGCCTCGTCGACGAAGCCTCGCCGCCCGACGCCGACCTCCAGGCGATGGTGGCGACGGTGGCCGCGGACTTCGGGGTGCCGATCGCCCTCGTCAGCATCGTCCTCGAGAACCGGCAGTGGTTCAAGGCATTCACGGGGATCGACGGACAGCTCCTGGCCGATCGCGGAGCGCCGCGCGATTGGGCACTATGCGATCACGTGGTCGAGGGGAGGGCGCCGCTCGTCGTCTCCGACGCGCGCGAGCACCCGGTCTTCGCCACGAACCCCCTCGTCGTGGGCGGCGCGGTGATCGGCTACGCGGGGGCGCCGCTCATGACGTCTCGCGGGGACGTCCTCGGCACGCTCTGCATCATCGACCAGCAGCCGCTCGGTATCGGCCCTGAAGACGTGAAGCGGCTGGTGAAGGCCGCGCGCCGGGTAGCGGGGGAGCTCGAGGTGCGCGCGCTCCGCCGAGCCGGGCCGCGCGCGGGCCTGTCGACCGAGCAGGCCGCGCTCGCATACCCGTACCTCGAGTCGACGCTCCACGCGCTCGACGTCGGCGTGATTCTCCTCGACGCGTCGTACACGGCGGTGCTCGCGAACCCGGCGGTGCACAGGCTCTTCGGCGTCGGCAACCGGTCGATCTTCGGCAAGACCCGCGCTCAGATCGTAGAGGCGTTCGGCCCGGCGTTCACCCATCCCGAGGAGGCGGCGCGGCGCCTCGACGTCGCGCACGCGGGCCCGTGGGTGCTCCACGAAGACATCGAGCTCTCGAAGCCGGAGACGCGGGTCGTGCGGTGGGTGGGGCGGCCGGCCATCCTGCCCGACGGGATCGGGCAGATCATCTCCGTGACCGACGTGACGTCGGAGCTCCTCTTCGCGCGCGGGCAGGAGCGGCTGGCGCGCCACGACGTGCTGACGGGACTGCTGAACCGCCGCGGCGCCGAGGAGGCGCTCGAACGGGAAGCGTCGCGCGCGAAGCGGCTGGGAGCACCGCTCTCGATCGCGCTCATCGACGTGGACCTCTTCAAGCGCATCAACGATTCGCGCGGTCACGCCGCCGGCGACGAGGTGCTCACGCGGGTCGCGCGCGCCGTGCAGAGCAGCGCCCGCGCGATCGACGCGATCGCGCGTTGGGGGGGAGACGAGTTTCTGGTGCTCTTGCCCGGGACACCGCTCGTCGGGGCGCGCGCGTTCGCCGAGCGGGTGCGCGCGGCGGCGGAGCTCTCGGGCGACGCTCCGGGTGAGCCGGTGACGCTGTCGATCGGCGTGGCGGAGCGGCGCAAGGACGAAGGCATGGACGAGGCGCTGGCGCGCGCCGACGCGGCGCTCTACGAAGCCAAGGGCCTCGGGCGCAACCGCGTCGCGGGTTGACCGCCGCGCGTCCGCGAAGTTCGAACCGAAGGAAAAAGACGGATGTCCGGTCAAACGTGGGACCCGACTCGATACGAGACGAACGCGCGCTACGTCTCGGATCTGGGCGCGCCCGTCGTGGAGTTGCTCGCTCCGAGGGCGGGCGAGAGGATCCTCGACCTCGGCTGCGGCGACGGGGCGCTGACGCGCAAGATCGCGGACCTGGGCTGCGAAGTGGTGGGTCTCGACGCGAGCCTCGAGCTGCTCGAAGCGGCGCGGGCGCGCGGGCTGGACGTGCGCGCCGGGTCGGGAGAGGCGCTGGCCTTCTCGCACGACTTCGACGCGGTGTTCAGCAACGCCGCGCTCCACTGGATGAAGGCGGCGGACGACGTGATCGCCGGCGTCGCGCGCGCGCTCCGGCCGGGCGGTCGATTCGTGGGCGAGTTCGGCGGGCACGGGTGCGTCGACAAGATCCGCTCCGAGCTCGTGGCGGGGTTGAATCGAAGAGGGGTCGACGGACAGTCCCGCGTGCCCTGGTATTTCCCTTCTGCGGAGGAGTACGGGACGAAGCTCGAGCGGGCGGGATTCCGCGTGGCCTCGATCACGCTCTTCCCGAGGCCGACGCCGCTGCCGGGAGACGTGATCGGCTGGCTCGAAACGTTCGGGGGGACGTTCACGACCGCGCTCGCACCTGGGGAGCGGGCCGCATACCTCGAGGAAGTGCGAGAGGCGCTCGCTCCGCGCCTGCGCGACGCCTCGGGGACTTGGGTCGCCGATTACGTGCGCCTGCGCTTTTGCGCGGTCTTGCGGGCGCCTCGCGCCTGACGGCTAAGGCGAAGTCGACGCCCAGCTGTCCGTACGGAAGGGCGCCGCCGGGAGGCCGGCCTGGTTGCGTAGGGTGCTCTGCGGATCGTTGGCCCACGCGTAGCGCACGGCCACCGGGTTCGGCACCTCCCCGCTCGAGACGACGACGGAGTCGCCGTCGATGCGCGCGTCGGCCGTGTGCCACACGCGGTCGCTTCCGGCGAGGAGGAAGCCCTTCGGCGGGGCGGCGTCCAGCGTATCGAGGCCGCTCGATCCGGCGGCGAAGCGCACGCGCATGCTGCCGCCTTCGCGCGTCGCCGCGACGAAGACCGGCCCGGACGCGATGACGTCTTTCCCGTAGACGACGCGCAAAGCCCACAGCGAGAGGCGCCGCCCCACTTCTTCTTTGTTGGTCGGGTGGAGGTTGTTCGACTCGCCCACGTCGGTCGTGACGGCCATCGCGGTCTTCGGCTCGCGCAGCGCCGCGGCTTGGGCCTCTCGAAGGTCCGCCCAGCTGCCCTCTCCGAGGGCGGGCGGCGCGCCCGGCGACTCGTAGTTCGGGAGCTGGACGAAGAGGAACGGGAGGGTCGGGTCGTGCCACGCCGCGCGCCACGCGCGGATCATCGTCGGGAAGAGCGTGCGGTACTGGGCCGCGCGACCCGCGTTGCTCTCGCCCTGGTACCAGATGGCGCCCGCGACCGGGAGCCCGGCGATCGGCGCGACCATCGCGTTCCACAGCGAAGAAGGGGCCTCCGGTTGATCGGGCCCCATCATGTCGGGATGCGTCGACCAGTCGACGACGGCGGGCTCGAGCCGGCGCTCGATCTTGTACGACCACGGCCCGACGAGGGAAACCTTCGCCTCGCCGTCCGGCGCGAGCCCGACCGACATCTGCGCGCGCGTGCCCGCGAACCCACCGGAGCCGGCGTGGTCGAAGACGCGCACGGCCACGAGGTTTCGGCCCGCCTTCACGAGCCGGCCCGGGACGGTGTATCGCCTGGGCGCCTCCCAGTATTGCGGCGTCTCCGCGCCGATCGAACCGACGCGCTCGCCGTTCCAATAGGTGACGTCGAAGTCGTCGACGGCGCCGAGCGAGAGCGCGAGATCGCGCCCCGCCCATTCGGGCGGCAAGACCACCTCCCGCCGGAACCAGACGGCGCCGTCGATCATGAGGCCCGCGCTCTCCCAGAGCTGCGGTAGATCCATGTTGGCCCAGCCGGCCCCGCCTCCGCCCGGTCGCGCGAAGCCCATCGCCTCTCCCGTATTGCCGGTGTCCTTGTAGAAGTTCTTCGACTCCCACTCGGCCATCTTGCGCGCGAGCTCCGATTGTCGGTTCGGGTCGCGCCGGGCCTGATCGAGGGCGTCGACCATCGGCTTGAGCGACGGCTCGGCGACGAGGGCTTCGCGCGGGGTCCATGCCTCGGCCGGCGTGCCGCCCCAGGTCGTCTGGATGATGCCGATGGGAACGCCGAGGGCACGGTGGAGCTCGCGCCCGAAGTAAAAGGCCACCGCCGAAAACCCGTCGGCCGTCGCCGCCGAGCAGGTCTCCCAGGTGCCCTCGACGGCGTCCGCGGGCGCCGGCGCCGTCTTGTGCGCGACCGTGAAGAGCCGGAGGCCCGGGCACCCGTCGGCGCTCGCGTCCTTGCCGCCCCGAGAGCGCGAGAGCGCGAGCTCCATGTTCGACTGGCCAGACGCGATCCAGACTTCGCCGCTCCATACGTCGGAGAACGTGACGCGGTTCGAGCCTTCGATCCGAAGCACGTAGGGGCCGCCCGCGGGGGCCGCGGGTACGCTGACGAACCAGTGACCGGCGCTGTCGGCGCGCGTCGTCGCGCTCGCCGCGCCGAGCGCCGCGCGCACGGGGACGCCGGGCGTGTCGGTCCCCGAGAGCCGCACGGGCCGCCCCTCCTGGACGACCATGTGGCTTCCAATCCAGGGGGCGACGCGAAGGTCCGCGTGCGCGACGGTGGCGATCGTGGATACGAGAGACGCGACGCCGCACGCGACCGTCCCGAGCAAAGCTTTCATGGTGTGTGACGCCTCGAAGGGATCGGATCCCGAGGCCCGCGCGGATCACGCGCCGGGCACGCGCGCGGATGCTAACGCGCGGCCCCGCGGAGCGTCGAGCGCCCCCGTCCGCTTGCAGCGTGACAAGAAGGGAGTTACCCGCGATAGAATTTGGGATTCGTCGGATCGATGCCTCAGCGACCGAAGGCGCGTCGCAGGGCGACGAGCAGCGGCCGGCCTCGAATCGCGCCGAGCCCCGTGCAGGGGTTCCAGCGCCGGTCGGGGCCCGCGACGTATCCGCCGTTGTTGCCTTCGACGATGGGATGCAGCACGTCGACGCCGTCCTCCAGCTGCAGCTTGTAAAGAAGCGGATTGAGAAACCCGAGGCGCTGCCCGACGCCCTCGCGAAGGCGCGTCATCAACGCCGCGGTGAAAGGCGTCGACGCGCTGGTGCCGCCGCCGTAGCGCCACCCGCCCTGGACGTAGATCTTGTAGCCGACGAGAAAGTCGGTGTTCGCGGCGACGTCGGGGACGCCACGGCCGCGCATCGAGCGAGGGTTCGAGAAGGTCCAGCTCTCGAAGTCGTAGAGCGTGGCCTCCGGCACGTCGGCGCGCGCCTGCCACGCGGGCTTCTCGAAGAAATGGCTCACGCCTCCGCCGGAGCTCCCGAGGTTGCAGAGCTGCACGTCGCTCCCGTAGATGAGCCGCATGTTGTGCGCGAGCCGGTTCCAGACCACCTCGTCCACGATCTGGCCGTCGCGGATCCGTGCGGTCGTTCCGCCGACGCTCAGGCCCCACGGGCTCGAGCCCGGGTAGTAGACGAGGGACGGCGCGTTGAACATGCCCCAGGTGATGGGGTAGATGGATCCCGAGTCGCCCGAGGGGAGGCACGCGGTGATACCGAGGATGGCCGCGAC
This sequence comes from Polyangiaceae bacterium, assembly GCA_036500865.1. GTDB lineage: Bacteria > Myxococcota_A > Polyangia > Polyangiales > Polyangiaceae > Palsa-1150. The sequence goes on from DASYBG010000035.1 coordinate 13,135, forward strand.
GACGAACAGCTCGTCGACGACCTCGGCGTCGGGGCGGGTCCAGGCGTTGGGCGCGCCCTCGGGGAGGCCCCAGCTCATCGTGAGCGCGTCGGGCTTGTTCACGTCGTCGAGGATCGCCGTCGACAGGAGCTCGAAGTACGTGCGCGCCGTCACCTCGTCGAACCCGGCCGCCCCCGAGAAGTAGACCACGCACCGCGCCTCGGGCGCGCAAGACGCGGCGACCTCCACGTCCATCGTGACTTCGAAGTTCGCCCAGGCGTCCGCGCCCGACGACTGGACGTTCGCCCCGACGTCGACGATCGAGGGCATCGGCACGCCGACCCCGGCGAAGAACGCGTCCATATCGGATCGGAGATATCCGCCATAGAGCTCGAGCACGCCCACGCACGCGCCGCGGCCGAGGAGCTCCTCGGGAAAGTCGTACATCTTGGCGAACTCCGGCGGCGTATAGCTCGTCCACGGCGCCTTCTCGTGCGGTCGAGCGCCCACGTCGCCGAGGGCCGGATGGGGCCCAGGCTCGTTCTTCTTGCTCGCCAGCGGCGTCGGCCCCGCGTGCCCGAGCGGCGCGAGGGGGACGTCGTTCAGGCCGAAGATCCACCGGACGACGCCGTCGAGCTCCGGTGGCAACGTCGCGTCGCCCTCGTGCGCGCGGTACGTCTTGTCGGCGTAGAGGTGCTCCACCAGCGCGACGTCGAAGGCCCGCTGCATGTCCGCGACGCTGCCCTCGAGCGTGATGGCGCGCGCGCGGCGGTCGACCTTCGTCGGCGTGAGTCGATTCTCTCCCGCGAACCGCAAGACGGCGCCGACGTCTTCGGCGTCCGCCTGGTAGCGCGCGAAGTACTCCTCGTGCGTGAGCGGTCGCCGATCCCGGACGACGTGCTCGGCGGTCGCGACGAGCGGCGGGGCCGACCGGGGCGTCCTCAGCACCAGCAGCACCGACATGCGTGTGCCCGGCGCCACGGCGCCCCCGCGGCCCCCCTGGGCAGCGAGCGCGCGGGCGCTTCCCATCAGGCGAGTTCTCCTGCTCATGATTGTTCTCCTCCCTCGTTGGGCGTCAGGTCTCGGGCCCGCTGCCAATCAAGAATTCGCCGACGGTGGTCTCGGCGAAGTAGTCCGTGCCGGCGGCGCGCGCGAAGTTGTCGGAGTCGCCGCGCCCGACGCCGCAGCACGCGAGGCCCATCGCGGTCGCGACCAGGTAAAACGTCTGGTAAAGGACGCCGGCGTTCTTGAGCGTCACCGCGTACGAAATACCCTCGTAGCTCCACGCGACGCGCTGGAAGCGGCTCGCCATGCAGATCACGATCTGCGGCGGCGCGGGGCTCATCGTCGCGTACGTCGCGCCCACGAGGATCGACTCGACCTCGGGCGTGCGCGCGGACCGTCGCGTGAGGGCGTGCCGCTCCGGATCGTAGTGGTAGAGGCCCGAGTCGAGGCCCCGGCAGCGGTCGACGGCGAGGTAGAGCTCGATGTCGTAGCAGGCGCCGCCCGACGGATAGGGGCGGTTCGACACCTCGTAGCCGATCTCCGCGAGGGGCACCGGTCCGGTGCGCGATCGCATGCGCGCCGAGCGATAGAGAAACTCCGACAGCGTTTCGACGGAGATGGGCTCGGCCCCCTGCGCGCGGAGGGTGCGGCGTCCCTCGAGGACACGCGAGAACGGCGGGTCGGCGGCGGCGATGGCGTCGAGGTCGGGCCGCCACAGCGGGATGACCTCTCGGCCCTCCTCGTCGCCGGCGGGGCGGACGGCGGGCAGCGGCGCGAGGCGGTCGCGGAACGGGAAGGTCTTGCCGTTGGGCTCCGCGTGACGTCCGAGGCGACTGCGCGCGTGGAAGAGCAGGTCGTGGAACGACCACGGCGCGAGCCGCGGCGTCGACTCTTCCTCGGTGAGCCCGGCGTCCTGCACCGCGAGAGCAAACCCGGCCGACACGAGCAGACCCAGCATCGCCTCGGCCTCGTCGAAGGGGAGGCCCGGCACCGCCGCCACGAGCGCGCCGAGCGCCCCGGGTCGTGAGAGCGCGAGCAGCAGGGCGGCCGCGCGCGGGTCCTCGAGCCGCAGCTTTCCGTGCGATCGCGGCGACTCGAGGACCATCCCCGCGCCGTCGCGCCGTTGATACGCAAAGCGAGACAGCACGTACGCGTGCCCGGGGTCGACCGGCGCCGCGGCGAAGTCGAACCAGCCCGAAATGGGATTGAGCGTGCAGAGCCGCGTCCCCGCGGAGCGAACCGCGAAAGAGAGAAGGCGCAGCGTCTCGAACCGGCGCAGGTGAAAGAGGAACGCGGCGACCGCCCACGGCTCCGCGCCCTGGTCGACCGCCTCGGCGATCTCTTCTTCGGTGCCTCCCCCGCCGGCCAGGCGCGCCAGCCCCGCGAGCATCTGCGGCGCGAGGCCCCCGAGCGGGATGGGCGGATACGGAGGGACCGAGAGGTGCGGCCCGCCCGGGTCGTCGGCGGCGTAGCGCACGCCGTCGCGGAAGGCGATGACGAGTCTCTTTCGCCAGGCGTCTCGCGTATTCATGATTGGCTCACACGAACATCGGATAGGGGTTCATATCGTCTTCGCGCGTCGGCGCGGCGAGGCGGCCCATCGCGACCGGAACATCGTAGAGGCGGCCCGGTCCGAAGCGCGCCCAGAAGTGCCGCATCCCCGGGACGATGACCTTCACGACGGCCAGGCCGGCGTCGGGACGGCTCTGATCGACGACCAGCATCTCCATGCCCTTGCGCCGGACCGCCTCCGCGCACAACGCGACGTCCTCGCGGAGGTCGCGCGTCGCGTGGGGCGCGAACGAGTCGAGCGTGCGCGGGGCGACGCCCTCGGCGGGCAAGAGGTAGCGCTCCGTCCCCACGGTCGCCTGACGCAGCCAATCCACGACGACGCCGCCCCCGAGTGTCCCCTCGACGGGGAGGGCCGCGAGAAAGGGCGTGAATTGATTGTGCTCGGTCGTCGCGCGGAGGAGCGCGACGCGCGCGTCGAAGTGGGCGCCGAAGCCGACCACGATCGACTCCGCCGGGACGCCGCCGCGTGCGTTCTCTCTCCCGCCCACGGCGCGCGAGAGGACGGCGAAGGTCGGAATCGAGAAGTCGCTCGTGAGGTCGAGCGCCCAGAGCTCCCGCCCCCGCGCCGCCCAGTGGGTCGCGACCTCGACGAGGTACGGCTCGCCGAACGCCGCCATGTCGACCCCCGGGACGCGCAGCCGGTTGTACCACCAGAGGGCCACCGCATCGCGCTCGACGAGCTCGAGGAAGCCTTGCAGCACGGCCTCGGCGCGCGTCGTCCCCGCGGCGGCGCCGTTGGAGTCGGCGTGGGCGAAGACGGGCGCGCTGTCGAAGGGGTAGTCGTAATAGGAGAGCGCGGTGGCGACGTAGCGCGTGCGCTCGTGCGTGAGCGACCACGCGGGGGTCCAATCGGTAGGGCGCTCGGGGTCGAACGGCTCGGGCACCCAGCAGAGGAGCTCGTGCCGCCAGTTCCAGCGCGCCCGCTCCGCGTACTGCCTTGCGCTGAAGCCGAGGATGGCGCGCGGGTCGACGGCGTCGTCGCCGAGGTCCGCCAGCGCGGCCCTCCGGCGCGCCTCGTCTCCCTGGTAGACGCCGCAGTAGCGCTCGATCGACTCGCAGACCGCGCTGACCCGCGCCTGCGCCTCGGTGCGTCCCTTGCCGCCGCAATACGCGCGCAGGCTCCCCCGGAGCGAGGCGAGGTCGAAGGCGGGACGGACTTGGTTGTGGTCGGTCGCGTACGAATAGAGGATGCGCGGGTCGTCTCCCGGCAGGGTCATGCGCGTGACCTTGCTGAGGATGCCCGTCACGGGGCTCACGTGATGCGCGAGGCGCGCCAGCGTCTCCTCGGGGAGCGACTGCCTCCGTCCGGCGTCGAGCGAGAGCGCCGGCGCGGAAGGCTCGAGGACGAGCGCGGCGGCCTGCGCGCGCGCGACCATCGTCGGATCGCCGCAGTCCGCGCACTGCGGGCGGCGGACGAGCACGTGCGCCTGCGACTCGAAGGTGGCGGAGTGGAACGTGACGATGCGGCCTTCGAGCTCGGGGAGCGCGCCGGTCGCGATCCACCGCGCCACCGCGCCCGTGACGAGCGACGCGATCGCGCGGCGGCTCCACGCGGTCGCCGCGCGGCCGGGCGGATGAATGCGCGTCCCTTCGGCGGCGCGGCCCTCGAGATAGCGCTCGACGCGGCGGTGTCCGGCGAGGCGGTGCGCGAGGCAGCGCCAGCACCCCGTTCGGCGCGGAAGAAAGAGAGGCCCGATCCAAGCCGGCAGACCGCTGGGGCGGGCGAGGAGCCACGGCTCGTTCGCGTCGATGCGCGCGCGGTTGAAGGCGAGCAGATCCGGGTGGAGGTAGTCGTCGGCGACGGCGACGCGCAGGCCGCCGGCTCCTTCGCGGAGGCCGACCTCGGCGAAGGCGTCTCGAAGCGGGGCGAGGTCGACGTCTCCTATCCCGACGAGCGACACGGACGCGCTCGCGAGGCTCTCGTGGGCGCCTTGCGCGTCGGCGCCGAGCGCTTCCCAGAACGCGGCCTCGTCGCCCGAGACGGTCTCCCCCGCCGGACGATCGACGACGAACCCCATCCGCCGCAGCGTCCCGATCGCGTAGAGGGCCTCCGCCGCCGACACGCGGTCCTCGAGCGCGACGCAGATCTCTTCCTCCGTCGATCGCCCATCGAGGAGCGGCGCGACGGCCACGTACGCGCGCCCACGGAGCAGGTGATTCTGCTGCTCGCCAAGCAGATAGACCCCCTCCGCGTCGACGACTTCGACGCGGAGGGAGCGCTTGAACGTGGGTCGAGGCGCGGGCAGGTCAGACCCGCTTGGCTGCACCTGCGGTCCCCGAACCAGTCCCCGTGGCGAGCGACGACGCGGTGCCGGAGCCGGTGCCGGTCGCGAGCGAGCACGACGCCGTACCCGAACCAGTCCCCGTGGCCAGCGATGAAGCCGTGCCGGAGCCCGTCCCGGTGGCGAGCGAGGAAGCCGTACCCGAGCCCGTGCCCGTCGCCAATGAAGACGGCGCCGTGCCGGACCCGGTGCCCGTCGCCAACGAGGACGACGCGGTGCCCGAGCCCGTGCCCGTCGCCAATGAGGACGACGCGGTGCCGGACCCCGTGCCCGTCGCGAGCGAGGACGCCGTTCCCGAGCCCGTCCCGGTGGCGAGCGATGAAGCCGTGCCGGAGCCGGTGCCCGTCGCCAACGAGGCCGACGCCGTGCCGGAGCCCGTGCCTGTGGCGAGCGAGGCCGACGCCGTGCCGGAGCCTGTTCCTGTGGCCATGGCCGACGCCGTGCCGGACCCCGTGCCCGTCGCGAGCCCGGACGCCGTACCCGAGCCCGTGCCCGTGGCGAGCGCCCCTCCGTCGCCGCCCGCGGTTCCCGATCCCGTTCCTGTCGCCAACGCGCTCGATCCCCGGTCGGCGCTCCCGAGCGCCTCCGCGGTGAGATCCCCTGGCGCGGGCGGAAGCTGCAGGATCTTCTCCAGCTCCACCCCGAGGTGTTCCGCGTGCGACCGGATCGTCGCCGTGGGATCCTTCTCGAGCTGCTCCCGGAACCCCGGGTCGGCCCACGCTCGCGCGACCAAGGCCCCCCATTGCACACGCGACAAATACGTTTGTTTCGTCATCGATGGCCCTCCTCTCCGTCGTTGTGACTCATCACCTTCTCGAGCGCGCTGCGCGCCGCCGACAGCTCGGCGTGCTCCTCCACCACCGAAAACTTTTCGAGCGCGCCCCGGAGGCATGCGCTCGCCTCGGCTCGCTCGGCCTCCGACACGGCCTGCGCGGCGAAACCACGAGCCGCGCGAAGCTCGAAGAGAAGCGCGCCGCTCTCGCGCGCCCGCGCCATCGCGCTCCTCAGCGTCGTCATGCCCGCCTCCCGTGTGGCGGGCGTCTTCGCCAGGATCTCGCCCTTCAACCGCAGGAGCTCCGGGACCATGTACGTCGACCCGTCGTCGTGGCGCGCGATTCGGTCGTCGAGCCGCGCCACCGCTTCATCGTCGCGACCGTTCTCCCCGAGGAGCTCCGCCACCATCGCGACCCACAACCCGGAGCTCGCCACCCCGCCGAACGCCGTCATCTGCGCGAGGATCGCCTCCGCCGACGCGAGATCACGCTCGGCCCAGGCGCGAAAGAGCTCCGTCATCGGCGCGTAGAACGAAAACCCGTACGACGCGACGACCTGCCGGAGCTCGTCGCTCAGCGGCACGATCGCGTCGCGGTCCCCCCGCGCGTAGGCCACGCACGCGAGGCCGAAGAGCGTCGCGCACGTCACGTGCCGCGACTTGAGCTCCCGAGCCCACGACCGCGCGAGCTCGGCGCAGGTCGCGGCGCGCGCGAACTGGCCCTGGATGGAGAGCGCGACGCCGAGGTAGCAGAGGGCATAGACGCGGCTGTCCATGCCGTAGGCGAAGACGTGCCCGCGGTCGGCGTCCGTGTCGTAAAGCTCCACCGCGCGGGAGAGCAGCGGCTCGGCCTCGGCGAGGCGGCCGGTCGACAAGCGGCACTGGCCGAGGAGCGCCAGCGCGGCCACCTGCCGGCTGCGGTTCGCCGTCTTGACCGCCAGATCGAGGAACGTCTTCGCCGTCTCCGAAGCCGCGCCGAGCTCGCCCGTCCCGTACTGGTACATCGCCGTCGCCCAGAGGAGCAGGAATACGTGCTCGCTCTCGCCGAGTTGATCGATGAGCTTGCGCGACCGCGCGAGGAGCGCGCGGGTCTCCTCGGTCGCGTACCCCTGGCTCGCCATGAGCGCCGGCACGATGATGCCGTTCAGCGCGAGCTCGTTCTCCGTCCGCGTGCGCTCGTCGGGGACGCCCTCGAGCGAGGCGAGCGCTCCCCTGGCGTGGGCGAGCGCGTCGGCGTAGGCGGATCGCGCGAGCGCGGCGTTGCCCGCGCGGAGGGCGTACGCGATGGCTTGCGGCCCGTGGCCCGCGGCGGCGTGGTGGCGCGCGAGGACGTCGGGGTGCTCGCTCACGACGTCGGGGAAGTGCTGCTCGAGCGACTCCGCGATGCGCGCGTGGACCTGCTCCTGCGAGCCCTTGAGCATCGACGCGTACGCGGCGTCGCGGATGAGCGCGTGCTTGAAGAAGTACGTCGCCGATTTGGGTCTGCGTTTGCGGTAGACGAGCTCCGCGGCCACCAAACGATCGAGGTCTTCCTGCAGCTCGTGGGGCTCCATCGGCGAGACGGCGCTGACGAGCTCGAAGCCGAACTCGCGGCCGATCGTCGCGCCGATCTGCGCCGTCTCCTTGGCGCGGCCGAGCCGGTCGAGGCGCGCGGCCAGCGAGTCGAGCAGCGACGTCGGGATCGCGACCTCGGAGAGCGGCATGGCGAGCTCGTATCGGCCCTCCCGCTCGACGAGCGCGCCCATCTCGATCATCGCGAGGACGAGCTCCTCCACGAAGAGCGGGACGCCGTCGGTCCGGTTGGCGATGGCGTCGAGCACTTCGGGCGGCAGCGAGCGGCCCAGGGTGATCCGGGCCGTCAGCTGCTCGACGTCGCCCCGTCCGAGGCGCCCGAGCTGGAGCTGCGCCATCTCCGACCGCGAAAACGGCGGGACGAACTCCGGGCGCGCCGTGAAGAGCGCGAGCGCCCGCGACGAGCCGACCTCGTGGACCAGGTGGCCGAGCAGATCCAACGTGCTCGGGTCCGCCCAGTGGAGGTCCTCGACGAAGAGGACGAGCGGCTCCTTCTCGGCCATCGCGAAGAGGAGGGAGAGCACCGTGTTGCGCGTCATCTCGCCGAGGCGCAGCGGCGACACGTCGAGCGGCGGCCAGGACTTCTTGCTCTTCTCGAGGGGCAGCGCGATGAGCGACGCGAAGATGGGGACCGACTCGTGGAGGTCGAACTCGTAGTGCGCGAGGAGCGCCTCGAGCTTCTCCATCTTCTCTTCGGGCGTCGCCTCCTGGTTCGGGTCGAGGGTCCGCTCGACCAGGTCGACGATCGGGTGCAAGGCGATGTTGGCGCGGTCGGGCGCGCACCGGCACTCGAGCCAGCCGTGCCGTTGCTCCGCGAGCCGCCAATCGAGCTCGCGCGCGAGGCGGCTCTTGCCGATCCCGGCCTCGCCCGTGATGAGGATCGCCTGGCCCGCGCCCGCCTGGCTCCGCTCCCAGTGATCCATGAGCGTCGCGAGCTCGCGCTCCCGGCCGATGACCGGCACGCCGCGCGTGCCCGGCGCCCGCCGCCGGCCGCGCAGGCCGTAGATCCGAGTCGGCGCGCGCGCCCCGTCGGGGTCGCTCACGTCCGTGTCGTCGAAGACGAACTCTTTGCGGAGGAGCCGCTGCGTGGCGCTGCTCGTCAGGATGGTCCCGGAGTCCGCCAGCATCGCGAGGCGCCGCGCCAGCGACGGCGTCGTCCCGAGATATCCGTGCCCCGCGAACCCCGCACGGACCTCGCGCGTGACGACGAGCCCCGTGTGGACCCCGATCCGCACGTCGACGTGGATGGATCGGCTCCGCCCGAGCGCCGGCCGGCGCGCCACGTCCGCCGCGATGGCGAGGGCGGCGCGGGCGGCCCTGTGGGCGTCGTCTTCCCGTGCGATGGGGTGGCCGAAGTAAAACATCATGGCGTCGCCGAGCACCCCCGCGACGTGCCCGTCGTGGATGCCGACGATCTCCATGAGCGACTCCTGCTGCCCGCCGAGGACCTGGTCGAGCTCCTCGAGGTCGCCCTTGGTGCCCGTCTCCGACGCGTCGAGCACGCAGCACACCGCCGTGACCTGCCGCCGCTCGCCCTCCACGAGGCGCGGGCGAGGGGCGGTCTGCACGCCGGTCCTCACGTTGACCGTCGTCGACGGGGCCGCTTGTACCCGGATCGGCCGCGTCCAGTCCTTCAGGCTGCTCACGTCGTAGGCTTCGAGCTCTCGAAGCAGCGACTCGGCGGTCACGTCCCGGGCCGCCGCGTCCTTGACGGTCGCTCTCCGGAGGATGCTCCCGAGCGGGTGGTCGGCGAGGCTCTCGGGGATGGGGACGGGGTCGGGCGAGAGCTGCTTGAAGACGATTTCGGGCATCGTCGATCCGTCGACGACCCGCTTGCCGCTCAACGCCTCGAGAAAGGACAGGCCCCACGAGTAGAGGTCGGACCGCCAAGTCGGCGGCCGACCGAGCAGCTGCTCGGGCGCCGTATACGACGGCGTCCCGACGAACTCGTTGGTCATCGTGATGCGTGCGCCGTCGAAAGCCGCCGCGGCGCCCTCTTCGCTCAGGGCGCCGATGCCGAAGTCGAGGACCAGCACGTTGCGGCGGGCGCCGGTGGGGGTGACCATCAAGTTGGCCGGCTTGAGGTCCCGGTGGACGATGCCCGCGGCGTGCGCGCAGGCCAGCGCGTCGAGCACCTGCATGAAGAGGTGGCGCGCCTCGACCGGATCGAGGGCCCCCTCTTCCGCGAGGACCTGCGCCAGGTTCTTGCCCGGCACGAACTCGAACACGCTGAAGACGATGCCCTCGGGCGTGTGGCCCGAGTCCATCAAGCGCACGATGTTGGGGTGGTAGATCTGCGAGCAGATCTGCATCTCGCGCTGGAACCGGGCGATCCTCCGCTCGCGCGCCTCGGGAGAATCACTTTCGTCGAGGCGGAGCACCTTCATGGCGACCGTCTGCCGGGTCGCGACTTGTTGCGCCCGATACACCTTGCCGAAGCCGCCTTCGCCGAGCGCTTCGAGGATGTCGTAGCGACCCTGAAAGGCTGCCTTGATCGACCGCGCCGAGTCCGTCGTCATCCAACCCCGCCCCTCCGGGCTGACCGCGAAGCCCGTCCAGCATAGGCGACCGCGACCGGGCGAGTTCGGCGAATTGCCCCAGGGCGGTCGCATGATTCGCCGGAAACAGGCGAGCTTCGCCTACCTCGTCCGTCGCGAAGGCGCGCGGATCGCCGAGCTTTCTCCGGATGTCACCGGAGGGCAACACCGGCAAGCGGCGCTGCCGAGCCGGGTGCGACCAGGGACCGCGGTGGAACGAGCGACGGTCGAGACCGGGCAAAACATGCAACTGCGGGGTTGCGTTTAGCCGCCGGGCGGCTTACAGAAGCAACCAGGAGGTTGCACGAACGTGAGCACCACGGACCGCATCGAAAAGAACATCGTCCTTCGCGCCCCGCTCCCCCGCGTCTGGCGCGCCCTCGCCGACGCACGCGAGTTCGGCCAATGGTTTCGACTCTCGCTCGACGGCCCGTTCGTCGAAGGGCAGACCGTGCGCGGAGCCGTCACGTATCCGGGCTACGAGCATCTGCGCGTCGAGCTCTCCGTCGACGAGCTCGTGCCCGAGAAGCTCTTCTCCTACCGGTGGCACCCGTACCCCAACGACCCGAAGGTCGATTACTCTCTCGAGCCGATGACGCGGGTCGAGTTCCGCCTCGAAGCGAAGGAGGGCGGCACCGCGCTCACCATCGTGGAGTCGGGCTTCGATCGCATCCCCCTCGGGCGCCGCGCCGAAGCGCTCCGCATGAACGACCAGGGCTGGTCCGGGCAGGTGCAAAACATCGAGCGCCATGTCGCGGGCGCGTAGCGCGGCCCCCGCCTTCCTGACCGACGCCGCGCCCCTCTTCGCGGCCCTCGGCGACGAGACGCGCCTCGGCGTGGTCGCGCGCCTGTGCCGGGAGGGCCCGCTCTCCATCGCGCGTCTGAGCGAGGACGCCGACGTGACCCGGCAAGCCATCACCAAGCACCTCGAAGCCCTGGCCGGCGCGGGGCTCGTGCGCGACACCCGCCGCGGGCGCGAGCGAATCTGGGAGCTTGAGCCGCGCCGCCTCGAAGTCGCCCGCCGCTGCCTCGAGCGCATCTCCGCCCAGTGGGACTCCGCCCTCGAGCGGCTGCAGGAGTTCGTCGAGGAGTAGGGCGCGAGCCGAACCCCACCCCGACCGCGAACCCGAGTGGAGGGGTCGCGGTCGGGTCTCGCGCTCCCGCCCGATCAGCCCCGCGGCACCGGCATGATCGGACGCACCTCGATCGACCCGCTCTTCGCGCCGGGGATGCGCGCCGCCATCGCGGTCGCTTCGTCGAGGTCCTTCGCTTCGACCAGGTAGTAGCCCCCGAGCTGCTCCTTGGTCTCCGCGAACGGGCCGTCGGTCGTCATCGTCTTGCCGTCGCGCACCCGCACCGTCGTCGCCATCGTCGTCGGGTGGAGCGCGTCGCCCGCGCGGAAGTTGCCGCTCTTGATGATCGACTGCGTGAACTCGCCGTACTGCTTGCTCATCGCGGCGCGGTCGCCCTCGCCCATCCTGGTCACGGTCTTTTCGTCGGCGTAAATCAGCAGGAGATATTGCATCGGTTTCTTGCCTCCACCCTATCGTCGAGCGAGGCGGCGCCGGATCGACAGGCCGCCTCTTTTTTTCTCTCGGCTCAGCCGCCCTTGCCCGCCTCGACTTCGCGCAGCCGCTCCGCGAGGAAGCGCCGCTCCGCCTCGTTCGTCGCCGTCGACAGCGCTCTCGCGTACGCCTCGGCCGCGTCCTCGGTGCGCCCGAGGCGACGAAGCAGGTCCGCCCGGGCCGACGCCACCCAGTGGTACCCCTCGAGGTCGCCCCGGGCCTCGATCGAATCGATGAGCGCGAGGCCTCGCTCCGGTCCGTCCGCCATCGCCACGGCCACGGCGCGGTTCAGCTCCACCACCGGCGTCGGCTGCGCGCGGAGGAGCAGACCGTAGAGCGCCGCGATCTGCGGCCAGTCCGTGTCGGCCGCGCGCGGCGCCTGGGCGTGCAGCGCCGCGATCGCGGCCTGGAGCGCGTACGGACCCGCCGGCCCCGCGCGGAGCGCACGCTCCACGAGGCCCGCTCCCTCCGCGATCTGCGCCTTGTCCCAGCGTGCGCGGTCTTGCTCCTCCAGGCGGACGAACGCGCCGCCCCCGTCGACCCTCGTGTCGCGCCGCGAGTCGTGCAAGAGCATGAGCGCGAGGAGCGCCCGGGGCTCGGGCTGCTCGGGGAGCAAACCGCACAGCATCCGCCCGAGGCGAATCGCCTGCTCGCAGAGCTCGCGCCGCAAGAGCGCGTCGCCGAAGGTGGCCGCGTACCCCTCGTTGTAGACGAGGTAGATCGCCGCCATGACCGGCTCGAGCCGGTCGGCGAGGACGTCGTCCCCCGGCACTTCGTACGGGATGCCGGCGTCGCGGATCTTGGCCTTGGCCCGCACGAGGCGCTGCGCCATCGTCGCCGCCGGCACCAGGAAGGCGCGCGCGATTTCTTCGGTCGAGAGCCCGCACAGCGTCCGGAGGGTGAGCGCGACCTGGGCCTCGGGCGCGAGGGCCGGGTGGCAACACGTGAAGAGGAGGCGGAGGGGATCCTCGGGAGCCGGCGCCTCGCTCCGGTCCATCTCCAGGTCCTTCCATACCGGCTGGTGGTCGATCTCCATCGCGCGCCGGCGCAATCGGTCGATCGCCTTGTGACGCGCGGTCCCGAGCACCCACGCCGCCGGGTTGTCCGGCTCCCCGGCGCGCCACTGTTCCAGCGCGGCGGCGAACGCCTCCTGGAGCACGTCCTCGGCGACCTCCACGTCGCGGATCAGGCGGATGAGGGTCGCGAGGATGCGGCCGTACTGCTCGCGGTAGACGCGGTCGAGGGTCGACGCGGACTCGGCGGAGGGGGACACGGCGGGGCGAGCATAGGATGGGTCGGGGGGTTGAGCCTGATCGTCGGAGACGCAAGGTAGCGGGCTTGTGAAGACGCCGTCACACCCCCGGGGAGAGGACATCCTCGGGATAGCGCCCGTGTTCGTCCGGATGGAGGTCGCCATCTCGGAGAAGGAGCGTGCCTTCGTGCGGATGGAGGTCGCTATCCCGGAGAAGGCGCGCGTGTTTGTCCGGATGGAGCGTGCCTTCGTGCGGATGGGGGTCGCCATCTTGGAGAAGGAGCGCGCCTTCCTGCGGATGGATGTCGTTATCCCGGAGAAGGAGCGCGCTTTCCTGCGGATGGCGGCCACCCTCCGGGCAGCGAACGGCGAAATCGACGCCTTGCCCAAAAATTTTTTGGCGAAAACCTCCGCGAGCCCCCCGGAAAGGAGGGAGAGCGAACGGAGCACGCGGCGGAGCAATCGGCTCCGCCGCGCGTGGGCGCATTGCCCTCGGGGCGAATCCCGGTCCGAGCGTCCTCGGAAGAGAGAAGAATCGATCATGAACCCCCCCAACAAATCGACACGATCCGACCGCAACCGACAGGCGATCGCAGGGATAAAGCAGAATCTTGCCGGAACCCCCGCGCTCGTCATCGGCGGTGTCTCGTACGCGCCGGCCGACATCCAGGCAGCCCTCCAGGCTTCCATCGATGCCGCCGACGCGACGACCGCCGCGACCGCGGCGTTTCACAAGGCGGTGGCCGCCGAAAAAGCGACCCACGCCAAAGGAGACGCCCTCTACCGGGGATTGAGCACCGTGCTCAAAAACCAGTACGGGTCCCAAGCGGATACGCTCGCCGCGTTCGGCATCGCGCTGCCCCCGCAGCGTCAGACGCCGAGCGCGACGACCGCGGCGGACGCAGTCGCCAAGCGCGCGGCCACCCGCGTCGCTCGGCACACGATGGGCAAGCGCCAGAAGGCGGGGATCAAGGGCCAAGTGCCCGAGACCCCCGCGCCGACGGCGCCCTCGCCCGTCACGACGGCGTCCACGGGTACGACCCTTCGGCCGTGACGTGAGCGCAACGCGGGTCCCCCGGCTCTCGCGAGGGAGCCGGGGGATTTCTTCGTCGTCCGGGCCTACGATCGCTCGACCCGATGCGCTCGACCCCCCCGAAGACCATCGTCTCTCCCACCCTGCCCTCGGAGCTCGAGGCGCGGACGCTGGAGCACCTCGATCGCGGCGACGTCGTGGAGGCGAGCAAGGTCGACGGCGCCGCCCTCTCGGGCGCGAAGGCCGCGGGCGTGCGCTTCGAAGGGGTGGAGGTGAACGGCGGCTCGCTCGACCACGCCGAGCTCGCGAACCTGGTCTGGACCGACGTCGTGTGCGAGCGGTGCGACCTCTCGATGGTCGAGTGGCGCGGCGCGAAGCTGACCCGCGTCGTCCTCCGCGGGTGCCGCGTCACCGGCGGCCAGCTCGTCGAAGCGGAGCTCGACAGCGTGCGCTTCGTGGACTGTCACGTCGACTATGCGTCGTTCGCGGCGACGCGGTTTCGGCAGGTGGCGTTCGAGTCGTGCCAGCTCCGCGACGCGTACTTCCACGGCGCCGACCTCCAGGGCACCGCGTTCGTCGGGTGCGATCTCCGCGGCGCCGACCTCACGCACGCGAAGCTCGAGGGCGCCGACGTGAGCGCGTCCGACGTGACGGGGATCAAGGTCACGGCAGGAGAGGTCCGGGGGCTCGTCGTCAGCCCCGTGCAGGCGGCGGATCTGGCGAAGGTGTTCGGGCTCGTGGTTCGCGATTGAGAGCGGCGCTACTGCGTCGCCATCGCGCTCTCGGCGCGCGCCGGGGGTCCTGCCTGGTCGAAGTGCGACCACGCCGTGCCGTCCCACCGGTACGTCGAATCGTCGGACAGGTGATCGACCAAGTCGCCCCCGAAGAGAAAAACGCTGTCTCCGAGCGTGGCCATCGACGCCGCGTCGCGCAGGGACGGCCCGCTCGTTTCGAGGCTCCAAAGGCTGAAGTTCCAGGACCACAGGTCGCCGAGCAAGACGCTCCCGACCCCGCCGCTGATCCAGAGCGCGCCGCCGAGCGCCGCGGCGGCGTGGCCGTAACGAGCGGGCGGCAAGTAGCCCGCCGATCCGTAGGTGACGACGGGCGTCCACGCGGTCCCGTCCCACGTCCAGACGTCGTCGAACAGCGTGCCGTTTTCGTCGGCCCCTCCAAAGAGCACCACCCGGTCGCCGACGGTGGTCATGGTGTGTCCTCTCCTCGCGCTCGGCCCGCGGCTCGAGCCGAGGCTCCACGTGTCTCCGTCCCACAGCCACGTTTGCGGCGGGGCCAACGTCTGCCCGTCCACGCCGCCGCCGAAGAGGACGACTTTGCCGTTCAGCGTGGCCATGGCATGACGCGAGCGCATGCCCGGTGACGGGCCCGTCGCGCGCTCGGTCCACGCGCTGCCGTCCCACTCCCAGGTATCGCCGAAGGTCCCGCCTTCGAGCATCGTGTCCGCGGGGAGGGAGCTCGTCATGCTCCCTCCGAAGAGGACGACTTTGCCGTCGAGCGTCGCCATCGCGTGTCCGGCGCGCGGGCTGGGTCCGCTCGCGTTCCGCTGCGTCCACGTGCTTCCGTCCCACTCCCAGGTGTCGCCCAGGAACGTATTCGAGGAGAACGAAAAGCCGCCGAAGAGGACGATGTGCGGCTCGCACGAGAGCGGATCCAGAGCGCAGTCGGGGCCGCCGCCGGCGTCGTGGTCGTTCTGGAGGACGGCGCCGTCGCCCGCCTCGTTTCCCTGCGCCGCGGCGTCGCCGTCGCGGATGCCCATTCGTTCGCCGGTGGTCGTGGTCTCGAGAGAGGACCTCGAGCCGCACCCCGCGGCGCCCGCGAGCAGAAGCGAGGAGACGGCGAAGAGGAAGGCGCGTGAGGACTCCTGCATGACGCCCCTCGTCCACCCTCTCACGCGCATGGCCGGCACGCTAGGATGCCGTCGATGAAACGCATCGTGCTCGGCGACTGCGCCGCGGTGCTGCCGACGCTGCCACGGGCGTTCGCGCGCCTCTGCTACATCGACCCGCCGTTCAACACGGGGCGGGTGCAGAAGCGGGACCGGATGCGGGTGACCGCCGCGGACGGGGAAGGCGAGCGGGGCGGGTTCGGCGGCAAGCGCTACGACGTCGAACGGGTCGAGAGCGGCTCGTTCGGCGACGCGTTCGAGGACTTCGAGGCCTTCCTCCTCCCGCGCGTCGAGCAAGCGCTCGGCTGCCTGACGCGCGACGCCTCGCTCTTCGTGCACCTCGACCACCACGAGGTCCACTACGTCAAGGTCGCCCTGGATCGGCTCCTCGGCCGCCGCTCGTTCAAAAACGAGATCATCTGGTCGTACGACTACGGCGGCCGCCCGAAGAACCGCTGGCCGTGCAAGCACGACACGATTCTCTGGTATGCCCTCGAGCCGGACGATTACGTCTTTCACTACGACGCCATCGACCGAATTCCCTATATGGCGCCGGCGCTCGTCGGAGCGGAGAAGGCCGAGCGGGGGAAGACGCCGACCGACGTGTGGTGGCACACCATCGTGCCGACGAACGGCAAAGAGAAGACCGGCTACCCGACGCAGAAGCCGCTCGGCGTCCTCGAGCGCATCGTGAAGGTCCACACCGACCCCGGGGACGTGGTGCTCGACTTCTTCGCCGGGAGCGGCACCGCCGGGGACGCCGCCGCGCGGAGCGGCCGCGGGTTCGTCCTCGTCGACGACAACCCCGAGGCGGTCGACGTGATGAAGGCGCGCCTCGGCAAGTACGAGCCCGAGGCCACGGCGCTCGTCGCGCCGGCGTTGGCGGGGGCGTAAAGTGGACGTCCCATGTCTCTCTCTCGCTTCGGTGTGGCCATGGAGTCGTCGCTCCTCGCGCAGTTCGATCAGCTCGTCGAGGAGCGCAAGAGCAGCCGTTCCGAGCTCCTCCGGGACCTCGCGCGTGCGGAGATCATCCGGTCGCTCGCGACGCAGCGGGTGGACGCCTTCGCCAGCGTGACCATCGTCTACAACCACCACGTGCGCGAGCTCTCCGAGCGCATCACCGAGATGCAGCACGCGCTCGGCGACCAGGTGCGGTCGGCCATGCACGTGCACCTCGATCACGAGCGCTGCCTCGAGGTCATCGTGATGCGGGGCCGGGCCGACCGGCTCCAGAAGGCGGCCGAGAAGCTCTTCGCCACACGGGGCGTCATCCAGGGGTCGATCGAGATCGTCGCCGAGACCGCCGCGGCAGCGCCGGCCGAAACCGTCCACGAAGACGAGCACGCGAAGGCGCACGCGCACGGCCACGCCCACACGCACGCCCGGCCAAAGCGCCGCGCTCCGCGCGCACGGAGCTGACGCGCGAGAGGCAGTTCGCCCCGCGCGCGAAGAGTGCGATCCTTCTCGTGGGCTTTCCTCTACGCTTCGTCGGGTAGGCACGCGCAAGGCGCGCGGTTCGCTTGGCGGCGCGCGCCGGACGACCGTCCCCTCCGGTAGGCCCTCGCGGCCCCTCTTCTCCCATGTTCGCCAAACCCCTCAACGTCATGGTCGGGACGCCCTGCTACGGCGGCCTCCTCACCCACGTGTACGTGCACTCGCTCTTGAAGCTGCGCGAGTTCGCCGCCGAGCACGAGATCGGCATCGGCCTGTGGACCGCCGCGCACGACGCGCTCATCACGCGCTGCCGCAACACCATCGTCGCGGGCTTCCTCGATTCGAGCGCGACGCACTTGATGTTCATCGACGCGGACCTCGGGTTCACGGCCGAGCAGTTCGGCCGCATGCTCGCGCTCGACGAGGACGTGGTGTGCGGCGTCTATCCGCTCAAGACGATCGATTGGGCGAAGCTCGAGCGCCGCGCGGTCACCCTGCCGCCCACCGACGCGCTCCCCGAGTCGGGCTTGCACTTCGTCGGGGTCCCGTGCTCCGGCGCGGCGCTCGAGGAGCGGGAGGGCTTCGTGACGGGCGAGTACGCGGGGGCGGGGTTCATGCTGATTCGACGGAGCGCGATCGAGCGGCTCATCGTCGCGTACCCGGCCCTGAAGTACCGCTGCGTGCAGGCGTATCCTCCGCGGCCCCGACAGAGCGACCACCAGTACAGCTTCTTCGACTGCGCCATCGGGCCGGACGGCACCTACCTCAGCGAGGACTACGCGTTCTGCCAGCGGTGGCGCGCGATCGGCGGCAAGGTCTGGCTGGATACGCGGGGCGTGCTCCGCCACGTGGGGAGCTACGAGTTCAGCGGCCGGCCTTCGCTGTGAGCGCGCTCACGATTTGAGAATCTGCGTGATCGGGCCGCCCTGGAAGTCGACCAGCGGCGAGGGCAGCGGCACGCCGTTGTACCGTCCCGGCAGGCCCGCCGCCGTGCCGAAGGTCGTCATCGGGACCCCCATCGCGTTGGCGAGCGTGACCAGCAGGTCGTTGTGGAACCGGTTCCCGACCGGCGACCGATTGCCCGAGCCGTCGGCGATGTTGAGCGGAAACTGCACGAGCTGCCCGGTGGCGAGCACGTTGCTCCCGCCGACGAGGAGAAACGGCGTGTCGTCGTGGTTGTGCGCCTGGCCCATGTCGAGCTCACTGCCCCAGCAGATGAGGGTCTGAGCGAGGACTCCGAACCCGGCGAGGCGCTGGGCCAGGTACGCGACCTGGTTTGCGTACCAGAGGTCGATCTGAGCAAGGTGCGGGTCCCACAGCGACCCCGCGGTGATCCCGTCGCCCGGCGGATGGTACTGGGTCGGGTCGTAGAGGTTCGCGCCGAACTCGTAGAGCGACGAAGGGCCCGTGTGCGAGTGCACGTGGTGGGTGCCCGAGTCGGCGGGGTCGATCCACTTGTGGGTCACGTTGCTCGTGGCGGTCGAAAACTGGAGCGTCACGACGCGCGTGAGGTCGCACTGGATGGCGAGGGCCGCGAGGTCCATCTGCGCCTTCGCGGCGGTCGGAAAATCGAGCGCTCCCGTGAGGGGCGTGGGCTGGGTCGGGCAGTTTTTGACGGCGGCTTGCACGGCCGCAAATTGCGCGTTGAGGCCCGCCCACGCGTCCTGGATGCTGGAGAGGCGATCCCTGTCTTCGGTGCAGAGCTTGCCCTTGATCGTGGTCAGCTCCGAGTCGATCTGCCCGAAGACGACCTGTCGAATCTTCGCCTGCTTGTCGATCGGGCTCGCGCCCCCGTCCCCCGGCGGCGCCTGAAGAAAGACCGCCTCGAGCGCGGCGACGGGGTCGTCGTACGGGTCGATGAAGTCGGTCGCGTCGTAACACATGCGCGTCTGCACCGAACGATCGGTGAAGTCTTGCGAGTCGCGCACCATGAGCGGGAGCGACGCGAACGGCTTCTGGACGCCGGATTGGACGAGGTGCTGGGCGACCGCCTGGTCGACGCTCATGCCTTTGCCCGCCGCCCCGGCGCCCGTATTTTCGATGCCGGTCCAGAGGGCCCCCATCCCCGCTTCGTGGCTCCCGTCGGCCGTCGCGACGTTCAATCCGTCGAGCACGATGACCTGGTTGGTGAGGTCCTGCGGCGACGCGATCGGGACGTTGGCGGCCGTGGGCCCCTTGGCGAAGGGCATGAGGGTCTGCCGGAACGCGCCGGCGCCCGTCGCCCCGGTCAGCGGGCTCGTGACGACGCTCGTCCCGCGCGCGGGCCCGTTTGCGCCCCAGTAGGGCCGCACCACGCCGCACGGGGTGAACACGAGCACGAGGTACTTCGGCGCCGTGTTCGCTTGCGCGAAGCTCGGGAGGCCGCGCAAAAACGGGTAGGTGAGCGCCGACGCGCCGATGGCCTGAAGAAAGCGCCTTCGGTCGAGGCCACGTCGCTTCATTGGCAGCTCCCGGGGGTCTCCACGGTCCGATAGCGGAACGCGTCGCTCTGCACGATCGCCAGGAGCAACGCCTTGACGTTGAGCTGTCCCGCCGCGAACGCCTGGTAGGCGCTCTGCACGGAGCAGCTGTCGGCCGGCGTCTCGATTCGGCTGAGCGCGTAGCGGAACTCCTGGAGGGCGAAGCACTCCTGGACCTGCCGCGCGGCTGCGAGTTGCGTGATGAGGTCGACCGGGCCGGTCGCCGTCGTCGCGAGCTCGCCCGGGAAAAACGCGTTGACCTGCCCGGACGGATCGATGGGGGCGAACGGTCCGCCGTCCGTCAGTCCGTCGGCCTCGGTCGTCTGATACGTGCCCGTCGCGTCGTAGACGCCGAACGTGTCGCCGATGGGATCCATCAGGTTGTGGCACGAGGGGCAGCCGCCGGCGTCGACGTCGCGGTGGGCGGCGTATTGTTGCTTGATCGTGGCTCCCGGCGGGACGTTGGCCGGCGGCGACGTGTTCACGTTGGCCGGCGGCGGGGGGACCGGGTCGCAGAGGATCTGCTGGCGAACGAGCTTGCCGCGGAGCGTGGGCGATGGGAACGACGTGTGCGACTGCGCGGCCAGGACGATGGCGTCCGTGAGGATGCCGCGGCGCGGGCTCGTGGGGCTGTCGACCACCTGTTGGGTGAAGCACGGCGAGCTGCCCGAGGTGTCCGTCGTCGTGCATCCGCTGCTCGTCACCGGCTGCCCCGCGTAGAAGTTTTTCACGTCGGAGTTCACGTACGAGCTCGTCGACGTCAGAAGATCGGTGAGCGTGCCGCCGCCAGAGCCGTTCGTCCCGAGCACGGTGGCGTGGAACGTCGCGAGCGTCTCGCCGACGAGCTCCGCCGAGAGCGCCGACACGTTGTTCCAGGTCGTGTACTGGGGGTCCTTCGTGAGCGCGTGCGCGTTCTCGAGCTCCATCCACTGCGTCGCGAAATCGTCGAGCGCGCCCTGCGCGAGAAGGCCTCCCCCGTTGGGTCCCACGACCGCCAGCATGCGCGTCGCCTGGGCCTCGATTTGGGCGGGCGTCGCGAGCTGCCCGGCGGCCGCGGCGTCGAGCAGGACCGTGTCGGGGACCGACCGCCAGAGAAAGAGCGCCAGGCGCGCGGCGATCTCGGTTTGCCCGAGCGGCACCACGCGGCCCGCCGCCGTCGTGTCGCCGAACTCGACGACGAAGAGAAAGCGCGGCGACGTGAGGAACGCCGTGATGAGGGCCTGGATCCCCGTCGGGAAGTCGAACTGCGCGGCGATCGGCGAATAGACGGCGGAGAAGAGGGAGGACTCCTCGGCCGCGTCGATTTGCCCGCGGAAGGCCTGCGACCCGAAGGCGTGGATGAAGCCCTGGGCGCACGCGTCGCCCCGCGGCATGGCGGAGCAGGGCGTGTTGAGGCCGAACTGGTTCAAGATGTTGTTGAACGTGTTCGGGTCGCTCGTCGCATTCGCAGCGAGCGTCTCGGCGGCGTGCATGTACTGCTGCGGGACCGTGATGTCGCCGGCGCCGACGCCCGTGCACGTGTTCGTCCAGAAGTTGATCCCGTCGCTCGTCAGCGGCGTCTCGGCGACGAACTGCGCGGCCGGCTGCGTCTGGTCCTTGAGCAGGTCGCGCACCATGTTGTCGTATTCGACGCGCGAGATCCGCCGGATGGGCGACCAGTCGACGCTGGGCGCGCCCGCGTCGCACGCCGCCGCGAAGATGGGGATACCCACGCCGTCGGCCGGGCAGAGGTTCGGCTCCGCCTCGGTCCCGCCGTCGGGATTCACGGCGCCCCCGTCGGGGCCGAGGACGGCGCCGTCGGCTGCGTGCGCAAGGGTCGCGTCGGGGATCTCGCCGCCGTCGTCTCCGCTTTGACCGGGCGGAGGCTTCTGCTCGCCCTGCCCGGCGCAATCGATCCATCCGAAGCCGGCCGAAGCGGCGAGCGCCGCACCCACGACGACGGAGAAGCGGGATCGGGCCGGGCGTCGTGCTGCGATCACCGCTTCCTCCTTCGTCCGTTCAGCGCAGCACCTGTCGCTCGGGCATCGCGTAGCCGACCGAGAGACCGACCAAGTTGACGAAGCCGCTGTAGTCGCCGGGCAGCTGCGGCGCCGTGCTGGTGCGCTTGAACACGACCAGAAATTGATAGCCCAGATCCACGTGGAAGCCCGTCCAATGGTAATAACTTCCGCCGACGGCGATATTGAGGCGCGTCGCGTCAGGCACGTCGGGAAGCAGCGTGCCGTCGGGCTGGGGCGTGGGGTCGTACATCAAGCCGCCGCGGACTTTGAACGAGTCGTTGATCGTGACCTCGCCGCCGGCGTGGACGTTCACGGTGTTGTTCCAGGCCTTGTTTTCCGTGGTGCTGAGGGCGGGCGCGCCCGGGAACGTGATGTCGATCGACCGGAACTTCGCCCACCCGAACCAATTCACGTCCACGTCGAGGAGCAGTCGTTCGATGGGGCGCGACGCCACGCCGATTTGGAACGTGTCGGGCGTGATGATCGACGTCGTCGCCTCTTGGTCGACGAACGTGCTCTGGAATACGGCCGGGACATTCGAGAAGTGCGCGCTCCCGTCGAAGTCGAACTTCACGGCACTTCGGTATTGAGCGCCGAGCATCAGATATTTGGGAACGGCCTCGAACTGGACGCCGACGTTGCCGCCCGCGCCCCACGCTCCGGCCCCGAGCTCGCTCGTCACCTCGCCTTGGCCGGTGACAATTTTTCGCTCGAGGTCGACCGTCGCGCGCGCGATCTGCAGGCCCGCCCCGACGCGCAGGGGACCAAAGCGGTACGCCACCGTCGGGTTGATGTCGTAGGTCGCGAACGAGGCGTGCGTGACGATGGATTTGCCGATCCACTCGGGCGGCCAGTCGAGGGTCAACCCGTACGGCGTGAAGACGCCGACTCCGATCGAGAGGTCGTGGGTGATGCCGCCGCTCACGTACGCCGTGAAGGGCGGGACGACCTGGAACGAGTTCGTGGTCTTCTGGCCTTGCGGCGTCGTGAACTGGAACGTCGGGACGATGAGGGTGTCGCCGATCTGCGCGTCGAGGCCTTTGCCCTGGGCGATGCCCGCCGCGTTGTAGAAGATCGCCGACGAGTCATCGACCATCCCCGCCATCGCGCCCGCCATGCCCGTCCCGCGGCCGCTCTGCACGTCGAGCGCGATCCCTGCGGCCCTCGCGGGGGGCGCCCACGCGGCGAGCGAAACGACGACGGCGGCCGACGTGACGACGGCGATGCGTGTCTTCATGGACATGGGTCTCCGCTCCGGTGCAGTTCGCGTGCGCTTCATTGGGGACCGACGCCGGTCGCGAGGAAGGTGGCCACCTGGAGCTGCGCCGTTTGCGTCAGCAGGACGGCTTGCGCCGAGGGCGGCGAGAGGAGAAACCCGTGCCGGTCGGCGAGCGGCGCCGTGGTCGTGTCGAAGCCGTCGATCGCGTCGGTGAACTCGTAACAAGAGAGGGCGCCCGTGCACCCGTAGGAAGGCGGCATGCCCGTATCCATCCGGTTGGCGGCGGCGACGAGGGCGAGGTTGGCGATGTTGGGCACGGTCTGGTCGCCCTCGATGAACTGGATGAACGCCTTGCGGTCGGGGTTCGCGGTGGCGGTCGCCTGGATCTGGTGGGTCAACCGGTAGCCCGCGTTCGCGGGGTCGGCGGGGTCGACGATCCACTGCGCGGTCGCGATGAACTGGTCGAAGGCCGGCGTCCCCGGCATGATCCCCTGCGCGGCGAGGCCGCCGACGAGCGCCGCCTTCTGCGACGCGAACGACGGTGCCTGCAGAATGATCTGCGTGAGATCGCCGCCGGGCACGTTCAGCGCGACGTACTTCGTGTCGGGGGCGACGGCGTTGAAGAGCGTGCCGAGGATGCCGCCGAGGCTCTGGCCGACGTAGCCGATGCGGGTGAGATCGAACGTCGCCCCCGACAAGGTCTGGATCGACGTCGGCCCCGTCACACGCAGCGTACGTACGAGCTGCGAGAGGTCGATGACCTGCTGCCGGAAGTTGTCGCGCGTCGCGAAGAAGTTCGTCAGGCTGAAGATGTTCCAGCCGCTGATGACCGGGCGCCCGGTCGAGTCGCGGAGGAAGTCGCCGCCCTCACAGAGGTTGTCGGCGGCGCACGCGCCCGCGTCGATGGCCTGGCACCCGAGGTTGCCGGTCGGGTCGGGGCCCCCGATGAGCCCGAGGCCGGGGCACGCGACGCGGGTCGTCGGGTCGCGCGCGACGCAGCGTCCGAACGGGAACCCCTCGTTGCATTTTTGCGTCGTCGCATCCGCGCACGCGTTGTCGTCGGTCGCCCCCGTGAGCCCCGTCGCGGCCGCGAGGAAGGCCCCCGCCCCGGTGCACGACGACCGCTCTCCGTGGAAGATGACGTCGGTCGCGATGGTGGCCTGTCCCGCGAGGGCGAGCGAGTTGGCGATCGCGAGGAAGTCGTTTCGGTCCCGCGTCAAACCGTGGCCGAAGATCGTGATGGGATAGCCACCCGCCGGCGCCGGAGACGCGGGGACGGCGAGCGCGAAGGTGACGCCTTCGTTCTGCGCGGCGGCCGCGCTGAACGTGCCGCCCGGTCCGGTCACGGTCACCGGCGTCTCGAAGACGCCCGAGTAGAACTTGCCGATCGCGCTCGTGGGGATCGTCGTCCCGGCGGCCGCCTGGTAGGCCGTCGTCGCGTCCGTGAAGATGATGGCGCCCGGCGGGAGCGGCAAGGGGTCGGCCGCCGATCCGGGGAAGGCGTAGAGCTGGTCGAGGAGCGACGCCTCCGACTGCGTCGTGAAGGCCCACGCCAGCACGAGGTTCTTGCGCGGGAGGCCGCTCGCCTCGAGCGCGTCGAGCGCCGGCGAGAGCGCCAGACGGAGCGGCTCGAGCTGCGCCGCCTGCGCGTCCGTGAGGATGCTCACCTGCGATTTGCCGCCGGCGGAGATCGGGTTCTTCGAACGGACGAGGGCGAAGATCGGGTTGGCGATCACGTTCGCGCCGTTCGTGTCTTTGACGTCGCCCGTGACGTACGCGAGGTACGTCGTCTTCTCGTCGAGCGGCGCGAGCAGATCCCACTGCAGCTGCTGCGGCGACGTCTGCGGCGTGCCGTCGGCGGCGGGGCTCGAGAGGCAGTTGAGGCAAGGCGCGTATTCGGGCGCCGTCGCGGTCTCGGGCGGGGCGGTCGACGTGAGCGGGATGAGGCCGACGGTCGTCGTCGTGAGGGTGCTCGGATCGATGAGCGCCTGGGCGACGGCGCCCGTCGTGAAGCCGTTCTCGCTGATGGGCGGCGCGATGGTCGAGAAGCCGTCGAGCGTGTTGAGGCCGCAGTAGAGCGTCACGGTCGCGTCCGTGGCGGCCGCGCAGTCGGCGGCGGTGAGGGGCTGGCCGGTGACGGGGTTCGGGAGGTTGACCGCGCCGCCGGTGCCGGTGCGAAGGACGTCGTTCGGGAACGGCACGACGCTGTCGGCCGGATCGAACGTGACCTCGCCGGCGTCGGCGATCGTGAACGTCCACAAGATGGGGATCTGCTCGGGGCCCGAGAGGTGCTCGAGCGTCTCGATGTTCGCGAGGAGCGGCGCGTAGGCCAACCGGATCTGCTCGAGCTGGGCGGCCGACTGACCTTGATCGACGAGGCGCTGCTCGGGGTCGGTCTTCGTGGAGGGGATGACGTCGACCGTCGCGCGGCAATCGGTCGACGTGAAATCCGGGGCTCCCGTCGCCGCGTTCGCGGGGCACGTCACGAGCGGCTGCGGGCTCGTCACGAGCCCCCACGCCGCGGACCCGACGACCGGCGTCCCGTTCGGCCCCGACAGCCGGCCCGCGCCCGCGATCGCCGCGACGAAGTACTGGTGATTGCGCTGCCAGCCGCCCGTGGGGGGCGCGATGTCGATCGCGAGGAGCGTCGGGTCGAAGGCCATCGTGACGGGGACGATCGAAAGGCCGGTCACGTCGAAGACGATGACGTTCGTCGCGGTGACCGTGGCCGGATCGAGCGCGCCGCTGAAGAGGACCTGCGCCGTCGACTCTTGCGGGAAGCCCCGGAGGGCGCCGAGGTAGTCCTGATTGAACTCGGTCTGTGCGGCCGTGTCGGTCGGGAGAGCCGGCACGGTGACGAGCCCGGTGCTCGTGCTGATGGCCAGGTCGTTCGGCGAGGGCACGACCGAGTTCGACGGATCGAACTCGGCGGTGACCGACGCGGGTGGAGCGTTCTGGGCGATGTCGGGCGTACACGCGCCCACGAACAACGAAAACGGTGCCAGGAGCAGCAGTTTGTTCACGGGCGCGACCTTTCGGTGTCCGGGCAAGCGAGCCTTCGGCTCACCAACGATGTATGCCGGACGCATGGACCCCAAGACACTTGTCGCGCGGTTTGACGAAGCCGCCAAGAGCTTCGTGAAGGGAGGAGTCGGCGAGAGAGGGGGAGCGGACCCGATCGCCGCTCTCTACGCGCAACGGCGTGCGTCTTACACGCTCTTTTCGCTCCAGATGAACGACGCCGAGTGCGAGGCTCTCCGACCTTACCTCTTCGGGCGGTCGATCCCGCGGAAGGCGGGCGACGAGCCGGTCGTGTGCTTGAACCTGGTCGACGGCGTGTGGCTGCGCCCCGCGGAGCTCGTGGCGATGAAGTCGCTCGCCGATCGCCGGACGACGCTCTTCGAGATCGGCCGGTCGCGCGACGCGGAGTGCCGCCACGCGATCGATCGCGCGCACGCGTTCTGGTCGTCGCTCGCCTGGGCGGACGAGGGAATGGCGTACCGCAAGCACGTCATCAAGAACTTCTCGCGGCTCCTGCACCACTACTACGAGGACTGCCTCGACGAGCTCCGCCAGCAGATCCCGAAGACGCGCCTCGAGGCCGACAAGGACTTCTGGGAGGCGAAGCGCGCCGCCGATCACCTGGAGGGCAGCGTCGAGAAAGCGATGGCCGGCGAGCTCGTACCGACGATGGTCGCGGGCCAGTCGTACTGGAAGAACGCGTACATCCCGGCCGGCGTCTGCACGGTCATCACGCCGATGAACTTCATCTACGGAATCCCCGGGATCCAGATCGTCGGCTGTTACCTCTCCGGCTCCCCCATGATCTACAAAGGGCACCCCTTCGGCGGCATCACGAACACGACGCTCGTGAAGATGCTCGTCGCCGCCGGCGCCGACCCGCGCGCCGTGCACAAGATCGAGGGCTTCGGCGGGGACGTATCGGCCCTCGTGGGCGACGCGCGGATCGCGGTCGTGAGCGTGACCGGGAGCGCCGATACGGCGAAGGCGCTCCAGGCCCAGCGCGGCGTGCGGCCGGTCCGCTTCGAGGGCGGCGGCTGCAACTGGTCGTGGGTCGACGACGGGTACTCGGACGCCGAGCTCGACGCGATCGCCGCGCGCCTCTCGTACTCGAAGCTCGGCCTCGGCTCGCACAAGTGCACCGCGCTCCACGGCGTCGCGGCGAGCGCGGCGACGCTCGACCGGATCGAGCCGCGCCTCGTGGCCGCCATGAAGACGTGGAAGGTCGCCGACCCGCGCGCCGCGGCGCCGGGCGAGACGAAGGTGGTGAGCCCCGTCATGGTGCACCGCGCGTCGACGGTGACGCGCATCCAGGAGGCGGCGCGCGCGGCGGGCGTTCGCGTGCTCCTCGAGGGCGGCAAGGTCACGGGCGGCGACTACGCGGAGAACGCCGAGGCGGCGGCGCCGGTGGTCCTCGCGCGCGTCACGCCCGAGACGACCGTGACGGTCGACTGGGACGGGCAATCGAAGGCCGTCGCGCTGGCGACGACGGAGTTCTTCATGCCCATCCTCGTGACGATGGAGACGCCTGCGTTCGACGACTTCGTGCGTTTCTCGCTCGAGGAGAACCCGCACGACCTCGCGACGAGCCTGTGGACGCGCGACGACGCGAAGCTCGGGCGCGCGCGGCGCATCCTCGGCGGCATGCTCAAGGAGAACGACGGGACCGACAGCGCGCTCGAGTGGGAAGAGTTCGGCGCGAGCGGCGTCGGAGAGAGCGGCAACGCCGGCGTGGGGGAGGCGACCTCGACGATCGCCATGTTTTGCCGAAAGCAAAAGGGCCGTCACTTCACCGGCCCTTGAAAAAAGCGCCCCTATCCCATAGAAATGGACTCGATGCCCACGCCGGGAGAGACCGCGGAGCGCCTTGCGCAAGAGCGCTTCAACGCCGAAGACAAGCGGTGGAACGCGCCGAAGTTCCTCACGCTCGGCGCCGTGACGCTCCTCATCGCGATTTCGACCATCTACCTGATGTCGACGACGACGGGCTGCTCGCTCCAGATCGTGCCGTAAGTCGTCCGCGTGGCCGGCGCCGTCGCGAGCGGCGCGCCTACGCGCAGAAGCTACTCGACGAGGGCCGCCTTCATGTACGGCAGCCAACGCCGAGTCCCGCGGTCGTACGCCTTGAAGCTGCCGCCGTCGTCCCAGTACGCCCAGCCGAACCCGCGCCGCTCGGCCTGCGTGCGGGCCTCCCGCACCCACGCGGCCCGCGACTTCGGGTCCGCGTGGTCGCTGCAGCCGAACTCGCCCATGTAGATGGGCAGATGCGTCTTGTCGGCGAAGACGGACGCGATCTCGAGCTCGTCGGCGATGGTCGACGGGCCCGACGGGTTTTGCGCCGCCGGCAGCTCGTCGTAGCGTTGGAACCAGCGCTTCACCCAGTCGTGCGAAGCGGCGGCGGGCGCGGGCGACAGGGGCACCGGCGGAGGCCCGGGGAAGACGACGCCGAGCGTCTGGTACTCCTCGGACATCCACTGCGCGCCCTGATGCGTGAAGAGCATCGGCTGGTACATGTGGAAGCTGCCGACCAGGTTCGGGTCGTCGGCGGGGATCTTGAGCGTGTGCCCGAGGTTGTTCGCCGACGCCCAGTGCGCGCCCTCGACGACGATCGTGCGCGTGGGGTTCGACGCGCGGACGATGCGCAAGGCTTCGGCGAGCATGTCGTTCCACTTGTCGGCGGTGAGCTGATCGTTCGGCTCGTTCAGGATCTCGAAGGCGACCGACGCGGGCCGGCCGGCGTACCGATCGGCGATCTGCTTCCAGATCGCGAGGAAGCGCGCGCGGTGCTCGTCGGGGGCCTTCATCAGCTCGAGGTAATGGTGGAAGTCGACGATGACGGCGAGGCCGTTGCCGAGCGCCTGGTCGACGGCCCAGTCGACGCGCGCGAAGAAGTCGGCGTCGACCGTGAAGGGTGCCGTGGCCGCGGCGTGCGCGTTGAACCGCACCGGCAGACGGACGTGGTCGAACCCCGCTTGCCGTATCGCGACGAAATCCGAGGCGTCGAGCACGACGCCCCACTCGCCTTCGCGCGGGGCGTCGAGGGCGTTGCCGAGGTTCATGCCGCGGCGAAGCGCGGGGCGTCCGGCCGCGACCTGCGCGGGACCCGCGGGTACGCTCGTCGTGGCCCCGGGAGCGAACGGCGGAGGTGGGGCGGGCGTGACGGGCGCCGGCGACGGACGGACGACGCATGCGGCCGGCCCGATGGAGGCCGCCGCCGCAAAAACAAGCAGGAGCGGAAAGGTGGAGTTCCGAAGCATCGCCGCCGCGTGACGCAGCGGTAGCCTTCCCCGGTCCTCGCGGTCAAGCGCGCGGCTTCCGCGTCGCTCGGCTCGTCCGAGATGTGGTAAGGCGGTGCGGCCCGCCCGCGGCGATGTGCCGAAAGATGAGCCGCGGCGAGCCCCTGCAACCGACCAGACCACAAGGCAATTGCAAGGAGATCCCCGCAGCATGGCCCAGCACGAGTTCTCGAGTGCGCGCCGGAGGCGCCTGGTCGTCGGCGGCGCGTCGATGTCGGTCGCCGTCGCGTTCGCGGCCGTGTCGTGCGGCCACCTCGAGTCGGAGGCGAACCCCGTCGGCGGCAACACCAGCGCGGGAAGTTCCTCCAGCGGCGGATCGAGTTCGAGCGGCGGCCCGGCCACGAGCTCGGGCTCGGGCGGTCCCTCGAGCAGCTCGAGCGGCAGTACGGTCGTGGTCGTCGATGGCGCCCCGCCCGACGCGGCGAAGGTCGCGTGCTCCGCGTCTTCCGAACAGCTCCCGTATGCCTCGGGCTACACGCTCCCCGCGTCCATCGTCACGCAGGCGCAGAGCCTCGTCGGCTCGATGAACAACACGCAGCTCGCCAACCAGATGCGCGGCACGTCCGTCGTGGTCGGCGGGATGACGAACTACAACGACATTTATCGAACGCCCGACGACACCACCGCCAACGTGAAGGGCTTTTCCTTCCGCGACGGCCCGCGCGGCAACAACCTCGTCGCCGGGCAGTACACGGGCTCCATCACGTCGCCGACGCTCGTCAACTACGGGCCCGGCTACGTCACGTCGTTCCCCGTCCCCGCGGCGCGCGCCGCCACTTGGGACCTCGACCTCGAGAACCAGGTCGGCGCCGACATGGGCGACGAGACGCTCGCGTCGGGCAACACGCTCATTCTCGCGCCGTGCATCAACATCCTGCGCCACCCCGCGTGGGGCCGCTCGCAGGAGACCTACGGCGAAGACAGCTTCCTGCTCGGGCGGTTCGGTTCTGCCTTCACGATGGGCGTCCAGCAGTACATCCCGGCGTGCGCCAAGCACTTCGCCGCGAACAACATCGAGGCGTCGCGCGAGACGCAGAACGCCCAGCTCGACGACCAGACCCTCCACGAGATCTACGGCCGCGCCTACGAGATGGTCGTCCAGGAGGGCGGCGTCGCCTGCGTCATGGCCGCGTACAACATGGTCAACGGCCAGAAGAGCACCGAGAACAAGGCGCTCCTCACGACGATGCTGAAGGGCACCTTCGGCTTCAAAGGGTTCGTCCTGTCGGACTGGTGGGCGATGCCGCCGCGCGACACCATCAATCCCGACCCCACCCAGCAGCAGGCGATCGAAGCGCAGAACGCGCCGCTCGCGCTCAACGCGGGGCTCGATCTCGAGCTGCCGTGGTCGTTCAACTACTCGCAGCTCGAGAGCATCGCGTCGCCGGCGCAGCTGCAGGCGTCGGCGAAGCTCATCATCCAGCAGAAGCTCCGCTTCAACATCTCGACGACGGGCGTCTCCACGCAAACCCTCGGCCTCAAGCGCCCGACCAGCACGCTCGGCAGCAACGGCATCACCAACAACACCGCGCACATCGCCGACGCGCTGCAGGCCGCCGAGGAGAGCATGGTCCTCCTCAAGAACGACAACAACACGCTGCCGATCAACAAGAGCACCGTCCACACGGTCGCCGTCGTCGGCGCCGCGGTCCCGTGGACGCTCACCGGCACGATGCAGACCGGCACCGTGAACTTCGCCACCGACGTCCGCCTCGGCGACCTCGGGAGCAGCCGCGTCGCCTCGGATCCGGGCCTCAGCATCGGGCCTTTCGCCGGGATCAAGAACACGGCGCCGAGCGGCGTCAGCGTCGTCACGGGGACGACCGCGGCCGCCGCCAGCGGCGCGGACTTCGTCGTCGTCGTCGCGGGCCTCACTCCGCAAGATGAGGGCGAGGGATACACGGGCGCCGCCGACCGCGCCGACGCGAACGGCAACCCGAACCTCGCGCTCGACGCGAAGGCCGGCAACACCAACCAGAACGATCTCATCAACGCGGTGGCGGCGCTGGGCAAGCCGATGGTCGTCGTCCTCGAGGGCGGCAGCGCCATCGACATGCCGTGGCTCGCGAACGTGCCGTCGGTGGTGATGGCGTGGTACCCGGGCATGGTCGGCGGGACGGCGCTCGGGGAGCTCCTCTTCGGCACCAAGAACTTCACCGGCAAGCTGCCGATCACCTGGCCGAAGACCGAGAGCGACGAGCCGGTCTTCGATCAGGACCCGAACGGCAGCGGCACCACCGTGATGGGCTACTACCTCGGATACCGGTACTTCGACCAAAACAAGATCACGCCGCTCTTCGCCTTCGGGCACGGCTTGAGCTACTCGACGTTCAAATACCAATACATGCAGGTCCCCTGCAGCACCGTGACGCAGTCGTCGGTCATCGACGTGTCGGTCGGCATCACCAACACCGGCACCGTGGCCGGGAGCGACGTCGCCTTCCTCTTCGTCTCGTTCCCCGACACGACGGCGCAGCGGTCGGTGAAGGAGCTGAAGGGGTTCTTCCGGACGCCAGTCATCGCGCCCGGCAGCACGGTGCAAATCACGATTCCGCTCCGCGTCGCCGATCTCAAATACTGGAATACGAGCACTTCGTCTTGGACCATCGAGAGCGGAAAGGTCAACGTGATGGTCGGCCCCAGCTCGGACAATCTGCCGCTGACCGACTCCTTCACCGTGCAGTGATGACATCGGCCAAAAGCATTCGATTCTGCAAGTCGATCTTCGCGCTCGCCGCGTTCGCTTCTTCGTTCTTCCCGCGCCCCGCCGCCGCCGCAGACCCGCCGCCGTTCTCGGCGCCGAAGTCCGCGCCGCCCGCGGCCGCGGCGAGCCCGCTGCTCGGTCCCGTCGAGCGGCTGCCGGCGGAGGCTTACCCCGCGCCGACGACGCGCGGCCTCTACGGCGGTTCGCTCTGGCTCGTCCCCGACCTCCACGGCGAGCAATGGCCCTATTACCGGAAGACCGGAATCGGGATATCGGGGTCCGTTTTCGTCGATTTCAGCTACGAACGCAACCTCCAAGGCGAGCCGCTCCATGGCGTAGGCGGCATTCCGGGAAGCAACGATACGACGAACTACCTCGAAAACGGGCGGTTCGTCCTCCGTGCGACGCCTACCTGGAGCGATCGGAAGTACTTCGTCCAGGGCCAGGCCGAGCTCGTCGCGACGCAGCTCAGCACGTCAACCAGTGGCGTCGTCTGGTCGGCCGACGACATGTGGATCAAAGCGGGCATGTGGAAGATCTTCGACGTCCAGGTTGGCCGCTTCCAAGCGTGGGAGGTCTACCACCACGGGATGGGCCTCGATCTCTATACGACCGAGTTCGCCGGCGCGACCGGGCCTTTCGGCATCGCGAACATCTACGGGCTCGATTACATGCTTTACCGGCAAGACACGGTGGGGCAGGCCGCTGTGCACGTCTACCCACTCGACTGGCTTCGCTTCGAAGTCGAGGGTCTCTACGGCTCCGCCGGCGGCACCAACACCCTCGGCGTGCGCCCCGTCGGCATCGCCGACTTCGGCTGGCTTAAGCTCAAGGCCGGCGCGGAGATTCGCGATGCGAAGGGCGCCATCGACAACCCGAAGGACGAGCTCCGGCAAGAGGGCGTCGGCGGATCGGTCGCGTTCGTCTTCGACCCGACCATCGAGTTCGGGGTGAGCGGCGCCTACGGCCAGACCGACCAGCGGGACACCGCGGGAGTCATCAAGACGACCGGCACCTTCAACACCTACAGCATCGGTGGCTTCGCCAACGTGCGCATCGTCGACCGGGTGCTGCTCGGCGGCGGCCTCCACTACACATTCAAGGAGGACACCGACGTCGACACGACCCTCAATCGCGACGAGACGTTCGACCAGTGGCAAGGCTTCGGCGCCCTGCAGTACCTCCTCTTCGACCAGCTCTTCATCAAGGGCGTCTTCTCGTACGCCATCGCCGACAACAACCCGATTCCCATGTCGAGTCCCGTCTACAAGAACCAGATGTACAGCTTCAGGCTGCGCTTCCAGTACCTCTTCTGAGGCCTCCGCAACGCCAAGCAAAAGCACCGTGATGGCGCGTTTTTTCGGGCGGGGGCGGCCGGTGTGTTCCATGATTGCCCTCGCATGCTGAGCCCCCAATTGCGTTCGCTCCTGGGTTACGCCGCCGCGGCGTTCCTCCTCGCCCTGCCCGGCGCCGTGTCGTGCGCTCGCAACGGAGGAAACCCGAGCGGGTTCTCCGGCAGCAGCGGCGGAGTGGGCATCGGGAGCGGCAGCGGAGTCGGGTCGGGGAGCGGCGTCGGCGTGGGGAGCGGCGGAGTCGGGGTCACGCCCACGCCCACCGCGAGCACTACGGCTTGCACGCAGATGGCACCGGCCTGCGCGTCGAACTGCACCGACTTCCCGGCCGCCGCCGTCATCGACCTGCACCCGGACGACGGGTCCGCCCCCGCCCCGGCCGACGCCGCGTCGCACTTCACGAGCGCCGGGTCGTCCACCGGCGGCCCCTGCATCCTCGAGCCGCAAGACGGCACCCTCGTCCCGCAGAACTGGCTCCGCCCGCGCTTTCGTATCCAACCGGCCGCGGGGCAAAACCTCTTCGAGATTCGCCTCCACGCCGACAGCGAGACCAACGACTACGTCGTCTACACGACGAGCACGACGTGGAAGATGCCGAACGGACACGCCGCGGGGACGGCCGGCGACTGGGACACCGTGCGCGCGTCGATCTGGGGGCAGGACATCACCGTCACCATCCGCGGCGTCGACATGAACGACCCGTCGTCTCAGCCCGCGGGGAGCAGCGTGAAGTTTCGCATCGCGCCCGCCGGTGCGGGCGGCGCGATGATTTACTGGGCGGCCGTCGGCGACATGAACGGCTTCTCGTGGCTCGAGGGCTTCAACGTAGGCGACGAGAACGTGTCGTCGGTCCTCACGACCAGCCAGGTCGCCGAGCGCCTCTCGCGCGACCAGGGCGGCAACCTCCAGACCGCGAACGGCGCGCAAGACGCCGGACCCCCGGGCTCGGTCGAGTGCATCGGTTGCCACGCGGCCGTGCCCGACGGCGTCAACGGCGGCGTCGGGTCGAGCGTGGCGTTCGTCGACTTCTACCCGTGGACGGGCGTCGTCGCCGACGTGCAGGCCGACGCCGGCGGGTCCATCCCGTCCTGGCTCACGCTCGCGGGCGCTCAGGTGTTCAGCCAGCCGTGGGTGGGCTTGCCGAGCTTCTCGAAGACCGACTGGGCGACCGGCAAGCACATCGCGATCGCGAGCTACGGATGCCCGCCGCCGCTCGACGGCGGCACCGGCTGGTATCCGTGGAACGGCAACGGCTGCAGTGCTCAGCCGAACTCCGGGCTGGCCTGGTTCGACGTGAGCTCCACCCAACAAGCGATCACGAGCACGAACTCGTACGACATCGGCAACGGGGTTCTCGCCCAGCAGGGCACGAGCTGGGGCATGCTCGCGCGCAACGGCGACACGCACGGCGTCGAGTTCGCGAACTTCAGCCACGACGGGCAAAGCGTCGTCTACGTGTCGACCAACGCCGGGAAAGATGGGCGGCTCGATCAAGGAACGTTCGCGGAGCTTTACACCGTGCCGTACAACGCGCGGCAGGGCGGAGACGCGACCCCGGTCGACGGCGCGTCCGACCCGACGTGGGCGCAGTTCTATCCGTCGTATTCCCCGAACGACGCTTTCATCGCCTTCAACCGCGCGCCGATCGCCGAGAATATGTATTACAACCCGCACGACGAGGTGTTCGTCGTCCCCGTCGACAAGGGGCCGGCCACGAGGCTGGCGGCGAACGACCCGCCCGCCTGCTCCAACGTGACGAGCCCCGGGGTGACCAACAGCTGGCCCAAGTGGTCGCCGTCGGTGCAAACTTGCAGCGACGGCCTCACGTACTACTGGCTCATCTTCTCGTCGTCGCGCGCCAATAACCAGTTCGACCTCGACGACTTCAAGTCCCCGAAGCCGAGCACCCCGCTGCCGACGTCGCAGCTCTATCTGACGGCGATCACGATCGACAAGAGCGGCGCCATGACGACCTACCCCGCGATGTACATCTGGAATCAGCCGCTCCAGAGCGCGCAGTTCGGCGGCGTCAATCAGAGCAACCACACGCCGGTTTGGGAGGAAGTGGCGATTCCGCCTCCTCCGCCTCCTCCGCCTCCGGCGTTTTAGCGCGAGATCGCGCTTCCGCCCTCGGCCCGACCCTCCCCGTTCCGGGAGACGATGTGCCGGGGATTGGCTTGGCCGTCCGCGCTCGCGATCAGAATATGAACATGGAAGCGAAGCTCACCGTCCCGGCCGTGAAGATCCAATAGACGGACCCGTCGGCACCCGCCGCGATGGCGGGCGGGGTGTTCAGCGTGGTCGCGGAAGCCGGCCCAAACGTCGTGGCGCCCATGGCCGTCACCGTTCGTCCGTCTCCGTTCGAGACTCCCCAGCCGCTGACGCTCCCGTGAAAGAAGACACACACCGTGTCCGTGGTGTTGAAGCTGCCCGAGTTCCCGGGCAACGCCGTGATCGCGAGGATCTCGGATGCGGCTGCGCACGCAGCGGGACATTGCACGCCTCCGCAGAGGGGGGAGGCGGCTTCGCGCGCGGCGTCGGCGACGGAAGCGTCCCCAGCGTCCGCGGCGCCGTCGTTGCCCGCCTCCAGGGACGCGTCATTGCCGGCCTCGGCTGCCGCGTCGGCCACCAAAACCACGTCGCCACCCTCGCCGTCGCTCGTCGGCGCTCCGTCTACAACCGGGCTGTCTTTTGCGACGGCGTCGATGACCGATCCATCGGCGACATCGACGACGCCCGTCTCTTCCGTGACGGCGTCCGCCGCATCCGGCGCGGAAGAGTCGAGCGACGTGGCGTCCACCACGAGTCCGTCGACCTCACCGGCGTCGAGGAGGCTCGCGTCGGTGCCGTTCGTCGGCGTCGCCCCATCGTCCGACGCGGCGGGCGGACAGTCCGCCTTCTCCGTGCAGTCGCCCGACGCCGATACGGCGCAGCTTTCGATGGCGAACCCGAGGGCCCCGCTCGCGGCGAGACCCAGGGCGTACGCCAGAAGGGGCGGGCGGCGGCGAGTCCGTCCCGTACCGCTCACGCTCATGGGTGAACTCTTTCAGCTGCACCTGCTCGACGCAACCGGAGCAATGAGCGATCGACGAATCCACTCACACGGCAAAGCCGCCCTTCGAGCGGAGGAACGGCCGCTCGGGCCCGTTCGCTACCGTCTCCGCAGTCGAACCATCACGTGGTCCCCGAGATCGCGCAGCCACGGCAACCGCGAGGCCCATCGCTCCAGCGGCTCGATCGCGCGAAACCCTCGTGCAAAGCGTGCCACCACGAAGTCCAGATACGGCGGCGGCCATAGGAGGGGGAGAGCCTCGGCCTGCTCCAACGTGAACGCGGGCGCGAACGCGCGCTCGATGTCGCGGCGGGCGTAATACCAGGTCGCCACGTCTTTGGGGCCGCCCGGATACGCCGCGGCCTGGACCGGGCCTCCCCATCTCCGCGCCGCTTCGCTCCACTCTCCATGGATCGCGAACCAGGCGACTTCGACGGGACACCAGCGGTTGATGATGGAGAGCAGCAGCGTTCCCTGTGGCCGCACCAGCTTCGCCAATCCCCTCGCCACGGGCTCCAGGGAGGGCTCGCAGTTGAGCGGGCCGAGGCTCGAGTACGCGCCGTCGAACGACGCCGGGCCGTAGACCTCGACCAGGTCGCCCACGTCGCGCGCTGGCATGCGGTGCGCGCCGAGGAGGCCGTCTTCACGCGCCGCGCGGACCTTCGCCTGCGCTCGCTCCAAGAGGTTCGGCGCCACGTCGACCAGCGCCACGCGGCACATGCGCTGCGAGACCAGGAACGCGGCGTCCGTGCCCGTCCCCGACCCGAGCTCGACCAGCCGGGAGCCTGCGGAGAAAGCTTCCCGGAAGGCGTCGTGGATGCGCCGGCGCATGTGGGCCAGCGGGAGATTCCCTTCTTCGTCCTCGTCGTAACGGGCGGCGGCCGCGTCGAATCCGGCCGGCGTCGCGGGTGCGTTCATGGCGCGGCCGGAAGGGTAGTCGATTCTCGCGTCGGCGTGCCCTGCTCGCCGTGTTACTGGAGAAGCCTTGGAGGACGGGGCGTCGACGAGGGCGGTCGCGGCGGCCGAGTGGATCGCCCTCGCGGCGCTCGTCGCGCTGTTCGTCGCGAAGGGCCTCGTGCCGGCTTGGGCGCGCATCGAGACGGACTTCCCGAACTACTATCTCTCGGCTCGGCTTCACCGCGAGGGCGTTCCGCTCGGCCGCATTTACGAGTGGATATGGTTCGAACGGCAGAAGGATCGCGCTGGGCTCGATTGGGGCTCGATCGGCTTCGGTGTCCTCACACCTTGGTCGGCGCTCGTGCTCGTGCCGATCGCCGGCCTGCCCGCGCTCGCGGCGAAGCGGTGCTGGCTTTGCGTGAACCTGCTCCTCCTCGGCGCGACCTTCGCGCTCCTCCGCTCGATGACGCGCATGCCCGCGCGGCGCGTGGCGCTCCTCGTCTTTGCCGCGACGATCCCGCTTCGCACGAACTTCTTGTACGGGCAGCAGCATGTGCTCGTCCTCTTCTTGCTGACGTGGGCGGCGTGGATGCATCGGCGGGGCAAGGATGCCGGGTCGGGGGCCGCGCTCGCGATGGCGGCTGTACTGAAGGTGTATCCCGCGCTCTTCGCCGTCTTCTTTCTCGTTCGGGGCCGCTGGCGCGCGCTCGCTGGATTTTGCGTCGCCGGGGCCGCGCTCTCGCTGCTCGGGGTCGCGGTCCTCGGCGTCGAACCGTTTCGCGTGTACGCGCTCTCGGTCCTCCCGCGGTCGCTCGCGGGCGAGGCGACCGACCCTTACCACCTGGGTCTCAACACGCCGACGGTGCTCTTGCGCCGGCTCTTCGTCTCCGAGCCGGCGTTGAACCCGCACCCGCTCGTCGAGTGCCACGCGGCGTACGCCGTTCTGCAGTCGGTCGTGCAGTCCTCGCTCCTCGTGCCGACGGTGTGGATGCTCTCGGATCGGCGCGGTCGCTCGCGCGACAAGCTCGCATGGGCCGCGTTCGTGGTGATGCTCCTGGCCCTCTCGACCGCGGTGGCCACGTATCACTTTTGCGCGCTCATCCTCGCGGCGGTGCTGGCCGTGGACGCGCTCGTCGAGGCGCGCCGTCCGAGGTTGGCGGCGGCGGTCGCAGCGCTCTACGTCGTCGCGTGCTCGCCGCTGTACGGTTGGTCGCCGCCCTCGCTGTCGGGCGCGTCGGCCTTGCTGGGGATCCCGCGCGGGTACGCGATGCTGGCCCTGTGGGGAGTGCTCTTCGCCGCCCTCGACCCCGTGGCGCGCGCGAGAGCCCAGCCCCGCGCGGCGCGCGCCTTCGCGTTCGCGGGCGTAGGTTTGGCCGCGGCGGGCGCCGCGAGGAACGCGCGACATCTGGAGAGCGAGCTCTCCGTGGCGTCGGAGCGCGTGCCGTCGGTGCGTCCGCCGCTCATCGCCACCGCGCCCACCGCCGCGCCGGCGGGCGTGTACTACGCGGGGCTCTCGGCCGAAGGGTTCTCGCTCGCGCGCACGGACCTCCCCGAGGTTCTGCGCTCGACCGCGGGCGCCGACTGGTTCCATCCGACGGTCGCGCCGGGGGCCGGCCTGGGGTGGGTCGAAGCGTCGGGCCTTCGATCGCGCATCGTCCGCTTTCCGCTCGACCGCGTCGTGGCCGACGGCGCCGACCTTCCGGTGGCCGTCGAGGACGGCGAGGAGCCGCAGGTCTCGCCCGACGGTCGCTGGCTCGCCTTCCGTCGCGAGCGCGGAGGCCGCGGAAGCCTCTGGGTCGTCGACCGCGTCGCTGCCGGCGCTCCGAACGCAGACGCCGCCGAGCGCGAGATCGCGGGCGCGGAACGAGACGTCCTCGACTTCGCCGTGCTGCCCGACGGCCGGCTCGTCTTTTCCGGGCGCGACGGCGGTCTGCCTTCGCTCTGGATGGTCTCCGCCGACGCCCCGCGGTCCATTTGGTCGCTCGGCCCAGCGCGGCCGGCGCGCTACCCGGCCGCCTCCCCCGACGGGCGGCGGATCGCGTACAGCCTCGAGGTGGGCGGCGACTGGCAGCTTCGGGTGATGGATCTCACGACCGGCACGGTGACGCCGCTCACGCGGGCCGCGTGCAATTCGACGTCTCCGGCGTGGACGGGGGACTCCCGCGCGATCGTCTACGCGAGCGACTGCGGCCGCGGCGTCGGGCAGACCGATCTGCGCCGGTTCGTCGTCGCTCCTTGACGTTTCAGCCGGCCAAGGCGCCGCCCGCCGCGTCGCGCTTGCCCGTCGCGAAGATCGTGACGCAACCCACCGTGCGCGCGGCCTCCGTCACGAGCGTCACCCACGCGCAGCCGACGCCGCCGAAGCGCGGAATGGCCGCCAGGTTGAGCGATACGTTGAGGGCCAGCAGGCCGCCCGTCAGAACGAGATAGGCGCGCTCTCGCTCTCGCGCGAGGAGGCTCTGGCTCAATCCGAAGTTCAGAAAGAGGAGGGGCAACGCGAAGGCCAACGCGCGAAACGGCGCGCGCGCCTCGGCGAAGCCCGCCCCGAACAGGCCGTGCACGAGCCGCGCGTCGGTCAGCGCCGACACCGCCGCCGCCGCGATCCCGAGGAGCAGCAGCGTCGCCCCGAGCTCGAGCTCGAGCCGCGCCGTCGCCGATCGGGTGGCCAAGAGCCGCGCCAACCGCGGAAAGACGACGGCCACGATGGCGCCGGGCAAGATCGTCCACGCGTCGAAGAGCCGATACGCCGCGCCGTACAGGCCGACTTGGGTGTCGTCGGCGAGGAGCTGCAGCAGCACGACGTCGCAGCGGAAGTAGAGGTTCGAAAGGAGCCCGGTGAGCCAGAGGGGCACCAGCGCGCCGAGTGATACATGCATCGTCCCGGCGGCGGGGCGGGCGACCGTCACGGGAATGCGAGCCCGGAGCACGAGCACACCGACGACCACGCTCGCCGACGCACCGATCGCAGAGCCGGCCGCGAGGCCCACGAGCGACGGCGAAAGTCGGAGGGCGGCGAGGGCGGCGGCGCCGGTCAAGAAGGCGCGCGCGCCGTTCATCAGCGCGTCTCTTCGGAAGTCTTCGTGGCCGCGCAGGGCGGCCCCGAAGTAATCGACGAACGAGTGCGCGATGGTCGCGATCCCGAGGGCGCCGAGCGCCCAGCGCAGGTCGGCGCGGCCCTGCACGAGCGCGATGACGCCGAGCAAGACCAGATACGGTCCGACCGACGCGACGCGCACGCGCAGGCCGGCGGTCACGATCGCCGCCGACTGCGCGGGGTCTCGCGCGAGCGCGCGGGTCGTCCAGAGGCCCAGCCCGAGCTCCGTGCCGAGCGCGAGCAGGAGCGTGGTCGTCACCGCGAACTGGTACTCGCCGAACGCGCTCGCCCCGAGCGCGGGGGCGGCCACGAGGACGACGACGAAGCGGCAGATCTTGTCGATCTGGGAGGCGATGAACTTGAGTACGAAGCTCGCCGCCGCCGAACGGATGCCGCTGGACGGCTGCTGCACGACGCCCACCGTTACCATGGAACCTTGGCCAAACCGCGGCCGCGCGCTACTGCAGCGGAGAGAAGCGCCGATGGGAGAGACCTCGGATCGAGCAAGAGGCGCGTCCCGGTTGGTCCGGCGCGCGGGCGCGGCGTGGGGACGTCTTCGCCGCGCACTCGTTCCACGGCGGCCGCCTCCGCTCTTGCCGCCGGGCGCGGCGTATCGGCTCTGGGCCGAGAGCTACGACGACCAGCCCGACAATCTGATCTTCGCGCTCGACGAAGCCCTCCTCCGGGAGCTCTCGTCCGAGGTCGACCTGGCCGGCAAATCCGTGGTCGACGTCGGCTGCGGCACCGGCCGCCACTGGGCGGCGCTCGAGGCGGCCGCGCCGCGACGACTCCGCGGCGTCGACAGCTCGCCCGAGATGCTCGAGCGTCTCCGGGTGCGCCATCCGCAGGCGCTCGTCGACGTGCGCACGGGGCCGACGCTCGACGGGTTCGACGACGGGAGCGCCGACGTGATCGTCTCTACGCTCATGATCGGCCACGTCCCCGACCTCGAAGGCGAGCTCCGCGAGTGGCGTCGAATCCTCGCGCCCGGTGGCGACGTCGTCGTGACCGACTTCCACCCGCGCGCGTTCCAATCGGGGATGAGGCGCACGTTCGCGCATCGAGGGTCGACCTTCGAAGTGCGCCACGAACTGCGCACGACAGAGGAGCTCCGCTCGCTCTTCGCCCGCGCCGGCTTCGAGGTGGTGCGGTTCGCGGAGGAAGCGCTCGACGAGAGGGCGCGCCCGTACCTCGAGCGAACGGGGAAACTGCACGTGCTCGGCGAACGGTTCGCGACGCCGCTCGTCATGGGGTTCCACCTGCGTCGGCCCCGATGATCCTTCGCTCCGTCCACGTCGTGGGCGACGACGGGCCCGCGCGAGACGTCGGGGTGTCGGGCGCGGTCATCGCGAGCGTGGGCGAGGCGGGGGGTCTGTATCCGCAAGGTGCCCCGCTCGTCGACTTGGGCTCCGCCATCGCATTTCCGGGCCTCGTCAACTCGCACGATCACCTCGAGTTCAACCTCTATCCGTTGCTCGCGCACGACCGATACGCGGACTACGTCGCGTGGAGTCGCGACATTCAGCGCGCCGACGCCGCCACGATCGCCGCCATCGAGCGCGTGCCGAAGCGGACGCGCCTTCGTTGGGGCGCGCTCAAGAACCTCCTTTGCGGCGTCACGGCGGTCGCCCACCACGGGGACGCGACCGACGACACGAGCGGCCTGGCGGTCGAGACTGTGCCGAACACGGCGATCCATTCGACGGGGCTGGGCCGGCGCTGGCGTTCGGCGCTGAACGGACCGGCGAACGGTTCGCCGTACGCGGTGCACGTCGGGGAGGGGACGTCGCGCCGCGCGTGGCGAGAGGCGGCGAGGCTCCTTCGCTGGAACCTCCGCCGCCGCGCGCTCGTCGGGGTCCACGCGATGGCGATGACGGCCGCGCAGGCCTCGCGGTTCCGCGCGCTCGTGTGGTGTCCCCTGTCGAACGCGTCGCTTTACGGGGCGAGCGCGAACGTGGCGGCGTTCAAGGGGCGCACGAGCATCCTCTTCGGGACCGACTCGACGCTCACCGGAAGCTGGAACCTCTGGTC
This sequence comes from Polyangiaceae bacterium, assembly GCA_036500865.1. Lineage (GTDB taxonomy): Bacteria > Myxococcota_A > Polyangia > Polyangiales > Polyangiaceae > Palsa-1150. The sequence goes on from DASYBG010000035.1 coordinate 55,163, forward strand.
GCATTTGCGGCTGGCGCGCTCTCTCGGGGACCTCGAGGACCGCGAGCTCTTCGCCGCGCTCACGGCCGGCGCCAGGACCGCGTGGGGGCTTCGCGGGTCGGGGCGTCTCGCGGCCGGAGAGACGGCGGACGTCGTCGTCGCGCGAAAGAAGACGCGGGGGACGTGGGACGCGTTCTTCGCAGTGGAACCGAAGGACATCCTGCTCGTGCTCCGCGCGGGCAAAGTGTTGCTGTGCGACGCGTCGCTGCCGCTCACGCCGGAGGGGGTCGCGTCGTCGGTGGTGCGGGTCGACGGGAGCGACAAGCGCGTCGCGGAGGATGTCCCCGGCCTCCTCGCGGCCATTCGGTCGTGGGGTGTCGCTCCCAACTTGCCGGTCTCTTGATCGCGGCCCTCAGATGCTCTCGCTCTTCGGATCCCGCGTGCGCAGGAGCCGCTGGCCGACCGCGAGCTCCACGGGCCACCGATAAGTGCCCGTCGCATATCGCCACCGGGACATGTTGCGGAGCATCGCCTTGCCCCAGCGCGGGGTCTCGTAGTCCTGCACCGTCGGGAAGCGGCAAGCGACGACGCGGGCGAAATCGAGCACGCGCTGCCGCGTGCGCGGCGTCAGCCACGGGGCATTCTGGTGGCACACCCAGCTCACCCAGTTCGGCGCGGTCCACTCTTCGGGCGTGGTCGGCATCGCCGGCCCCGAAGGACCATAACTCGCGAGCATGGGCAGGTGCGCGCGCCCCGGCTCGTGGCGAAGGGACTTCCGGTCGACCTGCGGCGTCGGGCTGTAGAAGTAGAGAATGACCTCGCACTCGGGGTGGATCGTCTTGACCTTGCGGATGAAGGCGAGCGTCGTTTCGATTTCGCCCTCCGGGTCTTTCGGGCCTCCGAGCACGAACGAGAACTCCGGGATGACGCCGTACTCGCGGCAGCGCGCCGCGACCTCGAGCGTGTGGTCGACCCGCGTCCCCTTTCGCATCGTCGCGAGCACGGCGTCGCTCGCCGCCTCCGCCCCGATGTACGCCATGCGCAGGCGGCTCTTCTTGATCTTCTCCCAGGTGCGGACAGAAAAGCGGGCGAGCGTGTCGGCGCGCGCGTAGCACCACCAGGGCATCCGGAGCTTGCCGAGCACGTCGAGCGTGGCGACGCTCGTCTCCTCGCGGTCGAAGAAATTGTGGTCGTAAAACTGGATCCCGTCGGCGCCCCATCGATCGCGGAGCAGGCCGAGCGACGCCTCGAGACGAGACGGCGCGTCGAGGACCGTCGTCCCGTTCCACATCGACACCACGCCGCAGAAGCTGCACTTGAACCGGCACCCGAGGGCGGCCTGGTGGACGGCGGTGCGCTCTCCCATGAAGCTCGCGCGAAAGTACGCGTCGATCTCGTGGAGCTTCTCGTAAGGAAGCAGCGGCAGCGACTCGGGGTCGAGGATCGGCCGCTCGGGGTTGTGCACCGGGCGGGCCGCCGACTTCCACGTGAGCCCCTTCACGCCGGCGATGGCCGACGTGTCCTTCGCCGAATCGAGCTCCGTCGGCGGCCCGGCGGAGGGGAGGCGGTCGAGCAGATCGAGGAGCGTGCCCTCCCCCTGCCCGCGCACGAGGTAGTCGACGTACGGCGCGTTGATCGCCGCGTCCGAATAGAGCGTGGGGAAGTAGCCGCCCCAGACGATCGGCACGGTGGGGTGCGTCTCACGGATGGCCGCCGAGATTTCGATCGCGGGGGCCACCTGCGGGCCGGGCATCACGGTGACGCCGACCGCGGCGTGCGGTCGTGCGTCGAGCGCGCGCCGCGCCGCTTCGACGATCGGTCCGAGGTTGCCGTCGAGGACCTGCCACGGCCGGCGCCCCTCGAGCACCGCGCCGAGATGGAGGAGCGAGAGCGGAAGGCGCGCGCTCCGCGGAGAGGACATCCGCGGGTTGACGAGCAGGACGGCGCCGCGTCCGCCGGCGTCGGGGGAGGGGTCGTGGTTCGATGCCATTCGCGGTGCGCGGCGACCCGGGCCCGCGCTCGTTCGGGCGAAGGGGTCGCGTCGGCATGAGGCTTACCACGCGGAACCGCGTTGGCGATCGGGTCAGGGCCGGCCGACCGTCCAGTCGAGCCTCGGCCGGACGACGCCTGGCCAGGCCTCCGGGGTGTCGGCGCCGAGCCCGCCCGCGCCCGAGATCGCGAAGGACACGTAGGGTCGCCGCGGGGCGACCTCGTGGCTCCCGGGTGTTTCCAAGCTGATCTCGACGACATACGCACGGCCGTTCAGCAGGCCCCCCGGGATGGCACAAGAGACGTGGAATCGACCGGGCGGAAGATCGGCGTCCGGGGCGATCGCGCCGGCAGACTGGAAGGCCGTCTCGCCGTCGTGGGTCGACACACGAAGGACCGCGTGGAGGCCGCGCAGGCCTCCGGCCGTCTCGACGTCGAGGCCGACGCGGACCCGCTCCGAAGCGTCGAAGAGCGCGCGGACGACGCCCGCGTCGTCGAGGCAGCGGACCGCATGGATAGCGAGAGGACCGAAGGTGAGACCCGGCGGCGGGAAGAGGATCTCACCGTCCTTCTCTCCGCTCGGCGCGACGTGCGTGAGGTAGTGGGAAATGGCCGCGTCGGTGGCACCGTCGAAGTGGACGCTGCCCTGGGCGAGGACGAGCGCGCGCGAGCAGAGGGCGCGCACCGCGCCGAGGTTGTGGCTCACGAAGAGCACGGCGCGGCCGTCGCGGGCGACCTCGCCCATCTTCCCGATGCACTTCTTCTGGAACGCGGCGTCTCCGACGGCGAGGACCTCGTCGACGAGGAGCGCGTCGGTCTCGAGGTGGGCGGCCACCGCGAACCCGAGCCGCATGTACATGCCCGTCGAGTAGTGCTTCACGGGCATGTCGAGGAAGGCCTCGGTGCCGGCGAACGCCACGATCTCGTCGAACTTGCGCGCGACCTCGGCGCGCTTCATCCCGAGGATGGCGCCGTTGAGGAAGATGTTCTCGCGGCCGGTGAGCTCCAGATGGAACCCGGTGCCGACGTCGAGCAGGCTACCCACCCGGCCGCGGACCTCGACCCGGCCCTCGGTGGGCTCGGTGATCCGCGACACGATGCGGAGGAGCGTCGACTTGCCCGCGCCGTTGTGGCCGACGATGCCGACGACCTCGCCCGGGCGGACCTCGAAGCTCACGTCCCTCAGCGCCCAATACGCGAGCGTCTTGGGCCGGCGCTTCCCGCCCCCCATCCACGAGGCCAGCGTCTCGCGCAGGGTCGTGCGCGCGCCCGCGACGTCGCCGTGGAGCCGAAAGAGCTTGCCCACGCCGCTCGCACGAACGAGAGCCAGCTCGGCGCTCACAGGTCGTCGGCCAGCGTTCGTTCGACGCGTCGGAAGTAAAAGAGCGAGGAGGCGAGGACCCCGATCGTGGTCACCGCCGAGGCGGCGAGCGCGCGGCACGGCGACCCGCGGCCGAGCATGCACCAGCGAAAGCCTTCGACGACGCCCGTCATCGGGTTGAGCTCGAGGAGCGCGCGCGGCCAGGCGTGGTGGACGGCCGCGGCCGAATAGAGGACCGGGGTGCCGAAGAGCCAGAGCTGAAGGAGAAAAGGCGTCACGTGGCGCACGTCGCGAAACCTGACGGTGAGCGCGCTCCACCAAAAGCCGAAACCGAGCGCCGTGAGGACGCCCAGGCCGGCGACGAGCGGCAAGAGGAGGAGCTGCACCGGAGGGACGACGCGATAGGCGGCCATGAGGCCGAGGAGGAAAACGAAGGAGACGGCAAAGTCGACGAGCGCGGTCGCGATGGCCGCCGCCGGCAGGATGAGGCGTGGGAAGTAGACCTTCGTGATGAGGTCCTGGTTGGCGACCAGGCTATCCGCGGCGCTGGAGACCGAGCTCGAAAACAGCAGCCACGGAAGCATCCCGCAGAAGTAAAAGACCTCCGGCGGCAGGCCGTCGGTCGAGAGGCTTCCGATGCGGGCCACGATGGTGAAAGCGACCATCGTGAAGAGGGGCTGCACGACGGCCCACGCGACGCCGATGACGGCCTGCTTGTATCGCACGCGGATGTCGCGTGCGGCGAAGACCCAGAGGAGCTCGCGGTATCGCCATGCCTCGCGCAGATCGGGGAGCCGCCACACGTGGCCCTCGCGCGCGATCAGCAGCGGCGAGGCGGTGGGCGCGTGGGACGGCGGGGCTGTGGACATGGGCCCGGGCGGGTCGTTTCTCGTAACGGCGAGGACCGTCCGAGGATACCGCGCGTGCCGGTGGAGCCCAACCGCGGTTGCCGATGGGCGCTCCCCGGAGTATTCGAATGCATGGACCTTCCGCGGGCGCTCGGTCTCGCGCGGCGCGCCGTGGAGCGTCGGGCGGCGGCCCTTCGCCCGGCCCAGATCGCGAGCAACGCCCTCGTCCAGCTCAACGCGCGGACGCACCGCACCTGGGCGCTCCCCATCCTTCTTTACGCGCCGACGTCCCGGTGCAACTCCCGCTGCGCGTCCTGCGACTACTGGCGGACCGACGGCGCGCAAGACCTTCGGTTCGACGAGGTGGCCGCGCTGTGCCGCGACCTCCCGGCCCTGCGAACGAAGCTCGTCGTGTTCACCGGCGGCGAGCCGCTCGTGCGCGAAGACGTCTTCGAGCTCGCGGATCTCTTTCGCGCCCGGGGCGCGGTCCTTCACCTGCTCACGAGCGGGCTCGCGCTCGAGCGGCACGCGGCGAAAGTGGCCGAGCGGTTCGCCGCGGTCACCGTCTCGCTCGACGGGCACACGCCCGAGCTTTATCGCCGGATCCGCGGGGTCGACGGGCTCGAGGCGGTGGAGCGCGGCGTCCGGCGGTTGAAGGAGCTCAGGCCGGAGCTTCCCGTGTCCGCGCGTTCGACGATGCAGAAGCGGAACTTCAAGGCGATGCCGGAGCTCATCGACAAGGCCCTCGCGATGGGACTCGATCGGATCTCATTTCTCACGGCCGACGTCGGGTCCGACTCGTTCGGGCGCGGCGCCCCCGGGGCGGCTCCGAATCCGCACGGCCTCCTCCTCGACGCGACCGAGGTCGACGAGTTCGAGCGCGTGATCGAGAAGGCCCTCCTCAGCCGCGCAAGCGCGTTCCGCGCGGGCCGCGTCGCCGAGCGCGGGGACCGCCTGCGCCGGCTCGCCCGCTACTACCGGGCGCACCAAGGTGGCGGGCCGTTTCCGGAAGTCCGGTGCAACGCCCCTTGGGCGAGCGCGGTGATCGAGTCGGACGGGTCTGTGCGGCCGTGCTTCTTCCAGCCGCGCATCGGGAACCTCCGCGAGAAGGGTCTGCGCGCGCTCCTCGACGACGAGATGGTGCGGTTTCGTCGGGGCCTCGACATGGCTTGCGACGCCACCTGCCAGCGCTGCGTCTGCTCGCTCGAGGTGAACATGACCTCGCGCGTGTGGTGAGAGGTCATCGCGGCGCACCGTTGCGGTGGTCGGCTGACGCGAGGCGTTAGCCCTGCCACGACCGGAAAAGCCGCCCCGCCCACGGTGAATCGGGTGGCGTCGCCGCCGTGACGGGTTAGCGTCGACGCGTGGCTCGGGTCCTTTTTGCGCACGGTCATCTCTTGCGGCGGGACAAGAAGCAGTTCGCCATCGGAAAGCCCTATCCGCCCCTCGCGACCCTCTACGCGGCCGCCCAGGCGCGCGCCCTCGGACACGACGTCCGCCTGTTCGACCCGATGCTCGACGAAGACACGTCGGGCTTTGCGTCGGCGCTCGACCGCGAGCGGCCCGACGTCGTCGTGCTCTACGACGACACGTTCAACTGGTTCACGAAGATGTGCCTCTCGCGCATGCGCGAGGCGGCGCGGGCGATGGTCGAAGAGGCGCGCGCGCGAGGCCTGCCCGTCATCGTGGCCGGTCACGACGCGGCCGACGACCCGGAGACGTATCTCCGGTCGGGCGCGTCGTTCGTCATCGTCGGCGAAGGGGAGCTGACGCTCGGCGAGCTCCTCGGTCACGTCGAGGCGGCGGGAGGCGACCTCGATCGCGCCCGCGACGCCGCCACGTCGACGCTCGGACTCGCGCTCCTGCACCGCGGGTTTCTCCGCAAGACGGGCTCGCGCAAGCTCATCAAAGACCTCGACGTGCTCCCGCTTCCCGCTTGGGACCTCGTCGACATGGAGCGCTACCGCGCGTTCTGGCGCGCGCGCCACGGGTACTTCTCGCTCAACATCGTGACGACGCGGGGCTGCCCGTATCTTTGCAACTGGTGCGCGAAGCCCGTGTACGGCAACACGTACCATACGCGATCGCCCGAGAACGTCCTCGCGGAGCTCCGCTTGCTGCGCGAAAAGTACGCGCCCGACCATCTCTGGTTTTGCGACGACATCCTCGGGCTGAAGACGCGTTGGCTCGTCGCGTGGTCCCACGCCGTCGCCGAGGCCGGCCTGCGTACGCCCTTCCTTTGCCAGACGCGGGCCGACCTCATGACCGAAGAAAACGTGCGGGCGCTGGCGCGCGCGGGGGCCCGCGACGTGTGGCTGGGGGCGGAGTCCGGCGCGCAGTCGATCCTCGACGCGATGGACAAGGGCATCTCGGTCGATCAGACGCGCGCCGCCGTAACGCGCCTCCAGGGCGCTGGGGTGCGCGTCGGGTTGTTCTTGCAGTTCGGGTACCCCGGCGAAGGGTGGGACGAAGTGCAGGCGACGCGCGCGCTCGTCCGCGAGCTCTTGCCCGACGACATCGGCATCTCGGTCAGCTACCCGCTGCCCGGCACGCGCTACCACGAGCGCATGGCCGCCCGCCTGGGAGACAAGCGCAACTGGAGCGAGAGCGACGATCTCGATCCGCTCGTCGCCGGTCGGTTCTCGTCGGGCTTCTACAAGACGCTGTCGCGCGTCGTACACGCCGAGCTCCGCATGCGCCGTGGCGCGCGCGCGCTGAAGACGCTGGTGCGAAGCGTTCGTCATCCGTTCTCGCTGGATTCCGCCCGCGTGCGTCGCGACGCCCGTCGTGCTGTGGACGTTCGCCATCTGGCGCCATGGCTGGTCGAGCGCGTGCGTCTCGAAGCCGAACGGAGGCGTTCGTCGATTGACATCGGTAGGGCTGCCTCCTACGCTCGGGGCAACTCGATCGGCGGAGAATGACATGTCGCGACATCTTGATAAGGTTTGGCTTCTCCTCGTGGTCCTCGCCATTGCGGTGACCGCGGCTTGCAGCTCGTCCGACACGAGCCCCTCGACGGGCGCGCCCGACGCGAACACCGCCGGCTGATCGAGCGACCGACCGGGGGGACGGTAGGCGTCATCGGCTGGGAGTCAGGGAGCTGCAAGAAGAGACTGCGCCTCGCGCGCAGTCTCCGCGTTCCTCGCATAGGCCAGCCCCGCGAGGCGGCTGCGGTCCGCGGCCGCGGCGGTATCATCGTGCAGGCGCTCCGACGCAAGTGCCCGCGTGTGCAGGGCGGCGGGTTCGTCGTGGAGCACGTTCAGGGCCGCGGTGGCGTAGCGTTTTGCGGCCTCCGGGTCGCCGCTGTCGAGCGCAGCCACGGCCAGCGCGGCGTTCGCGTTGGGTGAGTACGGTTCGAGGGCGAGGGCGGCGGTTGCGGCGCGGGCGGCCTCTTCGGAGCGGCCAAGGCGTGTGTTCATCCGTGCGGTGAAGAGCCGCGTGCGAAAGTCCTCGGGCGCAAGATCGATCGACTTCGGCAGGACTTGCAGGGCAGCGCTTGCGCCGAGCGGTCCGCGGTCTCGCCAGGCCGCGCGTGCCGCCACGCCCAGCCAGTAGCTTCCGCGCATCGAGAGCTCGCTCCGCACCGCCACGCACGCGAGCAGGGTCAAGCCCGCCGCGAGCTGGAGGTAACCGACGGCCGCCGTTCGGCCTGGCTGCGGGTCCTGGACTGGATCGGTGGCCAGGAGGCCCAGCGCGATCCCGGCGATCGCGAGCGTGCCCGGCATCTCGAACGGGAAGCTCGCCACGCAGAGCACCGAGAGCGCCATCCACGATCCCGCGGCCGCCGCCGTGACCACGGCGTCCTCGGGACGCCGCTTCGAGCGCGCCCGCACGGCGAGCAGCACGCCGGCCCCGAGCACGCCGAGCGCCAGCAGCCCCGGGACGCCTGTTTCGGCTGCGCGTTCGAGGTAGTCGTCGTGGGCCTGCCGCGGCGCGAGCGTCGTGCTGAGGACGCCGTCGGCCGAGGCGTCGGGCTCGGCGAAGTGTGGAAAGAACCGCGGCCAGTTGCCCGGTCCGACGCCGAGCCAAGGATGCTCTCCGATCATCCGGGCCGTGCGCCGCCAGAGGCCCAAGCGCGTCTTCAGGGCGGTGGAGCGCGCGTCGAGGCCGCCCTCGAGGACCTCGACGAGGCCCGAGTAGCGCTTCGCGTCCCCCGCGTCGCGGGGGTTGAAATGGCCGGGCACTACCGCGGCGATCGCCGCGACCCCCACGGCGCCGAGCGCGAGGACGGCGGACCGACGCGACCACCGAAGGCGCGACAGCCAGAGCGCGACGCCGAGGCCGCACACCGCGCCCGCCCAGGCTCCCCGCGCACGCGTGACGGCGAGGTACACGAGCTCGAGGAAGATCGAAGCGAAGACCGCGACGCGCGTGTCGCTCCGCGCGGCCCCCACCGCGGCGGCGATACCGAGCGGGAGCGCCAGCGCGATCACCTCGGCCGCGAGGTTCCGGTTGCCGAAGGTCGAGCCCGGGGTGCTGATGACCGGAATGGAGAGCGGCAGTCGATCCAGGTGCTGGAGCAGGCCGATGGCCGAGACCACCGCGGCGGCGATCGTCACGGTCTCGAGCACGCGTTGCCGGTGGGCCGGCGCGTCGTCGAGCACGCTCGCACCGGCCGCGAGCGCGAAGAGCGCCCCCCACCGCCACATCGCCGCGATCGCGTAGGGCGCGCCGAGCGGCTGACCGGCCGCGCCGGCCCACGCCACCGCCGTCGTCGCGAGGACGAGGAACGCGCCGAGCGCGAGGGTTCGCGTCCAGAGACGGCGCCCTTGCGCGGCCCTTCGGAGCCCGAACGCCGCGAGCGCCGCCGCCGCGGCCACCCCGAGCGCCGCGAACTTCGGCGCGAGGAACGGCGCCTCGAGCGACGGCACGTACACCAGCAAGACGAAGAACGCCGCCGCGCTCGTCGCGAGCGCCGCGAGCCGGGTCGCCCAGACGTTCACGTGCCGACCGAACCGAGGGCCGTCTGCTGGGATCGCGTGCCGGACTCGAGCTCGGCGCGGAGCCCGTCGAGGCGCGCGGAGAAGCGCGCCAGCACTCGGTGCCGATAGTCGGAGAGGTGAAGCTTCAAGATGCCGTCGCCGAGGACGATGTCGCTCCCCGCGACGGCCGTCGCGCGGCGTCGCAATCGAGCGCGCCAAGCCCACCGCAGCGACGCCTCGAGCGCCGGCCCCAGCGGGCCGAGCACGCGTTCGGCCATGTCGCGAAGCGTGGTCGACGTGGGCGATCCCGGAGGCGCCTTCGGTCTGAAGCCCGGGAAGAGCTTCTCGAGCCAGGTCTCGTTGGCGTGGCAGAGCGCTTCGTACACGTCTTGCCCCGAGAAGGGGAGCGCGGACGCGAGCTCGTGGCCGGTGAAGAGGTCACGATGGTACGCGATCGTGAGCTCGCTCTCGTCGACGAGGTAGTTCGGACAGATAATGTGGCGCGTGCCGGTCATCTTCGTCGCGAGAAACAGCATCGTGTACGCGGTGTACGCGCGCCCGTGCGCGGCCACGACGAAGAAGTCGACGTCCGGTCGCGCGCCCGGGTTGTCGTGCGCGACGCCGCCGGAGATGACGAGCGATCGCACGAAGGGGAGCGACGCGAGGGTCGAGAGCATGCCGCGGTTCTTCTGCAGGAGCTTTTGCGTGGCGCGCTTGCGCTCGGGCATCGCGTCGACGAGATGCTCGCGGCCGGCGAGGACCAGGTATCCGCGCGGGTCCAGCGTGAGGATGCGCGACAGGGCGGTGCCCTTCGCGAGTCGTCGCAGCTCGGCCTCGTCGAGCGCGATCCCGATGCTGGCGGCGAGCGCGAGCTCGATCGGTAGCGGAGAGTCGAAGAGGTCGGCGTAGACCGTGGTCGCGAGGAGCGCCCACTCCCTCGGCCCGAGCGTCGAAGGCGGCGGATGAAGCGGCGCCGGCAACGTGGGCGCGGAGTCCGAGGCCACCGCGACGGACCGGCTCACCGGGATACGCTCGGAAGCGCCCACGCGCGCCTGCGCCCAAAGGATCTCCGCCGTGCGCGTCCACGAGAAGTGCGCGGCCCGCGCCGGCCCCGCGCTCCGCGCCGCCTCTCGCGCCGCCGGGTTGCGTAGCGCGACCGCGATGGCACGGGCGAAGGCCTGATCGTCACCCGGCGGGACGTAGTGCGGCACGTCGCCGCCGACCTCACGGAGCGCCGCGATGTCCGACGCCACGACCGGCGCGCCGCACGCCATCGCTTCGAGGACCGGGAGGCCGATGCCCTCGAGGTGGGCGGCGAAGGCGAAGAGATCCGCCCCCGTATAGAGCGCGGCGAGCTCCGACTCGGCGACGTACCCGAGCCAGCGCACCCGCCGGCTCGAGGCCCGCACCTCGAGGGCTCGAACGATGTGCGCGTCTTTCCAGCCGCGGCCCCCGACGACGACGAGGTCGTGGTCGGGCACCTCGCGCTCGACTCGATCGAACGCGCGGAGCAGGGTCGGCAGGTCCTTGCGCGGCTCGAGCGTACCCACCGTGAGGAGGTACGGCCGCTCGATTCCGTGGCGCGCGCGGACCTCCGCCACCGCCGCCGCGGTGGCCGGACGGCTCGAAGGGTGGGGCGCTCCGGGCAGGATCAAGATGCGATCGCGCGGGATGCCGAGGAGCTCCGTGATGTCGCGCTGCGACGCCTCCGACACGGTGGAGATGATGGACGCCGAAGCCAGCGACTGCCCCAGCATCGCTCGCATGAGGAGCTGCTTGCGGAGCGTGAAATGTTCCGGCATCCGCAAAATGGCGAGATCGTGGACCACGACGATCGTGGGACACGGCGACGCGACGGGCACGACGTAGTTGGGGAACACTGCCGCGTCGATCTTCGCCTCGGCAAGGAAGCGCGGGACGTCGCGCTGCATCCAGAGCGCGCGAACGCCGAGGCCTCCGACCCGCAAATGCGGCGCCCAACGGGACGCGAGCTCCGGCGCGGGCGCGCGGTTCGAGAGGAGCAGCACCTCGTCTTGAGGGCGCCGCGTCTCGAGCAGGGCGTCGACCAAGTGCTCGGTGTAGTAGCCGACCCCCGTACGTGACGCGGTGCACGTCGTGATTTCGATCGCAAGTCTCATGGGCGGGAGGGAGCGCGAGCGGCGAGGAGCGGGGCGCCGGCGGAAGGGAAAAGCGGCAAGGGGGTCTTCTCTTACCACGCGTTTCCGCCTGGACAGGAGCGTGCTGCTCTCCATTATGGCCGCCATGAAAACCTGCAAGGTCGCGCGGCGCGCGGCCCAGGTCCTCCTCGTCGTGCTCGCGGCCGTGTTCCCGTTCGAGGCGCCGCTCTGCCGCGTGGGGCCGCTGGAGCTGACCACGGTCGAGGTGGTGCTCTACGTGACCCTCGCGGCTTGGGGAATCACCGTGGCGCTCGAGGCCTTGAACGATCGCGAACGCGCGTGGGGCGCGCGCTTGCGGGACGTCTTCCGGGCCCACGGCGCGGCGCAGGCGTCGGTCGGCTGGGCGTTGGTGCTGTTCGGATCGGCGCTCGCGGCGCCGTCGTTCCGTGGAGCCGCGCTCAAGTTCGCGCTGCGGAGCCTGAGCGGGATCTTGCTCTTCTTCGCCGTCCGTACGCTCGCGCGGCCGCCCGAGGTGGCGCGTCGCGTCGTGGCCGCCCTCCTCGGGGGTGCGGTCGTATCGGCAGCGACGGGCGTCCTCGATTGGTTCGTACCGGCCACCGGGCCGCTCTGGTCGCCCTTTCGCAACGCCGCGTTTCACACGCTCGGCCTCACGCGCGCGAGCGGCGTCTTCGCGTACCCCACGATCGGCGCGATGTACTGGGAGGCCGCGATCGCGCTCGTCGTCGCGGCGCCCGCGCTCGCGGCCGTGGCGCGCGTCGGCCGCTCGCCGTCGATCCGCGTGGCGACGGCGATCGGCGCGAGCGTCCTGCTCATCGGCGCCATCCTCGCCAGCGCGACCCGTTCGGGCCTCGTCGGCGCCGCTGTGGCCTGCGTCGCGATGATGGCGCTCGGCGGTCGCACGTTCGGGCGGACGCTCGTCGCGTCGTCGGTGGGCGTGCTCGCGGTCGTCGTCGGTTGGTCGGCGCTCGTGATGGCCGCGCCGAGCTCGTCGCTCCTCGGCCAACGCATGCGCTTCTGGCACGACGACAACTGGCTCCGCGCCGAGTACGGCGTCGACGCGTCGCCGCACACGGCACGCGCGCGGGAAGAGTTCTCGATGACGATCCGCGTGCACAACGTCGGCTCGCTCGCGTGGGAGCACGACGGTCCGCAGCCGACGTTGCTCGGGTACCACTGGGAGCGGTCGGTCGGCCCGAGCTCGCTCGAGGACTACGAGGGGGCGCGCAGCGAGCTGTCTGCCGACGTGCCGCCCGGGGACTGGGCCGAGGTCACCGCCAACCTGAAGGCGCCGGGGTCCGCCGGAACCTACACGCTCCACTGGGACCTCCTGCAAGAGGGGGTGACCTGGTTCAGCGATCTCGGCAACCCCACCGGCGATCAGGTCTTCGCCATCACGCGGGCCTCGGAGACGCAGTACTCCACCGGCCCGCGCCACCCCCGCGTGACGCCCGCTCCGCCGGCGCCGTCGAGGAAAGCGCTGTGGCGTGCCGCGATCGTCCTCTGGCGGATGCGGCCCATCCTCGGCGTCGGCCCGGACAACTTCCGGCGGCGCTACGAGGCGGTTCTCCCGCGGTCGCCGAACGGGCAGCCCTATACCGACCAGCGAATCCACGCGAACAACCTCTACTTCGAGACGCTCGCCGATCTCGGGCTCGTGGGGTTCGCGGTGCTCGGCTGGATCGCCTGGTCGCTCGGGCGGCTCATCGCCGGGCATGCCTCCTCGGGCCGCCTCCTCGGCCTCGCCACGGGCGTCTCCGCCGCCGCGTTCTTCGTCCACGGCGTGCTCGACTACTTCTTCGAGTTCACGCCGCTCTTCGGTCTCTTCTGGCTACTCTTCGGGCTGACGTCGTCCGCTCGAGCGCCAGCGCCGCGAGACACCCCGCCGTGAGCGCGATCTCCGCGAGCGCCGTCGCGGCCGCCGCGCCCGGCGAGCGGTATCGCGGGATGAGGGCGAGGTCGAGCGCCACGGTGACGAGCAGCATCATCGCGGAGAGCCATGTGGTCACCCGGCCGCGGTCGCGCGCCAGGAGAAAGTGCGTGAGCCCGTAGTTGACGAAGACGAGCGGGAGCCCGAGCGCGAGGATCTCGAGCGGAGCTTCGGCGCGGGCGAAGCCGCGGCGGTAAAGCAGGGCCACGAGCATCGTCCGCCCGAAGAAGCACGCGGCTCCGGCGAGGAGGCCGAGCCCGACGAGCAGCCCGGAGATGCGCCACTCGAGCGCGCGTTGCGCCGGCGGGTCGCCGTGCGCGCGCGAGAGGCGCGGGAAGGCCACGGCGAGCACCACGGCCGGGACGATCATGGCCCCCTCGAAGATCTTGTACGCGGCTCCGTAGGTCCCGAGCTCCGCTTCGCCGCAGAAGGAGCGTACGAAGAGCGTGTCGACCTTGAAGTAGAGGAGCGACACGAGGCCGGCGATCCAGATGGGGAGCCCCGCACGGAGGGCGGCGCCGGCGAGGGCGCGATCGACCTTGCCCTGCCAGGCGCGGGGTTCGATCAGGCGAAGGCGCCCCAGCACGGCGAGGCCGTACAGCGCGCCCGCGAGGTTCGCCGCCGCGAGGCCCGCGCAGAGCGCCGTGAGAGACTGGCGGGCGGCCAGCATCGCGAGCCCGGCCGCCGCGGTGAGGATCGCGCGCGTGACGTTCAAGCGCGCCTCGTCGGCGAACATCTCGCGCCCGCGGAAGATGGCCCCGAAGTGGTCGAGGAATGCGTAGAGCAGCGCCGCCGCGCCGAGGAGCGCCATCGACGCGCGCGGCTCGCCCGGCGCCGACAGGGCCACCGCCCCCGCGATCGCGAGCGCGTACGGCACCGACGCCAGCGCGCGCAGCTCGAGCCCGACGCGGACGATGCGGACGCCGTTGGCCTCGCCGTCGGTTCGCGCGAGCGCCCGCGTCGTCCACACGCCCAGGCCGAGGTCGGTGCCGAGCGCCAGCATCGCCGTCACCGTCGACGCGAACACGAAGCGACCGAACGCCGCCTCTCCCAGCACCGGCGCCGACACCACCACGACCACGAGGCGGCACCCGCGCTCGAGGCCGAGCGAGAGCGCCTTGAGGGACAGGTTGCGGATCGCGCTGCCGTGCTCGCGTCCCGGCGTCATCGCGCGCGGGTCAGCTGCGCAGGGAGCGGATCGTCTCGCCAAGCACCGTCGACACGGTCCGCGTGAGGATGCGCCCGTCGAACGGGAGGCTCCAATCGTGGAGGTATTCGATGTCGAAGCGGAGGCGCTCTGCGATGGGCGATTTGTTGCCGCGGAGGCCGTTGACCTGCGCCCAGCCGGTGATGCCCGGGCGCATGAGGTGACGCGCGCGGAAGCCCGGCAGGTGCTGCTCGAACCGCTCCACGCGGTCGGGCACCTCGGGGCGCGGTCCGATGAGGCTCATGTCGCCTTTGAGCACGTTCCAGAGCTGGGGCAGCTCGTCGAGGCCCATCGGTCGCAAGAACCGCCCGACGCGGGTCACGTTCCCGTCGCCGTGCATGGTGCGAAGCTTGATGAGGGTGAAGGGCCGCTGGCCGAGCCCCGTGCGGCGCTGGAAGAAGAGCGCCGGGCCTTTCGAGTCGAGCGTGATGATCGCCCCGAGCGCCATCATGAGCGGGCCGGTGAGCGCGAGCCCGGCGGCCGCCAGCGTGACGTCGGCCACGCGCTTCGCCGTCAGCGCCGCGCGCGGGTGCCGCGCGAGCCATCCCGCGACCATCGCTGGGTCGGTGTGGGCCCGGCGCTGCGGCTCGTGTCCGGCGCTCGGGTCCTCGAGCAAATAGCCCGTCGCGCTTCCATGGTGGCCGCCGTGCGTGCCGTTGGTCTTGTGGACACCATTGGTCGCGCCGTTCGAGCCGTTGGCGGCGTGGCCGCCGTTCGCGCCGTGGGTTCCGTTCGCGCCGTGGGCGCGCCCGCGGCCGTTCGTACCGTGGACACCGTTGGTTGCGTTCGAGCCGCGGGCCCCGTGGGCGCCGTTGGTTGCGTTCGAGCCGTTGGTCGCGTGGGACATGCCGTTCGTTCCGTTTGCCGTCGCCTTCATCCGTCCGCTGCCGTTCACCCCGTTGGTTGCCCGATCCCCGCCCGCACTTCGACTGTTCCCCTTCGCCTCATGCCGCTCCCAGGCCTCTTCGACCGCCTCGGCGAACCTTCGCGCGAAGGTCGTCCGGTCGAACCGCCTCGCCGACCGCTGCAGCGTCTCCGCGTCGAACCGGTGCGCCTCCGCGTCGAACCGGTCGAGCGCCGCGCGGACGGCTTCCACCGTCGGCGCGTCGATGAAGATCCCCGTCTCGCCGTCGCGCACGATGTCGAGCGCGCCGCCCTCGGCCGACGCGACGACCGGCTTGCCCGCCGCCAGCGCCTCCGCCATCACCATGCCGAAATCGTCCACGCCCGTATGGAGGAGCGCGCGGCATCCGGCGTAGAGCGACTCGAGCTCCGCCTGGCTCACGCGCGACAGGAGCGAGACGTTCTCTCCGACCCACCGCTCGAGCCTCGCCCGCTCCGGTCCGTCGCCCACGACGACCAGCCGCTCGCGGCGGCCCTGGAACGCGCGCATCGCGAGGTCGACCCGCTTGTTCGGCACGAGGGCCGACACGAGGAGGAACGGCGCGTCGGACGGGGTCCTGTTCGCTCGCGCGGCAAGCTCGAAGCGCTCGGTCTCGATCGGCGGCTCGATGACCTGCGCGTCGCGCCGGTAGTACGCGCGGATGCGATCGCGCGTGTACGTGCTGTTCGCGATGAAGACGTGCGGTCGCGCCGAGGCTTGCACCTCCCAGCGCCGGAGATAGTGGGCAGCGCCGCGGAAGAGGGTTTTGCCGACCGGGCCGCCGGGCAAGCTCGCTTCGTACGCGGGCTGCGCTTCGCGGATGTAACGGAGCGTCGAGTGCATATACGCGACGTGGAGCGCCCGCGGCGGCGCGACGGCGCCCATCGCCACGCAGTGGCTGCTCGACACGACGAGCGAATAGCGGTCGAGGTTGAAGGACTCGACGGCGAGGGGGAACAGCGGCAAGAGCGCGCGGAAGCGGCCACGCACGAACGGCGCGCGCGACCACGTGTGGATCGGCGAGGTGACTACGGAGCGGCGAGCGAGCGCGGGAGAGAGCCGCTCGGGATCCCACGTAAGCGTAAAAAGGTCGGCCCGCGGAAAGACCTCGCAGAGCGCCTCTACGACGCGTTCGCCGCCTCTCATCGAAGTAAGCCAATCGTGAACAATTGCTACTTTGTGCTGCATTCTAGGTGTGCCAGCGTAACATGCTCGACTCAGCGTGCTGACCTGTAGCCTTTCATCCGTGCTGCCCTCTCCTTCGCGCTACCACACTCAATAGGAGCGGAACAGAACGCTCCCGGTGACGGTGGAGTGCAGGAAAAGCATGGCCCTCCATCGGCGGTAGAAAATTCTCTTGGTGGCCGCAAAGGTCGCGGGCAGGTCGTGCGTGCCATGACATGGCCTGGAAACAAGGGGTCCTTCGAGACCCCACCCTCGCCTCGAACGCATCCATGGTAAGGGGGTCGCGGTTGTCTTCCTTGCCCGCGGGGACTGCATCGTTCGAAGTCTCACGTCGACTATAAGAGGCGCCATGATGGGCAAACGGCTCGACGGTCGGCGGGTGCTCCTCACCGGCGTCTCACGTGGCGTGGGCTTCGAGACGGCCAAGCGCTTCCTCGGGGAGGGCGCGAAGGTGTTCGGCGTGGCAAAGGACCCGGCGCGGCTCGAGCGCGCCTCGCGGGAGCTCTCGGCCCTCGGCGATTTCACCGGCCTCGCGGTCGATCTGGTTTCTCCCGGCGCGCCCGAGCTCCTCGCGGGAGCCACGCGGGACCGCTGGGAGGGCCTCGACATTCTCTTCCACAACGCCGCCATCCTCGCCGACACCGGCGGCGCGAAGACCTTCCACGCCGAGCCGCGCGGTACGCTCGAGCGCACGCTCGACATCAACCTCCTGGCGCCTTTCCGCCTCACCATGGAGCTCCTGCCGCAACTCCGCCGGGGGCACGAGCCACGCATCGTCCACGTCGGCTCGGGTGCAGGTACGGTCGAGGGGGTGACGCTCGACGGGATCGCGAGCTATCGCTTGAGCAAGTGGGCGCTCCACGGTCTCACGAGGATGCTCGCGTCGCAGCTCGCCGGTGAGATCTCGGTGCAGGCGTTCGACCCGGGATGGGTGAAGACCGATCTCGGGGGGCCGAACGCGCCCGGCAGTCCGCGCGAGTCTGCGGAGGGCGCGCTCGCGGTGGCGACGCTACCGTTCGCGTCGACGGGGAAGTTCTGGAAGGACGGCCACGAGATTCCTTTTTGAGCGCGAGAGGCAAGACCCATGAGCACGACCATTCAACGCATCCTCGTGGCGCACGATTTCGGCGACGCGTCCGACGCGGCGCTCACGTACGCGATCGACCTCGCCGAGAAGCTCGGCGCGCGCGTCACGATCGTCCACGCGTACGAGATCCCGGTGTACGGCTTCGCCGAGGGCGTCGCGCTCACGGCCGACGTCGGCGGCCAGATCCGCACCCTGACCTCGGACGCGCTCGATCGCATCGTGCACGCCGCCGCGCGGCCGGGCCTCGACCTCCACGGCATGCTCCGGCAGGGGCCCGCGTGGAGCGAGATCACGACCGCCGCGACGGAGATTCACGCCGACCTCGTCGTCATCGGCACGCACGGGCGTCGCGGCCTCGCGCACGCGCTCCTCGGCAGCGTCGCAGAGAAGGTCGTGCGCACTTCGCCGTGCCCCGTGCTCACGGTCCACGGCAAAGCCAAAGCGTAGACCGGGTGCTCGAGCGGAGGCGGAGGGCCCACCCGCGACCACCGATCGGGCATGCGGAGCGCGAGACGAGCGGCCCGCCGGTCGCCCGCGTGACACGCTGAGCGATCCATGGGCCTCTTCTCCCTCGCGCGTCGCCGGTGGCTCGGTGGTTCGGTCCTCGCCGCCTGGGCCGTGGGAGCCTCGGCGGGGTGCAGCGGCAGCGATCCCGGCGTCGTCTCCGACGGAGGCCCCGCGGCGACCGGCCCGGACGCCGGCCCGCACGACGCCGAGGGGACCGTCTCTTCGCCCGACGCCGCGACGACCCCCCCCATGACGGACGCCGCGACGGACGCCACCGGGGTCTCGGTCGCCTCCAACGCCAACCCCAACGGCCACTGCGCCGGCCCGGCGGGAATCCAGGCCGAGGACGTCTCGCACCCCACGACCGTCGTCGGCGACGGCACCCCCGCGAGCTGTACCGGCGACAAGGTCGTCGCGGCCGTTCACGCGGGCGGCGTCGTGACCTTCGCGTGCGGTCCTGCCCCCATCGTCATCGTCGTCCCCGAAATCGACATCTTCAACGACGGAGGCCTCGGCGACGGCAGCGTCACCATCGACGGCGGCGGCACCGTCACGCTGAGCGGCGGGGGCGACCACCGCGTCCTCTACCAGAACACGTGCGACCAAGCGCTCCACTGGACGACCTCGCACTGCAACGCGCAGAGCACGCCCAACCTCGTCGTGCAGAACATCGGCTTCACCGCGGGGAGCGGGCCGGTCGACGCGGGCGTGCTCGGCGGCGGCGCGATCTACGTCGGCGGCGGCACCTTCAAGGCGGTCAACGTGAAGTTCTACGGCAACACGCAGCCGACCGTCGGACAGGACTACGCGGGCGGCGCCGTCTACACGACCAACCAGACGCAGCCGAGCTACGTCCTCGGCAGCACCTTCTCGGGCAACTCCGGATCGAACGGCGGCGCCCTCGGGAGCATCGGCACATCCTGGACGATCGTGAACAGCGTCTTCACCGGCAACACCGCCGTCGGCCGCGGCGAGAACCCGGCCCGCGCGGGGACGCCGGGCGGCGGTCTCGGCGGCGCGATCTACAACGACGGCAACAGCTACACGCTCAGCATTTGCGGGACCGACTTCGGCCACGACACCGCCAACGAGCTCGGCTCTGGTTCGATCTTCGAGGTCGTCGACGACCTGATGGGCAACCTCGACATCGACCAGTCGACCTTCGAGGGCGACAGCAATGATGGTAGCGTCCAGCCGTCGCATCCGAGCATCTACGTCGAGGCACGCGACAAGACGGGCGGCGCCGGCGTGACCGTGACCAGCACCACGTTTCAATAAATGAACGTCGACAAGGGCGCTGCGAGCGCCGACGGGTTTCTCATTTGCCCGCGATGCAAGGCCCCCTTGCCGTCGCGGCGCCTCTCCGCTCCCGCGCCGTCGTGCGAGAGCTGCGGGGCCGCCGTGCGCGCCGACGACGTCGCCATCGACGTCTTGCCCGAGGGCGCCGGCAAGGGCTCCCTGGGTGCCCGCGCGATGCAGTCCGCGCTCATCGCGCGCATTTACGCAAAGGTGTGGCGACCGGTCACGTTCGGGGTCTCGACGGGCTTCGGCGCTCCGGGTGCCTCGCGCGAAGCGCGCCTCGTGGCCGAGAAGATCGCCGCCACCCAGGGACCGTGGCTCGACCTTTCGTGCGGTCCGGGGACGAGCACGCGCGCGCTCGTGGCTTGCGCGGGGGGACGCGCCGTGTTCGGCGTCGATCTCTCGCGCGCCATGCTCGCCCGCGCCCACGCCGCGGCGCCGACCGCCGTGCTCGTGCGTGCGGACGCGGCGCGCCTTCCGTTTCGTGACGGCTCCTTCGGCGCGGTCGTCAACCTCGCCGCCCTCGACCTCTACGCCGACCCCGCGCGCGTCGTCGCCGAGTCCTCACGGGTGCTCGCGTCGGGCGGCCGCTGGGTGGTTTCGACGTTCGTCCGGGGGCGGGGAGGAGCGCGGCCCAGAGCCCGCTCCTCTTGGTCGGGCGTCCGCACGCCGACGCTCGAAGGCGTGGCGCAGGCCGCGGCGAGCGCCGGCCTTCGGGCATTTGCCACCATGCCTTTCCGCGGGTACGCCATCGCCTGGGCAGACAAGCCCTGATCTTCGGTCCAAGATGACGGCGCCCGGCACGGGGGCGCCGGGCACGCGAGAGAACGATCGAGCTCGGCGATGACGGTCCCCGAACGGCCCAAGACCACGCTCCACTTCGCTCAGTCGCTCGACGGGCGCATCGGCCTGCCCGGCGTGCGAACTCCGCTGAGCTCCCACGAGGGCGTCTTGCTTGCCCACCGCGCGCGCGCCGAGCACGACGCCGTCCTGGTCGGACGCGCCACGGTCACGGTGGACGACCCGCGCCTCGCCGCGGTCGGCCACGAAGGGCGGCAGCCCAAGCGCGTCGTGCTGGCGAGCACGCTCGACGTCCGCGTGGGCGCGCGCGTCCTGCAAGGGGGCCCGGGCACGCTCGTCGTCGGGGTCGAGGGCCGTGCTTCGGCGGCGGCGCAGGCGCGCCTCGAGGCCGAGGGCGCGACCGTGAAGCTCGTCGCCGCCGACGATGGCGGTCTGGTCTCGCTGCCGGCCGCCCTGGCGGCGATTCGCGCGTGGGGGGTGGAGCGTCTCCTCGTCGAAGGGGGCGCGCGCGTGCTGAGCGCGTTCTTGCGGGGTCGGCTGGCCGACGAGGCCACCGTCGAAATCGCCCCGCGCTTGCTCGGGGCGCCCGCCGTGGCCGCCGTCGGCGAGGTCGGCGTCGTGCGCATCGAGCACGCGATCACGATCGACGAGCCGACCGTCGAGCGGGCGGGCGCGAGCGTCGTCGTTCGGGGTCGGCTTGTCTACTGAAGGACCGGCGCCGCGGGAGCTCTGGTTTCTCGCGCCGCGCGTGGTCGAGGTACGGGCGGGCGCGGTCCCGGCGGTCGGTCCAGGCCAGGTGCTGGCGCGCGCGCTGGCCTCCGGCGTCAGCCAGGGGACCGAGCTGGTCCTCTACAAGGGAGACGCTCGCTCGCCCTTCGATCCTTCGCTCGAGCCCGCGGGCGCGCCGGTCTACCCCCGCCGGTACGGCTACGCTTGGGTCGGCGAAGTCGTCGCGGTGGGGGCGGCCGTGGCCCATCTTGCCGCCGGCGCCCGCGTCTTCGCGCTCGCTCCCCACGGCGACCTCCACGGGCTCGACGCCTCCGCCCTCCGCGTGCTCGACCCCGCGCTTCCGGTCGGCCGCGCGGTCCTCGCCGCGAGCCTCGAGACCGCCGTCACGTGCGTGTGGGACGCGGGCGCGTCCGTGGGCGACCGCGTCGTCATCCTGGGCGGCGGCGTCATCGGCTTGCTCGTCGCGTACCTCATCCGCCGCGCCGGAGCCCGCGTGCGCCTCGTCGAGCCCTCCGAGCGCCGCCGCGCCGTCGCGGCCGCGTGGGGCATCGACGGCCTTCACCCGGACGAAGACCGCCCGCGCGGCGACGCGGACGTGGTCGTCGAAGCCACCGGCGACCCGGCCGTGCTCGACCGCGCCATCGCCCACGCCGCGCACGAGTGCGCGGTCGTCGTGGCCTCGTTCTACGGCGCGCGCCTCGCGACGATCGGCCTCGGCGCCGAGTTTCACCGTCGCCGCCTGGTCCTGCGGTCCACCCAAGTTTCGAGCATCCCCGCCGCTCGCTCCGCCCGATGGACTGCGGCGCGGAGGTTCGACGTGGTGCGGGCCCTGCTCGCGGACCCCGCGCTCGACGCGCTCATCGACCCTCCGTCGTCGTTCGCGTCCGCCGCCGACGTCTACGCCCGGCTCGACCGCTCCCCGGGCGATGCGGTTCAAACCGTCTTCGTGTACTGAGAGGCATGTTCGCCCTCGGCGTATCGGACCACGTGATGATCGCCCACAGCTTCGCGGACCCCTTCTTCGGGCCGGCCCAGCGCCTCCACGGGGCGACCTACGCGGTCGACCTCGAGGTCCGGTCGGCCGCCCTCGGCCCGCACGAGGTCGTCATGGATATCGGTGCGATGCGCGACCTCTTGCGTGCCGTCCTGGCGGAGCTCGACTATCGCAACCTCGACGAGCACGCCGCCTTCCGGGGCCGTCTCTCGACCACCGAGCGCGTCGCCGAGCACGTCGCCCACCAGGCGGCTGAACGGCTGGCCCGCCTCCCCGGCGGCGTGGCGCCCGTCGCCGGTTCGCTGATCCGCGTCCTCGTGCGCGAGTCGCCCGTCGCCTACGCCTCGTACGAGCGCGCGGTCTGAACCGACCCACGCTCCCGACGCTTGCCTGCGGCCGCGCATGTGGCAGAGAAAACGGAAGTCTGCCATGGCCGAACCGTACCGCCACGACACCGCCGTCTACTTCCCGCCCACGTCGGAAGAAAAGAATCTCAAGCTCCTCGCGACGTTCCACTACGTGGTGGGCGCCCTCGTCGCGCTCACGTCGAGCGTCTTCATCTTCCACATCGCGATCGGCGTGAAGATGCTGAACGGGCCGACGCCGATGTGGCCTCCGTTCCCGATGATGACGGTGAATCCGCTCGCGCCGCCTCCGCCCAACATGGGGATCTTCTTCGTCGCGATCGGGTGCGCCGCCGTGCTCCTCGGGTGGACGATGGGAGCGCTCACGGTCCTGGCCGGGCGATTCATCGCGCTCCGCCGCGGGCACCTCTTCTGCCTCGTCGTCGCGGGTCTCTCGTGCATGTGGATGCCGTTCGGCACGGTGCTCGGCGTCTTCACGCTGGTCGAGCTCACGAAGCCGCACGTGCGTGCCATGTTCGAGCGCCGCGCCGACCCTCTCTGAGCGACGTTGCGCGTCTGCTGGGCGGCGTACGGCGACCTCGGGCAGCCGACGGGCGGCTACGTGTACGATCGCCTGGTCGTCGCGGGATTGCGCGCGCGGGGTGACGACGTCACGCTCGCGGACCTCGCCGGCGAGCCCTCTCGTTTGCCTGCGGCCGCGGACGGCGGCGCGTTCGACGCGGTCGTCGGCGACGCGCTGTGCGTGAGAGAGCTCGGCCCGATCTTCGAAGGCACGTCCCGCGGCGTCGCGCGCGTGCTCCTCGTCCATCACCTGACGAGCTGGGAGGTCGAGCACACCGATGACGTGCTCCTCCGCGCCGTCGAAGCGCGCGCCATCGCCGCGTCGGATCGCCTCGTCGTCACCGGCGACGCGACGGGTGCGCGCCTCGCCGCCGAGCACCCCGGCCGCGCGATCGACGTGATCCTTCCGGGCGCCGACCGCCTGGTGCGGCTCCCCCATGCGCCCGACGATCGCGGGCGCGCGCGCCTCGTCTTCATCGGAAGCCTCATCGCGCGAAAGCGCGTTCCCCTTCTCCTCGACGCGATCGAAGAAGCGTCCGACCCACGCCTGGCGCTCACGCTGGTCGGCGACGCGGACCGCGACCCGGAGCACGCGGCAGCGGTTCGAGCGCGGGTCGAGGCCTCGCGCGTCCTCCGCGCGGCCGTGCGCTTCGCGGGCATCGCGGACGAAGCGGCCCTGTCGCGCGTGTTGTCCGAGTCCGACGCGCTGGTGCTTCCGTCGTCCCTCGAAGGGTATGGGATGGTGCTGACCGAAGCCCTCCACGCGGGGGTGCCCGTCTTCGTCTCTCGCCCGACGGCGATCGCCGCGGGCCTCGTGGGGAGTCCGGCGGCGGTCGTGTGCGACGATGCGAAGGGCCTCGCGGCGCTGCTCCGCCGCTTTGCGGGTGACGGCGCGATGCGAGCGGCCCTGCGCGCCGCCGCGGAAGCCGCCGTGTGGCCGCGATGGTCGGATACGGTTCGTATGTTCGGCGAGGCGCTCGGCCGCGCACGCGCCGCGGTGGCGCAAGAGACGCGCGGGCCCGTGGTGGCCGGCCCGGGGTAGACGCGAGCGAAACGGGAGAGCCGGCGCGAGTGGTACGGCTATCGGAGGCCCAGCGCCTCCTCGCGCAGCCTCGCCGCGATCGCCGCGTCGTCACCCGCGCGCACCACATCGCTCGCGTCCGCCGCCCCACCGAAGTGCACCGTCGCGGCGACGTCGTGGTAGCGGCGGAACGCGATCTGAAGGAGGGGCGCGATCGTCGTCACCCCACGTCGCTCGGCGAGGCGCACGAGGAGCGCGCGCTTTGCTTTCGGCGAGATCACGCCCTCGAGGAGCGCCACCACGACGCGGCCTCCCGCCCCTGCCGTCGCGCGCGCCAGGACCCCGGTGCCGGGCAGCCACGTCGCGAGGAGCGGCTCTTTCGAAGGGAACGCGGGATCCGGCTCGATCCGACCCGCGCCGAACTGCACGATCGCGCCGCCCGCGCGGAGGTGCCGGAGCGCTTGCCTCAGGCCGTTCGAGCGGTGGAGGGTCGGCGCGCCTCCCGTCTCCGCGACGAAGCAGAGCTTCTGCGCGAACGCGGGCATCGCGCGCAGAAAGAGGCGGTCGCCGGCGACGATCGCCGCGTCGTCGCGGCCCAGGGCGGCGAGGAGCGTCAGGGTGTCGTACGCGCCCGGGTGGTTCGATACGACGAGGAGGGGTCCGTGCTCGGGCGGCGCGGGGCCCTCGACGCGAAAGCGGGCCTCGAGGTCGGCGATCGCTCCCGCGGCGGCGCGCGCGAGTCCGCGCTCCGCGATGCGCGCGTCGAACCGCGCGAGCAGGCGCCCGAGCGGCCGCGACACCTCGAACGAGGCCGTTCGCACGGCCGTGCGCACCACGCGCGGGGCGCGCTCGAGGCCCAGCGCCGCGACGATCTCGTCTGCCGAGATGCGCGCCAGCGTTCGTGCCAGGTCTTCGTCGAGAGTGGTCAAAATGTTCCAGCGCCGATCTGGGGTGGGACGCCTCGTGGATCGCCCGCGTTGTTCGGGCGGGGAATCCTTGCTTCACTGCGCCGCGATGAAACTCCTCCCGCGCTTCTCGGTCCTCGCTCTCGTCGGCCTCGGGGCTTGTAGCAGCGGCGACAGCGGAGGAAACGCGCCCGGGCCCGATTCGGGTCCAGCCGGCAACGATGCGGCCGCAGGCCTCGACGCGGCCACCGGCGCAAGCGACGCGGGCGCCGCGCGCGAAACCGGAACGCCGACTCCGCCGTCCGACGGGGGTTGCGGCGGTCCCATCACCGGCATGCTCACGCACACGAGCCCGATCATCTCGCGCGGCGCCACCACGTTCGCGAGCACCGCGGGCGGAGCGCCGATGTCGAACGGCGGCGCGGCCGTCGTCGACGGGCACTACCACAACGGCGGCTGGTCGGCGGGCAATCCCTCGGTCGCGAGCCCGTCGTGGGTGGCGCTCAAGCTCGCGGCCGGGCCGACGCGCGTCCTCGTCAGCTGGGACGACGGCGGGACCTACGACTACAACGCGTACTTCGAGCAGCCCGCGGCCGGCACCACCCGGATGGTCTACGGCTTCCCCGCCGACTACCAGATCGCCACGTCGGCCGACTCGACGAACGGAATGGATGGCACGTGGACCACTCCCGTCATGGTCACGGGCAACTCCGTCCGCACGCGCGCCCACTCGATCGACTTCACGGGCATGACCTGGGTCAAGATGACCGTCACGGCGGCGCCCACCAGCATCACCACGCCGTCCGGCACGACGGTTCCGGTCGGGGAGCCGAACGGCGTGCAGATCGGCGAGATCGACGTCCACGACTTGTCGTCGTCCGGCAGCTGCATCCCCGACGACACGTGGTTTTTCATGGGCGACAGCATCACGGCCTTCGCCTACGACCGCGCCGACATCCACCAGCCGAGCTACGCCGAGGGCATCCACGCGGCGTCGCCCACCTTCTTCCCGGCGATGATCAACGGCGGCATCGGCGGCGAGCTCTCCGCGAACGGGCTCGCGCGGCTCCCCCAGACGCTCACGCTCAACCCCGACTATCGCTTCTTCGTTCTGTCTTTCGGCACCAACGACGCCGCGAACGACCAGACGCCCGTCGCCACGTTCCAGTCGAACATGCAGTCGATGATCACGATGGTGAAGGCGGCCGGGCGCATCCCGATCATCCCGCACATTCCCTTCTCGGGCGACGGGATGCACGCGGGTATCCCGCAGTACGACGCCGCCATCGACACGCTCGTCCAGCAGAACGGCCTCATGGCCGGGCCGGACCTCTACGCCTACTTCATGCAGAACCAGAGTCTCTTCGTGTGCCCGCCGTGCGCGGGCGGCCGGGCGACCGACGACCTTCACCCCGACGACACGGGCCTCGCCAACATGAACGCGCTCTGGACGACCGCCATGCGCCCCCTCTATCCGTAGCGGCGGGCGTCCGCGGCGGCCCGACGCGGGTCCGCGGCGGGCGAGGGGGTGCTCGCGGCGAGAGAGGGCGCGTTTGCGTTCGGCGAGCGCGGGTCCGCGGTGGGAAAGCCCTCCTTCGACGTGAGAAGGCGCCCGTCTCTCGCGAACGTGCGGCCGTCCGCCGTGGGGCGGCGTCGCCTCGCCGCGAGCAAGGGCTCGTCCGTCGCGGACAGCCGCCCCTCTTTCGGAGACGGCCCCGCTCTCCCGTCGAGGAAGGGTGCGTCCGCCTCGGACGGGCGCCGGATTTTCGCGGGCGCGCGCTCTCTCGTCGCGAAGGAGGGTCGGTCCGAAGAAGCCGCGCGTTCGTCTTTCGCGGACGCGCGCGCTCTCGCGGCGAGGAGGCGCGCCCTCGACGCGGCCCCGCGACCGCCGCCCTCGTGTCCGCCCGCCCCGGTGAAGGGCGCTCACGCCGCGTGCGACAGGACCGATTCGAAGAGCTTTCGTCCGTCGTCGCCGCCGAGGATCGACTCGCTCATTCGCTCGGGGTGCGGCATCAAGCCGAACACGTTGCGGCGGGGACCTCCGTAGACGCCGGCGATGCCGAGCATGCTCCCGTTGGGGTTCGCCCGCTCCTCGAACGTGCCCTCGCGGGTCGCGTAGCGGAGGCCGATCCGGCCCTCGCCTTCGAGGCGCCGCAAGGTCTCCGCGTCGGCCTGGAAGCGCCCCTCGCCGTGCGCGATCGGGAGCTTCCATACGTCGCCGAGCTTGCGCGTGAAGGGGCCCTCGGCGGTGACCTTCACGTGCCAGTCGCCGCACTCGAAGCGCTGATGCAAGTTCTGCGTGAGCGCGCCCGGGAGCATGCCGAGCTCCGTCAGGATCTGGAAGCCGTTGCACACGCCGAGCACCCAGCCGCCGCGGTCGGCGTGGGCGCGGAGGGCGCGGCCGATGGGGCTCACCTTCGCGATCGCGCCGCAGCGGAGGTAGTCGCCGAAGCTGAAGCCGCCGGGGAGCGCCACGAGATCGGTGCGGTCCGGGAGCTCGGTCTCGGTGTGCCAGACCACCGTCGTCGGCACGCCGCACACGTCGCGCAGGGTGCGGACCATCTCCGCGTCCGCGTTCGAGCCGGGGAAGAGGACGACGCACGCGCGCATGGCGGCCGTGGGGTAGCACGAGGCCTTCTCACGTTCCACCGCGCGCCGCGCGTCCCCCCTCGCGCATTGAGGCGGCGCGCCGTGCGCGCTACACATCGCCCCCGACCCGCCCCGAAAGCCCATGGCCTCGAGCTTCCCCCACGATCCCCCCGTCACCCCCGAGCTCGCGCGGGCGCACAAGCTCACCGGCGACGAGTACGCCAAGGCCTGCAGCGCGCTCGGCCGCCCGCCGACCTACGCCGAGATCGGCGTCATCAGCGTGATGTGGAGCGAGCATTGCTCGTACAAGTCGTCGCGGGTGCACCTCCGGCGGCTGCCGACGAAGGGGCCGCGGGTCATCCAGGGGCCCGGCGAGAACGCGGGCGTCGTCGACGTCGGCGACGGCGTGGCGGTCGTCTTCAAGATGGAGTCGCACAACCACCCGAGCTTCATCGAGCCGCACCAGGGCGCGGCGACGGGCGTCGGCGGCATCTTGCGCGACGTCTTCACGATGGGCGCGCGGCCCATCGCCAGCCTGAACTCGCTCCGGTTCGGGCGGCCCGACCACCCGCGCACCCCCGAGCTCCTGCGCGGCGTCGTCGCCGGGGTCGGCGGCTACGGCAACTGCATCGGCGTCCCGACCGTGGGCGGCGAGCTCCAGTTCGACGCGCGCTACGACGGCAACATCCTCGTCAACGCGTTCACGTGCGGCGTCGCCCGCGCGGACCGCATCTTCTACGGGCGCGCGACCGGCGTCGGCAACACCATCCTCTACATCGGCGCGAAGACCGGGCGCGACGGCATCCACGGCGCGACCATGGCGAGCGACACGTTCTCCGAGGGCGGCCCGTCGCAGCGGCCGACGATGCAGGTCGGCGATCCGTTCGTCGGCAAGCTCCTCCTCGAGGCGTGCCTCGAGCTCTTCGCGGCCGGCGTCCTCGAGGGCATCCAGGACATGGGCGCCGCGGGCCTCACGTCGTCGAGCGTCGAGATGGCGGGCCGCGCGAACAACGGCGTCGAGATCGACCTCGACCTCGTTCCCCGGCGCGCGAAGGCGATGACGCCCTACGAGATCCTGCTGAGCGAGTCGCAGGAGCGCATGCTCCTCGTCGCCAAGCCGGGCAACGAAGCCAGGGTCCTCGAGATCTGCGCCAAGTGGGACCTCGACGCCGCCGTCATCGGCAAGGTCACCGACAGCCGTCGCTGGGTCGTCTCGGCGACGCCGGGCCACGACCCGCTCGTCGACCCACCGTCGCGGCGCGCGGCCGTCGTCGTCTGCGACATGCCGATCGATCTCTTGACCGACGCGGCGCCCCTCTACGACCGCCCTCGCGCCGCCCCGCCGTCCCAGCGAAGCGCGCTCGATCCGAACACGGTGCCCGTTCCGGGCGACCTCGCGCGCGAGCTCCTCGACCTCGTCGGCTCGCCGAACGTCGGGTCGCGGGCTTGGGTGTGGCGGCAGTACGATCACATCGTTCGGGGCGGCACGATCGTGCGTCCGGGGTCCGACGCGGGCGTCGTCCGGGTGCTCTCCGAGGGGAAGGACGGGCCGATCGAGAAGATCCTCGCGTTCGCCGTCGATTGCGCCCCGCGGATGTGCGAGCTCGATCCGTACGCGGGCGCCGCGATGTCGGTCGCCGAGGTGTGCCGCAACTTGGCGTGCAGCGGCGCCGAGCCGGTGGGGCTGACCGACTGCCTCAACTTCGGCAACCCGGAGCGGCCCGAGGTGATGGACCAGATCGCCCGCGCCATCGACGGCATTGCGGCCGCGTGCAACGCGCTCGGCGTGCCGGTCGTGAGCGGCAACGTCAGTCTCTACAACGACACCGACGGGCGCTCGATCTTGCCGACCCCCGCCGTCGCCGCGGTGGGCCTCGTGGCGCGCGCCGAGGACGTCGTCACGGCGGCGTTCAAGCGCGCGGGCGACGCCGTGGTCCTCCTCGGGCAGGCGGGTTGCCGGGGTGTCCTGGCGCTCGGGGGCAGCGAGTGGCTCTCGCGCACGGCCGCGTCGGCGGGGACGCCCGGGCTCGCGCTCGCGGGGCAAGCGCCGCCGATCGACCTCGCCGCCGAAGGGCGGCTCCAGAAGCTCTTGCTCGAGCTCGCGCGGGCGGGCCTCGTCGAGAGCGCGCACGACGTATCGGACGGCGGGCTCGCGGCGGCGCTCGCCGAGTGTTGCACCGTGGGCGCGGGCGACGTCGGCGCGGTGATCGACCTCGGTCCGATCGCGTCGGCGTCCGACGGACCGGTCGACGCCCTGGCGGCCCTCTTCGGCGAGGCCGCGACGCGGGTCGTCGTGAGCGTCGCCCCCGTCGCCGTCGAGGCCCTGTTCGCCCGCGCGCGGGCCGCGGGGGTACCGGCCGCGCGGCTCGGCATCACCGGCGGCGATGTGCTGTCCATCACCGTCCGGCCGCTCGCGCCGTTCTCGATCCCGGTGGCCCGCGTCCGCGCCAGCCGCGAAGCTTGCCTCGTGTCGATCGTCGGCGAGTAGGGCCCCCGTCCCCGCGATTGCTGCAGAAAGCGGCCCGCCTCTGCCGGGAAGCGCCGGGCTTCGGCTGTGGTACCCTGAGGCCTGCCGCCACGTTCCCGGCGCCGAGCTCCGCCCATGTCGTCCCGGTCTTCCCCCCTGCTCGGCTACAACAACAACGTTCGGCACAAGGGGAAGGTCTTCCACATCCAGACGGAAGACTCGGGCGTGAAATACGGCCACATCACGACGCACCTCTTCACGGACGGCGGCCGTATCCTGAAGAGCATCAAGACCGGATATGCGGAGTATCTCGCCAGCGAGCGCATGGCCGAGATCGTGCGCGAGATGATGAAGCAGCAGCACAAGGCGATGTTCATTGCCTTGCGCGAGGGCAAGTTCGACGGCGTATCCGATCCGCCCGCGGCCCGGCCCGCGCTCCGTCCCGGCCCCGGCACCCCCGTACCGCCCGAGGTTCCCGCGGGCTACGACGAAGACGCGACCAACGACCCGCGCGCGGCGCGAACGGCGACGCCCTTTCCGGACGTCGCGCCCATGTCGACCCGCCACCTCATCGAGGGCGCGGCCGATACGATCCTCGTCATCCCGAAGCCGGCCGAGCTCACCATCGACGTCGTCGTGCCCGAGCACGACGGCCACGCCGCGCCGCCGGGGCCCGATCTCTCACGGGATCTGCCGCCCGCGCCCGCCAGCCTCTTGCGGGACAAAACGAGCTCGGTTCCCCCGGCGGCGAGCTCCGGTTCGATGCCCGGGTCGCGGACGCCGACGCCGACCGACGCGACCGCGGGAGAGCGCCGGTACGCGCCGACGCGCCCGGCCTCGATCTTCGGTCAGGCCCGGCCGCAGCAGGGGAAATCGATCTTTGGCGAGGACCTCAACGGCGACAAGTCGCTCGACGAGGTCATCCTCAGCTACCTGGCCGAGGACGTAGAGGGCGAGAAGAAGTAGCGCCCGAACAAAAAAAACGCGCCCGGGCGACTTTCATCGTCCGGGCGCGGTGGGTCAGCGCGGTGGGGGAGGGGCTCGCGCGGACCCTCAAGGCACGGTCGCCGCACTCGCCGCCTAGGAGGGAAACGGCAGCGGCGAACCGCACTCACTCTTTAGTGTGTCTCGCCTACCCAGGGGGCAAGGGGCGCACTGTTGTTTCTTCCTCGGCTTCTCGTCTCGCCGTTCTCCTCGTGTCCCGTCCCTCTCTTGGGTGACCCGCCGGGCCGCCCGTTTATTCCGATGCCCGCCGGTCTCGCGTCGTTTCTCTCGACGCGCCCGCGCATGCGCCCGCGTCAGAGAGAGCGCGCGCGGGCGGCTTCGATCGCTTCGGCGACGACGGCCCGATCCGCCGCGTCCACGGAGGCGACGGCGTCGGCGACGCGGGCGGGCGGTTCGCCGCGCTCGATGAGCTCACGCGCCTCGGCGCCGCCGGTGAGAAGGTCGAAGGCGGGGACATCGCCGCGAAACTCGTACGGTTCGACCCGGAAGGCGAAGCGCTCGACGTCCTGGGCGCGGGCGAGGGCGACGAGCGCCAAGTAGGTCGCCATCGGGCGAAACCGGTCGGGGTCGGTGACGTGAACCTGGACGCCGCCGCAGACCTGCCGGGCGTGCTTCTGGAAGGTGGGAAGGAACGTCACGGGGCGGACTCGCGCGCCCGCGCAGCCCAGCGCTTGCATCTCTGCCGCGAGCCTCGGCCCGTCGATCCACGGCGCCCCGAGGATCTCGAAGGGGCGGGTGGTGCCGCGGCCCTCGGAGAGGTTGGTCCCTTCGAGCAGGCAGCCGCCCGGATAGACGAGGGCGGTCTCGTAGGTGGGCATGTTGGGGGAGGGCATGACGAACGGCCGGTCCCAGGCGGGCGCGTGGGCGCCCCGATCGAGGCCGCCGACCGTGAGGACGCGCACGAGCCCGGGCGCGACCCCCTCTGCCGAGGCGCGCCAGGCTACGATCTCGCCGAGCGTCAGCCCGTGCCGGACGGGGATGGGCTCGAGCCCGACGAAGGAGCAATACGGACGAGAAGGCCGGCGGCCCTCGAGGTGCGCGAGGTCGCCTCCGAGGGGGTTCGGCCGATCGAGCACCAGAACGCGCACCCCGGCGCGGGCGCAGGCGCGCATGGCCAGCACGGCCGTCCAGATGAACGTGTAGTAGCGGGAGCCCACGTCTTGGAGGTCGATGACGAGCACGTCGATCGCGGCCACGTCCTCGGCGCCCGGCGACAGGTCCTCGTAGCGGTCGCCGTAGAGGCTCCGGATCGGGGTGCCGAAGGCGTCGCGCGCGTGGGCGACGCCGACCATGTCTTGGGCCTCGCCTCCGTAGCCGTGCTCCGGCCCGAAGACGAGCGAGACGCCCACGCCGATCGCGTCGAGCAGCCGCCGGATGTGGACCAGTCGCCGATCGACCGAAGCCGGATGGGCGAGGAGGCCCACGCGGGCGGCGCGAAGCTCGGCCACGATGGGCGCGAGGCGGGAGTCGGTGGCGAGTCGGTCGAGTCCCGTGCGCATCGCCCGAGCGTTTATCGCGCACGTCGGGCGGCGGGCGCAACGGTCCGCAAGGCTTGCGGCGTCGGCCGAGGGCGCTCGTGTTCCACGGCTCTTTCTCGTATGCTCGGCTTGAAGAGATTTCATAGCCATGCGCCGCGTGCTGGTCGTCGACGACGAGGAAAACATCCGCCTCGTGCTCCGCACGCTGCTGAAGAAGCACGGTTACGAGGTCGAGGTCGCCGACGGCGGGGAAGCCGCGCTGGCGGCGCTCGAGTCCTTCGACCCCGACGTCATCCTGACCGACGTCCGCATGCCGCGGATGGGCGGCATGGATCTCCTGGGCGCGCTCGGGGCCAAGCAGCACCCGGCCACCGTCATCGTGATGAGCGCGTACGGCAACGTCGACCTGGCCATCGAGGCGATGAAGGCCGGCGCTTACGACTACGTCGGCAAGCCCTTCAAGCCCGACGAGATCGTCCTCGCCCTCCGCAAGGCCGAGGAGAGGGAAGCGCTGCGTCGTGAGAACCGGGCGCTGAAAGAGCAAATCCAAAAGGACAGTCAGTTCGAGTCGATATTGGCGAAAAGCAAGGAGATGCTCGAGATCTTCCGGACGATTGCGAAGATCGCCGACTTCAAGACGACCGTGCTCGTGACCGGAGAGAGCGGCACCGGCAAGGAGCTCGTCGCCCGCGCGATCCACGGCCGTTCGGCTCGAAAGGGCGGATCGTTCGTCGCCATCAACTGCGGCGCGATACCCGAAAATCTCCTCGAATCCGAGCTCTTCGGCCACCGGAAAGGAGCCTTCACGGACGCGAACGCCGACCGGCGCGGCCTCTTCGAGGAGGCGACCGGCGGGACGCTGTTCCTCGACGAGATCGGGGAGCTTCCGCTCAACCTCCAGGTGAAGCTCCTGCGCGTGCTGCAAGATGAAACGATCCGGCGACTGGGCGACACCAAGGACGTGAAGGTCGATGTCCGCATCGTCACCGCGACGCACCGCGACTTGAGCGCGGACGTCAAAGCGGGGCGATTCCGCGAGGATCTCTTCTATCGAATCAACGTCCTATCCATCCACATCCCGCCGCTCCGCAACCGCCGCGAAGACGTGAGCTTGCTCATCGACCACTTCGTCGCGAAAAACAACGCCCGCCTCGGGACCCGCATCCGCGGCGTGTCCGCCGAGGGCCGCAAGCTCCTCCTCGAGTACGCCTGGCCGGGGAATGTCCGAGAGCTCGAAAACACGATAGAACGCGCGATGGTCCTCGCCGAGACCGACGTCCTCCAGACGGCGGACCTGCCCGAGCGCATCCGCGAGGCGCTCGACCCGGTCCAAGTGCACCTGGCGAGCGGTGAGCTCTCCATCAAGAAGACCTCTGCGGCGATCGAGCAGATTCTCATCCGGCGCGCGCTCCAAAAGACCAAAGGCAACCGGACCCGGGCGGCCGACCTATTGGAAATCAGCCATCGCGCGCTTCTCTACAAGATAAAGGACTACAAGATCACCGACCTTTGAGGCGTATGATGCCCGGCATGAGCAAGCGTACGAAGGTCAGGGCGGGTGACGTCGCGCGACCGTCTTCGGCGGCGCGCGTTCGGACCACGGCAATGGCGGGCGCTTGGTGCATGCTGGCGCTCGCGGCGTGTGGTGGCGGGAGTGGCAAGCAGGCGGAGTCTCCGGGCACGTGTCCGGACGGCACCGTCCTTCATGGCGACAGCTGCTTGCCGGAGACCGCCGGCGCGACGTCGCCCAAGGAGGACGACGCGCCGAAGGGCAATACGAACGGTTCGAGCACGATGGCGCAGGGTTCGGCTAGCGGCAGCGACAGCGACACCGGCTCGTACGACAAGGACGCGGTCGACGCGCAGCTGAAGCGCGCCGCCAAGCAGGTCAAAGACAACTGCGGCGCCGCGTCCGACGAAGACGGCAACAAGACGGGGCCATGGGGGTCGACGACGGCGACCATCGTCCTCGGCCGCAACGGGCACGTCCAAGAAGTCACCGTCCCCGCGCCCTACGCCGGGAAGCCGGTCGGCGACTGCGTCGTCAATTCGTTCAAGAAGATCCAGTTTCCCCCTTACGCCGGCTCGACCGACGTGAGCGTCCCCTGGGATATCCAGATCGTCGAGCCGAAGCACAAGTAGCGCGCGGTCGTCACTTCGTCGGTACACCGAGGTCGCGCAGCACGCGGTCGTGGAGGAGCGCGAGCGGTGGCGCGCCGTGGGCGAGGAGCGCGTCGTGGAACTTCTCGAGCGAGAAGGCGGCGCCGAGGGCTCGCTTGGCCTCGTCGCGGAGCGCGATGATCTGGAGCTTGCCGAGCGTGTACGCGAAGTAGCCGGGATCGAAGGTGCCGCGCACGGCTTGCTCGCGCGCCGTGGCCTCGTCCTGGTGGCAGTCCGAGACGAAGCGCCGCGCCGCCTCCTCGACCGTCATCCCGCGCGTGTGGATCCCGACCGACGCGGCGAAGCGGCAGTTGCGCAGCAGCGCGCCCTTCAGCATCGCGAGGCGGTTGGCCGGGTCTTCCTCGCCGAACCCCTCCTCGATCATCATCTGCTCGCAGTAGTGCGCCCAGCCCTCGACGAACGCGTAGTCGTCGGCGGCGCGCTGGGCGCGGGTCGGCGCGCGCTCTTGCCAGCGGCCCTGCACGAAGTGACCGGGGTACACCTCGTGGACCGTGGTGCCGAGGAGGTCGCCCATCGAGCCGAGATAGGCCTGCCGCTCTTTGTCGGGCCACGCCTTGTCGGGCAAGGTCAAGTAGTAGAAGGCGCTCCGCACGGTGTCGAAGGGGCCGCTCATCTCGAGCGAGGCGGCGTTCCACCGCTTGTACGCCGGCGTCTCGCGCACGACGGCGTCGTCGTCGGACGGCAGGTCCACGATCGCGTGCGAGACGACGAACGCGCGCGCGTCGTGCATCAAACGGGCGGCGCTCGTGAAGTAGTCGGCCTCGCGGACGGGCTTTGGTTGCACGTGCGCGGCCAGCGCCTCGTAGGCCTTCTTGTTGGCCGCGAGGTCGTCTTCGTTCATGCGGGCGAACGCGTCGAGCGGTTCGGTGATTCCTTCCTGCACGCGCAGGAGCTTCGCGTACCGCTGCGGCCCGAGGACGTGGCTCTGGTCCCCGCGGGCGGCCTCCTTCTTGAGCCAGGCGGCGAGGTCGGCCGCGGCGGCGGCGAGGCCGAGGTTGGCCTTCTTGAAGCGCGCGCGCTGCGCCTCGTCGCCCACGTTGCCCATGACGCGTGCGACGTCGACGCGGAGGTACGAGGCGAAGCCGGCGTAGTTGCGGGCGGCGACCTCGGTGACGGGCTTGGAGAAGGGAGGCGTGAGGTTCTCGCGCGCGTGGCCGACCTCGGCGAGCGCGGCCTCTTCGTGCGCGAGCAGGCGACGCGCGCGCTCTTCGAGCGGGGCGTATTCGCGGTCGATGAACGTGTCGACCGAGAAGAGCGACTCGTAAAACTGCGGGACTTTGTGGGGCGAGTCGAGGTCGACGAGAAAGAAGAGAGCGGTTTGGACCTGGGTCTTCAGGCTGGCGAGGTCGAGGGCGTCATCGCCGGAGAGCGCTCCGCCGTCGACCGCGGCGAGAGATGCCGCGGCTTCGTCGAGGCGAGCGGCGCGCGCGGCGAGGGCTTCGCGCGAGAGGGGCGCGATCTTGCCGTCGTATTCGTGGAGCCCGAGGTCGCGCGCGCCGGTCGGATCGTCGGCGAAGAGCTCGGCCAGGACGCGGTCCCCGAGCGCGGCGAAAGGGGCGGACGACGCGGCCGCGCGGGCGCCGGTGCCCGCATCCCCGTTCGTGGCCGGCGGCACCGCGAGCACGAGCGCGGGCGGGACGGGAGGCTGCGGCGGCGTTCGCGGGGCAGAGCACGCGGCCGCCAGCGACAGCGCGAGCGCGGCCCTCGGCGTGATGCGCACGCGTGCATTCGACCTCATGGCGTGGACGGTGTCGAGCGGCGTGGGGGCGCGGGCGGCAGCGAGGGCCGGGCCTCGGCCCGCCGGACGGCGATGTCGATGCGGCCGGGGACGAGGCCCGCGCTCGTGGCACGAACCGACAAGGGGCCCCCCGCGCCGGCGACGGTCTGCACGATGAGCTGCGCGAGGCCGTGGAAGAGGTGCCGGCGGGGCTCCTTGTCGGCTTCGTGCGAGTTCGGGTCGCCGTTGCCGGCGCCCAGGAAGCGGCCTTGCGAGACCTCGAAATCGACCTGCATGTTCGCGTTCGGCACGACGCGGCCCGCGGCGTCGACGGCCCGGACCTCGATGGGCTCGGCGTCCCAACCGTCTCCGTCGAGCGCGGGCCGGTCGGGGGAGAGCTCGATCTTTGCCGGCGTTCCCGCGGTCTCGATGGCCTCGCGCGCCACCTCGCGGCCTGCTGCCTTGGCCACGACCTCGATGCGGCCGGGCGCGTACGGCACCTGCCAGGTCGCCGTCCGGTCGGCGCCGACGGGTTGCTCCGAGATCGCCTTCCCGTTGAGGGTGAGCGCGACGCTGTCCGCGTTGGAGATCGCCATCACCCGGATGGGTCGCCCTTCCCAGCCGGGCCACGTCCAGTGCGGGACCACCGCCAGCACCGGCCGGTCGTGGATCCACGCCGCCCGGCGCAGATAGGACGCCGTCTTCGCGAAGCCGCACGCGTCGAGGATGCCGAAGAACGACGACACCGAAGGCCACCGAAAGGGCGTCGGCTCGCCGCGGTAGTCGAAGCCGGTCCACGCGAAGCCGCCCGCCATGAAGGGACGATCCGCGATCGCCTTCCACGCCGCCCGCTGGGTGGCCCCCCAGGGCGCGGCCTCGTCGTCGTAGGACCCCATCACATTGCGCGAGCGGTCGGTCGCGTACTCGCCGCGCGTCATGAACGCCGACGTGTCTTCGGAGCTCATCATGGGCAGCGTGGGGTGCGCCGCGTGGAAGCGGTCGTACTGCGTGTTCTGGTAGTTGAACCCGACGACGTCGACCGCCTGCGAGACGTTGACCGGTTGGAACATGCCGTCGTTCATCGCCGCCGTCACGGGCCGCGTCGTGTCGAGCGACTTCACCACGGCGGACATCCGACGCACCATCTCGTAGCCCTCCGGCGTCCCTTGCATGGGCTCCTCGTTGAAGACCGACCAGAGGATGACGCTCGGGTGGTTCCGATCGCGCCGCACGAGCCAGCCGAGCTCCCGAAGGCCTTCGGGGCTGACGTCGAAGTTCCGGTTCTCGTCCATGACGAGCATGCCGAGGCGATCGGCCGCGTCGAGAAACTCGGGGGCGGGCGCGTTGTGCGAGCAGCGAAGGGCGTTTGCCCCGATCGCCTTCAGGCGGCGCAGGCGAAAGTCCCAGAGCGCATCGGGCACGGCGACGCCGACGCCCGCGTGGTCCTGATGGTTGCAGACGCCCTGGATCTTGATGGGCCGCTCGTTGAGGAAGAAGCCGAGGTTCGGGTCGAAGCGGAAGGTGCGAAAGCCGGTCGTCGTCGTCGTGACGTCGACGAGCGTCCCGTCCTTGCGCACGGCCGAGCGGACTCGGTAGAGGGCGGGGTCGTCGATCGACCAGAGGTGCGGCGCCGTGACCGGGATGGAGACGCGGGCTACGGCTTCGGCGAAGGGGTCCGCGCGGACGCGTGCCGTGGACGACGCCACTTCGTGGCCGGAAGGGTCCACGAGCGTCGCCTCGACGTCGACGTCGGCGGGGCCGCGGCCGGTGTTCGCCACCGTCGTCTCGACGGGGAGCACCCACGTGCCATCGCCGGCCAGCCGTGGCAGCGCGTAGACGCCGTCGGTGACGACGTGGACGGGGTCCCGCTCGACCAGCCACGTGTGCCGGTAGATCCCGCCACCCTCGTACCACCAGCCTTCCATCGCGTCGGCGTCCACGCGGACGGCGATCGAGTTCGTGTCTTCGCCGTAGCGGGCGTACGGCGTCACGTCGATGTACGAGGCCGTATACCCGGAGAAGCTCCGGGCCACGACGGACCCGTTGAACCAGACGGTCGCGTGCGTGGCGATCCCTTCGAGGTCGAGCTCGAGATGGCGGCCGCGGACGGCCGGGTCGAGCTTCAGCGTGCGCCTGTACCAGGCGATACCGCGCGGTCGATATCCCTGCGCCGCGTTCTCGTTCGGGTCGAACGGACCCTCGACGACCCAGTCGTGTGGCAGGTCGACCTCTCTCCACGACGAGTCGTCGAAGTCGGGCGCCGCCGCGCCCCAGGCGACGCCGGCCTTCGCGTTCCTGTACGACGCATCTTGGCCGGTGATCTTCGGGCTGGGCACATCGCCCAGGTGGAAGCGCCACCCCCGATCGAGCGACAACCGGACGCCGCTCGCGTCGACCCCGGCCGCGGTCGTGCGGGGTTGCTCCGCGGCGCCGCCGTACCGCACGTGCGCCCGACCCGCGCACGCGGCGCACGCGATGGCCAGGACCCATCGATGAGGGAGACGCGGCTTGCGGGCCATCGGGGCGGTCGGGTCTTCCGTCTCGGAGACCGAGACAGAAGGACGCAACCGCCCCTGCGCGTCAACTCCTCATCGCTACATCGCCGTGCCGCCGCACTGGCCCGGTACGCCCGAGCCGCCGCACGTCTGGCCCGTCAGGCAGGACCCGCACTGCAGCAGGGTACCGCAACCGTCGCCCGTGGGACCGCACTGGACGCCGAGCTGGGCGCACGTGGCGGGCGTACACGTCGGGGTCACCGTCGTCACGCACTGTCCGGAAGTGCCCGCGCCGCCGCAGGTCTGGCCAGTCGCGCACGAGCCGCATTGCAAGAGGGTGCCGCAGCCGTCGCCCGCCGGCCCGCACGTGATGTTCTGCTGTGCGCAGGTGATGGGCGTGCAGCCCGTGCCGCCGCACTGTCCCGGGGTGCCGCCGCCGCCGCAGGTTTGCGGGGCGATGCATTGACCGCAGTCGAGCGAGGCGCCGCAGCCGTCGCCGGCCGCGCCGCATGCGATGCCCTGCTGGGCGCACGTCTGCGGAGTGCACGACCCGGAGTCCGGGATGGGAATGCACTGGCCGTAGACGCCGCCGCCGCCGCACTGTTGACCGGTGGGGCACTGTCCGCAGTCGATGGCCGCGCCGCAGCCGTCACCGGCGGGGCCGCAGGAGATGCCCTGCGCCTGGCACGTGGTCGGCGTGCACGAAGGCGACGGGGGCGGAGGCACGCACGACGCGAGGTCCCAGATCATGAACTCGAGGATCTTCTCTTGGGGCGCGAAAGCCTTGTCGCACTCCGCCGGGAAGACCTTGCCGTTCGTCGTGGTCGCGTTCGAGACGTGGAAGTCGCTGAAGATGTCGTGACCACACTGGCTGGTCGCGTTGACCGGCGTGTTGAACGTGAAGTGCTCCACGAGGGGCGTGCCGTTGCCGTGGAAGTTGTTCGTGTTCGCGCCCTGGTCCAATCCGTCGATCCAGTCGACCGACCCGTTCTTCACGGAGTCCGCGTCATGACGCGGGTTGGAGATGGACACCTGCGGGCTCGACGGCACGGTGGCGGCCGAGTTGGAGAGCGCGGCGACGTTGTTGAGCCACTTGGCGAACGTCTCGCTGTGAGGCGCGGGCGGCGAGGCGGGGACCACGGTGCTCACGTTGAGCGTCCACGGGCCGGCGCCGGGGTTGTCGAAGTTCGGGTTCCAGTTGGCGACCGTGTTGAACTCCGCGTTGTTGACGAGCCACGAGTAGCTGTAGTGCGTGGCGAAGAAGTGGCCGCCCGAGTCGGAGTACGTGACGAGGTTGGCGAGCTCGGTGGCCGTCTTGGTCGCGGCGGCGCCCCAGCAGGGGAACATGATCTGGTCGTAGTTCATGTACGTCCCGTTCGCGCCCATGAGGGCGACCTCGGTGGTGGCGTTCGCGATGGTGGCACCGGGGGCGCCGCCGTTCGCGTTGCCGCCGCTCGCGCCCGTGGCGCCCGCGTAGATGTGGACGCGCCCTGAGCCGCTGCTCGCCGTGAATTCCGCCTGGTCGATGCCCATCTTGAGGATGACGCACTCGAGCGCGTCGACGTTCCCCGTCGAGATGGCGGTGAGCGGGATGTTGCCCTCGCCCTGGTTGCGCGGGAGGTTGAGCGTGCCGAGCGACGTGGAGGCGCACGACGGGATCGAGAAGTGAAACAGTCTGCGCCAGCGCCCGAGCTGGACGACGACGGGGATGTTCGTGCCCGTCGGCACGTTGGTCAGCGTAAAGGTGCCGTCGAAGTCGGTGTAGGTCGAGACGAGCGGCGAGCCGGACACGTCGGCTCCGCACTGCCGGCACGACGCGCCCGGGGTGAACGGATCGAGCGGCGAGTTCGGGACGTAGACGAGGACGTTCGGGACGGGGTCGGGCGTCAGCCCGGTCCAGGCCGAGAGGCCCGCGCGCACGACACCGGTGACGGTCGTCGGGGTGCCCGCGTCGCACGTGACCTGGCTCGAGCAGAGGTTCGTGCAGACGACGCTGTCGCCGCAAACGCCCGGCACGCCGGCGCCGCCGCAGATGTCCGTCCCGCTGCAAGTGCCGCAGTTGAGCGGGTTGCCGCAGCCGTCGCCCGCCGCGCCGCAGTTGTAGCCGAGGCTCGCGCAGGTCTTGGGCGTACAAGCGACAATCGATCCGCCGTCGGCGGAAGTACCGGTCGAGCCGCCGCAAGTATTGAAGCCGCCGCCGCCGCAGAACTGGCCCGTGGGGCAGGTGCCGCAGTTGATGGACCCGCTGCAGCCATCGCTCGCGTAGCCGCAGCTGTTGCTCGTGCAGGTCTTGGGAACGCAGACGGCTCCGCCGTCGCTCGCGGTGGTGGTGCCGGTGCCGCACTGAGAGAAGCCGCCGCCGCCGCAGAACTGGCCGGTGGGGCAGGTGCCGCAGTCGAGGACGCCGCCGCAGCCGTCGCCCGTCTGGCCGCAGGTGAACCCGAGCGCGCCGCAGGTCACGGGGCTGCAGGTTGCACCGCTGCCGCCGTCGTCACCGCCGTCGTCGCCGCCGTCGGTCCCGTTGCCCGCCCCGCACTTGCTGAAGCCCGCCCCGCCGCAAACCTGGCCGGCGGGACACGTCGACCCGCAATCGAGGACGCCGCCGCAGCCGTCGTTGTTCTGCCCGCACGTATATCCAAGGTCCGCGCAGGTTTTGGGCGTACACCCGGACCCGCCCTCCGTGATGACGATGCCCACGGAGGTGGTCGTGTCGGAGTTCTCGCTGGCGTCCGTCGATCCGCCGCTGCCACTGCTGCCGCCGCTGCTTGCGCCGCTGCTGCTCGGATGGGAGGACGCGTCGTCGCCCAAGCCGCCGTCGAAGAGGCTCGTGCTGTCGTCGGAGCTGCCGCATGCGACTGTCGCAGCACTCACGCCCACGCCGATCGCGAGCAGACAGAACGACTGACCTAAAATACGCATTGTAATCGACGTCCTCCGGGCGGCCCGCGCGAATACGCGAGGGACCCAATGTCTCATTATGGTCTATTGATGATAACGTGCAAAGGCGACTTGCCTGTAATGGCCGGCCGCCGCGGCTTCCGTCCGCGTGATGGATGCTCCTCGCACCCACACGGGTGCCGCGGGCTCCAGGACGGAGCGGACCGGTTCGCCTCGTGTCGGTGCGTAGCGCTCGATACATCCGCCGGCCAAGTAAATAGCGGCGGCGACAGCGATGGGGATCGGCCTCCTTTCAGGGAGCGCTCTTGGCACAGCGCAAGCCCAGCATCGGAATTCGGAACCGCCCTGGGTGATGGACGCGATTGGTCGCGCGCAGGCCGTCTGCATCGTAGTTGTAGGCGCCCCCTCGTATCGAGTGCTCGCACTCTTCGGGAATCGGATTCGACCCCGTGAATCCTTGTTTGCCGGCCTTCCGGAGCTCGTCCTGCGCCGCCATGATTTCGACGCATGCGCCAGGCCAGCCACCCCCCGCGTCGGCCCGCCGGTATGCGTACGGGTCGTACTCGTCGTCCATCCATTCCCAGACGTTGCCCGCCAGGTCGTCGTTGCCGTAGGGCCCTCGGCCCGCGGGGTGAGCCCCCGCGTCGTCCGGGCGGTCCGTGGAGAAAACGGTCCTGTCGTGCGTCGGTGGGGTGTCGCCCCAAGGAAAGCGCCGGCCGTCGCTCCCACGTGCGGCGCGCTCGAACTCCGCCTCGCGCGGGAGACGTTTGCCCCGCCACGCGCAGTAGGCTCGCGCATCGTCCCACGAAATACCGCTGACGGGCTGCGAAGGCCCGTTGAAATCGGGGTGTGCGGCCCGGACGTTGTCGGCCTTCGGCGGGCACGCTTGGGCGGCCACGCACGCGTCCCATTGTTCGTTCGTGACCTCGGTGCGATCGAGATAGAAGCCCGCGAGCGTCACCGTGTGCGCGGGGTGCTCGTCCTCCTGGCCGCCGGTGTCGGCGCCCATGGTGAACGAGCCGCCGGGAATCCATGTCATGTCGGACGGGGGCGATGGGGGCAACGCGGGCGAGGCGGGTGAGGCATCGGCGGGGGGAGGCGCGGCGATCGGCGCCACGGTCGCCGGCGACACCGACGGCGGCGTGACGGGCGTCGGCTCGGCCCTCACTTCTTTTCGACCGCATGCGGCCGTGCAGAGCAAAAGCGAGACCACGGACATGGCGGCGGCGTTCACGGCGGGACGCAGCCTACCTTGGGCCAGGCGCGCGCCCAGGGGACTTCCGCGTGAAGCGCTCACCCGCCCGACGCCGTCCGCGGACGTTGCGGCTCTGTCCCAGGACGTCCTCCGCGCCTATGACACCCAGCGCCGCGCGCGGTACAAAGGGGCCGCCGCCTTTGATTGCCGTCTCCCACCTCGTCAAACGCTACGGCTCCCAGGCCGCGGTCGACGACATCTCCTTTCAGGTGGGCCGCGGCGAGGTCGTGGGCTTTCTGGGGCCGAACGGGGCGGGCAAGAGCACGACCCTGCGCATTCTGGCGGGGTTCCTCGGCCCGAGCGCCGGTACCGTGACGATCGCCGGCCATGACGTCGTCGCAGAGCCGCTCGAAGCGCGCAAGTCGATTGGCTACATGCCGGAGGGCGTGCCGCTCTATCCGGAGATGCGCGTCTCGGAGTACCTGCGCTTCCGCGCCGAGCTCAAGCTCGTCCCAGCGGCTTGCCGGGCCGCATACGTCGACGAGGCCATCCACAAGGCCGGCGTGGTGGAGGTCGCCCACAAGCGCATCGCCCACCTGTCCAAGGGTTACCGGCAGCGGGTGGGTCTCGCCGACGCGATCGTCGCCAAGCCGCCCATCGTCGTCCTCGACGAACCGACCGCT
This sequence comes from Polyangiaceae bacterium, assembly GCA_036500865.1. Lineage (GTDB taxonomy): Bacteria > Myxococcota_A > Polyangia > Polyangiales > Polyangiaceae > Palsa-1150. The sequence goes on from DASYBG010000035.1 coordinate 98,539, forward strand.
GGGCTCGACCCCAACCAGATCCGCGAAGCCCGAGCCCTCGTGCGGGAGCTCGGGCGAGAGCACACGGTCATCGTCTCGACGCACATCTTGGGCGAGGTCGAGGCGTGCGCGACCCGGGTCGTGCTCATCCATCGCGGCAAGCTCGTGGCGGAAGGACCGACGGAACAGATCCGGGCCATGCGGGGGGCGGCGGGGGTCGACTTCCTCGTGCGGGGCGCGCCGTCTTCCATCGAAGGCCTCCTGGCCGCCGTGCCGGGCGTGGCGGCGGCGACGTTCGTCGGCATCGAGGGAGACGCGGCGCGGGCGCGCGTGACCTTCGTGGAGGCGGTCGGGGCGGGACGAAGCGCGGCGCTCGAGCGTTGCGTGTCGACGCTCGTCGGGGCGGGCCTCGGCGTGCGCGAGGTGCGCGCTGCCGGCGGGTCGCTCGAAGACGTCTTCGCGGCGCTGACGGCGGCGGCCCCAGGGTCCGCGGAGGGCGTGGCGTGAGGGGATTCTGGCCCATCTACAAGCGCGAGCTCTTCGCGTTCTTCGCGACCCCGCTCGCCTGGGTGCTCATCGTCGTCTTCCTCGTCGTGCAGGGGATGCACTTCTTTCTCCTCGTCGACCATTTCGCGCGCGAGGCCGACGTCGCAGGCGACGAGACGCCGCTCTCCGCGTTCTTCGGGAACACGGTCCTCCTCTACTTGGTTCTGTTCGCGCTCGTGCCCCCGATGACCATGCGTCTTTTTGCCGAAGAGCGCCGGAGCGGAACGATCGAAGCGCTGATGACGGCGCCGGTATCGAGCGCGGGCGTCGTGCTCGCCAAGTACTTCGCTGCGCTGACGACGTACGTGGCGATGTGGCTGCCCACGGTGCTCTATCTCGTCATCCTCGGGCGGACCGGCGACCTCGACTGGAGGACGGCCGGCTGCGCTTACGCGGGCGTCACGCTCGTCGGCGCCGGGTACCTCGCGTTGGGGCTGTGCGCGAGCTCGCTCACCAAGTCCCAGTTTTTGGCCATGGTGTGGACCGCGCTCGTCTTGCTCGCGTTCTTCATCCTCGGGGTCGGCGAGTTCGTCACGCGCGACGGAACGACCATGCACGCCATCTGCGAGCACGTCTCGGTGTGGACGCACATGAACGACTTCGCGAGCGGCGTCGTCGACTCGCGCCGCCTCGTGTTTTACGGCACGCTCGTCGCGCTGCCGCTCTTCGTAGCCACGCGCGCGGTGGACTCTTGGAGGTGGGGTTGAGCGGAGCGCGGCTCCTTCGTGCGCGGGGCCCCGAGCTCCTCCAGCTGGCGGGCGTCGTGGCGGCGGTCGTGCTCGCAGCGCTGGTCAACGTGCTCGGCGCGCGCCACTTCACGCGTTGGGACTTCACGCGCGACAAGCGCTGGTCGCTGAGCCCCGCGACGGTCGAGGTTCTCGGCGCGCTCGAGGCGAGGGTGGACGTCTGGGCCATCGCCGGTCCCGGCGATCCCGTCGAGCGGAGCTTGCGGCAGCTGCTCGGATCGTACAGGGCCGCTTCCTCGCGCCTCGACGTGCATTGGATCGATCCGGATCGCGACACGGTGCAGTTGGTCGACCTTCAGCGACGGTTCGGCCTCGAGGCCGGCCGTACCGAAGACGGGCGAGTCGCCGCGGATGCGGTCGTCATCGTGGCGAGCGGCGACAAGCACTGGTTTCTGACGCCGGAAGACATGTTCGAGGCGTCGTCCGACGACATCCACGTGAAGCCGCGCGAGGAGCGCGCGCTCACCCAGGCGATTCGGAGCGTGCTCGGCGGCGACAAGGCGAAGCTCTGCTTCACCGCGGGGCATGGCGAGCTCTCGCTCGAGCCTGGCAAGGACGAGCGCGAGTGGCTCGGGACGCTCCGCGACCTCCTCGAGAAGAGCAACTACGAGCTCGAGACCGTCGACCTCACGTCGCCCGCCGCGCACGAGCCGTTCACCGGCTGCACGGTCGCCGTCATCGCCGGCGCGCACGCGCCGTTCGCGCCCGAGGAGACCAACCGGCTCCGTACCTGGCTGCTCGACGGCGGGAGCCTCTTCGCGGCGATCGGTCCGATGGAGGCGGCGACCGATACGGGAATGATCGCGGCGGGCCTCGACGAGGCGCTCGCTCCCTTCGGTATCGCCCTCGACGACGACCTCGTCCACGACACCAGCCCCGCCGTCTCGATCCCGGATACGCACGGCGAAGGTTTCCTCGCCACCGCGCGCGCGCACCCCGTGACGGCCAGCCTCGTCGCGGGGGGAGCGGACGCGTTGCCGCCGAAGGCCACGATCTTCTTCGCGCGGTCGCTCCGGCACGTGTCGCCGCCCGGCTCCGTGCCGGCGTCCGATCTCCTCGTGACGACGAGCGACGCCTACGCCAAGACGAGCATCGCCGGAGCCAGCGCGTGGACGGACGCGCCTCCACGCGATCGGGCGGACCCCGCGGGCCCGTTCGTGCTCGCGATGGCCAGTGAGCGATCGAAAGTATCGCCTGCGGTCGCCCACGGTCCGCGGGTCGTCGTCGTCGGCAGCCGGTTCGCCCTGGCCGACGACAACTGGCGCCAGCCGCGACCGCTCCGCGGCGTCGCGTTCCTCGTGGAGAGCGCTCTCTCGTGGCTCGCCGCGCGCCCCGTGGTGATCGACGTGCCCGACAAGGCGGATGTGGCCGCCGGTATCCGGGTCTCGGAAGAGAGCCGGGCGCAGGTGGAGCGCTACGTCCTCCTGTGGATGCCGCTCGCTGCGGTCCTGCTCGGGGTCTGCGTGTGGCTGTGGAGACGCTCTTCGGAGAACCGGCCCTACGTGCCTTTCCGGGGCGGGTCCTCGCGGTGAAGGCGAGTGCCGCCGCGACGCCGGCGATCCTCGTCGCGCTGGCGGCGGGCGCGTTTGCGTACGCCCGGTGGATCGACCGCGGGTCGATCTCGGACCTCGATCGCGCCGGACGAAAGCGCGATGTCTTTCCGAGCTTTCGACCGGAGGAGGTGTCACGCATCGACATCGAGCGGCCGGGCGAGGCGTTCACCCTCGAGCGCGGCGAAGCGGACGGAGGATCCTGGTCCGTCCTGCTTGCGCGGCGCGAGGACGCGAACCCGGCGGCCGTCGAGCTCATGCTCCGCGAGCTCGAACTCGCGACCAAGCTTCGCGACGTCGGGGACCCGCCCGGAGGGGGCTTCGACGCGCCGCGCGTCCGAGGGAGCGTCGTCGATGGCCCGCTGCACTACCGGTTCGCGCTCGGAGCGGACGCGCCGCAGGCAGAGGGAGGCGCGTACATGCGGATCGACGGCGAGGGGACGTTCGTCGTGGGCCGGTCCCTCAAGGTACAGCTGATGCGCGGCAGCGACGCGTACCGCGACCGGACGATCGTGGCACTGGGCGCCGGAGAGGTCGCACGCCTCGAAGTCCGCGCGGAGAGCGGCGGCTACGTCCTCGAGCGAAGGGGCGCGACGTTTCGCCTGAGCGACGGCGTGCGGGCGTCGCGATCGGGGGTGGACCGCGTCTTCTCGGCGCTGGCCGACATGCGGGCGGAGTCCTTCCTGGAGAGCGCGGCGGTCGATCGCGGTCCCCCGCAGGACTACACGGTCGTGCTGCAGCCGCGCGATACCTCGGCCCACAGCGTGGTCGAGCTCCGCGTCGGAGGCCAGTGCGCGGGCATGCCCGAGGACGTGATGGTGTTTCGCCGGCTGCCTTCGCCCGTCGCCGCTTGCGTGGGCAAATCGATCATCGCGGCGCTCGCGACTCCTTCCGAAGCGCTCCGGGATGACTCGCCCCTCTACGCCCACGCAGACGAGATCGAGCAGATCCGCCTCGAGAGCACCGAGGGGGGCGCGCGCGTGGAGATGGCTCGCAAGGGCGGAGGCTGGCGGCTGCGGGCGCCCGAGGATCGCGATCTCGGCGCCGACGAGAGCGACTCGGCGAACCTGCTGGCGGTCGCCTTGGCCGGAGCTCGGGCCGATGGCTTCGCCGGCCGCGCGAGGTCCGGGCAGGCGTTCGCGCCACGCTTCGAGGCGACGGTGATCCGAAGCGGCGACGAGGCGCGCGAGGTCGTGGAGCTCTCGGGGGTGCAAGCTGGCGATTTCGTCCTTGCCCGTCGTGCCGACGACGGGGTCGTGCTCAGGCTCTCGCGGAGCATCGCCCGCCGCTTCGAGCCCCACGCCGTCGCGATCCGGCCGCGCGCGGTCTGGTCTTCGCCCGTCGACCCCGCCGCCGTCGTGTCCATCGACGACGGGTGCGCGCCGGCGACGGAGCGTCTTCAGCGGGTCGACGGGGGTTGGCGAATGCTCGCGCCGCGCGGGTTCGCGGCAGATGCGCTCTCGGTCGCCGATTTGATCGCGGCCGTCGGTCACGCGACCGCGGAGGCATGGGTCGACGAGAAGGACGACGGGACCTTCGGCTTCGACGGCCCCGGGTCGTGCTCGGTCGAGCTCACTTTGGAGGACGGGCAGGCCGACGCCGGACGCCGGCAGGTGGGCTTGGTCTTCGGCGCGAGCACCGAAGGCGGCGTCTACGCGCGAGCCCTCGGCGACCCCGGCGTCTTCGTCGCTCCGGCGATTCTCCGCGGCATCGCCTCCCACGTGGCCGTCGACCGCAGGCCCCTCCGGATCGACGCCGATCGCGTGACGAGCGTCTCGTTCACGCGGGGCGCGTCCAAGGTCACGCTCGAGCGTCGCGGCGACCATCTGGCGTGGCAGGGCGATCCGCCCGACGCCGCGGACTCGGTCTCCCGACTCACGGAGGCGCTCGAGAGCCTCTATCCGCCGTCGGTGATGCACACGGGCGGCCCGGCACGAGAAGAAGGGATCGGAAGCCCGGCGCTGGAAATCACGGCCCACGAAATGCAGGACGCCGGTGCGCGGGACCTCCGCATCACCGTGGGCGCCGAGGCGCAGGTCGACGGGGCCGACGTTTACTTCGCGCGCGCATCGGGGCTCGACGCGACCTTCGTCGTCCCACGACAAGCCGTCCGCGCCATCCTCGGCGCCATGTGATGCGTCAGCGGTAGAGGGAGGCGAGGACCGCGCCGCACTTGCAGCTGCGGAGCTCGATCGCCCACTCGGTCGGCACCGTCAGGTGCGGCTTGATCGCGGCGGCGGGCAACGTCGCCACCGAGGGGAGCGCCTTCCAGGCATCGGCGTCGTAGGCGCGCTGGCACACTCCGCAGCGCTTCGCCTGCGCCGCGCGCGGAGGCCCGAGAGACGAGGGTCCGTTCTGCAATGCGACCGCGGCGCTCACAGCTCTTGCCGCGTGAGCAGGTCCTCGAGCCTCTTCAACGCTTCGTCGAGGATGGTGTTGATCTTGCGCATCGTGGATGGGCGCACCGAACCGCGACGGATCGCGTGCTTGAAGAGGCGCACCACGTGGCCGACGCGCTTCATGACGCTCGCGACGTCTTCGGCGTGCTGCTCGAAGTGCGCGTCGCCGTAGCCCTCGTAGAACTCGCTCACGTCGAGCCCGTGCTCCGCCAGGTCGCGCCGGCCTTCGTCGGTGATGGCGTAGACCTTTCGGTCCTCGCGCGGGACCGTGCACGCGTGCCCGAGCTCTTCGAGCATCTGCAGCGTGGGATAGACCACCCCGGGGCTGGGGCGGTAAGTGCCGCCGCTCTTGTCGCCGATGACCTGGATGATCTCGTAGCCATGCCGCGGCTGCGACGCGATCGCGTCGAGCACCAGGTAGCGCACGAGGCCTCGGTCCGCCCTCGGCGCGGGGCCGCGCCACCACTCCGCCCACATTTCCGACCAAGCGTCTCCGCGTGGGCCGGACGGCCGCGGCGGCGGAGGGACTCGACCCCAACGATGTTTCATTCCCACGACCCAATCATGATCCCACGGGTCATGCATCGAATCACCTCCGTGAGTTACAGATATATCTGTAGATAGCTCTATACGATATGTCAAGACGTCGACGGGAGAGCGGTCTCGAGGGCCGCCCTTGCCCGTGCTCGCGAAGGTGGCGATAAAGGAGCGTGCGCTCGACGGCCGTGGTCGCGCTCCTCCTCGTCGGCGTTGCGGCATGCCGGACGCGCTCGGGGGCGCAGGGCGTCGACACGCGACCCGAGGCCGGGTTGGCGACGAAGCCTGCGGCCGCGTCGAGCCGCCGCATGCCCCCACCGCTCGTGAACCGGGTCGCGTACATCCCGCCCCAGTGCTTCACGAAGACGCGGGAACCCGGCGACGCGAAGGCGAAAAATCCCTGCTACCCGTGCCATACGCGCTCCCAGGCGCCCAACTTCACGAACGACGCGGACCTCCAGACCGTCCTTTCGCTGCCGCGGCCCGCCGCCAGGAATCCGTGGGCAAACCTCTTCGACCCGCCGTATCTGCGTCGGCCGAAAGCGACCGACGAGGACACGCTCGCCTTCGTTCGCCGCGGCAACTACTTCGACGACGCGGGTCGGATCGCCCTGAAGGCCGCGCTCGCGTCTTGCCGCCCGAATGGGACGCCAATGGAAATGGAAAGTGGGACGGCTACGTCCCCGATGTTTGGTTCTCGTTCGACGATCGCGGATTCGACCATGCGCCCGACGGCACCCCGTCAGGGTGGCGGGCGTTCGCCTACTACCCGTTCCCCGGGACGTTCTTTCCGACGAACGGCTCGGCCGACGATGTCCTCGTTCGCCTTGATCCCGTGCTCCGCCAAGACGAAGGGGGCGGGTTCGACGGGGCGACCTACGCGCTGAACCTCGCCATCGTCCAAGCGCTCGTCACGCGATCCGACGTGCCCATCGATCCCACCGACGAGGCGGCGGTGGGCGTCGACCTCGATCTGGACGGCCGATTGGGCACCGCGACCCGCGTGGCGTTCGATTCGTCGGGCGTCGACGGCGAGAAGACGCGCATGGAGTACGTGGGCAGCGCGCGGCTCCAGCGCCGCAAGGGCATCTTCTTCCCGATCGCGCCCGGGCTCTTCCCGGTCGGGACGGAGTTCTTCCATACGGTGCGCTACCTCGACGTGGGCGAAGACGGCGCGGTGACGATGGCCGCTCGGATGAAGGAGGTGCGGTACGCGAGAAAGCGCCAGTGGGTGAGCTATCGGGAGCTGCAGTCCGGCGAGGCACGCGAGGAGCGCGCGCAAGGCGGCGCCGCCGACCACGTGCACGCCGTGCGCTGGGCGGGCGACCTGGGAGTGCTCACGAACGGTTGGCTCTTCCAGGGCTTCATCGAGGCCGCCGACGGATCGCTCCGGCCGCAGACGTACGAAGAGACGGCGTATTGCGACGGGTGCCACGGGGGGATCGGCGCCACGACCGACGGCATCTTCTCGCTGCCGCGCATCGTCGGCGCGCAGGCCCCGTCGCGCGGCTGGTTTCACTGGTCCCAACACGGACTGCGCGGCCTCCCCGAGCCGAAGCGCACCGACGGCCGCTACGAGTACACGCTCTACCTGGCCGAGGCCGGCGCGGGCGACGAGCTCCGCGAGAATACGGAGGTGCTCGATCGCTTCTTCGACGGCAGGCACGAGCTCCGGCCCGACGCTCTGGCCCGGCTCCACGACGACGTCGCGTCCCTCCTCCTGCCGAGCCCCGCGCGCGCTCTCGACTTGGACCGCGCGTACCGCGCCATCGCCGATACGCAGACTTTCGACAAGGGCCGGGAAGCCGTCCTCGCGCCGAGCCGCCACGTGTACGAGGTCGCGCCGGTGGACCAGACCACCGGCGTGGTCGCGGCCGTCGAGCAGCAAGGTCTCGATCGTTCGCTCTCGCGGCCCTGACAGGTCACTCCGGGGTCGTCACGTCGAGGTACGTCACGTACGAACCGATGCCGTTCAGGCCCACGCCGGCGTCCGGAGCACCCAAACCCAGGGGATCGAGGCTCAGGCCCGCGTCGCCGGTCGCCTGCTTGGCGATCTGGGCGAACTCGATGCGTCCCACCCACCGCAAGCTGCCGTCCACCACGAAGCCGACGGGCGCGCCGCCGATGAGCGCCGTGGTGACGGCAAGTCCGTGCGGGTCGCCGACGTTGTTGAAGTCGGTCCCGTCGGGCAAGGTAGGCATGTCGGAGTACGCCCACGACGCATTGCCCTGGTTCGCGAGCGTGAGGTCGGCCGCGGCGACCTGCGTGTCGAACTCGGCCTCGAAGAGCGCGATGTGCGAGTTCGGCTCGATCGCGACCGCGTCGAGCCCGGAGACCGCCGACGTGTCGATGATCCGGCGGGGCGCGGTCACGGTCTTCGAGGCCTTGTCGAAGACCGCGTTGGACATGTCGATGATGCTCTGGAAGGTGTCGCCTTCCGACGGTACGACGACGACGCCCGTCGTCGGATCGACGGCCGCCGAGTCGGGCTCGGAGCCGACGGGCTCGTTCGGGGTCGCCGAGAGGCCGGTCGGGTCCGGGTCCGGATTCTCGTACGTGTAGACGGTGTGATCGGGATCGGCGAGGTCGATCACTTGGAGTCCGTCGGTCATCACCGTGATGCCGTCGGGGCCCTTCGGATCGCCGCAGGAGGGAGCCGATTCACCCGCGGGGCCTTGGGCGTCGTTGCACGAGTAGAACGGCGAATAGATGCGCTGGGTCACCGAGTCGTACCCGAAGTTCTCGGCCGCCGGCGCGAGGATGGTCGAAGCGACCGTTCGGGTCGCGAGGTCGAGCAGGACGTATCCGTTCCACACGCTGAGCACCGCGCGATCGTGCGCAGAGTCGACCGCCACGCCGGTCACGTAGCCGCCGCCGCCCGAGAACGACGACGTCCCGAAGGTGTCGCCGAGCGAGAGCGTGCCCGTGACGCGGTCCGTGTTCGGGTCGATGAACCATACGGTCGGAAAGAAGCTCGACACCGCGACGACGACGGACGCATCGCCCCCGGTCGCCGTCGCGTACTGGGCGTCGAAGCTCCCCGCCTCGGAGCCCGGCGTCGGCAGCTCGATGTTCGTGATGAGCGCGGGGGTGGCCGCGGAGCCGCCGTCGGAAGGCGCGGGCGCGGCGGCCGCGCTCACGTCGACCACCGCGACGAGTCCGACCTCGGTGCCCGAGTCGAAATCGAACGTCGCGCTCTGCGGCAGATACATCTTCTGCTTGCCGCCGATGGTGACGATCCCGAACGCGCCGGTCCCGCCGGCGGCCGGGGGAGGCCCCGAGTCGCCGGGCGATGGAGCCCCCGAGTCGGCCACGGGATTGCTCTGCGAGCAGGCGCTCGCCGCGACGACACACGACAAGACGCCGAGGACGATGGTTCGCGATACGAGGCGCATCCGGGTCTCCGTTCGAGAAGCCGCGCGCTCGACTTTCGCCGCGCGTCGCGGGGTGGACGATATTGACCAATGACAGTGCGATTCGAAGACTCGATACTTCGGCGGACGACAGCGAGTCCGCGATCGGTGTGGGACTCCGCGGGCGCGTCAGGACGCGCGGCGTTTCATCTCTCGTTCTTCTTTGGGGTCTTTGGTATGCGCCGCGCCCACGCGGGGCCGCGCACCTCGCGCTGCTCGGCCTCCCTGCGGCCGCAAGCGGCGCCAGCCATGCTTGCGCGTGAAGGCGAACCCGAGACGATGGAGGATGCCGCGCGCGCTCGACGCGCAGTACTTCACTCGAAAGACGCGCTCGATGATCCGGCGCACGCGCCGGGCGGTGAGCGGCTGGCGCGCGTCACCGTAGGCCTCGTCGATCGCGCGCGCGATTCGATCGAGCTCCACGCGCCGCCGTCTTCGCCTCGGGCGCGGCGCGAGCGCAGCAGGACCGCCCGCGCGCCACGCGTCGACCCACTGGCGTACGGCTTCGCGCGTCACGTCGAGCTGACGCGCGACCTCCGCTTGCGATGCGCCACGCGCCACCATTCCCACCCCGACAAGGCGCCGCGCCGCGAGGCGAGACGCGAGCGTTTGCGTTCGAGACCGGCCCACGGTGCCAGAAGAGCACAGCACGAGGCGCGTGCGCATCCGTGCCGTGACCGCTACAGTGGGCGCGATGTCGGGCGACATCGCGAGCGCCCGCACGGACGACCAAATGGGAATCCCCACCGACGACATCGTTGCCATTCTCGGATATGGGCGATTCGGGCGTGCGCTCGGAGAGCTCGTCGCGGAAGCCGGAATCACGCACCGGGCTTACGACTCCCAGGTGGACGTGCCTGCCGAGTATCGCGCTCGCTCCGTCCGGGAGCTCGTCGAAGGCGCGACCTTCGTCGTCGTGGCGGTGCCGGTCGACCGCATGCCCGAGGCCCTCGCCGAGTTACGGCCCTTCCTGCGCGCCTCGCAGACGGTGCTCGACGTCGGGAGCGTCAAGGTTCTGCCGGCGGCCGCGCTCGACGCCGTGATGGGCTCCGCCGTCCCATGGTGCGCCACGCATCCGCTCTTCGGTCCGGTCAGTCTGGCGCGCGCGGAGCGGCCTCTCCGCGTCGTCGTGTGTCCGGCCGCGGCGCACCCGCAGGCGGCGTCGCGCGTCCGCGCGCTCTACGAGCGAATCGGGTGCGAGGTGATCGAGCAGACGCCCGAGAGCCACGATCGCGTGATGGCGCACACGCACGCGCTCACGTTCTTCGTCGCGAAGGGAATGATCGACGCGGGGGCGGGCATGGAAGTGCCGTTCGCGCCTCCCAGCTTTCAGGCGATCGCGCGCACGATCGAGACCGTGCGCTCGGACGCGGGTCATCTCTTCGCGGCGATCGCGCGCGACAACCCCTTCGCGGCCGAGGCACGAAAACAGCTGGTATCCGCGCTGTCGGCGATCGATCAGGCGCTCGACGCCCAAGAGCAGGTCCGCGCGGCCGGAGCCGACGCGGTCTCCGACCCCACGCGGTTCGCGATCCCGGACCTCGGGGACCGCTCGCCGGAGTTGAAGCAGGCGCGCGAGTACATCGACGCCATCGACCGCGACATCGTGCGGCTCCTCTCCCAACGCGCCCAACTCTCGCAGCGCGCCGCCGACGCCAAGGCCAAGATCGGCGCCCCGGTCCTCGACGCCTCGCGCGAGGCCGAGGTCCTTGGCGCGCGCCGCGCGTGGGCCGACGAGCTCAAGGTCGACCCCGAGGCGACGGCCGACGTGTTCCGCGCCATCCTCACGATGTCGCGGCGCCTCCAGAAGACCTAAGCCCGCTCCACCATCTTCTCGACGCGCGCGATGGCCTTCTCCAGCACCGCGAGGGACGGCCCGAACGAGAAGCGAACATAGCCCTTGAAGCGCGACGCGCGGCCCGGCCGTCGCTTGCCCGGGTTCACGTCGAAGAACTCACCGGGGACGACGATGACCTTCTCGTCGAGCGCGGCGCGGAAGAACCCCATCCCCTCGTGAAGAGGCGGAGGCAGGTGGTCGACCGATCCCCAGACGTAGAACGTTCCGTCCGGCGGCCGATCCACGCGCACGCCGAGCCGCTCGAGGTGAGAAACGAGGTAGTCGCGCTTGGGGCGGAAGGCGTTCTGGATGGCCTTCGTCTCCGCGACGACGTGCGCCTCGGCGAGGAGGGGCACCGCGGCGCGCTGCAGCGGCCGGCTCCCGCCCCCGTCGAGGAAGGAGCCGGCGCTCGCGAGGGCCTCGACCACGTCGCGCGGCGCGAGCGTCCAGGTCACGCGCCAGCCCGGATAGCGCCAGTTTTTCGTGAAGCCGTCGAAGATGACGACGGGATCCGCGTCGACGTCCTCCACGTACCGCGCGGCGCTCTCGACGGGGAGCCGGCCGGGCGGCACGCCGTACACGTAATGCGAATAAAACTCGTCGACGAGGAGCGCGCAATCGAGCTTTTGCGCCACCGAGACCCACCGCGCCAGCTCGTCGCCTTCGATGAGCTTGCCCGTCGGGTTGCACGGGTTGCTCATCAAGAGCGCGCCGAGGCCGCGCCCGAGGATCTCGCGCCGGAGCTCGTCGGCGCTGAACGCGTAGCCGCGGTCTCCCTCGAGCAGGATGGGGATGGCGGTGAAGGCCTTGAAGACGTCGAGGAGCTCCTCGTACGCCGTATAGTCGGGCAAGAAGTGGCCGAGGTTCACGTGGCCGAGGCTCGCGGCGGCGCGGGTCAACGCGGCGCGCCCGCCCCCCGAGATGCAGACGTTCTCGGCGGCGTATTGCGAGCGCATGCCCCTCCGATAGAGGCCGTTGTAGAGCCCGGCGACTGCCTCCCGCAGCTCCCACACGCCCGGCACCGGCGCGTACTCTTGGTCGTCGAGCTCGACCTCGATTCGCTTCACGCGCGCCGGCGCGCCCGGCAGCTCCGCCGTCTCGGGCTGCCCTTGGCCGAGGTTGCACCACTCGGGGTCCCGCGGCGAGAACCCGCGACGCTGCGCTTCGGTGGTCACGTATATGACTCCCGTTCGAGGTACGGCTCGGAACGCGCTGCGATCTTCGGACGCCACGCGCAGAGGTTATCACGGGCCTCCGGGTGTCCGGGGAGCGGCCCTCTCGGCGGCGAGCCGCATGTGGACTGGTCACGCCGCGCGCTTCCTGATTGGATCCGCGGGATGAAGAGCACACAGGTCGACGCCGTCGTCGTGGGCGGGGGCGTGGTGGGTCTCGCGACCGCCCTCGGGCTTCTCGACGCGCGCCCCCAGACGTCGCTGGTCGTGCTCGAGAAAGAGGCGAAGCTCGCCGCGCACCAGACGGGCCACAACAGCGGCGTGATCCACGCCGGCCTCTATTACAAGCCCGGGTCCCTGAAGGCGACCACGTGCGCCCGTGGCCGCGGCCTGCTCGAGAAGTTCTGCGACGAGCACGGTGTGCGCTGGGAGCGTTGCGGAAAGGTGGTCATCGCGACGACGCAAGCCGAGGTCCCGCGGCTCGACGAGCTGGAGCGACGGGGCCGTGCGAACGGGCTCACGGGCATCCGCCGCATCACGGTCGAGGAGCTGAAGGAGCGCGAGCCCCATGCAGCGGGGGTCGCCGCCCTGCTCGTGCCCGAGACCGGGATCGTCGACTACGCCGAGGTGGTCCAAGCCTACGCCGCGGAGATCGTTCGGCGGGGGGGCGAGATCCGAGCGGGCGAACGGGTGACCGGTATTCGGCGTGTCGGCGAGCGGGTCGTCGCCGAGTCAACCGCGGGTTCCGTCGAAGCGCGGGTCCTCGTCGGTTGCGCTGGGCTCGACAGCGATCGCGTCGCCCGCATGGCGGGGCTCGAGGTGAACGTCGCCATCATCCCGTTCCGGGGCGAATACTGGATGCTCGCCCCAGAACGCGCGTCGCTCGTGCGGCACCTCATCTACCCCGTGCCCGACCCGGCATTTCCCTTCCTCGGGGTCCACTTCACGAGGCGCATCGGCGGTGGCATCGAGGCCGGCCCCAACGCCGTCCTCGCGCTCAAGCGCGAGGGCTACACGCGCACGAGCTTCGACGCGCGGGACGCGTGGGACGTCGCGCGCTGGCCGGGCTTCTGGCGCATGGCCGCCAAGCACTGGCGCAACGGCCTTCGCGAGCAAACGCGCTCGTTCAGCCGCCGCGCGTTCGCGAAGGCATGCACGGCCCTCGTACCCGAGATCACGCCCGACGATCTCGCGCCCGGCGGCGCCGGCGTCCGCGCGCAAGCCGTCGCGCGAGACGGATCCCTCGTCGACGACTTCGCCATCGTCGAGGGCGAGCGCATGGTCCACACGCTCAACGCGCCGTCCCCCGCCGCGACCGCGTCGCTCGCGATCGGTTCGGACATCGCGGCGCGCGCCCTGCGCTGGCTATGACGCCGCGCGAGCCGCGCGTGACCCGAAGGTGACGCGCGGCTCGACGGCCTTCATTACGCGATCACTCCGCGGCTGCGTCCGCCGCGGCGCCACCGCCGCCCGCGTCCACCACGGCCGCCGCCATACGGCATTCCAGTACGCCGCCGGCGGCACCGCCGCCAGCCGCGGCCCGGCACACGAGCGGAGCCACGCAGTCCGCGTTCGTGGCGCAGAGCTCGGCCTGACCGTTCGGGCACGCGGCGCCCATAGCGCAAGCCGCGGCGCCCGCGCCGCCGCCACCGGCGCAGCAGACCATGCCTGCTCCGCAGCTCCCCGCCGTGCAGGGCGGGGTTACGCACGTCATGATCGCGCCGGCTCCGCCGCCGGCTCCACCGCCGCCCGTGCACGTCTGCGGCTGCGGGCAGTCCGACGTCATCGCGCATACCTGCGCCGTTCCCATCGGACACGTCGCCTGGCAAGTCCGTCCGCCCGCGCCGCCGGTGCAGCACACCATGCCGGACGCACAGCTCGTCGCCGTGCAAGGCAGCGGTACGCAGGTCATCACTCCTCCGGCGCCGACGCAATTCTCGTTGGCCCCGCATTCCGCGGCCGACGAACAGAGCTGCGTCGCGCCCGTCGCGCAGGAGGTCTCGCACGTCGCGGTCGTGCCCGCGCCGCCTCGCCCCGCGCCTGCTTCCGGCACCGGGTTCGGCGTCCGGCAACAGACCTGTCCCGTACTGCAGCTCGCCGCGCTCGCGCACGAAGCAACCGTCGTCGCTCCCGTGGGACAGGCGCTCGCCGACGCGACGCACGTGTTGGTCGCGGCCGCGCCGCCACCACCACCCGCTCCCGCCATGGCCGGAACCGTACAGCACGTGCGCGTCGGGTTGACGCAAACGCCGGCGCCGCAAGGCACGTCGCCCGTGGCCGTCGTACTCACGGGAGCCCCGTCCGGGTTGCCCGCGCCGCTGCTGCTCGTCGTTCCACTCGAGCTTCCGCCCGAGGAAGATCCGCTGCTGGCGCCCGTCACCCCGCTGCTGGAGCTCGAGGAGCTCGAGCTGCCCGGCGGTGGGCTGCCACTGTCATTGGTGCTCGATCCGCCGCAGGCCGCTGCCAGCGCGACACCGACCGAGACTACGAAAAAGATACGTGCACCTTTCATCAAAGCTACCTCCCGAGGTCCAGAATCCGCTGGAACGTAGCTTGTCCGGATAGCGCGGGAGCGTCTCACCGATGTCCCTCGGTGGTTCGGTCCATGCTGCTTTTTTCCTTCTACGGCCCCGATCGGTCGACGCCTCGTTAGCTGAGAAGCGGCGTCATGATTCGAAACCAGAGGTCCCGCTTCGTGCCGCAGCGGGCGCATTCCATCCGCACTATACGAAGCCGATCGCCGCCCACGATCTCGGCGGCGTGCTCTTTCAATCGGTTGGCCCCCTCGCATCGGAGGCAAGCCGTCGCGGCGGCGTGCGGTTCGATCTGCGATGCCGACTCGACGTCGATGGGGCGCTCCGGCACCCCTCCTGGATCGAGCCGGGCCAGGCGCTCGCGCCCGCGTGCGATGCGGTCTTCGGAGCGGGCCGCTTGCCGGCGCTCGGCGCGAGGGCGGAGCCTTTTGCCAGCCACATGCTCATCCTACACTCCAGCGATCGCCATGCCGGTTTCGGTCGACGTCGTAGTGCTTGGCGCGGGTCACAACGGGCTCGTCGCCGCCGCGCTCCTGGCGCGCGCAGGCCTCGGCGTGCTCGTCCTCGAAGAGAAACCGACCATCGGCGGCGCCTGCAAGACAGAGCGCCCCTTCGCTCGCGTCCCCGACCTCGCGACCTCGACCGGGGCCTACCTCCTGGGGCTCATGCCCCCGGAGCTCATCGCGAAGCTCGGCGTCGATATCCCGACGATCCGCCGCGACCCTCACTACTTCCTCCCGACCACGCGCGGGGCCTACTTGCTCTTCGGGTCCGACCGCGAGGCCATGCGCCGTCAGTTCCAGGACTTCTTTTCCGAGCGCGACTGGAAGGCGAACGAGGCCCTCGCGCGGGAGATCGCCGATCTCCGGCACGACATCGCGCCGACGTGGCTCGACGAGCCCCTCAGCATCGAGGACACGGCCGAGCGATTCGTGCGACCCGCGCTCCGCACCGTGTTCGTCGACCTCTGTCGAAAGCCGATCGCCGACTACCTCGCCCGCTTCGATTTCCAGAGCGACCTGCTTCGCGCCATGTACGCCGTGACCGACGGCTTTTCGGGACTCCACGGCGGGTACCGGACGCCGGGCACCGGAATGAACTTCCTCATTCACAACATGTGCCGGTTGGCCGGGTCCGACGGCACGTTCATGATGGTGCGTGGCGGGATGGGAACGGTGACCGCCCGCCTCGGCGATGCCGCCCGCCGCGCGGGCGCCGTCATTCGTACCGGGGCCGCCGTGGAGCGGGTGCTGGTCGAACGAGGCAGCGTCGCCGGCGTATTGCTCGCCGGGGGCGAGGAGGTCCGCGCGCCGCTGGTGGTGTGCAACGCGGACCCTTTGCGCATGTGCGAGCTCGTCGGCCGCGCGTCGTTGCCCGCCGATTACGTGGCCCGGGTCGACGGGTACCGGCGTGACGGCACCACGATGAAGGTCAACCTCGCGCTCCGCGACCTCCCCAAGTTCGAGTGTCTCGACGATCCGCGCGTGTACGGACCGACGATTCACCTCCTGCCCGAGGAGGACGTCATCGCGTCGATCGAACACGCTTACGCCGAGGTGAAGGAAGGCCGGCTCCCCGAGCTGCCGACCATCGAGTGGTACATCCACTCGACGGCCGACGCGTCGATTCGCGACGCCGGCGGACACCACAGCAGCGCCCTCTTCGTCCAATGGGTGCCTTACGAGCTCGCCGGAGGAAAGACGTGGGAGGGCGAGGAAGATCGCTACGTCGCCCACCTCTTGTCCATTTGCGATCGCTTCGCGCCGGGCACGAGCGGCCTCGTCGCAGACACCTTCACGCTGACCCCTCCGAAGATCGAACGGCACTTCGGCATCAGCCGCGGCCACATCCATCACGTCGACAACGGCTTCGGGTTCGCCGACCGCCTGCCCTACGCCACGCCGATCGCCGGCCTCTACTCCTGCAGCGCGGGCACCCACCCCGCCGGGAGCGTCATCGGCTGCGGCGGCCACAACGCGGCGACGCGCGTTCTGCGGGACCTCGCGCTCTGAGCCGGGGCTATCGGCGGAAGCGCTCGAAGTAACGCGCGAGCTGCTTGGCGGCGGTCCCTCGGTCGGCCTTCACGCGGCCGGCGATCTGCGAGGCCAGCGAAGTGAGCCCGTTGTCGTCCGCCGGCGGCGGGTGCGCGGCGGCCCCGCTCAAATGAAAGAAGAGAAGGGGCTTCAAGTACTTCTCGTTCCATTCCTTCTGCTCGTCCCAGCTCGCCGGCTCGTGCCCGTGGTCTTCGATGAAAGCCTGCACGGCCCGCGCGGTCAGGTCGCTCCAGTCGGCGCGGCCCGGCCCGACCGCACCCATCGAAGGCGGGGCCGTCGATCGCCGCAGCGCTCCGCGCTCGAGCTCCCGTCCGCAGGTCGCGACGTCGATCGCCCCCACGTCGGCGTCCCGTGGAAGGCGCTGGATGAAGTTCATCAGCTCCCGAAAGTTTCCCTCCCAGGCGTGGCCGCGCAAGAGCGCGAGCGCGGCGGGCGCGAACGCGTCGCGCATCGAATGCCGACCGTCCGCCATCGGGAGGCTCTCGAGGTAGGCGACCACGTCTTCCCAGCGGCCCCGCAGGGACGGCACGTCGACGACGTGGACCGAGAGACGGAACCACAGGTCGTCGCGAAACCCGCCCGTCCGCGCCATCTCGCGCAGATCCCGGTTCGTCGCCGCCACGACGACGACGTCCGCGCGCTGGACCCGCCCGTAGTGCCCGACGTGTTCGAACTCCCGCCGGTCGAGGAACCGCAGCAGCATCGGCTGCACCTCCGGCGGCATGTCACCGACCTCGTCCAAGAACAGGGTGCCGCCCTGCGCGCGCTCTACCGCGCCGACGATGCGGCGCGTGGCCCCCGTGAACGCTCCGACCTCGGCGCCGAAGAGCTCCGACCGCAGCAGCTCCTTGCTGAACATCGAGCAATTGACCGGCACGAACGCGCCGCTCCGCCCCGAGTGCCTGTGGAATACCTCGGCGAGCATCTCCTTGCCCACCCCGGACGAGCCCGTGAGCAGCAGCGTCCGCGCGCCCGACCGGGCGGCGTCGACCACCTCCTGGTGGGCGCTGCGAAGCGCGCGCGAAGAGAGGATCATGCCTTCGCGCCGCGTCTCCTCCTCCGCCTCGTAGATCGAGTTTTGGCGGACCGCCCACCGCCACAGCCGCTCGAGCAGGCGCGACCAGCTTGCGTCGGCCGTGGCGATGGGCACCACGTCGAGCGCCTCGCCGTTGGCCAGCGGCACGCGCATCGGCGGCTCCGCCCCTTCGGTCGGATCGGAGACGACCGCCACGTGGGCCGCGATCCCGTTGTCCCGCAGCCACTGGTCGAGGCATGCGGCGAGCGCCGGCGCGAAGTCGCGACGGCTGCTCCACGAGGGAGGGGGAGGTTCGTCGAATCCGGTCTTCTCGCTGGCCGATTGCGCAAGATGAAGGACGACGTCGGCGCTCGTGACGCGGACGGTCTCGCCGCGCGGCAAGAGGAGCCACGTCCCGTTGCGGCTCCCGAGATCGCGCACGCAGACGGCGTTCTCGTCGCTCCACACGAGCGCGTGGTTGGCCGAGACGCTCGGCGCCACCACCGTGGCGATCCGCATCGTTCGGCCGTCTGCCTCCGCCGCGCCGGGGGCCGTGCCGGGGTCCGGGGCTCTACCGAGGAGCACCGCGTGCGGGAGGTCGAGGTCCAGCGTGTGCTGGATTTGCCCGTCCGGCCCCTTCGCGATGACTCGTGGCAATTCCACTCCCTCCGTTTCGATCCTAGCGTGCCGCCGCTCGGGGGACCAACGCGCGCCTCCACGCGTCGCCCCTCAGGCACCGCCGCGACGTCGATAGCAAACCTCGCGCAACACCGCGCCGCGCATGTCGTCCTTGCCCGAAAACCCCGCGGCGTCGGCGAACGCCTCGAGGTTCGCGGGCACCGGGACGCGGAGCACTTCTCCGAAGTACCACTCCCACAATCCTCGTTCGGTCATCCCCGCGTCGGCGAGCGAAGGCACGTTCACCCCGAGCTCCGCGAGCCGCCGTGCCTTCGCCTCCGCACGCGCGGTGAGCCGGCCGTACTCGCCCTTGGCGCGCAGGTGGTCGACCAGGTGTTCGCGCGCCGCGTGTCGCGTGACGGGGCGCGACCATAGCAGCCGCGCTTGATCCTCGAAGAAGCGCGAGACCTCCGCCTCGTCGAGCCGCTGCTCGACCCGCCACTCTTCGAACGCCGCGCGATCGAGCAACCCCCGCTCGCGCCGCAGCTCTTCGATCGCCGAACGGACCGCGAGCCCGTCGGGCCGCACGGCCGCGTCCCGCGCCTGGTCGATGCCCGCGGCCCGTGCGGTGGCTCCGTCGCGCGCCGACGCATATACGCCCGAGACGCGGAGCTCCTCGAGCACCCCCTCGGGCGGCCCTTCGCTCCCCGACTCGCCCGCGCCCGTGAAGCCCGCGAGCGCCGTGCGGCGCGCTTCGAGCCACGCGTCCGTCGGCTCGAAGCGATAGGCGACGCGCTTGCCCGCCGGCCCCGCCGCGAGCCATCCCCGCAGGTGGCGCAGCAAGAGCAGCGCGTCTTCGCGCTTCTGGTCCACCCTGCCGCGCGGCAGCCACGCGCGGAGGGCCTCGAGCGCGCGGAAGTCCACGCCGCGGGCCCCGGCTTCGACGAACAGCGCGGGGTAGCTCCGGTCGCCGTAGAAGCGGCCCTTCGCCATCTCGATGAGCGCCTCGGCGGCGGCTTCGTCGAGGATCCCTTGGGCGGTGGCCGCCACCAGCGTCGCGCGGATATTGACCATCGCCTCCGAGAGCGCCGGGTACCCGTCTTCCGCGGGGCCGTGCACCACGGCGACCTCGTCGTCGTCTTCGAGCGCGCCCCGCTGGAACGCCTCGTAGATTTCTCCGATCCCCACCATGCCGAAGTCCGACAGCTCCGCCGCGCGGAGCGCCCCCATGCTGCTCGAACCGAACACGTGGACGCCTTCGGACATCGCCCAGAGGATTTCCTTGTGCCAGACCGCGGGCACCCGCTCGAAGTACCCGTCGATGATCGCCACCGCGATGGGGCGGCTCTCGGTCGCGCGGCACACGTCCCCGAAGGACGCCGGGCCGCACACGACGACGTCTTGCCCTGGGCCGTCAGGCAGACCGCGCAGCTCCGCGAGCGCCTCCGCGGCCGGCATCGTCGGCCCGACGAAGACGAACACGCTCATGCCAGCCGCGCCCGCAGCCGCGCTCCCGGCACGAACCCGGGCGCGTCGCAGATACTCTCGAGCCGCGGGATGACGACGCGCACCACCGGGATGCCGAACTCGGGGAGCGTCAGGTCGACCACCGCGACCTGCTCGATGCCCGCCGCGCTCAAGCGCTGCAGCTCCCACGCGACGTCCTCGTGCAGCGTCGGCGCCGAGTACGTCGGCGCGTCCCGGAAGCTCCGTTTCGCGTCGGAGGCTTCCATCGTCGCCAGCGCCTGGGCGAGCCGATCCTGATCTTGTCCCTGCCGATAGGCAGCCAGGGTCATGTCGTCGCGGCTCCCGGAAATCATCGTCAGCCGGACCTGCGCGGCCTCCGTGAGCGCGCGAAGGAGCGCGATCTCGCGGGAAGGATGGCAACCCGAGCCCGAGGCCGGCCCGAGCGGCCGCCACACGCTCGGGGCGTTGTCGACGATCGTGCAGTAGAACGCGGGGATTTCCACGTCGCTCGTGACCTCCCACACGGCCGTCCGCACCGAGGCGCGCGCGAAGCGATCGAGGATCGACCGGCACGCGCCGTCGTCGACCGTGCGGAGGTCGACCCGCCGTTGTCGCTGCCCGCGCTCGCCCGCGAAGCGCCAGATCGTGACGGCGTCCCGCTCGACGAGCTCGCAGATGGCATGGCTCACCGCCTCGAGCGGGTCGTTGCCCGACGCGATGCCGCTGTCGCTCATGAGGAACGCGCCGCTGGCGGTCGGGAGGGGCACCGTGAAGTCCGTGTGAACGAGCTCGAAGGGCAGCCATAGCCGCCCCCGCCCCATCGCGTCGTGCCCTTCGATCCAGAGGAACCGAGCCTTCGGATCGAGGGCGCTCCCGGCCACGCGGGGCACGTCTCGGAGCTCGAGCGTCGGTCCCCGCGCGCGTATGTCCTCGAGGCTCCCGAGCGCGAGCGGGAGCCTGACGTGCTCCGCGTGATAGTTCTCGATCGACTCCATGAGCCCCGACGCCTTCGCTGCGTCGAGGTCGAGGCCCTTGCCTTGCGCCACCGCGATGGACCGCGAGTTGGGCCGTATCACCGCAACCACGGGAATGCCGAGAACGTCGAGCCCCGTGACGTTCGCGACACGGGTGATCCCCATCGCGCGCATCATCGGAACGATGCGCCGGAGCGTCTCCGTGGGGGCGACCGTTCGGTGCGTCCCCAGCCAATGGGCCTTGGGGGCTGGACGGATGCGCTGGGGATCGGCCGCGGTCATGGAGGGGTGATGCACAACGGCCCCCCCGCTCAGCAAGGATTCACGTATCGTGCCGGCTCGGGTGATCGCCCGCCGTAGGGGGAATGGGATCGCGTTCGCCGCGATTGCGATCGCAATCGCAGATCCAACTCTCTCGGGTGCCACGAGTGCCGCTCGGCACGAGTTCCACCCGCTTGGGTGGGCCGAGCCGTGCGCTAAGTCGTTCGCCTTGCTTTGAGCGCGTTCGACAGCCTCTTCGCGTGGTCCGACTTCCCGTCGTCCGGGTGGAGCGCGTTCGATCGCAGGCTGAGCAAGTTCAAGAGGTAACAGGTGTACCCGGACAGGTCGACCTTGGGCATGTTCGCGAGGACGACGCCGTCGGTCACGAGCGACTCGGGATCGGTCGCCTCCGTGTCGAGCATCGTCGGACACGCCATGTAGAGCTCTTTCGAGACCAGGTACGCGGCGCCCTTCTTGTCGTAGGGGACGAGGACGAGATCCTCCGCATCCGGCGCCGCCTTCTTGTACTTCTTGAGCTGGTGAACGAGAGGGAAGTCCTCGGACTTCGTCGACTCGGGGGACATGAGGAGCGAGAGGTTCGCGAAGTAGAACGCCCCGCCTTCCTTCGCGTCGCACTCCGAGAAGGCCGTGCCCTTCGCATTCGGCACGAGCGCGTCGAGCGTGGCCGGCGGGATCGCCAGCTCGTCGTTCGCGTACACCTCGTGGGGGACCCAGCGCCTCTCCACGTTGGCGCCGTCTTTGAAGAAGACAATCAGATCGTCTACCTGCGGACTGAATTCGCTCATCGCCGTGTTCCTCGCTTTGGGGAAAGTCGTCGGTCAAACCGCGTGATGGAGGGGCGCGCCGACGGGCGGCCCGCCGATCTCCTGGTCGAGCACCTCGGTGTAAATGGGAGACAGGACCTGGCGCGCGAGCGTGTCGATCCCTCCCATCATGCGCGCGTACCGGTCGGCGTACTTCTTCTCGTTGGCGAAGGTGTGCAGCGTCCTCGCGACCTCGTCGGAGCTCGGCGCCGACCACAAGACGCAGATGGTCGAAGGCTGCGCGGTGACTTGCCGCGCGACCCAGACGCAGCTCCACTTCCGCGCCGCCACGTTCGCCGTAAACCAGTTCAAGTCTCGCAGATACGCGAGCGTCGTTCCTTTGAGCAGGATCTCTTCGTAGAGGTAGACGTGCCCCGGGTCGTGATGGTGGGTCCAGGCCGGCCGCGCGTGGGTTCCGAACGCCGTCGTGATGCCGACGAGGAAGTCCTGCGATTCGCGCAAGAGGCTGTCCTCGAGCTTTCGATACCAGCGCGACTCGGTGAAGGCGTACATCGACTCGTACGCCGACCCCCATCCCTCCATCTGCCAGACGTGCATCATCGGCGGCGCGGGCTCGGGCAGCTTCTGTCCCCCGATGAGCGACTGCGAGCCGCAACCGGCGATGAGCTTCCACTGCCCCTTCGTGTTGGCGAGCAGGTTCTTCTTGCCGGTCAAAAACTCCTCGTTTTTGCCGGGCTTGATCGCGAACTTGTCACGCAAGTAGATCGCTGGAGTCGGAACCGCCATCGAAGACACCTCCCATCGGCGCTCTCGGCTCGTCTCGCCTGAACGCCCCTTCATACATGCGCCGTGCCCGTCTCATCGGGGCGCAAGGCGAGTCGAGAGAGTCACCTTCGATCGACAATCGCGATTGGCGAGTCTGCTCGCGCGCGCCATGCCACCCTGACCCCTCTCACAGATAGCGGAACTCGCGCGCAAGCTCGAGGATCCGTTTCACGCTCGGGTGGCCCGAGCCGAGCTTTCCCTCTCGCTCGTGCTCGGACACGGCGTGCTCGATCGCCTCGCGCAGTGCGTCGGGCAAGGCATGTTGCCTCGCCTCGAGGAGAAGCCGCCACTCGGCGAGGGCATGCTCCGCGCGGTCCGAACGCGCCCAGTGCGCTGCCAGGGGCATTCTCGCGAGCCACTGGAGCGGATACACGTAGACTGGCGGCAGCTTTTTCCAGGCGTCGATGGCTTCGTTCGCGTGTCGCTCGGCGTCCTCGTGGCGCCCCTCGACCCAGGCCACCCAGCACAGGTTCGCCTTCGACACGCCGACGTAGTCGAACATCCGGCCCTTTTCGGCGAGCGATAGGGCCCTCTCCGCGGTCGCGCGCGTCTCCTCCACCCGCCCGAGCCGCCGATGGAGGATCGTGTAGTACGTCAGAAAGCGCGTCTCGAGGACCGCGTCGCCGATGCGTCCCGAGCCTTCCAGCGCCGACAGGAAGAGCGGCTCCGCCTCCGCGTCGTCCCCGCGCAGCATGAGCACGAAGGCGAGCCCCCAGCGCGCCGAAGCCACGTCGCCCACGTCCCCCGTCTCCTCCGCCGCGTCGCGCGCGGCGCGGGCATGCCCCAGCGTCTCGTCCGCGATGCGATAGCGATCGCGGCGCACCCCCGCCTGCGCCATCGCCTGGAAGAACTGCGCGCGCTGGGCCGGCTTGCCGTGTCGTTCGACGAGCGGTCGGACCCTCTCGACGTGCGCGGTCAGGTCCTCGGCCTTCCCGAGGAAGTAGAGGTCCCACGCCATGTCGACCTGGATCTGCACGCGCTCGTGCCAGTACTCCGCTTGGCCCTCGGCGGGCGGCGGTCCGAGGTCTTGCTCGGCATGGGCGAAGATCGCGAGCGCTTCGGCGTGACGGTGCTGCCGCTCCCACGTGCGCGCCAGTTTTCGTCGCCGTCGTGCGCGCGTCACCGCCTCGCCCTCGCCCGCACCCTCGAGCGCGCTCGTGAACGCGGACCGTGCTTCCGCGATCTCGCCCACCAGCAAGTAGAGGTCGCCCAGCGCCTCGTGGAGCCGCCGCCGCGCGCCGGCGTCTTCGAGCCCCGTCCCGGTCTCGAGCTGCCCCATCGCGAGCCCGTAGAAGCGGATGGCGTCCCGGTTCGCGTAGTTGCGCCGCGCCTGCTCTCCCGCCCGCTCGAAGTAGGCGGCCGCCGCCGCGCGAGACCCGGCCCGCGCGAGGTGATACCCGAGCGCGCCCAGGTGCTCGTCGAGATCGCGCCCGACGTACCGCTCCTCGATCGCGGCGGCCGCGCGGCCGTGGAGCCCGCCGCGCTGGGCTTCTCCGATCCGCGCGTAGGCGATCTCGCGGAGCTTGTCGTGCACGAAGTGTGTTTCCCCCGCCCCGTCGTCTTCGAGGATCTGCCGTTGCCGGAGCAACGCGTACGCGTCGAGCACCGCGCCGACGCGGAGGTTCGCGGTACGCGCCACGAGGTCCACGTCGAAGCCGCGCCCCAGCACCGCGGCCGCCTGCACGGTGTCGTCCGCCGCTCCTTCGAGCCCCTCGAGGCGCAGCTCGATGAGCGCGGTGATCGTCGGCGGCAGCGGTACGCGCTCGCGCAAACCGTCGGTCTCCGCCGCCCGCATCGTCCAGCGTCCGCCGTCGTCCCGACCGAGAATGCCCTGCCCGATCGCCGCCCGCAGGTACTCCGCGACGAAGAACGGGTTTCCGCCCGACTGCTGTCGAAGGAAGGTCACGAGATCCGCAGGCGGCGCCCGCAGGGCCAGCATCCCCGCCACCATCTCGCCCACCGCTCCGTCGTCGAATCGCCCGAGCTGCTCGTGCAGGACCTCCGGCTCCTCGGCCCACGCGCGCAGCCGGTCGCTCATCTCTTCGGCGCGGCACATCCCGATGACCGCGAGCGGCGCGAGCGCGCACACCTCCGGCGTGAGCGACGCGACGAGCTCGAGCGACATCTCGTCCGCCCACTGCAGATCGTCGAGGACGAGGAGGAGCGGTCGCTCGCGTGCGAAGTCGAGCAGCATGTCCTTGAGCGCGGAGAGCAGCCTCACGCGGGCCGCGTCGGCGGCCAGCACGTCCGGTTCGCGCAGCTCGGACTGGCCCGGCAAGTCCCGGAGCGACGGCTCGTACGGTGCGAGGAGCTTGGCCCGATCGCCGACCAGCAAGCGTTCGACGACGGCGGGCCCCCCGGTCCGGCACATGTCCGCGACCGCCACGAGCAGGCCACGAAGAGGCTGGAGGGGCGCTCCGAGCGCGCCCCCATCACGTCCTCCCATGCCGACGGGCGGGCAATCGCCGGTGATGACCGCCATGCCCTTCTCGGCCGCCCTCGCCGCCACCTCCATCGCGAGACGCGTCTTGCCGACGCCGCTCTCGCCCGTCACGAACGCCTTCACGCCACGACCGCTCGCCGCCTCCGCGAGGGCTTGCTCGAGGCGCCGCAGCGTGTCCCTCCGCCCCGCGAAGTCCGGCCGGTAGAGGTACGCCGCGCGCGGGGCGGGCCTCGACGACGGCAGGCCCGCCGCGTCTCCTCCACGTTCGATCGCGGCGAGCGCCGCCTCGGCGTCGTCGGCATAACCCAGGCGGTCTTGCGCGTGCCGGGCGAGGAGGCGCGTGACGAGGAGGTCGAGCTCGGGCGGGATGCCCGCCACGTACGTCGACGGCGGCGCCGGCGGATCGAGCGACAGGGCGTAGAGCCCCGTCGGCCCGAAGGGCAGCCGGCCGGACACGCATTCGTAGAGGATGCACCCGAGCGAGAAGAGATCGGCCCGCGCGTCGACGAAGCGGCCAAGCCGCTGCTCGGGCGCCATGTACGCGAGCGTGCCGGTGCCCGCGTCCGCCAACTCGAGCACCTCTCGACCGGCGCTCCCTTCGAACTGCGCCACGATGCCGAAGTCGACCAGCACCGGCGTGCCGTCCTCCTTGATGAGGATGTTGTCCGGCTTCAGATCCCTGTGAACGATCCCGTGGTTGTGGAGGAACGCGAGCGCCCTGCAGACCCGGCGAAAGAGGCGCAGGACCTCGGCGAGCGGCATGGGCGCGCGCGCGGGGACGGGCGCCGAAGGTCTCCCGGGCGCGCTGTCGTTGGGTGCCGTATCCCCCGCGGGCGGCGGCGCCCATCGCGGCGGCGTCGGCATCCCCGAGACCCAATCTCCCCGCATGAGCCACTGCGACAGGGTCCGGCCCTCGACGAGCTCCATCGCGTACCAGGGCGTGCCGCCCGCCGGACCCGCCAGACCGTGATCGAAGATGCGGATGATCCCGGGGTGGCGGAGGTTCGCGAGCGCGTGCACCTCGCGCCGGAACGACGCGAATCGCTCCGCCGACCGGACACGCAACGTCTTCAGCGCGACCCGCGCTCCCGTCTCCACGTGACGCGCGCGGTAGACGACCCCCATCCCGCCGCTGCCGATCTGCGCTTCGACCACGTACGGACCGAACACCGCGCCGATGACGCCGGGAGACACGGGGCAGAACTATCGCGTGGCCCGAGAACCACCACAAGGGCAGGACACGGTTCCGCTCGTCAGCTCAACCGTCCATCGACTCGAGCGGCTCTTGGAACGCGATCACCCGTTGCAGATAGAGCTCGGACAGCAGGCGGAGGGCATCGAGCGGAGGCAGCCCGCACTCCTCGGCGATCCGCCGGAGCGACGTGCGTCGATCGACCCGAGAGAGCACGAACCCCGCCCGAAAGTCGAGCGAGAGGGCCATGAGACCGTGGAGCCCCACGGCCATGTACGGCACGCGATCGAGCGAGCCGAGACGCGCGATATAGAGCCGCCTCAACTCCGAGCGGGCCATCTCGGCGCACTCGAGCGCGTCGCCATGAAGGGGCTGATGCAAGAGGAGGGCTTCGGCCGCCGTGAGCGCGCCCGCGTAGTCGCTCGCGGCGAGCCGCTCGAGCATGCGGTCCGCGGAAGCCGCATCGGCCGTCGCACGCTCGGCCGTCGCGACCGACGCTTCGTCGGGCAGGGGAGGGGGCTGGGATTTGGGCTCGCGAGAGCTCGGAGCGGGGTCGAACATCGATAGGGGACGTACACCGAAAAAGGCCCACTCGGTAGCGTCGCCGCCCGGAGCGGATCTCTTCGACAGGCCCCTCGCGCGCTATGATTCTGCCGTGCCCGTGTACGCGATTGGGCGTGCCCTCGTCTTTCCGCCGCCCGAGGAAGCCGTCGACGGTCTGCTCGCGGTCGGAGGCGACCTCTCCGCGGCGCGCCTGCTGCTCGCGTACCGCTCCGGAATCTTCCCCTGGTACGGCGAAGACCTCCCCATCTTGTGGCACTCCCCCGACCCGCGGTGCGTCCTTCCCGTCGACGCGCTCCACGTCGGCCGCAGCCTCCGCCGCTTCCTCGCGACGAACCCGTATCGGGTGACCTTCGACGTCGATTTCGAGCACGTCATCCGCGCCTGCAAGACGACGCCGCGGCGCGAGCAGGACGGCACGTGGATCACCGACGAGATGGAGCACGCGTACGTCCGGCTCCACGCGCTCGGCTACGCGCACTCCGTCGAGGTCTGGGACGGAGCCGACCTCGCCGGCGGTCTCTACGGCGTGTCGATCGGGCGCATGTTCTTCGGCGAGTCGATGTTCTCGCAGCGCTCCAACGCCTCGAAGGTGGCTCTCGTGGAGCTCGCGCGGAAGCTCGCCCGGTGGGGCTTTCCCCTCATCGATGCCCAGGTGGCGACCCCCCACACCCTCGCGATGGGCGCGCAAGAGTGGCCGCGCGCCACGTTCCTCGACACGCTGCATGAAGCCCTCCGCCACCCCACCCACAAGGGAAGCTGGGCGGGCGTCGACCCGGAGCTCGAACCGCCCGCCGTCAGGACATAGGCTCCGAGGCTCGCTCATGGTTACATGGTTGCCGAGGGGGTCATGGCGGACGAACAGCGAACATCCACGGCCGACATGCCCGCGGGCCTCGACGTGGGCGTCCTCGGTCGGAGCATGCTCGACGCCGCGAAGGCCGCGCACATCGGCGTGAGCGTGACGTTCGTCGACGGGCTCCGTCCCCAGAACGTATACGTGAGCGAGACCGCCGCGGAGCTCCTCGGCTGGACGGTCGCGGAGCTGCTCGAAGGCGATCCGATGACCAACATCGCCCCCGAGGACATTCCGCGCATGCACGAGCGCGTCCGGTCACGGGCGCGCGGTGAGGTCGGCGGCCAAACGGACACCATCCACGCCATCGCGAAGGACGGGAGGCGCATCCCCATCGAGATCGCCACGAGCAACGTCGTCATCGACGGGCGGCAGGCGGTCTTTGCGTTCTTCTTCGACGCGCGAGAGCGCATGGCCGCGGACGCCGAGCGGAGCCGCTACGAGGCCCGTTTTCGCGAGCTCATCGAGCGCGCGCCCGAGCCGATCGGCATCATCCGCGACGGATACTTCATCTATGCCAACCGCGCCTGGATCGACGCGCTCGGCTACGGCGACGCGCCCTCCCTCTACGCCGTCCCGCTCGTCGATCTCCTCGGAGCCGAGGAGAACGCCATCGGCGAGGGCCGTGCTTCCGCCGTGATGGAGCGCAAGCACCCGGCGCCGCCCTTCACGTATCACGTGAAGCGCAGGGACGGCTCGGTGGTGCTGCTCGAAGTGACCTCGGTCTATCTCGACTACGAAGGCAAGCCCGCGGTGCTCAGCATGGCGCGCGACGTGACCGCGCGAAAAAAGCTCGAGATGCAGCTCGTCCAGGCCGACCGTCTGGCCGCCCTCGGGACCCTGGCCGCCGGCGTCGCGCACGAGATCAACAACCCGCTGGCGTACGTCATCCTCAACCTCGAGTGGGTCCTCCGGAAGCTCCCCGACTCCGTGCACGACGCGGCCTCGGTCGCGAACCTCCTGACCGTGCTCGAAGAGGCGCGACAAGGCGCCCACCGCGTCTCGACCATCGTGCGCGAGCTCCGAAGCTTCTCGCGCGCCGACGACGAGAGACGCCGGCGTGTGGACCTCGTGACCGTCGTCGAGGCCGCCATCAAGATCACCGGCCACGAGATCCGCCACCGCGCGCACGTTTACACGTCGTTCGAGCGCGTGCGTCCCATCTGGGCCAACGAAGGCCGCCTCGAGCAGGTCCTCATCAACCTCCTCATGAACGCGGCCCAGGCGATGCCGGAAGCCCGCGCCGAGCGCAACGAGATCCGCGTCTACGTGCGGCCCGACGCGGAGGGACGCGCGGTCCTCGAGGTCAGCGACAACGGGGAGGGCGTCCCGCCCGACGTGCTCTCGCGCATCTTCGACCCGTTCTTCACCACCAAACCCGTCGGCGTCGGGACCGGCCTCGGGCTGTCCATCTGCCACGGCATCGTGAGCTCCCTCGGGGGGCACATCGCCGTCTACAGCGAACCGGGACGCGGCGCGACCTTCCGCGTCGTCCTCCCCACGAGCGACGCCGCGGACGACGACGCACCCCCCTCACCCGTACCGCCGGCGGTCGTCGCCGCGACCGGGCGCTTGCGCATCCTCGTCATCGACGACGAGCAGCCGATCGCCAACACGATGCGCGACCTCCTCGGGATGTCGCACGACGTCGTCGTCGCCACGAGCGCATGGGAGGCCCTCGCGCGCGTGCGCGCCGGCGCGGAGTTCGACGTCGTCTTCTGCGACCTCATGATGCCCGGCCTGAGCGGCGTGGATCTCTACGAGCGCTTCCGCTCGCTCCGCAAAGGCTTCGAGCAGAAGATCGTGTTCATGACGGGCGGAGCCTTCACCCCCCGCGCCAGCGAGTTCCTCGAGGCCGTCGACAACCGTCGCATCGAGAAGCCCTTCACGTTCGACATCGTCGAGCGGCTCGCACGCCAGGTCGCCGCGGAGAACCGCACGCGCTAGCCATCTCGCGTCGGGTGTAAGCTCGCTCCCGGAGAGAACATCGAGATGAAGCTCTACTTCGCCAAAGGCACGTGCGCGCTCCACCCCCATGTCGTCCTCCTCGAGTCGGGGTTGTCGTTCGACCTCGTCCGCGTCGACATACGGGCGCACAAGACGCAAGACGGGACCGATTACTACACCGTCAACCCCAAGGGCTACGTGCCCGCTCTCCAGCTCGACGACGGGTCCATCCTCACCGAGGGCGCGGTCATCGATCAGTACATCGCCGATCGAAAGCCCGAGTCCCGCCTCGCGCCCCCGGCCGGCACCATGGAGCGCTACCGCCTCCAGGAGTGGATGAACTTCATCGCGAGCGAGATCCACAAGAGCTTCAGCCCGCTCTTCGGCAGCTACGCCGACGACGTGAAGCAGATCTTCCGGCAGAAGATCTCGGGCCGCCTCGACCTCATCGAGCGCACCCTCGCGGCGACCCCCTACCTGATGGGTGACGCGTTCACCATCGCCGACGCCTACCTCTACAACATGCTCACATGGACCCCGTACACGGGCATCGACCTCGCCAAGTGGCCGGCGATCCAGGCATTCTACAAGCGGGTCGAGGAGCGCCCATCCGTCAAGACGGCCGTCGAGCAAGAGAAGTCGAAAGCTTGAGCGAGGAGATTGTTCATGGCCAAGAAGGTTCGCCGCGCCGCCGTCATCGGCGCCGGCGTCATGGGTAGCGGTATCGCTGCACACTTCGCGAACGCGGGGGTGCATGTCCTCCTGCTCGACATCGTGCCGCCCGGCCTGAGCGAGGGTGACAAGCGCGACCGTCGTGCGCGAAACCGGTTCGCATCGACCGGACTCGACAAGGCCCTCAAGGCCCGGCCCGCCGCCTTCTTCCACAAGGAGCGCGCTCGCCTCGTCACCGTCGGCAACGTCGACGACGACCTCGAGTCCGTCCGCGGCGCCGACCTCGTCATCGAGGCCGTGATCGAGAAGCTCGAGCCCAAGCGGGCTCTCTTCGCCAGGCTCGAGGCGATCCTCGGCGAGGAGACGATCGTCGCTTCGAACACGAGCGGCCTCCGCATCGCCGAGATGGTGGAGGGCCGCTCCGACGGGTTTCGGAGCCGCTTCCTCGTGATGCATTTCTTCAACCCTCCGCGGTACATGAAGCTCCTCGAGCTCGTCGCGGGGCCCGACACGGCGCCCTCCACGCTCGAGCGGGCGCGCGCGTTCGGCGAAGACGCGCTCGGCAAGGGCGTCGTCCTCGCCAAGGACACGCCGAACTTCATCGGCAACCGCATCGGCGTCTACGGCTTGATGTCCGCCATCCACGCCATGCTCGACGATGGCCTCTCGCCCGAGGATATCGACGCCATCAGCGGCGAGCCCCTGGCCCACCCCAAGAGCGCCTCGTTCCGCACCGGGGACCTCGTCGGCATCGACACCCTGGTCCACGTCGCCGATCACTGCTTCGCGGCGCTCCCGAAGGATGAAGACCGGAAGGTCTTCGAGGTCCCGTCGTACATCCGCGCGATGGTCGAAAAGGGCCTGCTCGGCGACAAGACCCGAGGCGGCTTCTTCCGGCGCGCGAAGGACGGTTCGATCGAGACCTTCGACCCCCGGACGCTCGAGTACCGCCCGCGGGGCGGAGACAAGGAGATCCGCGCGGCGTGCAAGGAGATCGCCGCGATCGAAGACCCGCGCGTCCGCCTGCAGAAGCTCATCTGGGGCACGACGAAGGCTTCGGCCTTCGCGTGGAAGATCCTCTCGCGCCTCCTCGCCTACTCCGCCCGCCGCATCGGCGAGATCACCGACGACGTCGCTGCCGTCGATGAGGCCATGAAGTGGGGATACAACTGGGAGCTCGGGCCGTTCGAGGCGTGGGACGCCCTCGGGGCCGGCGCCGTCGTCGAGCGCATCAAGAAAGACGGCTTGCGCCTGCCCGCGAGCGTCGACGCCATGCTGGCCTCCGGCGCCTCCTCCTTCTACACGGCGGACGGCAAGGTGTTCGACCTGGCCAAGGGCGTCTACCGGACCCGCGCCGTGGATCCGCGCGTGGCTCCTCTCCCCGCGCTCCGCAAAGGCGGGTCGCCGGTCCTCAAGAACGACGGCGCCGAGGCGTGGGACCTGGGCGACGGCGTCCTCGGTCTCACCTTCAAGACGAAGGCGAACAGCATCGACCCCGACGTCATCCAGATGATTACCGACTCGGTGGCCAAGGCCGAGAGCGAGTTCCGAGCGCTCGTCATCGCCAACCAGGGCGAGCACTTCTGCGTCGGCGCGAACCTCCTGCTCACCGTCATGTCGGCGAGCCAGAAGCAGTGGGACGCCCTCGCCGGCATCGTGAAGAGCTTTCAGCTCGCCTGCCAGCGGATGAAGTACGCGAGCGTCCCTGTCGTGGCCGCGCCCTTCGGCATGGCCCTCGGCGGTGGTCTCGAGCTCTGCCTCGGCGCGGGCAACGTGCAGGCCGCCGCCGAGACCTACGCGGGCCTCGTCGAGGTGGGCGTGGGCCTCATCCCCGGCGGCGGAGGCACGATGAACCTCCTCTGGCGCGCGTTCGAGGGCGTCCAGGAAGGCGCGAGCGTCGACCCGTACGCGCTCGTCACGCAGGTCTTCAAGAACGTCGCCCTCGCCCGGGTCGCGACGAGCGCCGACGAGGGCAAGGCCCTCGGATACTTCCGCGCGCAAGACGGCGTGTCGTTCGATCGCGCGCGCCTCCTCACCGGCGCGAAAGCCCACGCGATCGGCCTCGCGGAGAGCGGCTGGCATCCCCCCGCCCCGCGCGCCTACGTCCTCCCCGGCGAGAGCGGCATCGCCACCCTCGGCATGCTGGTTCGGACTCTGGTCGAGGCGGGCCAAGCGAGCGAGCACGACGCGAAGATTGCCAACAAGCTCGCCGTGGTCCTCTGCGGCGGCGTGAGCGGAGGGTCGCACGAGGTCACCGAGGACGAGCTGCTCGAGCTCGAGCGGGAAGCCTTCGTCAGCCTGTGCGGCGAGCCGAAGAGCCTCGAGCGCATGCAGCACATGCTCATGAACAACAAGCCGCTGCGGAACTAGAGCCGCGGGCCCGTGGGGTCCTTCGCTTTGCTCGGGACCCCATTGGTCCCCTGACGTCCGATGGTTAACTCTGAGGTAAAGCCATGATCCAGAACGTCGTCATCGTGGAAGCCGTCCGCTCCGCCGTGGGTCGAGCCCACAAGGGAACCCTCGCGCAGACGCGGCCGGATGAGCTCGCGGGTCAAGTCATCGCGGGGCTCCTCGCGCGCGTGCCCGAGCTGAAGCCCGCCGACGTCGACGACCTCGTCCTCGGATGCGCCATGCCCGAGGGCGAGCAGGGGATGAACGTCGCGCGCGTCTCCGGCCTCCTCGCCGGCTTGCCCGTCGAGACCAGCGCGATGATAGTCAACCGCTTTTGCTCGAGCGGCCTCCAGGCCATCGCTGTCGCGGCCGGATCCATCGCCACCGGCGTGCACGACATCATCATCGCCGGCGGCGTCGAGTCGATGACCATGGTGCCGATGACCGGCAACAAGCTGAGCGCATCGCCCGAGGCCATGCGCCGCTGCCCCGACGTCTACACGCCCATGGGCATCACCGCCGAGAACGTCGCCAAGAAGTTCGGCGTGTCGCGCGCCGAGCAGGACGCCTTCGCCCTCAAGAGCCAGCAGAAGGCCGCCGCCGCCCTCGCCGCCGGGAAGTTCGATCAGGAGATCGTCCCGGTCCTCGCCACGCGCTATCAGGACGGCAAGCGCGTCGAGGTCGAGTTCAAGCGCGACGAGATGGTCCGCGCCGACACGACGCTCGAAGGCCTCGCCGCCCTCAAGCCTGCCTTCTCGAAGGACGGGACCGTGACCGCCGGCAACGCGTCGCCGCTCTCCGACGGCGCCGCCGCCTCGCTCGTCATGAGCGAAGCGAAGGCGCAGGCCATGGGTCTCAAGCCCCTCGGCCGCTTCCGCGCGTTCGCCACCGCAGGAGTCGAGCCCGCGCTCATGGGCATCGGGCCGATCCCCGCCGTGCGCAAGCTCCTCGCGAAGACGGGCCTCGCCCTCCGCGACATCGACCTCTTCGAGCTGAACGAGGCCTTCGCCAGCCAGGCGTCCTACGTGCAGCGCACCCTCGAAATCCCCGACGATCGCCTCAACGTGAACGGCGGCGCCATCGCCCTCGGCCATCCCCTCGGCTGCACCGGCGCGAAGCTCGCCGCGAGCGCGCTCTACGAGCTCCGGCGGCGCCACGGCAAGTATGCGGTCGTGACGATGTGCATCGGCGGCGGGATGGGCGCGGCAGGGCTCTTCGAAGCGGCGTAGCCTCCGGCGCCGTGCCGCCGTCCGGAACACCGCCGCGCCGACCGAGCGCGCGGGGCCTCACCATCCTCAACACCCTCCGCGAGTCGATCGCCCTCCTCGGGACCAAGCGCTTCGGCACTTTCTGGTTCGCGAGCCTGCTCTCGAGCCTCGGGACGTGGGCGCAGCAGGTCGCCGAGCCGTGGCTCCTGCTCACCCTCGGCGCGTCGCCGTTCCTCATCGGCCTCGACTCGTTCGCGATCAACGCACCCGTGTGGCTGCTTACCCTCGTCGGTGGCGCCCTCGCCGATCGCGCCGACCGCCGCCGCGTCATCGCCGTCTTCCAGTCCATCCAGATGCTGTGCCCGACGGCGCTCGTGGCGCTCCTCGTCGCCGGCTGGATCCGACCCTGGATGGTCATCGTCCTGTCGGTGGTCGTCGGCGTGACCGAC
Organism: Polyangiaceae bacterium; assembly: GCA_036500865.1. GTDB lineage: Bacteria > Myxococcota_A > Polyangia > Polyangiales > Polyangiaceae > Palsa-1150. Next base: position 132,970 of record DASYBG010000035.1, read on the forward strand.
GCCCTTTCGATGCCCTCGTTCCAGTCCATCGTCCCGGCCATCGTCGAGCGACGGCAGATCGGCCGCGGCCTCGCGCTCAACGCGACGCAGTTCAACCTCTCGCGCATCCTCGGCCCCACCCTCGCGGGCCTCCTCATCTCGAGCATCGGCGCCGTCGCGTGCTTCGTCGTCAGCGCGGTGTCCTACGTCCCTTTCATCGCCGTGGCGCTCTGGATCCTTCCCCCCTGGACGCCACCGCCGGCCCCCTCGGACGCCGCCCCGCCCCGCCGGCCTTTCGAGGCCATCCTCGAGATCGTCCGCCAGCCGAACCTGCGCGGGTCGCTCCTCACCGTCCTTGCCACGGGGACGTTCTCTTCGCCGCTCATGACGTTCATCCCTGTCCTCGTCAAGGATGTCTTCCACGGCAACGCCGGCCGCTTCTCCGCCGCGCTCGCGTCGTTCGGCGCGGGAGGCCTCGTCGGATCGATCGCCCTCCTCGGCGTCGTCCCCGGCGGCGACAAGCGAAGACTGAGCTCCGTGTTCGCCTTGCTCTACGGCGCCGTCCTCGTCGCGACCGCGCTCGACCCGTGGTTTCTGGCCGTCCCGCCGATCCTCGTCGTCGCCGGCGCGTCGATGACCGTCAGCAACACGACGGCCAACACCTGCCTCCAGTCCGACGTCCGCCCGGACCTCCTCGGCCAGGCCGTCAGCCTGTACATGCTCGCGCTCCGCGGAGGCATGTCCCTCGGCGCGCTTCTCACCGGCGTCACGGTCGCCTTCCTCGGCGTCCGGCACGCGCTCCTCCTCGACGGGTGCGTCGCGCTCGTTCTGCAGACCCTCATCGCGCAGACCGGGCGCCCGCGGCCGCAGCCCGCGCCGGCATGAAGCGCTTTCAGGGCTCGACGTGGAAGACGTTCCAGTCGACGCCCTCGGCCGAAAAAGCTCCGCCTCTCAGCGTTTCGTGCGGCCACTCTTCCAGCGCGCGCGCCCAGAACGCCATCGCGACGACGTTCGCCTTTCGCACGCGGACCTCCCACGGTCCCGGGAACAGCCCGAAGACGGCGTGCGCCGCGCGCGTCCCCACGCGGTGCCGCCGCGCGCCGCGCACCACGAAGAACTCCGCCACGCTCATCATGTCGCTCGACGAGGTCACCCGGGATCCGCGCTCCACGAGCGCGAAGCCCGCGAGCGCGGAGCCTTGCCGGATGAAGAACGGAAAGCGATCGTCGCGCCACCACCACGCGTCGCCGAACGAAAGCTCGAAGCGGCCGCTCTCCTTGATGGCCAAGGGAATGAACTCGCTGAAGTCGTGCGCGTAGAGCTCGACCAGGTTGTCGAGGACCGGCGCCGATTCCCGTGCGATGCGCTCGAGCACGACAGGCGCCTCGGTCTCGCTCGCATCGTCGCTCGTGGGGTCGTTCAAAAGCTCGCTCCCGGTCCTTTCGGACGGCGTGCATACCTCCCGCCGGCTCGAGCAGGCGCGTCGCCCGCCCGAGCCGCTCCACACGCTACGCTCAGGCCTTGGCGATCGTCTTCTTCCAGGTCGGCCGCTCGCTGACCTTCTGCCACCACGCCATGACGTGCGGGTACTTCGCGAACACGTCCTTCGCGGGCGTCCCCATCGCGTACTCGAAGTACGGCATGAAACAGATGTCGGCGATCGAGAAGTCGGCGCCTGCCAAGAACGGCTTTCGCGCGAGCTCCTTGTCCATCACGTTCGAGACGACGCCGAGCGCCTTGCCCGCCGCGTCCAGCACCCCCGGCTCCTGCGGGCGCTTGAACACGAACTCGTAGATGAACTTCATCGCGTTGCCCGTGAACTCCGAGGTCTCGATGCTGATCCACTGCTCCATCTTGGCCATGGCCTTGATGTCGGTCGGCACGAGGTGGCCCTTGGCCTTCTCGTTGATGTAGCGACAGATCGCGCGCGACTCGAACATCTCGAAGCCGTCGTCGTCGATCGCGGGGATGCGGCCGAAGGGCTGCTTGCGCACGTGAGACTCTTGCTTGTGCTCTCCCGTCGCGAAGTTGACCGTCACGAGCTCGAACGGCGTCTGCGTCTCGTTCAGGGCCATGAGGACTTTGCGGGTGCAGGTGCTCATGGCGTTTCCGTAAACTTTCAACATGTTCGTCTTCTCCTCGTGGATGCGAGGGCCGAAGGTAGCGCCGTCGTGGCCTCGAGACTAGGCCGGGACGCTCCCTCGTTTTCTTCGGCTCCGCGCTACTTCGCCAGCTTCATCACGCCCTGGTTTCCGGCCCAGTAGACGCTGTTCGCGTCGGTCGCGATGCTGCCGCTGCCGTTCGAGCCTTGCCCCGGCGGCGCGATCATCCGCACGTTCGTGCCGTCGAGGTTCGCGCGGCCGATGTTGGCGTTGCCGATGTCGTTCCAATAGATCCCGGACGCGTCGGCCACGATGGCCACGGGGTTGAGGAGGTTCGGCACGACCAAAGTCGGAGTCTGGCCGGCGCCGCCGAACGCCCCGATCTTCGCCACCGTCCCCATGCCGTTGACGGCCGTCGTCAAGTAGAGCTCTCCGCTGGTGACGCCGATACCCTCGAACTCCCCCGAGGACATCGGCATGCTCGAAAGCAGCGTGGGCATTTGGTTGCACCCGGTGAGCGCGCACGAGAGCACCTGGTTCAGGCTCGGATTGAGCCAGTAAACGAAGCTCGAATCGACCATGATGGGCTGCGGGAAGCCCTGCTGCGTCGCGAGCGTGGTCGTGGCCGACGCGCACCCGGAGGTCGGGCACGACGAGACGGTGCCCGAAGCGGTGCTCCAGTAGAGGGTGTTCGCCTGGAGCACCATCGAGAAGACGGTGCCGTTGGCCAGCGTCAGGAGGTTGGGGTTGGCGCCGCAGCCTGCCTTCGGACATTGCACGATGTCGTTGCTCGGCGTCGCAAAGTAAACGTTCGAGGTGTCGAGCGTGATGGGTCCCAAGGGCGCGTCCGTCGAGAGGACGGTCGGGTGAAGGTTGCAGCCGTCGAGCGCGCACACGTTGACGGTCCCCGCGACCACGTCGGTCCAGTACACGCCCGACGTGTCGACCGCCAAGTCCGTAGGGTCGCCGGTGCCGAGGACGAGCGGTTGGCAAGCGCCGCTCTTGCACAGCCCGCCCTGGCAGGAATGGCCGCACGCCCCGCAGTTGTTCGCGTCGCTGCCGAACAGCACGCAGCCGCTGCCGCAGAGGGAGAAGCCGTCCGCGGTGTCGCAGGTGAACGTGCACGACTTGCCGCTGCAAGTCGGGATGGCGCCGGCGGGCGTGCTGCACGTCGCGCAGACGCCGTCGCAGCTGAGGGTGCCCCCCGGGCACTGGCAGGCGCCGCTCGCGCAGGTCGCCAGCGTCGGGCACACGACCCCGCAGGCGCCGCAGTTGTTGTTGTCGTTCGAGGGGTTCGTCTCGCAGCCGTCGCTCGCCGTCTTGTTGCAATCCAGGAACGGGCTCGTGCACGAGACGACGGCGCAGTTCGAGCTCGTACAAGTGGACGTGGCGTTCGCCAGGTTGCAGACCTTCCCGCACGCCCCGCAGTTCTTCGGGTCGTTCGTGAGGTTGATCTCGCAACCGTCGGCGACGGTGTCGTTGCAGTCCATGAAGCCGGTCTTGCACGACGTGAGCGCGCACTTCGAGCTGACGCAGCTCGCGGAAGCGTTCGCGAAGCTACAAGCGGCGTTGCACGCCCCGCAGTTGTTGATGTCGTTCGTGGTGTTCGTCTCGCAGCCGGCGGCGGCCGTGCAGTCGGCGAAGCCCGTGTTGCAGGCGCCCATCGCGCACTTGGAGCTCGCGCACGACGCCGCGGCGTTGGCGAAGGCGCAGCCGGTGCCGCACGCCCCGCAGTTCTTCGGGTCGCTCGTGAGGTTGATCTCGCAGCCGTCGGTCGGGCTGTTGTCGCAGTCGGCGAAGCCCGCCGTGCACGCCGCGATCGCGCACTTCGAGGTGCTGCACGCGGGCGTCGCGTTCGCGGGAGCGCATGCGGTCTTGCAGGCGCCGCAGTTGGCGACGTCGCTCGTCGTGTTGACCTCGCACCCGTTGGCGGGCTTCCCGTCGCAGTCGGCGAATCCCGTGTTGCAGCCGCTGACCGCGCACGCGGAGCTCGCGCAGAGCGGCGTCGCGTTCGCGAGCGAGCAAGCGGCCCCGCAGGCGTTGCAGTCGTTCACGTTGCTCGTCGTGTCGACGCAGCTCGTGCCCCCGCAGAGCGTCGGCGTGCCCGCGGGGCAACCCGAGACGCAGCCGGAGGCCGAGCACACCGGCGTCGCCGCCGCGCACGCGGTGGGCTTCGCCGCCGTATTGCAACCGCCGCAGTTGGCGGGCTGGGTGATGTCCGTCTCGCAGCCGTTGCTGGCGAGGCCGTCGCAATCGGCGAACCCCGCCGCGCACGCGGACACGATGCAGCCCGAAGCGCTGCACGCCGACGTCGCGTGCGGGAGGTTGCACGTGGCGCCGCAGGCGCCGCAGTTGTTCGGGTCGTTGGTCGTATTGACCTCGCACCCGGTCGACGCGAGCTTGTCGCAGTCGGCGAAGCCCGCGCTGCAGGAGGACACCGCGCAGCTCGACGCGGCGCAGATCCCGTTCGCGTGCGCGGGGCTGCACGGGATGCCGCACCCGCCGCAGTTGGCCATGTCGTTGGTCGTGTCGACCTCGCACCCGGTCGACGCCTTTCCGTCGCAGTCCGAGAAGCCCGACGCGCACGCCGCGACGACACAGGCCGACCCCGTACAACCGCCCGTCGCATGAGCGAGCGAGCACGCCGTGCCGCACGCGCCGCAGTTGGCGGGGTCGGTCGTCAGGTCCGAACAGGTGCCGTTGCAGTTCGACTGGCCGGCCGCGCAGCCGCTGGTGCACGCGTAGGCCCCGCCGTCGGCGGAATGGGCGCAGAACGGGGTTGCTCCGCCGCAGGTGACGCCGCACGCCCCGCAGCTGGTGGCCGATCCGAGTTGGGTCGTGCATCCGGCGCCCGCGTCGGAGCAGTCGCCGTAATTCGCGGCGCAGCCGTACGCGCATCGGCCGCCCGTGCACGCGACCCCCGTGGAGGCGACGTTCGGCAGGTCCGTGCAGTCGTTGTTGCACGACGCGCAAGCGTGCAAGGTACCGAGGGCGCCGCAGCCGCCGTCGATCTCGGCGTCGGGCCCCGCGGCGTCCGCCGGCTTGGCGTCGGCGGCGGATTGGTCGCCGGGCGCATCCGTCGTCGTCGCGTCGTGGATGCCCGCGTCGTTGGGTCCGGCGTCCGTGGCGCCGCTCGTCGCGTCGATGCCGGCGTCGTCCAGCGTCGAGTTCTCCTGGACGGGGTGATCTTCGTTCCCGAGGATCGCGTTGCACCCCGCTTGCCACGCAAGGAGACCCACGAGAGTCCACCACTGACGAATTCGCATGCTGTGCCTCGAAAACGACACCGCGTACCACGAGGCCGTCCACGGACAAAGTCACCCGAAGGTGCGCTTGCCGCCGCGACTCTTCTCCGACTCCTCCGCGACTCTTCGCCTCACCCCAAGGGAGACGACCCTTACGACGATCGATGGGGGTCGCGAGGATGACGTGTCCCAAAGGGAAGCGAGGACCCTCTCGATCGCGACGATGACGTGTCGTGCAAGTGGGGAAGGGGCCTCTTGGTCGCGACGATGACGTGTCGTGCAAGTGGGGAAGGTCCCCCTCGATCGCGACGACAACGTGCCGTGCAAGGACGGAAGGGCGCTCTCGATCGCGACGATCGCGCGTCCCCTACGGGCAGAAGGGCGTTCTCGATCGCGAGGAGGACGCGTCGTCCAAGCGTGGACGAGCCCTGATGACCTCGAAGAGGACGTGTCGTGCCGGGGTGGAAGGGACCCGATGATCGCGACGACGATCGGTCGTCCAAGGATGGAAGGGTCGTGATGACCGTGACGACGACATGTCATCCTCGGATGAAAGATTCACGATCCCGAGGATCATTGCCGATCTTCTACGGATAAAAGGCTCGTGACCCCTCGGATCATCACGCTCCTTGGCCGAGGGATGGAACAGACGACGGTCCTCCGCTGTCTCGTGCGCTGGAGAGTGACGCCCATGGATCGAGCCGAAATCGAGGACCTTGCGCGACGATGGATCCGGGCGATCGCGGAGGGGAAGCTCGAGACCTTCGACGCCCTCGTCGCCCCCGACGTGGTGGATCGGAGCGGTGCGGCGGCGTCCCACGGGGTCGACACGTTCAAGGCCCGCGCGGCCGCGGTTCGTGCGGCGTTCACAGGCATCGAAATCCGGGTCGACGATCTGGTGGTCGAGGGGGATTCGATCGCGTGGCGCTGGACCCTCGTCGGAACGCACATCGGGCCGTTCGCGGGGGTGGCGCCCACGGGCCGCCGAGCGACCCTCCGCGGCGTGAACTTTCAACGGCTTCGCGGGGGCCGCGTCGTCGAGCACTGGACGGTCGCGGACGTCTTCGGTGCGGTGCAAGCCTTGAAGGCCGCGCAGTAAAGAGCGTGGAACCGCGCGCGCTTCGTGGCTAGAGCTGGCCCCAGCTCCCGGTCACCGACTGGACGTAGAAGACCCCCCCGCCCGTGTACGTGAGCGTGAGGGTCGAGCCCGCCGTCCCGAGCAGGAGCCCGCCGGCCACGGTGTCGTGCCAGAGACCGCCCTGGCTCGCCGAAGCGAGGACGCTTGCACCGTCGGCGCTCGACGCGATGGAGACCCAATCCTGGGAGAAGCCGTCCGAAACCGTGGGGGTCTGGTTGCTCCACGTATTGCCGCTGTCGTTCGAGACCCACATCGCGCCGCCCTGATCGCCGCCGAACAGGTGGCTCCCCGTGGCGTCGGACGCAATCGCCACCCAGTGGCCACGCCCGCCGATCGCGCTCGACTGCGTCGCGTTGTTCCAGTCCTGGCCACCGTTGTTGGAGGTCCAGATGTCCCCTCCGCCGTTCACGCCGACCATGAGATTCTGGCCGCTGGAGTCCGACACGATGGACCAGAGCTCGAGACCCGACGGAGATCCCTGGCCGCTCGTTCGATTGATCCAGGTGACGCCGGCGTCGGTCGACGTCCAGACGTCGCCTCCGTTGGCGACCGCCGCGAGTTTGTCTCCGGTGACGTCGGACGCGAGGCCGATCCAGTTCTGCCCCGAGGGGCCCGCGGGCCCGCCGCCTTGCAGCACGGTCCGATTGGTCCAGGTCGCGCCGCTGTCGGTCGACGTCCAGATGTCTCCCCCGCTATTCGACTCCGAAGCCGCGAGCTTCGTGCCGTTGCCGCTGGATACGACGACCCCCCAGGGCTGCCCCGACGCGCTCGTGCTGGCGGTCCGATTGGTCCACGCCCCGCCGCTGGTCGACGTCCAGATGTCGCCGGAGTTCACGACCGCGACGAGGTTCGTGCCCGTCGCGTCGGATGCGCAGCCGAACCACGACTGATCGTGCGCCGCGCCCGTCGGCGTCCCGTCGGTCCAGGTGACGCCGCGGTCCGTCGATGTCCAGATGTCGCCGCCCGTGACGATCGCGACGAGGTCGGCACCCGTCGCGTCCGAGGACACCGCCGACCAAGTGATCCCGGAGAGCGGGCTCGATGGCGTGATATCGAACCATGCACCACCGAGCGCCCCCGGTGCGCTGCCGAAGGTCTCGCTCGCGCCGAGCGACACGACCAGTGTGCTGGTCGCCGTGTTGGTGAATGCGACCTGATCGCCGATGGCGAGGCTCCCGACCGCGGGCAGCGTGACCGTGACCTCGCTCGACCCGGTGACGATATAGCCGTGGTTCGGTTGGCCGCTGGTCGATGAGCTCACGGTGGTCCAGAGCAACCCGGCGCCCGCGGCGCCCGTGGCTCCGGTGGCTCCGCTCGCGCCGCTGGCCCCCGTTGCGCCGCTGGCTCCGGTCGCGCCGCTGGCTCCTGTCGCGCCGCTGGCTCCGGTCGCGCCGCTGGCCCCCGTTGCGCCGCTGGCCCCTGTCGCGCCGCTGGCCCCCGTTGCGCCGCTGGCTCCGGTCGCACCACTGGCTCCGGTGGCGCCACTGGCCCCCGTTGCGCCACTCGCTCCGGTCGCACCGCTAGCGCCGGTCGCACCGCTAGCGCCCGTCGCACCACTGGCTCCGGTGGCACCACTGGCCCCCGTTGCGCCACTCGCTCCGGTCGCACCGCCGGCGCCCGTGGCTCCGCTCGCGCCTGTCGCACCATTCGCCCCGCTGGCGCCGGTCGCACCGGTCGCACCGCTCGCTCCGGTTGCGCCGGTCGCGCCTGCGTTACCCATCGGTCCAGGAGCACCCGTCGCGCCGGTGGCGCCGGGAGTCCCGGTCTCCCCCTTCGCGTCCGTCGCTCCACCGTCGAGGAGAGTCCCCTGGGCTCCGAGCCCTCCGTCCCCTCCAGGCGATGTGATCAAACCACCGCCGCTGCAGCCGCCCAGCACCGCAGCCCCGAGGATGATCGCGACTTCGGTCCGTTCTCTGGCTCGCATGGTGTCCAGGGAGCAACGGGTCATCGGTCGCGCTCCCTTAGGCCCTCCGGTCGACGCCGCCGCGCCTTGTGCGCGCCGTGCGCACACGGATTCGTCCGGCAAGAGTCGGGCGACTCTCCGGTAAGCTCCCCTTCATGCGAGTGCGCGTCTCCATGTGGGCGGTGGCCTGTCTGCTCGGGTGCAGCTCTTCGGCCCCGAGCGGCCCGGGCCTCGACGCGAGCGCCGAGGACGGATCCGGGAGTGCATCCCTCGATGCGGGGCCGGCCGATGGGACCTCCCCCGCGGACGGCTCGTTCGCCGACGCGACCACGAACGATGGCGCGGCACAGGCGGCGTGCGAGGCCGCGGTGGACCGCGTCCGTACGGTCGTGTGCACCGGCACCGCGCGCCAGTGCGACTATCTGGTCTTCCGCGGCCTCTGCGCGACCGAGCGCGCTGCGTATATCGAGGCCGTCTTCGAGTGCCTCGCGTTGAACGGGACGGGCTGTCCGACGCCGTCGGACCCCTCGCAGCCCGCGGACAAGTGCGTGCAGGCGCTCGTGAACGCGAGTCTGACCCCCCAGGATCTTCAGGCGGGCGGCGTGGCCTGCGGCTGCGAGGCGGTCGCCGAGTCCACGTGCGACGCCGGGGTTTCGCTCGTCACGCTCGCGACGTTGATGATGCTCGACCCGAGCGAGGTCGGCGCGTGGGCGGCCTGCGTATCGACGCAGGGCTGTTCGGCGCAGCTCGATTGCGAGAACGCCACCCCGCTCGGACCTGCCAATGCCTGCCCGAACTGAGATCGTGTCGATCGCCGCGGGCGAGAGACCGTCGCCTCACGAGGCCAACGACGTCGCGGCCGCTCCCGCGTGCTCGGTCGCAGGCTTGCCCCCGATGGGGAGGCGGATGAAGAACGTCGTGCCCGCGCCGACGTGCGTCTCGAACGTGAGCTCGCCGCCGTGCTTTTCGTTGATCACGGACCACGCGATGGCCAGGCCCTGTCCGGTCCCTTTCCCGACTTCTTTGGTCGTGAAGAACGGGTCGAAGATGCGCGCGCGGATGGTCTCGGGGATGCCCCCGCCCGTGTCGCCGATCGCGACCACGGCCTGGTCGCCTTCGCGGAAGGTCCGGACGCGGATGCGGCCCTTGCCGTCCGTGCCTTGTACGACGTTGCCGATCGCGTGCGACGCGTTGACCACGATGTTGAGGATGGCCTGGTTGATTTCGCCCACGTGGCAGAGGACCGGCGGCAGATCGCCGAAGTCCGTCTCGAGATCCGCCACGTATTTGTACTCGTTGGCGGCGATGGTCAGCGTGCTCTCGATGGCGTGGTTGAGGTCGGCCGGCGTCGGCTTGGGGTCGGCCGGGTGCGCGAACTCCTTGAGGGACCGCACGATCGCCGTCACGCGGTTCAGCCCGTCGATGCAGCGGTCGAAGGCCGCGGGCATCTTCGCTCGGATGTAGGGGAGGTCGGCGTCCTCCTCGGCCTTCACCGCCGCGGCGACGGCGTCCGCGACGGGTCGACCCTCGACGAGCATCGCCCGCAGAGCGCCCATCCGGTCGAAGAGGGCCAGGAGGTCCGTCGCGGCGTCGCTGAGGAAGCGGATGCTGTCGCCGACGAACTGAATCGGAGTGTTGATCTCGTGGGCCACGCCCGCCGCGAGCGTCCCGAGGACCGCCATGCGCTGCGCGGCCAGGAGCTCGGTCTCGGCGCGCCTTCGCTTCGTGATGTCCTGGGCGACGACGACCGCGCCCACGATTCGATCGCCTTCGCGGATCGGTCCGAGGTGGCTCCAGTACCAGGTGTCCGCGGTCCCTTCGCCGTTCTTCGCCGCCGTCTCGAACGTCTCCGAGGACCCCGTCCGGAGGACGCTCCCGAGGGCCGACGTCATCCGCACCTGCAGCTCCGGCGGGATGTAGTTCAGCCAGAAGGACCCGATGACCTCTTCCCGCGTCCACGGGGGCAGCACTTGGTTGATGTAGTCGATGATGCCCTCGGGGCTGACCGCGAGGATGATCGCCGGCGCGAACGCGAGGAGCGTCTCGAGCTGCGCTTGCTTCTCGCGCGCCTCGGCGGCCGCCGCGACATGGATGGTTTCCGAGCGATGGGTTTCCGTCACGTCCGAGAGAACGGCGACGACCCGCGGTCCGTTCGGCGTCACCGCGGAGCGGAGGGAGGCTTGCACGAGGAGCTCACGGCCGTCGCTGCGTCGGGCCGAGAGGACCTCGCGCGAGGCGGGCGCTTCGTCGCCGTCGTCGCGCGGAGGGCGCCGGGCCTGGTCGGCCCACCACGCGCGGCACGGCCCCGCGATCAGCGCGTCGATCGGCGTTCCGCGCAGGGTCTCGCTCGGATGGTCGAAGAGGTCCGCTGCGGACGCGTTCGCGAAGACGACCCGCGCGGCGGCGTCGACGACGACGATCGCGGCCGGCACGGCGTCGAGCGTGGCCCACGCCTGCACGTCGGCCGCTGACAAGAGCGTTTCCATCGACCCCCCCCTTCGGTTTCGCCCGTTCACGGATCGTCGCGCGAGGGGCCGCCTGGCGGAACCGTGAGCGCCACGCGGATCGGCTCGCGGACGAAGCCCGCGGGAAAGTTGTGGAACCTCTCGAGGAGGTTCGGCGTCACGTCGTGCCCCCGCGCCACGAGGAGCATCCCGGTCTGCGTGCGGACGTCCTCGAGGAAGGTCATGCCGCTCCGGACTTGGCGCGCGGGGATCTCGAGGACCTGGATCTCGCGCGTGGTCGCTCCGAGCGCCGACGCGAAGAGATCGAGCAGCTCGGGGTCGTAGCGTCCACGCCGGCTGCGCATCGTGTCGAGCGCGAGCGCGGCCTCGGGGCCGTCCGGGTCGAAGCGGTCGAAGTCGCACACGATCGCGAGGACGCGCGCGCCGAGCGGGAGGTCTTTGCCGCGCGGCGTGCCCGGAGGCGCACCGGCGCCGTCGAACGGTGTCCTCTGGAGCCGGAGCGCGGCCCGCACCTCGTCGAGGCGCGGGATCCCCGCGACGAACTTCTCGGCGACGCTCGGGAGACGGTCGAAGGCCTGTTGCTCGCTCGCGGCGAGAGGCTTTCCTTCTTGCAGCTTGTCGATCGCGGAGGGCGGCAGCGCGACCAGCCCCACCTGCGACAGCATGGCGGCGACCTCGATGGGCCAGACTTGCGCGCCCGGCACCTTCGTCGCGAGCTCTCGCGCGTGGCGCTGGATGCGCATCGCCTGGCCGAAGATGGCGGGCGCGGCGAGCGCGAGGACCTCGGTCAGCATCTGGATGCTGCCGCGGAGCGTCTGCTCGAGCAGGACGCGCTCCGAGGTGACGAGGCGGTGCTGCTGGACGGCGCCCTCCATCGAAGCGAGGAGCACGGCGGGCGCGCACGGCTTGGTCAGGAAGCGGAAGATGCGTCCCTCGTTCACGGCGGCGATGGCCGAGTCGAGCTCGGTCTGCCCGGTGAGGAGGACCCGCGTGGCGTCGGGCGCGATCGCGCGCGCCTTGGCGAGGAAGGCCGCGCCGTCCATCACCGGCATCCTCATGTCCGACACGATGACGGCGATGTTCGGGTCCTGGGCGAGCAGTTCGAGGGCGGCCTTGCCGCTCCCCACGCCGACGACTTCGTATCCGCGGCGGAGGGTGTGGGCGAGCCCTTCGAGGATGTTCGGCTCGTCGTCGACGCAGAGGACGCGCGGCTTGCTCGGCGAGCTCATTCGCGGCCCTGGGAGCGAAGTCGCAGGACGCGGTCGCGCCACCCGTCGAGCTCCTTCAGCAGGCCGAGACGCTCGAGGAGCCCGAGGTCGAGGGCCGGCGCCGCGGGGGGCGTCTCCTGGTCGGTGGCGGTGACGAGGCCCTCGGCGATGTGTACGGCGAGCGTGGCGTCGAGCGAGGAGACGCCGAACCGGGCGGGCTCGTGGTGGCCGGCCACGGCGATGACGATGGGGAGAGGCAGGCCCCAGGTCCCGAGGATGTACGCGCCCACCTCGGCGTGGGTCACCCCGAGGCGTTCGCGCTCGACCACGTGGCACGGCGACCCGCCGTGGAGCGCCGACTCCGGGACGCTCGACCGCCACGCGTCGTCGACGAACGCGAGGAGGATCTGCCCCACGTCGTGGAGCATGCCTGCCATGAAGGCGTCGGCCGCGCAGTCGGGCGCGACGGCGCGCGCGGTGCGGGCCACCAGAGTGGAGTGGAGCTGGATGGTCTGCAGCCACCCGGGGTCGAGCCGCCACGTTCCTTCCGCGGCCGAGAAGATTTGCGCGGCGAGCACGAGCGATTTCACGAGCTCGATGCCGAGGTATGCGATCGCGTCGCGCATCGCGGAGACGCGCCGCGAGAGGCCGAAGAAGGCGGAGTTGACGACCTGAAGGAGCTTGAGGCACATGGCCGGGTCGCGCTCGACGACGGCGACCACGTCGTCGATGGAGGGGCTCTCGCCCGCGAGCACCTGCGTCAGCTCCGTGTAGATGGACGAGACCGACGGCAGGCGCTCGACCCGGCCGACGAGCTCTCGGAGCGGCTCGTCGGTCATGATGGACTGCAGGGTGAGCGCGCGCGCGATGACCCCGCGGAGCATGTCCGCGTCGCACGGCTTGCTCAGGTACTGGTGCGCGACGGGGAGCGCGCGGATGACGGCCTGCCGCTCCGCGTGGCCCGAGAGGACGATCCGGATGGTCCTCGGATAGGCGTCCTTGATGCGCGAGAGGAGCTGCGCCCCGTCCATGCCCGGCATCCGCATGTCGGACACGACGACGTCGAACGGCCCGCGCTCGCACTCGGAGAGCGCGGCGTCCCCGCCCTGGGCGAAGATCATCTCCCACTCGCGGCGCTGCTTGCGCAACCTGTCCCGGAGGCCGTCGAGGACGGCCAGCTCGTCGTCGACGAAGAGGACCCGCTTCACGGCAGCTCCGTGGAAAGGCGCGGGGCGTCGGTGGGCAGGCGGATGGTGAACGTCGTGCCGCGGCCCATCTGGGTCTGGAAGGTGAGGCTGCCCTTGTGCGTGTCGACGACGACCGACCGCGCGATGGCGAGCCCTTGGCCGGTCCCGCGGCCCACCTCTTTGGTGGTGAAGAACGGGTCGAAGATGCGGTGGTGGATGGCGTCGGGGATGCCGCCGCCGGTGTCGCTGATGGCGATGAACACCGAGTCGTCTTTTTGCCAGGTCTTGACGCCGATGCATCCCTTCGCGTCCGTGCCGCGGACGACGTCGGCGATGGCGTGCGACGCGTTCACGATGACGTTCAAGAAGACCTGATTGAGCTGGCCGATGTGGCACTTGACCGGGAGGAGTCGCCCGAAGTCCTTCTCGATGGTCGCCACGTATTTGTATTCGTTGCGCGCGATGGCGAGCGTCGCCTCGAGCGCGTCGTTGAGGTCGGCCTCCCGCTTCTCTTTCTGATCGGGGTGGCCGAAGGCCTTCATGCCGCGGACGATGGTGGCGACGCGCTGGAGCCCTTCGAGCGCGCGCTCGACGGCCTTGGGCAGCTGCTCCACGAGGTAGGGCAGGTCCGCCGCGGCCTCCGTCTCTTCGATGTTGGCGGCGGCCGTCGGAAACGCCGGCGCGGCGGCGTCGAAGAGGACGTGGTGGGCGCGCAGCACCTGGAAGAGCTCCGCGATCGAGTCGCGGACGAAGTGGACGCTGTCGCTCACGAACTGGACCGGCGTGTTGATCTCGTGCGCGATGCCGGAGGCCAGCTGCCCGATGGCCTCGAGCTTCTGGGCCTGCTGGAGCGACATCTCGAGGTCTTTGCGCGCGGTGACGTTCTCGACGACCTGGATCGAGAAGATCGGCGCGCCGCTGGAGTCGCATACGAACGACTTGGCCTGCTTGACCCACACGGTCGACCCGTCGCGGTGGAGATACCTCCGCTCCTCTTGCGCGCCGGGGACGCCCGCGACGCCGGGCGCGTCGTTCGTGCCTCCGCTCGCGCCGGGGTCGTCGGGGTGCAGGCAAGCGGTGATGCCGTGGCCCAAGAGGTCGTCGTGGCTGCGTCCGAGCATCTCGCTGAACGTCCGGTTGCAGTCGGCGATGCGCCCGTCGAGCCCGAGGCGGACGATTCCGACGGCGGCGGACTCGAAGATGGCGCGGAAGCGGGACTCGCTCTCGCGGAGGTCGCTCTCCGCCTGTTTGCGGGCGCGGACGTCGTTGAAGATGATGACGAACCCGCCCACCGAGCGCTTCGCGTCGAGGGGGGTGAGGGCGAAGGATACCGGGAGCCACTGCCGGGTCAGGGTCATGAACCGGGCGTCGTCGTACCGGCAAGACCCTCCCGACGCGATCGCGGTCCGGAGCTGCCGAAGGGGGGTCCGCCGCTCCTGCTCGGCCGGCCAATAGCCGCTCACCACGTCGCCGAGGTCTCTGCCGAGGAGCTGCCCGGGTACGGCGTCGAGGAGCGACTCGGCGGCGGGGTTGGCGATCTCGATGCGTCCGTCCGCGCCGAGCACGCAGACGCCGTTCGCCATCGACGTGATGGTGACCGAGAGCCGATCCCGCTCGCGCGCGAGGTGACCGTTCAGGTCTTGCATCTCGCGGGACGAGAGGAGGATCGCGTCGCGCAACACGCCGCGCTGGTGGTCGGCGTCGAGGTAGACCTGGCTTATCGACAGGAGGAGCTCTCGCCACGCCGCGTTGCTCCGCGGAGCGGTGCGCGGATCGGCGCCGCTGGACCGCAGCTGCTGGTCGAGCAGGGGGTGTACGACGAAGGGCTCGCTTCCCGCTTGGTCGGGCGCCGTTCCCGTCGCCCCCGTCGTGGGGTCCACGCTACGCCGAGAAACCAATGTGTTCCTCCCCGCCCCTCACGCGCGATAAACGACACGCCCGGTGGGCCACTTAAGGCGGGGTCTGCTTCACCCGGCCGGGCTAGCTGGCTCGTCAGCGGTCGACGACGCGCGCGAAGAGGAACCCATCGTGCCCCTTGCTCCCGACCGTCTGGATGGCGGTGGCCTGGAGGCGCGGCTCGGCGGCGACCGCCTCGAACAGGCGGCGGGTTCCCTGGATGTTCGGGTCGCTGCTCTTCGCGTCGAGGACGGCGCCCCCGCGGACCACGTTGTCGACGATGATGATCCCGCCCGGCCGGGTCAGGCGCACCGCCCACGCGAGGTAGTTCGGGTTGTTGGACTTGTCGGCGTCGATGAAGACGAGGTCGAACGGCGGCCGCTCTTCCTCCGCCAAGCGCGGGAGGGTGTCGAGGGCGGCTCCGACGCGAACCTCGACGGTCTCCGCGAGGCCGGCGTGGGCGAGGTTCGCGCGCGCGACGTCCGCGTGCTTCGGGTTCGCCTCGAGGGTGATGATCCGGCCCCCGGGCGCGAGGCCGCGCGCGAGCCAGATGGTGCTGTAGGCGCCGAGGGTCCCGACTTCGAGGATGGATCGAGCGCCGTGGACCCGAGCGATGAGCTCGAGCAACTTCCCCTGGTTCGGAGACACGTCGATCGCCGGGAGTCCCGCCTTCGCGTTCGCGCGGAGCGTCTCGTCGAGGACGGCATCGCCCAAACGCAGGGAGGCGACGAGGTACTGATCGACTTGGGTCCACTGGTCTTGCGTGTCCATGCTTTCCTCTTAGGACGGCCAACATACACGTCCAGCGGACGTCGCCGTGAACGGGGCCGCTCTTCGCTCGTCCGTGTTCGGCGTGGTAAGACGTTGGCAATGCTCCGGCTCGTCAGGAGAACTCGCCCATCCCCCGATCGGGAGTTGGTGCGGCCCCACGACGAGCTCGCGGGCCTCGTGGCGGGCGTGGTCCGGGGGGACGCCGGGGCGACGCGGTCGTTCGTCGTCGCCGTCGCGCGGCCCGTGCGGCGCGCGGTCGTGATGGTGCTCGGCTCGCGGGACGGTGAAGTGGACGACGCGTCGCAGGAGGCCATCCTCGGCGTGCTCCGCGCGCTCCCGAAGTTCCGCGGAGAGTGCACCGCGACGCAGTTCGCCGTGCGGATCGCCGTTCTCGCCGCGGTCGCGGTGCGCAGGCGCCGTCGCGGCAAGGACCGGTGGGTCGGGAGCCAAGCGCTCGACGAAGACGACGCCGGCGTGGACGCGGAGACCTCGCCGCTCGCGCACGTCGAGGTCGGCCGGAGGCGCGGCGCGATCCGGAGGTTGGTCGACGAGCTGCCGGCGCCGATCGCCGAGGCGGTCGTCCTCTATTTCATGCTCGGTTACACGGTGCCGGAGATCGCGGCGCTGTCGCAGGCGCCGGTGAACACGATCTGGAGCCGGCTCCGCATCGGGCGAGAGCGCATGCGGCAGGTGCTGGTCGCGAACGCGAGGCTCGGAGCGGAGCTCGGCGCCGAGTTCGAGGGGCGCCGATGAAGCGCGCGGATTGCCGCAACGAGCTCGTGATGCGGTCGCGCCGGCAAACGCTGTCGAGCGCCGAAGAGGTGCTCCTCGACGCGCACCTCGTCATGTGCGAGACGTGCAGGTTCGATCGCGAGGTCGGCGCCGACTTCGACGAGGTGTCGGGCCTTCATCCCGGCTACGAGATGCGCGAAGAGCGGATCGCCGCCGCGGTGCTGAAGAAGGTCCGGCCGCGCACGGGTTGGGCGGCGGCGCGTCCTTCCTTGTGGCTGCGGTCGGCGATCGTGTTCGGGGTCGTGGGCGCCACGGTGGTCGCCTGGGCGAGCGTGCGATCGCGCCTGGGTGCGAGCGCCGCTTCCACGGCGACGGCGCCGGCGGCGATCGTGAGCGCTTGCACCGAGCGGGCGTCGTGCGGGGAGGGACAAGGGCTCCCCACCGCGGTGCCCGAGGTCCTCGTCTTGGCCGCGCCGGCGTGGGGCGAGCTTGGAGAGTCCGCGCTCCCCGAGACGGTCCGGGTCGCGGGGCGGCGAGGCGGTGTTCGCCACGGTTCACACGCCACGTCCGCGGCGCTGGAGGCCGACGTCTCCGCGGCGGAGCTCTTCGAGCGGGCTACCGAGGAGCGGCAACGCAAGCACGCCGCACAGGCCATCGAGATCTACGCCGAGCTCCAGCGCCGGTATCCGGTCTCGAAGGAAGCGCTTGTCTCCCGGGTGTCGCTCGGCCGCCTGTTCCTCGAACACGGTATGCCCGCCGACGCGAATACGCAGTTCGATGCCTATCTGACGGCCGCCCCCGGCGGCGCCCTCGCGCCCGAGGCGCTCTTCGGCAAGGCCCGCGCGCTCGAGGCGCTCGGGCGACGGGACGAGGCGCGGGACGTCTGGCGTCGCGTCGCCACGAGCTTGCCCGGATCGCCCTACGCCGCCGAGGCGAAGCGACGTCTGGACGCGCAGCCTTAGGGGTTCGCTCCGCGATGAAGGCGCGCTCTTCGCGTGCGGGAGGCGGGCGGACGCCGGCGTGGCTCGCCGTGCTCTTCGTCCTCGGCGTCTCTCGTTCGAGTTGGGCGCAAGGTGCGCCACCGGCGGTCGACGTCTACGTCGTCGGCGCGGGGGCGTCGCTGCCCCGCCTCCAGACCGCCCTCGGCGCGGTGGATCGTCCGATCCGCTGGGCCTCGATCGACAAGTTCGATCTTTCCGAGGTCACCCAGCCTCCGCCGGAGCCGGGCGGCGCGCCGGCCGCGCGTGTGTGGGTCGATTGTTCGGACCCGTCGCGCGCGCGACTCTACTTCGCCGATTGGAGCACCGAGCGCTTCCTCCTGCGTGACCTGCCGACCCCCGAGGGTCTGACGGAGCTGAGCCTCGAGACCATCGCGCAGATGATCGAGACGTCGCTCTCGGCGCTCACGACGGACCGGATGGCGGGCATGACCCGCGTCGAGATGGGCAGGGCGCTCGGCGAGAAGCCCGCCGCGCCTGCTCCGCGCGCGGAGGCCGTGCCGTCGGCCCCGCTCGCGCCGTCCCTCGGCGCGTTTTACGCCGCGCAAGGGTTCGCGCGAGACTGGCCGATCGAGCACGGGCCGGGCGTCGCCGCGGAGCTCCGGCAAAGCACGGGTCGCGTCCGGTTCGGCGGGTGGGTGACGGGGCAGTACCAGCTGCCGGAGACGATCGACGATGGGCTCGCGGGGGTGCAGATCGACACGTTCGCGATCCGAGCGGGCGTCGAGGCAGGGGCGCCGATCGCGGGCGACGCCGTCGTGCTGGGGCGGATCGGAGCCGGCGGCGACATCCTCCACGTGGCGCCGCGCCTCGCCGCGATCGCGGACGCTCAGCTCCAACAGGAAAAATTCTATTGGGACACGATGGTGCAATTGGCCACCGGCGTCCAAGTTCGTTTGAATCCACACCTCGAGCTCGACGCGGCCATAGTGGTCGATGTGGATCTCGTGCTCCGGCACTACGACGTGAACGTCGATGGAGGGACGACGCGGTTCGCGACGCCCTGGCCGGTGCGTCCGGGTCTCTCGGCGGGGCTCTCGTGGCGCTGAGCGCCCGCCTCCGGTCGCGCGTGGCCCTGGGCAGCGCGGCGGCCACGGCGGCCCTCGCTCTCGTGTGCGCCCGGTGCGTGAGCGAGGGCGCGCTCGTCGCGGTCATCGCGGACGCGAGCCCTCCTCCGGCTCCTTCGGACGCGACGGCGATCGTCGATCTCGGCGCTCCCGTCGATGCGGCGCCGGGACCCGACGGCGAAGCCGGCGCGGACGCCGCGGACAGCGCAGCCGACGAGGACGCCGACGCCGGGCCCGTCTTCGCCGAGGCCGGCCCGGCCGACGCTTCCCTCGGGCCGTTCTCGGCGCCGACCCCCGTCGACGCGATCGACTACCCCGACGCGAACAACACGGACCCGTCGATGACGAGCGACGGGCTCGAGCTCTACTTCGTGTCCGATCGGAGCGGCAATCAGGACCTCTGGGTCTCGCGCCGCGACGGCGCCGACGCCGCGTGGGGCGCGCCGAGCGCCGTCGACGAGCTCAACACGCCGATGCCCGAGCAGTCGCCGGGCGTCTCGTTCGACGGGCTCACGCTGTGGTTTTCGCGCTCGGTGATGCGCAATCAGCCGCAGATCTGGGTGACGACGCGGACCGCGCTCGGTGAGACGTGGGGAGCGCCGACGGCGGTGACGGAGCTCGACGGGCAGGGGACGCAGACGTCGGCGAAGGTCGACGAGGACGCGCTCCTGATGGTCTTCGTGTCGACCCGGTCGGGGAGCGCGCAGATCTACACGACGACGCGGCCCAACACGCAGTCGTCGTGGGGGGCGCCGACGCTCACGATGGGGCTGACGCCGGCGGGCGACGTCCAGGATCCCTTCGTGGCGGAGTACGGTCTTCGGCTCTGGTTCGCGACGACGCAGGCCGGAGGCGGCGACCTCTACACGGCCGATCGCACATCGGTGACCGCGGCGTTCGCGCCTTCGACGCCGCTGAGCGAGCTCAATACGCCGGCCTCGGAGGTCGACCCCGCGCTCAGCCCCGACGCGCGGTACATCTTGTTCGCGTCGAACCGGTCCGGAACTTTGCAGATCTATCAGGCCTCCCGGTGATCGCTCGGATGAGGTTCCGCGGTCCCGAAGGGCAGTCAGGGGCGAATGTTGCGTTCATGACGATCATTTGTCGGGATGCGTCCCACAATTCCGCGCCGGCCATGACGACCTTGGCCGGCTGGGATCCACCATTTGTTCGAGTACCCGGGCGCCTTGCGGCGTCCCCGCTTGCGCAACGAAGATCTTGAGCAGGAGATTTCATGCCTCGTCCGCGTATTGACGTTCGGATGCGCCGTCCGGTTCTCGCCGTCTTCCTTGCTCTCGGTGTGGCGGCGGTCGCGTGCGGTGGAGGGGCCGGGACGACACCCGAGGGGGACGCCGGTGGTTCGGCGCCGGGCGTCGATGCGGGCGGCTCGTCGCCGGACGCGGGCTACGTGGACTCTTCGACGGGCACGCCGGGGGACGCGACGACGGCGGACTCCAGCACGAACGACTCGGGTTCGGGTTCGACGCCCGATGTTTCGACCACGCCCGACAGCGGCGGCGGCGCGACTCAAGACGCGAGCGTCATCGACGCCGGGCGCGGGCGCGATGCAGCTCCGCAGCCGGTAGACGCGGGAGCTCCGGACGTCGTCTCCCCTGCGACGGCGCCGGATGGGGGCGGCTGCGGCGGCGTCGTCCTCGGGGGCGGCCCGATCAACACGACGGCGACCCACCTCGACATCGGCGTGCACGATCCATCGATGATCTGGGACGGCACGAAGTATTACCTCTTCGCGACGGGCGGCACGCTCGACGTGCGGAGCTCTTCGGACATCCTCACCTATACGAACGCGGGGAACATCTTCAGCGCGATCCCGGCGTGGGTCACGACGGCGATCGGCCAGAACCCGGGCTCGCTCTGGGCGCCGGACATCAGCTACTTCAACGGCATCTTCCACGTGTACTACGCGGGATCGACGTTCGGCTCGAACGTCTCCGTCATCGGCCTCGCGACGACGCCGAGCCTGAAGACCCCGACGTGGACCGACCAGCAGATGATCTTCCAGTCGCAGAAGACCGACGACTTCAACGCGATCGATCCCAACGTCGCCTTCGACCAGACCTGCCAGCCTTGGCTCGCGTTCGGGTCGTTCTGGGATGGCATCAAGATGCGGAAGATCGACGCGACGACCGGCCTGCTCGCCACCGACGACACGACGCTCTACTCGCTGGCGTCGCGCGGCGGCGGCGCCATCGAGGCCGCGTCGATCATCTCGCACAACGGGTTTTACTACCTCTTCGTCTCGTTCGACCTTTGTTGCCAGGGCGTCAACAGCACATACCGGACGATGGTCGGCCGCGGGACGACCATCACGGGGCCGTACTTCGACAAGGCCGGCAACAACATGATGACCGGCGCGGCCGAGCAGCTCCTCGTGACGGACGGCCGATACATCGGGCCGGGCGGCGGGACCGCGTGGCGCGACGGCGACAATTACCTTTACGCGTATCACTATTACGACGGCGACGCGAACGGCGCCTCCAAGCTCCAGATTCGCCCCATCACGTTCGACTCGACGGACTGGATCGTCCTCGGCGACTCGCTCTTTCCTTGAGCCGCGCTCGGCCGAGGGCTCGCGGTAGGATGCCCGCGTGCCCGAAGCTCCGCCCGCGCGCCCCGAGGAGACGCTGCGTCTTCACCAGGCGAACGAGCGGACGATGCTCGCCTGGATACGGACGGGGATAGCGCTCATGGCGTTCGGGTTCGCGATCGCGCGCTTCGGGGTCTTCCTCCGCGAGGTCGCGGGGACGGGCATCGTCACCGGCCGGGCGGTCAAGGGGGTGGGGTCGGCCTTCGTGGGGACCGCGCTCGTCGCGCTCGGGATGCTGGCGAATCTCTCGGCGACGATCCGCTACGGACGCGTGCGCCGTCGCATCGAGCTCGGCGCCACGGGGCCTCCCAGCGCGCTGATGGTCTACGTCTTCGGCGCCACGGCGACCCTCGTCGGCCTCGTCATGACGGTGCTCCTCGCGCGCGCGCTCGCCGAGTGATCGGCGTCTTCAGGACGGCAAAGACGCGGGCACGAGCGAAGGGGTGACGGGTTTGGCGCCGCTCAGCGTGAAGTAGAACGTCGCCCCCTGGCCGGTCGCGCCCTCGGCCCAGATCTTCCCGCCGTGCCTCTCGACGACGCGATGGACGGTGGCGAGTCCGACGCCGGTGCCAGGGTATTCGCTCGCCGGGTGCAGGCGCTGGAACGGGTTGAAGAGCTTGTCGGCGAACGCCATGTCGAAGCCGGCGCCGTTGTCCCGGACGAAGAAGGCCGGTCCGTGGGTGGTGTCGGCCGCTCCCACTTCGATGCGCGCTTGCGGCGCTTTGCTCGTGAACTTCCAGGCGTTTTCGACGAGGTTGTCCGTCAGCGTGCGGGCGAGGTGCGGGTCGATGTCCGCCCACAGCGGGGCTTGCACGACGAGTTCTACCGCGCGCTCCGGATCCACCTCGGCCAGTCGCGATAGCGCCCCGCGGGCGAGGGCGCCGAGGTCGACCCGCTCGATCTTGAGCTCCGTGCGCGACAGACGCGAGAGGAGCAGGAGCGCGTCGATGAGCGCCGCCATGCGCTGCGCGTTGCCGAGGATGGAGCACAGCCACTTTTGGCCTTCTTCGTCGAGGCGGTCGTTGTAGTCGTCGAGGAGCACCTGCGCGAAGCCGCTGATGGCGCGCAGCGGGGACCTCAGATCGTGCGCGACCGAGTAGCTGAATGCCTCGAGCTCGCGGTTGGCCTGCTTGAGGGAGGCCTCCACGCGCCTGCGCTCGGAGATGTCCCGGATGGCGCTCGAGACGAGGGCTCCCTCGTCCGTCTCGATCGGGCTCAAGCTGATCTCCACCGGGAACTCGCTGCCGTCCTTGCGCAGACCCCAAAGTTCGCGTCCTCCGCCCATCGGCCGTGCGAGAGGCGCGCTCGCGTACTGCGCGCGGTGCGCGGAGTGGGTCCCGCGGAAGCGCTCCGGGACGAGCCTCTCGACCGGTTGATCGAGGAGCTCCTTCCGGCCGTAGCCGAAGAGGGTCTCCGCGCGCTCGTTGACGAGGACGATCTTGCCGTCTCCTCCGACGATGACCATCGCGTCGGGCGCGGACTCGAGGAGGGCCCGGAAACGCGCGTCGGCGGCGCGCTCTTCGCGGAGCTGCCGTATCGATTCGGCCGCCCGCTTCGTCTCGGAGCGATCGACCACGACGGCGACGCAGTTCTTTTCGTCCAGCATCGCGATGGCGATCAAGATCGGCACGCGCGTGCCGTCCTTGCGGAACAGCTCCTTTTCCCAAGGCCGCACGATCCCGACGCTGCGGAGCTGGGCGCGGGCCGCCTCGTCGGTCGGCCCCCATCCGGGCGGCGACATCTCGGACGGGCGGATCTTACCGTCGCGGAGATCGTCGCGGTCGTAGCCGACCATGGCGAGGAAGGCGTCGTTGGCCTCGTGGACGGGACCGCCGATCTCGGAGAGGAAGACACCGACGACGCCCGACTCGGCGAGCCTGCGGAACCTCGCGTCGCTGCGCTTGCGCTCCGCGATTTCGCGCGCGAGCTCCTCGTTCTTCTCCACGAGCTCCGCGGTCCGCTCGCGGACACGCACCTCCAGCGCCTCGTGCGCGCGCCGAAGGTCCTCGTGGGCTTCGACGAGCTGCCCCGGCGTCGGGATGGCGAGCGCCTTCGGGAGGAGGCGCACGAGGAGGATGGCGGTCGGCACGGAGGCCGCGGCCGTGATGGCCTTGACGACCCCGGAGAGCCAGTACGTCGGCGTCCAGAGCGTCCATATCTCCATGTAGTGGGTTGCGCCGCAGGCGACGATGAAGACGCCGAAGCAGAGGAACATCCAGTTGAAGGGCAGGTCCTTCCGCCGCCGGACGAACTGCAGCAGCGTGAACGGGATCGTCGTGTACGCGAGCGCGGTCAGCCCGTCCGAGATGACGTGGAGCCAGATGAGCCCCGGCTGCCACATGTAACAGTGGCCGTGCGGGAGCAACCCGTCCGACGAGAAGAGGCGTCGAAGGAACTCGGGCATGGCGGTCGGGAGGCCGTCGTCTCGCGCGATGGGTGGTCGTTCGGCGCGAGGCCGGACGAGCTGCGCGTCGAAGACGGCAAGACTGGATACTATCGCCCCCCAGGTTGGATATTCCAGTGTCGATCAGCGCTTGATCGCGTCGAGGCTCACCACCGGTTCGTCTCCAACCACCTCCGCGCGGTGAGGCATACCGCGTGGCACGTCGAGCGCGTCTCCGGCCTCGAGGACGACCTCTTCGCCGTCGATGGAGAGCGCGAAGCGGCCGGAGACGACGGCGTCGATCTTGTCGACGTCGTGGGTGTGGGTCACAAACACCGTGCCGGGCGGATACACGAACCGGCTTACGCGGTAGCGGCGCGCCTCGAGCTTGCGGCGAAGGGCGGCCTCGGTGGGTTCGCCGTCGCGGTTCGTGTCCCACCGATCGACGCGAATCATGCCCCTATCGTATGAGCCCTCGCGGACGAACGCACGCGGGGGAGCTTCTCCCGGGTGTGCCTGCTTCGTGCGCGAGGCGAACCCAGGCACGACGGGGACCTACGTGCGCTTCTTTGCCGTCCCGAGGAGGCTGTCGGCGAATACCTGATATCCGACCCGCCAGCGATCCAGGTCTCCGGCGAGGCCATCGGTCACGCTCACGCCGAAGCCCGCGGGGACGGTGGCCCACTCGCTCGGCCCGAAGGCGCGCCGCCACGCGACCGTGCCGGCGAGGCGCACGCGCCGCTCGGATCGCGGGGGCCACATGTCGAGCCACACTTCTTGGCCAGGGTCGAGGGGCGCGAGTGTGCGCACGTAAAGGCCGCCTGCGCTCACATTGTATGAAAAGCCAATCTCGTCTTCGTCGCGGCCGGCCGCACGGAACGCGACGGTCGAGCCATAAAGGACGCGGGGGCTCGCGCGCTTGTCGACGCCGCGCCGCGAGAGGAGCTCGTTCGTGAGAAAGAGCACGTTCTCGGGCGGGGCGAACCCGTCGGCCACGGAGACCGGCCCGAGCGATCCGATCGAGGCGCTGAGCGCCGCCATCCGCTTCGGCGGCGCGACGACGATCCAGGCTCGCGTGGAGCCCGCGGCACGGGTGGCCTTGAGGGCGGCTTCGGCGAAGCCGTCACCGAGGTCATCGGCGACGACGACGACGTGCACGCCGTCGGCGACTGCCTCTTTGGCGAGATCCTCCACGCCCGCGACGAAGCGAACGGCGAAGCCGCCTTGGTAGATGGCGCGCCCCATGACGCTCCGCCAGCGCGCGTCGGTCCCGGCGATGACGACGGAGCGCTCGCGGGGTTTGGGCTCCGTGGGCGTGGCGGCGCGCGCCGCCAGAGGACGCAGTCGGCGAGCGAGGGACGGCACGGAGTCGACCGCGAAGATGTCGTCTCCGCCCCACGAAAAGAGCTCGGTGAACGCGAGATCGTCACGCTGGGCGACGACACCGAGGATCGGCAGGTGTGCGAGGCGCGCGTGCCCGCGGATGTGCGCGAACGTCTGCGCCGCTCCTTCCGCGTCCATGCGGACGACCACGGCGATCGGGTCGGTCACCTCGGCGAGGGCGCCCGCGGCTTCTTCGTGGCGCGTGACGATGGCGGGCGTGCAGCCCACCGAGGCGGAAGCTTCTCTCACGCAGCGCACGGCCTCGTCGCGGAACGTTCCCACCAGGACCAGCGAGCGATCTGCTTGCGCCACGGGTGCCCTCCCTTGGGCCGACGCTCACGCGTCGATCGATGAAACGGCGCCCCTGCCTCCAGGCTTTAGGGCACACGGCCGCCCATTCACAATCACCTCTCCACCGAGAGGCTGTCAAATCTATCGACGGACGCCGCCGCCGGCGACGCCCGTGCCCACGCCGCACACGGTGCTCGGCGTGGGGCCCCTGCGCCTTGATTCGCCCCCCCGTTCGAGGCCTTCAGGCCATCGTGGCGTTGACGCCGGCTTCCACCGCGGAGACCTCGGCGGTCTCCAGCTTGATCGCGCCGCCGTTCGGCGGGTCATAGGGCGCGCGCCCGACTTGGTGCGTGCGGTAGCGATCGTTGAAGATGCCGAAGAGGTACGCCCGGATGCAGAAGCCGAAGATGCTCGATTGATTGAGCTCGGGATCGATGAGGTCCGCGATCTTGGCGTGCGCGGCTTCGAGCTTGCTCCAGTGAAGGCCCGCGCTCTCGTGGTGAGCCGTGTGGTAGCCGTTGTTGAACACGAGCCAGTTGCCCAGCTTGGAGACGAAGTTCCGCGAGTGGTTGTGCTTCGACCACGGGTCCGTGTGGACGTGCTGGATGTAGTTGATGAAGATCATCGACCAGTTCGCGAAGAGCGCCGGAACGAGGACACCGAGCCCGTAGACGAACGCGCCGACCTTGAGCCCATGGAGGGCGATGGCGAGCACGAGCAGCCCGACGTGGGCTCCCGCGACGGTCACCTGCTGGGTGATGATCTGCCGGTAGAGGGCGCGGTTGCCGGCCTTCGCCTTGGCGACGTACTCGTCGAGGACGGGCTTCTGCCAGAACGCGGAGACGAAGTAGTAGGTGCTCGCGATGATCCACGTGTTGCGCTTCGAGTAGCGCCAGGTGATGGTCGCGTCGCCCGCCTTGTTGACGTACTTGTGGTGATTGAGATTGTGTGACGGGATCCAGACGTACGTCGGGAAGAGGTAAAAGATGCTGAGCCACGCCGCGTAGAAGGCGTTGATGCGTCGGCTCTTGAACGTCGGGCAGTGGTTCTGGTTGTGGCTGAAGACGCCGGCGCTGAAGCCGAGATAGAGGCCGAGCGGCAAGATCCACGGCAAGACGCGCGGGTAGACATACGGCGCGAGTGCGACGGCGGGGAACAGGGCGAACGCCCAGACCAGGGTTCGCCAATCGGCACGATGACGGAGCAGCATCGAACGACCTCGACGCGCGCAGCCTACGATGTCTTGGGCGGGCGCGGCATCCCTTTCGGTCTCGCGCGGGGAAGGGGTGCGCAACCCGATTCGCATCGGGTCGACCTCGACGCAGCCATGCGGCTCAGCCTTCGCGCCCGTCGGCGGTCGTCAGCACGCCATACA
The DNA here is from genome assembly GCA_036500865.1 of Polyangiaceae bacterium. GTDB lineage: Bacteria > Myxococcota_A > Polyangia > Polyangiales > Polyangiaceae > Palsa-1150. The sequence continues at coordinate 159,701 of DASYBG010000035.1, forward strand.
GCTCGGGCCGGCGGTCTCGGAAGAAGCCCCACGATGCGCGCATTCGCGCGAGGGCGGCGAGGTCGAACTGCGCGACGAGGATGCCCTCGTCGTCGCGTCCGAGCTCGGCCGCCTTGTCTCCGCGGTGATCGGCGATGAAGCTCGACCCGTAAAAGCGTTGGCCGCCCTCGTCGCCGATGCGGTTCGCGGCGACGACGGGGACGACGTTGGACACGGCGTGGCCGATCATCGCCCGCTGCCAGGGGTCGCGCGTGTCGAGGTCGGGCTCGTGGGGCTCGCTGCCGATGGCGGTCGGGTAAAAGAGCAACTCGGCGCCGAGCAGCATCATCGCGCGCGCCGACTCCGGGAACCATTGGTCCCAGCAAATGCCGACGCCGATCGTGCCGTATCGGGTCGCCCAGACGCGAAAGCCGGTGTCGCCTGGACGAAAGTAGAACTTCTCCTCGTACCCCGGGCCGTCGGGGATGTGGCTCTTGCGATAGACGCCGAGGACGGCGCCGTTCGCGTCGATGACCGCCACGCTGTTGTAGTGGACCTGCCCGGCGCGCTCGAAGAACGAGACGGGAATGACGACGCCGAGCTCGCGCGCGAGGTCCCGCATCCGTGCGACCGCCTCGTCGTCGGCGACGGTGCGCGCCTCGGAGAACCATTCGCCGCTCTCTTCGCGACAGAAGTAGGGGCCCTCGAAGAGCTCGGGCGGGAGGATGACCTGCGCGCCTCGCGCGGCGGCCTCGCGGATGTGTCCTTCGATGCGGGCGATGTTCTCTTTGCGCGGTCCGGGCAGAGGGCACTGGACGGCGGCGACGGCCAAGCGGCGAGCGTTCATGGGAGGGCCTGGGGCTGCTGCTGGGTGATGCAGTGGAACGCGCCGCCGCCGGTCAGGATGGCGCGCGCGTCGACCCCCACGGGCTTGCGCTCCGGGAAGAGCGCCCCGACGCGTTCGACGGCTTCATCGTCCCAGGGGGTGCCGTACGTCGGGACTACGACGCTCGTATTGGTGAGATAGAAGTTGACGTAGCTCGCCGGCATCACGCGGTCTTCTGCGTCGAGGACGCGCCCGGGGGAAGGAATGCGGACGACTTCGAGCTTGCGCCCTCGGGCGTCGCGGAGGGCCGCCGCGTCGCGGAGGAGCTCGCGGAGCACGTCGCGGTTGGGGTCGTCGCCGGCGCGCGGCTCCATGGCGACGACGACACCGGGCCGCACGAAGCGGACGATCGTGTCGACGTGCCCGTCGGTGTGATCGTGGAGCAGGCCGGTCCCGAGCCAAAGCACCGCGTCGACGCCGAGCGCCGCGCGGAGCTCCTCTTCGACGCGCGCCGCATCGACGCGGCCGTTCCGGTTGGGGTTGAGCATGCACTGGCGCGTCGTGAGGACGCTCCCCTCGCCGTCGACGTCGACGGCCCCGCCTTCGAGGACGAACGATCGCGCGTACGAGGGGAGTCCGGCGTCGGCGGCGATGCGCTCGGCCACCTGATCGTCGTGGTCGAGGACATACTTGCCGCCCCACCCGTTGAACGCGAAGCGTACGGTCGCTGCCGCTCCGTGCGCGTTCGTGAGGAAGAGCGGCGCGGTGTCGCGGAGCCAGATATCGCCGAACGGGATGCGGTGGAACCGCACGTCGCTCGCGCTCGCGAGGGCCGTCCGCGCGAGCGACTCGTTTGCCTCGTCGGGAACGAGGACATGGGTGGTCTCGCCGGAGGAGACGGCGAGGGCGAGCTGGACGAAGGCACGGCGCGCGGCGGCAAGGTTGTCTTGCCAGAGGTCTTCGTGGCTGGGCCAGGCGACCCAGGTCGCCGCGTGAGGGGCCCACTCGGCGGGCATTCGGAACCCAGCGTCGCGTGGAGTCGTCACGCGCGCCGATATAGGCGGTGCGCGCGACGGTCGCCAGGGACCGGGCTGTCCGGGGGGGAAACTCCGCGTGAACAGCGAGGGCTGGCCGTACATCCGACCCGCGGGCCACACGCCGGATACTCACGAGGCCGGCGGACGAGCCTGAGCGAAGGAGACAGAAAGGTTCGCGCCGGGACCTCGCCATTGCACAATGGGAGTCACGATTCCGCGCTTTGGCCTTCCATCTCGTCCGAGGGAGCTCGAAATGAAGCACGCTTTCTTTCTCTTGGCTTTCGCCGCGGCGGCCGTCGGCTGCGGATCGGACGGCGAACAATCACCGGACGCATCGCGCCAGGATGGCGGCGGGGCCGACGCGACGACGGACGCTCGTGACGCGATGACGTCGCGTGGGGGCGATGCGACCGCGGAGGCCTCGGGCGAGGGTGGGGCGCCTTCGGCTCTCGGGAGCGTCCTCCAGTTCCACAACGACATCAATCGAGACGGCCTCTACGCCGATCCGGTCGTCACGAACGGCGCCGCCACGATGCACCGGGACACCACGTTCGATGGGACGATCGCCGGAAACGTCTACGCGCAGCCGCTCTACGTCGCGAGCGGACCCGGCGGAGTTCCGGCGGTCTACGCCGTGACCGAGAACGACAACGTTTACGCGCTCAGCGCCGCGACGGGCCTTCCGCTGTGGCAAAAGAACGTGGGAACGCCCGCGACGCAGTCGGGCGCCGGGTGCGGCAACATCTCGCCCATCGGCATCACCGGGACGCCGGCCATCGACATCGGGACGCGCACGATCGTGTTCGACGCCGTGACGGCGGATGCCAACGGCGACACGGCCACACACACGATGTACGGCCTCTCGATCGACAACGGCGACGAGCGCTGGCACGTGGACGTATCGACCTTGAGCGACCAGATGGGGCGTCCGTTCGCGCCGCAGCCGTCGAACGCGCGAAGCGCGATCTTGCTCGTGGACGGAATGGCCTACGCGTCTTGGGGCGGGTACACGGGCGACTGTGGCAACTACCACGGGTGGATCACGGGCGTGTCGGTCGCCGACGGATTGACCGTGAAGACCTACGCGACGCCGGCCATGGCCGCCGGCATGTGGGCGCCCGGAGGGCCCGCGAGCGACGGGACGAGCATCTTTGCGGTCACCGGCAACCGGGAGCCGCCGACGAGCATGGCGACGTGGAACGGGGGCGAAGGCGTGCTGCGCTTCGGCGCGGGGCTCACGTTCACCGAGCAGCCGCCGGACTTCTGGGTGCCGGCCAACTGGTTGACGACGCTCGACCCGACGGATCAGGACCTCGGCGGCTCCGGCGTGCTCGTCGTCGACGCGCCGTCGATGACGCCCTCGGCGCTGCTCGTCGCGCAGGGCAAGGACGGCAAGGTGTATCTCTTGGACCGGAGCAACCTGGGCGGCCTCGGGACGGCGCCGATCGCGAGCCACCAGGTGCTGAGCGGCGCCTTCATTTCGGCCAACGCGTTCGCGACCGTCGGAGGGACGACTTACCTCGCGCTCAAGGGATACGCGGGCGCCGCGGTCACCGGTTGCCCCGCCGGCCAGAGCGGGGATCTCGCCGTCCTCAAGCTCGATCCGACCGCCGCCGACAAGATGACCGTCGTCTGGTGCAACGCCAGCACGGGCCAGGGGTCGCCGATCATCACCACCGATCCGGCGACCGGCACGTCGCTCGTGTGGACGGCGGGCGCCGAGAGCAGCAACCGCCTCCACGCGTGGAACCTCGTGACCGGCGCGATGGTCTTCGCGGGCGGCGGGACGGGCGACACGTTCGCCAACCTCCGGCACTTCACGACGGTGCTCGATGCGGCCGGGCGCCTCTTCGTCGGCGCGGACGGCAAGGTGTACGCGTTCAAGCCTTAGCGCTGGAGTCGCCGCCGAGCGCGCCGCGGGTCAGTGATCGAAGTACCCGCCGATGAGAAAGTCGCCCGTGATGAACGTGGACGGGTTCGACGTCAGGCCCTGGGAGAAGCCGGGACCGATGCCGAAGAAGAAGTGTTCGGCCGGGTGGACCAGGAAAGGCACCGAGATGATGAGAGTGACGCTGGGATCGCCCGGGCTCGGGAAGGACAACGAGAGGGCGGCCTTCGGCCAGATCGACCAAGTGTCGGTGAGGGCGACCTCGTAGCCGATCTCGGGGGCGAGCTTGAAGTCCGTCTGGTTGGGGTTCCCGGTGGCGTAGTCGAACTCGACGGCGCCGCCGAGCGACAGATTCGGGATGACGAAGTAGTCGAGCGCGGGACGGAGCGTGAACGTCGTCCCGTTGCCGCCGCCGACCTGGTGCTGGACGCCGAAGCCGGCGTTGTTGGTGATGACGAAGTTGCCCTGATGCTCGAGCTCGCGGGCCGTGCCGCCGAAGGCGCGCGCGTCGGTCGTGACGGCCGAGACCACGGAGAAGACGGCCGCGACGCAGAGGAGGGTGGGCTGGGTCCGCATGCGGCGCGGATGATGCGCCGCCGTGGCGGACGAAGGCAAGTAGACGTACTCGACGTCAGTGCCGCGGCCGCTTGCCGAGCTGGATGCCCGAGGAGCGTCGGGCCGCGATGCGGTGGCCGGAGCTCGGCGCGAATTCACTCGCCCACGCGCCGGGTTCGCTGGCGAGGGCGGCGAGCGCGTGACCGAGGTCCCGGGCGGACGAGTAGCGCTCGTAAGGCTCGCGGCGCAACGCGCGCAGGACGATGGCGTCGAAGGACGGCGAGATGTCTTCGCGCACGGCGCTTGGCGCGGTGAAATCGCCGGCGAAGATGGCCTGCATCAGACCGAAGGCGGTGTCGGCCTCGAACATCGGCCGTCCCGTCGCGGCCTCGTAGAGGATCGCGCCGAGGGAGTAGACGTCGCTCCGCACGTGGGGCCGCGACGTCGAGCAGAGTTGCTCGGGCGCGACGTAGTTTGCGGCGCGGAGGATGCCGTCGGTCTGGAAGACCTTCTCGCCGCTCTCGTCGCCCGTGAGCTTGGAGATGCTGAAGTCGAGGATCTTCGGCGTCGGCGCGCCGCGGTGATCGCGTGAAATGCGGATGTTGTGCGGAGTCAGATCGCGGTCCACGATGCCGGCGTCGTACGCGGCGACCACGCCGCCGATGATCGGCAAGACGCAGTCCGCCACGGCGGCGACGCTCATCGGCTGCAACTGCTCGAAGTGCTCCCCGAGCGAGTCCCCGTCGACGAGCGTCATCACGAGATACGGGGCTCCGTGGTGCTCGCCCACGTCGAACACTTCGACCACGCTCGGGTGGCTCACCCGGGCGAGCGCGCGCCCTTCTCGCAAGAAGCGGGCTTTGAGGTTGCTGTCCCCGGCAAGGTGACCGTGCATGAGCTTCACGGCAGCAGGCCGCCCGAGCGCGGTATGCCGGCACTCGTAGACGCTGGCGATCTGTCCCCGCCCGCGCAAATCGCGGATCTCGTAGGCGCCGATCCGCTCTTTCTCGGTGAGGTGAACGTGGTGCCGTGCGCCCAAACGTCCCTCCATAGACACCTTACCATGGAGCTCTGCCCCGGCAAGGGCAGGTTCGGCGGCAGGACGCCTCGGAAACACCGATGAAAATATGGTCTTTCGGAGCGCTCGCCTTCTATCGCTCGAGGCCAATCGGATTGGCCCCAATCACCTTTCTTCCGGCCGTCCTTTGGCAGCCTTTCGGGCCAGAGCGGCGGATGAGCCGGGGCCGGGGCGCATGGATTCCCGTGTGCGTTTGGCGCTTCGCGCGAGGACCTGGGTAACCTCTTCCATGCCGCTCGCGCTCGAGAGCTCTTGGCGAGCGCGCGCGTCGTAAGTGGCGCGGGCGATCGACGCGAGGATCTGCACCTCTTCCTCGTAGGCCTTGGGAGGGATGAGCAAGAGAAAGACGATGCGCGCCGACGTACCGTCGGGGGCGTCGAAGTCGATGCCGTGGGGTGCGCGGCCGAGCGCGAGCAGCGGGCGTTCCAATCCGTCGACCGCGGCATGGGGGATGGCCACTTCGTCGCCGAGGCCCGTGGGCGCGACGAGCTCGCGTTCGAGGACGGCATCGCGGGCCTCCCGCTTGTGGCCGACGAGAAGGGAGCCGAAGGAGCGGACGAGCTCGGAGATGGCCTCGCTCGGGGTGTGGGCGTGAAGTTCGCTCACGAAGGCTCCGCGACGCAGGAGGGTGATGACGTCCTCCTCGGCCTCCTCACGGTAGAGCAGCCACTTCATCGCGGGACCGCTCGTGAGGGACGTGGCGAGCGACATGACGACGAGCGCGACGAACATCCGGTCGGTGAAGAGCCCTGCGTCGCGCGCGATCGCCGCGAGGATGATTCCCATGGCGCCCCTCGAGTTCATCCCGAACGCGACCGCGGCCGCCTCGCGCCAACGGAGGCGTCCACCCGCGGGGCCCCCGCCGATACGTGATCCGAGCGTGCAGCCGATGAGCTTCGGCGCCGTGGCCACGGCGAAGACGAGGAGGCACAGCCGCGCGTCGAACGCGCTCACGAAGTCGACGCGCAGGCCGATGGATGCGAAAAAGACCGGCGCGAACACGTAGGTCACGAAGTCCTGGACCGCCGCGCGTGTCTTTGTGTTGGTCCGGGCCGACCGCCCGATGGCCAGACCGACGACGAGCCCGCCGAAGACCGCGTGCAGGCCGATGGCGTGCGTGATGGTCGCGCCCAGCAGGGCCAGCACGATGACGAACGAGATGGCCCGCGCGGGGGTCGCGGCGTTTCTCGTGAGACGGGCGAGCCGCCCGTGCAGGATGCGCCGTCCGACGAGGACCGTGGTCGTCGCGAAGAGCGCGCCGAGGCCGACGGTCTCGACCAGCGAGGCGACGTCGGCGGACGCGCCGTGCATCGGCCGGAGGAGGAGCGAGAACGCGAGCCAGCCGACGAGGTCGTCGAGCATGGCGGCCGCCATGATGAGGAGCCCGATGTCGGTCTTGAAAAGCCCGAGGTCGAGCAGCGTCTTGGCGATGACGGGCAGCGCCGAGATGCTCAAGTTCACACCGAGGACGAGGGCCACGGTGCTCCGCCGGGAGGTGTCGATCCAGTTCGAGGCCGGCAGCAGCAGCCCGAGTGCGATACCGCTCGCCATCGGCAAGACGATCCCGAGCAGGCCGGTCGCGAGCGCGCTCTTTCCCCGCCGCCGGACAACCCCGAGGTCCACTTCGACGCCGACGACGACCAGAAGGAGGATGACGCCGAGGGTGGTGTAGCCGCCTAGCATCGCCTCGGGCGCGCCCGAGGGGAAGAGCCAGGCTTGGGCGCCCGGCGAAATGCGCCCGAGGACGCTCGGACCGAGGACGATGCCGGCCGTCATCTCGCCGACGATGAGCGGCATGTGGACGAGGCGCGCGAGCTCCCCGAGAATCCGGGCCGATCCGAGGATCGTCGCGAGGGCGAGGAGGAATACGAGGACGTCGTGGTCGGTCATGGGCCCCGGCAGGGTGTCACCCATGATACGTATCGCTTTCCGTGTGGGGACTTCTCGTCGCCGCGCTCTGCATCGGGCTCAATGGGTTCTTCGTCGCGGCGGAGTTCGCCGTCGTCAAGGTGCGGGCGACGCAGCTCCGGTCGCGGTCCCGCAAGGGGGACAAGCGGGCCCAGATCGCCGAGACGATCGTGTCCAGGCTGGACCGCTACCTGTCGGTCACGCAGTTCGGCATCACTCTGGCAAGCCTGGGGCTCGGGTGGATCGGTGAGCCGGCGCTCGCCGGCCTTCTCGATCGTGCCGACGTCGCCCTGACCGGGTCCTCCGCGTCGCCCAGGGCGCACTGGGTGCTCGACGTGCTGGCGTTCGGCCTGCTCACCTTCGGGCACGTCCTGTTCGGAGAGCTGGTTCCCAAACTCGTGGCGATCCAGCGGACGGAGGGGACGGCGCTCGCGGCGGCGCGCCCGCTGCACTTCGTATATACGGCTTTCCTTCCGCTCTTGTGGCTCCTCGAGCGAAGCTCGCGGATGGTCCTACGTCTCATGGGGATGTCGACGGAGGTTGGCGGCATCGAGGGCCGATTCAGCCAGGACGAGATCTTGTCCATCTTGGCCGCGAGCGCCGCGCGATCGCCGCAAGGAAAGTCGACGGCCGAGCTCTTCGAGCGCGTGATGCGCTTCTCGCAGCGGGCGGCGCGCCACTCGATGGTTCCGCGGGTCGATGTCGTGTCGTTGCCGCTCCAAACGAGCGGGATGGAGGCGCACGACTTCGTGAACACGCACCAGTTCTCCCGCGTCGTCCTGACCAATGGCCGCTCCCTCGACGACGTGTCGGGGTATCTCTACGCGAAGGACTTCTTGCTCCACCCCGACGCCCGATCCCTGCGCGATCTCTCGGCCCTCCGCCGGGACATCCTCTTTGTGCCCGAGGTGCAAAGCGGGATCGACGTGCTCCGCGAAATGCAGCGCAAGCAGGTGCCCATCGCGGTGGTGGTCGACGAGTACGGCGGCACCAGCGGGATCGTGACGATGGAGGACCTGCTCGAGGAAATCGTCGGCGAGATCCGCGACGAGTTCGACGAAGAGCCGGTGCGCGTCGTGAAGGTGGCGGGGACCGAGGGCGCCTGGGATGTCGACGGGAGGGCGGCGCTCGAGGAACTCCGCGCGATAGGCGTGCAGGTGCCCGACACGGAGCTGGGCGAGCAGGTCGGGCCCTTCGTCGTGGAGCTCCTTGGTCGCTTGCCGCGCGCCGGCGACAAGGTGGAGCTCGGCCGCAACGCCACCGCCGAGGTGACGGCGATCAGTCGCCGGCGGGTCACTCGGCTGCGCGTCGCGATGAAGCGGGATCCCGAGCCTGCGAGCGAGAGCGCTCCGGCCGGCGAAACGAGGTAGCCGCCCGATGGTTCGCCCTCTCGGGCGCGGGGCATGGCCACGGGCGTGGCTGCGCGTGGTCGTCGTGGCGGTCACGGTCGCGTCGACGTGGCTCACGTTCGACAGGCTTCGCGTGTCCGGGGACCTCTCGACGCTGCTGCCCGAGTCCGGCGACGCAGCGGCGCTGGTCCGCTGGACCCGTGCCTTCGGGGTGCGCGAGCCGGCGATCGTCCTTCTCCGCGGAGACCGCCCGGCCGACGTCGAAGCCGCCGCCGACCGGGTCGCCGCCGTACTCCGAGGCGCCGCTTCGATCGCCAGCGTCATGGATCGCGCGCCCGCGCCGGATCCACCGTCGGATCCCACGCTCGCATGGGCGTTCGCAGGACCGGAGGCGCGCGCACGGCTTGCAGAGGCGGTCACCGCCGAGGGCATGAGAGCGCGCCTTCGCGATACGCGCGCGCTGCTGCTCGCGCCCGCCGCGGGTTCCGAGGCCGAAGCATGGCTCGCGCGCGACCCGCTTCGCCTCTTCCAGATTCCGTGGGAGGCGCGCGCCGAGCTCGCAGCGGGCGTGCCGGCAGCCGCGGGTGCCGCGTTCACGGCGGACGGAGGCCGCGCACGGCTCGTGATCGCCGAGCCACGGGGGAGCGCATTCGTCTCGTCCAACGCCGAGGCCGTGGTCGAGGACGTGGAGCGCGCCAAAGCGGCGGTGGCCGCCGCGGGCATCTCGGGAATCACGATCGAGCTCACGGGTGGTCACGCGATCGCGTGGGCGACCGAGCAGATGATGCGGCGGGACCTCGAGGTGAGCGGCACGCTTTCGCTGGTACTGGCGTCGCTGGCCTTCGTGGCGACCTTCCGGCGTGTACGCGCGCTCGTGGCCGTCCTGCCGCCGCTCGTGCTCGGAACGCTATGGACGACTGGATTGGCGGCGCTGCTCCCCTCGGGGCTCAGCGCCGTCGCGATCGGCTTCGCGGCGGTGGTGGTCGGCGTCGGCGTCGACACCGGCGTGCACGTCTATGCGGCGCTCCTCGAGGCGCGTCGGGCCGGCCTCTCCCCTGGAGACGCCGCGCGAAGGGCGCGCGCGGTCACTTGGCAGCCAACGCTCATGGCCGCGGCCGTGGCCGCGGTCGCCTTTGCGTCGCTCGCGTTCTGCGGACTCAAGGCGGTGCGTGAGCTCGGGCTCCTCTGCGGAGCCGGGGAGCTTCTGACGGCGATCGCCATCCTGCTCGTGACGCCCGAGATCGGGTCGTGGTTGGAGCGCGCCGCGCCGCCTCCGCCGTCGCCGGCGCGATGGGTCGACGTGCTCGTGTCGTTGACTGGGACGCGGGCCCGCGCTTGGATCGCGCTGCTCGTGTGCGCGGCGCCGATCGCGGTCGTCGCGGTGTGGGGATGGCCGCGGGCGGGGAGCGCCCTCGTGGCTCTTCGGCCGCGGGCGCTCGAGCCGCTCGCCGTCCAAGAGCGCGTCTACGCGCTGTTCGGCGGGCAGCCCGGCCAGTGGATCGTGCTCAGCACCGACCCGGACGAGGATCGGGCGCGAACCCGCGCCGACGCGATCGCCGAAGCGCTCGAGCCTCTGGCAAGAGCTCGCACGATCGACGGCTACGACTCGCTGAGCACCTTCCTTCCCTCCGAAGAGACGCAGCGCGCCCGATTGGCCGTCCGCGACGCGCTCGACCTTCCGTCCCGTCGCTCCACTCTCGAGTCCGCGCTGCGAGAATCGGGCTTCGACCTCGACGCCTGCGCGGGCGCGCTCGATGCGTTCGCGCACCCGTCCGCGAGAGCCTTCGCGCCGCCCGGCGCCCTCGGCACGACGCTCTCGTGGCTGACGGCGCGTCACGTCGCGAAGGATGCGCGCGGCGCCATCGTCGCGACGTACGTCCGGCCCGTGCGCACGCCGTCCGATGACGCGCGTGTACGGGCCGCCATCCTCGCAGCCGATCCCGGCGCCGCGATCACGGGATTCGAAGCCATCGACGCGGCCCTCCGCGCCGTGCTCGGGAGGGACCTCGTCCTCGTGGGGGCGGTGGCGCTCTTGCTCGTGACACTGGCGATGCGCCTCGTCCTCCGGAGCGTGCGGCGCGCGTTCGTGGCGCTGGCCACGTTGGCGTGCGAGGTCGCCGCGGTCGGAGTGGCCATGAATGTCCTGGGGATCCACTGGCACGTGTACGACGCGCTCGTCCTTCCGGTGCTCTTCGGCGTCACGATCGATGAGTCGATGTTCCTCCTCCACGCTGCGCGCGAGACCACCATGCGCGCGGCTCTCCATGCGCAGGGACCCCTCGTGACAGCCACGGCCTTGACGACGGCGGCGGGGTTCTTTGCGCTCGTTTTCTGCCGTTTCGATGGCCTGCGGGACCTCGGCGCCGTGGGCGCCGTGGGCGTCGTGGCCGGTCTCGTCTCGGCGCTCGTCGTGGTTCCGGCGGCTCTTTGCATCATCGAGGGCGCCGACAAAGGATCGGACAAGCGAACGAGCGTGTGACAGTGAATGAAAAAGAAAGACACGCTTCGAAGAGTCGTTGACCGCGCGCGTAGAAAACGATAATTCGAATCGTTAATAGGACATGCATACGCGACGCGTGGGGCCGTCCTGCCGGGTCCTGTTCGTGTGTGTCGCCGCCCAGCTCGTCGCCTGGAGTCGCACGGCGAGCGCGGACGACGACACGGAGGTGAGGTTCTACGGGGACGCCAGTTATTCGGTGTTCTCGTCGACGTCCGCGTCGTCGCGCGCCTCACCCGACTTGTTTCCCAGCGTATCGAATAGCTTCGACGCGGCCCATTTCGAGATATTTCCCACGGCATCGTTCGATCGCCTCAGCTTCCTTGCCGAGGTGATGTTCGAGTCCGACCGAGAAGCGAACGAATTCGACATCGACGTCGAGCGGATTCAAGCGATGTATCTCTTCTCGGACGCGCTGCGAGTGAAGGTCGGACGCGTCCACACCGCGTTCGGCTATTACAACGACACGTACCACCACGCGCGTATCTTCGACTTGACGACGGACAGACCCTATCTCACGAATTTCGAGGACTCCGGCGGGATCATCCCCGCGCACATCGTCGGAGCGGGCATCGACGGAAAGTGGACCCTCGGAGCCGCCGGGGACTTCACGTACAACCTGGACGTCGGCAACGCCCGGCTCCCGGACATCACGGCGGTCCCCGTCGCCCTCTCCGCCCAAGGCGAAAAGGCCGCCAACCTGAGGCTCCGCTTCTTGCCCACGTTTCTGTCGGGAGCGATCGTCGGCATCAACGCGATGTACGAAGACGTGCCCGCCGGCTCGGTCGCGGGGACGGGAGGCGCGCTCGCTTCGGTCGGTTCTCCCGATCACCTCCAGGAGACCGACCTCGGAGTCCACCTCGTGCTGATGCACGGCGGCATCCACTTCATCTTGGAGGGCGCCTACATCCGGCACTACGACTTTCGCACCGGCGGTATATTCCAGAACTATGGGGGTTTCGTCGAGGCCGGTTACTCTTTCGGGGACTTCACGCCGTACGCGCGATACGAAGGATTCCAGTTCGATTCGGCGGGGGACCCTCTCTTCGAAAACGGCCCTTTCTTGCTTGCGGGCACGGGGATGTTGAACGACGGCAGGGTCGGCCTCAAATGGTTGCCCAACGAGCACGTCGCGTTGAAGGTCGAAGGCCGTTTCCTCAAGACCGATCTCGGCCCCGGGCAGGCCACTGGGACCCTCCAGTGCGCTTTCGGGTTCTAGCGCATGACGATCTCGAATCGACGTACACTGCTCCGCTTCGCTGCGCTCGTCGTGCTGGCGCTGGCAGCGCTCTTGCGCGCGTCCGTCGGTCAGGCGGACGACTTCGTTGTCGTGCGCAATGCGTCGAACGAGCAAGCGGCCATCCACAAAGAGGATCTCTTCAAGATTTACACGGGAGAGACCAAGCAGGTGGGCGGATGGGTGGTACAGACGGTCATCGGAAAAGAGGACAGCGGCGAGCTCCAGTGGCTCTCCGGGCTCTTCGACATGCGTCCCAAGGACCTCTTGTCGAGGATCAAGCAGCAGGTCTTCAGCGGGGAGATGCGCCGGCCGATCGTCGCGAAGACGCCGGAGGAAGCGCTCGCCGCCGTCCAGAACAACCGAGGCGGGCTGGCCGTGGTCACGGCGAGCGCCGCGTCGTCCCTCCCGCAGGGTATAGCCGTGTTGGCGATCCAATGAGCGCGCCAGGGGGCGGCCGCCCGCCTTCGCTCCTGTCGCATGGAGCGGGCGCTGCGGTGATCGCCTCGGCGTTCGCGCTGTCGCTCCTCGGGTGCGCGGGGCCCGTCGCCCGGTCGGACGGGGCGAGGATGGCGTCAAGTGCGGCGCTATTCGACGAGCCGTGGCGCTGGCGAGACGACCACGGTGAAGCGGTGACCTTATCCAAGTGGAAAGGGGCGCCGCAGATCGTGTCGATGTTCTATGCGACGTGCAACTTTCGCTGCCCGCTGACCGTCGCCAAGCTCAAACGAGTCGAGTCGGCGTTCGCGCGCCGCTCGCTCCCTGTCCACTTTCTCCTCGTGACGCTCGACCCGCGCAGCGACACGCCCGAGAAGATGCGCGCCTTCCGGCGGGCCCAAGGACTCTCCGACACGACGTGGGACCTTTTGGCAGGGGACGATCACGAGACCAAGGCGTTCTCCCACCTTCTCGGCGTCCGCCCGTCGTATGGTGATACGCACATTGACCACGATGTGAAGGTCGGCGTCGTCGACCCAAGCGGCGTACTCGTGCGGACGCTCGACGGCTGGCACTTCGACGACGACGCCGTCGTTGCGGCCGCCGGCCCTGCCGGGACGAGCCCAATCACGTCCAATGGCAAAAGCCCGAGCGACCGGAGCGACCTTGCCTCACATTGACGCGCCGCGGTCGCGGCTGTCATGCTTCACCGTTTTCTCATTTCCACGCTGACACCTGAGAAAGACGTTCGCGATGCGAAAGAAGGTCCTCGTGGTGGACGACTCTTGGACCGTGCGGCAAGAGGTGAGCGTCGCACTCCAGGAAGCGGGCTTCGAAGTGCTCCTTGCCGTGGATGGCGTCGAAGGTGAGACGAAGATCCAGGAAACGAACGATTTGGCCGTCGTCGTGGCCGACATCAACATGCCGCGGATGAATGGCCTGGAGATGCTCGCGAAGGTAAAGCGGGACCCGAAGAACGCGTCGCTTCCCATCGTCGTCTTGACCACGGAGGGCCAGCCGGACCTTATCCGACAAGCCAAGAGCGACGGCGCCAAGGGATGGATGGTGAAGCCGTTCAAACCGGACCTCCTCGTCGCTTTGGTCCGAAAGCTCGCCGGCACATGACCGAGTCGCCTCACATGTGGCTTCCTCGTTCGCCGACGAGTCCCGCACCAAGGCGCCATTGGGAGTGTGTCTACGGCGATATCCGCATCGATATCCCGTGAAGAGTCCGGTCCTCCGCGTCGCATTTGCGTGATACATTGAAGGTTTGGGGGGAGCCAAGAAGGGCCTTCCAAGAGAGAGAGGAGCCTCCAGACGGTGGGCACCGCCATCGCTTCCAAATCGTGCTTCCACGAGGTCCTCGACAGCGTCCTCCATCGATCGACCGAGGAGCTGTTCGGCAGGGCCGGCGTCGCGCGTGCAGTCGCCAGCTCCGACGCGTCCCGGCAAGTCGACGATCTCCACGTCGGGGCCATGATCACGTTCGACGGCCCGCGAATTCGCGGCGCCCTCATGCTCATCTGTACCTTCGGGGTGGCGGCGCGTACGAGGCCGGCCAAGCTCGGAGCGGCCGCGCAGCTCTCGGGAAGCACGGCGCGCGATTGGATCCTCATCCGCGATTGGACTGGCGAGCTGGCCAATCAGCTCGCGGGACGGATGAAGAACCGGCTCCACTCCTTCGGCATCACCTTCCAGATCGCCCCTCCGGTCGCTCTCTCCGGACGGGGCCTCGCGCTCGCCCTGCAGAAGCCGCACGGCAGCCAGACGCTCGCCTTCGGCAGCGGAGACGGGTGCGTGCGCGTCCTCATCGATCTCGCCGCGGAGCCCCAGCTCGCGTCGCCGGCGCCGCGTCCGGGCGTCGAGGAATCCGCCCGAGAGGGAGACGTCATTGAGTTCTGAGGCCTCGCCCCTCATCAAGGCGCGGGTCTCCATTCCGGTGATTCGCCTCTCTCTGCGCGCGAAGCTCTATCTCAGCTTCATCCTCTTCGCGCTCGCCGGCCTCGCGGTCGGCGCCGTCCTGGTCGATCGCAACGTGCGCGAGGCGGCCCGGGACGACGTGGAAGACCGCCTCGCCTACGAGACGACGATGCTCGGGCAGATGACGTCGAACGCGCTCTTCGGCGACATTGACCCGGGCGACACCAGCTTGAACGCCGGGGTGCGCGCGCTCGGCGGATCGGTCCATACCCAGCTCTCCGTCATCGCGAGGAACGGGCAGGTGGTGGCCGACTCCGACACCGCCGACCCGCTGTCGCTTCCCTTGCAGCTCGCCGAGCCCGAAGTCGCGGCCGCACTCGCCACGGGCGCGGGCACGGCGGTCCGCGACGGCCGGATCTTCGTCGCCCACGCGATCGTCAGCGAAGGCAAGCAGCTCGGGGTCGCGCGGAGCTCCGTGTCGACGGATATGGTCGAGGCGCACCTGCGCGACATCCGGCGGCGCCTCGCCAGCGGCGCGCTGCTCGCGCTGCTCATCGCCGTCATCCTCGGATACGCCATTGCATCGCGGATCGTGAGTCCCCTCGCTGCACTCTCGGCGGGCGCGCAGCGCATCGGCGCGGGCGACCTGAGCCAATCGATCGCGGTCACGTCGAGGGACGAGATCGCCGAGCTGACCCGGACCTTCAACGAGATGACCGGGAGCTTGCGCGAGACGGTCGCGAAGCTCGACTCGCGAAACCGCGATTTGCGCCTCGTGCTCGACAATGTGAGCCAGGGTCTTCTGACGCTCGACCGAGACTGCGTGATGCGAGGAGAACACTCGGCGGTCCTCGACCGATGGTTCGGAGCGGTGTCCGCGGGGACGACGTTTTGGGAATACCTCGGGCGGGTCGACATCACGGCGAGCGCGATGTTTCGATGCGCCTGGGACGAGCTCCTCGAAGGCACGATGCCGTTCGAGGTCTCGTTCGATCAGCTGCCTGTGCGCATGGCCGTCAAGGGCCGCTCGTACGAGCTGAGGTACACGGTCCTCGATGGGCTTACGCCGACGGGCGCGGATCGGCGGCCGAACAGGATGGTGGGCCTCCTCGTGATGATCTCCGACGTCACCGCGCGCATCGCCGCGGAGCGCGCCGAAGGGGAGCAGCGCGAGATCGCTACGGCGTTCGAGCGCATCATGCAGGAGAAATCGGGCTTCGTGGACTTCTTCTCGGAGGCTCAGGAACTCGTCGAACGCGTCGTCGGCTCCGTGCGGCCCCCCATGCCGGTCGTACGTCGGTTGGTCCACACCTTGAAGGGCAACGCGGCCATCTATGGCCTGTCCCGCATCGCGACCCTATGCCACGAGATCGAGGACAGCATGGCCGTGTCTGGCGCGGACATCTCCGCCGAGGACCGCGACCGCCTCGTCCTGGCTTGGGACCGCCTCGCGCACCGCTTGAAGACGCTCCTCGGAGAGCGCACCGAGGTCGCCCTGGACGTCGACGAAGAGGACTACACCGTGCTCCTTCGTGCCGTGCTCGACGGGCGATCGCGGCGCGAGATTGCGGGACGGATCGCAGAGCTGAAGTTCGAGCGTGTCGAGCGGCGCCTCCAAGGCTTCGGCGCCCAGGCCCGGAGTCTGTCGTCGCGGCTGGGAAAGGCCGAGCTCGACGTCCACGTCGAGGCGAACCGGCTCAGGTTGTCGCGCACGGCACTTGCGAGCTTTTGGGCGAGCTTCACCCATGTGGTTCGGAACGCGGTCGACCACGGCGTCGAATCGCGTGAAGAGCGCTTGAAGGTGGGAAAGTCCGCCACGGCGCGCCTCGTGCTCCGCGCGACGCGGGTCGGAGGCGAAGTGACGATCGAGGTATCCGACGACGGTCGCGGCATCGACTGGCCCGCGGTCGCGGCGTGCGCCAAGGCGATGGGTCTTCCGCACCAGACGCCGCGCGATCTCGCCGATGCGCTCTTCGCCGACGGGCTGTCGACGAGGACCGACGTGTCCGAGGTGTCTGGTCGCGGCATCGGTCTGGGCGCGGCACGGAGCGAGTGCGAGAGGCTCGGTGGCACCGCGAGCGTGACGAGCGAGCCCGGCCGCGGATGCACGCTGCGGTTCACGTTCCCCAGTGAAAACCTGACGATGGTCGAGGCGGGCGATCGCGAGCTGTTCCGAGGCACCATCCCCCCGACGAGCGAGGTGGTGTCGAGCGAGTCCTGGGAGGCGTCCGTCGTGGGAGAGCAGCGCGCCTGATCGGTCGCCGTGTCCAGGCGAGAGTGCCATACTGGCGCCATGGCCGCGACGACGAGCCCCGAGGTGGCGATCCTGGCTGCCGACGCCGGCGTGTGGAGCGCCGAAGTCGAAGTCCGGCCCGCGCCGAGCGCGCCCGCGCAGACGAGCGAGGGGACCTTGGTCGCGCGCATGTGCGGGCCGTGGCTCGTGAGCGACTTCAAGAACGAGACGAGCGGCTTCGAGGGACACGGCGTGCACGGGTGGGACTCCGTCGCCGGCAAGTTCGTGGGGACTTGGGTGGATCCGATGCGGCGCGGGCTCGTGGTCATGCAGGGGAAGTGGGACGACAAGGCGCGCGCGATGACGTTCGTCGGCGAGATGACTCGTCCTGACGGCTCACGGATGCGCTGGCGCGAGGTGACCGAGCGTCCAGCCGACGACACGCGCATTTTCCGGTCGTTCGTGGCTTCGCCCGACGGCGACGAGTTCGAGGTCATGACGGTGAGGTACCGCCGTCGCGCCTGAACCGCGCGTCGTCGCTGCCACATGCGCGGAATCGCGCTAGGTAGGCGGGCCTCGATGTCGTCCACCCCTTCGCTCACGTCGACCTTCGCGGAGCGTACGGGGCTCACCGCGGAGGACATCGCCGTCCCAGCCGTCGCGGCCGAGGAGATCGAGCCGCTCGCGGGCCTCTCGCCTCCCGAGGGCATCACGCCGGTTCGCGTTCGTGACGTGGTGGCGCGCGCCCGTGCGATGGCGATGGGGAAGCTCGACGTCGCGGGCGCACGCGGCAGCGCGGGGCCCGCGGTGGCCGCTGCGATCGCGCGGACGGGCAGGCGCGTCGTGCTCGTCGCCGCCGATCTCGACGAGGCGAGGCGGTCCGCGCAAGACGCAGGGTTCCTGGTCCGTGGGGCCGACGGCGACGAGGCCGAGGACACCGGCGAGGGGGAGGTCCTCGTCTTCGCGGCGAGCGAGTCTTCGCCTTACGCCGACGTGAGCCCGGACCGAAGGGCCGCAATGAGTCGGATGGCGACGCTCTTCCACATGGCCCACGATCGGCCTTGGAGCTTGTTGGCGGTGCCGGCGGCGGCCCTCGTGCGAAAGGTCGCCCCGCGAAAGGAGCTCGCGAAGCGGGCCGATCGCGTCGTCGTGGAAGGAGAAGTCGACCGCGACGCCCTCGTACGCAGCCTCGCCGAAGCTGGATACCTCCGCGTCCCCATCGTGGAGGATCCGGGCAGCTTCGCGGTGCGCGGCGCGTTGCTCGACGTGTGGCCCCCGTCGAGCGAGCTCCCAGTGCGGATCGAGCTTTACGGGGATCTCGTCCTCTCCATCAAGAGCTTCGACCCCAGCGACCAGACGACGAAGAAGGACGCGCCCGAGCCGAAGGAGGTGTGGCTGGCGCCTGTGCGCGAGGCGATCCTCGACGGGCGCACCGTGTCGCGAGCGCGGGATCGGGTCACGCAGCTCGCGGAGATGATCGATTGGCCGACCACGAAGACGCGGGCTCTCGTCGACGACGTCGCCCACGGGCGGAGCTTCTTCGGGGCCGACGCCTTCCTCCCTGCATACTACGAGGACCTCGAGGCGCTGCTCGCGTTCGTCCCGACCGACGCCATCGTCGTCCTCGACGACCCATCGGCGATTACCCGCGCCGTCCGCGAGGAGCTCGCGAGGGCGGAGGAAGACGCCGCCCACAAGGCCGGTCCGTCCTTTCTGCCGTCCGCTTTCTACTTGAGCGAGGACGAAGTGGCCGCGGACCTCGCGTCGCGCGCGGTCGTCACGCTGCATCGGACCGCCGTGCTCGGCGAGACCGCGGAGACGGAGGGAGCGCTCGCTCGATTCGAGGCCGTGCGCGACCCGCTCGACCTCGACGCTCGGGACCACCAAGACCTGACGCGGGCGGTGAAGGCCGCCCGCTCGTCCAAGGGCAAGGGCGCCGGACTTGGCCCGCTCGTCCGGCGGATCGCGCACTTCCGCGGCCACGGGCTCCGCGTATTTCTGACGGCGCGCGCGCAGACGCAAGCCGAGCGCCTCGTCACGCTCCTCAAGCACCAGGGGGTGTCGTGCCGTGCGCGGCTGGAGGCCTTCGATCCTCGATGGCTCGACCTTCCGTTGGACGGCGTCGAGGTCGTCGTCGGGGCTCTCACGCGCGGCGTGGTCCTGCCCGCGGACGGGCTCGTGATCGTGACCGAGGAGGAGATCTTCGGCGCGCGCGTGCACCGCAGGCGCGAGCGGACGCAGAGCAAGGACGTCACGCGCCCTTTCCTCGAAGATCTGCGCAGCCTCGCGCCCGGCGACTTCGTCGTCCACGCCGAGCACGGGATCGGGCGCTATCAGGGCCTCGTCCACAGGCACGTGTCGAACCTCAGCGTCGACCTCATCGCGGTCGAGTACGCGGGCGGCGACAAGCTGTACTTGCCGGTGTGGCGCCTCAACCTTCTCGAGAAGTACGCGGGCGGCGAGAACGCCAGCCCCAAGCTCGACAGGCTGGGCGGAGGGACGTTCGCGAGGACCAAGGCCCGGGTCGGGCGCGAGGTCCGCAAGATGGCCGACGAGCTCCTGCGCCTCTACGCGGAGCGAAAGGCGATGCCCGGCGAGGCCATCGCGCCGGCGGACGACGAATACCGCACCTTCGAGGCGACCTTCCCATTCGACGAAACGGCCGACCAGGCGCGTGCCATCGACGAAGTGAACAAGGACCTCGAGTCGTCGCGTGCGATGGATCGGCTGGTTTGCGGCGACGTCGGCTTCGGGAAGACCGAGGTCGCGCTCCGGGCGGCGTTCCGCGTCGCGATGAGCGGCAAGCAAGTTGCGCTGCTTTGTCCGACGACCGTGCTGGCGTCGCAGCACTTCCGTACGTTCGAGACGCGCATGGCCGGCTACCCGGTGAACGTCAGGGCTCTCTCTCGTTTCCAGAGCAAAAAGGAGCAAGAAGAGACGATCCTCGGTCTCAAGGACGGCAAGGTCGACGTCGTCGTCGGTACCCACCGGCTCCTTTCGAAGGACGTCCACTTCAAGGACCTCGGCCTTCTCGTGGTCGACGAGGAGCAGCGCTTCGGCGTGACGCACAAAGAACGCATCAAACAGCTGCGCGCGCGCGTCGATGTCCTCACGCTGACGGCCACGCCGATCCCGCGGACGTTGCAGATGGCGGTGACGGGTCTCCGGGATCTGTCGCTCATCACCACGCCGCCCGTCGATCGGCGCGCGGTCCGCACCATCGTCACCAAGTGGGACGACCAGGTGGTCCGCGAGGCGGTGGACCGTGAGCTCTCGCGCGGCGGGCAGTGCTTTTACGTCTACAACCGCATCGACAAGCTCTACGAGAAGGCACAGCGCCTCCAGGAGCTCGTGCCGACGGCGCGCGTGGCCGTCGCCCACGGACAGATGAGCGAAGCCTCGCTCGAAGACACGATGCTCGACTTCGTCGAAGGCCGGTACGACGTACTCGTGTCGACCGCGATCATCGAGAGCGGCCTCGATATTCCCCGCGCCAATACCATGATCATCGATCGCGCGGACCTTTTCGGGCTCTCGCAGCTCTATCAGCTCCGTGGGCGCGTGGGACGGAGCAGCGAGCGTGCGTACTGCTACCTCGTCGTGCCTCCCCCGAACGCGATGAACGACGAGGCGCGCGCGCGCATCGAGGCGCTCGAGCGTCACACGGAGCTCGGGAGCGGCTTCCAGATCGCGTCGCTCGACCTCGAGCTTCGCGGCGCGGGAGACCTCCTCGGGGCCGAGCAGTCGGGCAACGTGGCGAGCGTCGGCCTCGAGATGTTCAGCCGGATGCTCGACGAGGCGGTCCACGAGCTGTCGGGCGAGGAGGTCACGCACGACGTGGACCCCGAGCTGAGCTTCGACGTGGAGGCCCTCCTTCCCGAGGACTACGTCGGCGACGTCGGAGTGCGCCTGTCGCTCTACAAGAGGCTCGCGAGCGCGACCGACGAGGCCCACGTCTCCGAGATCGCCGCGGAGATGGAGGACCGGTTCGGCGCGCCGCCCGATCCCGCCCGCCGGCTGGTGAAGCTCATGGCGCTCAAGACGGAGCTGCGGCGTCTGCGCGCGGTGGGCTGCGAGGCCAACGAGCACGTGTTCACCCTCCATCTGCGCCAGGACACGCCGCTCGACCCGGCCAAGGTGACCGCGCTCATCAAGAAGACACGCGGCGCCTGGAGACTAACGCCCGACATGCGCCTCTCGCGTCGGTTCGACCCGGGTGGAGACGGACTGTCGAACGCGGAGACGGCGCTCTCGGAGCTTTCGGGCTGCTTGGGCGCGGCGGCGTGATGGATTTCCCTTGGCGTAGCGGCCGTGTGGCCGTGTGCGCAGCCCTGCGGCGAGCGGTGGTATGGGTTTTTTCTTGTCCCATCCACGATCGGAGGGGACAATGCTTGCGCACATGATGAAGGGAAACGCAGCGGGGCCGACGGACAACCACGGGATCGAGGGGCGTTCGCGCCGCAAGCGCAACGACGTCGCCGATCCGAACCAGGCGTTCGCGAACGCGTTCGTCGACGCCCTTCGCGACATCTTGCGGCACGAGCGCCGTCGCGCTTCCTGACGGCGCAGGCGAGCGCCGGCCTCCCGGGCGTGCTTCCATGAGGCCCGCGCCATGGCCACGCTGAAGGGCAAGACGGTCTTCGTCACGGGGGCGAGCCGAGGCATCGGAAAGGCCATCGCCGTTCGGGCAGCGCGTGACGGCGCAAACGTGGTGGTGGCCGCGAAGACGGACGCACCTCATCCGAAGCTCGCCGGTACGATTCACACGGCGGCGAAGGAGATCGAGCAGGCCGGCGGGCGCGCGCTCGCGTGCGTCGTGGACGTGCGATCCGAAGAACAAGTCGCCGCCGCGGTCAAGCTCGCCGTCGAGACGTTCGGCGGCATCGACGTGCTCGTCAACAACGCCAGCGCGATCAGCCTGACGGGCACGGTCGCCACCCCCATGAAGCGGTTCGACCTGATGCATCAGGTCAACGTGCGCGGCACCTTCGCGTGCTCGCAAGCGTGCATTCCCCATCTGGAGAAGGCCGAGAACCCGCACATCTTGAACATCTCGCCGCCGCTCCACTTCGAAGAACGCTGGTTTGCTCCCCACGTGGCCTACAGCATGGCGAAGTTCGGAATGAGCCTCTGCGTTCTCGGGATGTCGGGGGAGCTCCGCGCCGCGGGGATCGCGGTCAACGCGCTGTGGCCGCGCACGGTGATCGCGACCGCCGCCATCGAGAACCTCCTCGGAGGAGAGGCGGTCCTGCGCGGCAGCCGGCGTCCAGAGATCGTGGCCGACGCGGCCCACGAGGTGCTGACGCGCCGGAGCCGTGAGTGCACCGGCCACTACTTCATCGACGAAGACGTCTTGCGCTCGGCCGGCATGACCGAGTTCGACCGCTACCAGGTGGCGCCCGGCGAGGAGCTCATCTCGGACTTCTTCCTCTGATGCGCGACATGGAACCCGAGGAAGCCCGCCGTCTTCACCGCGAGATCCTGAGCGACATCGGCGTCCTCTTGCGCGACGAGCTCGCGGGGGAATCCTGGGGGCGGGTTCTCGTCGAGGTGGTCCGCGATGGATCGGGCGCCGCAGTCGTCGCGGACGTCGACGTGGAAGAAATTTTGGACGAGTCGCGGGTCGACGCGGCCTTCGGGTCGCAGAGCGCGCGTGAGCTGATGCCGGCCATCGCGAAGGCGACCGAGGCGCTGTGCGCGCTCGAAGGGGTGGAGCTCGACGAAGTGTGCGGAGGGACGTTCGTGCGTCTGGACCAAGGGTTCGGCTGGCTGCCGGGTCTCGTGCGGACCCCCAGTCGACGCTTTGACGGCCAGCGAGACGTGCTCGTGGCATCGCTGCGCGACAAGAACGAACGGCTTCGTGCGCTCTTCGGCGCCGATCGCGTGGAGCTCGACGTGGACGGCAAGACGCTGCGGTGGCTGTCGCGCTCGAAGGACGTGGGGTCCGCGCAGGCCACGGTGCTCGGCACGTTCGCACGCGCGGCCCGGACGTGGGCGTGGGTCTGGAGCAACCCGACGGCGCCCGAAACGGTGCGGCGCGCCGCGGCCGCTCTGACGGACGCGTTGGAGGAGCGGGAGCTGTGGGAGATTTCGACGCCCGCGTTCGCCACGGACGAGCCGACCGCGTGGGCGCTCGCAGCGCTGGTGTGCGACCGAGCGGGAGCCGACGGCGTCCAGCGCATCGCGCACGATGACGGGGTCCTCTTCGTCCTCGTGCGGGACGCCCGGGCATGCTGAGCGTTCAGGGTCGCGGCTTGCGGCGCGCGATGCTCCCGAGCGCGGGCCGCGTCACTCCCGGGACGCTCCGCTCCGCGAAGTAGGCGCGCAGGATCTCCCTCGCGAGGACGTTCGCTTTCTCGCGCCACACCGGTCCGTTCACCACGAGCACCGCGATGGCTACCGTCGGCGTTCCCTCGATGGGCCTCGACGGCGCGAACCCCGTAAACCACGTGTAGTACCGTTCGGCGCGGCCGTCGGAGAGCGTGCCCGTCTTGCCGGCGACGGAGACGCCGGGAAGAAAGGTCGCCCCGCGCGCGTCGTGGAAAGCTCGGAAGCATGTACCGCCGCGGACCGTCTGCTCCATCATGGCCCCGACCTTGTCGGCGGTCTCCGGCGCGATGACACGCGATCCCGAGCTCCCGGAGGGAGCCGACCAGAGCGGGGTCCCCGCCGGCGTTACCACCGAGTCGACCACGCGTGGACGCACCGACTCGCCCCGCCGCGCGACGATGGCGCTGATCTCCGCGGCCTGAAGCGGCGAGAGCGTCGTATTCCAGAAACCTGCCGCCGTGCGCGCGAACTCGAGTGGTTCGTCGGGGACGTGCACCCCGCTCGGCTGCACCGGAAGATCGAACGGGACCGGGGAGCCGTAGCCGAATCGACGCGCCATCGCGTCGAGATCCTTCGGCGCGAGGTACTTTCGAGCCAGACGCGCGAAGACGGTGTTGATGCTCCGCCCGAGGGCCCCGCCGAGCGTCGTGCACCAGCGGTCACGCGCCGGGTCCTCGACGAGGTCCGCGGCCGTGATGCGTTGCTCGCCGCCCAGGTAGCACTGGGGCGTGTCGGGGCCGAGGCCGGCGTCCTCGACCAATGCGGACGCCGTGACGATCTTGAACACGCTCGCAGACGGGGCGGTGGCCTCGGCGCAGAGATCGCGCGCGGGAGGGCGCTCGACGTGGCTCGCGTAGACGAGAAGCCGCCCCGTGGCCGTCTCCATCAGGACGACCGACGCCTCCGGAAAGTGTCGCTCGGCCATGAGCTTCCCGGCGGTTCGCTGGAGCTCGCCGTCGAGGGTCAAGCGGGCGCTCCCCGCGGTCACGGTGGCGGTGGGAGCCCCGTCGTCGAACGTGATGCGCGTGAGGTCGAGCCCGGCGAGCCGTGACGCCTCGCGGTGCACGGGAGGGGACTCTTCGCCGGCGCCCCCGTCCTCGACGACCGGGTGCGCCTGGGCCAGGACCAGAGGGACAAGCGGCACGGCGGTGGTCGATGCGGCCGGCTGGGTCTCATGGGGCGGCGCGGACCAGGCCCGGCGCGCGAGGAGAGAGGCCGACGCGAGGCACGCCGTGAGTGCCAAGCTCCCCCAGACGAGTCCACGGCGCATGGCCCACGATGTGGCACGGTCGGACGCGGACGGCCAAAAAAAAGTCCTTCGGGGCGGTCGTTCGCCACGCGCTCGAGCGGTATAGACGCTCGTGATGCCTTGCTCGGTGTCCTCCCGCGCCGTCGCCACGGTCCTCGCGGCCGCGGCCTCCCTCTTCGCGCCCGGTCGATCGCTGGCAGGGACGGACACCGCGTTGCCCGCCGCCGGCGGCACGCCCGCGACCGACGTCACCGTGGATCTCGCCTCGGCCGAGATCCGCGGATACGGCGGGCGTTGGCCCATCCCCATCGATCGCGCGAAGCTGCCGGCAGAGAAAGACGTTACCGTCGAGGCGATCGACGTCGGGCTCGGCAAGCACGTCGTGCACGTGCGCGTTCCGCTCAAAGACGACCCGGCCGGTGTCGCATGGGAGGCCGTCCTTGGACCGGGCAAGCCGCAGCCTATCTTCGCCGGCCTTACGGGCCGCACGGCGGGCGATCCCGGGGAGCGGACCGGCAAAGCCGTGAAGATCGTGAGGGCAGGTTCGGCGTCGTTCGTCCTCGTCGGTGACATCCGGGAGGAATTGACGATCTGCGGAGAGGCCGAGACCCTGATCGATCCAAAGGCCGTCTATCCCGAGGACCTGACGCTGCGGCCGGCCACGGTGCAGCGCTTGGACGAGGCGAGGCAAGCGAACGCGGAGCGGATCACCGCCACCGACGCGGGGCTGGACGCGCCGGTGCCGCTCGCGAAGCTGCTGGTGGCGCGGGGATCGAGCGTGCCCGGTTCGCTCGGCTCGGAGCTGACGGACGGCGATCCGCGCACCACATGGACCGAGCGGCGGCCCGGCGTGGGGCAAGGGGAGTTCGTCGTCATGGCGGCCCCGAGGGACGTTCCCATCGCGCGGATGAGGGTCGTCGTGGCACCGAACGGGCCGCCCCTCGCACGCGGAGCCGCCCCGAAGACGTTCTATCTCGTGACGTCGACGCAGTCGTTCCAAGTGACCTTGCCCGATGGAGCGTGGCTGAAGCCGGGCGAGAGCTACGAGGTCGCTTTCCCACGGCCGATCGACGCGTCGTGCGTGGCGGTCGTGCTCGACAGCGCAGAGTCGCGGGATCTTCCACACCCGGACGTGGGCCTGACCGAGCTCGTGGCGTACAGCGAATTCGACGCACCGGGGGCCACGCTCGACGACGTGGCGCGCGCGCTCGGCGGGGAGCGGAAGATCGCCGCCGCCCAAGTGCTCGAGCGGGCGGGGGACGCGGCGCTCGCGGCGGTAGAGCGCGCCTACGATGGACTGGATGTGCGGGGTCGGGCCCTCGCGATCGACGTGGCCGCGTCCCACGAGCGATGCGAGGACGCCGCCCCCCTCCTCGCCAAGGCGCTCTGCGAACGGGACGGCGAAGCACCGCGCAAGGCCCACGAAAAGCTCGAACGATGCGCGGGGGCCGCCCAGGTGCTTGCCTCGCGGCTCCGCGACGACCCTGCGTCGCGGGCGTGCGTCGCCCCCACGTTGGCGGCGCTCTCGCCGGAGTCGGCTCTCGAGCCGATCGCGGACGCCATCGGGGCCACCCCCGAGGGCGACGCCGCGACGCGCGCGGCGCTCCGCGAGGCGTTCTCCCTCGCGCTCGAAGGCAATCCGGACGGCAAGCTACCCGCGCTCCTCTCCGACGCGCGCCGGTCCCCAATCGCCCGATTGGAGATTCTGCGTGCCGCCAAGGACCGAGCCACGCAAGCGCCGACCGAAAGCGACGCGACGGTGGCCGCGCTCCTCGCGGGAGCGCCGACGCTGCGCGTACGCTACCTCGTCCTCGCGCCCCTCGAGACCCTCGCGCGCGCGGGAGACAGGTCCGCGTCGGCGCGTATCGTCGACGCGATCACGCACGACGAGGCCTGGCCGGTCCGCGCAAGGGCAGCCGAAGCTGGGACGGGCCTCGCCGACGCGGCCATGGCGCTCGTCTCGGCTGCACAGGATCCGGAGCCACGCGTTCGCGAGGCGGCTTTGCAGGCTCTCTCCGCGTCGTCGTCACCGTCGCCGGGCGGGATCGACGTCGCGGCGTCGACCCTGGGAAAGGATGGGTGGCCCTTCGTGCGAGCGCAGGCGGTCGCGGTCCTCGCCAAGGCGCCGGCGTCGGGCTCGATCGACGACGCGCTCGCCCGTGCGCTCCACGACGGCTCGGTCGGTGTGCGGGGAGCGGCGGTCGTGGGGCTCGCGCGGCATCGCGCCGGTGCGCACAAGGGCGAGATTCGCGCGCTCCTCGACCAAGTCGACGAGGACGTCGACGTGCGGGCGGCGGCGGCTCAAGCGCTCGGCGCCCTTTGCGACTTCGGCTCGGCCGATCGCCTGACGGACCTCGCTCGAACGTTGGCAGAACCCTCGGCCGGCGAAGAGCAGCAAGCCGTGGCCGTAGGCGCCCTCGTGGCCCTCGCGGCGCTCCAGCCGAACGACCTGAAGAGCCGCCTGGCGCCGCTCCTTGCGCCTTCGTCTCCCGCCCACGTACGTGCCGCGGCGGCGCAAGCGCTCGCGGCCCGTTCGACCTGCCGCTGACCGCCGGAGCGAAAGACTTCGGCCTCGGCCTCGATTTCGCCGGCCGCCGCGCTAGACGCCTACGTCACCAACATGAACGGCCCCACGCGCATCTCCCCGCAAGAGGCGAGCGAAAAGCTCGCCGAAGGCTGGACGTACGTCGACGTTCGAACGACCCAGGAGTTCGAAGCCGGCCACCCCACGGGCGCCGTCAACATCCCCATCCAGCACGCCACCGGGCCCAACCCCGACTTCCTCCGCGTGATGAACGCGTCCTTCCCGAAGGATGGCAAGGTCATCGTCGGCTGCAAGGTCGGCGGTCGCTCGCTTCGCGCGGCGCAGACTCTCCTCGCCGACGGGTTCACCAACGTCCTCGATCAGCGTGCCGGCTGGGACGGTGCGCGCGGTTCCTTCGGTGAGATGGTGGAGCCCGGCTGGTCGCGCGTCGGCCTCCCCACCGAGCTGGGTCAGCCGAGCGGCCGTTCGTGGGAGGACATGAAGCTCAAGGCGGTTTGAGGGAGGCCTCGATGGGGGAGGTCCGCTTCGATCTGCGCTCGGACACGGTGACGCGGCCGACGGCCGAGATGCGTGCCGTCATGGCGTCCGCCGAGGTCGGCGACGACGTATTCCGCGAAGACCCGACCACTCGCGCGCTCGAGGAGCGCGTCGCGTCGCTGCTCGGCAAAGAGGCCGCGCTCTTCGTGCCGAGCGGCACGATGGGCAATCAGATCGCCCTCCTGTTGCACACGCAGCGAGGCTCCGAGGTCATCGTCGGCGAGGGTTCGCACGTCGCGAACAACGAGTCGGGCGCCGGGGCCGCGTGGAGCGGCGTCCAGTTCGCCACGGCGGGGAGGGGCGGGCTCTTCGGAGCGCACGACGTGCGGGCGCTTGTTCGTCCGCCGCTCGAGATGCTGCCGCAGACGTCGCTCGTATGCGTCGAGAACACGCACAATCGTGCGGGTGGGCGCGTCTTCCCGCAGCGCGACGTGGTCGCGGTGGTCGAGGAGGCGCGGCGGCATCGCCTTCCGGTCCACCTCGACGGCGCCCGGATCTGGAACGCCGCGGTCGCGTCTGGGTCGAGCGAGGCCGAGCTGGCCGCGCCCTTCGACACCGTGAACGTCTGTTTTTCGAAGGGCCTCGGCGCGCCCGCCGGGTCGGCGTTGCTCGGCCCGCGACCGCTCATCGAGCGCGCGCGCCGGTTCCGCAAGATGCTCGGCGGCGGCATGCGCCAGAGCGGGGTCCTCGCGGCGGCGTGCCTCTTCGCCCTCGAGCGCCACCGCGCGCGGCTCGTCGACGACCACACGAGCGCACGGCGAATCGCAGAGGTCCTCGGCCGGTGTCCAGGCGTGATGTCCGACGCGGACTCGGTCGAGTCGAACATCGTCGTCGTCGAGCTCGCGGCCCCCCGCGCCGCCGAAGTGGTGCGCGCCGCAGAAGAGCAAGGGGTCCTCGTGCTGGCCACTTCCCCGAGCTCGTTCCGCATCGTGACCCACCTCGACTTCCCGCCGGGGGGCGCCGATCCCGCCGCGCTTCTCCTCTCGCGCGCTGTCGAGAGGGCCGCCAAAGCCCCCTGACCCTCGGGCCCGTGGGGTCGAGCGTCGAGGTCTATCGACCCGCGGCGCGGTCGTAGTCATCGGCCGCGCGCTGCACGACCTCCAGATCCCGCGATGCGCGTTCGGCATCGGCCTCCAGCTCGGCGGTGAAGATCGTCAGCCCCCAGATCCCGTTGTCGCGGCGTCGAAAGGGGTAGCGCGTGCCCCGCGCGGTGACGACCGTCGCTCGCTCGCCCTCGACATCGACGCTGGCCGCGCCCGAAAGGTCTCGCTCGAGACGCCCCATCCATCCTTGCCTTCGCGCGACGATCGCGAACAGATCGGCTCCGTCGGGCGCTCCTGCCTCCTCGCTCCACTCGTGCAGCAGCCTCTCGCGCTCACCCGGCAAATAGCTCGCGCGCACCCGCTCGCACGCCTTCTTACGCGCATCCCGAATCGTGAACGCCGCCCACTGTGCCTCGGTCTCGAGGTACGGGAAAATGTCCTTGATCCGGCGTTCCTCCACCGAGAGCGCAATGCGGGCATAGGCGCCCTCGGGCGTCGTCTCGGCGGGGAACGGTCGGTGTCCAATCGCGTAGGTGCCGAGCCAGATGGCGGCAAACACGAGGGACGCGATCAGCAAGAGCGGCCAGTGACGCATCCGACTATAGCGCCCATACCATGTGGAGGACGTCCCGTGTCGTCGTCGTGGTCCCTGCCTGGGACGAGGCGCCGCGCATTGGTCGAGTTCTCGCGGGAATCCCGAGCTGGGTCGACGGCGTCGTGGTCGTCGACGACGCGAGCCGCGACGGTACGGCCGAAGCCGCGCGCGCCGCGGGCGACGACCGCGTGCTCGTGGTGCGCCATGACGGCAACCGGGGCGTGGGGGCGGCGATCGTGACGGGCTACGCGCGCGCATCGGGGCTCGCCTCGGGGCCGCGCGACGTCTTCGTCGTGATGGCGGGGGACGGGCAGATGGATCCCACCGACCTGCCGTCGCTCGTCGACCCGATCGCGCGCGGCGACGCCGACTACGTCAAGGGGCGGCGCTTCCAGGGTCTCCACGTGGCCGGCCCGATGCCGCGCGCCCGCCTCCTCGGCGGAATCGTCTTCTCCTGGGCGACCTCGCTCGCCATCGGCGTGTCGATCACCGACAGCCAGTGCGGCTACACGGCCATCGCCGGCGAAGCGTGCGCGCGCGTCGCGCTCGATCGCTTGTGGCCCCGCTATGGATATCCGAACGACTTGCTCTCGCAGCTCGCGCTCGGTGGACTGCGGATCGTCGAGGTGCCCGTCCGCGCCGTTTACGCCGACGAGGTGAGCCGGTTCAAACCAAGGCACGTGGCGGTCGTGGCCGGGCTCGTCGCGAGGGCATGGCTGCGGAGGATGCGTCGCGCGATATCGCGATAGCGCGCCGACGGGAGCACCCGCACGCCTTGTCGCAGCGCGACGCGCGTAGAGAGCCGTGACCCAGGCCCCGCGGGAGCCGTCCTCATTCGGGGAGCGGCTTGCCCCGTGTCTCGAGCGCGAACGGGAGGACCAGGATTCCCAGGAAGAACGCGATCGACGTGCACGCGACCGGCAAACCCAGCGTCCCCGTCTTGGCCACGAACCAGGCGAGAAGGAAGTTCACGCCCGCGCCCACGAACCGGCCGGCCGACGTCGTGAACGCGAAGGCCGTCGCGCGGACGCGGGTCGCGTATTGCTCCGGGAGCCAGAGGCTGAACATCGTGAAGCTGCCGCCGAAGAACCCGAGCACGAAGAGCATCGCGACGAAGGGCGCGAGCGCGTTCTGCGAATAGAAGATGACGCCGAATCCGACGGCGATGGTCACTCCCATCCCGAAGAAGTACCCCGCGAGGACAGGCCGCCGCCCGAAGCGCCCCGCGAGCGGGGGGAGCGCGAGGCATCCGAGGATCGTCCCGATCGACAGGACGCCCGTTGCGAAGGAAGCCATCCGCGTCGCGTCGTGGGGGTCCATCCCGGCCTTCCGCGCGAGCGCGATGACGGCGGTCGGTTCATAGACGGCCGCCGCCCACAGGCCGATGATCGCCACCGCCACGAGGGCCGCGTTGACGACGGTGCGGCGGCGATGCGCGGCGTCGAATATCTCGACGATGGGTCGCCGATGCGTGCGGGCCGGGCCGTCGGTCCTTCGCCATCGTTCGGGTTCCTTGACGCGCGCGAGGATGGCAATCGCGAGCGCCACGGGTACGGCGCCGCAGAAGAACATCGCTCGCCATCCGAAGCGCGCGCCGATCGTGTAGTTGAGCGCGGCGGCCAGGAAGAACCCGGCGTAGTAACCTGTCTGCAGGTATCCCGCGCCCATCTTGCGACGGTCCTCGGGCCACGCCTCGGCGACATACGTACCGGCCAACGCCCACTCGCCGCCGATGCCGATCCCGGTGAGGAGGCGGAAGAGAGCCAGCTGCCAGACGCTCTGAGACAGCGCGGCGATGCCTGTGAAGACCGCGTACACGAGCACCGTGAACGCGAGCACGCGCGAGCGCCCGAAGCGATCCGCGACGGGTCCCCATACCGCGGAGAGTCCCCACCCGAGGAGAAAGAGGGCG
This sequence comes from Polyangiaceae bacterium, assembly GCA_036500865.1. Lineage (GTDB taxonomy): Bacteria > Myxococcota_A > Polyangia > Polyangiales > Polyangiaceae > Palsa-1150. The sequence continues at coordinate 190,857 of DASYBG010000035.1, forward strand.
AAGAGGATCGACCCGTACATGCCGACGTGGGCGGCGGTCGGCGTGACCCCCGAGCGCGGGAGGAGCTCCGTCAGCGCCGGCGCGAGGACCAGTGCATAGATGACCGAGTCCATCCCATCGAGCGTCCATCCTGCCCACGCCGCCCAGAATCCGACGATCTGATCGCGTGTCAGAGGCGTGCGTGTGCGGCCCGCACGCTCGGAGACCGAGGGGCCGTTCATGCCGAGGAGCCGCCAGCCATCGCTTCAGCTCCCCCCGAGGGCCCGCTCGACGACGGCAGGGACGTGGGCGAGCGCGTGGTCCAGGTCGAAGAGCTGGTCGAGCTTCGCCTCTCCGAGCTTCGCCGCGACCTCCGCATCCGCGGCAAGGAGATCGCGAAAGCGCCCCTCGCCGTTCCACGCGCGCATCGCGCTCCGCTGCACCACCACGTACGCCGCTTGCCGCGGCATGCCCGCCTCCACCAGCGCGAGCAGGACGGCCTCGCTGAAGTAGAGCTCCGACGCACGTTCGAGGTTCCGCTTCATGTGGGCCGGGTAGACGACGAGACCCTCGACGAGTCCCGCGGTGCGGTCGAGCATGAAGGCGAGCGTCGACGTCGCGTCGGGGGCGATCATTCGCTCCACCGACGAGTGAGAGATGTCCCGCTCGTGCCAGAGGGCCACGTCTTCGAGCGCGGGCGCCACCGCGGCCCGGACGACGCGCGACAGGCCGGTCAGGTTCTCGCTGAGGATGGGATTGCGCTTGTGGGGCATGGCGCTCGACCCCTTTTGGCCGGCGGTGAACGCCTCCTCCGCCTCGGCGACCTCGCTCCTCTGCCAGTGGCGCACGTTCGTGGCGAGGCGCTCGATGCCGGCCGCGACGAGCGCGAGGGCCGAGAAGTAGGCCGCGTGCCGGTCGCGCGCGACGACCTGCGTCGACACGGTCTCGGGCTCGAGCCCCAGCGTCGCGAGGGCGCTCTGCTCGATCTCCGGCGAGAGGTGCGCGTAGGTTCCCACGGCGCCCGCGATCTTGCCCACGGCGATCTCGCGGCGCGCGACGACGAGCCGCGCGCGCCCACGGGCCATCTCCGCGTGGTGCCCGGCCAGGACGAGCCCGAAAGTCACCGGCTCGGCGAAGATACCGTGGCTGCGGCCGATCATGGGCGTACGCGCATGCTCGCGGGCGCGCTTCGCGAGGGCGCCGAGGAGGCGGTCGCAGCGGACGATGAGCCGGTCGGCCGCGTCGCGGAGCAGGATGGCGAGCGACGTATCGAGGACGTCGCTCGAGGTCATTCCGCGGTGGAGCCAACGGGCCTCGGCTCCGGCGAGCTCCTCGACGTGGGTCAGGAAGGCGATGACGTCGTGCTTCACGGTCCGCTCGATCTCGTCGATGCGCGACGGCTCGAGGACGAGGCTCTTGGCGCGGAGCGTCGCCGCCGTCCCTCGCGGCACGAGGCCCGCGTCCTCCAAGGCGCTGCAAGCCGCCAGCTCGACGTCGAGCCAGACGTGGAACCGACGCGAATGGGACCAGAGCTCGGCGAAATCGGCCGGGGTATAACGAGCAATCACCGGGGGCGACTAGTTGCAGGGCGGGGGAGCGCCTGTCAATACCCGGGGCCGCGTCGAACGTGCTCGTGGTGCCGTCACGACCGTCCGTACACCGGGAGCGCCGCGCCCGACACGTCGCGTGAGGCGTCGCTCAGGAGAAATGCCACGACTCCGGCGACCGACTCGAGCGACACCCACCTCGATGCGTCGGCCTCGGGCATGGCCGCGCGGTTGGCGGGCGTATCCATCGTGCTCGGCAGCACCGCGTTCACGCGGACGCCCGAGTCGAGCACCTCGGCCGCCACGGCTTGCGCGAGCGCCACCGCCGCGGCTTTCGAGGCTGCGTAGGCCGCCGAGCCCGCGCTCGTCCAAGGTTGCACGGCGGCGCGCGAGCCGATGACGACGATGCTTCCCCGACGGGCGGCCACCATGCTCGGCAAGAGCGCACGGATGGACCGGCGCGCGGTCTCGAGGTTGGCCCGCATCACCGTCTGCCAGACTTCATCCTCCGCGCGTGCGTCGAACTCGTGGAGTTTCTGGCCACCGCGCCACGTTCCCGCGACCAACGCGGCGTATGCCGGCGGAGCTCCGAGCTCTCGCTCGATGCGCGGCATCGCCGCCGCCCATGTCGCTTCTTCGGCGATGTCCCCGGTGACCACGACCGCGCCGCCCAAGGCCGACGCCAGCTCGTCGAGGCGGGATTTTCCACGCTCGCTGTCGACGAGCACGAGCTTGCGGCCCGCCGCCGCGAGGGTCCGCGCGACCTGCGCTCCGAGCGCGCCGCCGGCGCCTGTGACGAGTGCGACCTGAGTCATCGGCGGCGAAGCATAGCGCGGAGACTGCGCGCGCGAGCCCCCCCTCGGTGCGCTCCGAGAGGGGGCTCCGCCGTGAAGCCTCGCGCCCAGCGCCGGTCGCCCTACGGAATGGCCAGCTGCAAGAGGCCGGGCTGACCCGCGTCCGCAGGCGAGAAGAACGACGCGTTGGTGAAGAGAAGGCGTCGCCCGCCAGAGGTCGTATCGATGAAGAGGCTGGCGGGCGCGTCGAGCGGCGAGCCGGACGCGATGACCGTCGCCCCTCCGTCGACCCCGAGGCGCACGATCTTGTCCTGGATGTTCACCGCGACGATGAGCGTGTTGTCACGCGTGTCGAGCGCGATGCCGTCGGCTCCCGCGTACGTGCAGTCGTCGACGATGGTCGACGGCGTTCCCGCGCCCCCGTCCGCGGTCATCGGGAACTTCACGACGCGCCCGTAGTTCGTGTTGGTCACGTACACGTTGTTGGAGTCGTGCACGATTCCGTTCGCGCCGAGCGACAGCGGAGGGCCGGCGTCGCAGGCGTTGATGTTGGGCTGAAGGAGCGGGTCGGTCGACCAAATGGTCGCCGTGCCGCTCGGATCGATCGCGAAGACCGTGCCCCCCGAGTCCGCGACGAAGAGCGTCGTGCCGATGAAGTCCAGGCCATTGGGAAAGTTCATCGAGGGCGCACTGCTGAAGAGCGTGGGCGCGCCTCCATCGACCGGGAAGCGATATACACCGGGCGCCGGGACGATGCCGGCATCCGCGGGCGCCGTAGCCCCCACGCCCACGTAGACGTTTCCTGCCGGGTCGGTCGTGATGCCGAGCGTGTCCGTGTTCAAGGCGCCCGCGTCGCCGATGAAGCCGAACGTCGCGACGCCCCCATCGGTGCTCACGGTCACGAGCTGCGCGAGCGGCGCGAGACCGACGAGCGGCGTGCCCGCGTCGCCGATCTCCCAGAGTCCCTCGGGGTTCTGGTTGAGCGCCCGCTGGAAATGGGTGAGAAAGGTCGGCAAAGACGGAGTGACCGTGGCGTCCCCGCCGCCATCGCTCGCGTCCGCCCCGGCATCGTTCACATGGGCGTCGGCCGCATCGCCCGCCCCCCCGCCGTCCGTGGCATCGCCTGCGGCGTCGCGTCCGCCGTCGCTTGCGTCAGCACCGGCTTCGGGCGTGGCGGCCTCTGCGTGCGCATCGCCACCGGCGTCGGAGACGGTCGCGTCGGACATGGCGTCGGGCGTGCCCGAGTCGGGGACCGACGTGACACCCGTGTCATCCCCGCAGGCTTCCAGCACACCCAGGCACAACCCGAGGGCGCAGAAAGCAAGTGCCGAAGTTCGGTATCGCATGACTCGAATCCTCCTCTAAAAAAGCGTGCGTTTCGTATCGTGGCCCCCGAGCGACCTGGCGCGTGAACGGGGCCCGCGCGCCTCTCGTTGCACGAGAGGGGCCGACTCATGCCCCCGTCCGGTTGCCGCCGTCAAGCTCGCTCGTGCTTTACGACGCTCAGGCAGCTTGTCCGCGCAGATCGTCGAGCCGCGCACGGAGCTTCTCTCTCACGCGTTCTTCGATCTGGCGAACCCGCTCTTTGCTCACGCCGAGCTCGTCGCCGAGCTCCTGAAGCGTCCGCGGCTCCTCGGTCATCAGCCGCTCGCGCACGATCACGCGCTCACGCTCGCTGAGATCGCCCATCGCCCGGGCGACCGCCTCGCGCGCGCGGCCGTGCGACTCGTGCGTGCTCGCCTCCTCCTCGGGGCTCGGCGAGGACGCCGCAAGGCGCGTAGAGATGGGGCCGCGCGAGCTCGCGTCCGAGTCGAGGCTCGCCTCGGGCCCCGCGAGCAGCGGCAAGAGCCATTCGAGCTTGTCGCGGTCCATCCCGCTCGCCGCTGCCAGCGCGGTCGCGTCGGTGTCCTGCATCTTCCGGTAGGCGCGGACAGCGCGCATTTCTGCCTTGGAGCTGCCGATGCGCACGACGCGGTACGTGCGGGCGACGTACTCGCGGATCTCGGCGCGGATCCAGTACGCCGCGTACGTCGACAGCCGGCACTCCCTTCGGGGATCGAACTTGTCGACGGCCCGGAGAAGCCCAATCAAGCCCTGCTGCACCACGTCCTCCAGCGGAACGCCCCAGAGCCGGTACTCGAACGCGATGCCCGTGACGAACGGCAGGCACGCGGCGACGAGCCGATTGCCCGCTTGCCGGTCGCCGTGGCGCCACCGGTCCGCCAGCTCGATCTCGGTCTCGCGACCGACAGTCGGTGCGCTGATTCGAGTGCCACGGTACATGTCCATCGCGAGGCGGCAGTGCATGGGTGGTGCCAATGCGACACACGAAAAATGCGGCGTTGCCGCATGGTCTTCGCGCAACGGGCGCGTCCGCGGGGCCCGCAGCCGCGCAACAATTGCGCACAAGAGAGGCTCGGGACGGCTCGCGTCGGCCGCGCCGGGGCCCCTCGCGAAGACGTCAGACGTCGAGCGACAAGCCCTCGTACGCGGCGAGCGACTCCGGGAAGAGGGCGCGAACCCGGGCTTCCTTCTCGCGGACCGCGGCGTCGGTCTGGACGGGGTCGTGATGGAAGAGGACGAGACGCTTCACGCCGGCGGTCTTCGCGAGCTTGGCGCCCTCGACGAACGTGCTGTGCCCCCAACCCTTCTTCGGCACGTTTCCGATTTTTCCTTCGTACTCCTCGGGCGTGTATTGCGAGTCGTAGATGAGCACGTCCGCGCCGTGCGCCAGCTCGGCCAACTTCTCGTCGATATGTCCTTCGTAGTGCTCCGTATCGGTCGCGTAGACGACGGCCTTGCCGGCGTGCTCGACCCGGAACGCGAAGACTCCTTGCGGGTGGTTGCCGCGGGCGTTCTTGACGAGGATCTTGTCGCCGGCACGATCGACGATTTCGACCGGCTCCCCCTCGGCCAGATCGCGGAAGCTCATTTGCGCGGCCATGGTCGTCAGGTGAACGGGAAAGTTCGGGTGATCCATCTGCCCGGCCAGCGTCTCCTCGAGCGTGCGCGAGACGTTGTTGCCGCCGTAGAGATGAAAGACGTTGCCCGTGACGAAGGCCGGCTCGAAGAACGGGAATCCTTGGATATGGTCCCAGTGAACGTGGCTGAAGAACATATGGGCGACGAGCGGCATCTCCCCCAGGAGCTTTTTGCCGAGCAGGCGCAACCCCGTACCCCCGTCGAAGATGATGATCGCCTTGCCGGCCCGAACCTCGACGCAGCTCGTGTTGCCGCCGATCTGGGCGGTACTGGGCCCGGGCGTGGGAATGCTGCCGCGGACACCCCAGAAGGTGATGTGCATCCCGGTTGGTCGCTCCTAGGTCCGACTCGAACGCATGCAAATGCGAATGCGAACCCGTGAGAGCGTACCTCGCCGGAGCGGGGAAGGATATGCCTTGTCCGCCGTGGCCGCCGCCGACTCGACGGGCCCCGTGGGCGCGGGCGCCATCGTGGTCCTCGGTTGCCGCGTGCGCCTCGATGCGGGCGGGCAGCTGTGTCCCGGTGCCCTCTCGCGCAGGCTCGAAGCCGCGGCACGCGCCTATGCGTGTACAGGGCAAGAACACACGGTGGTCGTCGTGAGCGGCGGGCGACATTGGGAAGGCATCCTCGAAGCGGACGCCATGGCGCGAGAGCTCGCGCGGCGAGGCGTTCCCCCGAACGCCATCGCGCGGGAGCGCTGCTCCCTCTCGACCCGAGACAACGCGCGGCTGACGGCCATGGCGCTCGCTCGACGGGGCATCGCGCGCGCGGCAGTGGTCACGTGCGAGTGGCACCTACCGCGTGCGCTCGCGCTCTTTCGGCTCGCGGGCATCGAGGCGTACGGGGTGCCCGCGGTCGACCCCACGGACACGAACGCGAGCCGGTGGTCCCAGGCGTGGCGTGTCGCGCGCGAGCGCGTGCTCGGCTGGGTCGAGACGAGGATAGCGCGGGGCCTGCGTGATTCGCGGCGGTCCTCTTGACCACGGGCGCGACGAGATGAGGCGGTTTCGTTCGGTCGGTCCGCGACGATGCGTCCTTCTGGCGCTCGGGATCTCCGCTTGCTCGCGGGGAGGTCCCCCCGTCGCCGGCGACGTACTCGACGCTGCATCCGACCCACGCGCGCTCCCCCTTGCCCTCCTCATCGAGCGCGCGGAGGACCGGCGGCGCGCGCGTGATGTACCCCCCGAAGCCCAGAGCAGCCGCGATCCCGCCGTGCGCCGGCTCGCCGCGCGGGCGTTCGCGCGCGTCCTCGGCGACGACGACGCGCCGCTCATGCGAGCGCTCCAGGACGATGACCCCACGACTGTCGCGTGGGGCGCGTACGGCCTCGGCGAATCCTGCGGCGGCCACGAGGGCGCCCACGTTCGCGCGCTCGCTTCGCGCCTTGCCTCGCTCGAAGGGGGGACGCCCGGAGGCGCGCTCGATCCGCAAGTGGCCATCGTGCGCGCGCTCGGCCGCTGCGGCGGAGAGCTCGCCGAGCACACGCTGAGGGCGGCCCTGAGCCTCGCGGCTTCCCATGCCAACGAGGCCGCCGCTTATGCGCTCGGGGACATCGCTGCGCATCGCGGCTCCATGTCGGCCGAATCGGCCGTCGCCCTGCTCGACGCCGCAGAGCGCTCGCCCCCCCTCGACGCCGCTCTCTACGCGTTCGGACGGTCGGATCCACCGGCCGTCGCGGACCTGGCTCGCCGACTCGGCGCGGCCGCGCGGGCGGCATTGGCGCGGCCCGGCGCCACCCGCGTCTTCGCCGTGCGCGTCCTCGGTAGGGCCGGCGACGCGACCGCGGATCTCGCCCGCGTCCTCGCCGCGAATGACTACAGCCCCCCCGAGCGCGTGGAGGCGGCGCGTGCGCTCGGCCACGTCCGCGAGACCGAGCAGACCGCGCTCGCGCAGGCCATCGGCGCCATCCTGGTGGACGGGGCGGCGTCGGCTTCGGGGGATCGCTTCGAGGTCCTCCTCACGGCGCTCGGAGCGGTGAGCGACGACCCGCCGGGCCCCTCCGAGGCCGTGCTTTCGTCGGTTGCGCGCATGGGCCTCGCGTCGGGCGCACCGGCGCCCGCGGCACGGAGGGTGTCCTCGCTGCGCTGCGCAGCCGCCCAGAAGCTCGCGCGCGGGGCGTGGGACGCGCCCATTCTCGTGTCGTGCGACATCGCCGACGGCGCGGCGTCCGAGCGGGCGCGCCTCGCCGCCCTCGATCGGGGCTCCCTCGTGAAGGCGAGGTCCGCGGCGTTCGTCGCGCTCGCGCGAGGCTCGCCGCACGTGCGGGTGCGCGAGGCGGCGGTCGAGGCCATCGGGCGTCATCCCGAGCTGGCGGAGGCAGGACGCGCCCTCCTCGTCGACGCCCTCGGAGCGCGGGAAGCCGGCGTGGTCGCGACCGCCGCCACCGTGCTCGCGACCCATCCCGACCGGTCCTATCTCAACCCCACGCGGGTCTCCTCCCGCTCCCGGCCGCCGGCCGACGTCGACCCGCGCATCACCGAGGCGCTGCGCGGCGCCCTCGACAGCCGCTGGGGGCCCGACCTCGTCGAGACCCGCGCCGCCCTCCTCGACGCCGCGCTCGCCCTCGGCCTGGATGAAGCACGCGCCCGCGCCACCGACGCGTGCGGAGACCCCAACGCCACCGTGCGCGCCCGCGCCGCGAAGGCCCTCGTGGCCGCGGGCTTCGCGTGCCCTCCGCCCGGAGCGTCCGGCCTGCCGTCCGACGAGGCGGCCCCCGAGATCGGTCGCACCCTCGCGCGACCCGTGCGCGTCGTGTTCGAGACCGACGCCGGCGCGCTCGGCATCTCCTTCGATCCGGCGCTGGCCCCCGTCGCGGCGACCCGCTTCGTCGCGCTCGCCCGCTCCGGCTTTTACACGCTCGTGACGGTCCATCGCGTGGTCCCCGGGTTCGTCGTGCAGCTCGGGGACCGCGGTGGGGACGGCTTCGGCGGGTCCGGCGGCCTGCTCCGGTGCGAGACGTCGCCCGTGCCCTTCGCGCCCCTCGACGTCGGCGTCGCCCTCGCGGGCCGGGACACCGGCTCGAGCCAGGTCTTCGTGACCCTCGGCCGCTTCCCGAGCCTCGACGGCGAGTACGCATGGGTCGGCCGGGCCGACGGCGATTGGAACGCCGTGGCCGAGGGCGACAGCGTGCAGCGCGTCCGCGTAGAGGAGTAAAACCCTCTTTATGCTTCTCGCGATCGACGTCGGCAACACCAACATCGTCTACGGGCTCTTCGAGGGCGACCGCCTTCTTCACCAGTTTCGCGTCGAGAGCGCGAGGGGCCGCACCGCCGACGAGTACGCCGTCCAGCTCAGGTCCCTCCTCGAGATGCGATCGGTCGGGAGCGGCGGCGTCGAAGCGGCCATCCTCGCGTGCGTCGTGCCGTCGCTGATCGAGCCGATGATCGACCTCGTCCGCCGCGCGTTCGGGCGCGAGGCCATGGTCGTCGGCCCCGGGATTCGCACGGGGATGGCCATCCTCATCGAGAACCCGCGGGAAGTCGGGGCGGACCGCATCGCCGACGCCGTCGCCGGCTACGACAAGGCGAAGGGGGGCGTCATCGTCGTCGACTTCGGCACGTCCACGAACTTCGACTGCGTCACCCCCAAGGGCGAGTACCTCGGCGGCGTCCTCGCGCCGGGCCTTCAGATCAGCGCCGACGCGCTCTTCGCCCGCGCCGCCAAGTTGCCGCGCGTCGAGATCACGAGGCCGCCGAAGGTCGTCGGCAAGAACACGGTGCACGCGATGCAGTCCGGGATCGTGTACGGCTACGTCGGGCTGGTCGACGGCATCGTCGAGCGCCTCAAGGGGGAGCTCGGGTACCCCTGCGCCGTCATCGCGACGGGCGGCCTCGCGCGCCTCATCGCGCCTCTCTCCAAGGTCATCGACGAAGTCGACGACATGCTCACGCTGGTGGGCCTCCGCATCCTCTACGAACGCAACTGCGCGTGAGCGCCCCGCCCCGCCTCCGAGTCGAGATGGCGCGCGGCCCGTTCGCGGTCGTCTTCTGTGCCCTGGGCCTCGCCCTCACCCTCGCGCTCGGCGTCTCCTTCGGGAGCGGCAGCGCGTCCCTCGTCGAGCTCTTCGCGGGGAGCCGCCACGCGCAAGACATCATCGTCGGCTATCGCTTGCCGCGCGTCCTCCTCGGCGCGATCTCCGGCGCGGGTCTGGCCACGGTGGGCGCATCCTTCCAGACCGTCCTTCGCAACCCCCTCGCGGAGCCCTACCTCCTCGGCGTCATGGGCGGGGCCGCGCTCGGCGCCGCGACCGCGATCGCCCTCGGCGTTGCCGGGATGGGCTTGCTCGGTGCGGGCGGGGTGCCGGCGTTCGCGTTCGTGGGCGGCATCGTCGCGACGCTGTTGGTCTGGAGTCTCGTGCGGGCGGGGCGCGGCCGAGGGGCGTCGATCCTGCTCGCGGGCGTCGTCATCAATTCGATCGCCAGCGCCGGCATCACCCTGATGGAAGCCCTCTCGGACCCGACCCGACTGCAGTCGCTCATCTGGTGGCTGATGGGCTACCTCGACGTTCCATCCTGGAGCCAGCTCGCCTTCGTGGGTGGCTACTCTCTCGCGGGTATCGCGGTGCTCTTCGTCGACGCCGGCCGGATGAACCTCCTGGCGCTCGGCGACGAGCAGGCGCGCACCCTCGGGGTCGACGTTCGTGCCCTCGAGCGCCGCACCTTCTTCGCCTGCGCCGCCGTCGTGGGCGCCGTCGTGAGCGTGACGGGGATCATCGGCTTCGTGGGCCTCGTCGTACCGCAGGCGGTGCGCCGCGTCCTCGGCCCCGACCTCCGCGTGGTCCTTCCGGTGTCGGCCCTCGGCGGCGGCGCGATGCTCGTCTTGTGCGATCTGCTCGTGCGGGTGGCGGCGCGCCGCCTCCACACCGAGTTGCCCGTCGGCGCCATGACCGCCCTCGTGGGCGGCCCGACGTTCCTCGTGCTCCTCGGGCGCGATCGATCCGGTCGCGCCGGCTAGGTAATGATCGCCGGCTTGTTGCCGCCGCCGCCACCACCACCGACGCCCGCGAGCTGCTGCTGCTGCTGCGCGAGCATCTGCGAGATCGCCCGCGAACGCTCGACGGCAAACTGCTTGACGTCGCGCGCCGGGCTCGTCGCGAGCTTGTTGAGCAGGGCCGTGATCTTCTGCATGTCGCGGAGCTGGAAGAGCGCCTCGAAGTAGTTGTGCGCGATCCGCACGTCGCGCAGCATCAGCGCTTCGTGCGGCGCGAGGAGCTTCACCACCTCGTCGATCTTCGCCGCCTGCCCATAGAGCGCCGAGAGGCACAAGAGCGCCAGCGCGTCGCCGGGGGCGCGCTCGACCGCCTTCTTCGCGAACCCGATCGCCTTGTCGCGCGTCGCCTCTTCCTTCGCGTCGGCCGCGTAGAACCCCTGGAGCGCGATGTAAGGCGCCGCCGTCTTCGAGTTCACCGGCGCCGCCGCGAGCTCTTCGACCTGCTTGACCATCTCGGGCTCGCCGCCCTGCTCGCGGAACGAGTTCGACAGATACGCCCACGCGTCGACCGAGTTGTTGTCGATCTGGATGGCGCGCTCGGCGTTCTCCCGCTCCCCCTTGCGATCGCCCTTCTCTTTCATGGCCCGCGCGAGCTGCAGGCTCGGGAGGGGCGAGTCCTTGAGGAGGTTCTGCGCGCCGCGGAGCGTGGCCTCGGCCTTGTCGAGCTTCTTTTGTTCGAGCTGCGCGATGCCGAGCCCCAGCCAGTCCTCGCCGTCGCCGCCGAGGGCCACCACCTTCGAGTAGACCTTCTCGGCCTTCTCGAAGCGCTTGTGCTTCATGAGCTCCTGGGCGTAGACGCGGCCGCGGCCCAAGTCCTCCGGCCCGTCGTTCCAGTGCTTCTCGAGCCCTGCGAGCAAGTCCTCGAGGCCGATCGCGATCTGCCGGCCCTGCTCGTCTTGCACGGGCACGGCGGGCCCGTTGAAGCCGAGCAGCTTCCAGACTTGATCCATCTCGAGGGCGACGGGTCCCTCGATGATCTTCTTCTCGATCGAGGTCCCGTTCGCCTGGATCGGCAAGAGCACGAGCGCGTTCCCCGGCACCCCGTTGGGAAAGGCGCTGATGGGCGCGAGGATGGCCGCCCCTCCGCGAATCTGGATGCCGGGCCCGGCGGCCGGCGGGGCCGCGGAGGAAGGTTTGCTGGGCGTGTTCGACATGGCGGCGGACTTACCTAGCACGCCGCGCGGCCCGGCAAGATACGAAGCGCGAGCCGCGCGAAGTCCCGGCATGTACAAAGCAGCAGTACATGACGCACACCGCCAACTCCTCACCCGCCGGTCCCACCGCCCGCGCCCTGGCCGTCGTCGTCGCCGCATCGGCCCTCCTCGCATCGGAGACGGCCCACGCCGACGACACCATTCGCCGGCCCGGCGACCACCCGAGCTACGCCGTCGAAGTCGAGCCCCACGCCGTCTTCGGCTGGGGCGGCATCTACGCGCCCGGCGGCTTCGGCCTCGGGGCCCGCTTCTCCATCCCCATCGTGTCGAACGGCTTCGTGCCGACGATCAACAACAGCGTCGGCGTCACCTTCGGCCTCGACTGGGTCCACTACGGGCAGTGCTGGTACGCGGGCAACTGCACCGCGGACTACTTCGATGTTCCGATCGCGATGCAATGGAACTTCTTCGTCGCGCGGCGCTTCAGCGTCTTCGGAGAGCCGGGCGCCGTCATTTACTTCGGCTCCTTCCCGGGTTGCCCTCTGCAGTCGAACCTCTGCCCCTCCCGTCCTCCCACCGTGGGCGTCGAACCCGCCCTTTTCATCGGGGGCCGCTACCACCTGAACGACCAGGTCGCTCTCACCGTTCGCCTCGGTTTTCCCGCGTTTTCCTTCGGGGTCTCGTTCTTTCCTTGAATCGAACACGGGCCGCGGGGGCCGGCGCCTCCGCGGGCTGAGCCGGCGGGGAGAGGGTCGATGGCGCCGAGGCCGTCCACGTTTTACAGTCATCGGTAGATGACGGTCGCTCTCTACATCGTCGCCATCCTCGGGTTGGCGGTGCTCATGGTCGTTCACGAGGGCGGCCACTACCTGGCGGCGCGCCGGTTCGGCATGCGCGTCGTCCGCTTCAGCGTGGGTTTCGGGCCCACCCTCTGGAAGCACCGCGCGAAGAACAGCCCCACGATCTACCAGGTCGCGGCCATTCCCGTGCTCGCCTACGTGCAGATCGACGGGATGAACCCGTACGAGAAGATCGACGAGAACGACAAGGGCAGCTACGCGAACGCCTCGCTCTGGGCGCGCGTCGTCACCATCGCGGCGGGCCCCCTCACGAACTACTTCTTCGCGTCCGTCCTCATCTTTTTCGGCTTGCTCATCGGCGGGCGCGAGGTCGCCGACGAGACGAGCATGCGCGTCACCGTCGAGGCCGGCCCCGCGCAGACGGCCGGCGTGGAGACCGGCGACCGCGTCCTCGAGGTCGGCGGCAGCCCGGTCCACAGCTGGGAGGAGATGCGCAAAGGGGTGAGCGCCCATCCGGGAGAGCCGCTCGACCTGCTCATCGAGCGCAACGGCGAGACCCTCCACAAGACCGTGATCCCGACCCCCCGCGGAGAGCACGACGAAGGGCTCATCCACGTTCGCGCGTCGACGCGGGTCGAGCGCGTTCGCTTCGGTGAGGCCGTCCAGCTCAGCGTGATCGTGCCCCCCATTTTCGTGTACGAAAACCTCCGACAGATTGGGCGGGTCATCGCGGGCAAGGACAAGCTGGCCGTGAGCGGACCGGTCGGGATCGTGAAGGACACGGCCAAGACGGCACGCACGGGACCGGGCCTGCTCCTCCAGTTTCTCGGATTGCTCAGCGCCTCGCTCGGCGCCTTCAACCTCCTGCCGTTCCCCGCGCTCGACGGCGGCCGCCTCCTCTTCCTCGGCATCGAGGCCGTGTCGCGGCGGCGGCCCGATGCAAAGCTCGAGGCTCGCGTCCACGCGATCGGCCTCGTGATGCTGCTGACCCTCATCGCCTACGTGACGAAGAGCGACTTGCGCCGCTGAACGGCGCGCGGTCAGGCGCGTTTGAGCTTGGCGGCCATGATCTCGCCGAGCTCCACCGACCGCTTCGTGGCGGCTTCCACCGCGTCGATGAGCGTCTTGCGGAGGGCGCCGCTCTCGAGGGTGTGGAGGCCGGCGATCGCCGTGCCGCCCGGGCTCGTGACCATGTCCTTGAGCCGGCCGGGGTGCTCGCCCGTCTCGAGGAGGAGCCGGGCGGAGCCGAACACCGTCTGCGCGGCCAGGACGAGCGCCGTGTCCCGGTGGAGCCCCACTTTGACGCCGCCGTCGGCCAGCGCCTCGATGATGAGCATCACGTAGGCCGGGCCGCTGCCGCTCAGGCCCGTCACCGCGTCGAGCAGCGACTCGTCGAGCACGACGACCCGCCCCACCGCTTCGAAGAGCTCGCGCGCGATGCGAAGGTCGTCCTCGCGCGCGTGGGCGCCGCCGGCGATCGCCGTGGCGCCTGCCTGGACCGTCGCCGGGGTGTTGGGCATCGACCGGACGACGCGCACTCCGGCAGGAAGTCGCGCCTCGAGGGCTTCGATGGGGACGCCTGCCGCGATCGACACGACGAGCTGCTGCGCGCGCACCTCACCGCCGATCTCGGTGAGGACCTTGTCGATAACCTGCGGCTTGACCGAGAGCACGACGACGCTGCACTCTCGTACGAGGGCGAGATTGTCGCGCGTCGTCCGGATGCCGTGCGTCGCGGCGAGTTGATCGAGCCGCTCTGCCTTCACGTCACTCGCAACGATCCGGTCGGGCGACACTCCCGCGTGGAGCAAGCCCTTGATGAGCGCCGCGGCCATGTTCCCGGCGCCCAGAAAGCCCAAGGTTTGCGTCTTCATGGCAGCGACACGACCTCTCGCATGCGACGACCCTAGCCGAAAACGCGCCCCGGTGAAGGCGAACGCGCCCTTCGGCCCGGGCCCACGGGTGCGCTTCGCCGCGGCCCTCGCGCTCCTCGCCTCGCCGGCCGCGTGCCTCGAGCTCAGCACGGGCACCGACGCCGGGGCCGACGCGGGCGCCGTCGCGACGACCCCCACCACGGGGGTGACCGGCGCCGTCACCCCGAGCGGCGCCGGCTGCACCGAGGACGCCGTCACGCAGGTGACGCTCTGCGAACAGATCAGCACCTGTCCCGGCGTCGACGTGGACCAAGGCGCGTTCCCCGGGTGCGGCTTTCGTATCACCCAGGGATCCCCCGCCCTCGACCTCGAATGCCTCTGCGGGACGTCCCTCTGCCCGATCGGCGTGCCCTCGACCTGCGCCGACGCGACGCAGCTCCTCTCACAGCAAAGCTCCATCACCGTCTGCGAGCAGAGCGACGAAGGCCGCTGCGTCGCTCAAGCGACCACCGGCGGCACGAGCAGCACCTGCGACAAGAACTGCGAGAGCGGTTGCGCGGGCGATCCGAGCTGCATCCAATTCTGCGGCTGTTGAGATCCTCGCGACGCCGAGCCCGCACGCCCGACGCCGCCTTCCAGCGCGAGCTCTCGCGCTCCAAGGTCGGTGCGATCAAGAACTTCTACGAGACGGGGCTGACCCGCGCCGCGGGCGGTCGTCCCTGCCTCCGCCGGGGCGCGAGGACTGGTGTATCGTCGTCGCCATCATGAGCGCCCGCGTCTTCTCTCGCGTGCTTCTTCTTGCTTCGTCTTTCGCCGCCGCCGCGGGGGCGAACGCGTGCGGGGGCGGCCGCGAGTACGTCCGCGGCACCGACGACCCGGGCATCGATCAGCCCGCGATGAGCACGGGACTCGACAAGGACGACGTCGAGACCGCCCTCCAGAAGCTCCTCAACGAGCTCCGCGAGGCGCCGATCATGGGCGAGTGGCGCGCCCGCGCCGGCCAGGACGACAAGCAGACCGTCGCCATCGCGCCCTTCATCAACGAGACGACCGAGCACATCGACTCTCCGCTCGACGTCATGCTGAGCGAAACGGAGACCTGGCTCGCCGGCAGCAACGTCGTGCGCGTCGTCAGCCACGAGCGCCAGACCGACATGATCCGCGAAGTCGAGGGCGCGCAGCACCCGATCTTCGACCCCCGCCACATCCCGCAGTACGGAAAGCAGCTCGGCGTGAAGTTCTTCATCACGGGCAAGGTCGGCGCGGCCGACGAGCGGACCGCGGGGGCGCGGCGGGTGCAGTACTTCATCTTCATGCAGGTCATCGACACCGAGACGAGCGAGATCCGGTGGCAGCAAAAGACGTATTTGACGAAGGCGCTGCGCTGAACGCCGGCGTGGTCCTTCGCTGGGCGCGCGCGGCGGGGGTCGTCCTCGCCCTCGGGCCGGCGGCCTGCGCCGGGCACTCGGAGTACACGCTTCCGGTGCGGACGGCGCTCGACGCGGGCGACACGCGCGGCGCCATCCGCCTCCTCGACGAGCGCATGAAGGTGTCCGCCGAGGGCGACCTTCCGGCCGACATGGGCAGCGACAACGCCCTCTACGTCCTCGATCGCGGCACCCTCCAGCAGAGCATCCTCGCGTTCGATCGCTCCAAGCGCGACCTCGAGGCCGCCGACAAAGCCATCGACATGCTCGACCTCTCGCGCGGCGCCGGCGACTCCATCGGCGAGTACGTCTTCTCCGGGTCGAGCGGCCGTTACCGCGCGCCTCCCTACGAGAAGCTCCTCGTCAACACGCTCGACATGTTGAACTACCTCGAGCTCCGCGACCTCGACGGCGCGCGCGTCGAGGCGCGCCGGCTCGCCGTCATGCAGCGCTACATCGCCGACGACCTGGAGGAGGGGGACAACGCCGTCCTCGGGCTCGGCGGCCTCCTGGCGGGCCTCGTCTTCGAGAAGAGCGACCAGGTCGACGAGGCCCTCCGCTGGTACGACCAGACGCTGGCGTTCGCGGGCTTCCGCGCTCTGCAAGATCCCGTGCGGTCGCTCTTGCCGCGCGGGCACTATCGTTCGCCGCGCCTCGAAGCGATCGAGAAGAGCGCGGCCACCACCCCGGCCGCCCCGCCCGACACCGGGGAGATCCTCGTCGTCGTCGGGTACGGCCGCGTACCGCACAAGATCGCCCATCGCGTCCCGATCGGCCTCGCCCTCACCTGGGAGGCCGGCGCGATGAGCCCGCACGACGTCGAGCTCGCGAACCGCATGGCGGCGCAGGGGCTCGTCACGTGGGTCAACTTCCCGACGCTCGGGCGCGAGCAAGGCGCCTACGAGCTGCCCTCTTGCACGCTCGACGGGCAGCCGCTCGCGCTCGACCTCGCCGTCGACGTGACCCATCAGGTGCGGGGCGAGTGGAAGAAGATCGAAGGCAAGATCATCGTGAGCGCCATCACCCGCCTGCTCGCGCGCTATGCGGCCGGCACGCTCGCCGGTGCCGCCGCGGGCAGCGACAAGCTGCTCGCCGCCGTGCTCAGCATCGGGACGCAGGCCACGCTCGCCGCCCTCGACGTGCCCGACACCCGCAGCTGGGAGACCCTCCCGGCGCGGGTCGCGGTGGCGCGTGTCCGCGTCCCGGCGGGAAAGCATCAGCTCCGCTTGCGGGCGCGCGGCGCGACGCGAGAGGCCGAGGTCGACGTCGATCAGGGCGGCTGGGCGGTCGTGTCTCTCATGGCGCTGAGATAAGCTGCGCGCCCCGGTGCGTACGTCATGGATCGTAGGGTGGCTCGCCGCGGCGGCCGGTTGCGTCTCCGCAGGCGGCGGCCAGGTCGTCACCGCGCCCGCGACCCCGCCTTTGCACGCGGTGCCGGCCGGTGAGTCCGCGTCCGGACCGAGCGCCGCGCCTCCCTCCGAGGCCCCCAGCGCATGCGGCCGCCCGTGGAAGCTCGAGGTGATGGGCGGCGACGGTCGCGTCATCGTCGTCTGTGCGCACGACGTCCGCCGCGCCACGCTCGACGAGTCGCCCGCCCTCGGCCAGTCCCTCTACCCGGCCCTCGACCCGGCCCAGAGCCGCGTCTGCGCCTGCGCGCGCCGCCTCCGGCCCCCGCCGCTCGTCGAGCTCGTGCTGACCGCGCATCCGGAAGAGGGCAAGGTCACCGTCGAAGCCAAAGGCGAAGACGACTCCGACCCCGAGCTTGGCCCCGCGTTCGTCGCTTGCGTGGGCACGTTCACGGCCTCGTTCGAGCCCGTCCGCTCGGGAGCGTGTCCCGGTGAGGACCACGCCTCCTTCGTTTATCCGGTGAGCATCGACCTGGGACAAGACTGACGGAAGGGCAGCGCTGTTCGGCTCAGAACTGCGCGAGGAAACGCGGGTCGTTCTCGAAGAGCAGCCGCAGATCCGGAATCCCGTAGCGCACCATCGCGATCCGCTCGACGCCCATCCCGAACGCGAATCCGGTCCACTTCTCCGGATCGATGCCGCAGCTCTCGAAGACGACCGGGTGGATCATCCCGCAGCCCAGGATCTCGATCCACCCGGTGTGCTTGCAGACGCTGCAGCCCGCGCGCGTCCCGTCGGGGCGGCGGCAGAACGGGCAGCCCACGTCGACCTCGGCTCCCGGCTCCACGAACGGGAAGTAACTCGGGCGCAGACGCACCGGCGTGCCGGCGCCGAAGAAGCGGTCGGCGAACTCGCCGAGCACGCCCTTCAAGTGCGCCACCGTCACGTGCTCGTCGACGAGGAAGCACTCGATCTGGTGGAACATCGGCGAGTGCGTCGCGTCGTCGTCGCGGCGGTACACCGTGCCCGGCGCGATGAACGCCATCGGCGGCTTCTGCGAGATCATCGCGCGGATCTGGATGTTGCTCGTGTGTGTCCGCAGGAGACGGCCGTCGGTCGTCCAGAAGCTGTCTTGCATGTCCGTCGCCGGGTGGTCCGGCGGGAAGCCGAGCTTCGTGAAGTTGTTCTCCTCGGTCTCGACCTCGGGCCCGTCGTGGACGGCGAAGCCGAGACTCACGAGCACGTCGACGACCTCGTCGCGCACGATCGAGATGGGGTGCGCGTGTCCGAGCGGAGCGATCTCGCGGCCGGGCAGCGTGAGGTCGTACGGGCGGGCGTGGAGCTCCGCGTCGCGCTTGTCGCGGGCGAGGGCCGCGAGCCGCCGGTCGAATGCGGTCTCGACCTCCTGCTTGAGCGTATTGACCTTCGTCCCGATGGCCTTTCGCTCGTCCGGCGAGACGCGGCCCATCTGGCTCAAGATGCCCGTGAGCTCGCCCTTCTTGCCGAGGATCTTCGCGTTCTCGTCGCGGAGCTCCTGCTCGGTCGCCGCCGCCTCGAACCGCGCCCGGAACGCCTCTTCGAGCACCGACAGCGAGTGCTCGATCGACGCCAGGGTCGGGGTCGTCCCGGTGGTTTCGCGCATAGGTTTCGCTCGGCCTTTCGTCGGACGAGCCGATAGCATAGCCGCCATGATCGACCATCGGCGCATTGCACGCGCGGCCTCTCTCGCGATCGCGGCCCTCGTGGCCGCGCCGGCGCTCGGGGGGTGTGTTCCCCAGAACAAGTACGACGCGCTCCTGGCCGACTCGCAGTCGGCCCACGCGCAACTCCTGGCCGGGGCGCAGAAGGAGAAGCAGCAGGACGAAGACATCGCCAAGCTCCGGCAGGACCTGGCCGACGCGCAGGCCCAGATGCAGGACCGCGATCAGAAGCTCTCGGACATGTCGACGTCGTCCCACAACGTCCAGGCGCAGCTCGACGAGGCGACCGCGATCAACGCGAAGCTCCGCGGGGAGCTCGAGCGGCTGGGCAAGAACGTCGACGCGATGCTGCAGGAGAAGGGCACGCTCTCGAAGGCGCTCGAAGACGCGAAGACGCGGCTCGAGGAGCTCCGCAAGGCGCAGGCGGCGGCCGAGGCCCGCGCCGCGCTCTTCCAGCAGTTCGTGCAGAAGCTGAAGAAGATGATCGACGCCGGTCAGCTCAAGGTGGGGACGCGCGCGGGGCGCCTCGTCATCCAGCTGCCGAACGACGTGCTCTTCGACTCCGGGCAGACGGCGATCAAGCCGAAGGGCAAAGAGGCGCTCGCCCAGCTGGCGAAGGTGCTCGTGACGGTCCCGGGCCGCGCGTTCCAGGTCGGCGGACACACCGACAACCTCCCGATCCAGACGGCCCGCTTCCCCTCCAACTGGGAGCTCTCGACCGCGCGCGCGGTGGAAGTCGTCAAATTCTTGATCGCGCAGGGCGTGGCGCCGAAGGCCCTCTCCGCGGCCGGATACGGCGAGTTCGACCCGGTCGCGGGCAACGAGACGCCCGACGGGCGCGCGAAGAACCGGCGCATCGAGCTGACGCTCCAGCCCAACCTGGACGAGCTCGTGGCGGCGCCGGCGCTGGATGCGTCGAAGTAGCGACAGGCCGCCCCAACCTGCCCGCTACTGCGCCCCCCCCGTGTGATCGTAGACCTCGATCCCAAATACGAACCGCCACTCCGGCGCGCCGAAGCGCGCGTCGATCCCGCCCCCCATGCCGAGCTTCAGTCGGACGTGCGGTCCCTGATCGCGCGTTCCTTCCAGGCGCGCGCTCAACAGGCCCTCGAAGGCGGTCGTGCTCGACCCGAACAACGACTTGAACGCCGTCGCGCCGAAGAACTCCGGTCCGACGACGACCGTGGTCGCCGTCCCTTCGATCGGGAACTTGGGGCCTGCCGCGAAGCCGAAGAGCAGCTCGCTGCCCTGCGGGCTCCCGGGGACCGGCGCGTCGTCCAAGGGGCGAATGTGCACGCCCAGCTGGCCGGCGTAGGTGAACGCGCCCGAGCCGCCGGCGAAGAGCGCGCGGAGCATGGCGCGAAAGGTATCGTCGGTGTCGTAGTCGCTGCGGTTGCCGTTGGGTACGAGGAGCTGGGCTCCCGCGCCGAGGCGAAAGGAGCTGTCGGCGTGGCCGAGGAGGCGCACGTCCACGCCGAGGCGGGCGTCCGACAGCGTGTCCGGGAAAGAGCCGAGGTCGAGGTGCGGCGCGCTGAACGTATTGGCGCCGACGGTGCCGCTCTGACCGGCGGTCGCGATGGGCATGTCCAGGTTCAGATAGAAGCGCCAGCGCTCGTACGTGGCGGCGAAACCGAAGTCCGTGGTCGTCTGGTCCGAGACGACGGCGAGATGCTGCGAGCCGTCGCTCGATTGGACCCGCAGCGGGTCGTGCGCGTAGCCGACCGTCAGGGCCATCACGCCACCGAGGCCGCCGTGCATGCCGAGATCGTCCATCACGAACCAGCCGGCGCCGGGGGCCGACGGGTAGAGGCGCTCCACGGCGAATCCCTGCTCCTGCGCCTCCGCCCTGGACGCCCAACCGAGAGCGCAGAGGGCGACGGCCGCGAAGGCGAACGACAGCGCGCGGCTAGAACTCGACATGGACCCTCCCCGCGAGGATGTCGACCGGACCGCGATCCGCGTTGAACCCAGGGTTCCAGAGGTGCTGGTAGTCGGCCGAGACCCAAATCGCCTTGAGCAAGTTGAGGCTGTAGAAGGCTTCGACGACGCTCTCGGGAGCCTGCCGCAGGTGCCCGTCGCCGATGAAGCCGTCGACCCCGCCCATGGCCAGGTATTCGGCGTGTATCGAGGAGATCCAGCTCACGCCGGCGCCGACACCCGTGACGTCGAACGGGCGATGCCACGCCGACCCCTTCGCCACGGCCCCGAACGAGATGGATCGATCCGCGGGATTGTAGGCGTCGACCTCGCTCTCCCCGTCCGAGTACATCGCGCGAAAGAAGCCCCCGATGTCGTCGGTGACGTGCTGTTCCAGGTTGACGCCGATACCCACCTTCACGTTCGGCTTTCGCACCCAGCAGAGGTCGGGGGCGCCGGCGTTGGTGGACCCGTAGTTATACCCGGTGCAAGCGGCGGCGTTCTTGCCGGGGTCCGCCTTGAACGCGGCGATGGCGTCGTCGAAGCGCCCCGTATCCACGTTATTTCGATAACCGAGGAGCCGCACCGCGCCGGCCTGTCCGAAGAGGACGTGATCGTGCTCGATCTCGATCTGGTCGCCGTAGAACTTGTCGAGGCGGAAGTCGACCGCGAGCTGGTTGGGCTCCTTCGGCGGTGTGATCCGTCCGATACGCAGCGCCCAATCGTCCCAATAGAGCTCCGCGGTGCCGCCCCACGAGTAGCCGCGCGCGTCGGATGGAAAATCCCACGACGCGTACGTCATGAACGCCATGTTGAAGAACGTCTGCCGGGGGTCCCACGAAATCGAGTTGTGGTCGAACACGTCCAGAATCGTGAAATTCCCCAGGGTGAACACCAGGCGCCGGGTATCGACCGTCGTCGCGAGCTGCATCGGGTCGGACGTCTTCACGACGCGGTTGCCGCCGAACTCGATGGTTTGCCGGAGGAAGGTGCGCGACCGGTAGAGCTGCGGCGTTTCGGAGCCGGTCTTCTGGAGCTCGAAGTTCTGGATGGAACCGCCGATTCCTCGGAGCTCGGACAGCGGCCTCTCGGAGATCACCTCGGGGACGAGATAGAGCTCCGCGCCCTTCCAGAGCTTGAGCCCGAAGAAGAGCGTGAAGCTCGCCGTGAAGCTCTCTTCCGCGGTGGGGAGGAGCGAGTTGTCGCTGCCGTTGGCGTTCGTGTAGGGAGCGTGAAACGGAGCCTTGTAGCTTCCGATGAAGGTGAACTGCCCGTAGGCGTTCCACGTTTCCTGGTCGATGTCGTGGAGACCGTGGTGCGAGAGCAGGTTCATGAAGTCGAACGCGGCGTCTTCGTGAGGCGCCGGGGGCGCGGCCTGCGCACGCGCCGGAGAGGAAGCAAGGACGACGGCCAACGCGGCGCATGGGGCGAGGAGGCATGGAAGCGCCCGCGCGATGGGCCAAGGGGCGTTCACGTCGGGACCCATACGGGAAGTTGGCTCGGCTCGGAAGGGGGCAAGCGCGGGGCGGCCCCCGTCACCCGGTCGTTTCGCGTGCGACCCTCCGCGGCCACGACATCGAGATCAGGCGCGCTCGGCGGTCAATTCGACTGGCGAATGCACGCGCCCATCATGCGGTCCCTTGAGGGAGGACCTATCGAACCTTGCTCGATCGAGCCCCCCAACGGCCATGAGCGCTCAGGGTCGCGACGAGGGTCCCTCATCGAGCCTTGTAAGGGCGATCACCCTGGCGACACTGACGGCTCCGGGTCGCGATCAAGAACGCCCATCGAGCCTAACAAGAGCGATCCCCCTGACGACCCTGACCGCTCCGGGTCGCGCCCATGAGCGTCCATCGAGCCTTGCAAGGTCGATCCCCCTGACGACCCTGACCGCTCCGGGTCGCGCCCATGAGCGTCCATCGAGCCTTGCAAGGTCG
>DASYBG010000036.1:0-45950 GCA_036500865.1 Polyangiaceae bacterium
ACCCGACGAAGTCGCCGCACGACGACTCGTGCGTACTGGCCAATACGCTCGGGGTATTCGTCTCGTCGACTGGTATGGACACGAACGCGGGGACGGAGCAGTCGCCGCTGAAGACGATCACGGCGGGCCTCGCGAAAGCGAACGCGCTCGGCCTGAGCCGCGTGTACGTGTGCCAGGGGAACTACCCGGAGACGTTGCGGGTGACGTCGGCGGTGAGCGTGTACGGGGGGCTCGCTTGCCCGACCGGGGACGCGGGCTGGGTCTACGGCGACGGCGGCGCGGCGCAGGTGACCGGTGCGGCGAACACGATTGCGTTCACCGTGGACGGCGTGGACGCATCGATCGCGGTGGAGGACTTGCGTGTGATGTCACCGGACGCCGTGGGCCAGGACGACGCGGGGAACGGTCGGTCGAGCATCGCGGCTCTGGTGAATGGGTCCGCGGTGACGTTCCGTCGATGCACGTTCGTGGCGGGCGCGGGAACGAATGGCGCGGACGGGATTACGGGGAGCAACTATGAGGGTGGGACCGCGCCGGCGGGACAGTCGAATGATGGTGGGGCCGGCGGGGCTGGGGGGATGATTGTTTGTGGGGATGGGACTTCGTCGATGGGGGGCCGAGGCGGGGATTCGGCGCCCACGGACGGAGGTAACGGTTCAGCTGTTCCGATGCCGACGGGCACTCCGCCCTTCGATGGACTTGGAGGTGCAAGTGCTTCCGTCCTGTGCAACGTAGGCCATCCAGGCGCAAACGGCGCAGCTCCGATCGCCAATGCTGGTATCGGTGCGAGTACGGGTGTCTGGACTGACGGCGGTTGGATGCCGAGTGCAGGTGGATCGGGCTCCAACGGGCAACCTGGCCAGGGAGGCGGAGGGGGCGGAGGAGTTGCTATGGGAAGCGTGGGAGGAAACGGTGGTGCAGCGGGTGGCTGCGGCGGCACAGGCGGAAACGGAGGGCGTGGTGGCGGGTCGAGCATCTCCCTCGCGTGCCTCGAGAGCACTGTCGTGATCGATGCGTGCATCTTGTCGTCCTCGGACGCCGGATCGGGTGGTGTTGGGGGACCCGGACAGACTGGGCAGGCCGGAGGTCCGGCGCCCTTGGCTTCTTGCATCGGTGGGTACGGCGGCGAAGGCTCAGGCGGGGCAGGCGGCGGAGGCGGCGCGGGAGGGATCTCCGTGTGCATTCTTTACCGCGGCACCGCGCCGTTGGGCACATCGCTATGTTCGACGGGGGGAGCCGGTATTGGCGGCGTTGGAGGTCGAGGCGGAACCGGCGGCGTTGCCAATGCAATTCCCGGCAACTCAGGCCCCGACGGCTCCGCAGGTCTTCCCGGCGTCTCTCAGACCGAGCTCGCGACCCCGTAAGGTCGCGGATCCATCGGCTTCCGAGGACACTTGGCGAAAGCGAACCATGACGCGGCGGTCGGGGTCGCCGAGCACGGGAACTCGGCGGTGCTCGTCACTCTTGCCGCCGGCGGCGAGTTCGTCGATCGCCGACGTATCGACCTCACCTCGGGTCTACCCACGCATCCGTATCACCACGAAGGGTCGTGGGCGGTGGGCCGTTACCTGAACAGCTCCTGGGCGCGACCGATCTCGCGCGCCGACGCCGTGGCGCTCGTCGGGCGCGTGCGCGAGTCCGCCGCGCGCGGCGCACGCGAGAGCCTCGAGGCGCTGGCCGCGGCGGTGGCCATCCCGATATCGAACATCGGAATCCGCGTGTGCCCCAAGCTTCCGCCGACCACCGAAGAGCGGATCGCCGACGCGCGCGCGGCCAACGTCGCCGACTCGGTCATGTATCGCGAGGCGCTGGCGACCGCAGCCGAGGCGCGTGGCTGGTCCGTCTACGGGTACGACTGTGAGGGTGTCTTTCGCGACGCGGCCGCAGCGCTGGGTCGCGAGGACGCCGACGCGTTCCTTCGCGCCATGAGCCGACCGATCGGGCCCCCTTGGCAGGCCAAGCACAGGCTTGCGGCAGCCGCGGCTCTTGCAGCGGGAGCGCGTAGGTAAGCGGAGACGGCGTTCTTCTCGCTGTGGAGCGTCACACACCCTCACGGTGCAACGTGTCCATGTCGAGGGAGATGGGCATGCTTCCCCACGGTGCAACGTGTCCATGTCGAGGGAGATGGGCACGCTTCCCCACGATGCCAGTCACGCATTCCCACGATGCAACGTGCCCGTGTCGAGGGAGAAGGGCGGGCATTCCCGCGGTGCAACGTGCCCGTGTCGAGGGAGAAGGGCGGGCATTCCCGCGGTGCAACGTGCCCGTGTCGAGGGAGAAGGGCGGGCATTCCCGCGGTGCAACGTGCCCGTGTCGAGAGAGAAGGGCGGGCATTCCCGCGGTGCAACGTGCCCGTGTCGAGAGAGAAGGGCACCCATCCCCGCGGTGCAACATGCCCGTGTCGAGGGAGAAGGGCGGGCATTCCCACGGTGCAACGTGCCCGTGTCGAGGGAGAAGGGCACCCATCCCCGCGATGCAACGTGCCCATGTCGAGAGAGAAAGGCACGCGTCCCCGCGGTGAGCGTCACATGTGTCCATGGTGCAGTGAGGTCAGAACCGTGCAATGAGAGCCCCTGCACCGTGTTCACCTTCGACAACACGTACACGCGGCTCCCCGAGCGCTTCTTCTCACGCGTGCATCCGACGAAGGTGCCCGAGCCGCGCCTCATCAAGCTCAATCGGCCGCTCGCCGAGCTCCTCGGGGCCGACGTCGAGCTCCTCGCTTCGCCGGCCGGCGCGGAGGTCCTCGCGGGCAACGCGATCCCCCCGGGCGCCGAGCCGATCGCCCTCGCGTACGCCGGGCACCAGTTCGGCTCCTTCGTCCCGCAGCTCGGCGACGGCCGTGCGATCCTCCTCGGCGAGGTCGTCGGCAAGGACGGCCGGCGGCGCGACATCCAGCTGAAGGGGGCAGGCCGCACGATGTTCTCGCGCGGGGGCGATGGACGCGCCGCCCTCGGCCCGGTCCTCCGAGAGTACGCCGTCAGCGAGGCGATGGCCGCCCTCGGCGTGCCCACCACCCGCGCCCTCGCCGCCGTCTCGACGGGCGAGCGCGTCCTCCGCGACGAGGCGCTCCCCGGCGCCGTCCTCGCCCGGGTCGCCGCGAGCCACATGCGGGTCGGCACCTTCCAGTTCTTCGCCGCGCGCGACGACCGCGAGGCCCTGCAAACGCTCACCTCGTACGCGCTCGCGCGCCACTACGCCGGCGCCGCGGGCACCGGGAACGACGCGATCGCGCTGCTCGATCGGGTCGTCGACGCCCAGGCGGAGCTCGTCGCGCGGTGGCTCGGCGTCGGCTTCGTTCACGGCGTGATGAACACCGACAACACGTCGATATCCGGCGAGACGATCGACTACGGACCGTGCGCCTTCCTCGACGACTACGACCCGGGCAAGACGTTCAGCTCCATCGACCACGGCGGGCGCTACGCCTTCGCGAGCCAACCGCGCATCGCGCTCTGGAACCTGACGCGCCTCGCCGAAGCGCTCCTCGTCCTCCTCTCCGAAGACGCCGACGCGGCCGTCCGTATCGCGAAAGAGCGGCTCGCGCGCTTCGCGCCCCGCTTCGATGAAGCGTACATGCGCGTGATGCGTGCCAAGCTCGGGCTCGTACGCGAAGAGGAGGACGACCACGCCCTCGTCGAGGGGCTGCTCACCCGCCTCGCCGAACAACACGTCGACTACACGCTTTTTTTCCGCAGGCTCTCGGGCCTCGCCGCCGATCCGTCGCTCGACGGCGGAGTCACGTCGCTCTTCGGAGACGAGCCCGGCGTCTTCCGATCGTGGGCGGAGACCTGGCAACGCCGACTCACGCTCGAGGGCGACGCGCCTGCCGCGCGCGCGTCGGCGATGCGGCGCGCGAACCCGGCGTTCATTCCACGCAACCACCGTGTCGAAGAGGCCATCGAGGCCGCGGTGCGGCGCGCCGACTTTCAGCCGTTCGAGACGCTGGTCGACGTGCTCGGCAGGCCGTTCGAAGACCAGCCCGAGCACTCCGCCCTCGCGGAGCCGCCCGGCCCGGAGCAGCGCGTCTACAAGACGTTTTGCGGGACGTGAACCAATTCGCGTTGCGCTGACGTATCGTCATCGTCACGGGGGCGCATCTCCAGGGAGGCTCCGCCTCGCGAGTTGCGGCAGGTCCCCCCCCGCCCCGGGTCGCGTTGCGGCCAGACCGTAATCCGCTCCCGCCGAAGATGCGAATTCGCCGTCCGCGCGCGGCGGCTACCGACTAACGTCGCGCAACTTCCACCGTGACGGGGCCGATGGAGCCGTAACGATGAAACCGCAGGGGGCTCTCCTTCTCGTTCTGTTCGGCGCTGCACTCATACTCGCGGCACCCCTCATCGGCTGCGGGGAAGATTCCTTCCTTCCGGATGTCTCGCCGGGGGTCGCCTCGCGCGACGCGAGCGATGACGGCGATGCCACCGCCTCCTCCGACAGCTCGGTATCCGCGAACATGCATCCGGACGGCGCCGGCACCGTCTCCGATGCGGGCGTCGTCGACGCGTCCGATGCGCGGGCGGAGGGATCTGCGGATGGCGGCGGCGCCCGCGACGGGCTCGCTCCCGAAGGCTCGACATGCGACCCCACCCAGTCACCCCACGACGATCCCTGCGTCTTGACGGAGAGGCTCGGCGTTTTCGTCTCTTCCGCCGGGAGCGACGCAAACCCGGGGACGCGCGCCGCACCGTTGCAGAGCATCTCCGCGGGCCTCGTCCGCGCGGCGCAGCTCGGCGTCGACCGCGTCTACGTTTGCCAAGGAAGCTACTCCGAGATCGTGCGGGTCGCCTCGCTGTTGAGCGTTTATGGGGGCTTGGCATGCACGGACCAAGACGCGGGCTGGCACTACGGCGACGGGGGTCCTTCGCAGCTGACGGGGCCCTCCAACGCAATCGCGTTGACGGTCGACGGCGTCGCCGGGCCGCTCGCGATCGAAGACCTGCGTGTCGTTGCGGCCGACGCGCTCGGGCAAGACGACGCAGGAAATGGCGAGTCGAGCATTGCAGTCCTCGTGAATGTCTCGTCCGTCAACATTCGGCGTTGTGTGTTCATCGCCGGGTCGGGCCAGCCCGGGAGCGACGGTACGACTGGCAATAACTATACGGGCGTTACGGCGCCTCGGGGCGCAGCCACGGACGGCGGCACGGGAGCTCCAGGCGGATCGATCGTTTGCGTCGACGGCACTTCGTCGACAGGAGGTCAAGGCGGCGACGCGGGTCTCGCCGGCGGTGGCGGGGTCGCCGTACCGATGCCTTCGTTTGCGGTGCCCTTCGATGGCGCAGGCGGAACGAGTCCTCCCTTCAGTTGCAGTCTTGGCCGACCCGGCGCCAACGGCGATCGCGTCGAGGTTGCCATTCCCCCTCCAAGCTTTGGCGCATGGGTGTACGGACAATGGTCTCCGTCGATGGGGGTGGCCGGAGCCAACGGGCGGCCAGGCCAAGGCGGCGGGGGCGGCGGGGGTCTTTCCGACGCGACGCAGGGGGGACTCGGGCTCGGCGGTACCGGAGGCGGTGCAGGCGGCTGCGGCGGCGGGGGCGGCTCGGCGGCCACCGGCGGCGGGGCCAGCGTCGCACTTGCGTCCATCACGAGCAGTCTCTCCTTGGTCGATACGGCGCTTGTCACTTCGGACGCCGGTCCCGGGGGGGCGGGCGGGAGCGGTCAAGCGGGACAGGACGGTGGCCCACCAGGAATCTCGACTGTTCTCGGCAATTGTGCGGGTGGTCTCGGGGGCAACGGTGCGGGCGGCGGGGGCGGTGGAGGAGGGGCAGGAGGCATTTCGGTCTGCATGCTCTACCGGGGATTTCCTCCGCTCGGCACGGCGGCGTGCACCCTCGGGAGCGCCGGTCCCCCCGGCGCAGGAGGTGCGGGTGGCGTCGGCGGTTCGATCGATTTGGACACGGCGCCAAGCGGCATGGATGGCCGTTCTGGTCTACCGGGCCTCTCCTCCGCAGAGTTGGAGATTCCCTAAATGAATTGGCCGAGCCTTTCGCCGCAACCGCGCGAGACGATCCGCCGATAAGCCCTTCGTACGATGAAACCACGACGCCCTCATTTTCTTCCGAGCACGTGCCTTCTCGGACTCGCCATCTTGGGTTGCGATGGCGGCAGTACGAACCTCAACGCCCAGCCCGACGCGGCGGCGCACGAGGCGGGGCCCGCTCCAGAGGCGGGCTCCCCCGTAGATGCAGCGCCCATGGACGACCGAGGGTTCGCGAGTGACTCGGCCGACGTGACGACCACGGTCGACGCCGCCGATGCAGGGGAACCCCCGGAGGCCTCCGATGCGAAGGTGTGCGATCCAACCGAGGCCCCCCAGGATGATCCGTGCGTTCTATCGGGTGCCTACGGCCTGTTCGTCTCTCCACAGGGCGTGGACACCAACCCGGGCACTCCGACGGCGCCGCTGAAGTCCGTTGCCCTCGCGGTCGAGCGAGCCAGTACAGCTGGGCAAGCCCGGGTGTACCTCTGCAACGGTGTGTATTCGGAAGCTGTGCACCTGCTATCGGGCGTCAGCCTCTACGGTGGTTTCGATTGCTCGGGCGACGCCGGCATCCGGTATGTGGATGGAACATTCGCGACGATCTCGCCTCCCTCGAACCATATCGCGCTCATCGTCGACGGCGTCGACGCGGCCGTCGCGGTCGAGGACATCGGATTTCGGGCGGCCGACGGCGTTGGAGACGACGACGCCGGCAACGGACAATCCAGTGTCGCCGTTCTCGTCAACGCGTCGACGGCCACCTTCCGAAGGTGCATTCTCACGGCCGGCAACGGAGATCAGGGCGCTGACGGACAAACGCCGAGCAACTACATGGGGACGTCGGCGCCCGACGGAACCGTCAACAACGGGGGGCTCGGCGGCGCGGGCGGGAGCATCACGTGTGCGAACGGATCGGTGTCCTTCGGGGGAGGGGGCGGCGGGCTGACGTCGGGTGCGATCGGTGGTGACGGGGGCGCGACGCCGATGGCGAGCGCGATGCCCGATCTGGACGGCATCGGTGGGGCATGCGAGGGCGATACCGGCGCCAGCGGGTCGGGTTCCACGCTTGGCGGTGTGGCGCCGATCGAGCCGGGCGTGCTGACGCCCCTCGGGTGGATATCTTCGGCGGGCGGTGTCGGCGGAGCCGGGGGACCCGGACAAGGCGGTGGGGGCGGCGGACAAAGCGGGACCTTCGGCGGTATGGGCGGCGGAGCCGGTGGATGCGGCGGAGCGGGCGGGACGGGCGGAGGCGGCGGAGGCGCAAGCATCGCGCTCGCGATATTGAACGGTCACGTCGACATAGACGGCTGCATGCTCGTGACTTCAATCGGCGGCAATGGAGGTCGCGGTGGAGACGGGCAATCGGGACAAGGCGGCGGGGTATCTCCGCAAGGCGCAAGCGGCGTATGCCCTGGGGGTACGGGGGGCAACGGCGGCGGCGGAGCGGGGGGCGCCGGCGGTACCGGAGGCATCGCGGCGTGTACGATCTGGTCAGGGACCGGGCCCGTGGGCACCGCGCTCTGCAGTCTCGGCGACCAGGGACGTCCAGGGCTCGGCGGGGCCGGCGGGCTTGGTGGTATGAGCGCCCTGGGCACCGCGAGCGCAGGGTCGTCCGCCGCCGCAGGGCAACCGGGCATCGCCCAGGCGCAGTTTGGCCTCCCTTGAGGGCATCGGCATGCGCGCGGCCGTGCGGGTCGCGCGCCGGCCGACGGCGATCTGGTGGTATCTAACGGGCTTCCCCATCGCGATGCCTCCCCTCGCCAAAGAGCAGACCCTCGCGCGCGCCGGCGCACCCGGCGACCGCCGCATCCTCGATTTCCTCGATCAAGTGCGCGGTCTGCTCGTTCCCGGTGAAGCGATCGACGCGTGGGCCGTTCAGCGCCGCCTCTTCGCGCTCAAGTCGCGCCGCGTGCTCGTCGTGGCGACGACCGGGCGTCTGCTCGTGTGCTCGCGCAAGCTCCTCGCCGGTTACACGCTCCTCGACATCCGGTGGCAGGACTTGAGCTCCGTGCGGATCCGCGTGGGCATGTTCGCCGCGGACCTCACGGTGGGCTTTCTGGGCGGCGGAGACCTCGCGTCGGCCGAGCGCTCGGCGCGTACGGCGTCGGTCCGCGGACTGCGGACGCCGCAGGCCCTGGAGGTTTACCGCCTGTGCCAGGCGCACGATCAGGCGTGGCGCGAGAAGCGCCGCATCCGCGAGCTCGAAGAGATGCGCGCGCGGGCCGGTGGTGTGCAGATCGGTGCGGGGTCGCCCGCGGGTGCGCTGCCGCAGGCGGGCGGGACCGAGGCGCTGACCGAGCGGCTGGCGACGGCGAGGGAGATGCGCGACAAGGGGCTCATCACGGACGCCGAGTACGAGGCGCTGAAGGCGAAGATCATCGCGGCGCTGTAGCCGCCGCGCCGACCGTTTTCAGTTGCAGCCGATTCGATTCGTGTCGATCGCCACGTCGTCGACCCATAGGTCGATCTCGTTGCCGTTGTATCCGGCGTAGCCGATTCGTATGGCGGAATAGGCCGGCGACCACGGCGCGGTCATTCCGTGCGCCCACACGGTCGTCGGTGTCACGTCGAGCGCGGTGACCTCGGCGGTTTGGAGCCAGGTTCGGAGGGAGTCCTTGCCGTAGTAGAACTCGACGCAAATCCACTGGCCCACGGGAGGCGAGATGCCGCCGTCCGTGTCGTTGAACAGGTTCGGGTCGCTCAAGACGATGTCGTCGTTGGTGCTGTAGTTGTCGATGAGAATGTCGAATTGGCCGCCCTGCCGAACCTCGGGCGCCCCGCCGTCCGGGAGCGTGCCGGGCGCCACCGCCCACGCCCAGTGGCCGCCGCTCCCGCGGCCCGGGCTCGGGTTCGTCCCGAGCCAGACCCAGAAGCGGCCGTAGAAGTTCGGTCCCGGCGGGGCGACGCCGATGAGGCCCCCGTTGTGGACCTTCACGGAATACATGCCGCCGTGCACCTGGCCGCCGTTGGCCGCCGTGTCGATGGCGACGGTCATCGCCGTACCCTGGAGCGGGTTGCCGAAGGGATCGGTGAGCGTCCACTTGCTCAGCGAGCCGGTCTCGAAGTCGTCGTGAATCGCGGCGTTGGCACCGCCGATGCCGCCTTCGGAGACGGCGCCGGTACCACCGGTGTCGGGAGCGCCTTGGGCGTCGCTCACGGTCGCGTCGCCGGGACCGACGGTCGACCCTCCGCCGTCGGCGGCGTCACCGGGGACGCTCGTGGCCGCGTCGTGTGGAGCGGTGGAGTCGGTGGTGGTGACGACGTCGGCTTGAGCGCCCGCGTCGTCTGCCGGGGCGCCCGCGTCGCTCGACGTGCCCGAGTTGGCGCACGCGACCGACAGAGCGGGTACGACGCGAAGCAGAAGCGAAAAGACGGTGGACGAGGATGCCTTCACTGCCGCGAAGTTTGTCCGAATCCGCCCTCAGGTCCAGGGATTTTCGCGGGCTAGTCGCAGCCGATCCGCGCGGGCCCCAAGGCGATGTCGTCGAACCACAAGGTCGAGGGGCCGCCGCCGAAGTTGACCCACCCGAAGCCCACGCTCGACACGACCAGCGGCTGCGGACGACCGCCCGACCAGTGATCGTTGGTCCCCGTCTGCACGGCTGTCGTTCCGGGAACGAACGTCATCTCGGGGACGGGGTTGCCGCCGATCCAGGTGTCGAGCTCCCCGGTGGTCATGTCCGTGTGGAACTCGACGCAGGTCCACGTGTTGATCGGCGGCGCGAACCCCGGCGCCATGTCGGGCAGCGTCGTGTCGCGGTAGTTCCAGACGAAGACGTTGTACTGGGCGGTCAGCTGGAGCTCCTGCGAGATCTGGAGCATCGTCGGGTCTCCCGCGTCCGCCCCGAGGCCGAGGGCCATGAGGGCGACGTGCGTCGCGGGGAGCGCCGTGCTGAGCTCCACCCAGAAGCGGCCGTAGACCGAGCTCTCGAGGCCGGGCGTCTGGAAGGCGCTCGCGTGGATGAAGAGCGGTCCGCACGTGTTGTTGCCACCCACGACTTGCACCGAGTTCTGGCCGCTGTGCGCCGGATGGGTCGCGTTGCCGACGACCGTGACGGTGCTGGTCGGGTCGTTCTGGCCGCAGCCTGTGACGATGCTCCATCGGGCCGCGCTCGGCGGGCCTCCTACGGTGTCGGTCTCGAACCCGTCGCACAACGGGTCGCCAGAGCAACCGGTGCCGGCATCGCCGCCGCCGGCGTCGACGTGTCCCGAGCTGCTCCCGCTGCTCGACGAAGAGCTTCCGCCGCTGGAGCTCCCGCTCGACGAAGAGCTCGACCCGCCGGAGCTGCCGCTGCTGCTCGAGGAAGAGGTCTGCGATCCGGAGCTGCTCGAGCTCGACACGCCGCCGTCGGGGTTGGCACCCGCGTCCGGCGCCGGGTTCGAGCCGCCGCTCGCGCAAGCTTGCCCGAAGGCGAGCGGCAAGAGGAAAAGGCTGGCGCAAAGGCTAGGGATTCGGGCCATCGTCTTCGATGCGGGGGTTCGTACGGTCATGATGCGGTGGTCGGCCGACGATAGCTCACCTGGACGGCGAGGGGCAGCCGCCGCCGCCCGCGGCGCGGGCGACGCTTGACGAACCGCGGCGGAGCCGCACGTTGGTGAGCGCTGAGCCACGTGCAAGCGCGTCGCGCGTGTCCGGGAGCTCACCGCCGGGCGAGGTCGTCATGATCGTCTCTTGTTCATCGTGTTCGAAATCCAACCGGGTCCCGGCCAGGCGCGTGCAGGACAAGGCGCGATGCGCCGCCTGCAAGGCTGAGCTCTTGCCGATCCACCACCCCATCCCGATCGCGAGCGCCGCCGACCTCGACGAGTTGGTCCGCGATGTGCCCGCGCCCGTGCTCGTCGACTTCTGGGCCGACTGGTGCGGGCCGTGCCGCGCGGTCGCGCCGGAGCTCGAGAAGCTCGCGCAGGAGCGCGCCGGGTCCGTCGTCGTGGCGAAGGTCGACACCGAGGCGCTCCCCGACGTGGCGGCACGGTTCGGCATCCGCAGCATTCCGACGATGATTGTCTTCCGCGGCGGCCAGGAGGCCGATCGCCTGAGCGGCGCGATGCCGTGGCGGGACATCAGCGCGCGCCTCGGCGTTTGAGGCCGCGCGCCGACGATGCGGCCTCGCCGCGTGGAGCGCCGTACGGGCCATCTTTGCCACGGGTCGGCCCGTCCTGCAGCGCGCGTTGGGGCTCGGGGCCGTGGTGGGACTCATCGCCGCAGTGCTCTTCGGAGGCAACGGAGTGCGGGCGGGGGACCTTACACGCCTCTATCACGGCTGGCTGGGCGCTCGCCTTGCTCTCGGGGCGGCCTGGATCGTGGTGGCGACGCCGGTGGTCTCTTCTGCGTTCGATGCGCCCGGCACGCGTACGCTCCGCTCGCTGCGGGTCAGGAGCCGAGCCTGGGTGCCCCCCTTGCTCTCGCTTCTCCTGCTGGTCCAGGCACCCTACGGGTTGCTCTTTGCCGCGGGTGACGGGCCGCTGGCGGGTGTCGTGGCGATGTTGCTGGTCGCTTCCGTCGAGGCCGCGATCGTGGCGGCCTTCGGCCGGGCGCGCTTCGGCGGCGGCGGCGGCGCTGATCCTCCTCGACCCGCGCGCGGTGGTCGCCCTTGTCCCCGCCGCGGGGCTCGCGGTCGTCGCCGTGTCGGCGGCGTGGAGGGTGGCGCTCGAAGGTGGCGGCCTCGACGTACGCCTCACGCGCCGCACGCTCCCCGTTCTCGCCATCACCGCGGCGCATCTCTTGCGGCTGCTCCGCGTCGCGCGAGGGCGCCTCGTCGTGTCCGCAGCGAGCGCGTCGTTCGGGGCCGTCGCCCTCGCGCTGTCGCTCCACAACGATCCACCGGTCCGTCCGGTCGCCCGCGCGCTCGCCATCCTGAGCTGGCCGCTCACGTTGAGCGCGGCCGTCCTCGTGGCGCCTGTGCGCGAAGCCGAAGGTCCCGTGCGGTCGTTGGCCCGGGTGACGCGCACGCGGTGGACCACGTTGCTCGCGGCCTTCGCCTTGACGCTGGCGACGCCGTCGTCCGCCTTCGGCGCCACCGCGGGGGCGCTTGCGGGAGTGTTCGCGCGCGAGCCTCCGACGACCCTCGGCATCACCGCCGGCGCGTGGGCGGTCCCGATCGCGTTCGCCGTCGCGATCTGGGCGCGCTGGCTGGACCGGCGGCCCCAGCGAGGGCCCGTCGTCTTCTGCCTGGGCGCGTTCGTCGTGGGCGCAGTGGCCACGGGGGTGGCGAGCACGTGGTAGTCGCCGCGCTCGAGCTCGAGGGCGTGTCCAAGTACTTCGGCGCGCGATGCGCCGTCCACGGGGCGACGCTCGCCGTGCGCTCCGGGGAGCGCGTGGCGGTGCTCGGCGACAACGGTTCGGGCAAGTCGACGCTGTTGGCGATCGCGAGCGGCGTGCTCGACGCCGACGGGGGGCGCGTCGGGCGGCCGGTGGGGATCGGCTACGCGCCGGAGAAGCCCGACATCCCGGACCACCTGCTCGTGGTCGAGTGGCTCGACGTGGTCGGGTCTCTCAAGGGCGCGAACCTGCGCGACCCGGACGAACTTGGCATTCGATCGTTGCTCGGAAAACGCGTATCCACGCTTTCGCTGGGGCAGCGGCAGCGCGTCTCGCTATGCGCCGCATTCCTCGGCGAGCCGCCGCTGCTCGTGCTCGACGAGCCGACGAACGCCCTCGACCACGACGCGCGCGCGGCCGTGATCGAGCGCCTCCGCGGCGCGACGGTCCTCGTGGCGACGCACGACGAGGATCTCGTGGAGAGCTTGTCGGCGCGCGTGGTGCGAATGAAGAACGGGCGGATCGACATTTCATGAATCCTTCCGTCCGGACCGCGGATTCAATCCGCGATTCCGGCAGCGCGGGTAACACGGTGTGTCCCCCTCGACTTGTACGGCGGGTCGAGTCGACGTATACGCACGGCCGTGAATTTTCACTCCGCTCTTCGGTCGACGGAATCTTTCTTCGCCGTGGCGTTCGCGGTCCTCGCGTGCTCCTGCCTGACCCCGCCCGGCCTCAAGACGGCGGGCGCCGGGGGAGGGGGAGGAGCCGAGCCGAAGGCGGCCACCGAGGCCACCCCGGCGGGAACCACGCGCGAGTTCACGCACACTTCGGCGGAGCTGCTCGCGAAGCTGCGGCTCGGGTGGAACTTGGGCAACAGCCTGGAAGTCCCCGACGGCGAGACGGCGTGGGGCAACCCGCGGGTGACGCCCGAGCTGCTCGCGGCGGCGGCGAAGGACGGGTTCGGCCTCGTCCGCGTTCCGATCACGTGGACGTCGCACACCGGGCCCGGCCCGGCGTACACGATCGCGCCGAGCTGGTTCGAGCGGGTGGACCAGGTCGTCGGCTATGCGCGGGCCGCGGGGCTCTATTGCATCATCAATTTGCACCACGACGGGGCCGACGGGTTCAAAGGCGCGCAGTGGCTGGCGCTGAAGGACGCGGCCGGGAACACGACCGACGAGAACAACTCGGCCGTCCGCGCGCGCTTCGTGGCGGTGTGGACGCAAATCGCGAAGCACTTTTCGGAGTCGGGAGAAGAGCTGCTTTTCGAATCGATGAACGAGGTGCACGACGGCTACGGCAAGCCCGACCCGCGGCACTACGCTTTCATCAACGACCTCAACCAGCAATTCGTGAACGTGGTCCGCGCCTCCGGCGGCAACAATGCGAAGCGCCACCTCGTCGTCCCCGGGTACAACACGAACATCGACCATACGCTCGAGGGTTTCAAGCTGCCGGCCGACCCTACGCCGAGCCGAATCATCTTGTCGGTTCATTACTATGATCCGTATCTGTTCGCGCTCGAGGGAAAGACGCATACGTGGGGCAGCGCGTCGCCGGGGAGCGACAACTGGGGTCAGGAAGACTTCGTCGTCACCCAGTTCGACAAGTTGAAGTCGACCTTCATCGACCAAGGCGTACCGGTGCTCATCGGCGAATACGGGGCCACCCACCAAGCGGGGTTCGACGACTACCGGCGCTATTACGTGGAATACGTGACCAAGGCGGCCGTCGACCGCGGCATGTTGCCCGTCTTCTGGGACAACGGCGCGAGCGGCAGCGGGGGCGAAAAGTTCGGGCTCATCGAGCGGCGCAGCTACGGCGTCCTCTACCCGGACCTCATGGACGCGATGCGCCGCGCCGCGACGAGCTCTTACGCGCTGGCCGACGTCGCGCGGCCTACCCCGTCGAAGTGAGGCGCGCTCACCGCCACGGGCGCGCGTGGTGTGCGATCGCGATGATGAACGGCAGGAGCAGCTCGGGGACGAGGTAGCCGAGCCAGACCGCGGTCGGGTGGGGGACGCCGACCTTGTAGATCGAGATGAGCCGGCCGACGCCCGCCAGGAACACGCCGAGGGCCAGGAGGTAGACCAAGGTTCCCTGCTGAGCCACGGTCCACGCGGCCCACAAGTTGATCGCGCCGGTGGAGAAGTACACGCCCGCCATGAACCGATGCACGTTGTCGAGGCGCGGCGAGGTGTCGGGCTCGCCGAGGTACATTTGCAGGGCGCCGCCCAGCATGGCGATCGCCGCGACGATGTAGAGGCACACCTGAACGACGAGCTGACTCGTGGTGAGAGCGGTCACTGGGCTGTGGGCGACTCTACTCTAGGAGCCGCGGACGATGGGCTACCGAGTCTGCCATGGGAAATGCTCAGGCCAGCAGGAGGGCTCGAATCGGGCGTCCGCCGTTCGTGAGAGCGACGGGCCGGCCCGCCGGGGTGATCTCGGTATCGTCCGGATCGAGCCCGAGGAGGGTCGCCATGGTGGCCAAGAGATCCGGGATGCCGGTCGGGTCCCGGACGACGTTGGCGCCGTCGTCGCTGGTCGCCCCGTGGACGCGCGCGCCGCGAATGCCGCCGCCGGCGAGCGCCGCGCTCCACGCCTGGGGCCAGTGGTCGCGCCCGTCGTTCGCGTTGATCCGCGGGGTGCGTCCGAACTCGCCCATGCACGCGACGAGGGTGGTCCCGAGGAGATGTCTGGCGGCGAGGTCGTCGAGGAGCGCGCCAAACGCCGTATCGAGCGTCGCGCACAGCGCCTTGACGCGATCGAAGTTGTTCTGGTGCGTATCCCAGCCGTCGAGGACAATCTCGACGAACTTCACGCCCTGCTCCACGAGCCTTCGCGCGGCGAGGCAACCCCGGCCGAAGTCGCTGTCGCCGTAGGCGCGCCGCGTCGCTTCGGCCTCGCCCGAAAGGTCGAACGCCGTGAGGCCGGGCGCCTGCATGAGACGAATCGCCTTCGCGTAGACGCTTCGCCGGCCGGCGACCTTCGGCTCTCCGGTGGATCGCGCGAACCGGTCTTCGAGGAGGTCGAGCGCCTGGCGGCGTCGATCGAAGCGCGCGCGTTCGACGCCTGCGGGCAGCGCGACGTCGGCCGGGGCCGCGCCGGCTTTGTCGAGGACGAACGGTCCGTTCTGTACGCCGAGAAATCCTCCGCCGAAGCTCGGGCCCCCGATGCTGACGAACGCCGGGAGATCGGCGTGGGGGTTGCCGGCGCGCGCGCTCGTCCACCCTCCGAGCGACGGATGCACCACCGTCGGGTTGGGCGCGTATCCGGTGTGCGCGTAGTACTGCGCGCGCGCATGGTTGCCCTCGGCGCTGCGGAGACCGCGGACGATGGCGAGCTTGTCGGCGCGGTCGGCGAGGCGAGGGAGGTGCTCTCCCAAGAGGATGCCTGGGACGCGGGTCTTGATCGCCTTGAACGGCCCCGCCGTGATACCCGACTTCGGATCGAGCGTGTCGATGTGGCTCGGTCCTCCGTTGAGCCAGAGGAGGATGCACGCGTGGGCTCGCGGAGAGGGCGCGTCCGCCGCGAGGGTCGCGGACGGGCAGGCCCACCGAGACGTCAGGGCGGCAAAGACGGCGCTCGTCCCGAAGCGCATGACGTGGCGTCGACCGGGCTTGTCCATGTTGTAACGGGCCTTCAGTGGTTGAAGACGAACTCGCTGGAATTGAGGAGGGCCCACGCGAGGTCCTCCCATGCGCGTACGCGGGCGCTCGTGCGCTGACGGCCGGCGCGGCGATCGAGCCCACGGAGGGGGTCGGGTTGCTGTTTCGGTTCGGTCGGTACGGCGGCGGGCGCCTTGGTGCCGGCGTCATGCAACGGCGGGTCGCCGGCGGACGGCGCAGCGGGAGCGTCCGGCGCGGAGTCGAGGAAGCGCAGCCAGGTCTGTACTTCGTCGCGGGTGGCGGGCCGTGAGAGGCATCGCACGTAGAGCTCGTCGATGCGCGCGCCGTCGTCGCCCGGCATCGCCAGGACGCCCGCGAGCGCGCTGCCCGGAAGGATACTCGCGCCGGCCTGCACCACGCTGCCGTTGAGCAGCGTGAGCGCTTGCGAGACGGTGCCCTCGTAGTCGCTTTGATCGACGTCCTCGTCGACATCGAAGAGAAACGAGTAGCGCTGCCGGACCTTCGCGCGGACTTGATCGAGGTCGAGCTTCGGTGCGCCTCGCACGACGGCCTCGAGGTCGGTTGCGGCGATGAGCGCGTCGAGCAGCTCGTCGGGTCCGAGGGGCACGACGCGAAAGCGCTCCCAGAGCTTCTGATCGGGGTCGGCGCTACGCGTCGCGGGGTCGATCGGCGCGGCGGAGCGCGCGTAGGCCGTCGAGCCGACGATGATTCGGACGAGGTGCTTGACGTCGTAGCCGCTCTCCACGAAGTCGGTCGCGAGCGCGTCGAAGAGCTCGGGGGCCGCGGGAGCGTTCGATGGGCGGAGGTCGTCGACGGGATCGACGAAGCCGCGGCCGAGGAAATGGCCCCACAGTCGATTCACGAAGGCGCGTGAAAACCACGGGTTGTCGGGGGCGGTCATCCAGCGCGCGAGGGCGCCGCGCACGCCGTCGCCGCCGCCGAGCTTCGTCCCATCGAGCGCGGTCGGTTCGGCGCCGAGAACATCGGCGAGGTCGCCCATCTTGGCGAAGCGCGGCGCGGGGCGCGCGAGGTCGCGAAGCTCGACGCGCTTGATGCGCGCGTGCTGCCCGGGCCGTTTCGAGGGCGGGGCCATCGCGTCGGCGACGTCGCCGACATCGTCGACGGGGGCGACGCGCGTGCGCACGAACACCGCGGCGAATCGCTGGAAGTCCTTCTGCGTCCACTTCTCCGTCTTGTGATCGTGGCACTGCGCGCACTGGATCTGGACGCCGAGAAACGTGCGAGAGGCCGCGCCCGCGAGGTCCTGCGGGCTCTCTTGGTACTTGAGGGTCCAGTTGACCGCGCCGCGGTCGCTGTTGATGCCCGTGGCCGTGAGGAGGTCTTCGGCGATGCGGTTCCACGGCGTGTTCGCCGCGAACTCGCCCCGCAGCCACGCGCGGAACGCGTCGCGGTCGACGTCCTTGCCGCGTGCGTTGCGCCCCATCAGCGCGTCGTCCCAATAGGCCGCCCAGTGGTCGGCCCAGGCGGGCGAAGCGAGGAGATCCTCGGTGGCGCGGAGGCGCTTGTCCGCGGACGCGTCGGCGAGAAAGCGCCGCACCATGGCCGCGGGCGGAATGGTGCCGGCGATGTCGAGCCACGCTCGGCGCAGCCACGTCGCGTCGTCCGCAGGGGAGGTGGGGGTGACGTTCGCCTGCTGCCAGATCGCGGCGATCCGCACATCGAGGTCGGCGGCGGTCAGGAGTGGCGGACGTGGCGGCGTGGCCGCGATGACGACGCTGGACGATGGGACCCTGGGCGGCGAGGGCTGGGGCGCGCTCGCAGGGGCGGGTGCCACGCGATCGCACGCGGCCGTGGTCGCGAAGGCGAGGGCGCACAAGGCGGCGAAGGCGCGGCGCATGGTCTCCATGGTCCCAAAGAGACGATGGATCGCAAAAGGATCCGGACACGCACGCGCATAAAGCCGTGTAAAGGCGCCCCGCGATTCATCGGCGAGCTTCACTTGGGCGCGCACGTGCCGAGATGGTGCGGTCGGACGTGCAAGAGGGGAATCGGGATGGTTCGGTTTGTGGTTATCGTACCATGTCGCACCATCCCGCGGCTCTCGTGATGGACAGAGGGTCCCTCGAATCACTTACCCGTCGCATGCGCATCCTAGGTCGTACGTACGCAACGTGGGCGAGCGCGCTTCTCTTCGGGTTGATGCTCCGGTGCGGCAGCGACGCCGGCACCCAAGGCCAAATCGACGGCGGCGCGGCGCCCTCCTCCGGGAGCAGCTCGGGCAGTAGCTCGGGGACCAGTTCGGGCGGCGGTGCGAGCAGCAGCTCCAGCGGCGGCGCGGGCCACGGAGGGGCTGACGCGAGTGACTCGGCCGACACCTCTACGACCATGGGAGGCGGCGTGGACGCGTCGCTCGCGGACGCGCCGTCCGACGCCCTTCGCGCCGGTGACCAAGGAAGCCCCGACGTCTCTGTCCCGCCACCGGTCGCGGAGCCCAATCGAATCCGTACCATCGTCCCGTTCGATGCCGGGTGGCTCTTTCACTTCGGCGATGCCACCGGCGCCGATACGAAGGCCTTCGCGGACGCGACGTGGCGGAGCCTGAACGTGCCCCACGACTGGGCCATCGAAGGGCCGAACCCGCCCGCGAGCCCCTTCTCGGCCACCGCCCCCACGACGGGTCGGGGCGCCTTCGTTCCGTCCGGAATCTCCTGGTACCGGAAGCACTTCACGCTCCCGCAGACGCTCTCGGGCGACCGAGTGTTCGTCGAGTTCGACGGCGTGATGGCCAACAGCGACGTCTACGTGAACGGCACCCATCTCGGACACCATCCGTACGGCTACGTGAGCTTCCGCTACGACATCACCGCGAGCGTTCTGCTCGGGGCGGCCGACAACGTCATCTCGGTCAAGACGGACACGACCCTGCAACCGGCCGAGCGGTTCTATGCGGGGGCGGGCATCTACCGTCACGTCCGGGTCATCGCGGCGAACCCGGTGCACGTCGATCAGTACGCGACGTACGTCACCACCCCGGCGCCCACGACCACCGCGGCGACCGTCCACGTGACGACGACGGTGGTCAACAGCGGCACGACGGCCGCGAGCGTGACCGTCTCCGGTGTGGTGACCGATCCCAGCGGGACGTCGCTTGCGCCCGTCCGGACCGCAGCCCAGAGCATCGCGGCTTCGGCGTCGGCCGCCTTCACGTTCGACGTGCCCGTCGCGAACCCGCGGCTCTGGGACCTCGCGGCTCCCAACATGTACCAGCTGGTGACGACGGTCGACGTCGGCGCGGTCGCCGTGGACGACGACGTCACACCTTTCGGAATCCGGCAGATCACGTTCAACGGCGGACTGACCGTCAACGGCAAGGCCGTGCGGCTCCAGGGAGCCGCCAATCACCAGGACTTCCACGGTCTCGGCATGGCGCCTCCGCAGCGCGCCGTGCAGCGACGTCTGGCCCAGCTCAAGGCGCTCGGCGTCAACGCCATCCGGACCGCGCACGATCCTCCGAGCCCGGATTTCCTCGACCTCACCGACCGCATGGGCATCCTCGTGCTCGACGAGTTCGCCGACGTGTGGACCGCGCACAAGTACACGGACGTCGGCGACTACGCCGCGTACTTCAACACGACCGCGACCGCTCCGACCGGACTGCCGGCGGTTCCCGCGGCCAGCGGCGCCACCAGCGCGAACGCCACGTGGTGGCAGGTCGACTTCACCGGTTGGATCATGCGCGACCGCAATCACCCGAGCGTCGTCCTCTACGGCATGGGAAACGAGATCCACGACGCCGTCGCCACGAGGACACCGATCCTCACGAAGATGGTCGCGATGAGCCACGCGCTCGATCCCTCCCGCGACGTCACCCAAGCGCTCCTCGACCCCGCCACGAGCGGTGACGTCGCGCCGGGAGCGACCAACGCGCTCCTCGACGTGTGGGGCGACAACTACGACGTGCCTTCGTGCGTGAGCGCGCTCGCCAATGCGCCGACGAAGTCGGGCGTCTTGACCGAAATGACGATGACCACGAGCACGTGGACCACGGTCCTGGCGAATCCCGGATTCGTGGGCGAGTTCGTGTGGACCGGCGTGGATTATCTCGGCGAGGCCCTGACCTCGACCGGCGATCCACTGGGCGCGTACCCCACCGTGGGCAACGCGGGAAATGCGTTGATGGACGAGCTCGGGAACCCGAATCCCAATGGCTATGCGTGGCAGCCCATCTGGGGAGTGCCCAAGACCACACCCCCTGCGACCGGAACGACGGCGACCAAGGTCGTGCTCGTGGCCGACCACACGACCGTGTCGACCGACGGCAACGACGTCTCCTTCGTCAAGGCCACGATCGCCGATGCGGCGGGAAACGTCGTGACTACCGCGGACAACCCCGTAACCTTCTCGATCGCGGGTCCAGGCACGATCATCGCGGTGGACAGCGCGAGCATGACCGTCGAGACGTTCCGCGGCAACGTACGCTCGGCCTACAAAGGCGTGGCGTTCGCCATCGTCCAGGCCACGGGTGCGGGCGCCATCACGGTGACGGCCCAAGCAGCCAACCTGACGGGCGGCTCCGCGACCGTGACGGCGACCGCCGGCGCCTTTTCCCCGTGCGCGACCGCCGCGACGTGCAATTGAGCGGATATGCGCTCCATCACGTCGCCGCCGCTGCGGTGAAGCGCTCTTTCGGACGCCTCACTGGGGCCGCGTCGCCACGTATTCGTGAGTCGAAGGCATGGTGCCGACGCTCATGTACAGGCGGCAGCCGTCGGCCGAAAGCCACGTCGGGTCGTCTTGCATCGTCGAGTTGAGCTCCGTCACGTTGGTCGGGGTGCCGAACGCCGCCGCGGTGCTGGTGCGCGTGGCCGTCCAGATATCGCTCGATCCCAAGCCGGGGCGCGTCGA
This sequence comes from Polyangiaceae bacterium, assembly GCA_036500865.1. Classification (GTDB taxonomy): domain Bacteria; phylum Myxococcota_A; class Polyangia; order Polyangiales; family Polyangiaceae; genus Palsa-1150. The sequence continues at coordinate 20,738 of DASYBG010000036.1, forward strand.
GGCGAAAAACACGGTGAGGCGATCGAAGGAGAGGACGGGATCGGCGTCGTCCACGCCGCCTTCGTTGAGCTCGGAGACGGGGGTCGGGACGCCGAAGGTGCCGCCCTGGACCGTGGCGCGGTAGATGTCGTAGTTCCCTGTCCGGTTGGAGGCGTAGTAGACCTCCGTCCCATCGGCCGTGAGGAATGGCTGGACGTCGTTCAGCGTGGAATCGAGGGTGGCCAGCGCGGTCACCTGGGAGAAGGCCGCGTCCGTGTCCGAGCGCGTGGCGGAGTAGAGGTCGTCGCCACCGCCTGCATCTCCGCGAATCGATCGGAAGACGAGCGTGAGTCCATTCGTCGCGCCGGTCGGATCGAGCTGGAAGGTGCCGGTCGCGTTCACGTTGTCGAGCAAAGTAACGCTTCCGAACAATGAAGTCCGATCGGGCCTTGTCGTGACATACAAATTGGCCGTGCCCGGTCCCCCCGGACGGGTGCTCCAGAAGAAACCGGTGAGCTCGTCGGGGAGGAGCCGGAGTCCGCCCTCCGAGGCCGAAGATTGCAATTCCGCGAGGATGACCGGGGCTCCGAACGGCTTGGTCGTGTCGCAAGGCGGCGCACCGGCCTCCGCGTCCGCGCCGGCTTCCGCGACGACGTCGGACCCGGCGTCCGATGCATTTCCTGCGTCCGCTCCGCTCCCGGAGTCGCCCGTCGTGAGTCCAGCATCGAGGCTCCCCCCGTCATTCGTGATGATGCCCAGAAGCTCCTGGACGGTCCCGCACCCGGCCAAAAGAAAGCCGGCGGTGAGCGCGATGTTCCGAGCGATCGCCAAGGGGTCGCGGCCATCGTAGGGCGCGGCCGAGGTCAATAGAAGGAGATATCGTGGAGAACGCGCGTGGCCCCGCGGCAGCGCCTCTTCCTGCGACGCTCGGGTTGCTCTTAGACTGCGCGCTCATGGCGCGCACGCTGGTCCAACGATTCGTCGGCGATGTGCGTTTGGTCGTCCGGCGCGTCACGCGCCCCGTCACCGAAGAATTCGACGAACACGTGTTGGAGGCCGTGGCGATGGCAGGCGTGACGCGAGCGGTCATGGTCGTGCTCGTCGGCGACGGAGCGGAGGTTCATTTCGACTCCGAGCAGCGCGCGAAGCTCTGCAAGGCAGGCCTGTTCTCGACGCCGCATGCGCTCATGGCTCCGCCCATCCGTCCGGAGGTCGTCCTCTCGATGAGGTGGCTCGGCGCTGAGATTCACCCTTTCCAACCGGACGGGTTCGAGGACGCCTGCACGTTTCTCGAGATCGATGCGTCGCGGCGCCCTGAGCTCCACGACGTGCTCGTGGCGGCAAAGCGGATTCTGGATGCAGCGGCGCCCCGCTCGGCGCTGACGAGCGCCTATCGATAAGACCCGGACGAAGCACCCTGTCGGGGGGCGTCCGTCGCGCGATGGAGGGAGGGTCTGGCGGCTGGGTCATGGGGCTTAAGGCGCGCCGCCCGAAGCGCCCATCTTTCTGCGCGCGCGGATGTGCTCGATCGCGGTCGCCACGTCGGGTGCCTCTTCGTGTCCGCCGCCGTGCAGGGCCGCGCTCGTCGCGTTGAACGTGCTGACCCTGGCATTGGCATGCACACGCACCGAATAGCGCAGGTATTTGCCGACCCAAGCGGAGCGGTATTTCCCCCAGATAGACCCAATCTTCGGACCAATGCGAAAGTCATCGAGGACGATGACCATGTCGACTTGGTAATCGAGTCGGCCCAGATAGGCGACGAACTGCCCGTGCCATGTGCGACAGTCGTCCTCCGTTTCGATATACCAGTTCGGGTACGCGAAATGGATGTCGTTGACTGCGTCGTATTGGAATCGCACCGTCCCGTGCACGCATGCCATCGTCTCATTTGCTCGGTCGAACGCAAGCTACACGGCACCGGACCGTGCGCAATCCAGCGCTCCAGTGCCACACGGGAAACAGAGGCCATCGCGGCCTGGCGTTTACGGGATCGGCGGCGCAAAGACGAGGAGACGGGCGTTCACGGGGTCGGCCACGAAGGCGACGCCGGCCGGGTTGGCGACACCGTTGCGCGCGCCTGCGGTGCTCTCGCCGGTCGCGACGATCGTCGGCTGTCCGTGGTCGTCCACGCGAAGGACGGTGAGCTTCGCAGCCTTTGCCGCCGCGACGTACAGCAAGCGCCGCGGCGCGAGCCAGTCGATGTTGTCGACCCCCGGCCCCAATTCGATCCTCGCGAGCGCTGCGCCGTCGTGCGAGGGGTCGAGCACGACGACGCTCCCCGTGCATGCGACGTAGACAAATCCTCGATCGGTGTCGACTGCGATGCCGCGGGGCCCTTCGCTTCCGCAATCCGGCGTCCACGTCGCCTTCGGTTGGTGCGTTTTCAGGTCGATGGCCACCGTGCGATCCTTGTCCTCCAGGTTCGTGAAAAAAAGATTGCGGGCGGCATCGACCGCATATCCCTCCGGGCGTCCTTCGAGCTTGATGGTGGCCTTGACCTTGAGCGAATCGGCCTGTGACGCGTCGAGCACGGTCACCGTGCGTTCGGCCGGCGTCGTCACCCACAATTCTCGCTGCGACTGGACATACTGGATTCCGTCGGGCGACGAAGTGAGCGCGAGGCACCGGCGGATCGTCCGCTTGTCGGCGTCGACGGCACAGACCTCGCTCGAGCCTCGGTCGCCCACGTATGCCACGCCGTCGCCCACCGAGACGGAGCTCGGGCCCATCGTTCTGGATTTGCCGTGCCAGTCGCGCGGCACCGTCTTGAAGCCGTCGATTCGGGTGAACGTTCCGTTCGACGGGTCATAGACGTCGACGCTCCCCGTGTCGCCGACGGGCACCCAAACGCGTCCGCGAATCGGCTCATACGCGATGTAGTCCAGCCCCACGGGCGGAGACGCCCCAGGCAAAGCCACGCCCGTGAAGGTGAGATGCGTCGGCTCCGCGGGCGCAGGCTGCGAAGGGGAGGCTTCCGGCGGCGGTTCGGCCGGGACGTGACCGGCGGTCTCCGCGGTGGGCCGCGGAGACGAAGGCGTGCGCGACGCGGCGGCGCCTGCGCACCCGAGAAGGACCATCGCAGTCATCGTGACATACCGGCGGGTTTGCATCGGAGACCCGTAGCTTCACACGGCGGTCGCCCGCAACCGTTCACCTCTTCTTCAACTCGACGGCTTTGACGAGCTTCATCGAGTGTGCGCGGACCCTGGTCCTCTGCGTGTTCTCGGGACCGGCGTTTTCGAAGAGGAAGCTGAAGTCCGAAGAGACGGCTTGGTTACGGGCGATCGGGGCGAACGCATGGCAATCGGTGCAGATCGAACTCTGCGCGTAGGTCTCGAGCGTGGTGTTCGCGACCGATGCTCCTCCCGATGTCGGACTGTTGAACGGGCGCGGCGTGCCTCCATCGCCCGAGTTGGCGATGCTGTTGGTCGACCAGAGCACGTCGACGAGCTCGTAGTACTGCCAGACGGAGCTTGCCTGGTAGGCGTGGATGCCGGTGGCCGAAGCTTGGTTGACGGGTACCGCGCTGTTGGGATCGATGGGCGTCCGCCGGGTCACCTGGATGGGAGCCGGGGATGGGCAGCCCGGCTCGAGGTTGTACGGCGGTGGGTTGCCGTCGCAGGGAATCTGCACCGTGACCGATGCGTCGGAGGTGCCGCCGTCGGCGAGGCAGCGCTTTGGCATCGTGAGGGGCTTCACGGCGCAGGATGCGTTGCTGAAGTTGTATCCGTTCGGCGCGGGGACGTCCGCCGCCGGCACGTTGTCGATCTGCTCGAAAGTCGCCCAGACCCAGGTCGGCTGGCTCGTGGTCTTGTGGAGAATGTGAAGGCCGACGAGGGCTAGCGTCGTCTGACGGCATCGGCGGGTCTCCGGGTCGACCACCACCGCCGAGGTCAGCTTGTAACGCTGCCATTGCGCGTTCGCGCTGGCGTCCGAGCTTGGATAGCCGGGCGCCTCCATCCACGCGGCCTTCACCTCGAGCGCGCCGAGCGTCGCGCCTGCGTCGCATTGCTCACCGGACGCGGGCGAGCACCCCATGGGGAGGTTGACGCGATTGCCGGCTTTGACGAAAGCCAGCTGCTGATCGGCGTTGTAGAGCCCCGCGTCGACGACGTAGCTGTATTCGTCGGGACTGACGCGGACCTCGTACCAGACGTTGGTGCCGTTCTGGGCGCCGAGCCAGTTCGGGCCGGCGCCGAGCGCCGCCTGATGAATATCGAAACTCGAGCTGGGGTCCGTGGCGTCGAGCTTCGACGAGGCGGAGAGCACGTGAAGGTGCTTGGCCGCCTCGGCGCTCACGCCCGCTTGTTCCATGCAATGGGCCGGCGCCGGTGGCTCGTCGCCGAGCGAAGGCGGCGCACCGCCGTCCTCCAGGAAGAGCGCGGAAGCGCTCGGATAGGTCTGCCAGGTGACCTGGCCGAAATCGAGGGGATCCCCGAAGCCGGCGGCCTTCTCGACGGACCAGTTGAGAGCGATGAACTCTCCCCAGGCGAAGCAGTCGACCACCGGCTGCGCGGCAAATGTCTTGATGTCGGGTGGAACACCCGGACCGAACGGAATGGTGTACGGGAAGTTTGCTTGCGGGAATCCCGTCGTACAAACGTACGATGATGGCGGCGGAGGGGCCGGCGCAGGCGTTGCCGCAAACCGCAAGGTCCCCACGGCGGTCGTCCCAGGGGCTGGGGCGACCGCCGTGTCGGTCGGATGCTGGGAGCTCGAATTGGCCGCGCACGAGGCGACGGCCGCGCCCAGAATGATGGAGAGGATCACGAGCGTTCGCAGTGAGCGCATGATGTCGAGCTTCCTTGGCGAGAGGCCGCTGGCGAGAAAGGATTCGGCCGGGTTAGGTGGCGCCGCGGGCCCTCGATGCCGCGATGGAGCCCGCAGGCACGACGTGGAGGACAGCGGGCAAGCCGACGCCCTGGGTTTGCCCCGCGTTGGTGACGTACACGGTACGCAGGCCGAGCGTCGCGTTCGCAGCGACGTTGACCGACAGCGTGAGCGCCGTATTCGTCGACGGGTACGTGTTGCCCGGGATCGCGTAGGTCACGGGAATCGAGTCGACCACCGTGGCCGTCACGCCGACCCCGTCGAACGTGACCGTGGGTAGCTGGTCGTTGTCGCCGATCGTCACCGACGCTGAGATCACCATCGGCACGCTCTGGCTGCCTTGTTCGACGAGCGGGGCGATGAGCGTGGTGTTGCCGAGCAGGTTCATCGCGAAGTCGACGGTCGAAACGCCCTGACCGCTGCATGCGTTGAAGACGTTCTGGTGGAAGAGCTGGAGCGGCTGTGCGAAGGAAGGCTCGAGGGAGCCGACGCAGGGCTGCGCCGCCGGGATCGGCGCGGGGTACGCCCAGGCCACGATCTGCATGTGGAACGTCTGCGCGACCTGGCCGCCGTAAATGATGGCCTGAGCGCTGCCGGTCGTCGTGATGGTGATGTCCGAGACGGTGTACCCCTTGCTGGCGGGCACTTCGAAGGTCGCGTGGAGAATGAAGTCACCGGGCATCTGGTTGCCCCAGGCGTCGTGGAACGGCGCCTTGGTCCCGCGCGTGACGGTCCAGAATTGGGAGACGTCGTCGCCCTCGTGGCCGACGGGGGGTTTGTACGCTCCGAAGTTGGGAGTCTGGATGTAGAGTCCCGGAGGGTTCGCGAGGGTTGCCGAGGCGCCCTCACCCACGACGCTGTTGACCTGAAAGCCGATGTTCGGATCGCTGTTGCGGTAACGCTGGCCGTATTGCGCGCAGCAGATCAGCGAATCCGGGGTCGCGTGAGTACCCTGGCGTTGCACGGTGGCCGCCGAGGCGAGGCCGATCTCGGTTTGAATCGTATTCGGCGTGCTGGTGAGATGCATCGCGCCGCCCTGGGTGTCGTTGGAGATCGGCCCACGATTCCACTTGTTGAGCCCGTTGTACGCCGGCCTCCCCGTCGACGGATCGATGACCGGATTGCCGTTGGCATCCGTGAGATAGAGATCCGCGAGCGCGATCTGCGGCTTGCGGAGCGTCGATCGGTAGAGCGCGAGGACTCGATCCGGCGACACCATCCAGAGCGTGTTCCAGTATTCCGGGTTTTCGCAGGTGAAGTCGATGCGCGTGATCTGCCCCTTGGCGTTTCGCGTGACGCTCCACTCGCAATACTCGTCTTGCCAGCCGCGAGGACCATAAGGTCCATAAGGAACGTTCTGACCGGTCACCGGCGCCATCGGCGTCTGCGGAATGTGGCCGAAGGTCTGGGTGACGCCCTTGCCGTCGGTGTAGTAGCCGTAGTCTCCGAGCTGGAGCTGCTGGGTCGCGCTCAGGCTCGGAAAGTAAGCGTTGATCCGGCCCGGGAAGGCGCCCCACGCGATGGGTGCGTACCCGGCCCCCGATACGGGCGTGCCGAGAGGATTGAAATACGACGTCTGGTTCGACGCGTACGTGGCGTTCCAGGGATTGCCGACGATGCCTTGACGGGTGAAGCCGTCGAGGTTGGCGCTCCATTGCGCGTTGAGCGCCGTTTGTAGCGGGGGATTGTCCGACAGATCTTGGACGTTGGCAGGTGTCCAAAACTGCCCCAACGTGACCGGACTCGTGTTCGCTGCCGCTGACTGGACGGGAGAACGACCGAGCGGCTTCGTGATGTCGGTTCGGTTGGCCATGAGTGATTCCTCCTATGGATTCGATGAACGAAAGCATTTCGAGAAGCGTTGAAGGGGGCTCGACGCGCATCGGGGCCCAACGCGTCGCGCGTCGATGCTCGCGCGCGGATCTCGAACGGCAGCCGGGTCGCGGGAGGTCGTTCGAGAGCCGGCGACGGCTACGGGATCAGCGCGCGACGCTCAGATCGACGACCGGCGCCCCCACGTCTCTCCGACGATCGCCGGCCGTCTTCCTTGGCATGTGCGCGCACATTGGCCAACCCCCCATTGTCGCCAAAGTCGAACGGCACGATGCCTTTATCGAGGCAGGTCGTCAATGGCAAGAAGCCCAAATTCGGGATCGTCGCCTCACGCGGCGAGCCCCCATGTGAGAGAGCGTGCGCGAGTGACGCGACATGCGAACTACGTCGCCGACCCAGTCGAGGTCGGGCACGCGAAGTCAGAGCGGCGGTGTCCTTTGCCGAGGTCAAACGCTCGAGGCGGGGTTGGTTCTGACGCGCAATCGGACGGAGGAAGCGGTTGCCCTCCGTCGTGCGATGCGGGCGAAGCCGGGGCGCCAGCGGCGCCACCCGAGGGTGGCGCGAGTTGCCAAGGGTCCCCCGGTGCCGGCAAGCCCGAGGTGCCGCCCGCTTTGGTCTCCTTCGCCGGAGGCAGCGTCCCGCTCGACCAAGTCGGTCATGCCCTCGCCGTAGCAAGGTGCAACTACTGGGGCCACTGTCTCTCTCGCCTTACGTCGTCAGCGAGTGCATCGACGCCCCCATTGCCTCGGCGGGTACCGTTTTGCGACCGCGTGCGGGGACGACCTCGGGGTGATTGACTGCGCCACGTTCGTGGGCGGCAGGCAGCCGTGCGACTCGGATCCGCCGGGCTTCGGCGGCTCTTTGCTCGTCTACAAGCCCACCCGCGCTTGCGCGTTTGGACTGACGTGCAAAGGGCTGATGACGAATCCGGGAGCAGACGCGGGCACCCTCGGCGTTTGCGAGTCGCCCGTGGACATCGGCGGCCCGTGCGTTCAAGGCGCGGCGGTGACCGGTTGCATGACGGGGCTGGTGTGCCCGTGCGGAACCTGCGAGCTGCCTCCGAGCCAAGGCCCTTGCGTGTCCGACTCGTGCGAGGCGGGGGTCGCGTACTGCGACATTCCCTCGGGCACGTGCCAGCCGGTCAAACAAGTTGGCAGCGCCTGCACGGGGGTCGGCGAGTGCGACACCGACCTGATGTGCGACTCTGCAACGAGCAGTTGCCAGCCGTATCAACTGTAGTCGCCCGACCGGCTCCGATCCACGCTGCCTCGATACTGCCTACTGGGCCACTCCGGTCTTTGACCACACTCTCACGGGCTCGACGAGAGGCGATGACCAAACACCGGCACTCACAAGACCTCCACGATCTTGGGTGCCACCCGGCGGATGGCCTCGAGGCTGCGGCGCTGCCAGTCGCGCGCCGCGTGAGTCCGGAAGCTCACCTGATAACGCGTGTCGGCGCTGCGCGACGCGACCAAGAGCAACCATCCGGCAAGCGCTTGCAAGCACGACGAGCTCAGGAAGTAGAGCTCTCCGAGCCGTACGTGGACGACACGCACGCCGGAGCGCTGCGCCTCGTTGTCGAAGTCCTTCAAGTACCCCTTGAGCCCCGCGCTTACGGTCATGTCGGCGTTGCCGTTGAGCGAAAGCTCGAGTGCTCCCGCCGTAACCACCGGGATCGCTTCGAACCCGGCAAGCGTAAGCGGTACGAAGGCTACGGCATTCATAGGGCGCTCACTCGCTCGATTGGAGCGTCGGCGGTGATCGAGACGTGGTCGCCGGTCACGTCGCTGTCGAGCTCGAGGCCCGCCTCCGCACAGATTCGGGCAAGGCCGAGCCCGGACTGCTCGTCGCGCTCGGCGCTCGCCCGCACTAGGTTGCAATAGAACTCGAAGGGGTCGTCGGCTTCGTGGATCCGACGGATCATGTCACGCACCGCGCCGATCGAGGCGCCGGAGGCACGGTTGTCGGTGCGTATGGATATGCGCCGCTTGCCAGCACGGATCTCGATTCGAACCTGGCTCGCGTCGTCGAGCGAATACTTGATCGCGTTCTCGAGCAGCTCGTGGACAGCCATCGCGATGCGGAACACCATGTCCGGATCCCGGACGAACGTGCCACAGAACGACGACACAAATTCCCGCGTCTGTGTGAGCAAGCCGGCGTGCGGCCGAAAGCTGACGGACATGACCGGCCCATCGTCCAGGGGGCCATCCCCCGGGCGCTGGGCCGCCTCCGAGAGAACCTCGACCATCGTTTCCTGGAAACGGCTGCACGAAGCAATCCGTTAACCGGCCGTGGCGCCGGACCGTTCGACGTGAGGGGGGGGCGGGGTCGCGGAGACGGCCTCTGTGCGCAGGAGGTCAACGGCGTCGAGAGGCCCCGCAAGGAGTTTTCGGTGGTGGACGTAGAACGCGGCATTGCACGCGTGCGCACGGGGGACGAGGCGAAGTCTCCGGCGTCTCGTCCACGCCTCGCGCTCCTCGTGGACACGCTGGACAACGCGTATGCAGCGCCGCTCCTCGACGAGGTGATCGAGCTGGCCCACGAGCACGGGGTCAAGGTGTCCGCGTTCGTGCACTGGCTCACCGAGTACCCGTCAGTGCGCAACCTGGTGACTGACCTCCCGGGGCCGCACTCGACCGATGCCGTTCTGGTGGTCGCGCTTGGCAACCTCGTTTCGCTCGACCAGATCACCGCGTATTGCACGCGCTACAAGCCGCTGCCGATCTGCACGGTTACGGTGCCCTGGTCCGAAGCCCCGCACGTCCTCGTCGACAACGAACCCGGGATGCGTGAAGAGATCCACCATCTCATCAATGTGCACGGCCGCCGGCGGATCGCGTTCGTGAGGGGGCCCGAGGCCAGCTCCGAGGCGCTGCTTCGCTTCCGCGTCTATCGCGACGTGCTCGCCGAGCACGGCGTCGAGCTCGACCCTCGCCTGGTGTCGCCGCCGGGGTGGTTCGACGCTCCGAGTGGCGCGGACCACGTGAGGAGGCTGCTCGATGAACAGGTGAGCTTCGACGCCATCGCCTGCGTGAACGACGGCGCGGCCATGGGCGCGCTCGGCGCGCTCAAGGCGCGGGGGCTCCGCGTTCCAGAGGAGGTCGCGGTGGTCGGCTTCGACGACGTCGAGTTCATCCAGTATCTCGAGTCACCGCTGACCACTGTCCGGCAGCCAACCCGCGCGCAGGTGCGACAGGCGTTCTTGTACTTGCTCTCGCAGATCACCGGTCGGCCGGCACCAGCCCCCACTCCGCTGCGCACCGAGCTCGTGATCCGCGAGTCGTGCGGCTGCTCCGCATACCTACGGGTAGCCGAACTCCGTACGGATGCCTCTTTGCCACTGACGGCTGACGACGAGCTTCGCGCCGCCGGCGATCAGGCGGCGCTCAATATGGCCCAGACGGGCAAGCTCCACGGCTCGGCGGCGCGCGACCTGTGCCGGGCGTTCGTCGACGAACTGATGGGCGGAGACGGCTCCTTCTCGGAGAAGCTCGAGACAATCCTGCACGATCAGTCTCTTCTGCGCGGCGCCTCGCCCTCCTTCCAGGAGTGCCTTACGGTCATCCAACACACGCTCGCGGACCGGCTACAGGCCGACTCCGTCGCTGCGCGGAGGGCAGCCACCGCCCTGCACGGCGCGCGCGTCCAGATCAGCAACATGGGCGAGCGCGTCCCGGCAAGGACGCAGCTCCGCTTCGAGGGGCTCTGCCAGAACCTGAACCGGCTCAATCGAGCGCTAGTCACAGCCGAGGACCTGCAAGCGACGGCCGAGACGCTACGCGACCACATGCCGGGCCTTGGGGTGGTGAGCTGTTACGTCTGCCTCTACGAAGGCGATCGCATTCCGGCAGAGACCGCCCGCCTCATCGTCGCGGTGGACAGCCGCCGCGAGATCAATCTGGCCGAGGACGGAATCGTGTTTCGCTGCCGGGACATCGTGCCGGCCAGCATCTTCGGCGGTGATGACTCGCTGGTATACATTGTCTATCCGCTCGAACAGCTCGGCGTTCGCATCGCGGACGGTGCGCAGGAGCGCCAGAAGCTCCTGTCCTTCGGATACGTCGTGTTCGGCCGCGATCCGTCGCTGCGGCACAACGCGGACCATCCGAAGGAGGGCTTCGTTTACGAGGGCCTCCAGGGTCAGATCGTCTCGGTCCTGAGAAAGCTCAAGCTCCTCGAGCGCCTGGTGGATGAGACGAAGCGTCGACAGGAGGCGGAGCGGGCGCACCTGGAGAAGGAAGTCGGCGTCGCCCGGCGCATCCAGACCGACATCTTGCCGCGCGACGTGGTCGTCGAGGGCCTCGAGGTCTCCGCGAAGTCCTTCCAGGCGATCGACCATGGGGGCGTCTACTACGACATCGTGCCGGTCATGGGCGGCTGTTGGATCGGCGCGGGCGGCGTCAGCGGCCGGGGCCTCCCCACCGGGCTTGTGACCTTGATGCTGCAGAGCGTGGTGAGCGGGCTTGTCAGGACCAGCCCGGATTCCGCACCGAGCGAGCTCGCGAGCATCGTCGACGCCGTGTTGCTCGAGAACACGCGCCAACGAATGTCGCATACTGAGCGCGCGCACTTCACGCTGCTCCGCTACACGGCTGACGGGCGCGTGATGGTGTCCGGATCGCACGCACGCCTCTTCATCTGCCGCGCCGACAGCGGCCAGATCGAATCGGCGGCCTGCGACGGCGCCGAGACTCCCGGGTCTACGGCTCCGGACTACGTCTACCGGTTGGCGAAGGGGGACTTGCTCGTTCTCTACGGCGTCGACATGGGCGAACGGAGGGTCAGTCAGTGTCCGAGGTTCGGACGCCAGCAGCTCGCGACGGCGCTCGCCCAGGCTCGAACGCTGCCCGTCGAGGCCATCCGCGAGGCGCTAATCGCCCAGGTATGCGCGCTAGAGAGCGCGCTGCGGCAGGACGTGATCCTCATCGTCGCCCGCCACACCGGCGCCGGCCGCGACGAGGAGCCCCGTCGATGACGGGACGGGACGATTCGACGGGCGGAGCGGGGACATCGCGGGCGGGGCGACGGAGGATCGCGCTACTGCACGATTACTTGGGCAACGAGTACACCGAGGCCATCGTCGGCGAGGTCGTCGCCTTCGCGCGCGAGTCAAACCTCGACGTGGTCTGTCTGTTCGGGGGTCGCCTGACGCCGGAGGACCTTCGGCGCGGGCGGCACGCGGTATACGACCTGGCCAGCGCGGAGAGTGTCGACGGGGTGCTCGTGCTCCCTGCCGGAGGAATGGTCGGCACCGCGGACATGGCCGAGTACTGCCGGCGCTACGACCCGCTACCCATCTGCAGCATCGCGGTACCCTGGGAGGAGCACTCCTCGGTGGTAGTCGACAACGAGACCGGGTTCCGCGAGGGGATCGGGCACCTCATACGGGAACACGGCCGGCGTCGGCTCTCCTTCGTGCGCGGCCCGGAGCTCAACGCCGACGCGCGGCTCCGGTTCGAGGTGTATCGGCGGGTCCTCGCGGAGCACGGCCTGCCCTTCGACGAGCGCCTCGTCTGTCCGGGCGATTTCCAGCGCGAGGCGGGAGAGCAGGCGGTGCGGAGGCTCCTTAATATGGCCGTCGAGTTCGACGCCGTCGTCGGCAGCAACGATGCTTCCGCCGTCGGCGCGATGGACGAGCTCAGACGTCGAAGCATCGCGGTGCCGGCGCGCGTGTCGGTAATCGGCTTCGACGACGTGCGCCGCAGTCGGCACGCCGATCCCCCGCTCACCACCGTGCGCCAACGCGTGCGCGACCAGGCCCGGGTCGCGGTTGGGGTCCTCGCCGAGCAATTGCGTATTCTGGAGGTGCACCAAGACGGCGTCGGCCTCCGAAGGGGAGTCCAGCCGACTCGCGAGCACGCGATCGTCGAGACGGAGCTGGTCGTCCGCGAGTCGTGTGGCTGCCGTCCATACGTTGATCCGCCGGTCGGCACGGCAGGGCACGCCAGCGCGGACGGCGAGGGGATTGAGGCGATAGTGGCCGATAAACCCGCCACGGTGCAGGCCATGCGCGCGGCGGTCCGCGGGGCACCCGACGCCGGCTGGCCCGAAGCGCTCCACGAGGGCCTCATCGCCGAGCTCGCCGGTCAGCGCTCGTCGCTACTGCGCGCGCTCGACCAAGTGATCGACGGATTCGGCGCGGCCGAGGCGGATGTGGGGGGGCTGCACAGGGTCATTACAGTCCTCTTGGGCGCCGCGCGGCGGCACCTGCGCGGCGACGCCTTGCGCCGAGCCGATCGGCTCTTGCACACGGCGCGTATCCGCATCAGCGGCGTTGCCGAGCGCGCTCCCGCGCGGCGAATGCTCCATATTGAGGAGCTCACCCGGACGCTCGTGCACACCAGCCGCGACCTCGCGACGGTCGGTGATCTCGCCTCGCTGTCGGCGGCGCTGGCTGCGAACCTGCCGCTATGCGACGTCTCGGGGTACTACGTCTGCCTGTACGAAGGCGACGACAGGGAGTCCGCCCGCCTGGTCGTTGCCTACAGCGCGACTCGACCGATCGACCTGCCTCCGAAGGGTGAGGTCTTCTCCTCGCGACGGCTTCTGCCCGAGCGGCTCAACCAGCCGGATTGCCCGCGTGCCCAGCTCGTCTTCCCACTCGAGTACGGCACGGGCTACGAGGGGTACGTCGTGTTCGACCGCGGCGTCCCGGATGGCTTTGTATACGAGGCACTGGTCGGACAGATCGGCTCGACATTACGCCGGATGCTGGTGCTTGAGACGCTCCTTAAGGAGGCCAAGGCGCGCGAGGCCGCCGAAGGCCATCGTCTCGAAGACGAAATGCGGATCGCCACCGAGATCCAGAAGGGGATCCTGCCGCGGACGGTGCACATCGACGGTCTCGACATCGCCGCCCTCATGCGACCCGCTGCGAGCGTGGGAGGCGACTATTACGACGTCATTGCGAGCCCGGATGGCTGCTGGATAGGAATCGGCGACGTGTCCGGACACGGGCTGATCGCCGGGCTGGTAATGCTCATGCTCCAGAGCGTCGTCAGCGGGGTCGCGCGCCGCACGCCCGGCGCGCTCCCGAGCCAGGTCCTCTCCATTGTTAACGCGGTGGTCTACGAGAACGTGCGCGCGCGGATGGCACAGGAGGAGCACGTCACGATGACTTTGCTCCGCTATGACCGGACCGGTCGGATCGTGTGTGCCGGAGCCCACGAGGTTATCCTCGTGTGCCGTGCCGAGGATGGCCGGATCGAGGAGATCGACACCCCCGGGACCTGGGTCGGCCTGGTGCCGGATATTCACGAAGCCACAAGCGATACGCGATTCGATCTCCGCGCAGGCGATCTCATGGTGCTCTATACGGACGGTCTCACCGAGGCGCGCAACGAGCAAGGAGAGATGTTCGGGCGGGAACGCCTGGCGGCCGCTCTGGCCACCGTGCGCCACGAGACGGCGGAGACCGTCCGCGATGTGCTGCTCACCGCCGTTGAGCGTTGGACTTGCGCGCGAGAGGATGACATGTCGCTGCTCGTGGCACGCCAGCACGGCGCGCCATCGGCGGGGGCTGCGCTCAAGGCGTGGCCTTGATGGCCGTGTCGCTGACGGCGACGAGCTCCACTGTGCCAATGCTCGCTTCCGGCGCTGCGCTCTACGACAGTCCCGTCAACATGGCCCAATCGTTCTCCGTCGCGAATTGCATACGCGCGACCTCCGAGTCCGACGTCGGCTCCCCGCGCCTCCGCCCCTCAAAGAGATGGATCGCCGAGCGCCCTCCGAATCGTCATCCCGCTTGAGCGGCAACAGCCCTCCCGATCCAAGCCCCATGGACCCTGTTCCCAGAACCGCTCGAAACGTCTCACTTCGACGATTTTTTGACGACGTTCGCCGCTTTGGATGGTCGGGCATAGCGGTCTATGCGATCGGCGACGTCGCGTCGGGTGGTGAGCGACCACGCCACGGGCTTTCGTCCTTCGACGCGCGCACGCAGTCGCTCCGCATCCTGCGGCGCGTACGCGCGATTGTCGTTGTCGAAATATGCGAAGACCGCCGACCCTTGATTGGACCATCGGCGGACACGCTTAGCCCAGGCATCCAGCTCCGCGTCGGTGTAGCGACTGCCATATAGGACGTGGGAGCCATGGAGGCGCACATATGCGAAGCTGGCGGTGCGCTCGACCGAGGAAGGATATTTGCCGGCGGTTTCGGCGGACACCAGCGCGACGTCGTGCGTCTGGAGCAGCCGAAGAGCTTCCCCTTGGAGCCAGCTCTCGTGCCGCACTTCGAATGCGTGTCGAAGACGAGCGTCTCGTCCATCGGGCGCGCGTAGGGCGCATCGGCCTGCCAGTCGAGCGTCGTGCCGACGCGCGAGACGCTCGGCGGCGCGTAGGTCATGGGGAAGCAGCTCTAGAAATGCGCGCACGCGGTCGAGGGTGAAGGGCAGGTTTGGCGGGAGCTGCCAGAGCACGGGTCCGAGGCGTGCGCCGAGTCGCAGGATGCCCTGCGCGAAGAAATTCGCGAGGGGCTCGATGCCTCCGCTGAGCTTCTTCATGTGCGTGATGTAGCGGCTCGCCTTGACCGCAAACACGAAGCCGGGCGGGACCGCCCCCCGCCATGCGTCCACGACATGCGGCGTGACAAGCGAATAGAACGTTCCGTTCACTTCGACCGTGTCGAAGCGCGTCGACAGAAACGCCAGCGACTCCTCCGCTCTGACTTCCGGAGGGTAAAACGCCTGGCGCCAGTGCGGATAGGACCACCCGCTTGTACCGATCCGAACGGACGCGGCAAGTGCGGAAGTGCGGGCGCGTGAATTGCTTCGGGCGGTGCGCATGGTGACTCAGCGTCAGACCAACGCTGCGAAAAGGAACTTAAGAAAGCGTCCAACGCTGCCAAGCGCAGGCGTACAATCGCAGATTTTCCCAAGAAGACCCGCACCGCGCTGTGCAAGAAGCGAGGTCAAGTGAAGCGAGCCCATCGCGCCGGCGTTGTGAGCAGAAACGCCGCGGGTGACTGACGACTTCCGAGCGCGACACGCACGTCTTTGTATAGTGCGATGACCGGTCGCGTCGCTCCGTGCGCACTGCCCTTGCGTGCCCCGCCGCATCGTGTGCTGGTCCAGACGAGTCGCGAATCCGCGCGGACGGGCCCGACGCGGATCGCATCGATCACGAGAGCACGCGCCCGTGGCGGCGCGTCCGTGGGCAGCCCGAGGCGCGCTAGACAGGATGATTGGACCAGCCTCCCGCATGCGGCTCTGCGCCGTCTGCTTTGCAGCTGCCAGCGTAATCCGCGCTCGTTGCGCGACGGCTGGTCCAATCATCCTGTCTAGCGACGACTGCTCGCGATCACGCGACGCGTGCTCCGGCAAGCCGAGCAAACCGTGAAGCGCGCGCGGCGGCGATGGGGGCGCCCTGTCGAGAAGGGGCCAACGAGAACCACGGGGCGATCGTCGAGCTGGTGGAGTCCGGGCGGGATGCGTTGGAGGTCCTGCGGACATTCCGACCGAACGGGCTGGTGAGCGATATCGCGATGCCGCACGTCGATGGGTACATGCTCTTGCGACACTTGCGAAATTTGCCGAGCCATCTCGGAGGGGGCACTCCCGCCATTGCGCTGACCGCCCACGCCCGCGCAGAGGACCGGTTGAGGGCGCTGGCGGCGGGCTTCGAGTCGCTGATGGCCAAGCCGGTGGATGCGGTCGCGCTTGTTTCGAGCGTGAAAGATCTCGGGACCCGCGGGAGAGCGACGACGCTCAAGTGATCTCTTCGTCTTTTGCCGGTGGTATCCGTTCGATCCTGCCCCGTTCCTGACGTGACGAACTCGCCGTCGTAAGACAGGCGGGCGATGCGAAGACGGCAAACGTCAGGAGACCGGCAGCCCGAGCGAGACACGCCGGAACAGGTTGGCGTCGAGACGTTGCTGAGCGTCGCTCTGCTCGAGGGTCTTTTTTCCAGTATGCGGGGCGAGCTCGAAGAGGCGGTGCTTGACCCAGCGCGGCAGGAGGCAGAGTAGGTCACGCAAGTAGTTGTAGGGCTCGACCGAACATTCGGCCGCTTGCGATGAGCGACACGAACGCGGTGTTGGCGTTCACGCCGTCCTCGCTACCGACGAAGAGCCAGTTGCGTCTGCCGACGACAAGTCTCGTTCATTCTGCCCATGTCGCGTTCCGGTCGCATTAGCATTAATCGCGCACAATGTCAACCAGCGGGCCTATCTGCGCCACGTCGCTCACTGCATTGTGCATGGAGGGCCGCAGGACGAGCTTTGTGGCTTGCTCCCCGATCGCATGCTCGGTGTCCGCCCCGGCGCAGCACCACCTCAGCTACGCCTCGGTCCACCCACATGGTGCGGAAATCTCCGGCGAACCGAAGGCGGCTCTCGCATGCAATATGACTCCGCCTCGCAGCAAGGGTAGAGCTGGACAAAAAGTCCCACGACGCACGTGTAACGACGACCGCGAAGGCAAAAACGCGGTTGGTCGACAGTATAGACCGGCTTGTCGGAAACTCCCCGCGGTCGCCTCGGCCACCTCTCTGGGCGGTGCAAGCGTAAGCCGTACTCGGGCCATGGCCGTCGCGAACCCCGAATTCTCTGGTCGTCGAGGTCACGAGTAGTGAGGAGCCGAATACGCAACTTCTCCGGCGGCCCGGGAGCTCTGCCGAGGGCGGTCCTCGCCGAGGCGCAGCGCGCCGTGGAGTCTTTGCCTGGGACCGGAATCTCTATTCTCGGGTTGAGTCACCGGAGTCGTCTTTTTCGCGACATGCTCGATGAGGCGGAGGAGCTCCTGCGGCGGCTCTTGGCACTGCCGACGCGGTATCGCGTGCTTTTCCTACAGGGCGGCGGAACGCTGCAATTTTCGATGGTCCCGATGGCGATGCTTCCTCCAGGCCGTAGCGCCGACTACGTCGTCAGCGGATACTGGAGCCGCAAGGCTGCCGAAGCCGCAAGGCACCACGGTCGAGTGCGCGTGGCATGGGATGGCTCGCACGACGGCTTCCGTCGTCTTCCGCCGCCGTCGTTACGTTTCGACCGATCGGACGCGACATACCTTCACTATGCCTCGAACGAGACAGTCGAAGGTCTTCAATTTCGATGGGTGCCGGCCGCCGAAACCGCAGTCGTGTGCGACGCCTCATCGGACTTCCTCTCGGGGCCCCTCGACGTCCAGCCGCTCAGTCTCCTCTATGCGCACGCTCAGAAGAACATCGGTCCCGCGGGCGTGACCATCGTCCTCGCGCGCGACGATGTACTCGAAGGCATCCCCGTGGGGTTGCCGCCGGTGCTCGACTACCGTGCTCACGCCGAAGCACGATCCATTCTGCATACTCCCCCCGTTTTCGCCATCTACGTCGTCTTGCTCTCGCTACGTTGGCTGGCAAACGAGGTGGGGGGTCTGGCCCAAATGGGCGCGATCAACGCCGCGAAGGCCGCCATCGTGCGGAGCGCGCTCCGCTCGAGCCATTCCTTCTACACACAAGACATCGACCCCGGGTTCGCATCGGAGATGAACGTCGCGTTCCGGTGTGCGACACCGGAGCTGGATGCCATCTTCGTCTCCCGCGCGGAGCAGGCGGGCCTTGTCGGAACCGAGGGTCACCGCAGTCGTGGTGGCCTGCGCGTCTCTCTCTACAACGGGGTCACCCTCGAAGACGCGACAGTGATCGCGGCCTTCCTGTCGGAGTTCGCCTACGAGCACCCGTGCGGCGCCGAGGGCGCGGGCTAACCTTCTGGTTTCCCCGCGGTCTTCAGTAGCATCCGTCGAACCGCCATCCTCACCTGTTCAACCGGCTCGATCCGATACCGCCATCGCTCGTCGCCGGGCGATTGCACGATGACCATCGTGGCGTTGGCCTCGAATACGACCACGTTGCCTTGGCCATCGATCGCGAAGTCGATTCCTCCGTAGTCGAGACCGAGCCGGTCGCGGACGGACGCGAGGGCCCGCACCGCCCGGGGGCCGAGGACACGAGGCATATCTCGCAAGAACGCCTCGTCCTCTGCGCGGTGCTCAGGATGCTGCGCCATGTCCGCGCTGAAATAGTGGACCTTCCAGTTTGCCGAAATGGCCACGTGCAAAGGAAAGAGCTGGCCATCGACGATCATCGCGCGATACTTGCGAAACATGGCGTCCGAGCCGCGCGTGTCCAAGAACTGGATGACGAAGAGCGTAGCGCCGGGGAGACCCGCTACGGCGTTCTGTAGCGCCGCAGCGTCGTCCACCTTCACGAAGTGCTCTCCAGTGTGAAATCCGGGGGAGCGCAGCAACACTGGCCATCGAAAACTCTGGCGGACAAGCGCGGTTGGGGCGTCGGGTGCCGCCAAGGCGTCTCGAGACCACTCCTGGATGGCAGCGGTCACGACGCCAGGAATGGTCCCGAGCCGCGTGGCGTTGGCGATGCGGCCCGTTTCCCTAACGCGCGACGGCGGGTTTAGGATCGCCGCTTTCGCTCGAGACAGGGCCGAGGCAGTGACGTCGAGCGCGAAAGCGCATCGATCCGCGTCTCCGATGCCATTGAACACGAGATCATGTGGCGGAAGTTCCCCGTTGGGGTCGGAAAACTCGGCGACGAGAGTCCACTTGAGGAACACTCTATCGTCCAAGAGCTGGTCGATGGGCACGTTGTTACCCATTGCCGACAAGACCAGAAGGAGCGACACCGGCCGACCGGCACCGCGATAAGGCCGTGCCTCTGCGCCTCCCTGAAAACCTATTCGTCCGTGACGTCGCGCAGCCTCTGTGCGACCTATCCGAAGGAGCAAAATGGCCAACCCGCGGTGCGCGTTCAGGTGACCTGGGTCGAGCTGGAGTGCCCGTTCGTAATGCTCGCGCGCTTTCGCGGTGCTTTCATCCGATATGAGGTGCGCGAGATTGCTATGCGCGCGAGGTTCGTCCGGACGCGCGTCGACTGCCCTCGTCAATGCGTCGAGTGCCTCGCTTCTGCGCCCCATCGCCATGAGCAACGCCCCAAGAGATGTGAGCGCTTCAAAGTGCTGCGGGGAAGCGCGAAGAACCTCCTCGTACGCGCCCTTCGCCTCCTCGTTACGGCCCAGCGCGTCAAGGGCCCGGGCCCGCGTGAAGAGATAATCCAGCAACTGCGTCAGCCGGTGGGACGGCCGATCCGGGGGATGGTGAACGGTTCGCTCGCATTTATCGGACGAGCCGTCTCTCGGTGACCACCGTCCGTGCCCGGCGACGTCCCGCTGAGTGTTGAAAGTTGAGGGTGGCGGTTCCACCCGCCCCGATCGGAAGATCGGGGTGCGTAGGCGGCATCCTTAGCCCGTCGATCGCGAGGATGCTTCTCGAGGAAGACGGCGAAGTTAGTGGCGGCCACGTGATTGTCGCCCCGGTCCAGGGCGTGGGTGGAGCGCGCGGGGGTGCGCCAGAAGTCGTGACTTTTCTTGATGCGCTTGATCCGCTCGGGGCGCGACTTCGCGATGCTCTGCGCGCAGGCGAACGGGAACGCCGGACGTGATAGATGCCTCCAATGCGCATACCTGGCACCCTCACGTCCCTGGTCGAGGAGGGGGTTATCGATGAGGTGGTGGGTCCGTTGATGAGTGGGAAAGAGGCAGAGGTCTTCCTCGTCCTCGCCGGCGGCGAGCTCCGCGTGGCAAAGGTCTACAAAGAGGCCCAGAACCGCACGTTCAAGAACCGCGCGGAGTACACCGAGGGCCGTAAGGTGCGAAACTCCCGCGATCAGCGCGCCATCAAGAAGGGCTCCCGGCACGGCCGCAGCCAGGACGAGGCGGCGTGGCGATCGACCGAGGTGGACATGATCTATCGCCTGCACGGCGCAGGCGTGCGCGTGCCCGTCCCGCACCATTTCATTGATGGCGTGCTCGTGATGGAGATGGTGGCTGACGCCGAGGGCGGCCCCGCGCCCCGTCTCGCGGAGGTGAGCCTCGACCGGGCGCAGGCGATCGGTGTGTTCGAGGGCCTGCTCGCCGAGACGGTGCGGATGCTGTGCGCCGGCGTCGTCCACGGCGACCTTTCAGACTTCAACGTGCTGATGTCGGCCGCGGGGCCGGTGATCATCGACTTCCCGCAGTCGGTAGACGCCGCAAGCAACCAGAACGCCCGCAAGCTTCTTCTCCGCGACGTCGAGAACCTCAAGCGATTCCTTACCCGCTTCGCGCCGGACGCGCGACCCGGTGCTTACGCCGAGGAGATGTGGGATCTCTACGCGCGGAGCCTCCTCACGCCAGAGACGCGGCTCACCGGGCGCCATCGGCCCTCGGAGCGAAAGGCCAATACCGCGGCCGTGCTCGACCTCGTCAGCGACGCGAACTACGACGAGCGCAGGCGGCGCGAGCGACAGGGCCTCAGCATGCGAGGCGTCGCCGCCCAACCGGCCCCTCGCGCAGCGAACGCCGCGGGACCGAGGCCACCGCACCAAGGCCCGCGCGGCCTGCCGTCGCCAGAGCACCAAAGAGGGCAGCTGCACGAAAGGGTCCCCACGGACCGCGGCTCGAGCGCGCGCCGGCCCCCTAACCCGGCGCAGCGGCCATCGGGGCCGCCACCGCCCAAGGGGCAGCGCGCACCGCAACGGCCTGCCCATTCGGGACACCGCACGTCGCCAGCGCCTCCGCGGCCGCAACCCGAAGAGGGGCATCGCCCGGAGCATCAACCGCTGCGATCGCAGACGAACGCGCGGCCGCGACACGATGGGCAACGTCGACCTAGCCAACCGCTGCCACCGACGCCCGAAGAGCCTCACGACACGCCACGACGCCCGGTCGTGGTCATCCCGGGGGAGACACTCCGACGCTTCCCTGCACCGCAGCGACATCGAGGCTCGCGAAGGAACCCCTGAGAAGCTGCGTTCGGCAGCTCGCGGTCCCCGTCACATTCCACCCTCAACGCCTCCGCCACGTGTGTGAAGCGTGTAGCCTGTCGCGTGGGATGCAGGTGAGCGACAGCACGGTATCCGAAACGGCGAGCCGGGCGCGGCTGCTCGGCCTGGAGTGGAACGCGATCGCCGAGCCCGGCGAGGACGCGCTCGAGGGGCGGCTCTACGGGCCTCGTTCCTGGTCTTGGCGCTCGCGCGAGCTCTGCAATCACGCGGATGGCGGACAATCAGACGCCAACGAATCGCTCGGGGTCGTTCAGAAAGTCGCGAGTCACGCGAACGTGCTCGAGCTCGCCGTACTCGACCTCGGCGATCGGCGCTTCGTCGAAGCTGTAGATCCGCGCCCGAGGGCACGCGAGCAGGATGGGCGAGTGGGTCGCGACGATGAACTGGGCGCCGGCCTTGGCGGCACGCCTCAGGACATCGAGAAGCGCGATTTGGCGTCGAGGCGAGAGCGGCGTCTCGGGCTCGTCGAGGACGTAGAGCCCCCCAGGGCGGACTCGCTTCGTGAGCACGTCCATGAAGCTCTCGCCGTGCGACCGACTGTCGTAGCGGGAGATAAAGCGAGCGGCCTGTCGTTCGTCGGAATGAATCGGGGCGCCGCCGACGACGGTCGGCTCGTCGCCGCGCACTGGGCCCTCGCTCATCTCTCGCGCGATCCGCGCGTCGATTCGCGCCTGCGCCTTGTGGTAGCCGAAGAAGTCCTCCGCTCGGAGGAAAAAGCCCTGACGAGACCGTCGGGACCAGGCAAGGCGGAGACCCGCGGCCAATTGGCGGGCGGACGTGAGAGTGTCATCGAAGGCGACGTCAGCACTCCCGAGCGCGGGCAGCTCCGCCGCCGCGGCGATCCCCTCGAGCAGAGTCGACTTGCCTGAGCCGTTCTCGCCGACGAAGAATGTGACTCCCACGTTCACATCGAGCGACACCAACGTTCGGATCACCCGGAGCGAGTAGGGATACGGCGCGTCCTCAGGCGGCGGGTACTTCAGGGACACTCGGAGGAGGTGGGGCATGCCGACTGGCCCAGTGTAGGTCGCCGTCCTGCCGGACCAAAGGAGGAGCCCGTGTTCCTGTTCGCTTGGCCCCAGACAGGCTGAGCGTCGCCGCGAAGTTTGAGGGTTGTGGGACCGAGAAGAATGAGGGGTCGGCGGGGTCGAGCGATCAGAAGCGGTCTTGGTCGGTCTTGGCTTCGCGGAGGATGGAGAGAACGACGCCGCGGTGGGCGCGTACGTCACGAAGGAGTCGTGCGGCGGAGCGCAAGACGTGGCGGGCGCGGCGGCGGACGGGCGGGTCGTCGTCGGAGGCTGGATTGTCGACGAGGGGGCCGCGGGTGTCTCGCTCTTGCGGCTGCCGCCGCGCAGCCCAAATCTGAACGCACACGCTGAGAGGTTTGTTCGGTCCATCAAGCAGGAGTGCCTCCGGCAGGTCGTCCCCGCTCGGCGAGCGCCACTTGCGCACCGTCGTCGGTGAGTTCGTCGACCACTACCACGCTGAGCGTAACCACCAGGGCCTTGCAACGTCATCCCGTTTCCGTCTGCCACGCTCCGCGAGCTCCGAATCCCGGTCCGCCGGCACGACCGACTTGGACGGCTCCTCACGTTCTACCAACGTACGGCCGGGCAACTGTGCAGATCAACGATTGGAACAATACGACGTCGGCCAGCGTGACCGGACGCGTCGCGTGAGTCACCGGCGAATCGGCGCCGCGGATCGAGTAAAGTCGGCGGTCCCGACTTCTGTCGCCGTCTCTTCGTCAGCCCCTTCGGCATCGCCGAAGAGGCGGTCGTAGAGGTTTGCTCGGCCTGTCCTGCCTCGCGCTCATGGTCGGGTGCGGGGGCGTCGCTGGACCACGGTGGGGTGTGCTCTGCCACGGTTTCGGATTCTGCCGATACGGAGGCCACGATGGAGCCGAAAACAAGCACAGTCAGGTGGAGGCGCCGGGAATTGAACCCTAGCAAGCGACTTTTTCAAGTTGGCGATGTCGTTCGTCTTTCGTCGCTAGGGCTTGAGAATCTCAGCGGTTTCACTCGCAACGCGAGTCCTCCACAGTCTCCGGCAGTTCCCCCGAATCGACCCAGTTCATGGAGACGTTTTTGGAGACGGCGCACCAACGGCGAATCCGTCCCCGCCGGTCGAAGGAGTGGTGACGGTGTACGCCATGGAGCGCGTCGGGAGAGCCACGTGTTGTGAACGCCGGGAGCCTTTGGCGGAGGCGCCCGGCCGGCTCGCCACGCGTTTCTCGCCACGACAGGCTACCCTTGGCGGGGGGGCCGCCTCGAGCTGCAAGCTTAACGTCCGGCCGCCTCCGGGCCGTTCCTTTTCTGGCACGCATGTACACGTTTGCCTACGATCCATGGACCTCCACCCTCGTGGGCTTGAAGAGCGGCGGCACCTGTACCGACGGCGATTACCAGCGGCTCCTCGACTCCACCAATGAGCTCTGGGCTCAGGCGCTGGCGGTATCCGTCGCAACCTTCGTTCTTGTGATCGATCGCGACCAGCCGCCACCCGGTCCACGCTGGCGACAGCGGCTCGCAGCAGCTCGCCCTCCCAGCAAACCGTTTCGGTCCGTGATCGTCACTTCGTCAATCGTTGAGCGTGGCGTTATCACCGCCATCCATTGGCTGCGACCCCCGGCTCCCGGGCAAGAGATCGTGTCATTGGCCACGTTCGAGGAAGCCATTACCTGGCTCGAAGCGAAAGGGGGTGGCGGCCCACTTCCCATATTGCGTACGTTGTACGAGAAGGCGCGAGCCCAGGCGCAATCTGAAGCCGGGGCTGCCCGCCACAGCTCGCGTGGTCTTTTCGAAGAATGACCCCGCGCCTCTGCCGTCAGCGGACCGGCGCGCGTTCCTTCACACGATGATGCTCCAATGCCGAGGAGCCGCTTGGGCGCAAGTTCGCTAGAGGCGCGCCTCGGAGCGATGGTCCTTCGAAGCTCGCTCGTCGCGTCGGCAGCGTTCGAGTCGACGATCGGTTACGCGCGTGCTGCCGCGGAAGAGGGGCGGGCCTGTGTCCGATATCGAGGCGGACCGTCGGGGACTCGTCCAGCGCATTCTGGAGGGGGGAAGGGCGAGCCTCGCACACCCTACGCGCTGCGGCATTCTGCGACGAGCGTCGGGCGCCTCCTCAGGCCATGCGCATGCTCGCTGAAAAGGTCGTCGCTCGGTCCTCCGACGAGTGCGATGAGGACATCGCGGCGGCCCGCTGTGCAGGACTGACCGAAGACGAGATCTCGAACTGGTCGTGTGCGCCGCTGTCGGCAAAGCCGCGCGTAAGCACGAGACCGCGCGCGCTTCGTCGCGAAATTCGCCATCGCGATCCTCGGAGAGCATCACCGACCAAGCGACGGGCGGTTTCCGGTCCGCCGCGGCTCGGGGCTGGCTGAGCGACCGGTGCCGTCGCCTCGACGACTCGAGGCCTCTGGTCGACATCCCGGCCGAGGAGGTGACCCGCGCCGGCGAGCTGCGCCGAGGCGGACCCTCGGCACAAGCCTACGACAGGCAGCAATGGGAAAGGTGCCCGGCAATATCGCCTCGTCGAGGACGACGACGCGCCAACGCTCGCCTACTCGTCTTCGCCATCTCGAAGTAACAGAGTTTCTCGGCGGCCCTAGACTAAGAGCGCCTAACAAAACCGCTGAACGAAGTTGAAGCAGATGAGAGCAACGCCAAGGACGAGGAACGCTCGATGGATGTCGGCGCGCCGTTCGTAGCGGGTGGCGAGTCTTCGGTGGGCGCCGTGCAGCCAAGCGAAGG
>DASYBG010000037.1:0-32342 GCA_036500865.1 Polyangiaceae bacterium
GCCACTCCGCGGGCGACGGCGGCAGTAGGTACGCCTGATCCGGCGCCCA
Source organism: Polyangiaceae bacterium (assembly GCA_036500865.1). Lineage (GTDB taxonomy): Bacteria > Myxococcota_A > Polyangia > Polyangiales > Polyangiaceae > Palsa-1150. The sequence continues at coordinate 50 of DASYBG010000037.1, forward strand.
CGGTCGGTATTGCTTGCTCACAACCCCAAGAGATCATGGCTGGGATCCCGTGTCGATCCCCGCGCGTGGCCTACGCACTACAGGCTCCTAGAACATGAGCGCTCGTCCATATACGTCGCTGAATGGCGCCCGTCGATCGAGGAAATCGCAGGGTGAGAACGCGAGCTGACCGGTCCCACGCGGCGCATTACGCTGTCGTCATGGACATGAGCAAGTTTACACATTCGAGGAGACTCGCATGACCTATCTCGTCAGCGGCGCGACCGGCAACGTAGGATCTCTCGTCGTGGATCGCCTTCTCGCGCGCGGAATCCGCCCGCGCGTCTTCGTCCGGGACGCGGAGAAGGCGTGGGCACGCTTCGGAGACCGCGTCGACATCGCCGTGGGCGACCTGGCCGACCCCTCGTCGATATCGGCCGCGCTCGCCGGGGTCGACGCCTTCTTCCTGGTCAACGCGGGTTACGACCTCGACGTGCGGGACGGCGAGGCGGCGACGGTGGCGAGGGCCGCGGGCGTGAAGCGGCTCGTCAAACTCTCTTCGATCGACGCGCGCGAGCAGAACGTAGGCACTGGCGTATGGCACGCGCGAGGCGAAGCCGCGATTCGCGCCGCCGGCGTCGGGTTCGCGTTCGTTCAGCCTTCGGGCTTCATGGCGAACGCTCTGTACTGGGCGAAGTCCATCAGGGCCGAGGGGGTGGTCCGCACGTCGACCGGTGAAGGCAAGATCCCTTTCATTCATTCCCACGACATCGCCGACGTCGCGGTCCACGCGCTCAGGTCAGAAGAGGACGACGGCCGGTCTTTCCCGATCACCGGCCCCGAGGCGCTGAGCTACGGAGAGATGGCGGCGAAGATCGGCCGCGCGATAGGAAGAACGCTCGTGTTCCAGACCATCACCGACGAAGAGGCGCGGGAGCAACAGATCGCGTGAAGGCGCCGCCTCCGCTGGTCGAAGCCCGCCTCTCGATCTTTCGTGCGATCCGGGAAGGGCGCCTCTCGGCCGTGACCGACACGGTCGAACGTGTGCTCGGGCGAAAGCCCATCGCGTTCGACCGATGGGCGGAGCAAAACGCGGCAGCGTATCGCTGAAGCGCCGTTTACTTCGCGACTCGCATGACCGTGCCGTCGCGGTAGTTGTTGGCGCTCGTGCCGCTCGTCATCCAGATGACGAAGTCCACGTCCGCCACGATGGCGGACGGCGAGGTTTGCCCGATCGCGAGGGTCACCGGAGCGCCTCCGCCAAGCGGCGCCTTCATGACGGTGCCGTCGCCGCTGTTGGTCCAGTAGACGCTCGTGGCGTCGACCGCGATCCCCCGGGGCATGTTCTGGGCGGTGGCCACGGTGCCTATGGGGCTGCCGTCGAGGGGAACTTGGATGATCGTGCTGCCCTCGACGGCGTAGAGGCTGCCGTTGCCGAGGACCATATTGCCGATGAGCGTCGACGACGCGAGCGGCACGCCGGCGCCGCCGGTCTTCGGCGCTTTCATGAGCCCGACGCCGAGCTGCGACCAATAGACATTCGTGGCGTCGACGGCGATCGAACATCCAAGGAGGCTCGTGGTCGAGGTGACGGTGCTCGCCGTCCCTCCGCCGAAAGCGTTCGTCCGCTCGATCGCCGTGTCGGCCCCGCCGACCCCGAGGACGTAAGCGAACGTCGCGTCGGCGGCGATGGCCGACGGGTGGGCGATGAGCGTCGTGTCGAGCGCGAGGGCCTGGAGGGCGCCCTGTGGAAATCCCTGCGCCGGAGCCTGGATGGTCATCGCGGAGCCGGTCGACACCGGCGATACGTTCGTCCAGACGACCTGAATGGCCGATCCCCCGGGAACCACCGCCAGCCCGAGAGGGTCGTCCTGCGCGGTACCGAGCGTTACCACCGCGCCGCCCCGGATGGGCATCCCCATCACGGCGCCGGTTTGGCTCGTGCCGTTGCTGGCCAGCGCCCAATATACGTTGCCGACTCCGTCGAGTCCGAGCCCGTTCGGGCACGGCTGCGAGAACGTGCCGACCGCCAAGAGGACGGGCGTGCACATGCCGGCCGAGCAGCCGGAACCCATGCAGCTATGTCCGCAAACTCCGCAGTTGGCGTCGTCCGTTTGAAGGTCGGTGCATGTGCCTCCGCAGGCGATCGCGCACCCGCACGCGTTGGGTCCCGCTTCGTTGCCGTCGCAGACAGTGCCCGCTTCGCACAGCGATGGACACTGCACGGTCGCGCCGCAGTTGTCGATGGCGGATCCGCACGCCCTGTTGCTGCAAGTCGTGACGGTGTCTTGCGGGGTGCACGCGCCCGCGTCGCCCGCGTCGCCGCCGTCCCCCGCACCCATGGTGCCGTCGGGCATCGCCCCGTCCTTCGGCGTCGCGTCGCCCACGCCGACGTCGCCGGCTTCTTGGGTCGCGGCGTCCATTCGCGCCGCCGCCTCGACGTCCGCGCCGGCATCGGTCGTCGCGTCGGTGGGGCCGTCCGTCGTCGAGTCTGCGGGGGCGTCGGCGGCACCATCGCCACCGCTGTCGGGTTCGCCCATGGACGGCCCCGCCGAAAAGCCGCCGAGCACTTGCTCGCAGCCACCGAGGCCCGCAAACACGATCCCAATCGAAGCAAGCTGACGGAGCGAAGGCGACATCTGAGCCCTCCTCGAGGACCTTGGCACGTTACCGACTCCGCCAGAGCCGTGCAACGCGGCTCAGTCGGCGCCGGCGTTGCCCGATGAGAAGGGCGGGGGACCGCAGTCGTCAAGAGTTCGTGCAAGACGTGCGGACGGGACCGTCCGCGAATGTATCGGGGCAGACGGGCCGTGCCCTCGCCGACGTTGGGAAAAGGCGGATTGTATGTGCCGTTCTGTGGGCAGCCCCGCTCAGCGCACGCAGCGGACGTAGGCGGTCGGGAACGTGTTGAACGTGGCGGTCGCCGCGTTGTAGTTCGTGAACCCCGTCGCAGAAGTTGATACCCCAGGCGAAGGTCGACCCGGGGAGCTCCTCGCGCGCCCAGTAGTAATTCTCGAGGGTCCCGGTGTTGCAAAACTGGGTATTCGGGAAGGCCGTCGGGTTGATGGCCGGACCGACGCGCGCTTCGTCGACGAGCGTCGTGAGCTCGTTGAGCCCGGGCAGGCGCCACGTATGACCATTCAGCCCGAGCGTCCCGCAGTAACCGGCCGCGGCCGACCAGGTCATCTGCGCGGTCGAATAAGACTGCTGCCAGACAAGCCCCGTGTAGTTGTCGGTCACCTCGCCGGCGGCGATTGTGTAGTGATTGGGCGGCTCGACGGCGAGCTGGTCGACCGTCTCGCCCGCGCCGTTGCCGCGGACGCACAGCGCCGACGCCGGACTCGCCGGCAGGTACGCGTTGCTCGTGAGGCCTCGTGATCCAGCCGAACGTGCTCCCGTTGATTTGCTGGATCGTTTCGTACCAGTCGGATGCCGTCCGAAAGTAACCCGCCGTCTGGTTGCCGAAGATGGGGTTGATGGCGTCGTTCGTCCGCGTCATGTCGAGGACGGACGCGATCTCGACGCGGGTGGGCAAGCGCCAATCCGAATACCCAGCGAAGCTCGTCGAGGCGAGATTGGCGCAATAGGCGATGTTCGCCGTGGCGGTGTCCGAGGCTCCGGCGGTCTTGTCCCAGGTCAAGCAGGTGATGTTGTCGAGCACCGTGCCGTTGCCGAGATCGGTGTAGCTCGCCGGGTTGGGGAGCCCGCCGGTTGCGCCGTTGGGCATCGGCCAACAAGGCCACTTGTGGGAGCCGCACGTCGCCGGATGACAAGGTCCGCGGGCGCCGGCGTCGTTCGTCGGCGGCGTGGACCCCGCGTCGACGGGCCCACCGTGAAAACGCCCCAGGAAGGTCCGCGGTCGAAAAGCCATTCTGGGGATTCTAGTGATGCGAATGCCCCAGCACCGTCACGTCCGGACCCGGAATCGGCCGGCACGGTGAGGCGTCGACCGTCAGGTCGCAAACGTACGAGAGGATACCAATCAGCGGTGGCCACGCCCGAGCCGCACGGTGACGTGCGGTCCGCCGATCCAGCGGCCGTGCCAGCCGACCGGGTGCCAGGGATGGCGGTACCAAATCCCGTAATGGTACGGCCCCCAGCCCCACGGCGAGACGTACCAAGTCCAGCCCACGTCCGGTGTGTACATCCAAACATACGGCACACCCTCGACGTTCGCGGCGGTCGCCCCGGCGGGTATCCAGACCCAACCGTGGTCCACGAGGTAAACCCATTGCCCAGTCGGATAGGAATAGACCAAGGGCGTCTGGTCGGTCGTCGCGGCGGAGGGCGCGGTAGGCGCCGCTGGGGCAGGCGCGGCAGGCGGCGGTGCCGGGGGTGGCGTGGGCGAAGTCGCCGTCGAGCCCGCAGGTGCGGCGGGCGGTTGCGCCCCGCCCGCTGGGACTTCCGTGTAGGGCTCCGGCATCGGCGCTGGCTCCGCCACGGGGGGCGGCGGCGGCGGGACTTGCGGAGGATCGTAATCGGCCGGGTCGCAGCCAAAGAAGAGAACGGCCAGAAGGAGAGTGGAGGAGTGGGTCTTCATGTCGCCCGACGCAGAAGCAAGCACCCGGCCAGCACACGCGACGTAGCCCTGCATGCTGAGCAATCCGCAGGCGGCGGCGGGCCGCGACTCCGGGGTGCTCGTCCTCGCTATCGCGTGCGGCACCTCGACCGACACGTTGGCGTCTACGCCGCCGGGCCCGCTGCCCCGACGCGACGAACCCGAATACCTATATAGTGACGCGTCCAACGCCGGTTCCCGTCCCGCCCACCCGACCCAAAGCTGCGAGGTCAGCAACGGCGCCACCGTACTCGCCGATGGCGCCGTCTTCCGAGAGGAGCAAGAGGTGCAAGGCCGTATGCACGACATCCCAGTATGAGCTCACGAGCACGAGCGGCAGCGCGTCGCCGACGGTGGCGATATCGTCTACCGACCGCGCGTTGGGCTGTACGATCATCCCGGACGCCCACCGCACCGGACGAGCTCTTTGCCGCCGCCCGTGCGCTGACTCGTTCCTTCGGCCGCGTCAGCCGGCGAAGTACGTCGTCGCCCGCTTCTGGCCTTTGGCCTTGAGGGACTTCTTGCCGAGGCCCTCTTTGAGGATACGGGGCATCTCTTTGGCCTGAAGTCCGAGTTCGCTCCGAATCTGCTCGGCGCGCAGCCCTTCCTTGTGCTTCTTCACGAGCGAGACGACCTGGACGAGCGCTGAAGCGATATCGTCGGCCGACCGGCGCGGAAGACGCCCCGCGGAGCGGGTGCGCTTGGCAGGTGCTGGAGCAGGCGCCGCGGCGGCCCGTGGAGTCGCCCGCGCCGGGCGGCTCGCTTCCTTGACGGGTCGGTCGGACGAAGCCAGCTCGTCCAGTGAGGCGCCGCGAATGGCAGAGAGGATGCTATCCGCGAAAGATGCAGCGAGGTCGTTCAACGTGGAGTGGAGAGAGGTAGACATCGAGGCAGACCGTATCCCATCTCGCAAGAGGAGTTCCAGAAATGCGACTCCTACCCCCCAAACGGCCCAAACCGCCCAAACGTTGTCCGGCGCCCCAAAAGGCATGGCGAAGGCACCGGGCCGGCCCTACGTGCCGTTTCAGTTGACGTTGCCTCGGAAGTCGCGCTCTTCTCACGACGAAGGAGATTCAGCGGATGGCAAAAGCGACCACGGCAAAGAAGAAGCCTCTCTCGAAGAGTGCGATCCTCCAGGAAGTCACGAGCGAGATCGGCGACGGCCTATCGCGGAAGCAAGTCACGCAAATCATGGAGGCGCTCGTCGACGTTGGGCACAAGGAGCTCAAGAAGCGCGGCGTCTTCGTATTGCCAGGTTTCGCCAAGTTCGTCGTCGTGAAGAAACCAGCGCGTCCCGCGCGCGAGGGCATCAATCCGTTCACCAAAGAAAAGCAGAAGTTCGCGGCGAAGCCGGCGAGCAAGGGTGTGCGCGCGAGGCCTGTGAAGGCGGTCAAAGACGCGGTGATGTGAGCGAACGGCCCCGACCCTCGCGTGCGGAGCCGAGGGGGGTTCCGCACGATGAGTGAGGGGTTCTTCCTGCCGGGCGCAATGGCTGGCAATGGCCGGCCGCGCGGCCGTGTTCGTGTTTCGAGACGACAGCAGATGTCGCGACACGTTCCGACGGCATGCCGCCTGGACACCGCCCGATCCGACTTGCCAATCTTGCTCCTTTGAGAGAGGGGCCGGCAAAGAGGTTCTCGCGGTGCCTCTGCGTCAGCGTCCCGAGGGGCGGGCGCCTCGCCGCGTCGCCTTTAGGTCGGGCGCCGTCGGCGGCCGAACAGCATGAAGATGCCAAGGAGGCCTCCGGCGGCTACCGCGGCTCGGGACGCCGACCCGCCGGCCGTCACGCTGCAGCCACCTGCCGCGTCGTTCCCCGTTTCGCCGGTATCCAATCCGCTGTCGGCGACGGCGACGTTCCCATCGCGGGCCGCCATCGCATCCGCGTCTTCACCACCCACGGTCGAACCGTCGCTTCCCGAGCCGCCGCTCGACCCCGCCGTCGGGCCGGAGGCTCCGCTGCTCCCGCCATGCGATCCGCTGCTGCTGCTGCTGCTCGAGCTGCTGCCCGCGCCGCCGCTCGAGCCCGTACCGGACCCGGTGCTGGATCCGCTGCTCGAGGAGCCGCTCGGTCCGCCGCTACTCGACATTCCTTTGCTCGCATCCGTTCCCGTCCCGGCGTCGGTTGTACCGCCGCTGGACGTCGACCCGCCGTCGCACGCCGCGACCTGCGGGTCGGGACCCGCCACCTGGTTGAGGCCGAAGAAGTTGACGACCGAGTTTGCGTCGATCGGCGTCGTGTGGCCGCCGCCTTGTTGCGTATGCGCTTCGAGGACGGTGAAGGAGCACGAATTCTGCCATTTCTCGATCGTGAACCCAGGCGTCGATGTCGTATCGGTCGAGTTCGGCGTGGCTGCCAATCCGAGGACGTTCGTCCACTCCAGGATGCCTTGGGTCATGTTGTTGTAGTTGATCGTCGCGTCCGCCGTGCCGTGCCAGAGCTGAAGGCGCGGTCGATATCCCGTGTAGCCGGGGTACATCGCGCGAACGAGCGCGCCCCAGGCCTGCGCGGTCTGCGTATCTTGCCCAGCCGCGCACGTGCCGCCCCAGTTGCTCCCGGCGGTCCACCCGTCCGACCAGCATCCCGCGGGCACCCCGGAGAACTCGGCGCCGGCTTTGAATACGTCGGGGTAGACCGCCATGAGAGCCTCGGTCAGCATCGCGCCCGACGAAGCCCCCATTGCATAGACGCGGGCCGCGTTCGCGCCGCGATGGGCGACCTCGTATTGCACCATTTCGGCGATCGCTTGCGTGTCTCCGCCGCCCTCGTGCGTGAGCGATGCCTTCGAGCCGACGTCCCAACAGTCGGCGGACGTCGCCGGGTTGGTCGTTTGCGGAAAGATCATGATGAAGCCGTACTGGTCGGCCGCGGCTTCGATGGCCGGCATCCCGGTGAACCCGAACATCGCGCTCGCGCTTCCGCCGCAGTAGTGGGCGGCCACGAGGACGGGAGGCGAAGCGGCCAGCTTTGCGGGCACGTATTCGTACATGGAAATGTACGAGGGGACGCCGGAGCTCCACCCCGAGACCGGGCCCGTCAGCGACGCGGCGCGGGCCGACGCGGGCACGAACACTCCGCACGCAATCGCCGTGGGCATGGCTACGCGCCACGCGCGGGGTCGGGTCCGGAATGCTCGAATACGATTCTGACGTAGGGGCATTTCGCTGCGTTCCTCCGGATGTGCCGGGCGAGTGGAGTCGCCGTCGTCACATGGAGAAATGGTCCCGACGACGTGGATGCTTCAAGTTCTCGGCAGCGCTCGGCGAGGGCTACCGCGCGACGCCGAGGTCATCGCCGCAAAACCTCTGCGTCCCGTCTACATGCGCGGACTTGGGATAGGCGCGCGCGAGCCGCGCAAGCGCGACTCTCGCATCGGCGCGACGAGCGACGGCGCACAACGCTTCGACACGCGCGGCCATGCGCTCCTCCGCGAGGGCGCCCTTCGGGAAGCGACGCTCGTGCTCGGCGAGCGTCTTCAGCGCGTCCTCGCCGAGGCCGTCGCTCAGTTGTCGCTCCGCTCTCGAGAGCAGGCGGACCTCTTCGCGCAACGACGTCGTGCTCGCGGGCGCGGGTCGCGCCGTCCCGTGCGGTGTGCTCGACGCGCGTTCCACGTGCAGTGGCGTATCGGGCGTCGCGCCCTCCTCGGTCGAGGGCTCGATGCTCGACGAGCGCTCCGGCTCCATGGTCCGGATGGAGGACGCTGCGGGCCTCGCCTCGACGCGCGGAGGGGCCTTCGTCCACACGCGCGATCCCACGACGACTCCCGTCCCGATCGCGAGCGCCGCCAGTCCTCCCCAGACCTTGGCCCCTCGCAAAGAGATCCGAGCCGCCGCTGCCGCCTTGCCGAGTTCGCCCCCGCCCGGTTCATCGAGTAACGCGGCGTTGCCGAGGTGGGCCCTCAGCGCCTCGAGCACGCGTTCGCGATCCGCGGCATCCGGGCGAAACTCAGTCCGTCCCGCGCGGATCAGGGAAGCTGCGTCAGGGGTCGCGTCGCGCATCTCATTTCCTCGTCTTCTGCCGAGCCACGGCGCGCGCGAAGGCAAGATTGAACTCCTGCCGCGCGGCGCGAAGCCTCGAATAAGCCGTGTTGAGCGGTATCTCGACGGCCTCCGCGATCTCGGGCGCCGTCATTTCTTCGAGCTCCGCCAGGACGAACACCTCGCGCTTGGGGGCGTCGAGCTCTGCGAGCAGACTCCAAAGGAGCTTGAGCTCGTCGCCGAGCACCGTCACATCCAGCGGTGAGAGCTGCGTGGGGTTCGCGGCGGCGTCGATCTGGGGCGCCGGCGACTCGCGCGCGACGCGTGCGTTCCTCCCGCGGTGGTACGTGCTCACGGTCCGGCGGACGACGCCATAGAGCCAGCTGCGGAGAGAGGCCGGCCGCTCGACCGTGCCGAGCCGGCCGTGCACCGTGATGAAGACGTCCTGCACGACGTCGTCGATGGCGTCGGTCGGCACCCCCATGCGCCTGGCACATGCCCAGACGAAATCGAAGTACCCGTCGTAGACGGCGCGAAACGACGGCAGGCCAGTCGCATCCTCCCGCGGCACCGAGCGTGCCGGGGCGCCGGGGTCCGCCATCGTGTGCACCACGGTCATCGAGGAAGGCAGTGGCATCAGCAGGCCGTAGCCATCACAAAATCCACTCGCAGCCGAGATCGACGCCGAAGGTGGCCAGGGGCACCTGGTAGAGCGGCCCGACTCCGTCGATGGCAAAGGTCGGGCGGGAAGTGTTGAACGTCAGACTCGGCCGGAGAAACAAGGCCGCCCACCTGGACCATGACCAACCCGCTCGCGCCCCGAGGCCGACCGTGACCCACGTCGCGTGTCCGGGATCCCCGACGACCTGGGGACCCGCGCCGCTCGCGCTCACGTCTTCCAGCGCGAGCGCGACGCAAGGGCCCACGTCGAACGGACCGAGCGCCCACCCGTAGCAGCCGGACAGGGCTCCGCTGCGCCGCTCGTACGTCGCCGCGTAGACGCTCCGGGCCGTGCTGTCCTGCGGGAGCCACAAGCGGCCGGTCAAAAGGACGCGCAGCCCGCGTATGCGCACCCCGCCGCCGACGCCGATGCCCGATCCCAGCGAAGGAAGCATGCCCTCGTCGACCGCCAGTACCGGTCCCTCGAGGTACGCCGTCACGCGCCTTCGATCGGGCGGGCGGTTCGGGCTCTCGGCATGGGTGGCGCGCGCCGCGGGTGGCGTGGACGCAAGAGCCTCGGACGGGACGGGCGCAGGAGGCGCGTTCTTCGCAGGTGCCGACGCGGCCCTCGACTGCGACGGAGGAGATGCGCTTTGCGACGCGGAGGGGGGGGCGGCGTCGGCTCGAGACGTGCCGCCGGCGAGGAGAGCCAACGTCACCGCTGCGGCGCCGGCGAGGCTTTCGCAGGTCTCCGACTCGAAGACGCGGGTCACCCCGGCAGGCTGCCCGTTTCGCCGTACGCTCAACTTCAAACGATAATGTCCGTTCACCACCTCGACCGTGCCGTCGGCGATCAGCCGGTCCGTCGCGGGGGCCGCTGCGGGATCGACCGGGAGCAATCGATGAACGCGCGCTTCGAGCTCGTCGGCGGTGGGACACGCGGAGGGGGCGCTCCACCGCACGGAAACTCCGGGGAGCGCCTCGGCGTCCACCCTTCGGGCCCCGATCAGAATGGCGGTTCCCAGGGCCACGGCGATCCATCGGCCCAAAAGCGCAATCTTGCCTTGGCTTCGCGCAGGGGTCGCCAGTCGGCGCGACACGCTACCGAAGCAGGTTGGGAGGGGCCAGCTGCTCAAGCGCCGAAAAGAACCATGACGGATTCGCGCGCGCGATGCCACTGCACGAAAGCGATGGAACGCGCGTGGTGGTCGCGAATGGCGGCAGCCGGATGCTTGTCGGCCGCGGTCACGGCGTGCGAGCCGACCGTCGTCATCGGGGCGCGGGTCTGCCCCGGGTCTGCCTCCGACGGAGGAGCGACACCGGCCGCGGACGCGGGGATGGCGACCGCGGACGCGTCGGTGAACGTGCCGTGGTCGACCGGCTTCGAGGACGGATTCTGCGGGTATGCGCCGCCCATGGGTTTCTGCTTCGGCACGGGGTCGAGCTCGTACGCGATCGTCGCGTCGCCGGTTCACTCCGGTCGGTACGCGGCGGCGTTCTCCGTGGACAGTCGCGGCGACGCGGGCTCGCAAGTTCGCTGCGTCGAGGACGGGGTGTTCCCCGAGGCCGCATACTACGGCGCGTGGTATTACGTCCCGACGCCCGCGGTCAACAACGGGCTCTGGAACCTTTTTCATTACCAGGGCGGCCTGCCCGGTCAGACGCTTCACGGCCTGTGGGACGTGTCGCTCGTCGACGTGGGGGACGCCGGCGATCTGCACATATCGTTCTTCGACTTCCTGGCGGCCTCAGTGCCGGACGTGAGCGCCGTGCCGCCGATCCCGATCGCGAAGTGGTTTCACGTCGAGGTGTATTTCAAGCGCGCAAAGGATGCGAGCGGCGAGCTGTCGGTGTGGCAAGACGGAGTGCTGGCGGCGGACCTCAAAGGCCTGACGACCGACGACACGGACTGGGGCCAATGGTACGTGGGCAATCTGGCCACGGCGCTCTCGCCTCCGGTATCTACCGTCTACGTGGACGACGTGACGATTGGCTCGGCTCCGTAGCGGGCCGACGCGCCCTCGAATACCGAAAGCGGCACCGCGCCCGGCGCCGGCGCCGGCCGTGGTGCGGGCGCCGGGTCAGCCTCGAACAACCGCAGCGGGACCGGATCCCGCGGCAGCGGCGGAGGCGGCTCCTCGGACCTTGGTGATTTTGCAGCAAAGTGGTAGGTTTCCGCCGGTGAACCGGTGAATACGCGGCTCCTCGATTACTACAACCGCGAGCTTCGATATCTGCGAGAGTTGAGCGGCGAGTTCGCACGCGACTTCCCCAAAGTGGCCGGGCGTCTAGGGCTCGACGCCTTCGAGTGCGGCGATCCTTACGTGGAGCGGTTGCTGGAAGGTTCCGCGTTCTTGGCAGCACGCGTCCAGATGAACCTCGACGCCGAGTTCCCACGTTTCACCGAGCAGCTGCTCGAGCGCCTCTGCCCGAACTATCTCGTGCCGACGCCGTCGATGGCAGTCGTCCAGTTCCTGCCCGACCCGCGGCAAGACGCGCTCAACTCGGGATTCGTCATTCCGCGCAACAGCGCGCTCACGGGCAAAGTCGGGCGCGGAGACGGTACGACGTGCCAATACCGCACGGCGCACGACGTGACCCTGTGGCCGATCGAAATCACGAGCCTCGTTCACACCCACGACGCCGGCGACCTCGGGAGGCCGAGCTTCCGCCCGCGGCGCCCGGTCAAGGGCGCGCTTCGGCTCGGCCTGCGTTCGACGAACGGGCTGCCGTTCTCGGAGTTCCAATTCGACCGGCTCGCCTTCTTCATCCGTGGGAACGACGCGGTATCCCTCCGGCTCTTCGAGCTCATCGTCGCGGGTAGCCTTGGCGTTCTGCTCCGTCAGCCGGGGGCAGCCTCCTTCTCGAGCTCCGGCGCCGGTTTCGTGCGGACCCTCGGCATGGATCCCGCGGAATCCCTTTTGCCAGCGGGTGCGGCCGCCTTCCAGGGGTATCGCCTCCTGCACGAGTACTTCGCCTTTCCCAGCCGCTTGCTCTTCGTGGAGTTCTCCGACATCGGGCCGGGTGTTCTCCGGTGCGAAGGCGAAGAGCTCGAGATCGTCGTCGCGCTGGATCGTCACGATGCTTCTGTGGAGTCCGCCGTGACGCCGTTGCACATGGGCCTCTTTTGCGCGCCGGCCGTCAACCTGTTTCCGAAAACCGCGGATCGGATTCAAATGACCGCGAACGATTGCGAGTACCAAGTCGTGGCCGACCGCACCCGCCCGTTGGACTACGAAGTCCACTCGCTTCGCGAAGTCGCGTGCCTGGGAGGGCCGGACCGCGAACGACGTGAGTTTACGCCCCGCTGGCTCCCCGACGCGACCCAGGAGAGGGGCTTCTTTACGGTCGAACGGAGAGCGCGCCCGGGCGTGTCGCAACCATCGCGATCGGGATATTCGGCCGACGAGGTCTTCGTGACCCTCGTGGATCGAAGGGAGGTGCCGTTCCGGGCCGCGGCCGGGCAGCTCGCCGTGGAGACGCTCTGCACGAACGGCGACCTCCCGTTGCGGATGGAGATCGGCAAGGGTCGGACCGATTTCGTCGTCGGCGCAGGTGCCCCCGTCGCGTCGGTGCGATGCGTTGCGGGACCGTCGCCGCCGCGCCCCGCGCAAGCGTACGGGGATATGAGCTGGCGACTCATCGACCAACTGTCACTCAACCATCTGGTGCTGACGGACTCTCCCGACGCGAAGGGCGCCGACGCCCTTCGTCAGCTGTTGCGGCTCTACGCTCACCTCTGCGAGCCGCGCACGCGCCGCCAGATCGAAGGCGTCCGTTCCGTCGCCGTGGGGCCCGGCGTCCGCAGGCTGCCCGCCGAAGGCGTGCGGACCTTCGCGCGCGGTGTCGAGGTCTCCCTCGAATGCGACGAAGGGGCGTTCGACGGGACGAGCGCATTCCTTCTCGCTTCGGTACTCGAGCGATTCTTTGCCAGGTACGTCTCGCAACACTCCTTTACGGAGACGGTCCTCCGAAGCGTGGAGCGCGGAGAGATCGTCCGGTGGCCGCCGCGGCTCGGCTTGCGCCGCTCGACCTGAGCGGTCGGCCTCCCGCGTCGCCGTGGCCGGCTGCGGTCATCGGTCGTTCGGGTCAAGTCGACCGATCAGAGACTCGAGCAACAGCGCCGTGCGACGCGCGCGCGATACCTCACCGATCACTCCCGCGGGCAGCGAGACGGCCTCCTCGCCGCTCCTCGGGTGTCCAGCGCCGTCGGACGGCGGCGCGACGAAATAGACCGTTCCGTCGCTGGCGATACCCGTCATCGCGCGGTCCGGGTCGACCAGGACTTCGCCGACCGTCACCGTCCCTCCGGAGGTCCTGAGTGTCTCGACGGCCTCGAACTCCCCCAGAGGCTCGCGCCCGGGTCCGCTGAGGAGGCCGTGCGCATCGACGGAGACGAGGACGCCGCCGTGAGGGTCCAACACACAGGCGCCCGATACGCGCGCGACCAGAAGACGACGATGAAACACGTCACCGTTTGCGGTCAGGGCCAAAATGGGGTCGCTCTCCGAGTCGTCGGTGGAATGTGAAGCCTCGAGCACGGCGATCGGCAGCTTGGACTTCGGGTCTCCACACCGCTCCGCGGTGCCCCCTGCTCCCCCCGATACCGCGCGAAGGAGGAGCACGTTCCTCCCCCCTTGCCGGTGGCGGGCCAGGGCGACGCCCGTGACGAGCGTGCACACCGCCGTCAGCCCGATCAACCCCAACGCCGCGCGCTGTGCCGTGGTCGGCCGCGTCGGCTCCGATTCTTCCGAACGGCTGTCCGGACTCGCAGAGGCTTGCTGCGCGACCCGCGCCGCGAGGCTGGCGCCCAGGTCCCTGGCGACTGCGAAGTGAAGGACCGCGGCCGCGAGGCCCGCTGCGAGCGAAGCCAAAGCAAGGACGGCGGCGGCCGTCGATGGCCAGCCCGTCCAGACCACGAGGGCGCCCAGCGCGATGACCGCGGCGCCCACCGCGAGCGCCTGCACTCGGCGAGCGCGATCCGCCACGCGACGCCCGTCGATCTTCTTGGCGATTCCCCGGATGGCGCCCGTGACGAGCAGAAGGGACGCTCCACCCGAGAGGAGCGTGACCGTCGGCAAGCACTCCCACATGATGCGGTTCGCGAGCGTCGCGGACTCCGCGAAAGGGACCGCGAGCATCGCAGCGTCCCCGAGAAGTCCGACGCCGAGTGCACCCATCGCAGTCGCGAGGACCCCACCGACCCTACACGATCTCGCCAGCGCGAATGCGCTCGCGAGCCCGACCATCATGGCGAGTTTCGGCGCGCCGCTCGCGAGCGCCACGACGGCGACCGGAACCCCATCGAGCGGGCCGCCGTCCCCTTTGTGCTTCGCTGCAATCTTGCTCAAGGCCACCAAGAATGGAAAGAGCAGCGGCCACGTCACGCCCACGGCGACGTGCGCGACGAAGGACGCGCGGTAAAGGCGAAACCCCCGGATCGCGTCGCGGCGCGACGGCGCCGTGTCCGAAGTATCCGATGAACGATGGGTCGGGTCGGTCACGGGTCGACGATATACAGCGACGCGGGGACCCGCGCACCGATCCACGAGACTCGCCGGGAAGGGGTCCGAATTCTCATGCAACCGGAGACCTGCTACGACGATCGCCATGGCACATCCCCGGCCGCACCCCAAGCCGCGCCAAGCCCCGAAGCCCGCGCCCCAGGCGCCGAGCGTACTCCCCTCCGGGCCGACCCCGGGGGCGCTCGCAGCGCTTGCCCACGCGGAAGCGATGATGAGCCAAACGAGCCCCGCGATCTGGTTCGACAGCTGGAACAACGATCTACGCGACAACGATATGAAGGGGGGTATGGACGACGCCGACCCCACCGAGAGAATCCTCAAGAATCGCGACGGCCTCCATTACAAAGGCTCGTACCCTGCGCTCGTCGCCCCGTTGGGGGTCCTGTCTACGGACGGAAAGCCAGCCTGGATGCTGAGCAAAATCAACGTGACTTACAAGGTCTGCACCGACATCCCGATCGAGTCGTACTTGGCCGCGAAGGTCCCGATGTCCACGAATCGAAACGTGGCGGGTCTCTTCCGAGACCTCAAGAAAATACCCGGCTGGCGTGTATGGGATGGGGGGCAAAAGCCGCCGTCCCTCATGGATGGCGACGTGGTGGCCGCCAACAACGACGTGCATCAGCACGCCGGGATCGTCAAGACGGGGCTCGTCTACGACAGCGTCATCAATCTGCCGGGGCCCACGTCGGCGCGCAAGTACCATACCTTTCGTCCGAGCGGGTCGAACGACATGGTTTCGGTCTCGAGGATCCTCTTCGAATCGATCTTGGGCATTGAGCTCTACGCTCGCTGGATCATGCCCACGCCTCCGTGACGTCGGCGAGGACGACCGCTCCCGCGTGACCGCAGCGCCCCGTGTCCTCGCGCGCCCTGGGCCCTGGCATTGCCGGAGCGCCCCCGGTCTTGTCCCCCGTTTGGATCTATCCGCCGTCCGGCCTGGTGTGTATAGATTTCCGGGGTTGAGGTCTCCATGGCGATGCTCCCCGTGCTTCCGATCGGTCCGGTCACCGTGGACGGCCCGCTGCCGAACATGCGGTGCCGGTCGCTGCGCGCGTCGGAGGGCCTCGGCCGGTGCTTCAACTATCAGATCGACGTCATAATCCCGCAAGCGAGCGTCACGGCGGCAGGCCTCCTCGGCAAGTCCGTGACCGTGCACTGGACGTCGGCGGCGACGGGGGTCCCGCGTCTACGCCACTTCAACGGCATCATCTCGGGGATCGAGTACCAGGGGTACGATGGCCAAGATCGCTCGCTCTTCCGTCTCACGGCGCGCCCGTGGTTCTGGTTTTTGAGCCGGCGCGTCAACTGTCGTATTTTCCCGAACTCGAACGTCGTCGACATCCTCACCCTCCTCTTCGACGGGAAGGACGATTACCAAGGCTTCGCGATCTGGAACCGTGACGGACTCAAGGCTGACCATACGAGGAAGCGCGAATTCATCGTCCAGTATCGCGAGAGCGATTACAACTTCGTGCAGCGTCTGCTGGAGAACGAAGGCATCACTTACTTCTTCGACCAAGATGTCGACAAGCACACCATGATGCTGGTCGACACCTTCCCGAGCGACACGGCGGCGCCGAAGGTGCCCTTCCGCATCCCCGACGAGCACCGAGACACCACGATCGAGTACGTATCTCAGTGGAATGCGCTGAACGAGGTTCAGCCCGGAAAGTATACGCACTGGGATTTCGACTTTCAGAACCCGGCGGCGCCCATCACCTCATCGACGACCATTCCGAAGAAGTACGACCTCGACGGCCTCGAGGTGTACGACTATCCGGGCGAGTTTCCGGCGAAGATTCCCGCGAAGGACGGCCTCGACGAAGGGGACCCCGGTCCTTACGGCGCTCAGTATTCGGCGCTCAGGCTGCAGCAGGTGCAGCTTCCGTTCGCCGCGGCTCACGCGGCGAGCAACGCGAGCTCGATGACCGTCGGCAAGACGTTCAATCTCACCGAACACATGCGCGACGATTTGAACCAGGAATACCTGGTGGTGTCCGCCGACTACATCGTGAATGCCCCCTCCGAAGCTTCCGGCGATGCCGCCCCTTCGTCGGAGTTCTTCTGCAACTTGGTGGCCGTGGACCTGACGACGCCCTTCCGCCCCCCGTTGACCGTCGCCAAGCCGGTCGTCCGCGGACCGCAGACGGCGACGGTGACGACGCAGGGCTCGAACGAGATCACGTCGGACCCGTACGGGCGCGTTTACGTCAAGTTTCATTGGGACCGCGACCCGGACCGCATCGACTTCACGAGCTCGTGCCCCGTCCGCGTCTCGCAGCTGTGGGCCGGAACGGGCTTTGGCGCCGTGTTCACGCCTCGCGTCGGCCAGGAGGTCATCGTCGACTTCCTGGAGGGGGACCCCGACAGACCGATCATCGTGGGCCGTGTCCACAACAAGCTGAACATGCCCCAGTACGATCCGGTGCAGCAGCCGACACGGAGCGGGATTCGCAGCCGGAGCTCGCCCGGCGGTACGCAGGTGAACTTCAACGAGATCCGCTTCGAAGACAAGAAGGGCCAGGAGGAGCTCTACTTTCAGGCCGAGCGCAACGAGACGACACTGGTCAAGGCGAACCAGGACATCTCGGTCGGCGCCAACCGGTCTCTCACGGTCGGTGGCAACGAGACGACCCTCGTCGACGGGACGCGTACGACGACCGTGCTCAAGGCGGAGACGCAGACGTTCAAGGACGTTCGGGTCATGACGGTCACCAAGACCGAGGACGTGACGGTCAACAAGAAGCACACCGGGACGTACCACGATGGGCGCGTGGTCAAGGTCGACGGATCCGACGAAGACCTCACCGTCACGGGCGTGAACATGAACACGACGGTGCACGGCGAGTACAACATCGTCAGCGACACGCACTTTCAAGTGAAGCAGAAGGGCGACAGCCTTCTCATTCAAGACAAGTGCGAGCTGACCTCCGTCGGCCCGATCACGATCGGCAACGGTCAATGCCAGGTCAAACTCGACAGCGGAAAGATCAGCATCACCGCGGATTCGGAGATCTCGCTCGTCTCCGGGCAGTCGAGCATCACGCTGAAGAAGGATGGGACCATCCAGATCGTCGGGAACACCACCGTGTCGCTCACGGGCGGCCAGGGCTCCATGCAGCTCGCGGCGGCGGGCGCCACCGTGTCCGGCCCGAAGGTCACGGTCTCCGGCGCCGCCTCGACCGAAATCAGCGGCGCCATCGTGAAGATCAACTGATGAAGCGCAAGTTCGAGGCGCTGCGCGAGAACCTCGACGAGTTCGTCACCCAGAACGACTACCCGGTCCTCGCGGTCGGCTGCCTTCCCGCGGAGCTGGCCTACGTCGTCAAGTTCCTCCAGGCTCTGGACGAGAAACACCCGGCCGACTACTTCGTCGTCTTTCCGCAGCCGTTCGATACGGCGGAAGGCTACCTGGACGCGGCGACGAGGGATCTGCAGGTCCAGCTCCAGGCGGCCGGAGAGGCTCGAGCGCAGCGTGGCGACCCCCCGTTCGCGCCCCTGCCGAACGACGTCGTCGACCGGAGACGCCCGCCGGAACAGCGTGTCCACGCGCTGCTCGATTGGATGCGCGGACTCGTCCCGAACGAACAGGAGCACCGTGTCGTCGTCGGCTTCTTGCCGCTCGAATGCAGGGACGTCGGCGCTTACGCCCGGCTCATGGAGTCCTTCATTCCCCCGAAGGGCTTTCCGCAGTGGATGCAGGCGCTGCGCGTCGTCGTCTGGGACGACCGCGTCGATCGGCGGCTCGGCTCGGACATCCGCGCGCGCAAGGTGGAGCGCGTGCTCACGTTCGACGTGGACTTCTCGACGCCCGCGCTGACGGACGCGCTCTCGGTAGACGCCGTGGACACGTCCTTGCCCGTCGCCGAGCGGATGGCGTGTGTCCTCCAGCTCGCCGCGCTCGACTACTCGTACAAGCGGTATCCCGAGGCGTTGGCGAAGTACGGAATCTTGTTCCGGTACTACGAGGGCGTCGGGCTCGCGCCGATGCAGTCCTTGTGCCTCATCGGTGCGGGCGACACCCTGCGCGCGAGCGGAAAGCCTGCGGAAGCCAAGGAGATGCTGCAGCGGGCGCTCGCCTTGTCGGCTTCGGCCAAGTCGCTCCCGATGCTCCTCAACGCGCTCATCTCGATCGTCGAGGTGTGCTTCGACCTTGGTCATCACGAGGACGCGGAGAGCTACGCGGACTCCGGAGCCCAGGTCGCCGCGGGGGCGCTCAACCCATTTCCGTACGCCGACTTCTACGAGCGCAAGGGCGACGCGCAAAGCGCGCAGAAGAAGCAAGACGAGGCGCTGGCCTCGTACGGCAAGTGCCGGAACCTCGCCCGGATGTACGGATATACCCACCGCGCGGAGTCGGTCCTCGGCAAGCTGGTCCAAATCTACGGGGAACGAGGAATGGCGTCCGAGCAGCGAGACGCCGCGCGTGAGCTCGCGGAGGTGCACAAGGCGCCCGTTCCGGGAACGCCGGCCGGGCCATCCGCCGCGGCCGGGGAGGCGGTAGGCACGTGATCGGCGGCGGTCGGTCCGGTCCAGGCGTGCCCCCGGGACGGTCCGCTCCTGCGGACGCGCCCCGAGCACCTCCCGCACCGGTCCTGGCTCCGACGGGCAACGCGCGGGTCGACGTCGTCGAAGACGTCGTCAACGCGACGGTGGCGCCGTTCGACTCCGCGCCGCCACCCCACGAGGGCGCGGCGGGCACCTTCTCGCGCGTGGTGTCGGGCATCGTCGGCGCGATCGGCGCGCCCGCGAAGATCATCGATACGGCGATCGCAGAGTTTACGGCGCCGATCGCGGCGATGTTCCCGGCGATGCCCGCGGTGACCCTGATGGGCATGCACCTCGGTCCTCCACACGGGCATACCCATCCCCCGTCCTTCATCGCACCCGCGCCGCCCGTGCCGCTGCCGAGCATGGGAATGCTGGTGGGCGCCGGCGCGGTGACGGTGCTCATCGGAGGAGTCCCGGCGGCGCGCGCCGGAGACATCGGCATCTCGGTGACCTGCGGCTCGCTGGCCCCGCCTTTCGAGGTCTACACCGGCTCGAGCAACGTCTTCATCGGCGGCGCCCGGGCCGCGCGCATGGCCGACCTCACCAAGCACTGCAATCCGACGTCGACGAGCGCATTCGACGTGGCGATGGGCGCCGCGGGCGCGGTGGCCGGCGCCGCGGGCGCGCTCGAGAAGAGCAACCCCTGGGCGGCGCTTCAGGCCGCGGCCGACGCCGCCACGCTCGCGCTCAAGATGCTGCTGGGCAAAGACCCCGGCATCCCGCCGGGCATGGGCATGCTCATCGGGCCACCGGTGCCCAACGTCCTCATCGGAGGCTTTCCCTGTCCGCCCCTCGGCCAGATGGCGGTGGGCGGCCTGCTGAAGGCGCTGAAGGCGCTCGGCCGCTCCCTGAAGGGAGGCTCCGCGGAGAGCAACGCATCGTGCGGAAACGCCGGCGAACCGGTCTACGTCGTCACCGGGGAGAACTTCACGAAGGCCGTCGACTTCGTGTCGAGCTTGTTCGAGTGGCGTCGTCACTACACGACCGCGCGCTCGCGAGAAGATGGGCCGCTCGGGCATGGCTGGCGGCACTTTTTCCAGCGCTCGCTCGTCGTTCGCTTGCACCGCGCCACGTTCACGGATTGGAACGGGCTACGCGTCGAGTTCCCGTGCTTCGAGTACGGGTCGAATACGGTCCGGGCGGAGGGCCGCGTCTTGCGACGCCTGGCGCCCGGTCTCTACCGCCTCTCGCATCGTGGCCAACCGGACGCCGAGTTCTCGGGCAACGAATTCGAGGGCGAGCTCCGTCTGTCGAAGCTCGAGACCGACGAACACGAGGTCACGCTCGAGTACGACGCGCACGCTCGGCTCTCGGTCGCGGTGGAGCGCGATTCGAAGAGCGGCGCGCGCAAGCGGTTCGCCCTCCACTACGACGAAGGGGGCCACGTCACGCACCTGGTCGAGGTGCCGCCGATCGACCGCGCCGGCATCGCCGCCGAACCGATCGTGCGATCGTTCCACGCGTACACCGCGGCCTCCGAGCTCGAGCTCACGCACGACGCGCTCGGCGGCCGGTGGGCGTACGAGTACGACGCATTCCATCGGCTCAAGAAGAGCACCGACGCGCGCGGCTACGTGTACACGTACCGCTACGACGCCCTCGGGCGCTGCGTCGAGACGGCCGGGCAGGACGGCCTCTGGACGACCCAAATCGCATACTTCCCCGAGCAAAAGCTCGGTCGCGTCACCGAGAGCGACGGGGGGACGTGGGAGATCTTCTACGACGCGGACGGCGTCGTCACCAAGATCGTCGATCCCTACGGCGGGGCGAAGCTCCGCGAGCGCGACGGGGAAGGTCGCCTCGCGCGTGAAATCGATTCGGGCGGAAGGGTCGTCCGCTGGCTCTACGACGACGACGGCGCGCACTACGCCCGCGTCGATCGCTTCGGGAACCTCCTTCCGCCCGAAGCCCAGGGGCCCGCGTCGCCGAACCCCTTCGCGAAGAAGCTCCCGGCGACCGCGCGAGGAAGACTCTTCGAAGACGCGCCGAAGACGGCTCGGCCGACGTTCGGCGCGGACCCCGCCTTCCTTTCCGCGATCCCGTCCGAGCTCGAAGCCCAGGCGCGCCTCTGCTTTCGGCTGCGCGCGCAGCCGTCCGCGGCGCCCGTCGCGGTGAGGGAGGTCGCGCGCGACGCGCTGGGGCGCAAGGTTCGTGAGGTGGACGCCACCGGCTACGTCCGAGAATGGGGCTACGACGCGACGGGGAACCTCGCCTCGGTTCGTGATCGGGATGGGCGCACGAGCACCCAGGCGACGGTCTCTTGGAACCTGGTCGGCGAGCGACGCGATCCCCTCGGCCACGCGGTCAGGTACAGGCATTCGCGCCTCGAGCAGGTCATCGGCGTCGTCGATCCGCTCGGCAACGAGAGCAGCTACGACTACGACCTCAAACAGCGGCTCGTCCGCGTGCACCGCGACGGGCGCCTGCGGGACCAGTACGTCTACGACGTCGGTGACCACTTCATCGAAAAGCGCGACGGCGCGGGGAACGCGCTCTTCAAGAACGAGATCCACGAGAATCACTTCGTCAAGGTGAGGCACCTGGCGAGCGGCGGCGCGCACAAGCTCGATTACGACGCCGCGGGACGGATCACCGAGGCGTCTACCGCCGACCACGAGGTCCGGCTCGGCCACGACGTGTGGGGAAGGCGCCTCCGGGACACGCGCGACGACCTCGGCGTCGTGCACGAATACGTACACGGGGAGCTCGACGACTCCGTCGATACGACCGTCCTCGAGAAGTTTCTCATGACCGCGCGCCGCGCTCCCGGCGCGACGAAGCTCGTCGGCCCCAGCGGGAAGGAAACGCGCCTCGCCTTTCGCGACGACGGCATCGTGACTCGGTATTGCAGCAATGGCACGACCGAGGTCCTGCAATACGACGACGGAGGCCGTCTTTGTGGGCGGCTCGTCTATCGCGCGGATCCCGTGGGCGGGCTCACTCGCTGGGCCACGGCGTACGCCTACACGCCCGAGGGGGACCTCGTGCAGCGCGACGACAGCCGGGAGGGCCGGACACGTTTCGAGATCGACGACGCGCACCGCCTCGTGGCGGAGGAGACCCCCGGCGGGGACCGCCAGGAGTTCTGGCAGGACGCGGCCTCGAACGTCAGGCTCTCGTGGGTCGACATCGGCAAGGGCAATCGCCTCATCGCGTCGGCCGACGAGCGGTTCACCTACGACGATCGCGACCGCCTGGTCGAGAGACAGCGCGCCGACGGGGTGATTCGTCGTTACGCGTACGACAGCTTCGACATGCTCGTGCGCGTCGAGACCCTCCCTTCCCAGGGCGGAGCCGCAAGCCTCTGGGAGGCCGTATACGACGCCATCGGGCGTCGCGTCGAGGCCCGATGGAACGACGGGAAGCGCGTTTTCCATTGGGACGGCGATCGGCTCGCCGCCGAGGTCCCGCCGAACGGGCGCCTGCGAATCTACGAGTATGCGACGCGCCACGCGCTCGTTCCTCTCGCGTTCGTCGAGTTCCCCGGTCCCGACGCCGAGCCCTCGGGTGGGGCGGCGTTCCAGGTCTTCTCGGACCCGTCGGGCATGCCGCTGCGCATCGAAGACGAATCGGGCAAGCAGGTCTGGTCGGCGGCGCGGGTGCACCCGTTCGGGTCGCTCGCCGTCGGCCGCGGCGCGGCCCTCGAGTACAATCTTCGGTGGCCGGGCCACTATTACGACCCGGAGACCGGCCTTCACTACAACCGGTATCGCTATTACGATCCGAGGCTCGCACGGTATCTTCAGAGCGATCCTCTCGGTTACAAGGGGAGCCCGGTCAACCTGTACGCGTACTGCGCGAACCCGCTCGTGCGGGTCGACGTCCTCGGTCTGCACGACGACCTCGCGAAGAAATCGACCGACGAGGAATCGTCCGAGCCCGACGGGAAAGAGGGCCCTCCAGCCCTCTCGCGGGAGGAGCTCGCCGCGGAGGAGGGAGCCACCGACGCGCATATCGCGGCGCGGAAGGGGGTCGCGCAGGATTTCTACGCGACGAAGGGAAAGCTGTACGACCCGGCCATCGGGGCCAATCGTCCCTTCCAGCTACCCGACGAGCAGCCGAAAATAGATGCTCAGTTGAGCGGGATCGATTTCACGAAGCCGGTCCGCGCGGGCCCTCCTCCTCCTCTGCCCGAAACGTTGACGCAGTATCACGTCCCCGGACGCAAGGGTCAGTTCTTCGCGCCCGAGGGCACCTCGGCGTCCCAGGTGGGGTTGGGAGCGGAGGGAACCGATCCGAGCACCGGCGCGGTCGTCGACAAAACGAACGATACGTATCTGATGCAAAACAGCGACGGCGAGTCGTCCGACTATCTTCAGTCGACCGCGGGTCCGAAAGACGACGTCTGGTCCGTGGCGGACAAAGTCCAACCGTCGACCGGAGGCGGGACTCAATACTACGTTCCGAACCAGGGCATGACGACCAACCTGACCGGTTCCCCTTGAGGAGATACGCGACATGATGAAGCAAATAACGTCGCGGGCGGAGTTCCAGCGACGCCTCGACAGAGCGCTCGTCGACGCGGCGACCCTTCTCGCTCGATCGCCCAACTTCGACCCGTACCAACAGATCGAGCTCCAGTTGCGGACGCTGAAGCAGTGGACCCAGAACGGGCGTGAACCGACCCCTGAGGAGCGCAAGCGAATCACCATTGGACGCATCATGGCGCGGGAGTTCGACCCCCAACCCGAGGGGTGGCTCCAGACGATCATGGACAACTTGTACGACATACAAGGCTACGTGACGGTATGGCCGCCGGAGGGCGAAGCTCCGTACAAGTAGCGGCCGACACCGTGCACGGACGCCGCCTCGGCCGCGGCGCGTGGGTCACCGGTTGCGTGCGGTCAGTGGTGCGTGGACGGGGCGCAACCGAAGCGATAACCGATGAGGCCGAGGACCGCGCCCACTCCGACGGCGATGGCCATTCGACGCGCGCGGAACGCCCGGCGCCGGGCACGTGCGGCGTGAAGCGCTGCGATTTCGGTCTGCACGGCGGTCGCTCCGACGGGAGCGCCGACCGCGGCCGGAGGGTCCATGCCGCGCGCGGGGTCGACGTCTTGACCGATCGTCGTCATGCGTGCGCCGAGGCTGAGGAGCGCGTCCGTCAGGCGCTGCACTTCCGCCGGCCTTCGTACGAAGTCCATCTTCTCGAACCGGAGCTCCCGCCCCGCGAGGGCGACCTTGCACGGGAAGAACCGGAGGAGCGCCGCACGCAGCGGGGCGTCGAGAAGGCTCCGAGCCAGGTGGACCGGGGCCGCCTCCACGACGAAACGGTCGTCGAAGCCTGCGTCTCCGAGCTCCACGTCGATCGCTCTACCCTGCTCGATGTGGCGCGCTTCGCGTGGGGTCTGCGGGCGGAGCTCCAGCTCGAAGCCAGGCACGCCGGCGGGCAGCAGCGCCGAGCACACGGTGAGGTCGGGCGCCCTCCGCTCCCCCGGACGAAGCTCGTACGTCACCACGGCGCCCCGCAGCGACGCGCTCACCGCGTTCCCCTGGCGACGCGGTTGCGCGCCGAGTCCTCGGAGCGCCTCCACGACGGGGCGCAGGCGCCAGACCCGCATCGCCTCGGGCACCCCGAGAATGGCCGCCACGACGGCGACGTAGAGCAAGACCTGGACGAAGCTCATGGAGGGTCCCCCCCCTCTCTTATGCCATCGTTCGCGCTACGGAGCGCCCCCCACGGTGACCTCCGTCGCGAACGGGGGAGTTCCGTCGTTCGTCGCGAGAGCCGTGAGCCGGACGTAGCGCGCCGAAACCGGCCCGAACGTCGCGTGCTGCAACTGGCCGTCGCCCGGCCACGAGCCGCTGTCGACCTGGACGAAGGAGGTCCCGTCGCTGCTCACGGAGATCGCGTAAGAGGTGATCTGCCCGCCGGTCGCCGGGCCGAAGGCTGCGTTCGAGTACGGCGGAAGGTAACCGACGAACGCGACGTCATCGTTCACAGCGCCGAGATCCAGGGTGATGAACTGCGGAAAAGCGCCGAACGAGTTCCAAACGGTGTAGGACCCGTAGTCGTTGAAGCCGTCGATGGCGAGGGCGGCGCCTCCGGTCGACGCGGTCGCCGTGACGGGGGTGTACGGATGGTCGTTCTGGACCCCCTGATCGGGCAGCGGGATCGACGGGCCCGGCGTGAAGTTCGCCCCTACTTGCGCGAGCACGCCGACGATCGCCGGGTCGAGGAGGCCCTGCCGATTGGGCGGGCAGTTCAGGATGAACGTCGTGTGGCGCTGTCCGAGCGGGGTCAGATGATCGTCCACGATCGTCGGCTCGTTCATCAGGTTGCCGATGTCCGGCGCCCAGAACCAATCGTTGCCGCCGGTCGCGTTGATCTTGGTGCCCTGGAGCGCCGCCCACACGTTGCCCGGCGGAGCAAACGCACCCTTGGGCTCCTCGAACATGACGAGGTCCTCGTCGACTGGGCTCTGCAGGCCGTTGTGATCCACGATGAGGATGTCCGGCTGCAGTCCCTTCACGAGATCGTGTATCTGCTGAAAAGGCACGTTGTGATGGCCCATTTCCCACGACCACCCATCGAAGATGAGGAGCGGGATCGGCCCGTAATTCGTCAGTAGCTCGGTGAGCTGGGTGGTGATGTAAGTCATCTGGTCGGCGGTGATCGGTCCCGCCCCGATGCCCTCCGTCGTGTCCCAGATCGAGTAATAAAGGGCCGGCTGCAGCCCCGCCGCGCGAAACGCGTCGACGTATTGCCGCACCACGTCGCCCTGGCCGTTCTGCCAAGGAATGTGGCCGACGTTGAAGTCGCTCGCGGCGCTCGGCCATAGGGCGAAGCCGTCGTGATGGCGGGTGGTGAGGACGCCGAACGTCATCCCGGCCGATTGGGCGGCGGCCGCCCACTGGCCCGGATCCAAGTCCGTGGGATTGAACTGCGTGATATCGAGATTCGGCTCGGCCCACGTGCCGGTATAAGTGAGGATCCCGAAGTGGAGCCACATCCCGAAGCGCAGGTCCACGACGGCCTGCTTGCGCACCTCCAGCGCCGCCACCGTCGCCGAGTCCCACGTCGATCCCGCTTCGGAGAGAGAGCTCGCGTCCAGGTCGGAGTCCGCGGAACCGGCGTCCGCCGTCCCGGTCGACTCCTTGGGCGACGGAGTGCGGCCTCCTGCGCCGCACGCCGTGGCCAGCGAAACCGCGGCCAGCAACGAGAAGCGAGGGCGCTTCGCGGGTGCGCCCTTCGCCCTAGGCACCGAGCCGCTCACCGCCCGCGGCGAGGCGATCGGGGAAGCGATTGGCCCGCGCGGCGTCGGCGACGAGGCCCAAGACCCGCTCGGTGGTCTCGAAGTCGATGCAAGCATCCGTGATGCTCTGGCCGTAGACGAGGCTCTCGCGCGACGCGCCGTGCTGGAGCGTCTGTCGACCGGCGACGATGTTGCTCTCGATCATCACCCCGAGGATGTCCGACTGTCCGGACTCGATCTGACGGGCGACCTCTTCGACGACCTGCGACTGGCGCAGGTGGCTCTTCCCGCAATTGTCGTGACTACAGTCGATCAGCACGCGCGAGCAGACCCGCGCCTTTCGCAGGGCGGAGACGGCCGCTTCGACGTGCTCCTTCGAGTAGTTCGGGCCGCCGTTGCCGCCCCGCAGGACGACGTGGCCGTCGGGGTTGCCGGTCGTCCGGACGATGGCGACCCGGCCATCGCCGTCGATTCCGAGGAAACTGTGAGGCTGGCCCGCGGCGACCAGGGCGTTGATGGCGACGGTGAGGCTCCCGTCGGTGCCGTTCTTGTACCCGACGGGCATGGAAAGCCCGCTCGCCATCTCTCGATGCGTCTGACTCTCCGTCGTCCTCGCTCCGATGGCCGCCCAGCTCACGAGGTCCGAGAGGTAACGCGGCAGGATGGGGTCGAGCATCTCGGTGGCGGCCGGCATCCCGAGCTGCGCCACGTCCAGCAGCACCTTGCGCGCCTCGCGGACGCCGCTCGCGACGTCGCACGTTCCATTCAGGTGCGGGTCGTTGATGAGGCCCTTCCAGCCGACGGTCGTGCGCGGCTTCTCGAAATAAACGCGCATGACGATGAGGAGCTCGTCCTTGTAGCGCTCGCGAAGCCGCAGCATGCGGCCGGCGTAGTCGAGCAGCGCAGCGGGGTCGTGCGTGGAGCACGGACCGACGATGACCAACGTGCGATCGTTCGCGCCACTCAGTACTTCCCGGATCTCCTGCCTCGCGGTGCGAACGAGCTCCGCGGCGCGCTCCGTCAACGGCAAGTCGAGCTTCAGCTGGTTGGGCGTGATGAGCGGGCTGCTGTCGAGGACGTGGAGGTCACTCGTGGGTTGCATAGGCATGTTCAGCCGCCCGGACCCTATCATGCGCCTTCATCGGCGCAAGACTTCGAGCGAGCTCCGACGCGCGCGCGGCCGCCTGCGCGCCGTCGCACGAGAGATGCGCGACCGGCACCGGCGCTCAGTTGCATCCGACTTGTTGCGTCCCGATCGCAATGTCGTCCCACCAGATGTCCGTGACGGGACCCGCGTACTTCTCGAATCCGAAGCGCAGCGTGTCGTAGTTCTCGTGCGTCAGATTGGTCACGCGCATGTCGGGCACTTCCTGGCCGTCGACCCAGACGTCGAACGAACCGCTCGACGCGTCGGACATCATTTCGAAGCACACCCAGTCCCCCGCGGGGAACTGAATCCCGGGCAAGCCATTTTGATAAAAGCTCTGATTGGACAGGAACGTGTTCGCGTCGCCGCCGACCGACATCATCAGCATCTGATTGTCCTCGCCGACGCGCGTGGTCATCCCCGCGCCGGGCGCCGAGAACAGGTCCGCGATCAGGAACGTGTTGTGCCCCGCGGACATGGGCGCGCCGAACCGGATCTGTGCCCGCAAGTAGAAGCGCTCGCTCGCGACCGGGAGCACCGTGGGATCGTGATAGACGAGCAGGGTCTGAAAGCTGTCGCTGTCCGGGTGGGTCAGGACCGAGTGCGTGCCGCTGTGCGCCGGCACCGAATCGTCGACCGTGATCGCGCTCGTGCCGGCGACGCCCACGAGGGACCAGGGCGCGTTGAAGACAGCGCCGAGCGGGAGCGACTCGAAGTCGTCGCAAAAGAGCAGGCCCGGCGCGGAGCACGGAGAGGTGACGCCCGCGTCGTTGCTCCCGGATCCTCCGGCATCGCCCGCACCCGCCGTGGCATCCGCGCCGGTGGAGCCATCCCCGCCGCTGCCGTCTCGACCGGACGCAGGTGAACCGCTCTCGCCGCCGTCGCCCGCCGCCGTGGCGCCGCTCGTACGCGCATCCCCGCCCTCGGCCGTCGTATCGCTGCCGTCCGCCGGCCCTGCGTCGCCCGCCCCACCCGTCCCGGGTCCCCCCGCGGCACATGCGGTCAAAGACAGAAGAAGCGCGGTCCGAAGGGCCGTGGCGTGGGCGCGAAATCTCACCCGAGGCGTTTACCACGCCTTCCCCAGCTCCTCCGGGCGGTGCGGGTACGACAGCTCGCCCCGCTCTTTCGGCACCGCTCGCTCTGCCGTGGTGGCCCGGCTTGCCGGTTCTCCGGCTGAGACTAGCCTTGAATACTTCCGCTCCCGTCATCCGCTCTGCCCTTCGCCCGAGAGGTTCGATGCGACGTTTTCTCCCTCTTTTTGGCCCCGCCGCGCTGTGGCTCACGGTCGGGTGCGCCGCCAGCGGTCATGACGGCGGCTCCCCGCCAACGGGGACGACGAGCAGCAGCGGCGGCGACGGCGGGATCGGCGGAGACGGGTCGCCCGGGTCGACGACGCTGGCGCTTCCTTCGCAGCTGGCGGCCCCGAGCCCCTGTACGAGCAGCGCGCCGGGCCCGCGGAAGCTCTGGCGCCTGACGGCCGCCGAGTTCACGGCGAGCCTTCGGACGATCTTCGGCGACACGGCGAACGCGGCCCCGATCGCGACCGTGTTCAGCGACCCGTCCGTGCTCGGCTTCTCGATCGACGCGAACGCCTTGCTCGTGCAGGACCTGAACGCCTCGCAGCTCGAGGACAACGCGGAGGCGATCGCGGCCTGGGCGGCCGGGGCGAACAAGCTGTCGACGTTCGCCAGCTGCGCGGCGCAGACGAGCGGACCTCCGACGTCGGCCTGCGCCACCTCGTTCATTCAGGCGTTCGGCCGGGCCGCGTTCCGAACGACCCTCGCCGCGAACGACCCGCGCGTCGCCTCGTACAGCCTGCTGTTCATGGCGGGCACCTCGAACTCCGACGGCGCGCAGGCCGTGGTCACGGCGATGCTGGAGTCGCCCTATTTCCTGTACCGGAGCGAGCTCGGCGCCCAGAGCAACGGCGCCTTCGCGCTGACGCCGTACGAGGTGGCGACCGAACTCGCGTACACGCTGACGGGCACCACCCCGGACAGCACGCTCCTCGACGCCGCCGACGCGGTCACCGCGGGCAGCCTGGCGCTCTCGTCGATGATCGACCAGCAGGCGAGCCGGCTCCTCGCCACCGGCAGCCCGGTGGGCTCGATCGCGGTGATGGGGTTCATGGACGGTTGGCTTGGTCTGTCGCGGCTCTACACGACCGCCCACGACGCGAGCGTCTTTCAGATCACCCAGTCCGTGCAGGACGACATGCGGGCCGAGTCGAGTAACCTCATCATGGAAGCGTTCAACGGCGGGGGGACCTTCGGGTCGGTGCTGACCCCCGACCATTCCTTCCTGAACCAGGAGCTCGCGACGTATTACGGGATCCCCGCGACCGGTTTGGGCATGTCGTTCACCAGCGTCAAGTACGCCGGGCTCACGCCGCGCGACCCTGGCCTGCTCGCGACGGGCACCATCCTGAACGGCTACGCGCGCCCGGACATGGACTCGCCGACGCAGCGGGGCCATCTCGTGCGGTCGCGGCTTCTCTGCCAGGCCATCCCGCCGCCGCCCCCCGGGGTGGACGTGACGTTCGTGCCGGCGACCATGCCCGAGACGACGCGCGATCAATTCATCGACGGGCACGAGCAGGGGGTCTGCGCGGGCTGCCACAAGCAAATGGACTGGATCGGCTTCGCGTCCGAAAACTACGACGGTTGGGGGCGCTACCGGACCACGGACAACGGCCTCCCGACCGACGACACGGCGATCATCTACGCCGATCCCGAGGGCAAGGACGACGACTTGACGGGCCTCTCGGGCCCCGGGAGCCTGCAGAATTTCCTCGCGCAGAGCCCCGACGTCACGACGTGCCTCGAGCGGTACTGGACGTACTACGCGTTCGGCACGAGCTCGTGGACGCAGGACGCCTGCACCTACGGCGCGATCTCCAACGAAGCGAACAGCCACGGGACGACGCTGCAAAGCATCCTGATGGCCATCATCCACGCCCCGAATTTCACGACACGCGTGCAGGATCAGTAAGGGAGAGACGACGAGGCATGCCTACTCGCAGACAGTTCATCGGCAGCGTCGGCGCAGGGCTCCTGCTGGCCCCGTTCATCAACCTGGGTTTGGACCGGGAAGCCAAGGCGGCCACCAACCAGTCCAAGCGCCTGCTCCTCTTCTGCACCATGGGCACGTTCCCGCCGCTGTGGACGCCCACGGGCATCTCCGGGGAGTCCATCACCGCCTGGAGCGCCATGACGCAGCCGCTTTCCGCGGTGGCCGACAACCTGGTGCTCGTCGAAGGCATGCCGAGCGGCAACCCCAACGACAACCACGGCAGCTCCGACGGCCTGACCGGCCAGGGGTTCGGCTACTACGCGGTGAACAACGTCCCGGTGGTGAAGACCTCGGTCGATCAGTTCGTCGCGAAGAACCTGATCTCCCAGGGGGTCAACAGGCCCATCGCCTCGCTGCTGCTCGGGGCGAATACCAACGAGAACGGCGGGCTCTCTCAGTTCTACGGCGGCGCCAACGGCCTCAACCTCCCGACGATCGGCTCCCCCCTGTCGGCCTACAACACGGTGTTCGGGACGGCCGCTCCGGCGGGTACGAACTCGGCGCAGATGCTGCTCCAGCGGCGTCAGAGCATCCTCGACACCGTCACAGCCGAGATCAACGGCCTCGAGGCGACGCTCGGGAGCAACGAGCGGGCGAAGCTCGACGCCCACCTCGACTCGATACGGCAGCTCGAGAACAAGCTGCAGTCGACCGCCGGCGCGGGCGGATGTACCAAGCCGGGCGTGCCCGGCGCCGACAGCACCTTCCAGTACATGGGCGACATGGACGCGCTCGCGGCCAACCTGATTCACCAGCAGATCATCGTGAGCGCGCTGGCGTGCGACATCACGCGGGTCGCCTGTCTGGAGTACGGGAACGATTCGAGGCTGATGGTGAACGCGCTGGGGCTGTCCTACGACGATCAGCACAGCGGCTACATTCACAGCGGCGCATCTTCGAACTACGCCAATCTGGTCAAATTCGAGGCCTACCTCGCCACGCAGTTCGTGGGCATCGTCAACGCGCTGAAGGCCATCCCCGATCCGCTGGGGACGAGCGGCCAAACCCTGTTCGACAACACCCTCGTCGCGTGGACACGCGACATGGGCGACGCGCAGAACCACAACCAGCAGTCGATGCGATTCGTGCTGGCGGGCGGCAACGGCAGCTACCTGAAGACCGCGCCCGGCGGCCGATACGTGTCTTCGTCCGAGCGCCACGAGCGGATCCTGCTGAACATCTGCGAGGCCTTCGGCATCACCAACTACACCGGCTTTGGCGATCCGCAGCTGCCGACCAAGCAGCCCCTGCCCGACATCGCGGCGTAGCGACGCGTCCGCGATCGCCACGCGCGTCGGACCGATCCAGGGGGTTCGGCGGACTTCGACGGGTGGAAGCTCGATCTCGTACGTCACGACGGCGCGCCTTCTGTCGCTGGAAGAGCCGCCGTTCGCTCGCGCGAGGGGGCCCGTCCATCGGTGGAAATGGCGTCGTTCGCCCGTACAAGGTGCGCCATCCACCGAACGAAGATGGGTCGTCGACCGGATCAAGACGTGCCATCCACCGAACGAAGATGGGTCGTCGACCGGATCATGACGTGCCGTGCATCGAACGAAGATGGGTCGTCGACCGGATCAAGACGTGCCGTGCATCGAACGAAGATGGGTCGTCGACCGGATCAAGACGT
>DASYBG010000038.1:0-7363 GCA_036500865.1 Polyangiaceae bacterium
GGCACGCTCTATCAGGTCTTCGCGGCGCCCATGCGCATCACGGACATCGCGCTCGAGCCGGGAGAGAAGATCCTCGGCCAGCCGGCGTCCGGGGACGTCGTGCGGTGGCTCTTGGCCCTGGGCAAGTCGATGTCCAATGGCGTCGAGCAGTGGCACGTCTATCTCAAGCCCACCCGGCCTGAGCTCGAGACCAATCTCGCCATCAACACCGACCGCCGGAGCTACCTGCTCGAGCTCCACAGCTATGCCGACACGTACATGGCCGCGGTCGTGTGGCACTACCCGCAAGACGAGGCCGCGCTTCTTTCTGCGCAGGCGGCGGCGCTCGAGGGCGAAGAGCGAAGCGCGACGCCCGTGGTCGGCGTCGACGCCCTGCACTTCGACTACACGATTCAGGTCCTTCAGGGCACGCCCGCGTGGACCCCGCTTCAAGCGTTCGACGACGGGCGGCGTACGTTCGTGCGCTTTCCTCCGGCGATGCTCGTGCGCGAGGCACCGGCGCTCTTCGTCCTCCGCGACAAGGAGACCCAGCTCGTCAACTACCGCGTCAAGGGCGACACGTACGTCATCGATCGGCTGATCGACGCGGCCGAGTTGCGTGTCGGGCAAGAGGAACAGGAAATCGTCCGCATCGTGCGCGGCGCGCCCGCGCCGCGGCCGCGTCTGCGAGCATCCACGGGGGAGGATCGACATGACTGCCGTCCTGTCTGACGTCGCCGCCGTAGCGTCCGTCGCGCCGGCTCGCGCGCCGGAGTCGCTTGCGTCCGATCCGCATGCGGCGACCAAGCTCGCCCCCGACGACCCCCGCCTCGCCCTGCGCCGCGGTGGGCGCACGCTGCGCTCCGGGCCTCTCGTCGCGCTCGCGGCGGCCCTCTCGGGCGTGGTGGTGCTCGCCGCGGCGCTCGCGTTCGAGACGCCAAAGAAGTCTGCACCGGGCAAGGACTCCGCCGCAGCTTCGGCCACTCCCGCGGCTCCGGTCGTGCCGGAGACCATCCGCAACGCCTCCGCGCATACGACGGCGAGCACGGCCGCGCACCCTGAGCCGGCGAGCGAGCCGGAGGCGCATCGGGCCACAGCCGGGGTCACCGAGGCCTCGAGCGAGGAGAAGCTCCGGCAGGATCAGACCTTCCGAGCCGACAACGCGCCCATCCTGTTCGAGCGGATGGCGGGCGGGGGCGGGGAGGAGAGTCCGCTCGGTCCTGGCGAGCCGCGCGCGCCGGCACTCACGGCTCCGCCGACAGAGCGGGCGGCGGGGCCTTCGGACTCCGACCCGAACGGGCAGCTCCGCAAGAACGCGTTCGTCGACGGACACGGCGGCGCGAACACCGCCGACTACGCCGGCGCGACGGTGCAGCATCCGCGGAGCCCCTACGAGCTCCAGGCGGGCACCGTCATTCCGGCGGTGCTCATCACCGCCATCAATAGCGACCTGCCGGGTCCCGTCGTGGGTCAGGTGCGCGAGAACGTCTACGACACGGTTTCGGGGAACACGCTCCTCGTTCCTCAAGGAGCCCGCCTTCTCGCCAATTACGACTCGATGGTCGCGTGGGGCCAGGAGCGTGTCCTGCTCTGCTGGAATCGACTCCTCTTTCCCAATGGGGACTCGCTGGACCTCCAGTGCATGCCGGCCGCCGATCTGCAAGGCGCCGCCGGGTTGACCGACAGCGTCGACGAGCACTGGCTTCGCATCATTAAGGGCGCCGCCGTGGCGTCGCTCCTCGCGGCGACGACCCAGGGCATCGCCGGGAGCACGACCGGCTTCAATCCGAGCGTGCCGCAGATCTGGGCGAGCAATGCCGCGGGCGACATCAACCAGGTGGGCCAGCAGCTGACGCGCCGAAACCTCAGCATCCAGCCCACCATCACCGTGCGGCCCGGCTACTCGGTGAACGTCATGGTGACGCGCGACCTCGTCATCCCGCCGTATCTCGACGCGACGCGTACACCCGGAGCGGCGCGATGAGCCCAGGTCAACCCACTCTTCGTCTCGGTCGGACGATGACGGCGCGCGAGCTCGCGGGCTTGTACGCGCGGCTATCGCTCCTGACCGCGGGCCTCTCGGCCCTGGCGTGCGTGCTCGCCTCGCATCTCCTCTGGAACTGGACGCCGAGCCTGCCCCGGGGTCTCTACTGGCTCTCCCGCGGAGCGCAGGCGCGCCTGGGCGCGCTTGTCGCCTTTCCGGTGCCCGGCGGCGTTCGGGAGCTCGTCGAAGAGCGCAAGTATCTGCCGCCGGGGGCGCTACTCGTCAAACCCGTGGTGGCGATGGACTCGGACCGCGTGTGCACCGACGGCGGCGTCTTGACGGTCAACGGCGCGCCGCTCGGCGCCGTCCTCACCCGAGACACGGCCGGAAGACCGCTGCCGCACGACCATGAGTGCGGCGCCGTACCCGAGGGCCTCGTCTACGTGGCCTCGCATTATGCGAAAAGCTTCGATTCGCGCACGTTCGGGCCCGTCCCGAGGTCCGACATCCAAGGAACGGTGACGCCTCTATGGACGTATTGACGGCCATTCTCGCTTGCAGTCTCTACGCCTCGGACGACGACCTCGTGCGCGCGATCGCCGAGTCCAATAGCCAGAGTAACCCCTACTTCGTGCAGGACGCTTGCATCGACCCGACGCAAGTCGACTCTCCACCTCCCGCGAAGACCATCGACGCGGCCGTGGTGCAAGCTCGCGGCGTCCTCCAGAGCGGCGGCCGGCCCATCCTCGGTCTCATGCAAGTGACGCCCAGTTGGCTCGATGCTTTCGGGCGCGAGCTCAAGGACGCGTTCGACCGTGCACGAGCATCGCGGTCGGCACCGCGATGCTCTCCGCGTTCGACTACGCGTGCGGGCTCGAGGGCGCCTCGCCACGGGTGCGGCCCAAACCCCTCTCTCCTTCGGGCCGCGCCGCGCGCCGCCAGTGCGTGCTCGGCAAATACGGTGAGGCCATCGGTCTTGCCGACTTCATGACCCTGACGCGCCTCGAACTCCGCTACCAGCGACCCAAGGCGGCCGCCGTCGAGGGCGCCCCGATCTTCGCCGCTCCGAGCGCGCGCGCCTGGGGACCCGATCAGCTTCTCGTGTCGACGCTTCCAAGCTCCCTCTTGCCTCCGATTCCGTCTCCGTAGGCTTGCGCGAGGTCATCGCAGGCAGGGCGAGCCTCTTCGTTTTCCTGCCCATACCGCGAGTTTCTCTGGACTGCGTGCCCGTCCGCGCGGCGCGCACGGTCGCGATCCACCCAACACCCGATGAAAGGACAGCCTTGATGCATTCCCTACGAGCTCTGGCCACGGACGACGCCTGCCGCCGAGGCCACCTTCCACGCATCGCTCTGGCGGCCGTGGGCACCGCCGCGATGACGATGCTCTCGCTCTCGGGCTGCGATACGGGGCCCGGCATCGAACGCGACGCGGGCGTGTGCGCGGCCGTCGGAGACGCGATGGCCGAGGCGAGCGTTTGCATGGTGGACGCGGGATCGGAAGCGGACGCACTCGCCGAGGCGAGTGATGCGGGCGATGGCGCTTGGGACGACGCGTCCGATCCGGGCGGTTGCGATCCCCTCGGCGATCCAGAAGTGTCCCCGTGCGCGCTCACCGAGACCTATGGCGTGTTTGTCGCCGGCTCCGGTGCCGACAACGCCAGTGGCACGTCGGCAGCGCCGGTGCGCACGATCGCCGAGGGGATCGCCCAGGCTCTACGTCAAGGAAAGTCGCGCGTCTTCGTCTGCCAGGGCCACTACGGCGAGTCCATCAGCCTCGGCGGCGCCCAGGGAGACATCAGCGTCTACGGAGGCCTCAGTTGCATCGGCGGGTGGAGCTGGACGGGCGGCGTGGTCGATGTCGCTCCGCCCATCTCGCTGCCCGCGCTCCGCGTAGCGTCGACGACGACTCCCATTACGGTGGAGGACGTGTCGCTCACGGCGAGCGACGCCGTCGGACAGGACGCCAGCGGCGCCGGCAACTCGGCGGTCGCGGCGTGGATCACGAACGCCGCGATCACCTTCCGGCGCGTCACCTTCTTTGCGGGCAAAGGGGCCGACGGCGCACCAGGCAAAGACGGCGCGAGCATTCCCAACTATCCCGTCGACGAGCCCGCGGCTCCGCCGGGATTGCCATTCAGCTATTCGCCTTTCGTGCTCGGCGCGGGCGGCGTCAACGCCTGCGTCTACGACTCAGCGAGTTCCCTGGGCGGGGTCGGCGGAGGGCCCGGAGACCGCTCCATGCTTGCGGGGTATCCGGGCGGGGCAGGGAGCGCCGCGCCCTCGGCGTCGCTCGCACTTCTGTCGAGCCTCGACAACGGGGCGGGCGGCGCGCCCTCGCCCGACTGTCAGCCCGGGACCGGCATGGGCAATCCCGGCGCCAATGGGTTGCCCGGCGCGTCGGGCGCAATGGCCACGAGCTTTGGGACCCTCTCCGCGCGCGCATGGAGCCGAGCGCGGGGCAGTTCGGAGGCGAGGGGCTGCCGGGTCAGGGCGGCGGCGGAGGCGCGGGCGAACCCTTCGGCCCCTCGAGCGCCATCTTCGGCGGGCAGGGCGGCGGCGCCGGCGGATGCGGGGGCACCGGTGGCGGGGGCGGGGAGGGCGGAGGGGCCAGCTTTGGTCTCGTGAGCGTGCAAAGCTCGGTCTCCCTCTACGCCTCGACGCTCATCGCTTCCGACGGCGGCCAAGGGGGCCCCGGAGGAGCGGGGCAAGTCGGCCAGGCGGGAGGCCTCGGCGGCTCTGGCGTTTGCCCGGGCGCGGGAGGCGCCGGGGGCAACGGGGCCGGGGGCTCGGGCGGTGGCGGCGGCACGGGCGGGCTCTCCGTCGGGATCGCGTATGAGGGGTCGCTCCCTACCTACGACACGAACACGATGATCGTGTTCGGGGCGCCCGGAGCCGAAGGCGTGGGCGGCGCACCGGGAGCCTACGCCGTCACGCCCGGACAGATCGGCCTTGCGGGCGCACCCGGCGTCTACGGGCGCGGTGGTCTCGCCGCGGCGGTCGCGAGCCTTTAGCCCGGACGCGGAGGTTTCGCCGATGCGCCTCTTTGTCGCCGAGAAGCCCAGCCTCGCGCGCGCCATCGCAGAGGCGTTGCCCGCGCCGCACCGACGCGGCGCGCACCACATCGAATGCGGCGCCGCCAACGTCGTGGCCTGGTGCGCGGGGCACATTCTCGAGGCCGCGCCTCCAGACGCCTACGGTGATTACAAGGCCTGGCGCCTCGAACACCTTCCCATCACGCCCCAGCGCTGGAAGCTCGAGGTGTCGGCGCCGGAGCTTTTGCAGTCGATCCAGAAGCTGCTCAAGAGGGCCACGCGCGTCGTCCATGCGGGGGACCCCGACCGCGAAGGGCAGCTCCTCGTCGACGAAGTGCTCGGCTTTCTCGGATATCGGGGCCCGGTCGAGCGCCTGCTCGTTCGGGACCTCAGCCCGGAGGCCGTGCGCCGGCAGCTTGCCGCGCTCGAGGACAACCGCAAGTACCGACCGCTCTACGAGTCGGCGCTCGCCCGGCAGCGTGCCGACTGGCTCTATGGCATGAACATGACCCGCCTCTACACGCTGCTGGGGCGCGCGGCCGGTTACGACGGCGTCCTCTCGGTCGGGCGCGTGCAAACGCCCCTTTTGGGACTCATCGTCGCGCGTGATACGGCCATTGCGGAGTTCACGACCGTCCCGTACTTCGCTCTGACGGCCACGATTCGGACGCCGACAGGGGACGCGTTTCGCGCGAACTGGTCGCCCGGGAACACCGTCGAAGCCCACTTCGACAGGGACAAGCGACTGCTTTCGAGCGCGGTCGCCCAGGACATTCGGCATCGCGTCGAAGGGCAAGCCGGACGCGTCACCGCATGCACGCAAGACAGAAAGAGCGAAGCGCCGCCTTTGCCCTACGCACTCGCGGCCCTTCAGATCGATGCGGCCAGGCGCCTGGGTCTGTCCGCACAGCAGGTCCTCGTGGCCTGCCAGAGCCTCTACGAGACGCACCGTCTTTTGACGTATCCGCGCTCGGACTGCGCGCACTTGCCGGAGGGGCAGTTCGGGCAAGCGAAGGACGTCCTCCGCGCCAT
This sequence comes from Polyangiaceae bacterium, assembly GCA_036500865.1. GTDB lineage: Bacteria > Myxococcota_A > Polyangia > Polyangiales > Polyangiaceae > Palsa-1150. The sequence continues at coordinate 6,030 of DASYBG010000038.1, forward strand.
CACCCAGCACGCCCCCGTCCTCGCAGCGGCTGCGGCCAGCGCCGACCTCGCGATTCGCTCCAAGGCCTGGAACGACAAGAAGGTCACCGCCCACCACGCGATCATTCCGACGCCCACCGCGCGCGCGGGCACGCCCGCGCTCACCCCCCACGAGCGCGCGATCTACGAGCTCGTCGCCCGCCGGTATTTGGAGCAGTTCTATCCAGCGTACGAATACCTAGAGACGCGCATCGAGCTCGATGTCGTGGGCCAGCGATTCGCCGCCACTGGTCGGCAGATTCTATCCCCTGGATGGAAGGCTCTCGGGTCGCACAGCGAGGAGAACGGGCAGGGCGATAGGGAAGGGAACGAGGAGGACGGCTCGGTCGCGGAGGCTTCGCTGCCCGGTCTCGAGGCGGGGGCCCTCGTGACCGCCGTCGAGGTGGCCGTCACCGAGAAGAAGACGCAGCCGCCGAAGGCCTTCACGGACGCGACCCTCATCTCCGCCATGTGCTCGGTCGCCAAGTTCGTGACCGATCCCACGGTGAAAAAGATCCTCACGGAGACCGACGGCATCGGGACGCCCGCGACACGCGCGGCCATCATCGAGACGCTCTTCGCGCGCGGCTATATCCGGCGCGCTGGCAAGACCATCGTCTCCACCGACACGGGACGGGTCCTCATCCGAAGCCTCCCCCAGGTCGCTACGACACCGGACATGACCGCACTCTGGGAAGCCGCCATACGCGCCATCGCCGATCGCACCCAGACGCTCGACGTGTTCTTGGCCCGCGTAGAGATGCAGCTCCGGGAGCTCGTGGCTCAGGGCCGGACGATGGGCCGCATCGCGGTGCCGTCCGCGCCCTCGCGCACGCCTGCGACCCCACGCGCCGCCCGGCCGCGCCCCGCCGGGGGTCCAAGAAGAGCAAGTCGCCCACCATGAGCCCGTTCGTTTCGCGTCGACCGGCCCGACCCATCCACGCCTCGTGCGCCCACCGAAAGGACCGCTGCCCATGCACCACCCGAACGCCGCATTTCTCGAATTTCACGAGGTCACCCGATTCCTCGGTGAGCTGTCGGAGGCCCACCAGGTGATGGCGCTCAAGCGCTCGCTTTTGCACGCGCTCGAACGCGCCGTACAATTTCAGGGCCGGGCGGATGCGCTCGAAGGGGAGATCGACCGGCTCAAGGCCGAGACCTCAGCGCGGGCGCGGGAGCATCAGGCGTTCTCGGTGGAGCTGCATCGTCAGCTCACCGAGGCGAGCCGCGAGCTCGCCACGACCAAGGCCGAAGGGCAGGAGCAGCTCCGGTCCCTTCGTCTCGAGGTCCTCTCCATGGAGGACCAGTGCCACGCG
>DASYBG010000039.1:0-73585 GCA_036500865.1 Polyangiaceae bacterium
CCCGGATTCGCCATGACGACCGCGGGGTCGTCGACCGAGGGTCCGCCCGCGTCCGCCGCCGCGGCGCCCGGCCACTCCGGCGTACGCGCCGAGATGAGCCAGAAGTGGTTCAAGAACGAGCCGCCGAAGGCCGCATGGAAGAAGTGATCGCACACGGTGAACTGCTGCGCGAGCGTCGGCACCGGGAAGCTCATCGTGTGCCAGTGGCCCATCGAGAAGCCGAGCGCGTCGCTGAAGTACGTGAACTTGTTCATTCCACCGTCGTTGATCTGGAACTGCTCGGTGAAAAAGATGTGATGCAGATCGATCGTGTCCTGATCGACCGCGTAGAACTCCTGCGTCGGGAACGGACCATTCGGCACCGACGCGTCGGCGAACACCGTGGCGCTGGGCGGGAACGGCAACGTCCCGTAAGGGCCTCCGTCGCCGCCGAGCTGGATGACGTTCGACGCGCCCGCCTGCACGGCGCTCAAACCTTCGGCGCCCGGGAACTCGCCGTAGAGGTTATCGAAGGAGTGATTCTCCATATAGAAGATGACGAAGTGGTTCAGCTTCCCGAGGCCCGTCGGGGGCGCGGCGCCGTCGCCTCCGTCGTCCCCCGTCGCGGCCGCTTCGGTGCCGGCGTCCGGCTCGGTCGACGCGGCGTCCGGCTGAGTCGATGCGGCGTCGGAGCCGCTGTCGACCGTCGTCGCGTCGCTCCCGGCGTCGGCCGGCAGCTTGACGATCGTGTCGTCGCCCGAACCGCACGCGGCGAGCGCCGGCGCGAGGGCCAAGAGGAGAGAAGCCGGCAGCCTGGTCCGGAAAGAAGCCTTGAACATGAACCGTCTCCCTGCAGAAGGACCTCCCGACTACAAGGTTCGCGTGACACCGCGACGGCCCGTTCGTGACAAACGCGTGGAGTCATCCCCACCCTGCCCGGGCGAGGAATCGCTCGAACGCGTCGACGATGCCCTCGGGCTCGGAGCGGAACGTCTCCGGCTTGCCGGGCCGCGCGCCCTCGCGCACGAAGCGAATCCCGCCCACGAAGTCGACGTCGAGGCGCAGGCCCTCCTCGACCCACTGGGTGACGCCCTGCCGGGCGACCAGGAGCGCCGTGCCCGACGTGGCGGCCTGGAGCGACGCCGCGTACGGCTGCGCCGCGATGTGCGTCGCGAGCGCCTCCATCGGACGAAACTCGTCGTTTCGCTCCCCGATACGGCGGTAAAACTCGGCCACGTCGGCCCACGATTGCGGGCGGATGCGCTTGGGATCCCAGACCATGGTCGGCGCAGGTTACCCGCGCTCGCCCATCCCTCCAGCGGAGCCTGCCTTCCTCGAAGGCGCGCGCGTCACGCCCGGTAGTCGACGAACGCGTCGAAATGGAGCACGCGGCCGCAGTTGCCCAGGCCGAGCGTGCCCCGGCACTCGTCGTCGCCCTGGAACGTCGTCTTGCCGTCGCGCAGAGCCTGCATCACCAGCTGCGTCAGGTCGTGCTCGCCGTCGATGCAGCGCGAGTCGCCGCACGGCACGAGGAAGAGCGCGGGCGCCCGGTCGATGAGGATGCGGCGCGTGTGCTTGGTGGCCATGACGCCCGAGCGCTCCTCGATCTCCAACCGGAGGTTGACGAGGTTCGGCATCTTGTCGCAGAGCCGCGGCGCCTCGTTCTCACGACGGCGGCGCTCTTCGAATCGGAGTGCCGCGGGACTGTTCTTGCGAGGACCCATTGCCCCTAGTTTAACCACTCCGACTCGCCGCGTCCGGCGCCGCGGTCGACGCGAGCCCATCCGCTCCGAAACGGAGCCCGCCCCATCCGACAGAATATCGAACGATTGCAGACCCTTTCGAACAACGTCCGACCGCGTCACGAACGCGATCGACGCTCCGGCTTTCCCCGTGCGAGCAGGCGCCGCGTGATGACGATGTGCCCCACGATCGCGCCGACCACCATCACGGACGGCAGCCAAACGAACGGCACGTACGCGACGAACGTGTTGAGCGCGCTCGGGTCCGACCCGAAGGCATGGAGCGTCGGCGTCGAGGCGACGGCGAGGCCCACGATCGTCGTGAGCGTGGCGATGCCCAGCACGTTCCACGCGAGGACCACCCGCCGCGGCACCGGTCCCCACTCGAGCCACACCGCGAGCGCGATCGCCGTCGCGCCGGTCACGATGTCGAAGTTGTACCCCGAGAACGACATCTGCACGGGGATCAGCCCCTCGCGCGCCGCTCGGTGCATCACCAGCTCGAGCGGCAGACGGAACCCTTGCGCCCCGACGAGCGCGGCGAGGGGGAGCCCGCGCGCGAGGCGGTCCCCCACGCCCGACAAGCCGATCGCGCCGGCGATGCAGACCGACGCCACGAAGAGCGCCCCGAGCGTCGGCGGTCTCAAGTCGAAGCGCGCGAGCGCGCCGCTCGCGGCGAAGACGAACGTGAGCCCCATCCATACCGTTGCGCCCGCGAGCGACGCGATCGCGACCCCCACGGCGACCTCCGGCGCCTCCCCGACGCGTCGCGACGCCGCGAAGCTCCCGACGACGAAGAGGACCACCACGGTGGCCGCGAGCCCGATGAACCCGATGGTGACTCCGGAGGACGCAAAAGCCGGCATGGAAAGGACCGAAGCATAGGCCAGTCGCGGCGCGGGCGAGCCCTGTCATCGCGCGTATCGCGCGCCGGGGATGCGTGAAGACGCGGTGACGGCGCGGGCCTACGGCTCGGAGGCGGGAACCGCGGGCGCCGCCTCCGACGCAGAAGGCTCGAGCGCTCCCTTGATGGCCGCCTTCTGCCTCTTGCCCATCGTGTGCCGGGCGGCGCGGGTCGCCCTGGCCTTGGCGGCCGCCGTCACCTTCTCCTCGGGCGTGACGACGCGCGTCTTGCGCCCCGTGAGTCCGAAGTCCGCGAGGACATCCACCTGGTCGGCGAACGCCACGAGGAGCGCTTGCCGCATGCGCGCCACGTACGACCTGCTGAGGGCGCTCCCCGCCTTGTCCTTCGCCACCGCGTTCTGCCAGGTCGCCCTGGACGTCACGACGGCGTTCGCGTCGTCGATGCGCCCCTGCAACGCGGCGACCATCTGCGCCGGCGTTTGCGAGACGCCGCCGATGAGAAACGCCGGGATCGCGGCCCCGTGCTTGCCCATGCCGTCGATCAGCTTCTGGTCCGCCGACGTTCGATCCGGCCGGCTGCTCTTGTTCGGTGTGTTGTTGCCCATGGTGAGTGCCTTTTTGCCTTTCCTTCGGTTCGATGAGACGCGGCGCGCGTGTCGCCGCTCCCATTGGGCAATGCCCAGTCAGCGGGGCACTTCCGAGAAAAATAGGTAGGACAACGTAGGAAGGCAGCGGCCACACGGCGGAAATCCGTGGGGATCCTCGGGGTCAGGAGCGATCCCCCGTGGAAGCGTGGACGATCCGCCTTTGGGTCGCCCGCGATGCGAGAGGAGGTCGCCGACGATCACGCGCTGGATCGCCGGTGATCCCACGTGAGAAGGCTCACGATCCACCTTGGGGCCGCCGGCGATGCCCCGTCGGAGCGCCCGTGGTCCGCCTTGGGGCCGCCGCCGATCCGAAGGGGGAATGCCCACGACGCTCCGTGGGTTCCCCGGCCATCCCAAATAGGAACGTGACCGGTCCTCATCGAGGCGACCGTAGACCCAAGCTTTTGGCGCCGACGATCCTTCGTTGGATCGTCGGCCGTCCCACGCGGGGACGCCGAGGATCCCCCTTGGACGGATCGAGGACCCCAAGTGGGAACGCAGGCGAGCACCCTCGGGACCGCGCGCGGCCCCAAGTGGGATCACCGCGGGCTCTTGCCACCAAGGCCACGCACCGGTACGCGAGTGGACATGACCGACGTGGAGATCCAGGCTGCGCTCGACCGGCACTGGGCCGCATCCAACGCCGGAGACGACGCGGGAGAAGGCGACATCTACCGCGATGACGTCGAGCTCGACTATCCGCAATCGGGCGAACACTTCATGGGCCGTCGCAACGTGCTCGAATCACGCGGGCACAACCCGGCCGGGCGTCGCTTCGAAATCCGGCGAACGCTCGGCCAGGGCGACCTGTGGGTCGTCGAGTACGTGATCTTCTACGATGGGCGCCCGGTCCCGACCGTCAGCATCATGGAGTTCCGCGACGGAAAGGTCGCGCGCGAGACGCAATACTTCGCCGACCCGTTCGAGGCGCCGGCGTGGCGCGCGCGTTGGCGTGAAACGCCGCACTGACGCGGCTTAAACCTTTCGCCGACCGATATCTCCCATCACCGCAATCGAGCGATACCAAGAACTCACGGGCCGGGCGAAACATTTTGCGGCGCCTGGGTTGGGGTCTTCCCCTTCGACTCGCCAGCCTTGTCCACAACGTAATCGTACGCCGATTGAAAGAGCGCCTCGTTGAACTTCACGGCGATCTGCGCGCCCCTTTCGGCGAGGTCGAGATAGGCCGAGCCCGACGCCAGTGGAACCGCGAGCGCGCCAACGCCGTTCCCGAGCCATCCGTCCGAAGCCTGCTTCCCAAAGATGACGTTCGTACTCGCATTTTGAGCCTCGGCCGCGATCACGTTCGCCACGGCATCCAGCGCGATGAACGCGGCCCGCACCCCCCACGCAGCGGCCGCGGGAGAGAACCCGGGGTTCAAGAGCGCCACGCCTGCACCGAAAGAGGCTCCGACGACGCCTCCAACGACAGCTCCGAAAACGCCGCATTGGCGATAGCCGGAGAGGGCACCCGTGAGTCCGCCGGAGACAGCCCCAATGACGACGGATACGGGCTCCGGAGCGCGCGCGGTGGGATCGATGTAATTCGGCGGATTGCCATTTACGTACGAATATAGATTGAGACCACCGCTCACCCCGCTCGGGTCTCGGTTCAACCAGCGTCCTTGGCTGGGGGCGTAGCCGCGGGACAAAGACAGGCTCACCCCGATCGGCGCATGATAGAAGTACCCTGCGAAGCCGCTGTCGGAATCCACGTCTCCGTCGAGCTTCGTCTGGTTGCCGTACGGATCGTAGTCGTACTGCGCACGAATCGCGCCGCTTGCGTCCACGAGCTGCCGTACACTCCCGAGTTGGTCGACGGAGTAGTAATACCCCTGCCCTTCGTCCACGACTCCCTGCGCGAAGTATTGCTTGCTCACCGGCGACCCACTCTTGGCGTTGTCGTGCTCGGCAACCCGCGTGGTGCCCGACCACGTATACGCCTTGTCCGAGAGCAGGATCCCCGCTTGCTTCGAGACGATGCGCGCGACACGGCCCATCCCGTCGTAGGTAAAGTCGCTCTCCACACCGCCCACGGTCGCAGAGAGCAAGCGATCTTCGGCATCCCACGTGTACGCGGCGCCCCCGAGTGTCTTCGGGCTCCCGTTGGGGTCGTAGTTCCCGCCCACGATTTCGTTCGTGGACGTGTACGCGCGCGTCAGCGTCGACCCGTTGGCCGCGATCGACGTCGGGTTCGACGCCGGATCGTACGTATAGGCGTACTGGGGCGTCGCCGTGGCCGCGGGCGGCATCCCCGCCGTGCCCAGCGTCGCCGCGACGAGGCGGCTCGCGGCGTCGTATTGATACGCCGTGACCTGCGTCTCGAGGACACCGCCCGCGTCCGTCCCGCCTCCGCCCTCGCCTCCACCCGCGTCGGGCATCATCGCCGTGGCGTCGCCTCCGGCGTCTCCGCCGCCATCGCCGACGGAGGGACCGCCATGGTTCGAATCGTCGCCGCCGCAGGCCGCGAACACGAGCCCCAGCGCGAACGGCGTCAGCGCGGAGGCGAACCGGCGCCGGCCCGCGCGCATCCAGGCGATCACGGCGAGGAGCAAGCCGGCGCCGAAGATGAGGACCCCGCCGCGCCCCGCCGTCTGCCGCGTCCTCGTCCACACCCCCGCGGCCAGCTTGGAGGCCCCGTGGTGTCCCTTCAGCGAACGGGGAATCGTCATCCCCGTCTCGCCGCTGTCACCGGGCGTGCCGCCTGCCGGCGACGGCGGCGCCAAATGCGTCTCGGTGAACGTCGTCACGTTGCTGTTCGCGTCGTACGCGTAGCCGAACTGCGAGAGCACCTGCACCCCGTTCGCGCCCCCGCCTTGCGCCGTGTACGTCATCTGCTGAAGTAGCTCGTTCTGCTCTGGATGGCTGGCCGGGTCGTAGTACGCGAGGGCGACCGTGGGGCCGTGGGCCGAGGTGACGCTCGTCACGCGCGCCGTCTCGTCCGCGTATCCGTAGGCGAACGCGTCGAGCGCGTTCGTCACGCCGACGGGCCGCCCGAGCGGGTCGAACGTGATGCCCTGCGAAGACCCGTCCACGCTCCGCCCGGTCACGCGCCCGAGCGCGTCGTACGCGTAGCTCACGACGTCGACGGCTCCTCCCGTGGCCCCCGCCACGGGGCTCGCCACGAACTCGAGTCGCCCGGCGCCGACCGTGGGCGTGACCACGCCCGCGTCGCCGTCTTGGCCGGTCGGGGTCGCGGCGATCGGGTAGTAGCTGTAGGTCGTCGTCCCGACGCCGTCCGTCATCGCCGTCGGGCGCGGAAGCAGCGGGTCATAGGTGAAGGTGACGGGCGCGGTCGCCACGGCGGCCGTCGAGCCGCCGTACGTCACCCCGGCAAGGCTGTCGTCCGCGTTGTACGCGTACGACGTGAACTGCCCGAGGGCGTCGGTCTTGCTCTTCAACCGGCTCGTCGACGCCTCGTACGCGTAAGTGTCGCTCGTGCCGTCGGCGTAGTGTTTGGCCGTCGGGCGATTCTGGATGTCGATGTCCCAGCTCGTCGTGTTGTTGTTCGGGTCGGTGATGCTCTTGAGCGCCCCGTCCTCGTAATAGGCATACTTGGTCACCTGCATCAGAGGATCGGTGACGCTCGCGAGCTGCCGGTTCGCGTCGTACGCGTACGTCGTCACCTGGCCGAGCCGGTCGGTGACGGAGGTGAGGTCGAGGTTCGTATAGCCGTATTGCTCGAATGTCCCGTCCGGGTACGTGACCCGCGTCACCCGGTCGAAGTTGTCGTACGCGTAAGAGGTCACGTAGCCCAGGGCATCGGCGCGCGTCGCGACGCGATTGAAGGCGTCGTAGGCCAAGGTCAAAGTCGTCCGATGGTTCGCGTCGAGCACCGTCGCGAGCCGACCCGAGGCGTCGTACGTGAGCGTCTGCACCTCGCCCAAGGCGTCCGTCACGGTCTGCAGCTGCCCCGCGGCGTTGTAGCCATAACGCGTCGTCTGCCCCGACGCGTCGGTATAGGAGAGCGGCTGGTGCTGCGTGTTGTACGCGTAGCTGCCCACCGTCGCGAACCCCGTGGCCGAAGTCTTCTGCTGCACGAGCACGAGGTCGGTGTTGTTCGCGGCGTAGGTGAGCTGCGTCTGCCGCCCGAGGGGGTCGGTGACGAGGAGCGGCTTACCCAGCTTGTTGCGCGTGATGGATGTCAGCTGCGTGCTGCCGTCGTCGAGGACGCGCGCGACCGTCGTCGGAATGCCGAGGTAGGTGGTCGCCGGGCCTTCCAAGACCGAGGACGTCTGGCTGGGCGCGTATTCGTACCAGACGCGGTGCTCGAGCGGGCGCCGGACGCTCTCGATGGTCGGCGCGACGTAAAGGCCATTGTTCGTATGGAGCCAATGGGTCAGCTCGGCCTTCGTGTAGTCCTTGCCCGTCCCCGTTCCATAGGAATGGTAGACGTGCTTGTTCCAAAAAAATGTATTGCGATAGAGAAGGAGCGTCGCGGCCTGCGCCAGCGGCAGCGGCATGCCCGCGGGCTCGGGGAGATTCACGCCGGTCTCGTCCATCGCGGGAATACCGGTCGACCCGCCCGCGACCCCCTCCGAAAACTCGAGGCGCTCGGTCTGCCCCAGAGGATCGGTCGTCTCCAGCCACCGCGTCACGATTTGCGTGCCGGCGTTCGTTTCGCCGAAGTCGAACCCCGTGGTCCCGTAAGGCGTCGTGAGCTGCTTGACGAAGGTCGGCCGCGGCGGCGTATTGCCATCGTCGTAGGCGACGGTCGACGTGATACCCAGGATGTCGGTGATGGAGGAGAGGCGCCCGTTCGCGTCGTACGTGATGGATGCCGAGCGTCCGAAGGCGTCCGTAATCTGGGTGACGAGCAGGGGCGTCGCGGCCAGGCCGTACGTGAAGGTGGTGGCGGTCGTGCCGGTCGCGTCGGTGATGGCCGACAACCTCGGAAAGAACCCCGCGGAGCCGGCGTCGATCGCAGAGCCTGCCGTGGTCAGCGAGGTGTCGTAGTCGAGCGTGAGCGCGTTGCCGTGCGGGTCCCGGATGGTCGTGAGGAACATCCTCCGGTAAGTCGACGCGCTCGTGGAGCCGTCGCTCTGCGCGTACACGAGCTGGCTACCGTCGGTGCCCGTCACCGTGTAGGACGTCGCCATGCCCGTCGTCGGGGTGCGGGTGAGGATCGCGCCGCTCTGGTTCTCGGGGTCGAAGGCGCCGGTGGCGGCGACATAGTCCGTATAGGCGGCGACCGCGCCGCCCCCCGGGAAGTAGCGAGAGACCGTCGCCCCCGGGCTGACGGGGTTGTCGATCACATAGGACAGGACGCCCAGCGTCCACTGCGGCCCGACGTTGAAGTAGACCGGATTGGATGCCGGTCCGTAGGGCTCGACGGCCTCGCGCTGGTTGTACGTCAACCGGATATACGCCGGCGGTCCCACCGGGGGCGCGTAGCCCACAGGCGTATCGCTGATGTCGAGGCTCACCTCCATCGCATACGCGGTCGGCGCGCACATCGGGCCGGTGCACGAGCGTCCGGTCGGGATCTGCGACTGGCACGCCGCGCTGCCGGCCCCGCCGCCGCCGGAGGTCGTGTTGTCGCAGTTGTGCATCAGCTGCCCCGGCCTCGAGCTGCCCGGGTCGCCCATGCCGAAGGTGGCCTGGGCTTCGCTGGCTGTCGCGTCGCGCCACGCGAGGCGCAGGTCGTCCTTCGGCCCTTCCTTGGCCGGCTCGGGCACGAGAAAAAAGCCGCTGCCCTCTTCGTCGATCGCGGCCTCGGAGACCTCGAGGTCTCCGCCGAAGGTCGGGTCTTTGACCTGGTACGTGCCGCGATCGGTCTTACCGACGACGGCGGCGTAGTGGCTGACCCTCCAGTTGATGACCGACGGCACGGGGACCGGCTCGCCCGGCGCGCGATGGACGAGGCGATGCGCGACGCCGGCCTTGTCGGCGAGGGCTCCGAGCTGCGCCAGCGTGAATCCGTGCTCCCCGGAGCGGGCGGCGTTGACCACGGCCGTCGCCTTCGGGGAACCGTGCAGCGCGTCGAGCACGTTCGCGAGCGCCTTCGGCCCGCAGAGGTACGAGACGCCGGGGTTGTTGCGCATCGACCACGCGCCCTCGCCCGCGCCCGTCAAGAACTCGCGAGCGCCGCCCTGGATCGGACGATCCCCGATCTCGGCCATGAGGGCGTCGAGCTCCTTCAGGTGGCCGACCCGCGCGTGCATCCTCGCGAGCTCGCCGAGAGCGCGGTCCACGAGCGTCTTGGCGCGGAAGTCCGCCGCGTCGCGCCCCTCGCGCCAGGCCGCCTCGTACGCGGCGATCGCCCTCGAGAAGAAGCCCTCGCGGTAGTAGGCCAGGCCGAGGTTCGTGTGAATGGCGGCGCTCCATCCCGAGTCCGGGTGCGCGGCGAGAAACGCGACGAGCGGGTCCCTGCTGCCATCGTTCGCCGCCGTGGCGTTCCGGAGGGCGCGGTCTTCGGCCTCCGTCGTGGCCTTGGTGGTCACGAGCGGCTCCGCGAGGCCGGGCACGACGAGGACCTTCGACGTGAAGGTCGGAACGACGGATGGCCGCGGAACCGCGGTCGACGAAGGCCGCCCTTCGCCGGCGCACCCGGGTGCCGCCACGAGCGCCGTGATGACGGCCCCCAGGATCGTCGACACGAGCATCCCCGAACGCCCACGAGGGCGCGCCCCTCGGCAGTCCCCAAGCTTCATCGCGATACCCCTTTGGCCCGAGGCCGTGTTCCACCGAAATTCGACAAATGTCGAAGCGTCGCACCGTAGCGCACTCTTTCGGGAGGGCTACTCTCTTTTCTTGCTCAATCGTGCGATGGCCCGCGCCCGCCCCCCAAAACGAAGCGAATGAAACGCATGAAGCGCTGTCGGCATGCGACTTGAAAGAATCGGCGTCCGCGGGTACCGGTCGCTCCGGCACGCGGCGCTCCCCCTCTCGGGATGCACGCTCGTCGTCGGGCCGAACGGCTCCGGAAAGACGAGCTTCTATCGGTCGATGCAGCTCGTCGCGGACGCCGCCGAGGGCAGGCTCGGACGACGAGGGCGGAATGCAGTCCATCCTTGGGCGGGCGATCGTAAGAAGGATGAGCCCAACCGGGTCGCCGTAGACCTGGCCTGGGACGACCTCGCCTGGGCCCTCGTTTTGAACGAGCCCGAGACGAGCCTCCGCCCCGATCTCTTGGCCGCCCTCGTGGAGCCGCGGGTCGCGACCGCGAAGCACAGCCAGCTGCTCGTCTTGACGCACGCCCATGCGTTCGCGAACGCCGTCGCCGAACGCACGGAGGGTTCGCGGGTCGAGCTCAGTCGCGTCGCGGGGGCGACGGTGATCGTGGGCGCGGATAAGGAGGAGGAGCGGGAGGAGGAGTCCGCGTAGGTCGCGGCTCACCGCCGTTTTGCGGGCGGCGCCACGATCACTTGGAGGAATGCTCCTTCGCCTTGGCGTCCTTCGCCATTTGCAGGTGACTCTGCAACGTCGGCAGCGTCTTCGTCGCCCAATCACGGAGCTCGGGGTCGTTCGCGTCTTTCGCCTCCTTCGCGAACTCCTCCACGTCCTCCTGATGGTCGTCGACCATGCTGTCCACGTACTCGTGATCGAATTTCTTTCCGCTCAGCTTCGAGAGATCGTCGACCTTCTTCGCGCCCTTCGCGTCGAGCTGCGTCGGCAAACTCACGCCCTTGCGCGACGCCAGGGCGGCGAGCTCTCGATTCGCTTTCGTGTGATCGGACACCATCCGATCGCCGAACGCCTTCACGTCCGCGGCTGTACCCCGCTCCTCGGCCTTTCGACCGAGCTCGACTTCGAGCAGACCGCCCTCGGCCGCGTGGGTCATGAACTCGAGATCGTCGTGCGAGACGACCGGGCCGCGTGCGATTCCTTCCGCCGCCGCCGTGCCCGCCCCCGGTCCAGGGCCGATGCCGGCGCTGCCCGCCCCCGCGCCCCCCTCGGTCCAGGCGGCGTTGGAAGTGTCGTTGTTCGCAGGCTGCGTGTTCGTGAAGCCGCGGTCGTCGGAATGCCGCTGGCAGCCGGCCACGACCGCCAAAACCGCGAATGTACCGATGACTCTGACCTTCATGGGAGATCCTTTCGGCGAATGCTTTCGCGCGTCCCGTGCAAGCGCCGCGCCCTCATCGCACGCGCCGCGAGGCGGGCGCTCGCTCGATCGCGCGAACGGCGCGCAAATACTCCGCGTGCGTGAAGAGCAGCGGATAGTTCCCGCGCAGCGCGCCGCTGCGCGCGTCCACCCCCTCGGGGAACACACCCAGACTTCCACCACACCGCTCGACACGAGCCAATGCCGCCTCCGCGAGCGCCGTCTTGCCTGCGAGCGCATACGCCGTCGCCAGCCAGCACGTGCACAGGAGGAAACTCGGCTCGTGCTCGCCGAAGGGGAGCGCCTCGGAGCCGAGCACGACCTTGGGATCGTAACGATGGACGTGACCGTCGATGGTGAGCTCCCTGGCGATGCGGTCGACGGTGCTCGCGACGCGCGGGTCGTCGGGCGCCAAAAATCCCGTAATGGGGACGAGGAGACTCGACGCATCGAGGCCGTCGACGTCGTAGGCGTGGCGAAAGGCTCCGAGGCCCGCGTGGTATCCGTGCTCCAGCACGTCGGCGCGCAAGGCGTCGCGCTCGCGACGCCAGCCCCGGGCTCTCTCGGGGCGGCCCCACTTCTCCGCTACCGTGACGGCGCGGTCCAGCGCGACCCAGCACATGACCAGACTGCTGACGTGGCGCCGCATCGTGGGGATCTCCCAGATACCGTTGTCGGGCTCCCTCCAATGGCGCGCGCCATGGTCGGCGATGCGCGCGAGCAGCTGGAAGTAGCGGTCGTTCCACGAGCCGCCGCATTCGAAGTAGGTCGCCAGGCAATCGGCGACGAACCCGAACGCGCCCAGCTGGCTTTGCTTGCAAGCCCGATTGCCGGTGCGGACCGGGCCGCTCCCGCGGTATCCCGCGAAGTCGCCGCGCACGCGCTCGACGGGATCGCCGTCTCCTTCGGCCTTGTAGACGACCCGCAGCGGCGGGTCCCCGGAGGCTTCGAGCCCGACGAGCCAATCGAGATAGCGCTGGGCCGAATCCAGATCGCCGTGCAGCGCGAGCGCCTCCACCGCGAGTGAGCTGTCGCGAATCCAAGACAGCCTGTAGTCGTAGTTCAGGTCGCCCCCGATGCGCTCGGGCAACGACGTGGTCGCGGCGGCCACGACCGAGCCGTTGCGCGCGCTTCCCAAGAGGTGGATCGTGAGAAGTGACCGAAGCACGCGGCCGCCACGCCCATCCCGGCGCTCGATGCCCGCGGCGAACCGCCGCCAATGCGCGATGGTCTCGTCGCTCGAGGCGCGAGCGCGCGCCTCGCTCCAGGACGAGGCGTCGCCGAACGAGAGCACCGCCCACGCTTCTTCTCCCGCGCGGAGCGTGAAGTCCAAGACCCCCGACTCGGCTCGACCCGCCGAGCACCAGACGTGAAGGCCGTCGCCTCGCCGCGGACGAAACGCGAATACACATCGCGCCGCTCCACCGCGGCACGCGAGGTGCCTGACGATGGCCTGGGAGGACCCCGCTTCGTGCGCGCGCGCCGAAGGGAGAATCATGGCGTCCGTCGCCACGAGCTCGCCGCCGTCCGCGCTTTGGAAGGTGGTTTCGAGGACCGCGGTGGCGTCCACGTACGCTTGCGTTCCCCACGCGTGCTCGGCCGGCCCGAAGCGGAAATAGCCTCCCGAGGCGGCGTCGATCAGTGACGCAAGGACCGGTTCGCTGCCGTAGAGAGGAAGGCACAACCAGTCGATCGTTCCGTCGGCCGAGACGAGCGCCGCCGTCGCCCGGTCGCCGATCACGGCGTGGCGCTCGATGGGCGCGTACGGGATGGGAGTCTCTGCCGGGGTCAATCGCGTCCTTTCCGCCGTCTCTCGTGCACGCTCATTTCCGCCACGGTGCGGCAACAACGGAGTGCAGCGGCCACGCGGCCCGCATGCACGAGCGGGCCGCCTCAGAGCGGCCGGCCCTCGGGCCCTTCCCAGCAAGAGTCGTGACGGGCCGCCCCGGAAGGGGGGCCTCGGACGCCTCGCCGAGCGAGGTGCGCGTGTTGCAGCGAGCGTCGCCCACGTAGGCGATGAACCCCGCCGGAAGGAACGAGCCATGAGCAAGACCGTTGGCGATCACATCCTCGAGCGACTCGCCGAGTGGGGCACCACCCACGTGTTCGGCTACCCGGGCGACGGGATCAACGGAATCATGGGGTCGTTCAACCGCGACGATCACGGCTGCCGCTTCATCCAGGCGCGCCACGAGGAGATGGCCGCGTTCATGGCGTGCGGCTACGCGAAGGTGACGGGCAAGGTCGGCGTTTGCGTCGCCACGTCGGGGCCCGGGGCGATCCATCTGTTGAACGGCCTCTACGACGCGAAGATGGATCACGCGCCCGTGGTCGCCATCGTGGGGCAAGCCGCGACGACGGCGATGGGCGGCTCCTACCAGCAGGAGGTCGACCTGCACTCTCTGTTCAAGGACGTGGCGTCCGAATACGTGCAGACGGCCATGAGCCCGGATCAGATCCGTTTCTTGATCGATCGGGCCTTCCGCATCGCGGCGAGCGAGCGCTGCGTCACGTGCATCATCGTTCCGAAGGACCTTCAGGAAATGGACGCGGTGGAGACGCCGCCCCACGCGCACGACACCGTGCATTCGAGCGCCGGCTACAGCCCGCCGCGCGTGCTTCCCAGCGACGGCGACTTGCAGCGAGCCGCGGAGATCCTGAACCGCGGGGAGCGCGTGGCGATGCTCGTGGGAGCCGGCGCGCGCGAGGCGGTCGACGAGCTCCTGCTCGTGCAGGAGCTGCTCGGCGCGGGGGTCGCGAAGGCGTTGCTCGGCCGCTCCGTCGTGCCCGACGACTTGCCGTTCGTGACCGGACCCATCGGCCTGCTCGGTTCCAAGGCGAGCTCGGACTTGATGACGGAGTGCGACACGCTGCTCATGGTCGGCTCTTCCTTTCCCTATTCCGAATTTCTCCCGCAGGAAGGCAAGGCGGCCGGCGTCCAGATCGACATCAACCCGAAGCAGATCGGGATTCGCTACCCGATGGACGTGCACCTCGTCGGTGACGCGAAGCTCACGCTCGGCGCCCTCGCCCCTTATCTGCGGCGCAAGACGGACCGGTCCTGGGAGGAGAAGGTCAAAAAGAACGTCGACGAGTGGTGGCGCTTGATGCACGACCGCGCGCAGCTCGCCGCGAACCCGATCAACCCCCAGCGCGTCTTCTGGGAACTGTCCCCCCTCCTGACCGAGGACGCCATCTTGTGCGCCGACTCGGGCACCGCCGCAAACTGGTTTGCCCGGGACCTCAAGCTGCGGCGCGGCATGAAGGCGACCCTCTCGGGCTCGCTCGCGACGATGGGCTGCGGCGTGCCCTACGCCATCGGCGCCAAATTCGCGTATCCGGGGCGGCCCGTCATCGCGCTGGTCGGCGACGGCGCCATGCAGATGAACGGCATGAACGAGCTTCTCACCATTCACAAGTACTGGAAGGAGTGGTCGGACCCGCGGCTCGTCGTCCTCGTGCTGCACAACAACGACCTCAACCAGGTCACCTGGGAGATGCGCGCCATGGCCGGCGACACGCGCTACGTCGCCTCCCAGGAGCTGCCGGACTTCGCATACGCCCGGTACGCCGAGCTCGTCGGGCTCCGCGGCATCCGCGTCGATCGCCCCGAGCAGATCGCGCCTGCCTGGGAGCGCGCGCTCTCTTCGCCCATCCCCGTCGTGCTCGAGGCGGTCGTCGATCCCGACGTTCCGCCCCTCCCTCCGCACATCACGCTGCAGCAAATGCAGAGCTTCGGTATGAGCATGCTCAAGGGAGACACCGCCGCGGCCGGCGTCGTCACGCAGGCCTTCGCGCACCTCTTTCCCAGCCTCGGAAAGAAGTCCTGAGGTGGCCCAAGATCTCATCGCGCCGAAGCGTCTCGCGCGACCGCTTCGGCGCGACGAGGAGCAGGCGCGCGCGGCCAAAACGGCACCCGTCGACATTCGTGGGCTATGGGCGGAGCTGCGGGCGACGGTCAGCGGAGAAGTGAGGTTCGACGACGGGTCGCGCGCGCTCTATGCCCACGACGCGTCGAACTACCGGCAGGTGCCGCTCGGCGTCGTCCTGCCGAAGTCCAAGGAAGACGCCGTCGCGGCCATCGCCGCGTGTCACCGCTTCGGAGCGCCGGTGGTCTCGCGGGCGGGGGGCACCGGTCTGTGCGGGCAGACGACGAACACCGCCGTGCTCATCGACTGGTCGAAATACATGAACCGCATCGTCGCGCTCGACACGGAGGGCCGCTTCGCGCGCGTTCTTCCGGGGGTGATCTGCGACGAGGTCGTGCGTGCCGCCGAGCCGCACCGTCTGACGTACGGTCCCCAGCCGGCGACGCACTCGCACTGCTGCTTCGGCGGCATGCTCTCGAACAACTCTTGCGGCATGTACGCCCAGATGGCCGGCAAGGCGGTCGACAACACCGAGGAGATGGAAATCCTCCTCTACGACGGCACGCGGCTGACGGTCGGCTGGATGGACGAGGACGGACTGCAGGCGGCCATCGCCGCGGGCGGCCGCGTCGGCGGAATCTACGCTTCGCTCCTGTCGCTGCGCCGCCGCTACGGCGACTTGATCCGCGCCCGCTATCCGCGCGTGCCTCGCCGGGTCTCCGGGTACAACCTCGATTCGCTTTTGCCCGACGAAAGGGGTCGCTTCAACGTCGCGCGGGCCCTCGTCGGGAGCGAAGGCACCTGCGTGACGATGCTCGAGATGAAGGTCCGGCTCGTCTACAGTCCGCCGAAGCGGGCCCTCGTGGTCCTCGGCTATCCGGACATCTACCGCGCGGCGGACCAGGTCATGGAGGTGCTCGCGTTTTCGCCTCTCGCGCTCGAGGGGCTCGACGCGCGGCTCTACGAGCACGTCCGCAAGAAGCACGACCCGCACGCCAAGTACCTCGGCCTCTTGCCGCCGGGCTTCGGCTGGCTCGTGGCCGAGGTGGGGGGCGACACGGAGGAGGAGGCACGCGACAAGGCGGAGGCCATGCGCGCGCGTCTCGAGGCGCTGGCCGACGCGCCCAGCGTGAAGATCGTGACGGACCGGGAGGAGCGCCGGCACCTGACGTTGGTCCGCGAATCGGGCCTCGGCGCGACGGCGTTCGTGCCGGGAGAGCCCGACGCATGGGAGGGGTGGGAGGACTCCGCGGTCGCGCCGGCCGACGTCGGCGTCTACCTCCGCGACCTGCGCGCCCTGTGGGACCGTTACGAGTACGACTCGGCCATGTACGGCCACTTCGGCATGGGATGCATCCATTGCCGCATCAACTTCGACCTCGTGACCGCGCCGGGGATCGCCAAGTGGCGTCGCTACATGGACGAGGCGACCGACCTCGTCGCCGTCAAATACCGCGGTTCGATCTCCGGCGAGCACGGCGACGGACAGTCGAAGGCCGAGTTTCTCCACAAGATGTTCGGCCCGGAGCTCGTGACGGCCTTCCGCGAGTTCAAGGCGATCTGGGATCCGGACTTCAAGATGAACCCGGGCAAGGTCGTCGATCCCTACCGGATCGACCAGAACCTGCGCCTCGGCGCGGGCTACGCGCCCTGGGAGCCCGAGACCCATTTCAAGTTCCCGGAAGACGGCGGGAGCTTCCCGCACGCGACGTTGCGCTGCGTGGGCATCGGCAAGTGCCGGCGCCTGAGCGGCGAAGGCGACCAGGACACGATGTGCCCGTCGTTCATGGTGACGCGCGAGGAGAAGCACTCGACGCGCGGGCGCGCGCACATGCTCTTCGAGATGCTGCAGCGAGGGCCGGTCGGGGGCGGTTGGCGGGACCGACACGTCAAAGAGGCGCTCGACCTGTGCCTGTCGTGCAAGGGGTGCAAGGGAGACTGTCCGGTCAACGTCGACGTCGCGACGTACAAGGCGGAGTTTCTCGCGCACTACTATGCGGGCCGGCTGCGGCCGCGAAGCGCGTACGCGTTCGGTTGGATCGACCGATGGGCGCGCCTCGCCAGCGTGGCGCCCGGGCTCGCCAACGTGATCACCCAGACGCCCGGCCTCTCGGCGGTCGCGAAGGCGGCCGCGGGCGTGTCCTCGAAGCGACCGATTCCGCCGTTCGCAGCGCAGACCTTCCGTTCGTGGATGCAGAAGAGGCCACCCACCGCCATCCGCGGCGACCGCGTGGTGCTCTGGGCCGACACGTTCAACAACTACTTCACGCCGGAGGTGGCTCGCGCGGCCGTCGAAGTGCTCGAAGACGCGGGGTTGCACGTCGAGGTCCCGACCCGACACCTCTGCTGCGGCCGCCCGCTCTACGACTACGGCATGCTCGATCGTGCAAAGAGCTACCTCGAGCGAATCCTCGCCGAAATGAAAGACGTGATCGAGGCTCGCACGCCCATCGTCGTCCTCGAGCCGAGCTGTGCCTCGGTCTTCCGCGACGAGCTCCCCGCCCTCTTGCCCGCGCGGGGGGACGCTCGGCTCTTGAGCGAACAGGTCGTCACGCTGAGCGAGCTTCTGTCGAGCGGCCGAGTCCGTGCGACGGGGTGGGAGCCGCCGAAGCTGCACGCCAAAGCGATGCTTCAAGGCCATTGTCATCACAAGGCCATCATGAAGCTCGAGCCCGAGCGGCGCGTTCTCCAAGAGATGGGCCTCGACGCGCAGCGGCTCGAAGCGGGGTGCTGCGGCATGGCAGGCTCCTTCGGATACGAAAAGGACAAGTACGACATTTCGATCGCGGTCGGAGAGCGCGTCCTCCTGCCCGAGGTCCGCCGCGCGCCCGAGTCCACCGTCATCGTGGCGGACGGGTTCTCTTGCAAGTCGCAGATCGAGCAGCGGACCCGTCGGCGCGCGATGCATCTCGCGGAGGTCCTCAAGCTCGCGAAGGACGGCTGGGACGGGAGCGGCGCACCCGAGCGACACGCCGCCGCGGACCGAATCGCGGCGCAGAAGCGCGCGACGGCGCGTGCGGCGGCGCTCGTGCTCACGGCGATCCTTCTCGTCGCGGGGGCGATCGTGCTCGCGGTCGTCAAGTCCTCGGGCTGATGCTCGCGTCGACGAGGCGCTGCCCTCGAGGCTACGGAGCCACGCGGAAGCGCTCGGCGTCCGCGCGCTTGAAGAGGAGGCCATGGCCTTTGCGCGCGAGGTCCGGCCGCAGCACCCCGGCTTCGGGACGGAGGACGCCGTCGAAGAGCGACTCTTCGATGCGCACGTGGTCGTGGAAGTATTCGATGTGGCGAAGGGCGGGCA
Source organism: Polyangiaceae bacterium (assembly GCA_036500865.1). Lineage (GTDB taxonomy): Bacteria > Myxococcota_A > Polyangia > Polyangiales > Polyangiaceae > Palsa-1150. The sequence continues at coordinate 18,444 of DASYBG010000039.1, forward strand.
CCGCGCACGCGACATGAAGATGCAGCGCCGGCGCACAATGCGCCGACAGCGCGAGGCCATGGGCGTCGCAGAGTGCGGCGACCCGAAGAAAGCCCGTGATGCCGGCACAGCGGGTCGCGTCCGCTTGGAGCACGTCGACGGCGCCGGCTTCGAGCATTCTCCGGAAGTAGGGTGAGTCATAGCCGTATTCGCCGGCGGCGACGTCCATACCCGCGGGCGCGCGGTCACGGATCATTCGAAGACCTTCGAGGTCGTCGGAGCTCACCGGCTCTTCGAACCAGGTCACGGCCGAGCCCGCGAAGGCCTCGGCCTGGGCGAGCGCTTCTTTGCGTGAATAGGCGCCGTTCGCGTCGACGAACAGCGCCGCGTGGGCCCCGATCGCGTCGCGCGCGCGCGCGACCCGCCGCCGGTCCGCCGCGGCGTCGCGGCCGATTTTCATCTTGACGCGCGGGATGCCCGCGTGGACCCAGCCGGCCAGCTGGGCACAAAGGCGCTCGTCGTCGTAGGACGTAAAGCCACCGCTGCCATAGACAGCGGCCCCGTCTCGGGCGCCCCCGAGGAGCGTGACCAAAGGAAGCTCGAGCAGGCGCGCCTTCAGGTCCCAGAGTGCCACGTCGACCGCGGCAATGCCCATCGACGAGACACCCGGCCGGCCCAAGTTGCGAATGGCGCGGACCATCGCCGTGTGCGCCGCCGGGATGCTCATGGGGTCCCTGTCGCGGACGACCGGCGCAAGGTGATCGCCGATGAACCTCGCGGTGGCCGCGTCCGCATAGGTGTACCCGAGCCCGGTCGCATCCCCCGCCGAGAGCTCCACGACGACGATCGAGGTAGCACCCCATTCGAAGGTTCCGTCGGACTCGGGGGCGTCGGTCGGCACCGTGAAGGCGCTCACCGCCATCTCGCGGATTTGCATGTCGGCGCCTCACTCCGCGTACGCGATGGTGGACAAGAGGGCATTGTGCATCTGCCGCGAGTCGAGGCGCGTGTGCTGCACGACGATCGGCACATCCGACTCGATGACGCTGGCATAGTCGGTGGCCTTCGGGATGCGTTCGGGATCGGACAGCCCGTTGAATCGCAAGTGCAGCGTACGCCGCGGTCCGACGGTGACCCGGTAGGGACCGGCAGGCTCGCGATCTTTGAAGAAGATGGTGAGGGTCACGTGCGCCTCGCGATCGCTCGTATTGAGCAGGCACGCCGTCTCGTGGCTCTCGAACTCGGGCTTCGGGCCGTGGCTCCCGGCGGGGATATATCCTTCGGCAATCGCCCAACGCGTCCGTCCCATGGGATCCATGCAGGGCGACCAAGCCAGCGCCGTGCCATCCGCGTCAGCCCCCGTCGACGATCTCGGCCGAGCTCCCGCGCGGCATGCCGCATGCGTCCGAGACGGGCATGGATTCCCAAGCTCTCGAAGTGATCCCTTCGCCCGACCGCCGACGCGGGCCGAAGGTCATCGTGATTACGGGCGCGTCGGCCGGGGTGGGTAGGGCCGCGGCGCGCCGTTTCGCCGCGCGGGGCGATCGCGTCGCGCTGCTCGCGCGCGGCGAGGGCGGGCTCGACGGAGCAAGCAACGACGTCGAGGCGGCCGGGGGCATGGCCATGGCCCTCACGGTCGACGTCGCGGATTCTTCCGCCGTCGAGCAGGCCGCAGGGCTCGTGGAGCGTGAGCTCGGCTGCATCGACGTCTGGGTGAACGACGCGATGGTGAGCGTCTTCTCGCCGTTCAAGGATATGACGGCCGAGGAGTTCCGTCGCGTCACGGAGGTCACCTACCTCGGCGTGGTTCACGGGACGATGGCCGCTCTTCGGCGCATGCTCCCGCGTGACCGCGGCCACATCGTGCAGGTCGGATCGGCGCTCGCCTACCGCAGTATCCCGCTCCAGTCCGCCTATTGCGGAGCAAAGGCCGGCATCCGCGGATTCACCGACTCGGTCCGTTGCGAGCTCCTCCACGACAAGAGTCGCGTGCGGATCACGATGGTCCAGATGCCCGCGCTCGACACACCGCAGTTCGGGTGGTCGCGCAGCCGCATGCCGCGCAAGGCCCAGCCCGTCCCGCCGATCTTCGAGCCGGACGTCGCCGCCCGCGCGATCGTCTGGGCCGCCGAACACGATCGACGCGAGATGTGGGTGGGCTGGCCCACCGTCAAGGCCATCCTCTTCGGCGCCAAGCTCGCGCCGGCCATCGCCGATCGCTACCTCGCGCATTACGGCTACGAGGCGCAGCAGACAAGCGAGCCGCGCGACCCTCGGCGGTCCGACGACCTCTGGAAGCCGGTCGACGAGGCCGAAGGTACCGACCGCGGCGCACGCGGAACATTTGGAGCGCGCTCGTCGTCGCGGTCGGCGATGCTCTGGCTGTCCATGCATCGCTTCTGGGTCGCCGCCGTCGTCGGCGCGATCGGCGCTTGCGCGCTCGGCTCTCTATGGGCCAGTTCACGCGGCGGCCGGTTCGCGCGCGCGTGAGCGTTCCTCGGCCTTTTGCGAAGGAGATGAACGATGGCCACGAAGAAATCCGCATCGCGCCCCCGCGGCGTCCGCCGCTGGTCCCGCAAAGTCAACGAGACCAGCGACGCGCTCGATCTCGAGAAGGACGTCTTCAAGGGCGACCCGCGCTCGATCGCCCGCTCTCTCAAGCAGTCCGCGGAGCGCAGCAAACGCCGCAAATCGGATCCATTCCGGTCCGCGATGTCGATGCTCAACTTCTACATCAACCGCGGCGGGAAGAACTTGTCCGCCAGCCGCCGCGCGGCTCTTGAACGCGCGAAGGACGAGCTGCGGTCGGCGTTCGGCCGCCCCAGACAGGCTTGACCTCGACAGGGACCCGCATGGCGCTCTCCGACCTGCGCGCGCGGGCGGCGAAATGCACGGCGTGCCCGCTCTGGAAGAGCGCGACGCAGACCGTCTTCGGCGAGGGGCCTCGCGACGCGGAAATCATGCTGGTCGGCGAGCAGCCGGGCGACCGAGAGGACGTCGCGGGTTTGCCGTTCGTGGGGCCGGCCGGAGCGCTCCTCGATCGCGCCCTGCAGGCGGCGGGAATCGACCGCGCGCGCGCCTACGTGACGAATGCCGTCAAGCACTTCAAGTGGACACCGCGCGGCAAGCGCCGCCTCCACGCACGCCCGAACGCGGCAGAAGTGGTCGCGTGCCGGCCGTGGCTCGAGGGCGAGATTGCCTGTGTGCGCCCTCGCGTCATCCTTTGCATGGGGGCCACCGCGGCGCAGGCGCTGCTCGGCCGCGCGTTCCGCGTCTCCGTCGATCATGGCAAGCCGGTCCCCTCGACGCTCGCGCCGTTCGTCCTCGCGACCGTTCACCCCTCCGCCATCCTCCGGGAGCGCCAGGACGACGCCCGCGCGCGCGCCATGACAGGCTTCGTCGCCGATTTGAAGGTCGCCGCGAGCCTGCTCCGCTTCCATGCGTGACGACGCTCGCCTCTGGGATGCCGGCAAGTCGCTCCTTGCGGAGCGTGTTCGAGCGGCCAAAAGGAACTGCTCCGCCGCCGCGAAGGGGGACGCCGACGCCATTCATGACCTTCGTACATCCCTCCGAAAAGTCCGCGCGGCCCTCTCCATCCTCAGCGGAGTCGTCGTCGACGAAGCCGCGACGCGCAAGACCCTGCGCAAGGTCGAGCGGCTCTTCGACGCTCTGGGGGATGCCCGGGACGCTCAGGTGTTGCTCCGGCGGCTGCGACGCTGGGGGCGCAGCGCCGGCGGCAAGGCGCTGAGGCCGCTCGAACAGTCCGTCCAACGAAAACGCAAGCGCGCGGTGAAGGTCCTGGCACGGCGGCTCGCCAGGAAGCGCGGAGAGAAGTTGCTCGACGCTTTGGTCGCGGCCGCGCGACAGGGCCGCTTGAACGGCCGGCGCGATCCCAGCCATGTGCGGCCCTCGCTCGTCCGCCACGTGGCTGCAAGCACCATCCTCAGGCGCTTCGAGGCCGTCCTCGCGTTCGAGGTCGCCATCCCGGGCGCTGCCGCGACCTTTCACCGCCTCCGCGTGGCCATCAAGGAGCTTCGAGACGCCCTCGACTTCTTCGGGGGAGCGCTACCGCCGACGGTCCTGGGAGTCGATAGAACGCTCGGGCGTGCTCAGAAGCTGCTCGGCGATCTCCACGATCACGAGGTCGCTCGAGAGGCGATCGCGCGAGCCCATCGCGCGAACGGGGGTACCAGAGAGCTGCGCGGTCTCGCGGAAAGGGAAGACCGCGACGCGGCGGTCCTCGTGCGCAGCTTCATGAAGGCGTGGGACAAGGTGACGTCGGTCACGTTCCGGCGCGCGATTCTTCGGGTGTCCCTCCTCTCGCGCGCGTCGCCGCGGTCGGCGCGCGCGGCGGCGTCCGCCACCCCGCGCTCTCTGCCTCATGCGTCCTCCCCGAGGGCGCAGGGAAGCGTCACGGTGAAGACGGACCCACGACCTGGGTAACTCTTCACGTCGAGCGAACCCCGGTGGGCGACGACGAAGTGCTGTGAAATCCAAAGCCCCAGCCCGAACCCGCCGCCTTGCCTTCTCGTGACGGCGCGCTCGAAGGGCTCGAAAATCCGGTCCGTATCCGCGCTCGAGATGCCGATTCCGGCGTCACGAACTTCGAGCCGAGCCTCGTTCCCCTGGCAGGTCACGCGTACACCGATCGCCTTGCCCGCGCCGTACTTGATGGCATTGGTAACCAGGTTCATCACGATTTGCTCGATGGCCAGGCGGTCCCAAATACCGCATACGAGAACATCGCACGCGACGTCGATGGAACAACGTGCGCGCTCGGCGAGCGGCTGCACCTCTTCGAGGACGTCTCGGACGAGTCCGCAGAGCTCGACCTCTTCCAAGTGGAGGCGCAGCGACCCCGGGGTCAGACGCGTGACGTCGAGCATCGCCGTAGCGCGGCGCATGAAGCCGACGGTGGCACGTTGCAGAGCCTCGAGCCGGCTCGCCATCGCGGGCGCCACGCCGCTGTCTCTGCCCATGCCGAGGATGAGATCCGTCTGGATTTGGATCGCATTCATTTGATTGCGCATCTCGTGGCCGACGATGGCGATGAAGTCGTCTCGCGCCCGTACTTTTTCCTGCAGAGTCGCATTCTTGGCGCGAAGCGTCGCCAGCTCTTGGCGCAAAAGCAGCGCGGGCTCGGGTGGCACCTTCTTGTTTTGGACCTGTTTGCTCGCCATGCGCATGCAACCCCCTTCGAATGGCGACGTCTGAGATCGCGCCAGACTTCCACGCAACCAGAACTCGTTGCGTGCACCCCGGCACGGCGGGGCATTGTGGAGCTCCTTCGACCGGGGCCGAGCGGAGGGGGCTCGCCCGCAGTTGCCCCACACCGTGAACCGCCTGCGGTTTCCGGCGGTCCCATCGGGGCGCGGCCTCAGCCATCGTTGCGGTGTTTGGGCCCCTCCCCGCCCGCTCGGACCGGAGCCGCCGCGCGGACGCGCAACGCCTGCCAGCGTAGAGGTCTCAGTCCGTAAATGGCAGTTCGGGCCGTGACTCCTCTATGGTCGCCGGGACTATCGGCCAGCGCGACATGTCGACCGTGACGTCGATGTGCAATGCCGGGATTGCCGAAGTCGCCGGACTTGGCGTCCATTCATGGGCGCCTGAAATCGCCACGTCGTAGCGATCGGGGTCTCGCCGGTTCTTCGCACTCATTTGGGTTGGCCTTCAGGATCATGACGACGGCCCGTATGGGAGACCGCCCTTCTTACGCTTGGCGTGTACACCGGGCTCACCTTCAGGCCTGAGCCATCGGCGCGCCGTCCGGGCGCGCGCCGATCGCCGAGGGGGCGGCTTTGGGGGCAAGCTGCGTGGCGCTCTGTCCCGCGGCCATCAATGCGTGGAGCGTACCGAGCACGACCTGCTCCTCGGCGTCTATCCACCCCACGGCGACCTCGTCGCCGCGTTGTACGACGGAGCGCGCGAGGCCGACCGTGCCCCGTTGCATGCCCTCGATCCAATCGAGGAGGCCCAGCGTGTGCTTTCTCATCTCGCTATTCACGTCACGCGCGGCGGCGAAGACGGCGCGAACCGTCTTCTCGGTGGCGTGCTCGAATACCTCGAAACCGATGGCCAGTGGGCCGCGCTGATCTGCACGCTTCATATCGGTAATTTGTTCCATGTGCCTTTCTCCTGACCCGCGTGATTGCGACATGTCGCTTGGGCGGCCGCCGACGGCGAAGGCCACGATCGAGCGCCCCGGTCCTCGCTGACGCGATGGCGCGGGAACCATCGCTCCGCGCGGAGACGTCGTCCACTGTGAAAGTATCAAAAAAACACGAGAAGCAAGAGTTTGCTACTTCGCCAAATCAATTGTCGACCGTTTGCCCTTCCGCGCCGGGCTTTTGAGCCCGGACTCGACGCATTTCGCCCCGCCGTGACAGAGACGTCGCCGCGCGGGTGATCCCGGCGAGACCAGGGCTCAGAGAAGCTTGTCGGGCGTGATGGGCAGGTCCCGAATGCGCTTTCCGGTCGCGTGATACACGGCATTCGCGATCGCGGCGACGGACCCGGTGATCCCAATTTCGCCCAGTCCCTTGGCGCCGATCTCGTTGACGTGGCGGTCTTCTTCTTCGATCAGGATGACGTCGATGTCGGGCACGTCGAGGCAGGTTGGAACGTGGTAGTCGGCGAAGTCACGCGTGACGACACGCCCGCTGCGGTGGTCGCGAACCGTGTTTTCGTGGAGCGCGAACCCGATGCCCCAGACCATGCCCCCCATCAGCTGGCTGCGCGCGGTCAGGGCGTTGAGGATGCGGCCGCCCGCGAAGGCGCCCACCAGGCGGGTGACCCGGACCTCGCCCAGGTCCTCGTCGACCGAGACCTCCGCGAACTGCGCGCCGAACGAGTGGAGCGAGTACTTCTTGCGATCGTCGCTCTCTTTCGTCGACGCCTCCGCCGCGATCTCGGGCTTCGCCGACCGCCGGAGGACGTCGGCGTACGTGTCCCTCCTCGCGGGATCGCTCTTGGCGAAGAGCGCCCCGTCCGCCGCGTCCAGGTCGTCCGGGGAGAGCCTGTACAAAGGGGACGCCGCATCGTCGACCGCGAGGAAGGCCGCTTGCCGCTTCGCCTCGAGGCTCGCGCGATGAACGGCAGGGCCCACGCTGGCGGCGGTCTTTGAACCGGCGGAGAGCGGCGCTTCCGGGAGCACCGTGTCGCCCAGCTCGAAACGCACCTTTTGGACCGGGATGCCCAGGGCGTCCGCGGCGATCTGCGCCATGATCGTATACGTGCCTGTCCCGAGGTCCTGCGAGCCAGACTGCACGAGCGCGGTGCCGTCCGGACGGATGCGCGCCCGCGCGCTCGCGGGGCTCACGCCGGCGGGATACGTGGCCGTGGCCATGCCCCAACCGACGAGCTTGTGGCCGTCGCGAAGCGACCGCACGCCGCCGCTCCTCTTCGACCAACCGAAATGCGCCGCTCCTTGCTCGTAGCAGGCGAGCAGGGACTTGCTGGAGAAGGGCTTGCCGCTCTCCGGGTCGTGCTCTGCGTAGTTGCGACGGCGGAGGTCGAGTGGGTCGAGGGCCAGCGCGTAGCTGAGCTCGTCCATCGCGGACTCGAGCGCGAACGATCCCGTCGACTCTCCCGGCGCGCGCATGAACGTCGGCGTGGGTACGTCGAGGCGCACGATTCGGTGCTGCGTGCGGCAGCTCGGCGAGGCATAGATCATCCGCGCCGTCGTGGCGGCGGGCTCGGCGAAGTCGTCGAAGCGCGACGTCTCGGCGAGGAGATCGTGGCGGACGGCCTGAAGCCTGCCGTCGCGGCCGGCGGCGAGGGCGACCCGCTGAACGGTGGGCGTGCGATGACCGACGAGCGCGAACATCTGCGGCCGCGTGATCATGAGCTTCACGGGCCGGCGCACGACCTTGGCCGCCATCGCGGCCAACGTGACGTGAGACCATGGTCTGCCCTTGCAGCCGAAGCCGCCGCCCAGGTACGGAGAGATGACGCGGACGTTCTCGTGCGGAAGGCCGAACGCGTCGGCCACCGTTTGGCGGCACATGAAGATGCCCTGGGTGGCGTCGTACAGCGTGAGCCGGTCGTCGCCCTGCCAGACGGCGACCGTGGCGTGGCGCTCCATGGGGTTGTGATTTTGCGCCGGCGTCCTGTACGTCTGATCGACCTTCACCGGGGCGAGGTCGAAGGCCTTGTCGAAGTCGCCCCGGTTCGAATCGGCGGGGCCCCGCGGGGTCGTCGGCGGCGTATACGCGTCGGGTGCGTCGTGCTCGAGATCGAGGTGCGGCTCCGGTCCGGGCGCGTACCGGATCGCCACGAGGGGCGCCGCCGTGAATGCGTTTTCGAGCGTGTCGGCGACGACGACGGCGACGGGCTGGTCCTGATAGCGGACGTTTGCGTCTTGAAGGAGCTGCAGAGTCTCGCTCGTGGGCCGACCTTCTCCTTTGTGAACGAAGGGCAGGCGTGGAGCGTTCTCGTGGGTGAGCACGGCGAGGACACCCGGCGACCGGAGCGCCGCGGCGGTGTCGATGCGGGCGACGGATCCGGTCGACGCCGTCGCGCCGACGATGACGGCGTGGGTCACGCGCGCCACGGCGGTTTCGGCGGCGTAGGTGGCCTTGCCGATGACCTTGAGGCCGGCGTCGACGCGCGGCATCGCGCGCCCGACCGCGCGGTCGGCGTCGGTGCGCCCGCTCACGTGGACCTCCCCGATGCAAGCTCGAGGGCGCGGACGAGCGTGCGCTGCGCGAGCGTGACCTTGAACGCGTTGCCCGGCCTCGACACGGCCCCGGCGAGGGCGGCCTGGGCGGCGGCGCGATAATTCGTGACGTCGGCGGCTCTCCCGACCAAAGCCCCCTCGGCCTCACGGCTTCGCCACGGCTTGGTGCCGACCCCGCCCAGCGCGACGCGGGCGGAGCGGATGGTGTCGCCGGCGAGCTCGAGGCCGACGGCGGCCGACGCGAGCGCGAACGCATACGAAGCACGATCCCGGACTTTGACGTATCGCGAGTGCGCGGCGAAAGGCGAGGCCGGGAGCGTGACGTGGGTGATGATCTCGCCCCTCCCGAGCTCCGTCTCCAAATCGGGCCGGTCGCCAGGGAGGCGGTGGAAGTCGACGATGGGGATGTCGCGTTCGCCCGAGGGGCCTCGAACATGGATGACGGCGTCGAGGGCCGTCATCGCGACGCACATGTCGGAGGGATGCACGGCGATACAAGAGAGGCTCGTCCCGAGGACGGCGTGCATGCGGTGGTGCCCCTCGAGGGCCGCGCAGCCCGAGCTCGGATGGCGCTTGTTGCAGGCGCCGACTCCCGCGTCGCGGAAATAGGAGCAGCGGGTCCGCTGCATCAGATTGCCGCCGACCGTAGCCATGTTGCGAAGTTGCGGAGACGCGCCGGCGAGAAGCGCCTCGGACAGGAGCGGATACCGCTCACGGATGGCCGCGTGATAGGCGAGGTCGCTGTTGCGCACGAGCGCTCCGATGCGGACGCCCCCGCCCGGGGTGTCTTCGACGGCCCCGTAGGGGAGCGCCGTGACGTCGACCACGGAGGCCGGCGCCATGACGTCGAGCTTCATGAGGTCCACGAGACAGGTGCCGCCCCCGAGGAGGGCGGCGCCTTCGACGGACGCCGCGGCGAGGGCGGCGCGCTCGTCCGCCGGACGGAGGTATTGGAACGGACGCACGTCACACCGCCTTTCGTGCGCGCTGAATGGCGGCGACGATATGAGGATAGGCGCCGCATCTGCAGATGTTGCCGCTCATCTGCTCGCGGACTTCGGCGTCGGTCCGGGCATGCCCCTCTCGGAGGAGCGCGACGCCGCTGAGGATCTGCCCCGGCGTGCAATACCCGCATTGCTGCGCGTCGAGCTCCACGAAGGCCGTCTGCAGCGGGTGCAACGTATCGCCTTGCGCGAGGCCCTCGATGGTCACGATCGTGGCCCCCGCGACCGCGACGGCAAGCGTGAGGCACGAGTTGATGCGGCGGCCGTCGACGAGGACGGTGCACGCGCCGCACTGTCCCATGTCGCATCCCTTCTTGCTCCCCGTGAGACCGAGTCGCTCGCGGAGAGCGTCGAGCAGCGTCACGCGCGGATCGACGCGGACGGTCCGCGGAGCGCCGTTCACGATGAACGTGACGTCGGCTTCCCCCACCGTCGTCGAGAACGGGCCTGGTCCAGGCGCCGCGGGCGCGGGCGGCGGAGGACGGCGGGCGCACGCGTCGAGGAAGGCGAGGGTGAGGCCCGCCACGAGAGCACCTACCACGACCTCGCGCCGCGAGAATGACGCGCGCGACGGCGCGGGACGCGTCGCCAGGGCCTCGCCCGCGATGGAGAGCGCCCCCGCGAGGAGAGGGAGAGCCCGGCCTTCCGCCTCGCGGAACTCGTGAGCGAAGCGGATCGTCGCCGCCTCGTCGATGACGAAGAGAGCTCCCCCGCCCTCGTGGAGCGGCGCGATCCCGTAAGCGTGCTGAGCGCGTTCGAGGTCTCGCCCGTCGACGTCAGGCGGCGACGCGAAGACCTCGATCTCGTCATCGGGACGAAACGTCCACAGTCCGCGCGCCGACGCGACGACGAGCATGGCGCCGAGCCCACGGAGCTCGGCTCGGATGGCATCGAGATGTGGCCGGCCCGCGCGCCCGTCGGGCGGGGCCTCGTCGAGGAACACGAGCACCGTGGGTCTCGCGCCGCGCGGAGGCAACGACAGCACCGAGCCGGCGCGGCCGCCGATGTCGATGCACGGGGCGGGAGAGCCGACGACCAGGGGTTGGGCTTTGGGCATGGAAGACGCGCAGCCACGCTGCGGCTCTCTCTTCCTTGCGCAGGCGTTCCGGAGCTTCAAGGAAGCTCATCCAACGCTCTGCGTCGCGTTCGTTTGGACCGCCCCGCTCACGCCCTCAGGCCCGCCGGGGCTGACGCGCCTCTCGAGCGAGGCTCAGGGCTTGCCTTTTCAATCGCGAAGACGAGCGACCCGCTCGGTCCCATGCGCAAGGAGATTCATCCATGAAGGCGTTGACGTACCACGGTCCGCGCGATGTCCGCGTGTCGAGCGTTCGCGATCCCGCCGTCGAGCGGCCCACGGACGCGCTCGTCCGAATCACGACCACCAATATATGCGGCTCCGACCTGCACATGTACGAGGGCCGCACGAGCGTGGAAAAGGGCAAAATACTCGGCCACGAGAACCTCGGTCAGGTGGTCGAGGTCGGGAAGGCCGTCGTCCGCGTGAAGAAGGGCGACCACGTGTGCCTGCCGTTCAACATCGCGTGCGGCTTCTGCAGAAACTGCGAGAAGGGCCAGACGGGGTTTTGTACGACGACCAACCCCGGCCATGCGGGCGCCGCGTACGGATATGCCGAGATGGGGCCCTACGAGGGCGGTCAGGCCGAGTACCTGCGCGTCCCGTTCGCCGACTTCAACTGCCTTCGCCTGCCCGAGGACGCCCAAGAGAAGGAGGACGACTACGTCATGCTGGCCGACATCTTCCCGACGGGCTGGCACGCCACACGGCTGGCGGAGCTCCGTCCGGGGGAGTCCGTCGTCATCTACGGGTCGGGCCCGGTCGGTCTGATGGCAGCCTATTCCTCGATACTTCAAGGCGCAGAGAAGGTCATGGTCGTCGACCGCCATCCCGACCGCCTCCGGCTCGCCGAGAAGATCGGAGCCATCGCCATCGACGATTCGGAGGAAGACCCCGTCGAGAGCGTCCTCGAGCTGACCCGCGGCCTCGGAGCCGACAAGGGCTGCGAGTGCGTCGGCTGGCAAGCGCACGACCCGAGCGGCCAAGAGCATCCCAACGAGACGATGAACAAGCTCGTCCAATCCGTGCGCGCCACGGGCGTGCTCGGCGTCGTCGGCGTCTTCGTTCCCTCGGATCCGAAGAGCCCCGACAAACTGATGAAAGACGGACAGATCGCGTTCGACTTCGGCGAGTTCTTCTCCAAGGGGCTCCGGCTGGGCTCCGGTCAGGCGAACGTCAAGGCGTACAACCGCGAGCTGCGGGACCTCATTCACGCGGGCCGAGCGGCGCCGTCGTTCGTTATTTCCCATCGACTCGGGCTCGAGGACGCCCCCGACGCTTATGCCCATTTCGACGCGCGGGAACCTGGTTGGACCAAGGTGGTCCTCAAGATGGCCGCATAGCCATTCGCCCCGCCGGGGTCGCCTCGGCACTGCGCGCGCGCGGATCGAAGTTTCCTCTGCACCTTCGCCACGCTGCGGCGGCTTTGTGCCACCGCCGTAGCGAGCGGCGGTCCCGCTTCCTCTCCCCGCAGGCTCGATACACGTTGCCTGCTCGCTGCGCCGGCGAGATGTAGAGCGCGGCACGCTTGCTGCCTAACGCTCGGATTGCCGTTCGCGCCGCGCGGCGGTGCTCACCCCAGGGAGTCCAGGTCCATGAAACTCGAACAGGTCGAAGAGCTCGTTCTGCAGTCGCTCGAGCACGAAATGGGAGGCGTGCACGTGTATTCCACCGCTCTGAAGTGCGCCGCCAACGAGGATTTGAAAGAGGAATGGGAGAAGTACCTCGAGCAGACGCGCGGGCACGTCCAGAAGCTCAAGGAAGTCTGCCGTGCGCTCGGAATCGACGCCGACCGCGAGACGTCCGGTCGCAAAGTCGTGCGGCATCTGGGCGAAGCCCTCGTCGACGCCATGAAGCGAGCGCTCGGCGCGGGCGACCCGGTGGCCGCCGAGCTCGTGGCCTGCGAGTGCGTCGTCCTCGCCGAGACGAAGGATCACCTCGACTGGGAGCTCCTCGGAAAGTGCGCGGAGCATGTGGCCGGTAAGAAGGGCGACGTGCTTCGAGACGCCTGCGAGGAAGTGGAAGACCAGGAAGACGAGCACCTTTACCATACGAGGGGTTGGTGCCGGGAGCTCTGGTGCCAATCGCTGGAACTCAAAGCCGTATTGCCGCCGCCCGAAGAGCGGCGACACGTCAAGACGGCGATCGGCGCGGCGCGTGCCGAGCAATCCGTCACCAAGCGCTAACGGCGCGGGGCGAGGTGCTCCGCGCGTAGCCCTCGCGCGGGCACGTGCCGGGGATCCCTTCAGCGAGGCGCGGCGCGACAGATCGCGGCCACCATGGCTTCGATGTCGATGGGCTTGGTCAGGTGGCCCGCAAATCCGGCATGGTGCACCTGCTGCTCGTCTGCGTGCCGCGCGAACGCCGTTACCGCGATGACCGGCGTCTTCGCGACGAGCGACGACACGGCGCGCACGCTCGCCAGCAGGTCGTAGCCGTCCCGCTTCGCCATGGCCATGTCGGTCACGATGACGTCGGGCTGGAGCGTCGGAATGATCGACATGGCGTCGTCCACCGATCGCGCCGTCCGCACGGCCGCGCCGCGCGAACGCAGCGCGACTTCCAGGAGCTCGAGCCCGGCCTCGTCGTCGTCGACACACACGATGGCGAGCCCGGCGACGGATTGGACCGGCGCATGCGAGGAGTCCGGCCCGAACTCCCGCGCGGGAGGCTGCGATCCGGGCTTCTGGTGCGGCAGCCGGACCGTGAAGACCGCGCCGAGGCCGCGACCCTCGCTGTACGCCTCGATGGTGCCTTCGTGCGCTTCGACGATGTACCGCGCGATCGCCAACCCGAGGCCGAGCCCGCGGTAGGGTCGAACCGTCGAGTCTTCGCCCTGACGAAAGCGATCGAACACCCGCGGCAGGTCGGCCTTGTCGATCCCGTGCCCCGTGTCGCTCACGACGAGCTTGACGGAGTCTTCCTCGCGCTCGAGAGAGACGCGGACCTCGGACCCCTCTTCGCTGAACTTCAATGCGTTCGACAAGAGGTTTCTCACCACTTGTTCGAGCCGCTCCGCGTCGCCGTGGGCGCCACAAGACGGCGACAGGTCCTCTCGTATCGAGACGAGGCGCCCCGTGTTCTGCGCACGAAGGTCTTCGATGGCATTGCGGACGACCCCGTCCATGGCGACGCGCTTCATGTCGAAACGAAGCTTGCCCGACGCCATCCGTGACACGTCGAGAATGTCGTCGACGAGGCGCGCCATGGATTTTCCGTTGCGCAGCATGAGCGCGAGGCCCCGCTCGAGGAGCCTCGGGTCGCGCTCGGTCGAGCTCAGGATCTGAGCCCACCCGAGCACGGCATTGAGCGGCGTACGGAGCTCGTGGGACACCATCCCAATGAACTGATCCTTCATGTGATTGGCCGCATCGGCCTCCGCGCGCGCCCGCCGCTCCTTGTCGAGCGCCGCGTGTTCCATCTCCGCGACGCGCCGCTCCGTGACGTCGAGCAACGTCATGCGGAACTCTTGGCGCTCTTTCGGGGGAACGCGCGCGGCCACGCGCGTCGTCGCCTGAAGGAGGAGGTTACCGTCTCGTGCCGCGCTCTCGAGCTCGTCGGTCACGGGCCGGTCGCTGCGAGCCGCCTCGCGCAAGTGCGCGAAGAACGGCGTCGGGTCGCGGAGCGACGCGGCCGAGGCGAAAGGCGCCCCCAAGAGTTCGTCTCGGTCGCGGCCGAGAATGGCGGCCGCCGTGAGGTTCGTCTGAAGGATCCAGCCGTGCCGGTCGAGCGTCAGATAGCCTATGGGGGCGCCGTCATAGAGCTCGGCATAGTGGGCTCTCGAACTCTCGAGCGCGCTCTGCGCCTCTCGAAGCTCCCGGTTCTGCATCTCCAATTCGAGCTGATGGATCTCGAGCTCCTGCCGGAGGCCGGGGCCATCCGAGGAGCACACCGCCGAAGCGTCCTGGAGTTGCGACAATCGGTCCGATAGTTCTGCCCAAGTGAGGACGTGGAGCAAGGTCATCGGTTTCCCCTCGTCAGGACGATCACCTCGTATGTAGGTGACGCTCCCGACAGCCGCAACGCCTTTTGACGCGCCGGTACGACCGTAGCCCGCATGAGCGCGCCTGACGACGAAGAGTCGGTGCCTGTCCCTCCGGCAGAGTTCGATAATGAAGATCCGGAGAACGCGCGAAGGTCCGCGCGTCACAGGCCGAAGCTGACGTTCCCCGTGGTCGGCATCGGTGCATCCGCCGGCGGCCTCGAGGCTCTCGAAGCGCTCACGCGGCGGCTGGCGGCCGACGGGATGGCCTTCGTCATCGTGCAGCACCTCGCGCCGGGCCACACGAGCATGCTCGGAGAGATCCTCTCTCGCGGGGCATCGCTTCGCGTCGTGACGATCGAGCACGCCGTGCGGCTCGATTCGGGGACCATTTACGTCGCGCCGCCCGCCATGGAGCTCTTGGTCGACGGCGTCGACCTGCGCATCTCCCCCGCCCCGGGCCCGCCTGCCTCGCGGCACACCATCGACGCGTTTTTCCGGTCGTTGGCGCGCGCCGGCGGCCCCATGGTCATCGGCGTCGTCCTGTCCGGCTCGGGCAACGACGGGACGCTGGGCCTGCGCGCCATCAAGGAGGAAGGCGGGATCACGTTCGCGCAGGAGCCGACCACCGCCTCCCACCCGAGCATGCCGCAGAGCGCGATCGACGCGGGCAACGCGGACTTCACTCTGGCGCCGGCGGAAATCGGCGACGAGCTCCAGCGGCTGAGCAAGCACCCTTACGTGGGGCGGCCACCGCTGCACCGCGCGATCGGCGCGGATGCGATGGCGAAGATCTTCGCAAAGCTCCAGGCCGCCCACGGCGTCGACTTCACGCTCTACAAGCCCAGCACGATCGAACGCCGGATCGCCCGGCGCATGGTGCTCCATCACGTCGAGAAGATAGAAGACTATATATCCATCCTATCTTCGGAGGCGCACGAGCTCGCGAACCTTTACGACGATCTCCTCATCGGCGTGACGAGCTTCTTCCGGGACGGAGAGCCGTACGACGCCCTCAAGAATATCGTCTTCCCGAGACTGCTCGAGAACCGCGGCACGGGTGCCCCCTTGCGCATCTGGGTCGCCGGCTGCTCGAGCGGTGAAGAAGCCTACTCCACGGCCATCGCCCTCCTCGAGTATCTCGGAGATCGGGCGGGCTCGTTCCGAATCCAGATTTTCGCGACCGACATCGACGAAGAGGCGCTCGGCCGCGCGCGCGCCGCCGTCTACTCCACGACCATCGAGCTCGACGTATCGCCCGAGCGGCTCCGCCGCTTCTTCGTCGCGACGGACGGGGGTTATCGTGTATCGCGGCAGGTCCGCGACCTCGTCGTCTTCGCCCGGCACGACGTCGGGAAGGATCCGCCGTTTTCGAGGCTGGATCTCGTCACCTGCCGGAACGTCCTCATCTACATGCAGACGGCGCTGCAGCGAAAGGTCCTACGGATATTCCAATACGCTTTGAACCCCGAAGGATATCTCGTCTTGGGCACGTCGGAGTCCGTCGGCGACGCGGCGGACATCTATTCGCTCTTGGATCGAAAGCAGAAGATCTACGTCAAGAAGAACCTGCCGCCGAGCGGGGTCTTCGACTTCTCCTTTTCCGGGCGCCCCGGCGGCGCCGGCCACGAAGGAGACGCGGAGGAACCGAAGACGGCTGTGAACGTGGCCCAGCTCGCGGATCGCAAGGTCATGGAGAGGTACGCGCCGCCGGGCGTGATCGTCGACGAGAGACTCGAGGTCCTGCAGTTCCGCGGGAGGACGGGCTCTTACCTCGAACCCGCTCCCGGCATGGCCACGCTGAGCCTGTTCAAGCTTTGCCGTCCCGAGCTGCTCGTGCCGCTCCGCACGGTCGTCCACAAGGTCCTCGCCGACAAGCTGCAATCCGCGAGCGCGACCGTGACGCTGCCGCGCGAACACGGCCTGAGACACGTATCGGTGGACGTGATGCCCCTGCTCGACACGGCCGGGCGCAAGTGTCTGCTCATCCTCTTTCACGAGGTCGCGGCGTCGCCGGCCGATGGCGAAGCGTCGAAGACCGAAGCCGCACCGTCGGGTGACCCGCGCGTCGCAGAACTCGAGCGTGAGCTCGCCACGAGCAAGGAGTACTTGCAGGCCACCATCGAGGAGCTCGAGGCCTCGAACGAGGAGCTCCAGAGCGCGAACGAGGAGCTCCAGAGCTCGAACGAGGAGCTGCAGTCCACCAACGAAGAGCTCGAGACCTCGAAAGAGGAGCTGCAGTCCACCAACGAGGAGCTCGCGACCGTCAACGACGAGCTCCAGAACCGGATGACGCAGCTCAGCGTCGCCAACGACGACCTTCAGAACGTCTTCTCGAACGCGGAGCCCGCCATCGTCATCGTGGGCGCCGACCTCCGCATCCGGCGGTTCTCGGCGAAGGCCGAGGAGCTCCTCGGTCTCGGCCGAGGAGACGTCGGGCGGCCGATCGCGTACCTGCGCAACGTGATGAGCGCACGCGACATCGAGGAAATCGCCGCCGAATCGGTCGCGTCGGTCTCCTCGCGACAGGTGCGCGTTCGCTGCATCGACGGCACCTGGCACATGATGCATCTGTTCCCTTACGTGACGACCGACCACGCCATCCGCGGCGTCGTCCTCGAGCTGGTCAAGACGACCGCGCCCGCCGCCACGACGATGACTCACGACATTCACGTGCTCGCGGAGCGCGTGCTCTCGACGTTCCCGCGGCCCATCCTGCTCGTCGACACCCACCTGACGATCGTTTGGGCCAACAAGGCCTTCTTCGAAACCTTCGCCATCAGCCCGTCGGCCGTGGGCGACCTGCTGCCGAACGTTTGGGGAAGCAAGAGCGAGCCACCCGAGCTCTGGGAGTTCATCGACGATCTCATTTCGGGCCGGCCCGCGCGCGACGTGCTCGTCGGGCAGCCGTTCGGCCGGGGCGAGCACCCCATGCGCTTTTCCGGCCGCACCCTGCCGCTCGACGGTGAACGAGCCGTCGTCGCCGCCGTCTTCATGCAAGAGGTGTGATCCGTATATCCGCGACGAGCGTTCGAGAGGATCCCTGGTCGGGCTGCGTGAACACGGCAGGCTCAGGTGTTCGCGGCCATCGCTCTCCACGCGCTCGCCTGTGGTAGAAACCCACGATGGTCGCTGCGGCAATGACGTCCCTCTCGCTGCAGTCGCCAAGCCAGTTCGTCGCGAACGTGCTCGCCCGCGTGCACGACACCCCGGAGCGACTCGCGGCCATCCTCGACGAACACTCGGAGCCGCTGATCGCGTTTACCTCCGAGCGCAAGATCCTCGCCGCCAACGCCCCCGCCGAACGCTTCTTCGGCTACGGACGACACGAGCTCGACTCGCGACCGACCGACGAACTCGTTCCCGAGCGCCTCCGGCAGCCAGGCGCGCCGCCCCAGGTTGCCACGCGCGACATCGCGAGCGTCGAGATTCCGGGCCTGCTCAAGGGCGGCTCGGAGCGACCGGTGGCGTGGACGTTCGGCTCCGTGCCCACGCCGAATGGGCCGCTCTTCGTGGTGGTCATCCAAGACGGCGACACGGCGGCTGCGCTCATGGCCGACGCGCAGTTTCGGCTCCTGGCGGACACGATCCCCGTGCTCGCCTGGTTTGCCGAGCCCGATGGGCAGGTTACTTGGTACAATCAACGTTGGTTCGACTACACGGGCATGACGTCCGCGGACGCGGCCGGGTGGGGGTTGCAGTCCGTGCACGATCCTGCCGAGCTGCCGCGCGTCGTCGCGAAGTGGAAAGCCGCGCTGGAGAGCGGCCAGCCCTGGGAAGACGAGTTCCGTCTTCGTCGCCACGACGGGCAATTCCACTGGTTTCTGTCGCGCGCGATGCCATTGCGCGACGCGTCCGGCCGAATCGTCCGGTGGTTCGGGACCAACGTCGACATCGACGTCGCGAAGCGCAGCGCCGAGCGCGTGAGCCAGGAGGCGCAGGCGCAGCTCCGCTGGTCGGAGGCAAAGTTCCATCAGCTCGTCGACGCCATCAGCGACTACGCCATCTTCATGCTCGATTCGACGGGCCGCGTCGCGAGCTGGAACCCGGGAGTGGAGAAGATCAAGGGCTATACGGAAGAAGAGATTCTCGGACAGCACCTTTCCATCTTCTACACGCCCGAGGATCGTGCGGCGGGCAAGCCGGACAAGATTCTCGAGACGGTTCGGCGCGAGGGTCGCTTCGAAGACGAGAGCTGGCGCGTACGCAAGGACGGCTCGCGCTTCTGGGCCAACGTCGTCATCACCGCGCTTCGCGACGAGAAGGGCGAGCTCACGGGTTTTGCGAAAGTCACACGCGATCTGACCGCCAGACGCGCCGCCGAAGAGAATGAACGGCGCCTCGCGCAAGAACAGCTCGCCCGGGCTGCTTCCGAGGCCGCGCGCAAGGAAATGGAGCGGGTGAACCGCGCGAAGGACGAGTTTCTCGCGACCATGAGCCACGAGCTACGCACCCCACTCAACGCGATCACCGGGTGGGCGACGATCCTGCGCAGGAAGCCTCGCGATGAAGAAAAGCTCGACCGCGGGTTGGAGGTCATCGAGCGCAACGCCGAGGCGCAAACCCGTCTCGTGAGCGATCTCATGGACGTGTCCCGCATCATCAGCGGGAAGCTTCAGCTCGAGATCCGCAGGACCGAGGTGCTCCCCCTGATCTTCGCCGCTGCCGACGTCGTGAGGCCCGCCGCCGAGGGCAAGGGCATGCGTCTGGTCGTCGACGTCGACCCCGATATCGGCGCCACGATGGCGGACCCCGATCGCCTCCAGCAGGTGATGTGGAACCTCTTGATCAACGCCATTCGCTATACGCCTCGGGGCGGCCGCGTGACCGTCAGCGGCGACCGCTCGGCCTCCGGGATCGTCATCCGCGTTCAGGACTCGGGCGCCGGTATTGCGCCGGAGCATCTCCCGCGTGTATTCGACCGATTCATGCAGGCGGACGCGTCGACGACGCGCGAGCACGGTGGGCTCGGTTTGGGCTTGTCGATCGTTCGGCATCTGGTGGAGGCGCACGGAGGAACCGTCGAAGCGCACAGCGAGGGCCTGGGGCGCGGCGCCACGTTCACGGTCAAGCTTCCCATCCGCGCCGTGAACACCGTGAAGGCGCAAGCGCCCCCGCCGGCGCGCGCGGCCGATACGGCGGAACCGGGCACGAGCCTGCGAGACGTGCGCATTCTGATCGTCGACGACGACCGCGACTCTCTCGACGTGCTTCGGGAGGTGCTGGGGAGTGCAGGCGCCCAGGTGACCATGGCCACGAACGCTCGCGAGGCGTTCGACGCCGTCGATGGGGGCGCCGCCTTCGAGCTCATCATCAGCGACATCGGCATGCCTGAAGTGGACGGCTATTCACTGTTGCGACGCATTCGCTCCCGTGAGCGCGACGCCGATATACCGGCGATCGCGCTGACCGCCTACGCCCACGCGAGCGACGCCGAGCATGCGAGGCGCGCGGGGTTCCAGGAGCACCTGACGAAGCCCGTCGACGAAAGGGAGCTCCTGCGAGCCGTGAGGACCTGGTCTCGGCAAGTCGTTGCGGATTGACGGCTCGTCGAAGCCGGGGCCGTCTCGTGACACACGACACGCGAAAGGGCGGGTACGTCGGCGATTTACGTCTCGGAGACGCGCGTCGCGAACCATTTTGCAGCGGCCCGTCGGACTGCCTCGGGACGGGGAGTCGTATCGGTCGCCCACGCGACGAACCCGTCGGGACGCACGAGCAGCGCGCAGTCCAAGGCGATCCTTGGCATCACCGCCCACGTACCGGACATGGTCGCCCCATAGGCCATCCAGCGCTTTCAGGGGCGCCTGCGGCCCATAGTCCAACAGCAAACCATTTCCATCGCGAAGCCGCGCGCCGACCCTCGTTCCGTCCTCCAGTTCGAAGTCCGGGCAGCTCCGGCCCACCAACGGGTGTTCTTGGCCGAGGTCGTAGCGGAGGGATACACCCCAGACGCGTTCCGCGAAGTAGGTCGCGCCGTCACGCGTATCGACAAGATCGCGCACGATGGTTCCGAGCGCGCGGGAATGCGGGTCGGGCCGCATCAGCGCGACCTGGGCCCGCGTCCAATCGAGGATGCGCGCCCCGACGGGGTGCCGCTCCGTGCTGTAGCTGTCGAGCAAGCCATCGGGGGCGTCGCCTCGGATGGTTGCCGCAAGCTTCCACCCGAGGTTCATGGCGTCTCCCAGGCCGAGGTTCAGTCCCTGTCCGCCCAGCGGGGAATGAACGTGCGCGGCGTCACCCGCCAGCAGCACCCGTCCTTTGCGGTAGGCGCGTCGCTTGCTGCGAGCGGTCGGTCCACGTCGAGGCGAGGTTCAACGCGTGGAGGGTCACGTCGGTGCAGGACACGCGCCGCAAGACGGATTGCACGTGCTCGCACGTCACGGGTTGGGTGCGATGGAACGCGCCGCCGTCGAAGTCGACCATCGCGATCACCCCCGGCTGCCACTGCGTATACATGCCGGTCGGCGTGTAATGACGGCCAAGGGGGAGCTTCTCCGGGTCCGCGATTTCGACTTGGACCGAGTATCCCGTGAACTCAGGATCGGTACCCATGAACTCGAAGCCGCCTTGCTTGCGGACCGTGCTGCGGCCGCCGCCGCAACCCACGAGCCAACGCGCGCGGAGGCCTTGCTCGCCGACACGGACGGTGACTTCATCGCCCGAAGGCTCGAAGCCTTCGACACCCTGACCGCGCCGGATCTCCACCCGATGGACAGTGCGTGCGCGGTGAGCGCGCCCTCGATGTGCTCCATCTCGCTCCCCAATTGGGTGTCGGCCGGGCTCGGCAATCGGTACGTCCACCGCGACGGGTCGATGTGGCCGTAGTCGAACGCGATGCCCGCGAAGTGGCCGGCCGGCCCGCGGCGCGGCGAACCGGACGCCATGGATCCAGGCCTCGGCTGGCCGGGCGCGCTGTCGCCGGCACGAGGTTGCGACGCAATCTGTTCCAGGAGGCCGCGCCGGTAGAATGCTTCGATGCTCGGCCCCCAGAGTCCTCGCATTCCAAACGGGAGCCGCTTCAGGGGGGAGTGCGGATCCTGCGATTGTTCGATCACCAGCACGGAGAGCTTCGCGAGCCGCACCTCGCGGGCGAGGAACAGGCCGACCGGGCCGCCCCCTGCGATGATCACGTCGTAGACCAAGTTGTCCTCTTGGCCCGGGCGCTTGGACCGGGTCCAGGCGAGCGATCGGTTTCGGGCCTGCATCGGCGTCACTCCCACGAGAGCGAAGGCGACGTCTGTCCGACAAGGGGCCGACACCCCGCTCCCCGCCCCTTTCCGTCTCCTCGTCGCGCGCTACCTTGCGACGCCGTGCACTCCGATCGCCCCAGCGCCACGGCGTCTTATGTCGCCATGGGCCGCGCCATGGCCCACGCCCGCGGCAACGTGAACGGATTCAGCGATCCGTTCGCCCTCCAGCTTTTGCCTGAGGAGCATCGGGCGGCCGTGGAGCGCCTCCTGCGTCGGCAGTGGCCGCGGACTCGACGGGAACTGGGCCTGCGTCTGGTCGCCCAGTCGGCCGAGTGGCTCATGGGGCCTCGCACCGCCGAAATCGACGATGGCCTGCGCGGGCTGCCCCCCGGCCATCAGCTCGTCATCCTCGGCGCAGGCCTCGATGCGCGCGCGTACCGCATGCAGGAGCTCGCACAGAGCGCCGCCTTCGAGGTCGATCACCCGGCGACGCAAGCCATGAAGAAGGACCGGACCGCCGGATGGCCCCCCGTCACCCGTGAGCTCCACCACGTGCCCGTCGACTTCGTTCGCGAGCGAATCGGCGACGCGCTCGAGCGCGCGGGGCATCGCTCGGACGTTCCGACCGCCTGGGTCTTCGAAGGCGTCATCACCTATCTCTCGCGGGACGAGGTCGAGGCGTCGCTCGACTCCATCGCGTCGCGATCGGCGCCGGGAAGCCGGCTTCTCTTGACGTACAACGAGCCAAGCCGCGTCCGGCGGCTGCTCGGACACGTGACGCGGCAGACCGCCGAGCCACCGAAGGTCGCCTTCGCGCCCGAAGAGATGCGGCGCCTACTCCAGGCGCGCGGCTTCGTCGTGACATCGGACCGCGACGGGCGGGCGCGCGCGCTCCGCTGGGTACGGGAGCCAAGTTGGCCGGCGCTGCACTGGTTTCGGTTCCACCACGTGGCGATCGCGGATACGGAGTGAGCCGGTGGTCATCGTGGTCGACGATCGGCTCCGCGAGGAGGCGCGGCGGTTCAAGCTCGCTTTCGCGTGCGTGTCCTGCGCCTGGCTCGACAAGGCGGGCGCTTGCGCCCTGGGCTATCCGAACGCGGACCACCTCGACGCCAACCTCGACGGGAGTCGTCGCGAAGTCATTTTCTGTAAGACGTTCGAGCTCGCGTGAGCGGGTGCCAATCGTATCGACCCCGTGCGGTCGGCCTGTTACTTTGTTCAGGTGCTCCAGTCGACCTTCCAGCTCGCACGGGGCCTGGGTGCGGGGCGCGAGCAGCGGCTCTGGCGGGCGGGGATCGCCTGCTGGGACGACTTCCTGGCCGCACCCGGCGGCGAGCTCCCCGCGCAAGCCGAGCGCACCTTGCGCCACGCAATCGTCGCCGCTCGCGCCGCCGTCGATGCGCGCGACGCCGACGAGCTCGCGGCGCTGCTCCCGTCCTCCGAGCACTGGCGCCTTCTCCCCGCGTTCGGCGACGACGCCGCATACCTCGACATCGAGGTCGGGGACGACGTCGTCGGTTTCGAGGGCATCTCGGCCATCGGCATTTGTGA
Source organism: Polyangiaceae bacterium (assembly GCA_036500865.1). Lineage (GTDB taxonomy): Bacteria > Myxococcota_A > Polyangia > Polyangiales > Polyangiaceae > Palsa-1150. The sequence continues at coordinate 41,905 of DASYBG010000039.1, forward strand.
CGGGCGCGGGCCACGGCTATTCCTGGGCGGGCGCGACCTCCCCGACTTCCCGGCGGCCATGCGCGGCTGCTCGATGCTGGTGACGTTCAACGGCCTGTCGTTCGATGTGCCGATCCTGCGGCGCGCGTTCCCCGACTGGCAGCCCCCGCGCTGCCACGTCGACTTGCGCCACCTGCTCTCGCGCGCCGGCTGGGACGGCGGCCTCAAGGCCATCGAGCGCGCGCACGGCCTCCGCCGCCCCGATCACCTGGACGGGATCGGCGGCTGGGACGCGTGCTGGCTCTGGCGCCGCGGGCGCGACGGCGACCATGCCGCCCTCCGCCGCTTTGCCGAGTACAACCTCTACGACGCCATCGGCCTGCGCACGCTCGCGGCGATCGCCTACAACGCGCTGGTCGAGGCGATCGAGGTGGCGGCCATCCGCGATGCCGTGCCGCGCCTGGCGGTCCCCGGCCGCGGCGACGTTCTCTACGACGTCTCGAAGATCCTGCTCGCGCTGTGAGAGGGCGTCGCGCGGCCCGCGCAGAGCATAGCCCGCGTGAGACCTGCCCACGCGCTTCGACGCCGCGACCCGCGGTAGAATGCCGGCCGTGCTCCGGAGCTACCAAGAAGGCGCGGAGCGCATTCGCGCGCAGATCGAGCGTGGGCTGTGCGATCGCGTGTCGTTCCGCGCGGCGCTTCTCGGCGTCCCGCCGGCCGAGCGCGACGCGTGGCTGGATCGGGCGCTCGGGCTCGGCGAGCTTCCCGACGATGACCCCCAACTCCCGAGGGGGTGTGTTCCGTACCTGCCTTGCCCGGTGGATGCCCTCTTGCGGGTGGCCCAAGAAGCTCCGGTTCATGCTTCGGACGTCTTCGTGGACGTGGGCTCGGGCTTGGGACGGGCCGGAGCGTTGGTGCACTTGCTCACCGGAGCGTCGGTGCTCGGTCTCGAGATCCAGCCACGCCTCGTCGTCGCGGCGCGCGACATGGCGGCGCGCCTGCTCCTCTCGCGCACGGAATATGTCGAGGGGGACGCGGCGGAGCTCACCCGCTTCATGACGATCGGCTCGATATTCTTTTTCTATTGCCCATTCAGCGGCGAACGTCTCGCGAACCTCGTGGCCGACCTCGAGGCGATCGCGCGCACGAGGACGATCCGCATCTGCTGCGTCGACTTGCCCATGCCGTCGTGTCCCTGGCTCGAGCTCGCGCCTCCGGTCGCGCCGGATCTCGCCATTTATCGAAGTATCCTCTGAGCCACGAGCCTTCATCGACAATCGCGGGCTAAAGCTTCGTTCGAGCGCGTGCCCGCCGACGCCGGCGCCCGAGACCCACGACGATTCCTCCGAGCGGAAGCAGGAGGTCCGCCTCCGTGACGTTCGAAAAGCCACCGAGGGTCGAACAGGCGCAACCACCATTGCTGTCCGTCGTGTGATTCGGACCCGCGTCCGCGTTCCCGTGGCTGCCCGAGCTGCTGCTCGCGCCCGAGCTCGTGCTGCCCGAGCTGCCGCCGCCGGAGCTGCCACTCGCGCTCGAGCTGGTGCTCCCGGAGCTGCCGCTGCCGGAGGAGCTGCCGCTCGCACCCGAGCTGCCGCTGCCGGACGTGGTCGGGCCCGAGCTGCTGCCCGAGCTGCTGCTGCCGCCCGAGCTGCCGCTGCCCGAGCTGCTGCTGCCGCCGGAGCTGCTGCTGGAAGTGGTATGGCCCGAGCTGCTGCCCGGGCTGCTACTGCCGGAGCTCCCGCTCGAGGAGGTCGATACGCCTCCGTCGGTCCCGCAGTCGATCACGGGTGGCATGGTTTGCGCGCCTTGCGGGTTCATCGCGGGCAGCGTGATGAGGTCCACCAGCCACGTGAGGCCGCCGTCGGGAGTGCGGAGGTTCTTGGCGGTACCGATGCCGGAACCCGTGCCCGTTGCGCCATCCTTCGCGCCGATGCCACCCACGCCGGTTGCGCCGAAATGCGGGTCCGCAGCAGCGAAATGCAACTCGGTACAGAGGTAATACTGGGTGTCGATGGTGAATGAATCCGCGTCGGCCTCCGTGGCGAAACCGAAGCCCGTGCCCGGCAATGGCCCGCTGGCGCTCTGCAGGGTCGACACGACTCGCCCCAGCTTCTCCGATGTCACCGTTTGGGTCCACGTCTGGCCGTCGGCCTCCAGCACGTACTCGATCGTGACGTGGTCGTCGGGGTCGATGCCGACGGTCGGACCGTTGCGTTGGCCGAAGCTGCCAAAGACCGACGCTTCCACGCACCACTGGCCGGCCGTGGCGCCGCAGTACGACGCGTTGTCCGGCCAAGCATCCATGGTGGTCTGAATCAGGTCGCTCGTGGGATTGGACATGCCGGGCCAGAGAAACAGCGGGCCCGTGGTCGACGTGATCGGCGGCAAGCGGCCCGGCACAATCGTCGTCTTGGCATGGATGATGCGTGATGTACTCGGCCCGAAGCTCCAGCTCGCCCCCCAGCCATCCGCCGCCATCGCCTGCCCACTCGGTAAAGCGAAGGTAAGGACCGCGCTCAAAGCAATCGTTCGCGACGTTCTCATGGCCTGCTCCTCCTTCGGGAGACCGACAATCCTCGCCTTCCGCGGAGCGTAAGTTGGGCTAAGCGACGCAAACGGCTCAAGGAATCCCCTGTCGCCATAGCGAACAAGGGCGAAGTTTCTTTATGCAGTTCGCGGACAGCCCATGACGGCTTGCTCGCCGGAAAGCGCGGCGCTGCTCCCGCCGCGCGGGAGACGACGGCGAAACGGAAAGCTTCCTATCGGCGCAATGGTGCCGCAGTGCGGTACGGCCTGCCCGAAAAGCCTGGGGACGCGAGCTTCCGGGGCGGGGCGAACGGGTCGCCGGGGCCCCGCCATCGCACCCGCCGGGCTCGGGCCTCGTCCTACCGGGCCGTAAGAGAACGTGCCCTCGCCGATGCGACCGTGTCGTGGTACCCAGGACGACGGGAATGGGTTCGAAGCCAACGATCCGTGATGTCGCCAAAGAGGCGGGGGTCTCGATCGCGACCGTTTCGTATGTCTTGAACAACACCTCCGGCGAGGTCATCAGCCATCAGGTGAAGGCGCGGGTCTGGACCGCCGTCCGCGCGCTCAACTACCACCGAGCCGCCGCCGCCGTGAGCCTCGCCATGCGGCGGACGCACAATATCGGGGTCATGCTCGGCCCCGATCAAAACGACGTCACGAACCCGTTTTACTCGTTCATCATCCGGGGCATCATCTGGGAGGCTCAGGCTCGCGACTACAACGTATTGTTCACCTACATGAAGTCGAAGTACGGGGGGGTTCCGGACCTGCCCAAGCTGATTCGCGAGGCGAACGTGGCCGGAATGCTCTTCGTCGGGCGGGTGAGTCGCGCGGCGCTCAGGGACGTCCAGCAATTGGGGATCGCCGTCGTCGCCATCGATCATCAACCGAGGGTGAAGAAGATCGCGTCGATTCAGATCGACAACATCGGCGGCGGGGAGCTCGTGGCACGCCACTTCCTCGATCTCGGGCACGAAAACCTGGCGTTCGTCGGTCACGTGAAGGGCATCTCGAGCATCGTCCTGCGAGGCGAAGGTTTCTCGCGGTGGTTCCGCCACTGGGGCCCCGCGCGTGGAAACCGCGTGGAAGTGGTCCCGTGCGAGCTGACTTTCGCCGACGGACATCGGCGATCGCGGGAGTTCCTGGAGAGCAACCGCCACGTGACGGCGATCTTCGGCGCGAACGACGAAGTCGCCGCGGGGATCTTGAAGGCCGCCCGCGAGGTCGGGCGGGAAGTCCCCGGCAATCTGAGCGTCGTCGGTTTCGACGACATCATCATGGCCAACTACACCGACCCTCCGTTGACGACGGTGAACGTGGGCAAGGAGCAGATGGGCCGCAGCGCGGTCACGCGGCTGCTCGACATGATCGAGGGGCGGCGCTCCGACACCGGCGAAGACTTGGTGCCCGCCGAGCTGGTGGTGCGCAGTTCGACGGCTCCGCGGCGTGCGAAGCCCGAATTGGTCACCCGCGCGGGTCGCAAGGTGCTCGGCGAGGACCCGGGTGGTGTGGCGGCGAACGCCAGCGGAGGCGCGAGGCGACCTCATTGACTCGGACGGAAAGCGGGCCGCGGCGACCCTTGCCGTCGTCACGAGAATTTCGCCCACGGCGGTTCGCGCGCCGCCCGGATCGATCCACGCGTGGCTCGGGCCCACCGAGGGCCGCGGAGCCATTGTTGGCGTCGCGCAGGTTGGCTACGACACCCGCATGACGATTTCGCGATGGATGGCCGCGCCGGTCTTGCTCGTCTCCTCCGTGGTCACGCCGGCATGCGTCGCGGAGAGGTCCGATTGCGGCGGCTCGCTCGTCTGCGAGCCGGCCGTCGTGAGCGGCGTCGACGCGGGCCTGCCCGAGGCCGCCGCCGAACCGAGCGACGCGAGCACCTGTCGTCCGAGCTTTGCGAGCGGCGTGAACGTCGCGTGGGTCCGGTTCGCCAACGACGTCCCCAACCCCGACCTCGCGACCTTCCAGGCGCTCTTCCAGAACGTCTACGGGGCCGGCGGGCGGGTCGCGCGCTGGTGGTTCCATGCGAACGGAACGAAGACGCCGGGATACGACGCGAACGGCATGGCCCTCCCCATCTCCGCCTCGAACATCGCCGACGTCCGGAGCATCCTCGATACGGCCCACGCCGCAGGGATGATGGTGACCATCAGCCTTTGGTCCTTCGACATGTTGAAGGGCAGCCTGCCCGCTTCGACGCTGGCCAACAACGTGAGCCTCTTGACGGTCGACGCCAACCGCCAAGCTTACATCGACAACGTGCTCACGCCGCTCGTCTCGGCGCTCGCGGGCCACCCTGGGCTCTACGCGTGGGAGACCTTCAACGAGCCCGAGGGAATGGCGTTGGCCCCGGGATGGAAGCCCTTCACGGGGGTGCGCGGCACCGACGGGGGTACCATCGCCGGTCAGTCGGTCGACGAGAGCTACATCCAGAAAACGACCAACTGGTTCGCCTCCGCCATTCACGAGGCCGACCCGACCGCGCTCGTGACCAGCGGCACGTGGCAGTTTCTCGCCAACGCCAACGTCGCCGGAATGATGAATTACTACTCCGACGCCGCCCTCATCGACGCGGGCGGCAAGGCCGACGGCACGCTCGACTTCTACGAGGTCCACTACTATGCCGCGAACGGCGCGAAGGTCTCTCCGTTCGCGAATCCGGCGTCACACTGGGCGCTCGACAAGACGGTCGTCCTCGGCGAGTTCTACGCGCTCGCCCAAGACGGCGTCGCGGCGCCGGACACCTACACGGGCCTGTTCAACGGACAATACGGCGGGGCATGGGCCTGGCAGTATCTGAACAGCGACGGCACGAACAGCAGCAACGCCGGCGCCGTCACGAAATGGCCGGCCATGCAGGTGCCGATGCAAAACCTCCTCGCCGCGGACCCGAGCGCGCTCGACTGCCCCTGAGCGCGCCCGCCACCGACCGGGCCCCCCCGCCGTAACGCTCAGTCGACGAACTTCGATAGCAGCCGGACGTACGACGCCTGGTAGTAGATGGCAGGCTCCGTGAGCGCCCACGATTCGTCGTAGGCGGCGCTGGGCTCCCACGCCGTATTGAAATCGAGATACGCCTTTCCGGGAGGCATCTTCCGCAGCCGCGAGTTGCGGCAGCGGTGGGGCGGCGACTCGTTGCCGTCGCAGTAACTCTTGTTGGGTCCTCCGGTGACGTAACCCGGAGCCGGACCGAACTCGGACGTGCGCGCGTCGTCCCACTTCGGGTCCTTGTCTCGGAACCAGCTGTGGAACATCTGGTCCACGCAATTGTCGCCGCCGTACGCGTACATGTTGCTGAGATAAACGAGCTGGATCGGATTCACCCCGTGAAACGAGTGCAAGATGCCCGCGGCGCGCTCCCGGAAGCTCGCCCGATCGGCCGCACTCGCCAGGCCGTGCTGAATCATGTCCCAGTTGGTGTTGCCGAACGCGGCCCGGACGTTGTTGCTCCCCCAGTGATAGGCATCGGGTCGCATGTACGCCCGATAGAGATCGAGCTCCGGGCGGAACTTGTAAATCTCGTCGGACTCGCCCTGCGACTGCTTCCGATCGAGGATGGCTTTCTTCGTGGCCGGGTCGGCCTTCGGAAGAGACGCGTAGTAAAGGAGCGCGTCGCCCTGGCTCTGGTCGTAGAGCGACCACCGGTCGTCGACGAAGGGGCGCGTCAACGCATGATCCTTGCGGACGACCGCGTCGTACTTTGCGTCGTGGGTGAGCGCGAACAGGTAGACCGCCGAAACGACGGCGATCTGAGCTTGTTCGGCCACCGTGCGGTCCGCGTCGCCCGACTTGATCGTGTCGTCGTCGCACGCGTCGCTCTTCGGATTGGCGACGTAGAAGTCGAAGGCGCGAGCGGCGCGCGCCTCCAGGTCGGCCGCGTACGCCTTCTGCGTGGGAAATTGAGCGAGCACGAGGGCGGCGTGGGCGAAGACCCCTGCCACCACGATCGTCGCCGACGAGCAGGGCTGGGGATAGTAGTAGCGCGCCAACCGGCTCTGGTCGGGGATCGCATCGCCGTAGTCGACGTTGCCCATCTTGACGAGCGCCCCGCCTTTGAGGTCGTCCGGCTGCATCTTCTTCAGCCAATCGAGCTCGACGCGCAGCTCGTCGATGAGGTCGGGCAAGCCGTTGCCCGACTCGGGGAGGTTGAAATCGTCGGTGAAGGGCGCCGGATGCTCTTCGAACGCCGTGAGCAGCTGATGCATGACGTCTTGGGTGAAGGTCACGTATTTGTCCGTGTCCCCCGCGTCCCACCAACCTCCGCTGAGATCCCTCGCGGTCTTCGGATTGTTTCGATCCGTCACGCTGCGGGCTTCCCGGTCCTGACCCTCGCCCATGTAATCGACCCCGAGCGACCAGCACTTCTTGCCGACGCAGGAGAAGGGCGGCTGCTTCGCGAAGTTGGCGCGGTTGAAATAGAACATGCGCAACGCGGCCTTGAGCACGGGGCGGTACACGTCCTTGCCGATTTCGAACGGATAGGACCGCGTCTGACTCTTCGCGTCGTACACGTAGTAGAGGCCCGGCGCCTCGACGGCGGAGAAGTCGAACCACGCGCCTCGGTCGCCCGAAGCCTCATCGGTGTCGCCGTTCTTCCACGGGGTGGACGGTCCCTGGAACACCACCTCCGCGTCCGACCACCGCCGGACCTCGAGCGTCGGTCCCGGTTCGAAGGTGTCACCCGCGTTCCAGCCGATCTGCGGATCGGCAAGCACCGCGACCTTGGCCATGTCCGGGCGATACCCGAACTGATCCACCACGATGTATTTCTGCAGCTTAACACGACCGCCCTGCCCCTCCGGGGGCGCGACGGGAGGCGGCGCCGTCTTCGGGCCCGCCGGATAGAAGGCGGTATCGGCGACGTTCGCGTTGGCCGACGAAGGCTGCGCGGGCTGGGAGTTGCCCGCCGCGGACTCCACCGATGCCGGGGTTCTCAGGCAAGGCAGAGGCGGTGGAAGGACGCAGCTTGCCACGAACAGAGGCCAGAACGCGGCGGCGGGAGAGACGAGCGAACGCATGAGCGACATCCGCCGCGATAGATGCACGACCCGAGCATTCTGGCTCACGGAACGTGCGGAAGGAGTTCGCTTTTCGAGCGGCGCCGTGCGCCAATCCCCGCGGCGCCCCGACGGAGCGCCCTCGGTATGTGCGTCAAAGTCCATGTTTTCGCAGCTTAACAAGAAGCGCCTCCAATGAATAGGGTCGTCCCGCCGTTTCGTCGTCGCGCGCCGCGCGCGCCACCGTTTGTGTCTCTCGGCTCCGTGATTTGTCTTGCGCGGTTTTGGTGAAGTGACCTAACTAAATCCCGCGCGCGGCACCGCGATGTCCGCGACGAAGTGCTTTGCCCGAGACCCGGGCGCGTATCGAAAAACAGCCTGTTTGGCGCAGTCGTGAGCCAGCAATTCCGGCAAGTGGCCCGTGTACTCGCCCCAGGATCCCTTCACCCAGTGAGAACCTCAGCGCACGCACGAATTGCTCAGCGCGCGTCCATGGTTGTCTCTGCCTTGGCGCTCGTTGCCGCGGCGCCTCCCGCCCGCGCCGATGACGCGGCGCCGCCCCCCGAAACGAACTCCGTACCGGGATCGCCGCGCCCTCCGAGCCTCGATATGTCGCCCGCGGCGCCGCCGGTCGCCGCGACCCCCGGCGGCCGAGCGCCGTCGTTCGGCGCGCCGGCCCCCGACGGCGAGTGGTCCTTCCGCATCGGAGGCCGGATCGCGGGGTGGGAGTCGTTCGGCATCGGTCGAAGGCCGGCGAACCCGCCGGCGGGGTACTCGGGGACGGCGCTCCACATTCCGTCGTTCACGCAGGGGCGTCAGCCGTTCTTTGCCGGCGCGGGCGCAACACTGCAGCTGCAATATGGCAATCCGATCATCACGGCGTATGCCGTCTACTACGGGCGCTTCAATGGCCCTCAAGATCAAGGGTACTTCACCCCTGCCAACGGGCCGTCCTTCGGTCAGGCCTACCTGCAAGTCACGCCCGAGCCCCTCGGGGCGCTCCGGATGCTGTTCCGAGTCGGCGCGTTCACCGAGGCTTACAGCGGCCCAGGCCAGTGGGGGTGGGGCATCTTCGGCCCGATGCTGGCCGTCCGCGGCTTCGGGGAGACGTCGAACTTCGACTACGACGTGACGCCCGACCTGCGGCTCAGTTTCGTCCACGGCGTGCTCGCCGTGCCGGGCGTGCCCACGAACTTCGTCCGCGGCGACTACAACGCCTGGATCGAACCGGGCGTTTCCGACTACCTGCAGCACGCGCACCTCGGGCTCACGTACCAAAATCAATACGCATTCCGCCTCCACTACGCGAGCGCGCACGGGACGGACGAGCGGCCCTGCACCGCCTTCACGGGCGTCACGAACCCGGACTGTCCCATCCTGACGGCCCTCAATACGAGGCCGCACGACGGTCGATTCGACACGTTCCTGGCCGAGGCGCACCTGACCAAGGACCCGATCGGTCAGGCGGGGATCGCCCTGGGTCTCTGGAACTTCGATCACGCCGCGTCCGTCGGCGATGGCATCTGGTGGGGCCTCGACTGGACGCAGGGCGCGCGCGATATGGTCACGAAGTTCCTTGGCCCGAACACCAGCGGGACAGGCAAGGTCGTCGCGATCAGCGCGGAGTACGACACGAGCCTGGCGCGACTTCTCTGGTATCCGCGCAACTTCGACGGCAACGGCCCCGACCTCCGGATCGCGGTCGCCGCCGAGGTGTTTCGGACGATCGAGACCGACGACCCCTCGTACGTCGACGGCTCCGGGTACTACATCGGCACGGAGCTCGAGTACCGCGCCCTGTCCTGGCTCAGCTTCACCCTCCAGGGCTACGGGGAGAGCCGGGTCGCGCCCCGATACGTGTTCCTGAACGACGCCACCACGCTCAACACGAGCGACGTCGTCATCATGACGCCCGGCACGCGATGGGAAGCCTTCAGCGTGAACCCCGGCATTCGATTCCACTCGGATTGGTCCAGCACCGACAGCATTCAAATCATCTACGGCCGGCGGTTCTACAGCTCGGCCGTCGACAACAATCCCGCCGAGCCCTTGGACCGCGACGTTCTGACACTGGGCGGTTACCTCCAGTTCTAGCCCCGAGAGTACGCGTTAATGACTCCGATACCCGTCGCCCGACGCCGACCGCACCCAGGAAGGTGGGTTCCATGAGACGCGGCCTGCAAACGTGCGCGATCCTCGCCTGCCTTGCCGCCTCTGCGCCGGCGCTCGCGCAGGAGACGCCCGACGCGAACCTCTCGAGGCTGGGCCTCACGGCGGGCGAGCCGCTCGTCCCGAGCGCGCTTCCATCCATTCCATTCGGGGTGCGCCCCTCGGAGTCCAAGGACTTCGTACTCGATTTTCATGGATACCTGCTCTTGCCCATGGTGCTCGGGGTCCACGATCGCCCGAACCCGGAGCCGGGCCAGAGCGGCACGGCGCTGCACTCGCCGCCGGAGATTCCCCAGTACCTGCGCGGCTTCGAATACACCGCGGCCATCCCCAACGCGTGGGGGCAGCTCAACTTCACGTATGGCAATTCGGTTCTGTCGGCCACGACGATCCTCGCCGCCGAGAGCTTCACCGACGGTGCCGGCTACTACGACCCGACCAAGCAGCTCGGGGTCTCCGACGCGTTTCTCACGTTCAACCTGTCGAAGCCGGTGGGCATTCCGTTCGAGGTCAACGTCGGCGCGATGACCGGCCGGTTCGGCGCGATGGGCTCGTACGACGCCGGCCGCTACGGTACGCCCCTCATCGCGCGGACCAACACGATCGGCGAGACGATCCTCGCCGCCGTGCCGGCCGGAAGGTTCCGCTTCCTCGTCGAGCAAGGGTGGGGTGGGCAGTTCGCGCGGCCGCCGGTCGGCCTCGTCCCCGCGGGGTGGAACGACTTCTCGAACCCCAACGTCGGCGCGACGTTCGTCGCCCACCTGCATGCCGGAGTGGCGTACTGCAAGGTCGCGGAGCTCGGCCTGCACTATCTCACGGCCTGGACGCAGGACGACCTGACCCCCGGCGGCCTGGTCCCGGACGGGCGCATCTCGGTCTACGGCGCGGACGCGCACCTGAGCGGTCGCCTCGGTCACCTGTTTCTCGGAGTCGCGCGAACGCAGGCCTCGAACGCGGGCTCCGTCTCCGGCGCGATCGAGGTGCTCAACGCCCAGGGCGGCCCCGATCTCATCGCCGGCTACCTCGGGCCGAACAGCAACGGCAACGGAGCCCTCACGACCTTCGGCGTGCAGTACGACCTCAGCGTGGCGCACGCGCTCTACTACCAAAACTACAAGGGGCACAGCGCCGACGTCCTCGTGAGCCTCTTCGGCATCGGGACGAAGGTCGAGAGCCACGATCCTCAGTTCGACGGCGTGTTCAAGCTCAAGGTCGGCGCCGAGGTCACCTACGACTTCCTGTCCTGGATGGGCGTCTCCGAGCGGTTCGACCACGTCCGCCTGAACGCCTCGGACGACACGCAGGCATTCTCGATCTTCTCGTCGCGCATCTTCTTGCACACGAGCTGGCTCGCGCGCGACGAGTTCGCCCTGCAGTGGTCGTACTTCGCGGACGGCGCCGCGGTCTACGTCCGCACCGGTTACCCGCCGACGATCGACCCGACCTACAACCCGGACCTGAACGTTCTTTCGCTGTCCGGAACGTTCTGGTGGTGAGGGCGACATGCGAATCACGCAGCGCAACAAACGTCCTCTTTTCGCCCCCCTGGCCACGGCGATCCTCGTGCCGTTCGGGCTCGCGATCGTGTCGTGCGTCACGTCCGCGCAGCGCCTGCCCTACGCGCTCGATTGCGACGCCGGCGCCCCCTACACCATCAGCGTCTACGAGAGCTACGAGCTGAACGATCCGTCCAACCTCGCGCCCTGGTACGCCGCGGGCGACTTCACTCCGGGCGCGACGCTCACCACGTCGCCGAACGGCAGCACCCTCCCGGCGACGCGCATCGAAGGAAACGGGCGCTGCGGCAGCCAGTACGCTCTCCTGCTCGAGTCGCACGGTCACCACGACTGGGGGAGCACGTTCGGCGACTATCGGATCGGAACCTATTCGACCCCCGCGCCCCTCGACGTCTCGCAGTACGAAGGCGTCTCGTTCTGGGCCAGGGATCCCGGCTACACGAGCCGCTACGACGGACCCACGACGAAGTCGATCGCGCTCAACCTCATCGACGTCCACGGCACCGCCGGCATCGCGACCGGCTTCATGGTCACGTACGACGGCGGCGCCTGCACGAACTACGTCTTCGACGGCGGGGGCGCGATGAACATCCCGGTGAGCACCGCCACCGGCCTCACGCCGACCGGGAGCATGCCGGTCTCGGGGATCGTGTATCCGGCCGACGCCTGCGACAACGCCCTCTTCACCCTCCCGATCGTCCTCAGCGACGAGTGGCAGCTCTATACGATCCCCTTCACCGCTTTCAAGGAGAGCGCCCTCCCGAACCGTGAACCGAACGGGCTCGACGTGACTGCGCTCATGTCGTTCACGATTTCGGTGCCGAAGGAAGAGCAGCTCGAGCTCTGGATCGACGACTTTGGATTTTATCGAACGAACGCCAAGGACGGCGGTACGGCCGAGCGCTCACCGTAGTCACTGGCAAAGAAGTCACTGGCAAGGAGAATGGCCATCATGAATCCCACCTTTCGAGTTCACGGCGCCTACGTCTCGCTGGCTTCGCTCCTATCGCTGGGCATCGTGGCCACGACCCACGGCTGCACCACCGAGATCAACAACGCCCCCGACGCGGGCGGTAGCAGCAGCAGCAGCAGTAGCGGCGGAAGCAGCAGCAGCGGCAGCAGCAGCGGTGGAAGCAGCAGTAGCAGCAGCAGCAGCAGCAGCGGTGGGACGATCTCGTGCCCGCCGCCGGGCGCGACGACCATCGTCGTCGACGCGGGCCTCGCCCCCATCCCGCCCGCCAACTCACACCCCCAGGGCGACGCCTCGCCGCCGTGGAACGTGCAGTGGGGAACGTTCAGCCCCTTCGGCGCGGGCACGTATTGGTACCCCGCCGACTCCACCGGGGCCCCTGCCCCGCCGGGTTCGATCGCCGACCTAATCTCCGACGCTTCGAGCACGTGCACGACGCTCGGCAGCCAGAACACGTTCAGCGCGACGTACTCGCTCCCGACGAACTCGTTCCACCTGACGGGAACGATTGGTACCTACTCCGGGGTCGGCATCTACCTCGTTCCCTGTTTCGACGGGTCGTCGTTCTCGGGTGTCCAGTTCACGGTGCAGGGCGACGTCGGCGACGAGCAGGTGAGCGACGCGGGGGACGGCGGGAGCACCGGCGGCCTGATGCAGCTCGTGGTGGCGCAGGCTTCGAACAACATGATCAACACCACGGGAACGGCCGGCACGTGCGCCGCGGGGTGCAATCCGGCCGCGACGAACTTCCCGGTGACCTCGACGCCGCAGACGTTCACCATCCACTGGACGGACCTCGCGGGCGGCACGCCGACCCCGACGCTCGACACGCCGACGCAGATCGTCCGCATCGGCTGGCAGTACATCTGGCCGTGCCTCATCAACCCGACGCCCTTCCAGACCAACGTGACGATCTCGAACATTCAGCTCGTGCAGTAGCCGGCGCGGCGCGGAACGCATTGAGTCCCAAAGGCACGGAAAGGACGTCGCGATGACTGACATGAAGCACCCACGGGCGCCGCGCATCTCCGATGGCCGGCTCGCCTGGCTCCTGCTCCTCGTTCCCGGCGCCGCCGGTTGCATGACTCCCCCTTGCGAGGGGGGCGAAGGCACGACGGCGGCCGCCGCGAGTGGGACCTCGACGGCCTCGGCCTCCGGCGCCGCATCGACGCCCGCGAGCACGGCGTCCTCCACGGCAAGCCCCGCGAGCGCCGACCGGCTGCTCGTTTGGGACGGCGACAAGGCGGGCGGCGGGAAGGGCTGGTCCAACTGCGACAAGGTGGACCAGAACTGCAAGGCGTCGATCGCCAAGGTCGCGGGCGTCGGCGTGAACTCGACGGCCGGTCTCCGGTTCCACGCCGAGGGCCCCGGTTGGCTCGGAATCGGGTGGAACTGGTTCGGGTGGTGGCCCGCGACCGCGGGCACGGACGTGAGCGCGTACACCAATCTGACGTTCCAGATACGCGTCGAAGGCAAGACGCCCGACGACGCGCCCAATCCGGACTCGGTGACCGTGTCGCTCGGGTGTAGCTCCATCAAGGTGACCACCGCCGACGTGCTCGTTCACAAGTACATGAGCGACTTCGCCGACGGACAGTGGCACAGGGTCGTCGTGCCGATCGCCGATATGCGCCAGGGCACCGGAGCGCAATTCGACCCGAAGACGACGTGGGAATTTCGCGTGGGCGCGTGGAGCGACACGCCGCGCAATTACAACATTTACATCGACGATATCGCGTTCGAGAAGTGACGAGTCCGCCCGCTCACTGAAACGGAGTACAGACACCCATCGATCCGCCGTCCGCCGTCACGACCGTGGTACACGCCGTCGAACAGACGGCGTTCGCCCCCATGGGCGCGCAGTCGGAGGCGCTCGTGCACGGCAGAGAACACGCGCCCCCGATCCCATGACAAAGCCCGTCGGGGCCGGGGGCCGCGAGGTTGACGCAGGTCAATCCCGCCGCGCAAACGCCCGCCTCGAGCGAGCACGTGGGGAGTGCCGCGCGAGAAGAGCCGCACGCCGATGGGGCGGCGAGCCACAGCGGCAGGACGAAGGCGCGGAAAGCAACGGATCCTCGCATGCGGGCCACGCCCTTTTCTCACGAACGGAGCGCCCGTGTCTACGATCGCGACAACGGGGTGCAAGTGCCTGCAATCGATGGTTCGTTTCGCGGTCGGTAGTCCCTTCGAGCTCCCGGGTGGCACTCCAAACGGTCTCCGTGGACAAACCATACGAGTTCACCGGCAAGTCCGGTTCCACGGGTCCGTAGGTACATGCGACGGCGCGCGGCGCCGGCGGTATCGTCCTAGGGTGACTCCTTCCCCGTCGGCCGAGCTCCTCCATCGCCTCCGTCGCGCGCTCGGCGCCGTCATTCACGGCAAGCCCGAGGTCATCGAGCTTCTGCTGGTCGGCGTGCTCGGGGGTGGGCACGTGCTGGTCGAGGACGTGCCCGGCGTCGGCAAGACCACGCTCGCGAAGGCGCTGGCGCGTACGTTTCGGATCGCGTTCACGCGCGTTCAGTTCACGCCGGATCTCTTGCCTGCCGACATCCTCGGCGCGCAGGTGCTGAGCCCGCGCGACGGGACGTTCTCCTTTCATCGCGGTCCGGTCTTCACGAACGTGCTCCTCGCCGACGAGATCAACCGTGCGTCGCCGCGGACGCAGTCGGCGCTCCTCGAAGCCATGAACGAGGCGCAAGCGACGGTCGACGGCGTGACGCACGCGCTGCCGCGGCCGTTCTTCGTCCTGGCGACGCAAAATCCGGTCGACTACCAGGGCACGTATCCGCTGCCCGAGGCGCAGCTCGATCGCTTCCTCGTGCGCATCGGCGTCGGCTATCCGGCGCCCGCCGCCGAGCTCGACATGCTCTTCAAGCGGCAACGCGGCAACCCGCTCGACGCGGTCGAAGCCGTCGCCGACGAGACGCAGCTGCTCGCGCTCCAGGCCGAGGTGCGCGAGGTCGTCGTGAAGGAGAGCGTCGCGCGTTACCTGCTCCGCGTGGTCGCGGCGACCCGCGACGACAAGAGCCTCGAGCTCGGCGCCAGCCCACGCGCGTCGCTCGCGTTCTTCCGCGCGTCGCAGGCGCGCGCGCTCCTCGCGGGACGCGCGTACGTCACGCCCGAAGACGTGCAAGCGCTCGCCGCGCCGGTGCTGGGCCACCGCGTGCTCCTCACGACACAAGCGCGCTACAGCGGGACCCTTCGCGAGTCGGTGCTCGCCGCGATCGTCGCGAGGCTGGAAGTTCCGACGTGAGACCGCTCAACCTCGCGAAGCTGAATCACATCCTGATCCCGCAGACCAAGACGGCTCGGGATCGCTTTCGCGACGGTCGCTTCGGGCGCGTCGTCGCGCCGCTCACCGGATTCTACGAGGCGCTGAGCGACGAAGGACGGCTCGTCGCGTCGATGGCGTTCGTCTTCGGCGGCTTCGCGCTCGACGTGCGCCACACGGAGATCTACGTCGTGTGGTGCGCGCTGGTGGCGCTGGTCGTGGCGTCGATCGCGCTGCGCCGCGGGTACCGGCTCGACGACGTGCGCGTCGAGGTCGAGGTCCCCAGGCGCGTGACAGTCGCCGAGGAGATGCGTTTCGCGTTCGTCGTGCGAAACGACGGCGCGCGCGATCATCGCGCGCTCCGCGTGCGCGGGCCGTTCCTGCCGTGGGATGGAAAGTGGATCGGCGACATGCCGCGCGTGCGTCGCCTCGCGCCGGGGGCGACGGCGCGCGTCGAGGTCGGCTGCCGGTTCGCGGAGCGCGGCGAGCATCACCTCGATTCGTTCAGCGCCGCCGCGCTGGTCCCGCTCGGCCTCTCGCTGGGACGCCCGCTCCGGTCGACGGGCTGCCGCTTGCTCGTGGTGCCGAAGATCGCGCGCGTCGAGCGGCTCGCGCTTCCGACCGGGCGCCGCCATCAACCGGGCGGCGTGGCGCTCGCGTCGAAGACGGGGGAGTCGATGGACCTGCTCGGCGTGCGCCCGTACCGCGCCGGCGACGCCGTGCGCGATCTGCACGCGAAGAGCTGGGCGCGCCTCGGCGTACCGGTCGTGCGCGAGTACCAAGAGGAGTACTTCAGCCGCATCGGCGTCGTCGTGGACACCGCCGTCGAGGCCGCGGAAGCGGGAGGCGCCAAGGACCCGGAGCGGCTCCTGGAGGCGGCGGTCTCGCTGGCGGCAGGCGTCGTCGCGCACTTGAGCCGCGGCGAGGCGCTCATCGATCTGCTCGTCGCCGGCGGCCGCGTGCA
Source organism: Polyangiaceae bacterium (assembly GCA_036500865.1). Lineage (GTDB taxonomy): Bacteria > Myxococcota_A > Polyangia > Polyangiales > Polyangiaceae > Palsa-1150. Next base: position 58,304 of record DASYBG010000039.1, read on the forward strand.
CGAGCTGACGCTCGGTCGCAGCCTCGGGTTTCTGGACCAGGCGCTCGATCTGCTCGCTTGCGTGAAGCCGGGACCGCGCCTGGACCCCGACGCGATGGTCGAGAGACTCGCGACGCACCTCACCCGCCTTTCGTGCGTGATCGTCATCGCGCTCGGTCACGACGACGGGGAGCTCGCGGAGCGCATCCGCGGCTACGGCGTGGCGTGCACGGTCATCGCGGTCGGCGATCGCAACGCGGCTCGCGACCGCGAGTCGAAGACGGTCGCGGCGGAGTCGATCGAGCGCGGGGAGGCGCTCGCGCTTTGAGCGTCGCGCCGCTCCTCGTCGCGCTGGCGCTCTACGGGTACGCGGCGGGCGCGTGGCCCGTCGCGGCGGCGGTCGCGCTCGGGACGCTGGCGTCGATCGCCACGAAGCGACGCGTCGCGCTGGCGCCGGCCGCGCAGCGCGTCGTGCTCGCGGCGGCCATCGCCCTCGGCGTCGCGCTCGGTCTCGCGCGTGCGCCCGCGCCCGGCTACGGCGCCGGCACGCTGCCGAGCTTTGCATCGGCCATCGCGCTGGGCGTGCTCGTCGCGGCCGGCGCACGCGCCTGGATTCGCGCGCCCGAGCGCGGCTACGCGATCACGTTCGCGCTGGCGCTCGTCGGGGTCGCCGCGTGCGGCGCGACCCGCCTCGGGTCGATCTACGCGATCGCGGTCCTCGCGTTCTTCACGGCGTCGCTCGCCGCGCTTCGCGCCCACGATGCGGCGCGCGCCACGTGGGCCGAGCAGTCGCCGCGCGACAAGCGCGTCGGCGTGGCCATCGGCGTCGTCGCGCTCGGCATCGCCGCCGCCATCGCGCGCACGCTCCCGCCGCTCTACGACTGGGCGCAGGGGCGCTTCGACCTCGCGTACGAGTTCGTCGGATTCAAATCCGATCTCCGTCTCGGGTCGCTCGACGATCTCAAGAAGTCCGACGAGATCGTCCTCCGCATCTCGGGAACGCGCGTCGACTACCTTCGCGGTGCGGTCTACGACCACTTCGACGATCGCACGTCGAGCTGGAGCCTCGCGCGACGCGACACGCGATCCCTCGTGCTCCGCGGGAGCCCTCCGCGCGACGTTCACGGCGTCGAAATCCGACGCGTCGGCGGTTGGGGCGAGCGTTACTTCTTGCCCATGCGCGCGGGCGCGATCGGTTCGCCGGCCGGCGAGGCCATCGTCGACGTCACCGGCGTCATGCGCCCCGTCGGGAACAGGCGCTACGACCACTATTGGTTCGACCTCGCCGCGCCCGACGAGCTCGCGGCGGCGGATCCGACGCCCGAGGACTCGCGCGTGCCCGCGCGTCTGCGCGCCGCGCTCGAGACGATTCTCGTCGACTGGACGCGGCCGGGCGACCCGCCCGACGTCGTGCTCGCGAAGATCGCGCGGCACTTCGACGACGACTACGCGTACTCGCTCTCCTTCGAGCGGCCGGCGGCCGATCCGCTCGTGGATTTCTTGCTCGTGAACAAGCAAGGGCATTGCGAGTACTTCGCGTCGGCGATGGCGCTCCTCGCGCGCGCCGCGAAGATCCCGGCGCGGGTCGCGGCCGGGTATCGCGTCGCCGAGCGAAACCCGATCACCGGACGCTACATCGTGCGTCAAAAGAACGCGCATGCGTGGGTCGAGGCGTGGCTGCCCGGATCGGGATGGCAGACCATCGATCCGACGCCCGCGTCGAAGCTCGAAGAGAATATCGCGCGCAACGAGTCGCTGGGGCGCGCGCTCCTCGACGTGGCGTCGCTGGCGGGTGCGGCGATCGTCGACGGGTGGAGCCGGCTCGGGCCCATCGAGCTCGCGATGATCGCGATGGCGCTCACGGCACTGTTCGTCGTCGTGCGCTGGCTCGGCGGTCCGCGCGGCGCGCGCGGCGGTGCCGGGATCGACGTCACCGCCGGCGAGCGACCGCTCCCGTGCCTCGCGCGCCTCCTCGAGGCGCTCGCCGCCCACGGGGTGACGCACGCGCCGTCCGAGCCGCTCGAACGACTCGCGCGCCGCCTCGCCGACGCGGATCTTCGCGAGCCCGCGGAGCTCGTCGAACGCTACGCCGCGCTCCGCTACGGCGGGGTCGGCGACGCGGCGGCCATCGCGGACGCCATGGACCGCTGCGCGGCGGCCTTTTCACGCTGAAGACGCGCTCCCCGCGCACGCCCGTCCCCGTGTGCCCGAATGCGCCACGCCGCGACTCGCCGGTCGCACCGCTTCCACCGTTCGCGGCGTGTGTCGCGGCAAACGCTCGGACGGCACGTGCTTTGCTGAGCTCGGACTCAGGGAGGGCTTCCATGTATCGACGCATATCCATCACGGCAATCGTCCTAATGCTGTCGGCCTCGACGGCCGCCTGCACCGACGACGGGAACGACTCCGATCAGGAGCAAACCGGCACTCAAGTGAGCTCGGTGCTGGGCGGATCCGTCTCCGGACTTGGCGGGTTCATGACATTCGGCGGAAAGAACAATCTATGTTTGGACGTCGGGGACATTATCGGCGTGGGCTCCGCGCCCGGTAGCACGACGTGCCGCGGAAGCCCGGGCCAGACCTTCCGCGTGACCACCGTCTCGTCCGGTTTTGCGTCCATTTCACCGGCGTCGGTGCCGGCGCTCTGCCTCACGGTGCTTCCGGGAGGACACCTTCAGCTCGCGGCGTGCAACAATCCCTCCGCGCAGTTCTTTCAGGTGGGTTCGACGATCGCCAATAGCGGCTGTTTCGACGTCCAGGGAGGGAGCACCGTGTCGGGGACCCCCGTGGTCGTCGCGCCTTGCACGTCCGCGAGCGAGCAGCTCTTCTGGCCCTTCAATGTCCCGGTGGCGTACGAGAACGTAAGGGGCTCGAGCTCCGGCGGCAGCTCCGGCGGTGGCTCCGGCTCGGGGGTATCCGGAGGACAGTGTCTCACGGAGACGAGCCCGAACGGGGTCCCGGTGTTCGACGTGACCCCGTGCGTTCCGCCGACCCTCTCGGACGCCGCCGCCGGGACGTTCCTCGACGGCAACGTGAGCGGCAGCTCCGGAGGACGTCCCGACCCGCAATTTTTCGTACCGAACGGGCAAGGGCAGATCGTCCAATTCGGGTCTTGCCTGTGGCAAAACCACGGTGAGCTCCAGTTGGAGGGATGTGAGAATGGGGCCTCTTCGGAAACGTGGTCGTTCATACCGGCGATGGGCGGTCCCGTATCTGCGGTATCGATTGTCCAGAACGCCTCCGGGTTGTGCGTGACCAATGAAGGGTCGGGGCCGGCCCTCGTCAAGCCGTGCGCCGCCTCGAGCGCGCAGTGGTGGCAGGTCGTGTCGCCTCAGTGAGAAGTGGCTTGCGGCCGCATGGGCCGCCATGGAGTGAGTCCTCGGGAGGACGGGATCGGGGAGGGCCGCCGCATTCGACGGCGCTCCCCGATTCCCTCATTGTGATCGCGCACGGACTTTTACGCGGGGTGCGGCGTCACCGTCGAAGCCGCGCTGGCCGCGCCTGGGGCGGGGCTGCTCGGGTTCGCCGGCGTGGACGGAGCCGGGGGCGGAGTGACGACGGGCGTCACGACGATCCCCGTCACCGTCCCTTTGACGTTCTTCTTCTGTCTCGATCCCATGGTGTTTCTCGCCTGACGCGTGGCCTTCCGCTTCGCCGCCGCGGCGGTCTTTGCTTCGACCGTCAACGGCGCTCGCGCCTTCGGGTGGAGCCCGAAGTCCGCGAGCACGTCGGGCGCGCCTTGGAAGGCAGCCTTCACGAACGTCACGTACGCGGCCATGAAGGCGCGCAGTGACGGCGTGTCGGCCGCTTCGTCGGCGATCTTCGCCTGGAGCGTGGCCTTTGCGGAGTCCACGTCGGTTCTGAGTTTCACGATCGCTTGCAGCTTCGCCGTGATATCCGCCGGCGCCATCGACCCTCCCGAGAGCATGACTTGCGTCGTGCCCGCGAGGTGCTTGTCGGTCCCCGCGCTCAACTGCTGCGCGCGGGCGACGAGCCCGCTCTTTCCTCGCACATTTGCCGTGGCCATGTTGTTACCCGTCCTTGTCTTTGGTCTCGAGAAGCCGGCGAACGGCGCCCTGCGCACCATGCGAAGGGTCGACGTGTCGGCGGCTCTCTCCCGGTCCCTTGCTTGGCGAGGCCAAAACACGACGCGGCTCTTGGAAGATTTTCAATAAAGGTAGGACACTGTCGTCTGCGCCATCGATGGGCGTGCGAGCACAACGCGCGGGCCGGTCGAAGCGACACGTCTTTCGGCGCATCGGACGGGCCCTTTCGCGAGCGCGGCACGCACGCCCGCGAACGAGAGACGCGCCGGCGTCCGCGGAAAGGCAGGTCGCCACGGCGCGAACACCACACCGACGAACCGGACACACGCGCGTGAGGACGTCGTGCACGCACGCGTCGGCGAGACACGGGCACCTCTCCGCGAAACACGCGCGCGCGTCCGCCTCATTCGCGGCCGCGTCGGCGAAACACGGGCCCGTGTCGGCACGACGCGCGGCCGTGTGGGACCGATTCGTGGCCGTGTCGGTGAAGCACGCCCCCGTCGAAGTGCGGTTCGCGGCCGTGGCGATGAAGCACGCCGCCGTGTTCGCACGACTCGAGGCCGTGTCCGCGAAACACGGCACCGTGTCGGCGTGATCCGTAGTCGTGTCCGCCCGATACGCCGCCGTGTTCGCGCAATTCGCGGCCGAGGGCTACCCTGACGCGCGATGATTCGCGTGCTGGGGGAGAACGACGCGCTCGCGCTTCGGACGCTGCGCCTGCGTGCGCTTCGCGACGCGCCGGATTCCTTCCTGAACACGTACGAGGACGAGGCGACCGAGCCGGAGAGCCTCACCGCCGAGCGCCTGCGCCAGACGGCGGACGCGCAGGACTCGGGCGTGCTTGGAGCGTTCGAGGACGGCGCGCTCGTCGGCATGCTCGGCATCGTTCGCGATACCCGCCGGAAGGCCGCGCACCGCGCGCACCTCTGGGGGATGTACGTGGCGGGGGACGCTCGGAAGCGTGGCTTTGGACGCGCCCTTCTCGATGCGGCCGTCGCGCGCGCGCGCGACGCCGGTGTCGAACAGTTGCACCTCCACGTCGCGGCGAACGCCGATGCGGCGCGACGACTCTACCGGAGCGTAGGGTTCGCGCCGATCGGCACGCTCCGAGAGGCGATGAAGGACGGCGAGCGCTACGTCGACGAGGATCTGATGGTTCTGCGCCTTTGAAGGGGCGCCGCGCCTCGTCGGACGCGAATCGCGCGCTGTTTCAGCCGAAGAACCGGACCAGGTGCGCGTTCGTCTCCTCGGCGTGCGTCCACGCGAAGTTGTGGGGGCCGTCCTTGATGACGACGAGCTCGGCGCCCTTGATCGCTTTGACGGTGCGCGCCCCCGACGCCGCGAATGGGACGATGCGGTCGGCATCGCCGTGGAGCACGAGCGTGGGCACGTCGATCTTCTGCAAGTCCTTGCGGAAGTCCGTGTACCAGGTCGCCACGCACGCGAGCGATGCCACGGGCGAGGAGAAGGCCGCCGTGTTCCAGCCCATCCGCAGCACCTCTTCGCTCACGCGCGTCCCGAGGAGCTTGTCCGCGTTGTAGAAGTTCTTGAAGAACTCGGTGAAAAAGGCGTAGCGGTCTCTCTTGATCGCGGCCTCGATGCCGTCGAACACGCTCTTGTCGACGCCCTCGGCGTTGTCGGGCGCCTTGAGGAGAAACGGCGGGACGCCTCCGAGGATGGCCGCGCGCTTCACCTGCTTCGTTCCGTACTTGCCCATGTAGCGGGCGACCTCGCCGCCGCCCATCGAGAAACCGGCGAGCGAGAACGTGTCGAGCTTCAGGTGACCGACGAGCGCGTGGAGATCGGCGGCGAACGTGTCGTAATCGTAGCCCGTCGCCGGTTGGCTCGATTTGCCGAAGCCGCGCCGGTCGTACGTGATGACGCGCTTGCCCGCCGCGAGGAGCGCCGATATCTGCTTCTCCCACGACGCCCCGTTCAGCGGATAGCCGTGGACCAAGACGACGGCGTCGCCCTTGCCGTGATCCTCATAGGAAAGATGGATATCGGTGGAGTTCTCTTTGCCGACGTGGACGTGGGACATGCGCGGAACACTATCGAAGCCGGCCGCCGAGGGAAAGGGCCGCCGGACGAGGAGTGCCACCCGCGCCTCGAGCGAGCCGGGCAGCCGAAGCCCTCAGTCCACTCCCAGATGACCAGGTGACGGAATCGTGAATCAGCGGTCGCGTCGAGGACGGCGCGAACATGATTCGATCCATCCGTCCTTCATCTCAATAGGGACGAGGACCTCGGAGAGCGAGGGCCCTATCGCGGCTCTCGGCGCGCAGAGTGCGGATCGGCTTGCCAGGGCGTCGATGGCGCCTTGATGAACCTGCTTATCTCTCGACCGCCGCCCGCTCCCGTCGACTTCTGGCGTCCCAATCCAGATTCAACAGAAACAGGAGCGGAGGCGATTTCTCGCGGCGGTGGAATCACCCGTGTTCGTCGTTCCAACACTAGGCCGCTTGTTGATCGCGGGCGGGACGCCTAAGTACATTCTCGACGCGCCGGCCGCCGGCAGGCGCGCGGCATGGCTTGAATCATTGCTCGCTGGAAAGAGGAGAAAGAAAATGCGCTTCCGTCGCTACGTCCAGACCGGCACGCGCCGTCGCGCCGCGTCCGTGGAAGCCGTCGAGGGGTCCGCCTCGGCGAGCCGCCCGACGCGACGGGTGGCGATGCTGCCGTGGCTCGCGCTCTTCTTGTCCGCGTGCGCGCTGGGGAGCGCAGGTTGCAGCTCCCTCGACAACGGGAACAACCCCGGTCCCGCCGACGGCGCGGTCGATGCGACCCCCGTGGGGGTGGACGCGTCCGCCGACACCTCGAGCGGCGGCGGAGACGCGACGACGGGCTCCGATTCGGCCACGACGGGCGAGACGTCTGCGCCGGACAGCGGGCAGCCCGACGCCACGAGCTCGGACGGTGCGGTGGCAGACGGCACCGTGACCGACGCACCCAATGCCGACGTCCTCGGCGCGGACGCTCTCGGCAGCGACGCAACTTCGGTGGACGCGGCGCTCCCCTGTATCATCGACGGCGGCGACGCTTCCGGCGACTGCTGTCCGGACGACCCGAACAAGACGCAGCCCGGCGTCTGCGGGTGCGGCGTCTCCGACTTCGACAGCGACGGCGACGGGGTCCCCGACTGCCTCGATGGTTGCCCGTTCGACGCGACGAAGACCGCGCCCGGCGTCTGCGGTTGTGGCACCCCCGACGTCGATACCGACGGCGACGGGGTCCTGGACTGCCTCGACGGCTGCCCGAAGAACGCCATGATGACGGCGCCTGGGGTATGCGGCTGCGGCGGCCCGGACAACACGCCGCTCTGCCTCGTGCACCGGTACAGCTTCAAGGACGGGCCGGCGGCCGACGCCGGCGCGACGGACGCCGGCGCGGGCACCACGGTCGTATCCGATTCGATCGGTCATGCCGATGGGACGGCGGTCAATGTCACGCTGACGGGAGCGGGCTCGGTGACTCTCGCCGGGACGACCTCCAACCAGTACATCAGCCTTCCGAGCGGCATCATCTCCGCGCTCGGAGACAACGCGACCTTCGAAGCCTTCTTGACGTGGCCGGTGGCCGGCGGGCTGTGGCAGCGGATCTTCGACTTCGGGTCGAGCACCGGCGGCGCCGGAATGCAGGGTAACGGTACAGCCTTCCTCTTCGTCACGCCGCTGGGTGGGCCGGGCGTCATGCTCGCCTCCTTCCTGAACGGCGGGTTGTCCGAGGCCGACAGCACTGTGGTCTTTCCGAACGACGCCCTGATCCACGAGATGGCCCTCGTCATGTCTTCGCCTCCGAGCGACGGCGGGGCAGCGCCGGTCGATGGCGGGGGGCCGACGATGTTGCTCTACGTCGACGGCGTGCTGAAGGCGAGCGCGCCGCTGGCCAACCAGCTTTCGGTCCTGCCGGACGTGAACAACTGGCTCGGCCGGTCGCAGTTCGCGGCGGATCCGGGGATCGCCGCGACCTACTACGAGTTTCGCATCTACAGCGCGGCGCGGACCGCTCAGGAACTCCTGACGAGCACCGGCCTGGGTCACGACGTGTTGCCCACGCAATAGAGCGCTTCTTTCCTCGATAACCGAACGATTAGCCCCCGCCGCGGCGAGCGGCGGGGGGCGCCCGCGATGGGGACTCAAGTCCGGCGTCGCGCGCAGACCACGGCATCGACGCCCGTGCCGGCGACGGCGCGCGGACGCTCCTCCGCGACGACCCACTCCCATACTTTGGAATCGAGCGCAGCGACGGCGCCCTCGACGGAGACTTGCACCTGATTTGCCGCGGCCGTGGCGGCGCCGGTGCTCGGATCGATCGGGCGGTGTCCGACCAGGAACAAGGTCCCTCTCGACGCGACGCCGTTCGCCATCCGCCTCACCATGGCTTCCACGGAGCCGGCCACGTGGACGTACAAGCAAGCCACGAGGTCGTAGCGCCCCGGCTCCGGCGTCCAGGTCGCGAGATCACCCTCGACCCAGTCGACGCGCGCCGCGACATCCGCCCCCGCCGCCTCGGCCATCGCCCGCCCGTGAGCCAGGGCGGCGGCAGAGAAGTCGACCGCCGTGACCTGCCAGCCGTGGACGGCGAGCCAGAGCGTATCGGCTCCATGTCCACAGCCGGCGTCGAGGGCGCGCCCCGGCGGGAGGGAGGCGGCCTCGGCGATCAGATGCGCGTTCGCCGGGCGGTGCGCGACCTTGTCGGCGTGCTCGCGCAGCGTCTTCGACCAGAGCTGCTCCCAGAAGGCTTGATCGAACTTCGGCTGGGTCATGAGGCTCGTGTGAGCAGTCTATACGCGAGAGGCGCCGCGGTCCTGAAGCGGTACGAGATCGTGCCGTCCCCGCTCTCGCCGGACGTGCAAGCCGTGCTCTGTATCGATGTCCCTGCTCCTACCTGGCCGGAGCGCATAGGCCTACATCGCCGCAGTGGACTCGCCCATACCGGTGCATTTGTATCGACGGATGGGGTCGTCGGCTCCTATTTTTGTCTGTCGACGTATTGGGGGAACAGCAATGCAATGGAAGCCCGATGTCTTGCCGCGTGGCTCGGGCTCGATGCTCGTCGCACTCACGCTCGGCGGTGCTCTTCTCACGGGGTGTTCCGGCGCGACGACGAACGGCGAAGCGATTCAGGACGGCGGGAGGCCGGGAAACGCTCTGCTGGACGCCGGCGCACCCCCCTCCGATGCAGCCGCTCCGTCCGATGCGCCTAGCGATGCGACGATCGGAGAGGACGCGCCGCAAGACGCGCAAACGCCCGGCCTGGACTCGACCGTCGAGACCGACAGCGCATCGAGCGACGCCACCGACGGCGCATCGAGCGATGCGACCGACGGCGCATCGAGCGACGTCACAGCGCCGCCCGAGGCCGCGGTCGAGGCCGGTGTCGATTGCGCGACTCTCTTGAGCGCGCTGCTCCAAGCGCCGTTGACGCCCCCGAACATCTGGCTCGGCCTGGACCTCTCGAACGGCGGTCAGGCCGACGGAGGCCTGGGCAGCGGTGGGTTGAGCATCGATCAAACTGGCCTCTTGGGCTGCGCGAGCTACGTCGAGCCCCCGGACCTGGAGGCGGGCGTTGCGCCCGCGATGCCTGGATATCGGACCGCATTTTTGGTCATGTCCGGCGACGCGGGCCCCGAAAACACGGTAGTCCAAATCGCGTACAACCTGGAGTCTCGCGAGATCTACCAAGTAGCCGCATACGTCGGCTACCAAGGACAGCTCCAGTTCCACAGCCGGATCGGCGGCGCGTACGGCTCCCATACGTACACGGTGTCCATCGAGCCCGCCGGAGGTGCCTCGAGCGACACGATTGTCCGCGACGGAGTTCCGTTCCCGAACGATTGGAGCAATGCCTGGATCAATGAAATGTACGACGCCATGATGGCGACCTTCGATCCGACGGTTGCCGCTGTCCCGGACTGCACGCAGGCGGCTTCGACCACGGTCGCTTACGGAATTCCGATCTCGATGGAGGGGACGTGTCTCGACGCAACCGGGCAGTTGTTTGGCGTCCGGCCGTTGGCACTGTATCTGGGGTTCGATGGCAACAACCAAGTGAATCTATTTTACAATTTCTGGCGCGGCTCCCAGGCCACGGGGTGCGCCACCCCTCTCGCCGATCGCGAGCGAATGGCCGATTTCTCCGTCGCCGCAGGGGCCTCCGTGGTCGACAACACGCTGGGCGTCGCCATCGGCGGGCTTCCTGGGCTCGTCTCGGACAATGACGCGGGCCTCACGGTCGTCCAGGCCAATACCATTCTAGGCTGCAATGGCACCTCTTGGACTTCGCCAGACCCGGGATACGGGGGGATGCAATGGGGGGACGGGGCCGTCGCGATGGAGTACGACCCGGATTCCGGAGTCAACTACAAGATTATCGCGCAATCCGGGTATGTCGGAACCTGGAGCTACGCGACCGCGGCGACGGCCGACGCGGGGGTGCAAACTTACACGATAGGAATCGGCACGATGAGCGTCGCGACCGAAGACGATGCCGGCCCATTGTCCATCGATTGGACGAGCGTGGCGACGGCGACCCCCACGGTGACTCAGATCGCGAACGCCTGGTACGAGACTTATTGCAGTGCGCCGCCCGATGCCGACTGCGTGGCTCTGGGTGACTGTTCGATCGTCATCGACGACGGACAGGGACATTCTCGCTTCGTCCTCGCGCCGTCGGCCGCCATGATTGCGAACAACTGCTACTACGATATCCAGCCGGTCACGTTCGTGTTCCCTCAAGGGTCCAGCTCGCCCGAGCAGATCTACGTCACGAATTCGACTCTCCAGCCGTGACGAAGGGCGCGCTCGAGTTCTGCGCGGCCTTCAGCACGGCCTCGACGAAGGGTCCTTTCGCGATCGCGTACGCTTCGCGAGCCGATGCCGTCGCGTAGCCGTACTGCTCCGCCAAGCGCAGCTTCAGGGCCGCGTAGTCCCGCGCCACCTCCGGATTCGCGCGAAGGTAGTCTTGGAACGCGAGGGTGCGCCGCTCTTCGTCACCGCCCGCACGGACGACGTGAACGTGATGGGAATGAGGCCCCCCGTGTGGCCGGAAGAAGAACGGCGCGAAGGAGTCGTCGTCGTGCCGTAGGTGGGTGTAGCCGAGCCTTTCGAAAGGATCGCGATAGGCCGACAGCGGCTCGAGCGAGGCGACCGATACTTGAATGTCGATGATGGGCTTCGCGCAGAGGCCGGGGACCGACGTAGACCCGTTGTGATCGATGCGAAGCGCGATCGCTTCCAGCACCTCGCCGATGCGGCGCGCTTCCGCCGCGTACAGCGAAGGCCAAGCCGGGTCGTAGGGGACGAGGATGGACGCTCGAGAAGGGTTGGACATCGAGAGACCCCGGCAAACGAGACCGCATCTTCGGTCCACCGCGTGACGACCGCAGCTGAAAAAAGAGGCTCGCCGCGGCGTGACCGGGCGGCTCGCGCGGATGATGAGCGTACGCTCGCTCTCATGCCTCGCCACCCGCTCGCCGTCGCCGCCTTGGCGGCCCTCCACTTTGGCTGTGCCTCCGCTCCGATGGCTCCTCTCGCGCCCTCGCCGGCGCCCACATGCCCACCGCCTCCGCCGCCGCCGCCGCCCCCCGTCGCCGCGAAACCGGCGCCCGTAGCGAGTGCCACGACGTCCCTCGGGCCACCTGAGCCGCCAACCCCACCCGCCGCGCTCACGGAGTCGCTCGACGCCGCGGCGAAGGCCATCGCGGCGGGGGACGCGACCGCCGCCGACCGGCAGATCGCAGCCGCCGCTTCCGCAGCGGGGAACGACGCACACCTCGCCTATCTGGTCGCACGCGTGCGCGCGACGCGCTTTGTCTACGCGGGCGACTTCGATCGAGCGGCTGCGGCTTTCGTCGCGGTGATGCCGTCGCTTGCCCGGCGCCCCGAGCTGCCGGACGAGTTCTGGTCGCACAACGCGATGATGATGATCCGCGAGGCCCAGGGCGACCCGGCCGCGGCGCTGGCCGAGGACGACCAAGCGACCCTGTGCGCCGCACGCGGCACGTGGGACCCGCAGGGTCGTGACACGCTCGCCTTCCAGAAGGACCGCTGGCACCGCGCCTACCTCACGCGGATGCTCGCCGAGTCGCGAAGCGGCTCCGCCAAGGAGGCGCTCACGCAGTACGCGCAGGCCGCGTTGGACGAGTACCGCCCGCGCGGGTTCCCCGACTCGGTGGCCGTACTCGAGGCCTACTTCGCGGCGCTGGACGGCAAACGCGACGCGGCACTCGCCGCCGCCAAGCGGGTCGACCCCGCGAAGGACGACGACGTAGAGGACCTGTATCTCGTCGTCGCGGGTCTCGAGGCGGGGGGCGACCATGCGGCCGCAGAGGCTGTTCGGCGTGTCATGCGCCGGCCCGGAGGTGCGCGCATTTCGCGGGCGATCATGCTGCGCTGGCTCGACCTCGACGAGAAGGCGCCACCGGGGAGCTGGTTCACCCCTCGGCACGCGCGCGCGCGCTGAGTCGGTGACCGATGCTCCCTTCTCGGGCGTGGTCGCTCGATAGGTTGCCTTTGACGCGCACCCGGCCGTATGGCTCGAAGGGGCCATGATCCGAACAGAACTCCGCCTTCGACTCGGCACGTTGTGTGGGCTCGCGCTGGCCGTGGCCGGGGCCGCCGCTTGCCGGGTCGGTGGGCGCGCGAACACGCCGGCGGCGGAGACGCACGCCGCGGCACCCCCGGTCTGCGTCCGCGTGGACGCGCCGTTCTCCGGGAGCATCTGCTCGCCGGCCGACAGCGCGCGCCACGCGGCGATCGTGCTCTTCGGCGGGTATCAGCCGGGCGACCCGATGCGCACGACGGCGCTCGCCTTCGCGCGCCACGGCTATGTGGCGGCGTCGGTCGTCTACTTCGGGCTGAAGGCCGCGGAGGACGGGGCCGCGTCGGTCCTCGTGGACGTGCCGGTCGAAATCGGTGGCCGCGCCCTGGAGGCGATCGGCAATCGACCGGACGTCGATCCGTCGCGCATCGCCGCGATGGGCGCATCGAAGGGCGGCGAGTACGCGCTGCTCGTGGCGTCGACGTACCCGGCGGTGAAGGCCGTGATCGCGGACGTGCCGTCGCCGTTCGCCCTATTTGGTCTCGGCGCGGGGGGTTCGCCGACGGGGTGCTCGTGGTCGCGCGGGGGCAAGCCGCTGCCGTGCGTGCCACAAGACCGCGCCGCGGGTGAAGAGGTGTGGCGTCGGATGCAGGCGCACCAGCCCGTCGCGTTTCGCGCGTCGATCGACGCATCCCGGGCGGCCGCATCGGCCGAGACGATGGCGGCGGCGTTCTTCCCACTCGAGCACATCCAGGGTCCGATCCTGTGCCTGGCCGCGGCCGACGACCAAACCTGGAACTCCACGGCGCAGTGCGAGCTCGCGATGGCACACCTGCGCGCGCGGGGGCACCCCTTCGCCGACCGCATGATCTCGTATCCTGACGCCGGTCACCTGTTCCTCAATGCCAAGGACGGTCCGGCGTCGGCGATGAACCGCGTGCGAAGCGGTGACCTCGAGATGGTGTTTGGCGGGACCCCCGAGGGCGACGCGCGCGCGGCGGCCGACGCGTGGCCGCAGATCTACGCGTTCCTGGCGGGTGCGCTGCGATAGCCCGGCGGCTCGTGGCACGGCGGAGGAGGACGCGTCGATCGCGCGGCGACCGCTGCGCCGGGCCCGGGTGGTATGGAGACTGGAGATGGGCCCTCTCCGTAGCTGCACCGTGACCCTCGCGCTGATGGCCATGCCGGCGCTCGTGCCCGGCTGCGCACGAAGGCCCTACCTCCACTGGCAGGGCGGCGATGTCTTCGGCGTCTTGGAGGCGGACGGACGATCTCCGTCTCGAATCGACTGCGCTGGCACGACGGCGGACCGCTTTGCGTGCTTCGCCGCGAGAGTACGCGAGCGGACACGGGGGACCAGCGGTGCACTCGCGGTCGTCACCGGCGACGGCGCGCTCCTCCAGACCACGACGACGGAGCCCGGGCAAACCGGTCCAACGACGTCGGAGACGCTGTTCCCGCTCCTGTCAGTCACCAAGATGTTCACGGCCGCGACAGCCGTTTCGCTCGCTCAAGAGGGCATCCTCGATCTGCATCGACCGATCGCGAGCTACCTCCCCGAGCTCCACGCGGACACCGGCCTCGGGCGCGTCACGCTTCACCAGCTCCTCACGCACACGGCCGGGCTCGTGGATGATCCCCACCGCCTCGCCGCGCAGTGTGAGGGCGGCGGGGACCTGTCCGACGCTATCGCGCGCGCGCACGTCGGGGCGGAGCCGGGGGCGGTGTACCTTTACTCGAACATCGGCTACGCCCTCGTGGGGCTCGTGGTCGAGCGAGCGACGTCGCGGCCCTTCGAGGACGTCGTGCGTGAACGCGTACTACTCCCGATGGGGATGACGACGGCGACGTTCAACTTTGCCTCGGTTTGGATTCGAGGGCATCCCGAGGGCAGTGGCGCGGGCGGGCGGTGCAGGCTGACAGCTCCAGCCGGAGGGCTGATTGCGAGCGCGCGCGACCTCGCCCGATGGGCGCGCGCGATGAGCGAGCCCGCCACCCATCCGCTGGGGCCACGGCTCGTCGAGGCGATCACGACGCCCTACGTGGAGACCGGCGCGCGCCCAGGCGAGGCCTACGGCTATGGGGTCGCGATGACGAGACGCGGGGGCGTCTGGGTCTACAATCACAGTGGCGGCACCCAGGACTTCAGCGCGTTCGTGGCCTGGGTGCCCGCCAGACGCTTCGGCGCCGCGGCGATGATGAACGCGGCGAACGCGGCGGGGGCCACGCCCTCCGTGGTCGTTCTCCGCGGGCTCAGCGTCCTTTTGGACCTGCCCGACGATTGGAGAGCCAACGTCGAGGGCTCGCCTCGCCCCTTGAGCGCATACGTCGGCACCTACGTCGATCGCAGGAGCTGGCTCGGTCGTCTGCGCGTCCGGCTCGACGGCACCGACCGGCTCGCGTTCGATTACCTCGACGGACGACCGGCCCTATTGCCACCCACGTTTGCGTTTCGTTTCGTACCCGGAGACGAACGCGCAAGGTTCGTCGTCACAGGGGTGGGCATCGGTGAACGTGTCGCGAGTGAAGGATCGCCGTGAACGGGGTGTACCCATCCCGAAGACGACGAACGGTCCTGTAGCGCCGGGATGCTGCGGCCAGAAGGGCTTGCAGCGCGGCGCAAACTATGGCCGTTGCGGCTTATGAGCGCCGTAGAGGCGCGCTCCTGGACGAGCTTGCGGCCGGCGCGCCCGAACCGTCAACGACCATGGAGCTC
>DASYBG010000040.1:0-21305 GCA_036500865.1 Polyangiaceae bacterium
CGTCTTCGACCGCTTCCGCGGCATCTACAACGACGTGCGCCCGCACGAAGCGCTCGGGCAAAAGACGCCCGCCTCCCGATATCACCCCTCGCATCGAGCGATGCCCGAGCGCGCCGTGTCTCCCGAGTACCCCGACCCGATGAAGACACGAAGGCTCGATGATTACGGCCGCTTGTGCCTGGGCGGCCGGCCCGTGCCGTTCTGCACGGCGCTCGCCGGAGAGCCCGTCGGCCTCGAGCTCATTGAAGACGCCACGTGGAACGTTTTCTACGGCCCCATCCTGCTCGCCGAGGTCCGCGTCCGTGGCCGTCGCGACTTGCTCGTCCATGCCGCCTGAACTCGCCCATTCGGCCTGGGGTCCATTGCTCCGCATCCGCTCCACGTCCCGGTCCCCGATCCGCGCGACGCCGCGCAGTGTCCTACCGGCGTCTTGTTCGTGTGACCTAACCCGCAGCGCTACGGCCTCTCTCGCCACAGGCTGCGCTACCCTTCTGCTTCGTTAGAGTGAACGGACTCCTCGGAGAGCGCGTTCGAACCTCCTGAACCACCCTCCCGATGAGCCGGAAAGTGTTACCCAAGCTCCTGGTTCAAACCGTTACCTAAGCTCCTGGTCGTTCAGCTCCACGAGGGCGTCGCGGTTCTCGACGAGCGCGTCGCCGGTCTCGACGAGGGAGCTGCTGCGCTCGACGAGGACGCCGCGGTTCTCGACGAGCGCGCCGCTTCGCTCGATGAACGAGTCGTCGGTCTCGACGAGGGGGTCGCTGCTCGCGACGAGCACGCTGTCGGTCTCGACGAGGAAGCGGGTGCGCTCGACGAGCGCGCCGTGGGTCTCGACGAACGAGTCCTCGGGCGCGGTCTCCGCCGCGATTCGCGCGCAGAGTATCCCACCTATTTTTCTCGGAAGTGCCCTCCTGGCCGGGCATATGGGGGTGTCGTCGGGCGAAGCGCCGCACGGTGCGTCGCCCCGCCCGACGTGTGTCCGTCGAACGAGAGAGAAACCACCATGGCCAGGAACAAATTGATTGATAGCAACGCAGATTCACTTCTCCTCGCGGGGCTGCAGAAGCACTTTGCCAACACCGCGACCTTGTCCTTCGGCGGGGCCACGCACGCCCCCGCCGACATCCAGACCGCCTTGAGCAACCGCGCCGCGGCCACCGCCGCGACCGCGGCCGCCACGACGACGTTTCACGACGCCGTCGCCGCGGAGCAAGAGGTTCGGTCGAGCACGCAGAAGCTCGTCGCCGACTTCCGCGCGTTCGCATTGGCCACGTTCGGCGACGACCTCGAAGCCCTCTCGGACTTCGGGCTCAAACCGCGCAAGAAGGCCGTCCGCGCCCCCGAGACGCAAGTCGCGGCGGCGCAGAAGGCCCTCGCCACGCGGAAGGCCCGGGGCACCAAGGGCAAGAAGCAGAAGGCCGCGATCAAGGGGACCGTGGAAGTCCCCGTGACGCAGCCCGCGGGCACGACGACGCCGTCGAAGTGAAGACAAGCCGTCGTGGGGAAGGCGCGGGGAGCAGCAGGCCCCGCGCCGTTCTCTCATCGCAGAACGAACCGCTCGTATCTCGAGAACAACATCTCGCCGCTCGAACGAATCCATCGAATCTCGAGAACCAATCCCTCATCACTCGAGAACGAAATCGAATCTCGGAAACAAACTCCTCTTCGCCACCCGAACCAAAGAGGCGTAGAGCGCAAACGATTTTCGACGTGACCAAGCGAGGCCGACGACGGTGGCGAGGAGGCGTACTCCCTCTACGCCGACGACCCCCGGCGTCGGGATCGCGCCGGTGTCGTCGAAAATCGCCGCGGTCTACGAGCAGCCCATCGAGTTGCCGCAGTTCAGGCACTTGTAGCAAGCGCCGTTTCTCACGGTGATGTGCCCGCAGACGTCGCAGACGGGCGCGTCGCCCATCATCTTGTCGAGCTGCGCGTCGAGCGGGGACGCGCCGGTGGCCGAATCGCCCAGCGTCTCGCTCATCGCCGCGCTCCGGGCGATGGCCTCTTTCGTGTGGGGGAGGGGCGCCACGTCGGCCGACGGCGCCTTCGCCGGCGCGGGGGCGGCGGCGAGCGCGTTCAACACCGGCTGCGACGGGGCGGGCGCGAGCGTCGGCGTGTCGACCGGCGACTCGAGGTCGGGCTTGATGTGCGCGAGATCGTAGCGGCGCAGATACTCCACCCCGAGCGTGCGGAAGATGAAGTCGACGATCGACGTCGCGAACTTCACGTTCGGGTGCCCCTCGACCGGGCCCTGCGGCTCGAAGCGCGTGAAGGTGAACTGGTCCACGTACGTCTGCAGGGGGACGCCGTACTGCAGCCCGACGCTCACGCTCATCGCGAAGCAGTTCATGAGCGACCGGAAGGCGGCGCCCTCCTTGTGCATGTCGATGAAGATCTCGCCCAGCTGACCGTCGTCGTACTCGCCGGTCCGGAGGAAGATCTTGTGCCCGCCGACCCGCGCCTCTTGCGTGAAGCCGTGGCGCTTCTTCGGGAGGCGCGCGCGCGTGCCGTAGAGGCGCGTGTTCGGCGCCATGTTCAACGTGAGCTGCCCCACCGTGTCCGCCGTCTGCGGCATCGGCGCGAGGAGCGGCTCCGCCACCGCCGGCTTCGCGGCATCGGACAGGGCCGCGGCGTCCTTTTCGGACGCCTTGTCCTTCTCGCCGCCCGACGACAGCGGCTGGCTGGCCTTGCACCCGTCGCGGTAGAGCGCCACGGCCTTGAGGCCGAGCTTCCAGCCCTCTTGATAGACGGACTGCACGTCGTCCACGGTGGCGTCGTTCGGCAGGTTCACCGTCTTCGAGATGGCCCCGCTCAGGAACGGCTGCACCGCCGCCATCATCCGGACATGCGACATCGCCGCGAGGAAGCGCTGGCCGTGCTTGCCGCACCGGTTCGCGCAGTCGAAGACCGGGTAGTGGTCGGCCCGGAGGTGCGGCGCGCCTTCGATGGTCATCCGCCCCACGATGACGTCTTGCGCCTCCTCGATCTGAGCCTTCGAGAAGCCGAGGTGGCCGAGCAGCGAGAAGCCCTTCTGCGAGCGAAGCTCCCTGGTGGCGCCGAGGCGCTCGTACGTCTGCTCGCCGAGGACCCACGGGGCGAACGCGCCCTCGAGGTCGAAGACGCCGGGGATGGCCGCCTCCGCCTTGTCGAGGTCGGCGTCGGCGAAGCCGCGCTCCTTGAGGGTGCGGCGGCTGATGTGCGGGGCCGCGAGGAGCGTGTTGGTCCCCGACACGAACGCGACGATCTCCTGGACCTCGCGCTCGCTGTAGCCGAGACGCCGGAGCGCGTGCGGCACGGTCTGGTTGACGATCTTGAAGTAGCCGCCGCCGGCGAGCTTCTTGAACTTCACGAGCGCGAAGTCCGGTTCGATGCCGGTCGTGTCGCAGTCCATGAGCAGGCCGATGGTGCCGGTCGGCGCGAGCACCGTGGCCTGGGCGTTGCGAAACCCGTGGGACTCGCCGAGGCGCACGGCGTCGTCCCAGTCGCTGCAGGCGGCGCGGTAAAGGTCGACCGGGACGGCGTCGCGGTCGATCTCGTAGGCGGCGTCGCGGTGCATGCGCATGACGCGGAGCATGGGCTCGCGGTTCTTCGCGTAGCCGGCGAAGGGGCCCTTCGTGGCCGCCACCTCGGCGCTCGTCTTGTACGCCTGCCCGCACATGATGGCGGTCAGCGCGGCGGCGATCCCACGGCCCTCCCGGCTGTCGTAGGGGACGCCGAGCGACATGAGCACGCTGCCGAGGTTCGCGTAGCCGAGGCCGAGCGGACGGTAGTCGTGGCTATTTCGCGCGATGGTCGCCGTCGGATACGAGGAGAGATCGACGAGGATCTCCTGCGCGACGAGAAAGACGCGGCAGGCGTGGCGGTACGCGTCGACGTCGACCGTGCCGTCGTCGCGGAGGAACTTCGTCAGGTTGACGCTCGCGAGGTTGCACGCCGTATCGTCGAGGAACATGTACTCGGAGCACGGGTTGGACGCGTTGATGCGGCCCGAGTTCGGGCACGTATGCCAGCGGTTGATCGTGCTGTCGTACTGGACGCCGGGGTCCGCGCAGCTCCACGCCGCGTCCGCGACGAGGCGCCAGAGCTCCTTGGCCTCGAACGTCTCGCAGACCTCGTTCGTCGTTCGAAAGCGCGTCTGCCACTTTCCGCCGGCGAGGGCCGCGCGCATGAACTCGTCGCTCACGCGGACGCTGTTGTTCGAGTTCTGGCCGCTGATGGTGTGGTAGGCCTCGCCGTTGAAATCCGACGCGAACCCGGCCGCGATGAGGGCGTGCGCCTTCTTCTCCTCGCGCATCTTCCACTGGATGAAGTCCGCGATCTCCGGGTGGTCCATGTCGAGGCAGACCATCTTGGCGGCCCGCCGCGTCGTCCCGCCGCTCTTGGTGGCGCCGGCGGCCCGGTCGAACACCTCGAGGAACGACATGAGGCCCGACGAGGTGCCCCCGCCGGAGAGCTTCTCCTGCTTGCCGCGGATGACGCTGAAGTTCGACCCGGTGCCCGACCCGTACTTGAAGAGGCGCGCCTCCGACTTCACGAGCTCGTAGATCGACATGAGGTCGTCTTTGGCGGCCTGGATGAAGCACGCCGAGCACTGCGGCCGCTCGTAGGCGACCTCGGTCTCGGCGACCTCGCCGGTGCCGAAGTCCCATGCCCAGTTGCCCCCCGAGCCGGCGATCCCGTACTCGTGCCAGAGACCGAGGTTGAACCAGACGGGCGAGTTGAACGCGCCGTACTGGTGGACGAGCAAATAGGAGAGCTCGGCCTCGAACGCGTCGGCGTCGGCCATCGTGGCGAAGTACCCGCCGAAATCGTCGGCGGCGGCGCGGATGGTGTGCGCGAGGCGGTGGACGACTTGGCGGACGCTGGTCTCGCCGGTGTCTTTGTCGCCGTGGAGGCCGGCCTTGCGAAAGTACTTCGAGATGAGGATGTCGGTCGCGAGCTGGCTCCAGGAGGAGGGCACCTCGGCGCCCTCCATCTTGAAGACGACGCTCCCGTCGGGGTTGTTGATGGAGCTCGACCGGCGCTCGTAGGTGACGGCCTCGAGCGGGTCGGTCCCTTCGACGCTGAAGCGCCTGGTGAAGGCCACGCCTCCGGTCTGGCGGTGCTTGGCCTTGCGCGCGGTCTTGTCGGCCTTGGCGGCGGCGGCGGTCCGCGGCTTGTCGCGGAGGAGGCTTCGTTTGGCGGTCACGGGCTCTTTGGAACTTAAGGCGCGGGCGGGCGGGAGGGTGGCCCGCTCTGCCTCGGCCTTTCCGGCCCCTTTGGTGCTGCCGTTGCGAGCCGTTTTCACGTGGCCCGAGCCGTTGCCGTGGAAGTCGACCGAGTGTGCCATCTGAACCTCCGTCACTTGAAGCCAAAAGGACGAGCTTGTGACGCGCACCGGGCGCGCGTGTTCAGGATCTCGGGCAACACCGTTCCCGAGACCCCGCCACCGCGCGGGCCTGGATGCCTTCCCAACCGTCCCCAACCTGCGAGACCTGCGACCTGCGAGCGCGACCGTATGGGACCTGGCTCCACGGCGCTGCCGCGCCCGCGAAGAACAGAGCCCAGGCTCGATCTAGTAACCCCAACATCTTGTGGATGTCTAGCAAAATACCACGACGGATAGATGCGTTAGGCTCGCGGGGCGGAGCATGGGAAGAGCAACTTGGGTGCCAGGTTGGAACGCCTCCGGCACACACTTCGCGCACGCTCCGTGCGCTCCTCCGCCCCTCCGGAGGGTCCTCTTCGGCTCCCTTTCGGCCCCGGAAAGCTTGCTCGGAAGGCTCCAGCAAAAGCGCGAGGCGGCACCTGAACTTATGATCGATGGTGAACGGTTGTGCCCACAGGCCAGTCCGAGCTATCCCACGGGCCATCGCGAGTTTGTTCAGGGCTTATCCACAGCCTGTGGCTTACGAACTTACAGTTGACACCAAGCGCGAGGGAATGTATCCAGTGGGCGCCGATGACTTCGTCCGCGCTTTCCCCGATCCAGCCAATCCTTTGCCAGCTCCTTAGCGGGGCGGGAGAGGGACGCTTCGTTCGCTGAAGCACGACACCCTCTCTCGCCAGCCCGGCGAAAGAGGACAGAACTCGATCGCCGTCGCTGGCGCGCATAGTGAGCAGGAGCCGCCATGTCCGACCGAGTCACAGTATTCGACACCACGCTTCGAGACGGCGAGCAGTCCGCCGGGGTGCTCTTCTCCGAGCGCGACAAGCTCGAGATCGCCGAGCGCCTCGCCGCGATGCGCGTCGACGTGATCGAGGCCGGCTTCCCGGCGGCGTCGCCCATCGAGTGGCGAGCCGTCCATGCCGTGGCCGCGCGCGTGAAGACGGCCAGCGTGTGCGCCCTCGCGCGCTGCGTCGCGCGAGACATCGACGCCGCGGCCGAAGCGCTCGCCGGCGCCGTCCGCCCGCGCATCCACGTTTTCGTCAACGCGAGCGACCTCCAGATCGAGCACCAGCTGAAGCGAAGCCACGCCGACGTGCTCGAGCTCACGAAGGCGATGGTCGCGCGGGCGCACCACGCGGCGGAGGACGTCGAGTTCTCCCCGATGGACGCGACGCGCGCCGACCGGCCCTTCCTCGCCGAGCTCGTGCGAACGGCGGTCGCCGCGGGCGCGACCACGATCAACATCCCCGACACCGTCGGTTACGCGCTCCCCGACGACATCGCCGACCTCTTTCGGTACTTGCGAAAGAGCGTCCCCGAGCTCGAGCGAGCCGTCCTCTCGTTCCACGGCCAGAACGACCTCGGCATGGCGTCGGCCAACGCGATCGCGGCGGTGACGGCGGGCGCGCGCCAGGTCGAGCTGTGCGTCAACGGCATCGGCGAGAGAGCGGGCAACACGTCCTTCGAAGAGGTCGTGATGAGCATCGCCGTGCACGGCGCGAGGCTCGGCGTGCACACCGACGTCGACACGACCGGGATCTACCCGATCTCGCGCCTCGTCGAGGAGCGGAGCGGTATCGCCGTCCCTGCCAACAAGGCGATCGTCGGGCGGAACGCCTTCCGGCACGCGTCGGGTATCCATCAGGATGGCGTCATCAAACACCGCCTCAACTTCGAGTGCATCGACCCCGCGCGCATCGGTCACCCCATCGGGACCGAGATCGTCCTCGGCAAGCTGTCGGGCCGCACGGGCTTCGCGGCGCGCGCCCGCGCCCTCGGCTTCGACCTCGGGAGCGAGCAGCTCGCGGCGGCCTTCCAGGCGTTCCAAGAGCTCGCCGACCAGAAGCGCGAAGTCTCCGACGACGACGTCCGCGCGATCTGCTCTCCTTCTTAGTGCCGAGCCTCCGGGGACATCGCGACGCGACGGCGGGAACGCGCCCGCGGGTGTGCTAACCGGTTCGTCATGTTCGATGCCCTAGCCAAAGGGTTCAAGGCCGCGAAGAACCGGCTCGCGGGTCTGACCGAGCTCACCGAGGACAACGTCGAGACGGCGCTCCGCGAGGTTCGGCTCTCGCTCCTCGAAGCGGACGTCGAGCTCGGTGTCGTGAAGTCGTTCCTCGCCCGCGTGCGCGAGAAGGCGCTCGGCGAGGTGGTTCGTGTCCGCACCAAGGGCCAGGACGGGCGTACCGTGCGCGTCTCCGCGAGCGACACGTTCGTGAAGATTTGCCACGACGAGCTCATCGCGTTCATGTCCCCCGGCGCGGGCCCCGCCATCGCGACGGCCCCGAAGGGGACGCCGACCGGAATCATGATGGTCGGCCTCCAGGGCTCCGGAAAAACGACGACGTGCGCGAAGCTCGCGCGCTGGCTCGTGAAGGAAGGCCACAAGCCGCTCCTCGTCGCCGCGGACATGCAGCGCCCGGCGGCGGTCGAGCAGCTGAAGATCCTCGGTCAGCAGATCTCGGTCGAGGTCTTCAACGTCCCGGACGCCACGCCCCTCGAGGTCTGCCGCCAGGCGTCGCTCCACGCTCGCACCCACGGCTCCGGCGTCGACGTCGTCGTCTACGACACCGCCGGCCGTCTCGCGATCGACGAGCCGCTGATGGACGAGCTCGCGGACATCAAGGACGCCGTCCGCCCCGAGAACGTGCTCCTCGTCATCGACGCCATGATTGGCCAGGATGCGGTCAAGACGTCGAAGGCGTTCCACGACCGGCTTGCCCTCACGGGGGTCGTCCTGACGAAGCTGGACGGCGACGCGCGGGGCGGTGCGGCCCTCAGCGTCAAGGAGGTCACCGGGGCGCCCGTGCGCTTCGCGGGCGTCGGCGAGCAGCTCGACAAGTTCGAAGAATTCCGGCCCGAGGGGATGGCGACCCGCGTCCTCGGGATGGGCGACGTCGTCGGCCTGATGAAGGACTTCCAGGAGGTCGTCGACGAGAAGGACGCCGCCGAGAAGGCGATGAAGATGCTCGAGGGACAATTTACCCTCGACGACTTTCTCGACCAGATCCGGATGATTCAGAAGATGGGATCGCTCAAGGACCTCATCGCCAAGATGCCCGGCGTGGGGGACATGATGCCGCCCGGCGCCGACGTCGACGACAGGGAGCTCGTTCGCATCGAGGCCATCATCCAATCGTTCACGCGGTTCGAGCGCCGCGACCCCTACGCGCTGACCCGCGAGCCCGGGCGCGTGACGCGCATCGCCAAAGGCTCCGGGCAGCCGGAGCAGCAGGTGACGGAGCTCGTTCAGAAATTTCTCTTCATGAAGCAAATGATGGAGGGGATGGGCGCCAACATGGGGATGCTCGGCAAGGTGCCGGGCATGAAGGGCCTCGCGATGGCGAAGCAGCTCAAAAAGCAGATGGGCGGCGGGATGGGGATGCCGCCGGGCATGGGGATGCCCGGAATGGGCTTTCCCGGCATGGGCTTGCCTGGGATGGGGATGCCGGGCATGGGGATGCCCGGGATGGCCCCCGGTCCGGCCGACGGCATGACGAAGATGCGGCCGCTGTCCGCCGCGGAGCGCAATGCGAAGAAGGCGGCGCGAAAGCGCGAAAAGGACGCCCGGCGAAAGAGTCGACGGTAAAAGCGGAGAGCACCTCCCCTTGGCGGGAAAAGCTTGGTACAAAGCCCCGCCATGCGTCACACCGAACGATTCATCGCGGCGGCTGTGTGGGGGACCTTCGTTCTCGCCGGCTGCGTGGGCGGTTCCAAAGGTTTGAGCTCGGAGGACAAGGACCGGCTCAAGCCCTACGTCCTCGACGCCGTGCCCGCGGACATCCCGCACAAGATCGACATCAACTTCGAGAACAAGGCGCACCTCGTCGGCTACAAGTTCGAGCCCGAGACCGCGAAGCCCGGTCAGGAAGTCAAGCTCACGTACTGGTGGCGCTGCGACGACACCCTCGACGACGGGTGGATGCTCTTCACGCACACGAAGGACGAGACGAGCGGGAAGCTCGGCAACCTCGACAACGACGGGCCGATCCGCGAAAACAAAACCGGCAACCACCAGATCCTCGGGCCCGATCGGTGGGAGCGCAACAAGGTCTACGTCGACCAGCAGTCCTACAAGGTGCCCGACGACATCCAGGGGGACGTCGGGATCTACGTCGGCATCTGGAAGAACGACACGCGTCTGCACGTCATCAGCGGCCCGAACGACGGCGACAACAGCGGCATCGTCGGCCGCATCAAGACCGGCGTCGGGGCGAAGGCGGAAGAGCACACGATGAACGAGGTCCCCTCGCTCATCGTCAACCAGCTCGGCAAACCCGCGAAGATCGTGCTCGACGGCAAGGCCGACGAGCCGGAGTGGGGGGGCGCAGCGAGCACCGGCCCTTTCGTCGACGTGGGAACGGGTAAACTCAATACCGCGTTCCCCGTGGGTGGGTCGGCGAAGCTCCTCTGGGACGAGAAGAACCTCTACGTCTTCTTCGAAGTCAACCAGGCGGGCTTCTACACCGGATTCACCGACGCGAAGTCGCAGCCGGCCGCCTTCACGGCGGCGGGCCAGCCGAAGCTCTGGGACCAGGACACCGTCGAGATGATGGTCGACCCCGACCCGAGCGGCGACTCGAAGGACTACTACGAGCTTCAGATCAATCCGCAGAACAAGGTCTTCAAGTCGCAGTTCGACGAGCGGCAGAAGCCGAACGGCGGAGAGAACGGGCCGTTCGGGCACGAGGACTGGGACCCGAAGTTGAAGAGCGCGGTCTTCATCCGCAAGGGCCCCGACGGCAAGCCGGTCGGCTACAACGTCGAAATCCAGATCCCCTGGGCCGCGTACGCGAAGGCCGCCAACCATCCGCCGAAGTCGGGCGACGTGTGGCGCATGAACTTCTACGCGATGCACCAGAACGGCGGCGTCGCCTTCTCGCCGATCCTCGGTCAGGGGAACTTCCACTACTCGCCGCGCTTCGCGAAGGTCATCTGGTCGGTGCCGGGCGCCGCGCCGATCGGTTCGGTCGCGACCGGGGCGGGTGGTCCCGGGGCGATGGGCGACGGCGGTCCGAGCATGATGATTCGCCCGCGCTTCGCGATGCCGATGGGACATCCGATGCACCCGATGATGCCGCCGGGGCAGCCGGCGCCCGAGGGGCCGCCCAAGTAGGCGTCGCTTTTTCGGCCGTTTGGGCGGCGCTGTTCTAGCCTTTGATTCATGGGCCGGGAGAACGCCGTCCGCGCGGTCGTGTTCGCGTGCGTGATCGGCCTGGGGCTGGAGGGGGTCGCGCTCGGGCAAGACGCGCCCGGCGCCGATCGGAGTCGGCCGCGGCGCGGGGAGCACCACGCGGGGGCACGGGGCGGCGGGCACGCCGGGCCGGTCCTGCGCGAGCACCTCGACAGCGATCCGCTCGCCGACGCGGCGCGGGCCAAGATGCGGAGCGGGGATTGCGCCGGCGCGCTCGACGCGTTCGACCAAGCGCTCCAGACGTCGACCGACCCGACGCTGCTGCGGGACCGCGGGCTCTGCCACGAGCAGCTCGCGCAGCCGTATCCCGCGATAGACGACCTCCGCGGGTACCTCACCGCGGCCCCCGAGGCGGCGGACGCGGAGGCGATGCGCGGGCACCTCGCGCGGCTCGAGCAGGCGACGCTCGGGTACTCGTCGGAGTCGACGGACGTGCCCGGCGACGTCGAAGGCGGTGCGAGCGCGACGGCGAAGGCCGAGGAGGCGCCGCGCAAGCAGGCGGAGGCGCAGGAGGGAGGGGACCCGCCCGCGCTTGGGCCATCGGAGCCGATGGAGGACATCTCGCCGAACGAGACTCCGAAGGACGACGATCCGCGCGCGTCGGCGCTCCGGTCGGGGACGGGGTGGTCTCTCGCGCCGATGTTCTCGATGCACAAGTGGGGTGCGAGCCCGGCGAGCCTCGCGCTCGCGCCGGGCGCGCCGGGGGCGTCGTTCGGCTCCCGCGGGACGTGGGCCGAGTGCGTGGGGGCCGCCGCGCGTTACTCGACGAGCGCGCGCGGCGCGGTGCTCGTCGAGGTCGGTTACGAGCATTTCAACGCGACGACCGACGACCTCGCGGTCGTCTCGGGGCTGTCGTCGCAAATCGCGTTCGAGTGGCGGTTCCCGTTCGATGCGCGCTACGACGACGAGGTGGTGCTCGCGCCGGGCCTCGGCTTCGAGCACCTGGCGATCTCGCCGAGCTCCCCGCAGGCGCAGGGGACGTCGAGCGGCGCGTTCGTCCCGCGGCTGCGCGTCGGGTGGCGGCACATGGTCGCGTCGGCGGCGGCGCTCGAGCTTTCGCTCGACGGGGGCGTGGCGAACTTCTTTTCGTACAGCCAGTTCCCGTTCTCGTCGGAGAGCGGGAGCACGAGCTACTTCGCCGGCTTGAACGTGGCGCTCTTGTGGGGTTTGTGATTTACGCTACGCGCGGGTCGACGCGAGGGCGGCGATGAGCTCCGCGTGGACGAGGCCGTTCGTGGCGACCAGGCCGCGCGCGTTCAAGAGCTCGGGCGTCGCGTAGTCGAACGGCGCGCCGTCGACCTCGGTGCACTCGCCGCCCGCCGCGCGCACGAGCGCCTCGGTGGCGCACGCGTCCCACCGCATCCCGGCGTTCCCCGGCTGGAGATACACGTCGCACTCGCCCGTGGCGACGAGCGCGCCCTTGTAGCCCGAGCTCCCGCGCGAGATGGCCTCTCTCGCGCCGATCGCCGTCGCCAGCCGTCGCACGCCCTCGGGATCGCGCGAGCGCGACACGACGAACGAGGCGCCCTCGAGCGCCGGGTGGCTCGACACGTGGATGGGCGTCCGCGCTCCGCCGGGCGAGACCTCCCACGCGCCATCGCCGACGATGCCCACGAATGCACGTCCGGTCACGGGAACGACGATGACGCCCAACGTGGCCCGGCCGTGCTCGACCAGGCCGATCATGACGACGAACTCGCCGTTTCGCGCGACGAACTCACGGGTCCCGTCGAGCGGGTCGACGAACCATGCCGCGTCGGCGCCGGCGAAGTCGGCGTAGGTCGCGGGGTCGCTCTCTTCGGCGACGACGGGCACGCCCGGGAACGCGGCGAGCAGCCGGTCGCACGCGAGGGCGTTGGATTCCCGGTCGGCCCGCGTGACGGGGTCGTCCTTGCCCTTGAACTCGACGTCGAACGGCGCGGCGTAGACGCGCATCACGATGGCGGCAGCCTCGCGCGCGACGGCGAGGGCGACGTCGGCGGCTTTGGCCCGGGCGATCACGGCTCGATCCCCACCGAAAGAAGGACGCGCGGCAGGCGCATCAAGTCTTCGTCGCTCAAGTAGATGGGGCCCATGCCAACCTCCCGCACGATGTCTTCGAGCTGCGGCACGTCGCGCGGCCCGAGCACGGCGCTCGAGACGAGGGAGTTCGACAGGACGAAGCGGACCGCCGCCGAGCGCATCGTCGGGACGTCGCCGCGGACGAGGAAGCGGACGGCGGACAGCTGTTGGAGGCGGCGCTCGAGCTCGGGCTTGGTCCAGCGGTCGGCGCGGTGGTCGCCCTGCAGGAACTCCCGCTCGGCGGCGAACTGCCCGGAGAGAAGGCCGTGCGCGAGCGTCGAACGGGCGAGGACGCCCGCGCCGGCGACGACGATCTCGCCCGCGAGCCTGTGCATGTCGGCGCCGTGGATGATGTTGTACGCGAGCTCGATGACCTCGGCGCCCTTACGGATGGCAGCGCGGCCGACGTGCATGTCTCCCGCGCTGACGCCCCAGTGCAAGATCTTGCCTTCGCTCTTGAGCTCCAGCAAAAGATCGACCGCCTCGCCCGACTCGACGGCATTCTCGCTCGGGTTGTGGAGGAGGTAGACGTCGATCGGCTCGCGACCGAGCCGGCGGAGCGATGCCTCGACGCGCTCGCGGAGGTACGCGGCGTCGAAGCGCTTCCTCGGCGGAGAAGACCCTCGGTCGGTGCCGCCTTTGGTGACGACGCAAACGTCGTTCCGCTTGGCGACGACGCGGCCGACGAGCCGCTCCATCCGGCCGGCGCCGTACGCGTCGGCGGTGTCGATGAGCGAGAGGCCCATCTCGAGGCCGCGGACGAGGACGCGCTCTTGGGTCGCTTCGTCGACGGGGCCGTAGCCGTCGCCCGAGAGGCCCCAGGTCCCGATGGAGAGCTCGCTCACGCGAATGCCGGTCTTGCCGAGGAGTCGGTAACGCACTGGGACGGAGGGGAAGGTAGTACGAAAAGCCGCGAAAAAGGGCCTTGCGGTTCGGACGAAACTGGGTAAACGCCTTCGGGTTCAGCCGTACCATTCGACCCGGGAGGAACACGCCATGCGACACTGGACCTTTGCCGCGCTCACCCTGACGACGCTCGCCTTGGGCGCTTGCGGGGGCGAGCAGCCCTCGCCCCAACCTCCTCCCACCACGCCGCCGGCCACCGCCGCCGCGACCGCGAGCGCCACTCCGGCGACCGCCGATACGGCGCCGGCCCCGCCGCCGAAGCCGACGCTCGCGGAGCTCGTCCCGGAGACGCTGAAGGGTGTCGGCGAGGCGTTCAACGCGCACGACGCGAAGAAGATCGCGGCGTTTTACACCGAGGACGCGGTCGTCCAGGCCTACGGCGAGCCCACCGAGACGAAGGGTCGCGACGCCATCGCCAAGCAGATGCAGATGATCTTCGATCTCGTCGGCGACGCGAAGTCGGCGCCGCTCCGCGTCTGGAAGAAGGGGGACGTGGCCGTCTGTGAGATCGTTTGGACGGGGACGATGACGGGCGACTTCATGGGCATGAAGGCGACGAAGAAGCCGCTCGGGCAGCACCGCCTCCACATCATGTGGTTCAACGACGATGGGCTCATCAAGGAGCAGCACGAGTACGGCGACGCGGGCGGGGTGCTCGCGCAGATGAAGGGAGCGAAGATGGCGCCTCCGGCTCCGACCCTCCCGACGAACCCGCCCGAGGTCCACACCGCCAAGGGCACGCCCGACGAAGACAAGCTCGCCGACTGGGCGAAGGCCAACGACGAGGCCTTCAACAAGGACGATCCGAAGGCGCTCCCGCCCATGGCCGACGACGGCGACTACTGGCTCAACCTGAGCGGCGGTCCGGCGACCAAGGGAAAGAAGGACCTCACCAAGGAGCTCACCGCCTGGTTCAAGACGTTCCCGGATCAGAAGTGGAGCGTCACCAACGCGTGGGGCATCGACGGGTTCGCGATCGTCGAGCACACGATGACCGGAACGCAGAAGGGGCCGCTCGGGCCGTTGCCCGCGTCGAACAAGCCGGTGACGGCGTGGCACTTCGTCGACATCATGCAGCCGACGGCCGACGGGAAGCTGCAGCACGGTTGGGGCTACGCCAACATGTTCGAGATGATGGCGCAGACCGGCGCGCTCAAGCCGCCGCACGGCGAGAAGGCGAAGGCCGAGGCGGGCGAGAAGGGCGAAAAGCCGGAGTCGGGCAAGGCCGCGGCGGCGCCCGCGAAGGACGCGGCGGCGACCAAGACGAAGTAGTTCGCACGCGCCCGTGGGGGTGGCGGCGCCGTTCGGTTCGCGGCGCGCGCGGTCCCCTCACGGGCGCGGGGCCTTCGAGGCGCTCGTGTCGTTCGACGCGAACCAGTAGTGGAAGGTGGTGAGGGCGCCGCCCGTCGCGTCTACGGAGATGAGCGTGCGCTCGGAGGCGAGGTCGGCGGGCATGTCGAAGGCCCGCTCGACCCACTCGTCGCCGCCCGCCGAGAACGACGCGATCGCCGTCCCTCCCGCGAGCACGCGGGCGTGGGCCGGCCCTTCGAGGCGGACGACGAGCGTCGTTGCGACGCCTGGCCGAAGGTGCGCGACGAAGCGCTCCGCGGTGCGGCGGGAGCGGCCGCCGTCGACGACGACGACGCCGCGCGGGGAGGGTCCGGCGTGGACGATGTCTTCGCCCTCCACGGCGCCGAGCAGGTCGTATTCGTGGGCGCCCTCGCTCTCGAGGTCGGCGACGTCGAGGGAGTCGATGATCGCACCGACCTGGGACCACGGCGCTTCGCCGCTGCCGAGCGCCGACCAATCGGCGACGTAGGCGCGCATGGTGCGGCCGCCGAGGATGGTCGAGTCGGTGACGGTCGCCTCGTGGAGCGGCTGGCCGAGGACTTCGTCGAGCGCCATCCATTCGGGGTAGACGATGAAGTGCGTGGGGAGCTTCCACGGGGCCTCGGCCTGGAGGCGCTCGTAGTGCTCGAGGCGCGAGCCGACGCCTGCCACCCAGTATTTCGCCTCGTCCGCGGTCGTCAGGCCGACGACGTCGAACGTCTTTCGATCGCCGAAGTAGGCGATCGCGCCCGTGTCGTTCAGCCCGACGCGTGCGTCGGGCGGGAGGTTGTCGTTCGCCCAGTGTCCGAGCGCGACCTGCTGGCGGTCGATGCCGCTCGCCGATTGGGCGACGTCGTCCATCACCCAGCCGAGCTTGGAGGCAAAGAGGCCCGCGAACGCGCCGCACGCGATGGGCGTCGCCACGCGCCAGCGCGGGCGAAGAGCGCCGGCGACGTCGCCGGCGATGCGCGCGAGGCACGCAAGCCCTACGATCCAGCCGGTGGCGAACGGCCAGAGGTAGCGCAGGCGGTTCCAGAGGAACGTCGCGTAAAAACACGGCGCGAACATGGTGGCGGCGATGAGCAAGATGCCCGTAGCGCGCCACCGGAGCCGGCGCCGTCCGCCGAGCCACGCGATCGCGAAGAGGCCCGCGATCGCGACGCCCGCGCCTCCGCGCGGGAGAAATTCCGCCGACCACACTTCGCCGTTCAAGATCGTGCCGAGGAGGAGCTCGACGTTGGCCTGCACCGCGCGGGCGAGGACCGGGCCCGGGTAGTACGGGTTTCCTGGCAAGAGCTTCGCGACGGCCGTGTTGCTTCGCGCCGAGCCGGTGCAAAGGAGAAGCAGGAGAGGAGGGGCGGCCGCGGCCGCGATCGCGGCCAGCGACGCGGCGCGCGCCGGCCACGCTCGGGTGCGCGGCGAGCGAAGCGAGGACGCGGCGAACGTCGCGGCCACGAACACGGTGGTGACGGCTCCCTCGGGCCGCAGGAGCGCGGACACCCACGCGAGCGCGACGAGCTCGAGGGCCATCCTCCGCGTCCGCTCGGCCGGCGCCCGCTCCCACCACTCGACCGCGCGCCGGGTCGAGCGCGCGATCGCCCACGCGAACGGCACCACCTCCATCCCGCTCGCCGCGCACCAAACGAGCCCGCCGAAGCAGAGAATCATCGCGCCCGCGCCGGTCGCCGCCGCCCGTCCCGCGATCGGCTCGGTGAGGCGAACCGCCTCCCACGCGAGCGCCGCGAGAGCGACGAAGGCGAGGCCCCACGCCGCCCAGACGATGCCCTCCCCTTTGGCCCCGAGCGCCCAGAACGGGGCGAGCGCCGCCGGCCAGAGAAAGCTCGTCGCGCCGCTCGTGATCGGCTCGCCGGCCTCGAAGCGCATCGGGTGGCCCTCGACGAGGGCGCGGGCGTACTGGAAATGGATGTAGGCGTCGTCGAGCGGAGCGCCCGGGTGTCCGAGCTTGGCGAGGACGCCGGCGATCGCGCGCTCGGCCAGGTACCCGGCGCCGAAGACGGCGGGGCCCCACGTCGTGGCGGCGCGGCGGGCTGCGTTGCCGAGATCGCGAGCAGTCACCGGGCGGACGGTCGCCGACGGCTGGGGCGCCGGTCAAGGGGCCGCGCGCTCGCGTTCGCGCGGGGTCTTCGTTAGAACCCTGCCGGAAGCGCCGCCATGAGCTCGACCGCCGTCCCCGCGCCGCGCCTCTACGACGACGCGCCCCGCCTCCCCGAGGGCGCGCGCGTGGACGTGCGCGCCCTCGCGGCGGGCGCGTGGGTCGAGATGGAGATCGGCCCCGGGCGCGGCTGGTTCTTGGTGGAACGGGCGGGGATCGAGCCGCGCGCCGCCCTCCTCGGCGTCGAGATCCGCCGCAAGTGGGCGACCATCGTCGACCGCCGCCTCGCCGCCCGCGGCCTGGGACCTCGGGCGCGGGTCTTCGCCGAGGACGCGCGCGAGGCTCTGCCGCGCCTCTCGCCGGACGCGTCGGTGCGCCGCCTCTTCGTGAACTTCCCCGACCCGTGGTGGAAGAAGCGGCACGCCAAGCGACTCCTCGTCGCGCCCGACTTCATGGACCAAGTCGCGCGGCTGCTCGAGCCCGACGGGGAGCTCTTCGTCCAGACGGACGTCGGAGAGCGCGCCGACGCGCTCGAGCGTCTGATCGACGGCGACGCTCGGTTTTCGCCGGGCGGGGGCGCCGCGGGAAGCGCGCGCCTCGAGGAGAATCCCTATGGCGCCCGCAGCCCGCGCGAGCGCCGCGCCATCGCCGACGGGCTGCCCGTTCACCGGATGATGTGGAGGCGGCAGGCTCGTGCGGGATAAAAGAGAAGCATGAGGGGACGCGAAGGATCCGTGCGCGCCGCGGGCGGCGTCGTGCTCGCGGCGGCCGCGGTGGTCTGGCTCGGGGGCCTCCCCGCCGCGCGGGCCGACGGCGCTCCGGCGGCCGTCATGGCGAATGGCCCGTATCTCACCGAGCTGTCCGAGGCCAGCGTGGACGTGCGCTTCGAGCTCTCCACGCCGTCGGCCGCGAGCATCGAGCTCCGCGACGACGGCACGCCGGACGGGCGGGCGCGCGCCTTCGCCGACGCCACCGCGACCACGATGCACGTCGTGGCCGCGACCGGCCTCTCACCCGCGAAGGGCTACGCGTACACCGTCCGCGTGCGCGGCAAGGTAGTCGGCGAGGGGCACTTCACCACTTTGCCCGCGCCCGGCACGTCGCCCGCGCCCGTCCGCTTCGTCGTCTACGGCGACGACCGGAGCGACGCCGACGCGCACGCGGCCGTCGTCCACGCCATCGCGGCCTCACCGAGCGACTTTCTCGTCAACACCGGCGACCTCGTCGCCGACGGCGGCCTCGCCGAAGACTGGCGGTCGTTCTTCCGCATCGAGGCGCCGCTGCTGCGCGACCGCGCGCTCTTCGTCTCCATCGGCAACCATGAGCTCTACGACGATCGCGCCGGCGCCAACTTCGCCCGCTACTTCGGCTTCGCCCGGCCCGGCGAGGTGGCGCGGACGTACGGCACGGTGCGGGCCGGAGGCACGCGCTTCTTCTTCTTGAACGCGATGCACGACTGGAGCGGGGGGGAGGAGCGGGAGTGGCTCGAGCGCGAGCTCGCTCGTGCCGACGCGGAGCCCGGCCTCCTGTGGCGCATCGCGGTCACCCACCACGGACCGTGGTCGGCCGGCCCCCACGGGCCGAACACCGCGTTGCTGGCGGCGCACGTGCCCGAGCTCCTCGCCGCCCACCACGTCGACCTCCTCGTTTCCGGGCACGACCACATCTACGAGCGCGGCGTCGGCGAAGGCATGAAATACCTCGTCTCGGGGGGCGGCGGCGCTCCGCTCTATCCCATCAAGCCCACGCCGACCACGCGCAAAGCGGAGGCGGTGTACCACTTCGTCGAAGTCTCGGCCGGGGCGGACGCGGTGCGTATCGTCGCGCGGCGGGTCGACGGCTCGGTCATCGACCAGTGCGGGTTCCGCAAGGGCACCGACTGGGACTGCGATCCGCCGCCCGCCGCGCGACCTGCGGCGGGTGTCGACGCGGGATCGATCAAGGCAGAGGTCGTCCCCCCGCGGCCTCCGCAGACGGCCTCGGCCATCGCGCAGCGCGGGTGCTCGACCGCGGCAGGGTCGCCGGGTCACGCGGGCGGCGCGTGGTCGGTCGGGCTGGGCGTCACGCTCGCGGCGCTTTGGCGGCGTCGCGGGATGGGCCGCCTGAAGCGCTTGTGCGTCCGCGTGGGTTCGTAGCAAAGGGCGTTGGTCGGGTACGCTGGTCGTGTCGTGCCGCCGTCGGTCCGGGCTCTCGCTTCGTTCTCGTTCTTGGCGTGCGGTCTTTTCATGACCGCTTGCGCGGCGTCGCTTCCTCCGCCCGCGCCGCCCATTCGCATCGAGGCGCAGGCCCGCATCGTGACGTCGAGCGAGGTCGCGACGGAGGACGAACTCCGCGCGCGCGCCGAGCGGGCGATGCTCGAGCAGCGCTGGAAGGACGCGGCGGACGCGTACGGCACGCTGTTCGACGCGGATCCGAGCGGGCCGCGGGCGCCGGGATACCTTTTCGAGCGGGGGCTCGCCCTCGAAGGCCTCGAGGATCGGGAGCGCGCGCGCGACGCTTTCCTCGATCTCGCCTCGCGATTCCCCGGCGATACGCGCGCGCGAGGGGCCCTCGTCCGCGCGTCGAGCCTCGACGCCTACCTCGAAGACTGGACCGCTCTCGCCACCATCGGCGACGCGCTGCTCGCCCGGAGCGATCTCGAAGACGTGGACCGCATCGTCGCCCTCGGCTCGCGCGGTCTCGCCCGCATCGAACTCGGCGACGACAAATCCGCCGCCGCAGACGTTCTCGACGGCCTCGATCTCTCCGACCAGCTCCACTACGGCGAGCGGGACGTCTTGCCCGTCGCGGTGGCCCAGCTCCGCTTCGCCCTCGGCGAGCTTCGGCGGGTGCGCTCCGAGCGGATTGTCATCGATCCGCCGCCGCCCGACTTTCTCGCGCGCCTCGAAGAGCGCTGCGGAGGCCTCCTCGAAGCGCAGGCCGCGTACGCGATGGCCGTCCGCTCGGTCGACCCCCATTGGGCGGCGATGGCCGGCTACCGCGTCGGCGAGATGTACCGCACCCTCCACCACGACCTCATGCACATCCCGCCGCCGGCGAGCTCGAAGACCGAGCGCCAGCGCCAGATCTTCTACGCGTTCATGCGCGTGCGGTACCGCGTCCTTCTCGAGAAAGGCCTGCGCGAGCTCGATCAGACCATCGCGCTCGGAGAGCGCACGAGCGACTCTTCTCCGTGGATTCAGCGCGCCCGCGCCGCCCGCGAAGAGATGCAGGCAGCCCTGGCCGACGAGAAGGCGCAAATCGACAAGATGCCCTTCAGTGAGGCCGATATCCGCGAGGCGATGACCCAAATGCAGCGACGCGGGAGCAAGCCCTGAGCGCCCCTGCTGGAGGGCGCGCCGAGTAGCGTGTGAGGCCTCCGCCCTTGACAGTCACCGCTCCGGCGCGCTAGCAGCGGCCCCCACACGCCATGCACCGACGCATGGACGGGATGCGTCTGCCCGGCGTGTCCCAGGGAGGAGCCTGCCCCGCCACGATCACCTCGCGCTACGCCGCTCGCCGGTCCCCCCTGCCGCGCGCCAAGGCCAAGAGAGCACTTCCGGGAGGACACTCGAAGAGGCCGAAAGGCGGTGCCTGAGCCCGGGTCTTGCTTGCGCGGGGCCGCGCGCCGGAGTAGTCTCCGCCCCCCCGAAGCGGCAGGGTCCGAGCCGCGAGGGCTGGCGTAGCTCAATGGCAGAGCACCTGTTTTGTAAACAGGTGGTTAGGGGTTCAAGTCCCCTCGTCAGCTCGTCGTTCTTTCTTCTTTCTCCGACTCATAGGTGCATAAGTACTCTGAATCATTGAACCCGGAGGGTTGCCCGAGTGGCCAAAGGGAGCAGACTGTAAATCTGCCGGCTATGCCTTCGATGGTTCGAATCCATCACCCTCCACGGCTCACGAGACCCCGAAAGGAGCCCGAGAGGAGCCCCAGGCTCAGTTTTCACCAAGCGTTGCGGGAGTAGCTCAGTTGGTAGAGCGTCAGCCTTCCAAGCTGAACGTCGCCGGTTCGAACCCGGTCTCCCGCTCCGATGGCACGTCTCCGGACCCTTCCGGAACGTGGGCGAGCGAGATGACTGTAACGAGCCGACACTGCCCACCTAGCTCAGCGGTAGAGCACTTCCTTGGTAAGGAAGAGGTCACGGGTTCAAGCCCCGTGGTGGGCTCACCCTAGAGCGACCCTTCTTCGACTGTCCCGAGGAGACTCCGTCATGGCGAAAGAGAAATTCGTACGGTCCAAGCCGCACGTGAACGTGGGGACGATCGGCCACATCGATCACGGCAAGACGACGCTGACGGCAGCGATCGTGAAGGTGCAGTCCAAGAAGGGGCTGTCGAAGGCGATCAGCTACAAGGAC
>DASYBG010000041.1:0-133797 GCA_036500865.1 Polyangiaceae bacterium
GGCCGGGATGGGTGAGATCGCCAGCGGCTTGAGGCCGACGCTGCCGCCGTTGTTGTCGACCTCGTTGTAAGCGACCGCGCTGCCGACATCGATCTCGGTCACGCGGACGTTCGACGCTCCGATGGCGCAAGTGCCGCCGTCGTCCGGGGGTGCCGACGCCTCGGGGAGGATGCCGCCGTCGCTGACGGGGGGCTTCGCGCCGCCGCTGCTGGAGGACGATCCGCTCGAACCGCTGCTCGAGCTCGAACTACGGCCGCCCGATGAGCTGCTGCTCCCGGCGGGTCCGCCGCTCGAGCTGCTGCCGGTGGTGGAGGCGTCGCCGCCGCTCCCGCTCCCGCTGCTGCTCGACGCCGGTCCCCCGCTGCTGCTCCCGGCCGGTCCGCCGCTCGAGCTGCTCGAGCTCCCCGCCGTCGCGTCGGTATCGCCGCCGGACGATCCGCCGGCATCGCTGTCACCGAAGCCTGGGGTGGTGCTGGTCGAGCCGCATGCGATGCCGAGGAGCGCGCAGACGGATACGAAGGCGAGGTTGCGTGCGAGCATGATCGCGCAAAGTGATGAGGGGCACCGACTCGGGCTCAGTAATGTGGACCGCCCCGCAAAAGTATTTCGATTGCGGGGCGGTGCCACTGGAAACGTCCAGTCGACTCAGTTGGGCGCGCCACACTCGATCCAGCCGAGGAGCGTGTTGCGTTCGTCGGCCGTGAGCTGCGGACTGCCCGACGGCGGCATCAGGCAATCGTCGACCTGAAAGAGAATCGATGACTTCTGCCCGGAGGCAAGGTCGTACGTGCTCTCGTCTTTGCCGCCCGTATTCGTCGAATGGCAAGGAATGCAGTCGCGCTGCATGATCGGGAGCACGTCTTCCGAGTAGGTCGGCATCGACGTGGGACACGCGTCGGGAGCGGCCGGGCAAGTCGAGTCCGCAGCCGACGGGGGCATGGTTGACGAGCTGCAGCCGGCGAAGAGCGCCGCCGACCCGACGAGCGCCGACGCGGCGCGACGAAGTCGCGCGGACATGTCAGGGCACGTCCATGAAGAAGGCGGCGTGTCCGTGAGGCGAATCATCGAGGGTGTCGTAACAGGTCTCGTAGAAGTGGAAACGGATGGTCCACTTGCCTGCCACGTCGAACTGAATGGGCCCGATGGTGTACGTTCCGGGGTTCGCGGAATCCTCACGGGCCACTTGGTGTCCCGCCGGCGGCGGTGCGTCCACGCCGGGGCTCGGATGCGTGTCGTTCAAGCAAACTTCGATGAGTGGGTCGGCACCCGTCAACGGCATATTGTTCGCGAGCTGCGTCGCCGTGACGACGAAGAAGACGCCTTCGTTCTCGCAGATACCGCCGACCGAATAGGACACGTGGTACTTGCAGTCGTCGTCGTCGCCCGAGGTGCCGTACATCGTGGACCCGTAGCTCGGACCGTCCTCGCCGCATGGGAGCGGCGGCCCGGCGTCGGGCGCGCTGGTGTCGCCTCCGTCGTCCCCGGCCGCGTCGGGCAGCACCATGCACGACGCGAGGGAGATGGGCTGCGGCGGCACCCCATCGCAGTGCATGTCGGCGCCGCCGGCCTCGACCGAAGCGGGGCCTCCCGGACTGGCGCAGGTGGGTGCCGGCGCGACGCCAAACGCGCCCCCGTCGGGCGTGGGCGTGGAGGTGCTCGACGAGCACGCCGCGACGACGGAGAGACCGAACGGCACGAACAGAACACTTGGCAAAACGACGTGACGAATCAAAAGAGTTTTCATGGATACGCGGCGCTCCTCTGCTGCTTGTTTTCAGCGGGGCAGGCCGCGCACGCGTGATGGCGCAGCAGCCGAGAAGGGCCACCCTCGTCCACGCGTGCGCCCGCATCTCGCCGGAGACCTCCGGCACGACGCGGAGCCTGCAGATGGGTTCACGACGGCAGAGAGCGAGGTGGGGGCGTCGGCGGTGTGAAGAAGACGCTCCGCGGGGCGGCGGGGAGGGCCCGAGCCATCGCCGACCGCGCGCGGCGGACCGGAGGCAGGAGGGTGGCGGCCGGCGCCACGGCCGGCGCGAGACCCGCTCCGAAGGCCGGCGCGTCCTCGCCGCAGCGCCCCCGGAGGGTCGGCACATGGCTCCTCAGGTCCGCGTTGCGCTCGCAGATCGGGCAGCTGCAGGTGCGGTGCCCCGGTATCTTTGCGCACGCGCATGTGTGCGCGTCAGCGTCCGCCACGAAGCGCAGGAGCGAGGGGAGTGCGCTCGAACTCGCGAGCAACAGCGAGAGGAGGGCCACGAGCAGCAGCGTGCGCTCGCGCACCCAGCCTGCCCAGACCCGGCCGCGCATGACCCCACTATAGTGTCCGGGATCGGTAGCGTCGAGGAAACGCCGTCGACTCTACGGCTGCATGAGCGCGCGCGTGCACGGGGACGGGTCGGTCTTACCGGAGAGCCAGCTCGTCAGGCATTCGTCTCGCACGCCTTCCTTATCGTCGGGCGAGAGGAAGGGCGCGCCGCCTTTGTGGGCCTCGGTTCCGCGTGCTTTTCGCACCAACGTCAGCCGCTCGGGGTCCGCGCCACCCGATGCCACGACGGCGCTCATCGCTTCGGGCTCGAGTCCCACGACACTCATATAGTCCTGCTCGATTTCGTCGTTGGTCGTGGCGGTCAGCGCTGTGGGCACGTCGCCCGGGCGCAATCGCAGCCCCGTATTGCCGTAGAGGCGGAGGTTGCGCCCGACCGTGCCGTGGCAATCCAGCGTCCCGCAGGCCTGAATCAGCATCAGGGCGACCGGCGCGAAGGACGTTTCGTCAGGGGGAGTCGCGACGAAGCGCGCGTCGGACGGCGCCGTCGAACAGGCGAGGGC
Source organism: Polyangiaceae bacterium (assembly GCA_036500865.1). Classification (GTDB taxonomy): domain Bacteria; phylum Myxococcota_A; class Polyangia; order Polyangiales; family Polyangiaceae; genus Palsa-1150. The sequence goes on from DASYBG010000041.1 coordinate 2,824, forward strand.
CACTCCTCCGACGAGCACCGCGACCGCGGCGATCGGCCGGGCGGTCATGGAGTCATCCCCGGCGGGGCGTTGAAGTAGACGTGCCCCGGCGAGTCGGGGCCGGGCGGATCGACATGGCAGCCCGCACACGAGCCGTTCCCGCCGATATGCGAATGCATGGCGACGGCCACCACGCCGACCGTGACGCTGTTGACCTGGACCGGATACGTCGGCGTGAATTGGTCGGGCGTCCAAAAGAAATTACCGACCTCGTTCGTCGTCATCGGCGGCGACGTCACGCCGTTGGCGTCCTGGAGGATCACGATCGCGCCCGATACCGGCGTGAGGCCGGTTGCGTCGAGGTAGAGGGTCCCCGCCAGGCTGAAGGCCGGCGGGTCGCCGAACGCACCGTCGTGGCACTCGGCGCACGGCTGTCCAGCCCTGTGGAGCGGTCCTTGGGGCACCCCCGGCGTCTCGCCCCCGAGCGCAGAGACCGCGTCGTCGTGCACCGGATCGCACGCGGACCCGAAGGCGGCGGCCGCGATCAGCCAGGCGACGCGCGCGTGTCTCACAGCTCCCCCGCGACGGAGAGAGCGCCGAGCGTCGAGAGCCGCTCGGTCACGTAGAGGTCATCGAAGTAGCGTGAATACGTCGCGCCGAGGTCGAACCCCAACGTCCACTGCATCGGGTCTGCGTCCGGACCGACCCCGACGCGGAGCGTTCCGCCGAACGTCAGGTTCAGGAGCGGTCCGAGCTCCCGGTCGCCCGTCCGGTAGGCGGGGAAGTCGAAGCCGGGGCGGAGGACGTACGCGAGCTGCCAGAAATTCACGGAGGTCTGGTCGTGCACGCGCACATGAGGCCCGAACTCGGTGCGGCGCGAGACGTCTACGAGCAGACGCGCGTCGGTGGTCGACGCCTTGAGGCCCCACGTATCGTCGTAGAGCCGCTCCTCGAGACGCAGCGTGCTCTCGTGGAAGCGATGCGCGACGCGCATCGTGAGCGCGTAGCGGTCGCGCGTGAGCGGCACTTGCTCGAGCACCCGCGCGGAGAGGCGCACCGCATTCACCGTGTCGATCGACGCGCCCGCCGGCACCCGCGTCCCCGGCGCAAAGAGGGGGATGTAGCGGTACGGCTTGGAGGTGTCCCCGTCGACGAACTCGGCCTCCATGAGGACGGTCGCGATCGTCGCGGCGTCGAGGACGAAGCTCGCCCCGGCCTTCACCCCGTCGAGGTCGATGTCGTGCGAGAAGACCGAGAAGGGCGTGCCCGTCCGTCCGGCCACGTCGTGGCCGTGCTGATAACCCGCGAGGAGCGTCAGGTTCTTGGAGAGCAAGTCCTGCGACAACGAGAAGCCTCCCGCCCAGGATACGTAGTCGGGCTCGAACGAAGCGACTCCGGTCGCCGAGACGCCGAACGAGCCTCTCTGCCACGAAGCGCCGACCGAGCCCGCCTGCCGCACTTCCTCCCATCGGCGCGACGCCGTCGACACGATGTCGACTGAAGCGGCCGAAATCACGTCGACCAGGTAGCTCGCGTCCACGCGAAAGCCCGCGGCCGGCTTGGCGACGCTCCCCGCGATGCTCGGTGTGACGACGAACACGTGGTCCGAGTCCGCATAGGCGGCCGCTTCGCTCGAGACGCCGATCGTGTAGTCCGAGCCGCGCGGGGACGCCTCTGCCGGCGTCGCCTGGGCGTGGGCCGTCCCGGCGAGCGTGAGGCAGAGTCCCCAAGCCGCCCCGAGGGGCCCGAACGGCTTCAGTTGCATCCGCAGCCGCCGCCGACGCCCATGCTTCCGCCCGTCGCCCCTTCGTGGACCGAACGCTCGTGGGCTTCGGCCGTCCCCGCCACGTCGGCGGTGCTCATCGTCGGGTGGGCGAGACGCCCGCGCTCGTACGGCGCGACCTGAGCGCACGCAGCCAAAGTCCAGAGCGCCGCTGCACAGAGGAGCGCGCGCAAGCGAATCAGAGGCAGAAGTAGAAGGTGGCCGAGTCGGTCGGCGTCGCGTTCGTCGTGGCATCGGTTTCCGCGTCGTTGCCGGCCTCGCCCGAACCGTCTGCCTCGAATGCTTGCAGTTGCACGCGCCAGAGACCCAGCATGAAGAAATCCATGTCGGACAAAACGAACGCGTTTTGGGCGGGGTCGAAGGCGATGAGAGGCGCGCTCGGCGCTCCGTGGCCGTGCAGCGGCATCCACATGCCTTCATAAGGGATGACGAGCGTTCCGGTGAAAGGCGAGCCGTCGGCGTGCGTTACCTGCACGACGAAGGTGTCCTCCCCCTGCTCGGGCGGCGCCGGCGAGCTGCTCACGAGATTGAAGGTGAGGACGCCGTTCGTCCCTACCTTGTGGAGATTCGCCTCGTACACATCGACAGGATACGGGCTCGCGTCGCCCGCGCACTCGACCGTGTCGCCGACGCTTCCGGCGTCGACGTCGGCGTCGGTCGCGGTCGCGGCGTCATTGCTCGAGCATGCCGCGGTCGCGACGGCTGCTCCGAAGACCGTGGCGATCCACCGGTAATTCATGTCGTGACCCGCCTTCCTCATGGTTTGCACGCGGGGCTGCTGTGAGGCTGCGCGGGCACCTTGTTGGCCTGTGGATTGAGACCCCCCGTCGACACGCAGAAAACGGGAATCCCCTGATCGAAGTAGAAGCTTCCCCCGCCGCCCGCGTCGTTCGCGGCGTCTTGCGTCCAGGTGATCGGGCTGCCGATGGTGACGGGCGTGAGGTTGCTTCTCAGGGCCTGTACGGCATCGGCCGTGAGGCCGATCTCGGCTGGCGTCGCGAAGAGGTCGTCGAACAAGTCCGGCGGGAACGCCAGCAGATGCACCTCCGCCGTCGCCGTATCCGGATACGCCGTCAGCATGGTCGAGGAGGCGCGCGGATAGGTCTGCATGACGTGCGTCTGATAAAAGCCCGGATCGAGCGGGTTGCTCGTCACCGGGCCAGGCAGCTCGTTCGAGTCCGAGCTGTACGCATCCCAAAACGTATGCACCACGCCGCCCTGGCTGTCGAGCATGCACTCCCGCAAGAGCCAGAGGTCTGGGTCGCTGAGGTCGGTCGGGTCTGTCCCCGCAGGTACGACCCCGCTCTCATAGATCGAGGCGCCGGCGACAGACGCGTGGATCTCGACCCAAGCCCTGCGGTCTTGTGCCGCACCGCTCGGCCATCGGTGCCCCGAGGCGACGTTGTCGAGGACGACGAAGAGGCTGGCCGAAGACCCTCCGGGGATGCCGCGCACGCAGAGCGACATCGCGAGCTCGGTGCTCAAGAAGGTCTGCACCGCCTGCTGCTGGGCCCCGGCCGCGGCCGCGGTAACGCCGGGGGCGGGGGCGAGCGGGGTGTCGACGCCGGGGAACTTGTGCTCGTGGATGGCGCGCGCGGGCGCTCCCTGAACCGTCGCCGCGATGCCCGTGCTCTTGTGCATGTGGCACTGGCCGCACGTGTTTCCGCCGCTCGTGTTGTCGTAAAGCGTCTGCGTCCACTCGTGGTACGTGGCTTCGATCTCGGCACCGTGCGCGTTCACGACGTCGTGGCAAGCGCCGCAGAGCTGCGCCGACTCGAGGTGCGTGCCGTCGTGGAGCGTCGAGTAGGCCGACGCGTGCGCCACGTTCGGCACCGGGTTCGAGTACGAACCACGCATGACACCGTCGTTCGCGAAGCGAAGAGAGTCGTCGTAGATGGCCGACGCGTCGACGCCGAGGCCCGCGTCGAAGTCGAAGCCTCCTTCGCCCGAGACGAACGTGTGCGAGTCGAGCACGGCGTCGGTCGTGTGGCAGTAGTAGCAGGTCACCCCCTTCATGCTTTGCGGCAGGCTCGCGAGGTTGGTCCCGTCCGTGGTCAAGCCGAGACGAACCGCCATCGGCGCGTGGCAATTGACGCAGAACGTTCCTACTTGGGCCTGGTCCTGGCCGCGCTGGTTCATCGCGATGAAGAGCGGATCGTCGGCCGCGTAGGCGTGCATGCTCGCAGACCAATCGTCGTAATACGACTGGTGGCAGCCACTGCAGACCACGGGGTCCATCAGCTGCTCCTTGGTGAGCGCGGGGCACACCGCCCCGCTCGTGCAGCTCTGCCCTGCGGGCGGTGCCGCATTGCAGGACGCGAGGACGAGGCCGGCGATATACACGGCACCGGCGAGCCCGGGTTGTCGCACGCCGGAGAGCATACGAACGAAGCGGCCGCTTTGCACGCCGCGACGTGCGAACCCACCATCGGGCCGCGGGCTCACTTCACGGGTGAACCACGACGACGCTCCCTTGCTTCTCGGAACGCGCCCCGTGCCAGCGCGCCGGCAAGGCCGGGCTGGTGAACGCAAACAGCCATTTGGCATCTTCGGGCGCGAGGTTGATGCAGCCGTGGCTGCGCGGAATCCCGAAATCGTCGTGCCAATAGGCCGCGTGCAGCGCATATCCCTCTTGGAAATATTGCACGTAGGGAATGTCCTTGAGCTGAAACTCCTCGCCCAGCACTTCGGAGCTCATCGTCGTCGTCCAATGCTTCGAGAAGATGCGGAACTCGCCGAGCACCGTCGATTTGGTGGTTGTCGGGTCGTGCAACCCCGCCTCGCCGGTCGACACGAGCGTTGCGTAGACCGGGTTCGTGCCCGCGTAGGCGACCAGGGTCTGGTTCGCGATGCTCACGTCGAGCCAATGCTCGCCGTCCTGCGCCCATTTCGTCGGCGGGCCCTTCACCCGATCGACTCGGGCGACGTGCGTCTCGCACAGCCACTTTCCGTCGGTCGTCTCGAAGTAGCGGTGCCCGTCGATCACCTGCTCCTTGCCGGTGATCTTGATCGCCGCCCGACGCGCGACCGAGTGGCGCCGTACCATCTCGTCGCCCCGAAGTTCGTACGACGACGCCCCGTCGCGGCGTACGAGCGCGAACGGCATGTCGATGTCCTGCGGGATGTGGACACCCTGGTACGCCGACCCCTCGATGGGCCGGAGCCGGTCCACCGGAACGACCAGAAGGTCCGTCGTGATGCCGTAGCGCCGACCTTCGAGGACCGCGGTGTCGATGAATGCGAAGCCCTGGTGCTCCATCGTGTCCCCGACGACGAGCCGCCGCCCGATGATCATTTTGGAGAGATTGCCCGGAGGCTGCGCGCCTTCGGCGAGCCAGTCGGGCACCTCCCGGGTCGTATGATCGGCCCACAAGTCGGCCGCCTCAGGCGGAGCGTCGCCGCTCTTCCACCGTAGCCACGAGTCGGCCCGGAAGTGCGCGCCGTCTTCTTTCTTCGTCCGCACCCAGTGCTCCATGTGCTGCGCGAGCGAGTACTCCTTGTGGGCCGCCTCGAGGCGTGTCGGGAGGCGCGAATAGATCGGCGAGTGCTGATGAACGAGGCCGTACATGTACGGAAGGCGCCCGTTCGGGTCGGGACGACGCGTGAGCGCATGGACGATCGGATTGCTTACGTCGGTCGTGGCGACGTTGACCTCGACGCAGACGTAGCCGGAAGGTGCGATCCCGTACCAGCCGCCGGAGCAGTTCTCCCGCGTCGCGGGTGATGCTGCGGCGGGGACGACGGCGCCCGCCCGGAGGTAGCCGAGCATGGGGCTCTGGAGGTTCGGTTGTTCGCGGACCTTCACCTCCCAGGCGATCGCGGCGATGCGGTTCGGGAAGCGGGGGTCGACGACGTCGAGGTCATCGTTGGCGGCGTCGCGGGTCGCGCCGTCCGTCGAGGCGTCGCCATCGCCAGGCGGCGCGATGGCTGCCCCGGTCGCGGCCGAAGACGAAGACGCGGGGCCGGTGTGTCGCGAACAGGCGGCTACCGTTGCGAGCGCGGCGAGCGAAAAGGGGGCGAGAGGGAGGAGGCGCAACGAGCGCTTCGTGGGTTACCACGGGGGGAGGGGACGAGGCGAGCCGGGGTGGCCCGTCCGCGTTCACGTGTGCGCGGGGCGGGCGAGGCGCACCATGACGACACCGTGGGACTCGACGCGCGCCGAGTAAGCGCTCGTGAACGTGCCCATGTCCTCCTTGCGCCACAGATCGCGCACGACCGCCGTCGATGCCGGCCAGCCCAGCTCCGACCACCGGACCTGAATTCGGACGGGGGCCTCTCCTCGGTTGAAGAGGATGACGGCCATCGCGCCGCCCGAGAGCGGCCTCGCCCAGACCTCTTCCTCGCCGTCGTCGCGGACCTTGTGGCCTTCGATCCCGAGAGCGTCCTGGTCGATGGCGATGACTTCACGATTCGTCAGCGTCTCCTTCGTCGCGGGCGACATCGCGCGCAGATCGTTGCCCGCAAGCAGCGGCGCCGCCAAAAGCGCCCAGAGACTGAAGTGCGACCGGTCTTCGGTGTCCGTCAGGCCATTCCCCACCTGAAGCATGTCCGGGTCGTTCCAATGCCCGGGTCCCGCCGCGCTTTCGAGCCCGACCTGGAGATCGAGGATGTTCACCACCCCCGTCTCCCAGTCCTTTTTGCAAGACTTCTTCTCCCAACAGAGGCCGATGTCGCCCGTCGTCCGCCAGAGGTTTCCCACCGGGCCGGCCCACGACCAGGGCTGGCTGTTGCCCCACTCGCAAATGCTGAACGTGATCGGCCGTCCCGTCCGCGCCAGCGCGTCGCGCATCGTCGCGTACGCGTCGGGCGCCTTGAGGCCGTCCGTGCTGCACCAGTCGTACTTGAGGTAGTCAACCCCCCAGCTCGCGTATTGACGCGCGTCCTTCTCCTCGAACCCGCGGCTGCCCGGACGTTTCCCGCACGTGAGCGTTCCGGCGTCGGAATAGATGCCGAACTTGAGCCCGCGCGAGTGCACGTAGTCCGCGAGCGCCCTCATCCCGCCCGGGAAGCGCGTCGCGTCGGGCTGGATCATTCCCTGGGCGTCGCGCACGCCGTGCCAGCAGTCGTCGACGTTCAAGTACACGTAGCCGGCGTCGCGCAGGCCGGTCGACACGAGCGCGTCGGCGGTTTGCCGGATCAGGGCTTCGCTCACGTTGCATTGAAACCGGTTCCAGCTGTTCCACCCCATCGGAGGCGTCCTGGCGGCGCCGTTCTCGAGCGCGCCCGCAACCGCCGGGGCAAGGCAAACCATTACGGCGCAAAGCCACGCCGCACACGACCCTCGCTTCATGCGCTCCCTTGTAACAGACTGCCGGCCATGCGGAGCATCCTCCTCCGGGTCGTCGTGTTCGCGTCGGCCGGCCTCCTCGCGTGCAGGACGACGCCGCCGGCGCAGGACGCTGTGGCGGCGCCGGGCGTCCACAAGCAGGTCATCGAGAACACCGAGATCCGGCCGATCCCTCGCCACGGCAGCGACGGCCGCGCGTATCAGATCTACGTCGCGCTGCCCGCCTCGTACGCGGACCACCCGGAGCGGCGGTATCCCGCGCTCTACTTCTGCGACGGCTACTGGGACTTCGCCCTCGTCAACGCCTTCTACGGCAACCTCCTTTACGACAAGGTCGTCCCCGAGGCGGTACTCGTCGGATTCGGCTACCAGGGCGACAAGCCCGACTACGGCAAGCTCCGTCGCTGGGACTACACGCCCGTCGCCGATCCGAGGCCAAACCCGGACGAGGGGCCCTCGGGCCATGGCCCGGAGTTTCTCGCCACCATCGAGCGCGACATCATCCCATTCGTCGAGCGCGAGTACCACGTGGACGCGAGCTATCGCGTTCTCGGCGGAAGCTCCCTCGGCGGCCTCTTCACCCTGTACGCGGCCATCGCGCAGCCGGGTCTCTTCCAGGCGTACATCGCGCCGAGCCCAGCGGTGGTCTGGGCGAACGACTGGCTCTTTGCGTACGAAGACGCCTTCGCCAAAGGCGGCGGAAAGCTTCGCGGGCGCATCTTCATGACCGGCGCGTCCGAGGAGGCGCCGTCTTTTCTCGACGGCATCCGCCGATTCGACAAGCGCCTCCGCGAGCGTGACTATCCCGACCTCGCTTACGAGTTTCGAATCGTCGAAGGGGAGCGCCACGCCGGTACCAAGGCCGAGAGCTACAACCGCGCAGTCAGATACGCCCTCGCGCCGCTGGTAGAGAAGATGGCGAAGGACGGCGGACCGTGAGGTGTGCGTGACCGCATCTCTCCACGAGCGCCTCCTGTCCGAGATCCAGGCGGAGTTCCCGACGTTCCGGATCGTGCCCAAGCGCGAAAGCCTCCTGCAGCAGGCCATCGCCGTCGTACTCGCGGCCGTCACCCTCGGCGGTCAGCGGAGCTACCTCACGCGCTACCACACCGTCCTTTTCGGCAAGCTCTACGTGCCCGAGGTGTGGACGGAGATGGATGACCGAGCTCGGTACGTCCTTCTTCGCCATGAGCGCGTCCACCTGCGACAGCGCCGCCGCATGGGCGACCTCCGCATGGCGGTCGTCTACCTCTTGCCCTTCTTTCCGCTGTTTCTCGCGTGGGGCCGCGCGCGAATCGAATGGGAGGCTTACCTCGAGACCATCCGCGCCACCGCCGAGCTCCAGGGGCTCGATGCAGCGCGGGCTCTCCGAAAAGACATCGTGAGGCGCTACGTCGGGCCCGACTATGGCTGGATGTGGCCCTTCCCCCGCGTCGTGGGCCGCTGGTTCGACGAGGCCATCGCCGACCTCGAAGGCCACCGCGGGTCGTGAACGGCGCGCGCGGGCGCTTGGCCGCGAAATGACACACCCTTTGCCCTGCCACGCGAGCGCAAACCGCGCTAATGGCAGGAGCAAGGAAAGACGATGGCCGTCGTCGGAATCGACCTCGGAACGACCAATACGGTGGTCGCCCATGCGCGGGCAGGAAACGTCCGCGTGCTCGCCGACGGCGACGGACGGCGGCTGCTGCCGAGCGTCGTGTCCTTTCCTCCGAACGGCGAGGTTCTGGTCGGACAGAGGGCCAAGGAACGGCGCATCGTCGACGCCAAGAACACAGTCGCCAGCGTCAAGCGCCTCATCGGTCGTTCGTGGGACAGTGACGAGATCAAGCGTGCGAAGAACCGGTACGCCTTCGAGCTGAAAGAGGGCCCTTCGCATGGCCCCCTCATCGTCGTCCGCGGCCACGAGCACACCCTCTCCGAGATTAGCGCCTTCGTCCTCGAGCGCGCGCGCGCCATCGCCGAAGGCCGACTCGGGGAGTCCGTCGATCGCGCCGTCATCACCGTCCCGGCCCACTTCAACGAGCTGCAGCGCGCGGCCACGAAGGTCGCCGGTCGGGTCGCCGGCCTCGACGTCCTGCGCATCATCAACGAGCCGACGGCCGCCGCGCTCGCCTATGGACTCGGCCGGACCGAGCACGAACGGGTCGCGGTCTACGACTTCGGCGGCGGGACATTCGACTGCACCCTCTTGCAACTCTCCGGATCGGTCTTCGAAGTGTTGGCGACCGCGGGCGACTCCTTCCTCGGCGGCGACGATCTCGACACCGCCATCGCTGAGCGGATCGCAGAGGCGTTTCTACGCGCCCACCGGACCGACCCAAGGGCTGACCCGCAAGCCTTCGAGCAGCTCCTCGTCGGTGCCGAACGGGTGAAGGTCGAGCTCTCCGCGGCCGACCATGCCCAGCTCTCCCTTCAAGACGTCGCGTTCGGCCTTGGTGGCGCCCACCTCGACCTTACGTTCGCCATGACGCGGAGCGAGCTCGATGCGCTCGCCGCCCCCCTCATCGAGCGCACCTTCGCCGTCTGCCAAGAGGCCCTTTCCATCGCCGGCCTTCCGGGAAGCGCGTTCGACAAAGTCATCCTCGTCGGTGGGTCGACGCGCATTCCCCTCGTGCGTCGGCGCGTCGAGCAGTTCTTCGGGCGCCCGCCGCTCGATCGCGTGAACCCGGACGAAGTCGTAGCCGTGGGCGCCGCCATCCAAGCGGCTGCGCTCACCGAAGCCCGCCCCCGTCGCGACATCCCGCCGGCCCCGATACCGGGTGCGCGCAACATCCAGCGCATGGCGGACGCGGCGGAAGACTTCATCGAGGACGAAGTCACCCTGTCGACCGACATGACTGCCCTTCTCGCCGAACGGGAAAAACGCTCCAGCGTTCGGCCGATGCCCGCCGCCGACGGTGCGCCCATCCTCGTCGACGTCACCCCGCGCGCCCTCGTCGTGGAGACAGTGGGTGGATGGCGGGACGTCGTGGTCCAGCGCAACGCCAAGATCCCGTGCGAGCGCACGCGCGCGTTCACGACGTCCACCGACGGACAGACCGTGGTCCGCGTGCGGGTGGCCCAGGGCGAAGAGGCGACGTTCGACAAGAACACCTTTCTCGGCGAAGTGGAGCTATCGGGTATCCGGCCTGCGCGCCGCGGAGAAGTCACCATCCAAGTGCGCTTCGAGGTCGACGAGAGCGGGACCCTGCAGGTCTTCGCCACCGACCTATCGACCGGTCGGGAGGCCTATGCGATGCTCCAGCTCGTGGGGATCGCTGGCGCCGAGAGCGTTGCGGCGATGCGCGCACGACGGGAAGCGCATCAGCAGCAGCAGGGAATTCGCAGGGCGACGTGAGGCCCGCTCGACGGCGTGGTATTTCGGAGCCACACCATGTGGCTGGGCGTGCTTTCGGCGGCCCGCCTTGGGAAGGAACGACCGATGACGGCAAAGGAAGAGCCCATCTTTGCCTGGCTGCAGGTCCTCGACGAGCTCACTTACTACGAGCTCTTCGGCATCGCGTCGGAGGCCAACACTGACGAGGTGCGCGAGGCGTTTCACGAGTTTTGCGACATGTTCCATCCTGACCGGCACGTCGCTCGTCACTTCGAGGAGCGGCAGGCCCTGTCCGCCATTTTCAAGCGCGGCACCGAGGCGTACCTCGTACTCACCGACGCGGGCCTCCGGGGCCACTACGACACCCAACTCTCGGTTCGGCCCGACGGGCTTCCGCAACGAATGAGCTTCTCGCCGCTCTCTCGTCCGCCGTCGCTGTCGAGCCGGTTGCCCGGTCCCGTGTCGCTGGAGGACTCCGTTCGATCTCCGTCCGCACGTCCTTTCGCGCGCCGTGCCGACGAGCTTCTCCGGGGCGGCGATCTCCAGCACGCCAAGCTCCAGCTCGTGATGGCAAACCACCGCGACCCTGGGAACGCGACGCTCGAAGGGGCCCTTCGCGACGTCGAGACGCAGCTCGCGCTGCCGAGACGGCGATAGCGCACGGTCCTTTCCTCGGCGCGCTGCCCGCCGCGCCTCTCGGATGAAATCCCTATGCTACGGTTCGGCGCCATGGCCCGTGCGCGAACCCCATGGCTCGACGCTGTCTTTTACTCGCTGGTGCTGCTGACGGCGGTCGTCTTCACCTTCGAGATCTTCTTCATCTTCCTCCAGACGCCCGTCGAGCGGCGCATGGGGATCGTGCAGAAGATCTTCTATTTCCACGCCCCGAGCGGATACGCGATGTACATCGGCGCGACCGCTTGCTTTGTCGGGTCCGTCGCCTACCTCGTTCGCCCGACCGAGACGAGCGACGCCATCGGCCGGACGGGCGCAGAAGCGGCCATTGTCTTCGGCGGCATCCTGCTCACGACCGGGCCGCTCTGGGGCGCCAAGGCGTGGGGTGCGTTCTGGACGTGGGACCCTCGCTTGACGACAGCTCTGCTCAGCTTCCTTATCTACGTGGCTTACGTAGTCCTCCGGGCCTTCGCGGGCGACGGTCCGGGCGAGCGCCGGTTTGCCGCGGCGCTCGGCGTGCTGGGCGCGGCGAACTTGCCCATCATCCACTTCAGCGTGCAGAAATGGGGCGGCCAGCACCCGATGGTGGTCACTGGCAGTGGGGGTGGCTTGCAGCACCCGGCCATGAAGACCGCGCTCGGATTTGGATTCCTCGCGTTCACGCTCCTCGCGGTCGTTCTGATCTGGCTCGTCTCTCGCGTCGAGATTGGCCACAGCCGGCTCCGCGTCGCCGAAGAAGACGCCATCGATCTCGGGCTCGATACGAGGACTGAAGTATGAGCACCCAAGCTGCCGTTTCCGAACCGACCACCAAACCGAGCGACGACCGAGCCACGACCTTTCAAGCCGTACAGGGCGCGCCGGAGCACTACAGCGGCGAAGTCCTGTTGGTTACGGCGTACGCGCTCCTCTGGCTCATCGTGTTCGTCTTCGTCGTCCTCGCGTGGCGCAGGCAAAACAGAATCAACGCGCGGCTCGACGCTCTGGAAAGGGAGATCGACAAGGCTGACGCCAAGGGCCGCAAATGAACACGCCGGGCCCGGAGCACTTCATCTTCATCCCAGGGATCCTGCTCATCGGCATCGTCGTCGGCTACGTGTTGGGATCTCGCGCCGTCCGCGCCGAGCTCGAGAAGCGGCGCCGGCGCGCGCGCGACTAAAGGTCACCGAAGGGAGGGAACTCTTGTTCGACTTCGAGCCCAGCGAGGAGCAACGCGCGCTCATCGACACCGCACGACGCTTTGCGCGCGAACGGATCATTCCGGTCGCCGCCGCCTGCGATCGGGAGTCGAGGTTTCCGAAGGACGTCTTCGACGATGCCCACGCGATCGGTCTCGTCAACGCGACCTTGCCGTCCGAGTACGGGGGGGCGGGCCTGACCGACCTCGACTCGGTGCTCATTACCGAGGAGCTCGCCTATGGCTGTTCGGGGATCCAGACGAGCATGACGGCCAACACGCTCGGTCTTACGCCGATCGTCCTTGCCGGCAGTGAAGGTCAGAAAAAGAAATACCTAGGGTGGCTCGCGCGCGAGCCCGTCATGGTGTCGTACGCAACGAGCGAGCCGTCCATGGGGAGCGACGTTGCGGCGATGCAGTGCCGCGCGACACGCGATTCCGCAGGCGGCTGGGTCTTGAACGGAACCAAGCAGTGGATCACCAACGCGTCACTTTCGAGCTTCTACGTCGTCTTTGGAACCGAGGATCCGTCGCTGAAGCACCGCGGCATCGGCGCGTTCATCATCGAGCGCTCGCAGCCCGGCGTGAAGCCCGGGCGACACGAAGACAAGCTGGGCCAGCGTGCGAGCGACACCGCGCCGCTTGTCCTCGAGGACGTGCACGTTCCGGCGGCCCAGGTCCTCGCGCCACCTGGGCAGGGCTTCAAGCTCGCCATGGAAACGTTCAACCAGACGCGTCCGGACATCGGAGCCATCGCGCTCGGTATCATGCGGCGTTGCCTTGACGAGTGCCTTACGTACGCGCGTGAACGGAGGTCCTTCGGGGTAGCCATTGCGGAGCACCAGCTCGTGCAGGCGATGCTCGCAGAGATGCAAATCCGCATCGAGGCCACGGCTCTGCTGGTTCGCAAGGCCGCTTGGAGCCTCGACCGGGGCATTCGCGATCCCATGATCTCGTCGTGCGCCAAGGCATACGGCGCGGACGCGGCCATGCAGACGACAGTCGACGGCGTCCAGGTGTTCGGCGGCTACGGTTACGTCAAGGACTATCCGGTGGAGAAGTTGATGCGGGACGCCAAGATCCTGCAGATCTACGAGGGAACGGCGCAGGTCCAACGACTGGTCATCGCTCGTCAACTTCTCGCGCGATGACGCGTGGTCGTCCGCCGCGGCGGTCCGCCGTCACGCGAGCGAGTGCCTTCGTGAGATGGCTCGTGCCGGCGCCATGGGGTCTGGTGGCGGTCGCCTGCGGGGGAGGTGCGGGGCGCGACGTCGTTCCCGAGACGCACGATACGCATGGTCAGGATGGTCCTGCCCAGGACCTTCAAGGCTACGAGTACGTGGCGCGCCGCCCTCTGGCGTTGGTCGCACTGGCGGAGGCGAGGGGCGTCGCACCGGCGATCGCCCATAGTGCGGTCGACCAGCTCGCCGACGCGCTCGACACTTGCGTGACGCTGCGCAGTCGCTCTGGAGGTCACGTGGACGGTGCCGCGCGAATCGTTGCCGCGATCGACGACAACGGCTCGGTCGGACTTCCCAACGTTCGGATCGACCCGGGCGCGGGTGTCGCGGAAAGCGCCGTCGTTTGCTTGGTTGCGCCAGTTCGGTTGCTGACGTTCCCCGCCGCTGATGCGGGCGCGCGCGGCATTGCAATTGAAGCCTTGTGGGGACGCATCGTCCCACCGCCGTAGCTCCTCTTCGATGGGCCGCCATTGGGATGCCGCGCGACATGGCCTCGAGTTGTCTCCCCCCTTTTTCGGTCAATCGTCCGGGTGCCACGGATAATGAAGTGTGGCGACGTCTCCGAAGGCGCGGCGGAGTCGATTGAAAACGGTCTCCGCCAAATCCATTTCCTGCAAGCAAGGGCTCGCGTCGAACACACGATTTTCAGTGAGAGCGCAGTCGATTGCGAGTTGAGCGGCGCCGCTGCGTACTATGCGGCAAGTCGCCAGGCGGAGCTTCGCGACCCCCTTGGACGTCAATTTGAGCCAGCGCGTTCGCCGGTCACCGGCTTCCAGTCGTTGCCGATCCACGAGACCCAGATCCTCGAGAGAGCGGAGCATACGGCTGATGGTTGCGGCGCTGACGCCAAGCATTGTTCGGAGTTCGCGTTGCGTGGAGCCTTGGTTTCCGCCGTCTCCGACCGCGGTGAGCATGTCGAAGCGGGCGGGGGTCAGATCGAAACCGGCGAGCAGCTGTCGCGCGATGCGCAGACAGCCGTGGAGGGCACGCTTGCAGCCGAAGAAGATGGCGTTCATGGGGCGGGAACGCGGGCAGGCGCAGGGAGTGTGCCATTGCCGCGTGCGGTCATCCGCAGGAGGCTTGGTCGGGGGGAGTCGTGAATGAGTGGGACCCGGATGGTGGACTGTCGTTTCGTTAGCAAGCTCACGATCAGGCCATTTCTCGCATCCTCCCGCCGCCGCGGACCCCGTCATCCCGGCGCCCGCGCCAGCGTCCGCATCCAACCGCCCCGGCCAGCCTCCGTATCGACGGACCAACCTGCCCGCGTCACGCGGCCCCCATCTCTGTCCTCGCCGAATCGCCCGATGGCCCCGGACAGGGCTCCACTAAGCGCCGTTCGTGAACACTGGCTCCCGCGAGCTGCCCGCAAGCGGCCGCGACGTCGGCGCCACCGCTGTAGCGTACGTGGGCGTGGACGCCGTGGACCGCAAGTGCAGCGACGAAGCGCGCGACGTCGCCTCGATAGAACGGGTCGTTCCCGTCCGGGTCGATGGCGTTGTATGGGACGACGCTGACCCGAGGTCGCACGCCGGCGCGCGAAGCAAATGCTCGGGTGAGGTCGGCGAGGGCGCGTGCGTCCTCGTCCGTGTCGTTGATGCCGGCGAGCAACGTGAGCGCCCACATCGAAGCGAGCCCAGTCGCGCGCGCGTGATCGACCGCTGCGTCGATCACATCGTCCAGCGAATGGGACGCCTCGATCGGCATTAGTCGCCGGCGAACGTCACGGCGTGCGCTGAAGACCGAAACCCCCAGGCGCACCTTCGGGACCTCGCGCGCGAGTTGCCGTATACCGCTCGGGAGTCCAGAAGTGCAGACGGTCATAGCGCGGCTGTCGATGGCGAGCGCCGATGGGTCGCACAAGACACGAATCGCGTCGATGACGCGATCGGCATTGGCGAGCGGTTCGCCCATTCCCTGAAAGACGACGCCGTGCACGCGCTCGGGCGGGGTGAGCGTCGCGCGGATAGCTCGGACCTGCTCGATGATCTCCCAGGTCTGCAAGTTCCGCATGAGGCCGAGCCGGCCCGTTGCACAGTACTGACAGGCGAGCGCGCATCCGACCTGGGAGCTGACGCATGCGCTGAAACGACCCGGGCGCTCGAGCGGGATGCGAACCGCCTCGACCCGTTGGCCGTCCTCGGTGAGGAGCGCAAGCTTTACGAATGGGTCGAGTGCGCTCCGGCACACGCTTGCCACCTGGAGCTCGGGCGTCCGCCCGATGGCGCGGACGGCGTCGAGGCTGACTCGCCGAATGCCGGGCGCGCTCTCCGGCGGCTCGCCCCTGTGCACCGCGGCGACGATCTTGCGGGCGTCGGCGAGCTTGAGGCCGAAGCGCGTGGCGAGCGCCTGAGGCGTCATCGCTCGCAGCATGACCGTCCCCTGTCCTTCCAGCGCCCTCACTGGGTCCTGGTATCACGCGCCGTGCTAGGGTGCACCGCGATGTTCGGCCTGAGCTTCGGCGAACTATGTGTCCTTTTGATCGTGGCCATGGTCGTGCTCGGGCCGAAGGAGCTGCCTCGTTACCTCCGCAAGGCCGGCCAAGTAGCCGGCCGGCTTCGTCGTATGGCCTTCGAGATGCGCGAGAAGAGCGGCATCGACGAGGTTTTGCGGACGGAGGGAATCGATCGAGAGATCGCCGAGCTCCGCAAGCTTGCGCGCGGCGAAGTCATGGGGGTCGCGTCGGCCGTTCGATCATTCGGCGACCTTACGCGACCCGACGCGGCGTCGCGCCCGGTGACAGATCCGGCGCTGCCGTATGCATCCCCCTCGTTGCCGACGGGCGTGCCGTCGGGAGCGGTCGCCGAAGGCCTGGTAGTGGTTCGAGAGCGTGAGCTTCCGTGTGAGGGGCCCGATGCCTACGGGAGCCTTCCGGACACCGCGGTCGTCTACGAGGGGATGCTGGTCTCGTCCGCGCTCGCCGAAGACGGTCTATATGCGCGGGGGATCGAAGCAGGGAGAGTGGCGCCGGCGGAGCCCGCTGTGGGGGACTCGACGCGTCCGTCCATTTCCGCAGTCAACCCAAGCGCATGACCGCCGCCGTGTCCGACCCGCCGCCGCAAGGAAAGACGTCGCAAGCCGCGCCGCCGGAGGGGCCGTCCGGTAACACGGGGCCTGCGGATCCGCCCGGCGAGGTGCGGATGACGATTTGGGAACACCTCGAGGAGCTGCGGCGACGGATCATCAGGGCGGCCCTCGGTGTCACTGTCACCACGCTGGTCGGTTGGTGTTTCCGCACGCAGATCTTGGCGTGGCTCGTCGCCCCGTATCAGCACACGTGGATGGCGCACTTCCACAGGGAGCTGGTGCTGCAAACGCTTGCCCCGGCGGACGCCTTTCTCGGCTACTTCGAGCTGTCGCTCCTCGCTGGCGTGGTGTGCGCAGCGCCGATCATTTTCTACCAACTCTGGGCGTTCATCTCGCCCGGCCTTTACAGCAAAGAGAAGCGCCTCATCGGGCCGTTCGTCTTCTTCTCGACGATCCTGTTCTTGTCGGGAGTGGCGTTCGCCTATTACGTGGCGTTCCCGTTCACTTTCAATTACTTCCTGTCGTTGCTGGGGGAGGTGCGCGAAGGCGTCCAGCTCACGCAAATCGTGACGCTCGAGTTCTTCCTCGACTTCGCGACGCGGTTCTTGTTGGCGTTCGGCGCCGTGTTCGAGCTGCCGATCTTCATCGCGTTCCTCGTGCTGGCAAACATCGTGACGCCCGCGCAGCTCTTGAAGTTCGGTCGTTGGGCGACGGTGCTCGCCTTCATTGTAGGCGCGGTGGTGACGCCCGGGCCCGAGGTCACGAGTCAAATCGCAGTCAGCTCGGCACTGGTGGGCTTGTACTTCCTGTCGATCCCGATCGCCTACCTGTTGAAGCCGCGCGCTCCGTCGCCGCCCTCCGCCTAGGACTGACGGCGCTTCACTCGACGACCGCGGGAGTCCACGGCGGGACGGGGAGGCGCTGCGCGTCGAGCCAGAGTCCATCGAGGTCGTAGAGCTGTCGAGCCTCGTCGAGAAAGACGTGGACGACGACGTCACCGAAGTCCATGAGGACCCACGAGCCGTGGTGCAGGCCTTCGACGGCCAGTGGCCGGACGCCCTTCCGCTTGAGGGCCTCTTCGATTCCTTGCGCGAGCGCCTGGGTATGGCGGTCGCTCCGCCCGGTCATGATGACGAGGAAGTCCGCGTAGTCGACCTTTCCTGCGACATCCAGAATTTCGACGCCGACCGCCTTCTTGTCGAGCGCGGCAACCGCAATGGCGGTCGCGCGCTCCCGAGCGGTCTCGCTGGCGACGCTCCACGTGGCCGCGCTTTCACGGGTACCCGTCGGCGACGGCCTCGGTCGGCTCGGGGGTCGAGGACGCGCGGGCTTCGGCCGCGCCTTGCGCGCGCCTCCTTCGAGCACTCGTTCGTGAGATGTCTTCATGGGGGGCCGCGATCGCTTCCCCGAGCCGTTGCCGCCCGTTTTTTTCATCCGCGGGTTTGCCCCTCTCCATCGATGATCCATTGGAACGTCGTCAGGCCTTCGAGGCCCATCGCCCCGCGCCAATGGAGCTTGGTCGTCGCCGTGCCAATCTCCGCCCCCATCCCGAGTTCGCCGCCGTCGTGGAATCTCGTGCTGGCGTTGACGGCAACGCAGGCGGCGTCGATCTCGCGCCGCCATCGGGCGGCGTGCGCATCGTCGTTCGTGCAGATCGCTTCGGTGTGCCCCGATCCGTACCGCGCGACGTGTTCGATCGCGCCGTCGATCCCTCCGACGAGGCGCACGGCGAGAACGCGGTCGAGGTATTCATGGCCCCAATCGTCGTCGGTCGCGGCTTTGGCTTGCGGGACGAGGCGACGCGCGGCGTCGTCCGCTCGGAGCTCGCAACCGCCGTCGAGGAGAGCGCGCGCGACGGGGGGAAGGAGTCGAGCTGCGTCTCCGGCATCTACGAGAAGGCATTCGATGGCGTTGCAAACGCCCGGTCGCTGGAGCTTGCCATTGACGGCGAGGCGGGCGGCCATGTCGACGTCCGCGCCGGCGTCGAGGAAGAGGTGGCACACGCCGCTCGCGTGCGCGATGACCGGAACGCGAGAGACTTCGCGCACGAATCGAATGAACGTCTCGCCGCCCCTTGGGATGGCCAGATCCACTGTGTCGATCTGTTGGAGGAGCTCGCGGACCATGTCGCGATCCCCAGGTGGGATGGCTTGTACGGCATCGCGCGGGAGTCCGCTGGCCTCGAGTGCATCGGCGATCACGTGGGAGAGGGCAGCGTTGGATCGTCCGGCCTCCGAGCCGCCGCGCAGGACGACGGCGTTGCCGGCCTTCAGGCAAAGGGCGGCGGCGTCGGTGGTGACGTTGGGTCGGGCCTCGTAGACGAAAGCGATGACGCCGATGGGCACGCGCACGCGGCGTACGCGCAACCCGTTGGGGCGCTTCGTGTCGAATAGGACGGTGCCCAGCGGATCCTCGAGCGCTGCGATCTCCTCGACGGCGTCCGCCATCTGCGCGAGGCGCTTCGGATCGAGCGCGAGCCGGTCGAGCATCGCGCCGGTGGTGCCGCGCGCTCGCGCGTCTTCGAGATCGCGCCCGTTGGCGTCGAGGATGGCCGAACGACTTGAGCGGAGGCCTCCGGCCAGGCGCCGCAAAGCCGCGTCTTTCGTGGGCCGGTCGCTGAGTGCCACACGACGCGATGCGGCACGAGCGCGACGACATATGGAGGAAACGTCGCTCATGACGGTCGAGGCTCTTTCCTGGCTCTCCGCGGACAGGGCGGCAACGTAGCGAAGAAGGGGGTTTCAGTCGACCGCGTGGTTTTCCGCTGTCGCACTCTCCATCGCGAAGACCAACGCCGAGCCAGCGATTCGGGGCCGACCCGGCTCACCATGGACGAGCGTGTCGTCGGGGGCTGCCCTTGCGACGCGTCGAGTGGGTTATGCTGCGCGCGATGTCCTTTCGGACGTGGCTGCGCACCTGGGCGCTGGTCGGGTGCATCGCGGCGACGCAAGCGCCGCGCGCCTCACTGGCTCAAACGAGCCCGGCGAACATTGCAGCGGCGCGCTCTCACTTCGAGAAGGCCCGCACTTGTTACGAGCAGGGCGCATACCGCGAAGCGATCTCCGAGCTCGAAGCCGCTCACACGCTCGACCCGACCGCGAAGGACTTGGTTTTCAACCTCGGCGTCGTGCACGAGAAGCTCGCCGACATCGACGAAGCCCTGAAATGGTTTCGTCAGTACACGACGATGGACCTCACGGCGACGGAGCGGTCCCGCGCCGACGCTTACATCCATCGCCTCGAAGGAGCGAAACGGGAGCTCGAAGAGAAACAAGCCGCTGCGCAAACGCCGCCACCCGAGTCGGCGCCGCCCGCACTGGAACCGCCGCCTCCTTCGTCGGAAGCACCACCGGCGCCGAGCGCCAATCCCGGCGCACCGCCTCCGCCGCCTCAGCTGTTGCCGCCCGCCAGCGCCCCGCCGCCGATCGCCAACGGGCGCTTCGACGCCGCGACCGCGACCGCCCTCAGCCTCTCGGCGGCCTCGCTGGCGTTCGGAATCGTGATGGGCGTCAAGGCGGAAAAGGATAAACCTACGAGCAGTTACGTCACCGGACGAGACGGCACCACCTATCAGGACTTGCAAAATCTCGTGGACCAAGCCCATCGCGAGGCCATCATGGCGGATATCGGCTTCGCCACTTCGCTCGTCTCCGCGGTCGCCGCGGCGTATCTTTACCTCGGCCGATCGCGGCCGGTTTCTTCGCCTCCCGCCGGCTCAGCGACCGTCTCGGCCGGTCCGCTTGCCGGAGGGGGGACCTTGTTCGTGAAAGGTTCCTTCTGATGTCGTCGTGGCCCTTGCTTAGCTCATCGACGCGGGCGCGGAAGGTCGTCGCCGGCGCGCTGATCGTCGCGACGACGATCGCCCTCTGTGCGGCGGCCGCGTGCTCGTTCTTGGTGAACGACTCGCTGCCCGCCGGATACGCGTGTCTGCCCGATGCGGCGATGGCGTGCCCTCCCAGCCAGGTATGCGCGCCATCGGCTGTCGGAGCGCAGTACACGTGCGTGAACAAGTGCGTCGTGGGAAGCGACGATTGTTTGCCCACCGAGATCTGCGACACGAGCGGCTGGTGCATCGCGGCGGCCGTCGACGCTGGGCCAATGGACGCGGGCACCCCCGCGCCGGAAGGCGGCCCTGTCGCGGACGCAGCGTCACCCGACGCCGGATCGCCCTGCAGCACGACAGGCTGCCGTTGCACGACCACGGCGAACTGCCCGACGATCAACGGAGCCGGGCTCTCGTGCGTCGATCGGGCCGCTGTGACCGACGATATTTGGAACGTATGGACCGACTCTGGCGTCGGCGCCGGCGACGGGACCGGCGCAGGCCTCTGCGTCCAGCCTTGCTGCACATCGAGCGACTGCGGCAGCGACGGCGGGGTCGGGGGTGGCTTCGTGTGTTTCGGCACGGGCGCCGGCGGCAATTACTGCGTGCCGCCGGAGTGGCTGCCCGGTCGCTCGGCGATCGGCACGAGCGGTGGCGGCGCCGCATGCACCGACGGGACCGACTGCCGTTCGGGGTTGTGCCAGAGCGGGATCTGCGTCGATACGTGCTGCTCGAACCGCTCGCAGCAGTTCGAGTGTGCGACGACGAGCATCTGTCGGTTCAACGCCTTTCCCGGCATGGGCTTCGACACGCACTACACGGCGCGCTGCTCGCCGACGCCCGGCAACCAGCAGGTGATGTCCGGGGGCGGCAACTGCACGATGAACTCGGATTGCCGGAGCAACCTCTGCGTGACCACCGGAGGCAGTACGACATGCCGAGACGCCTGTAGAAATTCGGTCGACTGCGTCGTACCCACCACGGGGCCGCGCAACTCTATCGCGTGCCAGTACAGCCAGCCGCCGTCGGCCGGTACGGACATCGTGGCGTCGTGCGGGCCGGTCACGAATGGAGGAGCGGGAGGCGGCGGCGGTGGCGGCGGCAACACCGGCAGCGACGGCGGCCCCGCGGTCTGCTTTGCGAAGGCCGATTGCGTAGTGACGGGGTCTTCGTATTGCGGGCCGATGCCGACGCGGGTCGGGGTGACGACGTACTCTGCGCTGACCTGCGGGCAGTAAGGGTCGCGGCCGCCCGCGCGTGCCAAACGCGTATCGTGTGGGATCACGTGAGCTCGACCGGCGCGTGCGCCACACACCGGGGGCCCCGCCGGAGGCCGACGACGGGCCGACGGTTCGTGCAACTTGCCGCGACCGCCACTACAAGGAGGGATATGGCTCGCTATCGCGCCGTCTTCCGCTGTTTTGCGGGGTGCCCTGGAGAGTATCCGCTCACGCAGCCGATCTACCGGTGTCCGACGTGCGACGGCCTGCTCGAGGTCGCGCACGATATCGAGGCCCTGCGCGAGCGGGGTCCCGCCGCCTGGATGAAGCTCTTCGACGACCGCTGGATGCGGACCCAGTGGCCGTACGGCTCCGGCGTGTGGGGCAAGCGTGAGTGGGTTGCGCCCGACGTCCCCGACGACTGCATCGTGTCAGCCGGCGAGGGTGGGACCAATGTGTTTTGGGCCGACCGGCTGGGCCGCGAGATCGGCCTCAACGAGCTCTGGATCAAGCTCTGCGGCAACTCGCACACGGGGAGCTTCAAGGACCTCGGGATGACGGTTCTGGTCAGCGTCGTGCGCCAGGCGATGAAGGAGAACGCACTCTCGGCGCGGGTGCTCTGCTGCGCCAGCACGGGCGACACGAGCGCTGCACTGGCGGCGTACGGCGCCGCGGCCGGCCTGCCGGTCGCGGTGCTCTTGCCCAAGGGAATGGTGTCGAACACGCAGCTCGTGCAGCCGCTGGCGCACGGCGCGCGTGTCTTCGCGCTCGAGACGGACTTCGACGGGTGCATGGCGGTCGTGAAGGAGCTGGCCCGAAGACGGCTCGTGTACCTCGCGAACTCGATGAACCCGCTCCGCATCGAGGGCCAAAAGACCGTCGCGATCGAGATCGTCCAGCAATTCGACTGGGAGCCCCCCGACTGGATCGTGCTGCCGAGCGGGAACCTGGGAAACGCGGCGGCGCTCTTCGCGGGCTTCAAGATGATGATGGACCTCGGCCTCGTGAAGCGGATGCCGCGCCTCTGCATCGCCCAAGCGGCGCGCGCGAACCCAATGTACCGCGCCTTCGTCGCCGGCAAAGACGTGGTGGACCCCATTCAAGCGCAGCCGACGCTGGCGAGCGCGATTCAGATCGGCAATCCCGTGAGCGCGCCGCGCGCGATGGCTGCGCTGCGGGCTACCCACGGTGTCGTCGAGGAAGCGACGGAGCAAGAGCTCGCGGAGGCGTGCGTCCGCGCGGATCGCACGGGGCTATACACGTGTCCGCATACCGGGGTGGCGCTGGCGTGTCTCTTCAAGCTCCGGCAGAAGGGGCTCATCGAATCGCATCACCGGGTAGTGGTGGTGTCGACGGCGAACGGCCTCAAGTTCACGGAGTTCAAGCTCGCCTACCACGAGCGCCGTCTTCCCGGCATCGAGGCGAGCGGCGCGAACGCTCCGGTAGTGATGGAGCCGAACGTGGAGCGCGTGGCCGACGCCATCGCGTCGATGGCGTCCGCGTAGCCGGAGCGACGCGAGCGGGCGTGGCTTCGCTCGCGCCCGCGGAGCCTCAGAAGACCGGATCAGGCGGCGGCTTCGTCTCGTCGGTCACGCAGGACGACAAGTCGAAGAACATGAACTCGAGGGCCTTCTCCTGGGCCGAGAGCGGGCCTGGAGAGCACCCCGACGGGAACGGATCGTGTCCGTCGGAGGCTCCCGCGGAAACGTGGATGCCGGTGTGCACGATGCGACCGCACTGCTGGTCGGGGGTAGCCGCTTGCTCGACCGGAGTGTTCGCGGAGAGATACGGCGTCCCCATCGCGTCTTGGTAGATCCAGCGCTGCGCTACACCCGGAAGCACGGATGTCGCCGGATTCTTCACGTTGACGAGCGACAGCGATCCCGACGTCGTCGACGCGCCGACGTTGACCAACCAACTTGCCATCGCCATGCCGCGGGGAAAACTCGTGTCGACGAGGTATGTGCCGTCGCCGCCGGGGGCGTAGTCGAGGCTCGTCGGGTCTTGCCAGACGGCGATGGGTGGGAAGGGCGTCTGCGTGAACTTCGTCTGCAGATCGATGGCGGAGCCTTCGGGCGACGGCTGCACGTCGTCGCTGCCGACGACGTCGCCTCCGCGGAGCCAGCCGTAGTTGTAATGGGAGAGGAACGCGCGGCCGCCCGTATCGACGAACGCCTTGAGGCCCTGCTTGTCCGCGCTCGAGACCACGCGCAGAGCCGCCTGGCTCCCCTGGCACGCCACCATGACGATGTCGTAGCTCGACAGCGGATCGGGCGTGCCGCTCACGAAGCCGCCGTCCGCGATGGCATCGATGCTCGTGAACAGGCTCGAGAAGTTCGCGAAGGCGCCGCCGGATGCATACGACGACGTGGGCGTGTCGACACCGGCGGTGCCGACGAAGTCGTCGACAAATAGGTTGACGCGCCCGGTGCCGCTAGGGTCGGTGAACTCTGAATCGGCGACGCCGATGCGCCGCAGGAGGCACTCGAGCGTGTCGGCACCGCCGACCGCGAGCGCGATCTTCGGCAGGTTGCCCTCGCTTTGGGTGCGCGGCAGGCGAAAGGTGGTCGGATCATCGAAGGCGTTGTCCTGGCAGGGCTGGACTTCGGGGAGGGTGATCTCCCGCCGCCACTTGCCGATCTGGAGGACCAACGGGACGCCGGTCCCGACGGGCACATCCTGCAACACGAAGGTCCCGGTCGCGTCGGTCAGCGCGGAGACGATCGGGTCTCCGGAGGTGGGCGTCGCGCAGTTGTCGCACGTGGGGCCCGTCGCAATGGGCGCGACGTCGGCGCCGGGGACGTACACGGCGACGTTGTAGAGAGGGACCATGCCGGCCGGGTCGTAGACCTTCGCCGTCACGGTGGTCTTCGGGCCGGAGTCGCACGCGGCGATCTTGCAGCGGAGGCCATTGGCGCCGCAAGGACCGCCGGTCGACGTCGCGCCGCCCTCGAGGACGATTCCGGGCGACCCACCCGCCGCCGCATCCTGGCCGCCGACGACGACGCTGGTGCCTCCATCGTCATCGGTGGTGAAGCCGCTCCGATCGGTGTTGTGCGCGCACGCGCTCCATAGGAGACCCGAGAGCAAGAGCCAGGCGGCATGCGGGCGGCGCGAGCGCAACGAGAGCGGGTGAACGAGCGCCAAAGGGTGAAGACCTCCACGAATGGATGTCCCCAAGGGGCTCGCTCGATCCCTGGAGACGTGCACGGGACAGTTTCGCGCACATTCCCGCACCAGAAGTCGTGTCGCCCCTGGGAGAGTCGAGCGTCGCTCCTGCGCGCGTGCGGGCCGGTCTACTCGCTCGCGGCGTCGCTGCTATCGTCGCCACCGCCGTCGGACGCGTCGTCTCCCGAAGCCGCGGCTCCATCGTCGCCAGCTTCTGCAGAGCCGTCATCGCCCGAAGACCCGGCTCCGTCGTCACCGGCCTCCGCCGCGCCAGCTTCTCCAGCTTCGGGCGCGGGGGCCCCCTCGCTCGGTGCGTCCGGCGTGGACACATCGACTGGCGCGTCCGGTGTCGACACATCGACGGGTGCGTCGGGGGTTGCCTCGCTCGGAGCGTCGACTGCAGCATCGCTCCGGCCGTCGAGCACCGATCCGTCGGCTGCGTCGGGACCTCCGGCGTCAGGCCCGGTGGCGCTGTCCGGGCCTCCGCCGTCGGCGGCGTCGCTGCCCGCATCGGGCCCAGCGTCAGGCGCGGCGTCCTCGGTCGTGGTGCCGTCGGGACCCGAGCCGTCGTCTCCGGTTTCAGCCGCGCCGTCGTCTCCGGTGGCGTCCTCGGGCACGCCCGAATCGATCAACGTTCGGTCGAACTGAACGAGCAGCTCGCACCCCGGCATGGCGGCGAAGAGGCAGAGCCCGGCCGCCGAAAGGAGAACACCCCATCTCAAAGTGCGCGTCGCGTTCATCGCTTTTTTGTTCATGTCGTCCCTGCCGATGCGCCTCAGAACCGAACAACGACGCCCGCGCCGCCCCCGTGAGCGCCGACCCACGGAGTCGGCGTCACCGTGAGGTCTTTGCGCTTCGTCTCGCGCCCGGGCGAAGTGTCGGCGGTCCGCGCCGAAGATGTCACGCCGCTTCCGGCGGTGGACGGCATCACGGCGGGGGGCTCGTCCTTGGTGAAGAGCAAGACCGCGCTGGTCACGCCGAAGGTCAGCGCGACGCCGAAGGCCATATCGGCGATGAGGGCGTGGGTATCACCGTCGTCCGCGGTGGCCGAGGTGGGGTTCTTGTCGAAATCGCTCTTGTCGTTGAGGGCCATCACGCCGAACGCCGTGCCGACTCCCGCCGCGACGACGGCGAGCCCCCCCGTGATGTAGGCCGGGACTTTGCTCCGTGGCGGCGGGGGGGGAGGAGGCGGTGGCGGCGGTGCGGGCGGCGGCGCCTCCGCAACGGGTGGCGGTGGAGGAGGTGGCGGCTCTGGAGGCGGCGGCGGTGCCTCGAGGTCCACGGTGAGGGTTTGCGTCGACGCGAAGGTCACGTCGAGCTGCTTGTCCGCGGGCAGCCGCCCGTCTTCCGCGAGGTGGATGGTGTGAGGGCCAGGGTTCAAATCGACGTCCAGCGGCGCGTGGGTCGACTGCTCCGCGCCGTCGATGGTGACGGTGGCGCCCGCCGGGTTGGATTCGATGTGAATCTTGCCTGGCATGGCCCGGATCTCCGTCTCGCGACGACGGAGCTCGTCGCCCTGCGCGCCCATCTTGTCCGGGACGTGGACGAGGAACTTGTCGTAGAAGGACGTGGCCTCCTGGAAGTGCCCGAGCTTGTCTTCGCAGATCCCGATGTAGCGTTCGGCTTGCGGCGTGGACTTGATTTCGTTGGCCGCACGGAAGTCGACGACGGCCCCGGCGTAGTCCATCGCCTTGAACTTCCTCTCCCCGTCGGCGTAGAGCTTTTTGGCGGCGTTGAGGTCCGGCTGGGGTGCGGCTGCCGCGTCGGGCTTGGCGGGGACATCGGGTGGCGCTGCGCCGGCCGCTCCCGCGCTCGAGAGGGCGAGGGCCCCGGCGATGATGCCGGCCGCCATTTTCGTGTTTCTTGCGACCCGATCTCGTTTCAAAGACGCCTCCGCTGGCAAGTTGGGGCTGGCGCACCAGCCTCCGCGCGCGCCCGAGAACGCGCTGTCGGCCGATGGCCGCCGTGGGGCAGGATACTTGTCCCGAAGTGCGAGCGGAAGATCGAGGATGGGGATCGGACGCGGCGCGCGGTGTCAGCCCTTGCCTTCGGGCGGGGTTTCGACCGGCTCGACCAACTCGACGAGCACGCCGCCGGTCGCCTTCGGATGGACGAAGGCGACCTTGTGGCCGCGGGCTCCAGTCCTCGCCACGGGGTCGATGAGGGGGACACCGAGCGCCGCGAGGAGGGAGAGCGCGGCATCGAGGCCTTCGACCTCGACGGCGATGTGGTGCAGGCCTGGCCCCCGCTTTTCTAGGAACCGCTCGAGTCCCTGATTGCCACGGGGCGCGATGAGCTCGAGATGGGTGTCGCCCAGCGGCAACAGCATGGCCTCGGTCTCCTGGCTCGCGACGACCTCTCGGCTGGCGTCGTCGGCGGAGACACCCAGCGCGCCCAGCCATCGGGCGCGCGCCTCGT
Organism: Polyangiaceae bacterium; assembly: GCA_036500865.1. Taxonomy (GTDB): domain Bacteria; phylum Myxococcota_A; class Polyangia; order Polyangiales; family Polyangiaceae; genus Palsa-1150. Next base: position 29,938 of record DASYBG010000041.1, read on the forward strand.
CGATATCGCGCACGCACACCGCAACGTGATCGATTCGTTTGATCTTGAGCTTGGGCGTCATCGGCATGGCGCTCGTGGCTGGGCTTGGAGGAACGCTCGCCGTCACCCGGTCCGTAGCATCTGGGCGACGCGCTGGGCCTGAGGAATGCCGACGAGCGCAGCTGCACCGCGCCCCGGCCGCCGCAACACGAGCGCGATGTGTCCAGCGCTTCCTCGTCCCAGTGGGCGGACCCGGACGTCGACGATGTCCCGGCGGTCGATGCTGACGATGGCGTTTTCGTCGAACACGAGCGCTCGCCGATCGGTCACAGCGTAGAACGTTGCGCGGAGCGCGTGCCAGGCGCCGACCGGAGCCTGAAAAAGGGGCAGACCGAGTGCCAGAAGCGGCACCAGGCCGAGCGCAAGCAGGCCTGCTTCGGGCGATCCGAGGGCGCAGAGCGCGACGACCGCGAGGACGACGCCGTTGAAGGCGAACGGGACGGCCAGCTTCCCGAGCGCACGGCGCGCGATCGTGGCGCGGTGAGGGAGGCCCGTCCAGAGCACCCGCTCGCCGGCTTCGAGCTCGGCGAGGAGCTCGGTGGCGAGCCGCGGAGGCAGCGCCGCCCAAGCGCACGAAGGAGCTCGGTAGGGGGCCATCATGGAATCGCGTGCCGCCCGGGCGCCCGGGCGCCGGTCGGGAGAACGGGACCCCTTTGTGGTAGCAGGCGCCGGGTGGCCGGGCACGGACCGACGCCGCTCTTGGATCGTTCTCGGATATAGTGGCCCCCCACAGCCCATGGTGCCGCGCACGAAGACCCTCGACCGCCCGCGGATCGCGTCGCTGCTCGCGCTCGCCGCGGCCTCTGCCGGGAGCATGGGCTGCGCCTCCCTCGCGCAGCCCTTCGCGGGGATGAAGACGTCGCAGATGACGGTCTACCGGCTGCAAAACTACGAGCCACCGCAGCAGGCGCAGGCCTCCGCGACGCCGCAGGTCATCCAGTTGCCGCCGCAGATTCAGCAGTGGATCCAGGCGGGGGCGTCTCTCTTGCCGCCGGGCCTCTTGCCGCCTGGGCTCTTGCCCGGTTCTGCGCCGGCCGCCGCCCCCGCCCCCGACGCACCGCGATTTCATGGGTTTCGCATCATCGAGTGGCAAGCGGTCAACGACCCGAGCGTCAAAAACGACATCGTCGACACCTTCGGGCACTCGTCCGGCTTCACGAGCCCGCAGTTCACGTGCATGTACGCCGAGCTCGGGTTCGCCATCGCACAGCCCAATGGTCCGACGCCGGCGGACGTCCTGGTCTCGCTCTCGTGCCAGGGCGTGCAGTCGTACAACTTCACATGGCCGTACGGCGACACGGGCATCACGCCCGACACGGAAAAGAAGCTCGCGCAAATCGAACAGCGGGTGTTCGCCAGCCGGTGACGGCGGCCTCGGTCGCGGCGATGGACGAGCGTCCTCTCGTTTCGTACGACCCGAACCCGGTGCTTGCCTGGCTTTACGCCCGTTTCTTCGAGAGCATCGAGGTCGATGAGTCGTGGGCCCGCGCCGTGCGCGACGCAGACGCGCGCGGGACGGTCGTCTACGTGCTGCGCAACCTGTCGCTCGTGGATTTCTTCGCGCTCGACTACCTCACCAAACGTCATCGCCTGCCGCAGATCCGCTTCGCGAACGACCTCGGTTTGTCGCTCCTCGAGCCGTTGAACGGCGGCTTGCTCCGCGCCCTCCGGCCACGCACCCACGACGGGGACGCCGCGGACCTCGAGCGCGCCGTGCTGGGCGGGTCGAGCGCGGCGCTGTTCCTGAAACGGCCCCCGCACCTATTGGAAGGCAAGGCGCGCGGGAAGGTCGAGGGCGATCACTTGATCCGTGCCCTCTTCGACGTGCAGCGCCGGAGCGCGACCCGCATCCTCTTCGTGCCCCAGGTGTTCCTCTGGTCGCGGAGCGCGGGGACGCGCGGGGGCAATGTCGCCGACACGCTCTTCGGGACGAGCGAGTGGCCCGGGAACCTCCGGTCGATCGGGCAGTTTTTGGTGAACCGCCGGCACGCGACGATGCGGGCGGGCGAGCCGGTCGATCTCCACGACTTTCTGGCGCGCGAGCAGGACGGGGCCGGCGACGACGTGCTCCTCCGCCGGCTCACGTACACGCTCCTGCGGCGGCTCGAGCGCGAGCGGCGCGCCATGGTAGGGCCGATGCACAAGTCGCCCGACCGGCTGCGCGACGAAGTGATCCGGAGCCCGAAGCTCGAGAAGGTCATCGCCGACATGGCCGGGGAGGGGGAGAAGGAGCGGGCGGTCATCCGGGCCCGCGCGCTCCGGATGCTGACCGAGATGGAAGCAGCGCTCGACATGAGCGCGATGAACGCGCTCGACAAGGTGTTCGCCCAGGTCGCGTCCCGCATGTTCTCCGCGATCGAAGTCGACGAGGCGGGCGTCGAGCGGCTCCGCGAGCATGCGAAGGAAGGGACGCTCGTCTTTCTCCCTTCGCACAAGTCGCATATGGACTACCTCGCGCTCGCGTGGATCCTCTATCGCCAAAAGCTTCCGCTCCCGCTCATCGCGGCAGGCGACAACCTGAACTTTTTTCCCATGGGCCCCGTCTTCCGGAGGGCGGGCGCGTTCTTCATCCGGCGCACGTTCGCGGGCGATCGTTTGTACGCGGCGGTCGTCGACGCCTATACGCGGCGTCTCATCAAGGACGGGTGGCCGCTCGAGTTCTTTCTCGAAGGCGGGCGGTCGCGGACGGGTAAGCTGCGGCCGCCGAAGCTCGGGTTGCTGTCCATCGTGGTCGACGCGGCGTTGGGCGTCCCGACGCGGAAGACCTGGTTTTGCCCGGTGAGCATCGGGTACGAACGCTTCGTCGACGAGAAGGCGCTCGTGCACGAGGCGACGGGAGGCGAGAAGCCGAAAGAGGACGCCCGCGCGCTCGTCGCATCGCTCGAGCTCTTGCTCGGCCGATACGGGAGGCTGAGCGTGCAGTTTGGCAAGCCGCTCTCCCTCGGCGAGGTTCTCGGCGAGTTCGACCCGAGCGCCAAGCCGGAGGATCTCCACAACCTCACCCCGGCCCGCAGGCGCGCCGTCGTCACGCGGCTCGCTTATCGCGTGATGAACGAGATCAACGCAGTGACGGCGGTGACGCCCGGATCGCTCGTCGCGATGGCGCTCCTCGCCCACGACCGCCGCGGCCTTCCGCACGTGGACCTCCTGGCGGCGTGCGAGCGGCTCGCGCGAACGCTCCGGCGGGAGGGAGCCCGCTTCAGCCCGTCGCTGGTAGCCCGCGAGGGAGAGGGCCGGATCGTTCGGGCTTCGGCCGTGCGCGAGGCGGTCGACTTGTTCGTGCGCGCGGAGCACGTGCAGGCGCACCGGGTAGGGGACGACACGATTTATGTCGTACCTCCCGAGGCGCGTCTCTCCCTCGATCTGGCCAAGAACGTCATCATTCACTTCTTCGCCGCACGCGCGATCGTCGCGACCGCGCTCCTGGCGAGCCCGGGTCCGCCGCTCGCGGTCGACGCGGTCCGGGAGCGCGCGCGCGCCCTCTCCCGTCTCTTCAAATACGAGTTCACGTTCCGCGCGGACGCTCCATTCGAGCAGATCTTCGAGGAGGAGCTGACCGCGATGGAGGCCGACGGCGAGGTGGCTCGGTCGGGCAGCATGCTGGACGTCCACGGCGCCGACGGCCGCGCGCAGGTCGAACTCTACGCGAGGCTCCTCGAGAACTTCGTCGAGGGCTACCGCGTGGGGGCCCGCGGTCTCGGAGCCCTTCTCCGCGGCGCCATTGCGACGAAGGACTTCGTGCGACGCGCGATGACGGCGGGCGAGCGCATGTTCCTCGCGGGTGAGATCGCCCGGCGCGAGGCGGTGAGCAGCCCGATGCTGGAGAACGCGTATGCGAGCTTCGTGGATCAGGGTTACGTCGCACGTCAAGAGGGCAAGCTCGCGCTCACGGCCTCCTACGCGACGGCGGGCGCCGTGGCGACGATCGAGGCGCGCATCGCGGCGATGGGCGCGTCACTCCACGGATGACGGGGCGGTGACGGCCGCGCATGTCGCCGGCGAAGAAGCCCTCCGCCGAGCCGTCCTTCCAGTTCGTCGCGAAGGTCGTGCGGGTGGGCTCGATGTACGGCGTGGACGTGCCGGCGGCGGTGAGCCGCGCGGTGGGCATACGAGGACACGTCTCTGTCGTCGGGATCGTCAACGGCGTACCGTGGCGCGGCACGATTTCGCCGAAGGGGGGCGGCCGTCACCGGATGATGCTGAACGCAGAGGTCCGTCGCGCGGCCGGCGCGTCGCTCGATGATCGCATCGAAGTCCGCCTGCGGGTCGACCGGGATCCTCCGTCTTTGCCGACGCCCGAGGACCTCGCCTTCGCGCTGCACGAGGAGGGGGCCTTCGAGGCGTTCGCGTCGATCGCGCGCGGCCGCCGAAATCACATCGTGATGTGGCTCGAAAAGGCCGTCCACGACGAGACGCGAGTGAAGCGGATCGCGCGCATCGTCGAGATCGCGCACGCCGAGCGCGAGAAGAAGCTCGACCGCGCTACCTCACGCAGCGCACGTAGCCGGTCGTGAACATGTCGAACGACGCCGTGTTGTTCGCACCGGTGTAACCGTCGCAAAAGTTGATGCCCCACGCGGAGCCCGCCAAGTTCGCGTCGGCCTCCGCTCCCCAGAACCAAGTGGTGTCGCCGCAGAAGACGGTGTTCGGAAACGCCGTGCGGTCGACGGCGGGGCCGACGAGCGCCTCGTTGACGAGGGTCGACATCTCTTTGATGCTCGGCACCCGCCACGTGTGCCCGTTCAAGCCCAAGCCAGAGCAGTAACCGGCCGCCGCCGACCAAGTCATGACGGAGGTCGAATAGACCTGCTGCCATACGAGCCCCGTGTAGTTGTCGGTCACTTCGCCCGCAGCGATGGTGTAGTGGTTCGCCGGTTCGACGGCCTGCTGCATGAGCCCCTCGCCGGTGCCGTTGCCACTCACGCAGCGGGCCGACGCCACGCTGGCCTGCGCGTAGGCGTTGCTCGTGAAGCCGCTGTCCGAAAAGCTCGTGAGATTGTAGACCCAGCCGAACGTCGACGGCGGCGACCCAATCAGCGCGATGGTCTCGTACCAGAGCGAGAAGGTGCGGTCGTAGCCGTTCGTGCCGGTGAGCGGAGGGCTCAGCGCGCTGCCGGTTCGCGTGAAGTCGAGGACCGACGCGAGCTCGACGCGGGTGGGAATACGCCAGTCGGTCTGGCCGCCGTAGCTCGCGGTGGCGAGCGCGGAGCAGTAGCTCATGTTGTCGGTGATGGTCCCGGGCATCGTGACGCCCATCGACGCGGCGGTCGGTGTGTCGAGGGCCTTCTGCCAAACGAGGCACGTGACGTTGTCGCGGACGGTGCCGTTGCCCAAGTCCGTGTAGCTCGCGGGGTTGGGCAAGCCGCTGCTGACGGAGTTCGGCATCGGCCAGCACGCCCACTTGTGGGAGCCACAGCCGGGCTGGCAGCTTCCCGTGAATCCGCCGCCCGAGGACGACCCTGCTCCGGACGAGCTCGAGCTCGAGGAGCTCGAGCCGGAGCTCGAAGAGCCACGCCCCGACGAGCTCGAGCCGCTGGACGAGCTTCCTCCGCTCGACGAGGTGGCGCCCGCGTCGCTCGATGCCCCGCCGGCATCGCTCGACGAACTGCTCTTGCCGCCCGACGACGACCCACTCCCCGACGACGATCCCCCGCCGTCGACCGACCCGCCGCCGGACGAAGAGCTGCTGGTCGCGCCCGTTCCGCTGGAGGACCCCGCCGAGCCTCCGCTGCTCGAAGAAGGAGGTCCGGCCCCGCTGTCGCCGCCGAAACCGGTCCCCACGTTGGAAGAGCCGCCGCACGCCGCGATCACGGATGCGCACGCCAAGCCTGCCCCGACTGAACGACGCCACATGATGACTGCGACCTTTCTTCCGTCTTCGAGAAATGGCAGTGCACGCGCGCGGAGCGCGCACCGACGAGGATCGCGCCCGTCGCTCGAAAAGCGTGTGATGGTTAGCGTATGGTGTTTCCACCGGCAGCGACCGAATCACCAAGTTGGTCGAATCCATCCGATGAACGACATTGGTCAAAAGTTTGCGATGAAGACGGAAGAGCGGGTGTTACTCCTTCTTGCCGCGCTCGCGTGCGGCGCCGTGTCCGGCGGATGCTCCAGCGAGGCGCGCATCGTACCGCCGGGCCCCCTTCCGCCCGTCCCCGCGGGCGAGATGCCGGCGGCGGGCTCGTTCTGCGCGCTCCCGGGGTCGGTGGTGCAGACGTCGGTCGGGCCTGCGCTCGTGGGCGGGGCCGACGCGGGAGGCGTGCCCGATCTTGGATGGCTGACGCTGCCGAAAGGGTTCTGCGCGCACGTGTTCGCCAATACGGGCGTGGCGCGGCAGCTCCGGTTCGCGCCGGGCGGTGAGCTCTTCGTGGCGTCGCCGCAGCGTGGGACCACGGGCGCGAAACCGGGAGGCGGCCAGTCGGCCATTCTCGTTCTGCCGGACGACGATCACGACGGCATGGCGGATTCGGTCGGGACGTTCCTCGGGGGCCTCGCCGCGGTGCAAGGGCTCTTGTTCGCTGGCGGACAGCTCTACTACCAGGACGCGGCGGTCATTCGCAGCCTCGCGTACAACACCGGAGACCGGCAGCCCTCGGGGGCCGCCGAAGTCGCGACGGACATGTCGAGCCTCCCGCAGGACAGCACGCACTGGCCGAAGGTCTTCGACCGGGCGATGGATGGGACGATCTACATATCGAACGGCGGCGGCCAGCTCGACGTGTGCCTGTCGACGTCCCCGTTGCGCGGGGCGATCATGGAGCTCAACGCGGACGGAACGACGACCGAGGTGGCCAAGGGGTTCCGCAATCCAATCGCGATCCGGTGCGAGTCCAACCACGACGTGTGCCTCGCGATCGAGCTCGCACTCGATTTCTCCGCGGAGGTCGGCGGGCGCGAGAAGCTCCTACCCATCCATGCCGGCGACGACTGGGGCTTCCCGTGCTGTGCCACGCAGAACACGCCGTATTCGGGTGTCCTTTGTCAGGACACCAACGCGATGCCCGACTGCTCGGGTGTCGCCGCAGAGTCGGGCGCGTTCGTCATCGGGGATACCCCGTTCGGCCTCGACTTCGAGACCGGGCAATGGCCGGAGCCTTGGGGCGGACGCGCGTTCGTCACCCTCCACGGCGACTACCAATCGTGGAAGGGTGCGCGCGTCGTCGCGATCGCGCTCGATCCGACGACGGGCCTTCCACTCCCGTCGAGCGAGCTCCCCGGGTCGAACGCCGATCCGAACGACATGCTCGAGTTTGCGTCGGGATGGGACGACGGCCGCCAGGACCACGGGCGACCCGCGCCCATCACGTTCGCGCCGGACGGACGGCTCTTCTTGGGCAATGATTGGACGGGGACCGTCGTCTGGATTGCGCCGGTGGGCCTCATGCGCCCCTGAGCGACCGCGCACGCCAGAGTCCACGAACTGTCCCGCCGCCGCCCTCGAGCGAAGCGAATGCGCTTCGCTCGAGAGGCGCCGAGATGCCGGAACGGCGCCCTACCGGCAGACGAACTGACCGCCGCCGCCCGCTCCGACGGCGACTTGGCAAGTCGATCCGGGGCCGCCGTCGCAGCCCTCCATGCCGGCGTCCGCCGGCGCGTTGGCGGGCAGGCACTGCTGGCACCGGTCGGTTCGCCCCGCGGCTCCCACGCCGGCCGCCTGCGTGTCACAGAAGGGCGTGCCGCCAGAGCAGTCGGTGTCGCCGAGGCACTGGACGCAGGCGTTGTTCGTCAGGTTGCAGCGGGGCGCCCCGGCGTCGACCCCGGGGACCCCCGCGTCGGCGCACTGCGTGTCGTTCACGCAGCCTGCGGCGCAGGTGTGATTCGCCTGGCGGCAGACCGGTCCAACCGTCGATGTGGCGCAGTCACCGTTGGTGACGCAGGTCACGCACGTGTTGTTCGTGGTGTCGCAGATGGGCGTCACGGTGCCGGCGCAATCCGTGTTCGTCGCGCACTGCACGCATTGCTGGGTCAGGGGGTCGCATACCGGGGCGGCGACGCGGCAGTCGCTGCCTCCGACGCGGCAACCGACGCAAGCGCCGGACGTCGTATCGCAGATGGCGGTGGCGCCGACGCAGCGTGTTCCGCCGTCGACCGCGCACGAAGCATGGCAAGTGTGATCGCTCGGCTGGCAGACCGGCGTGGTCCCGCTGCCGCAGTCCGCGCTGGTCGTACAGACCACGCACGTCGACGCAGGCGACGGGAGGCAGTGCGGAGCCGCCGTGGGACAGTTCGCGTCGGTGATGCACTGGAGGCAGCCGGGGGGCACGTTCGGCGCCGTGCAGAGGACGGGCCCTCCGCTGCTGCTTCCGCTGCTGTTGCCGCCGCTGCCGCTTCCGCTGCTGCTCGTCGTGCCGGTGCCGCTGCTGCTGCCGCTGCCACTTCCGCTGCTGTTCCCGCCGCTTCCGCTGCTACTTCCGGAGCTGCTCGTGGGGGAGTCGCCGCCGGTGCTCGCATCGGACACCGGCGTGACCGACGAGTCGCCGCCGCATTGCCACGTCGCCAGGGGTAGGGCCACAGCGAACGGCCCGAAGTACGAAATCCACTTGATGGTTTGCCGAGTGTTCATGGCCAGCACCGGGGGTATAAGGAGAATTCAAAGTAAGCCTAAGCGCGAAGACGCGGGCTCGGCAACTCAACGCCGACGAATGCCGCCCGGTGTCCGTCCGCGGCGGCAATTTTACGTGCGGTGCGAATGTCGCGGCGCGGACGAGCTATTGGCATTTTCATCGGCGTCGTCTGTTTCCGCGCTCGCCTCTCCCGCGGCCTCTCCATCGCGGTCTCGGCCTCCGTCGCCGGCCACCCTCGCGCCCGTCGTGGGCATACGGACATCCGACGCATCCACGCGCACGCGGCTCGCGCCGTCCTGATCGACCCGGGTTCGCGCCGACCCTTGGGGCCAAGAGTCGCTCTCGTTCGGGGAGGAGCCGTACTCGGGGCGCACGCCGTGAACGACCCACCGGCGCGAAGCGTTCATGTTCCCGAGCGCCATTCGTCCGCCGCGACGCACGGCCTGCGCAGCCGCGACGAGCGAACGACGTGCGACGAAGAGCGACAGAAACAAGAGGACGAGCGGCACGATGACCCGCGTGGCGATAGCTACGGCCAACATCCCGACGACGATCCCGATGGTGAAGAGCACACGGAGGAAGGGAGGCACTCGTCGCTCGCGGCCGAACGAGCGACCGTGGGCGGCGTGCCGAGCCGCACGTCGCGCGGCGTGTTGGGCCCTGCGCGTCGCGTGTTGGACCTGTCGCTCGACCTTCCGCGCCACCTTCTCGGTGATCCAATCGGCTTGCCATTCGTATCCCCGAGACGCCGACGGCCGCGCCTTGCGATCGCTGCCCGCGGCGAGGAGAGGGGCGATCCGCGTCGCGCGGCGGTCGGGGTCCGGATCGAGCATCCGCTCGAGCGCCGCCATCGTGCCCTCGCTCGTGTTCATCCCGCTGAGGGCCCGGCGCACGTCGATGCCGAGGCCGCGGTGGGGAAGGTCTTCGGGTTCGGAGCCCGTCAGCATCGTGATGGCCGTGGCACCGACCGCGTACACGTCGGACGCGGGGAGCGCGCGGCCCTGCATCTGTTCGGGCGCCATGTATCCGAACGTCCCGACGACCGTCGAGCCGCCCTTCGGCCGCAGCCGGTCGCGCACCGATCCGAAGTCGACGAAGGCGTACGAACCGTCGGGTCGGCGGATGACGTTGCCCGGTTTGAGGTCGCGGTGGATGACCGGCGGCGAGCGGCCGTGCAGGTAGTCGAGCACGTCGGCCGTGTCGCGGAGGAGTCGGACGACGTCTTGCTCTTGGAACATGCGGCCCGCCCTGCGCTGGGCGGCGATGCTCTCGCCCTCGATCTTCTCCATGACGAGGTAGAGCGCTCCGTTTTCCTCGAAGTGATCGATGTAGGCCGGGAGCTTGGGGTGCGAGAGCGATTGCAGCACGCGGGCTTCTCGCTCGGCGAGCTCCACGTCCTTCCACGACTTGGCGCCCCGCACGTCGAACCGCTTGATGGCGACGCTCCGCCCTTCGCGCTTGTCGACTCCGTCGAAGGTGACGCCCTGGCTGCCTTCGCCGAGCGGGTGCAAAAGGACAAAGCGGCCGCTCTTGATCTCGTCCGGCATGGTACGCGCCTCTCTCCTCCGATGATCCGCTCAGGGACGCGTCGCGTCGCCCCCCTCGAGGGGCGGACGCGCGGGCGAGGGCCGGCGCTTCATGAGGCCGCGCGCCGTCGCGACGAAGCCGGCGCGAGCGAAGGCGGGCGCCAGGGAGCTCGCCGAGGCGTCGACGCCGTCGATGCTCCCGACGAGGAGCGCCGGACGCGCCCCGGAGTCGACGAGCTCCGCGAAGCCCTTGGCGAGCGAGTGCGCTCCTTCGGCGCGCGCTCCTTCGTCCTCCGGCAGGAACGTGAGGACCGGGTTCTCGCCGCGCCCCATCCAGCCGAGCAACGCGCCATCGGCGAGCACCACGACGGCTCCGGCGGCGCGCTGCGGACGTGCGTCGCCAGGGGAGGGAGGCCAATCGAGGATCGCGCCCCAGACGTTGGCGGGGTCGGTCGCCGCGAGGACGATGGGGGGAGCGCCGGCGTCCGCGTCGCGCATCTGCCGGAGTCCCTCGTCGGCGCCAGGCTGCGCAAACTGAGCTCCGCCCCGGCCTTCGACGAAGTAGCCGCGGCGGACCCGTCCCTGCGCCTCCAGGGTCTTGAGCACGTCGTAGATGCCGGCGAAACCGCCGGGGACGTCTTCGGCATGGGCGGCCTCCCGGGTGACGATACCGTATCGACCGAGGAGCACGCGCGCGATGGACGCGCGACGGTCGGTCTCGGACGGCACCGCGATCCAGCGCGCCGCGCGAAGCGACCACCGGCCCTCGCCGCCGCGAGGGGTCACGCGGGGGTTGCGCGTCGGCGCGCCGTCGGCCGGGCGAAAGCCGTCGACCGGGGGACGCTCGGGGCGCGATGCAGCGGGACGCCGGTCGGGACGCGAGCGGACCTTGACCGGGCGCACGCGGGCGCGCAGCGGCTCGAGGGTGTCGTTGGTCACTTCGCCGGCCCAGACCATCTGCCATAGGACGGCGAGCACGTCGTTCGGAAAGCCGCCGACCTCACGCGCGAGGTCGGCGAAGAAGACGGCGCCGCGCCGCGCCAGGACCCGCCGGACCGCCTCCGCCGCCGGTCCCGGGAAGGGGGCGACCGCACGTGCCAACGCGGGCTCCCGATCGGCGAGGTAGAGCGCGATGCGCCCGTCGCCGATGCCTAGCGGATCGAGGCCGGCCCAGACGACCTCCCCCGAGGCGCAGAGCGCGTCGAGCTCCCAGGGCCGGTACGGGTCGACGCGCGCGGGCAAGATGTGGCTCTCGAGAGCGGAGGCGACGAGCGGGCACCCTTGGAGCTCGGAGACCACGGCGAGCAGCGCCTCGCGACCGCGGCGCTTCTTCGTGACCCCCTGCCATCGGAGGACCATGCGCGAGAGTGCGTCGGGCGTCACGGGCTCGATCGCGCGGCGGATCTTGACGAGCGACTTGTGCCGAATCGCGTCGAGGACGTCTCGGGCGCACAGCTCGCGCTGGGTGCCGCCGGGCATGAACGCGCCTTCGACGAGGCGTCCCTCGCGCAGGAGACGCGAAGTCTCCGCCTCCACCGCGCGGGGCGGCAGGCCGAAGCGGGTGGCCACGTCGCGCGCCACGAACGGCCCATGGGTCCGCGCGAAGCGAGCGACGACCTCGCGCAAGGGCTCGCGCGTCGGCTCGAGGAGCGCCCGAGCAATGCCCGGCGGAAGGTCCACGCCGAGCGCGTCGCGGAGCTTGGCCGCGTCTTCGACGGCGGCGAACCGCTCGGTGCCCGCGATGCGCAAGCGGACGGCGCGCCCCGCGTCGACGAGCGCGGCGAGCCACGCGTCGGCGCGGTCCGGAAGGCAGCGCGCGGCGAGCTCGGGGCGCGAGAGGTCGCCGACGGAGAGCAAGAGATCGTGCACCGCATCGGCGGTCGTCGCGGGTCGCGAGGTGCGCTGGAGCGCGGCCACGTGGTCTCGGATCGACTCTTCGTCGAGGAGAGTCCGGAGCTCCGCCTCCCCGAGGAGCTCGCGGAGGCGATCGAAATCGACGGCGAGCGCCTGCGCCCGGCGCTCTGCAGGCGGCGCGTCGGCCTCGTAAATGAAGTTCGCGACGAAGGCGAAGAGGACGCTCGCCGCGAAAGGGGAGGGCGCTCGACCGTCGACGGTGGTCACCCGGACGCGCCGCGACTCGACGTCACCCAGCAGCGCCGTGAGCCCCGGCAGGTCGAAGGCGTCTCGCAGGCACTCGCGGTACGCCTCGAGCACGATGGGAAACTCGGGGTACCGCCCGGCGATCGCGAGCAAGTGGGTCGCGCGCTTGCGCTGCGCCCAGAGCGGCGTCCGGCGGCGTGGGTCGCGGCGCGGGAGAAGGAGCGCGCGGGCGGCGCACTCCCGGAACCGCGAAGCGAAGAGGGCGGTTCCTTCCAACGCCCGCGTCACCATGCCCTCGATGGCGTCGGCGCGGGGAAAGAAGAGGTCCGTCGGCGGAGGCGTCTCGCACGCCGGAATACGGAAGACCATCCCGTCGTCGGTGTAGTGGAGGTCGACGTCGACGTACGCCTCTCGCAGCGCGGCGGCGACCGCGATGGCCCACGGTCCGAGGACGCGCGTCCCGAGCGGGCACAGGACGACCACGCGCCAGTCGCCCACCTCGTCGACGAACCGCTCCACGACGACGGTGCGGTCGCTCGGGACCTCGCCGGTTGCCTCGACCTGCTCGCGCACATAGGCGGTCAGCGCCTCCGCCGCGGATTCCGACAGGGCGTGGGTGCCTTGGAGCTCGGTGACGTCGGCGCGGCCCTCCGCGACGCGACGGACCAGGCGTCCGATTCGCTCACCGAACGCGCGCGCGCGTCCGGGCCGGTCACCGTGCCAGAACGGCATCTTGCCGGGCTCGCCGGGCGCCGGCGTCACGAGCACGCGATCGTGGGTGATGCTCTGCGCGCGCCACGACGAGGCGCCCAGGAGGAAAACCTCCCCCTCCCGCAGCTCGAAGACCATCTCCTCGTCGAGCTCGCCCACGCGCCGTCCCGGCCCGTCGGACCCGGCGTCGGGCGTCGTGAACACACCGTAGAGCCCGCGGTCGGGGATCGTGCCGCCGTTGGTGACCGCGAGCCGATGGGAGCCCGTCCGAGCCTCGATCCGATCGCCGGCGCGGTCCCAGGTGATGCGCGGCCGAAGCTCCGCGAAGTCGTCGGAGGGGTAGCGCCCGCTCAACATGTCGAGGACCGAGTCGAACGCGGGCCGCGGCAGGTCGCCGAAAGGGGCCGCTCTTCGGACGAGCGCGTACGCATCCTCGACCGGCATCGCCTCGACCGACGCCATCGCGACGATGTGCTGCGCGAGGACGTCGAGCGGGTTGCGTGGGCTGAACGTCTCCTCGACGGCGCCGGCGAGCATGTCGGCCGCCGCCGCGGCGCACGCGACCAGGTCCTGCCGATGTTTCGGCATGAGGACTCCGGCGGGGACCCCGCCGACCTCGTGGCACGCCCTGCCGACGCGCTGGAGCCCGGAGGCGACGCTCGGCGGCGCTTCGACCTGGACGACGAGGTCGATGGCGCCCATGTCGATGCCGAGCTCGAGCGAGGACGTCGCCACGATCGCCCGGAGCTCGCCGCGCTTGAGCCTGTCCTCGATGATCACGCGCTTCTCTCTCGCGAGCGAGCCGTGGTGGGCCAGCGCGAGCTCTTCGCCGGCGATGTCGTTCAGGGCCGCCGCGAGGCGCTCGGCGAGCCGCCGGCTGTTGACGAACACGAGCGTCGATCGGTGCGCGCGCGCGAGTTCGACGATCCGCGCGTGCACTGCGGGCCATTCGCCGCGGCCCGCGGCCTCGTCGCCGCCCTTCTGGGTCCGGCGTCCGCGCGGCTCGACGGTCTGCGGCGCGCCGGAGGGATCGAGCGTGGACTCGACCGTGAGGCGGATCGCCTTCCGCGCTCCCGCGTCGACGACGGTGACCGGACGTGGCTCCCCCGCGTCGAGACCTCCGAGTACGCGCGCGACCTCGTCGAGCGGGCGCTGGGTCGCGCTGAGACCGATGCGCTGGAGGGGAGGTGCTCCGCGAGGGCGCAGGGCCTCGAGGCGCTCGAGGCTGAGCGCGAGGTGGGCGCCGCGCTTGGTGGGGACGAGCGCGTGGATCTCGTCGACGATCACGGTATCGAGGGGTGCAAGGATCTCGCGCGCGCGCGAGGTCAAGAGAAGATAGAGGGACTCGGGGGTCGTGATGAGGATGTCGGCCGGTGCGCGGACCATGCGGGCGCGCTCCTTCGCGGCGGTGTCCCCGGTACGGACGGCGATGGTCGGAACACGCAGCTCCGACCCCATCCGGCGAGCCGCGTCCGCAATCCCCTCGAGGGGCCGCTTCAGGTTGCGCTCCACATCGATCGCCAGCGCCTTCAGCGGCGAGACGTAGAGCACGCGCGTCTTGCCGCGCCCTGCGGGCGCCGGCTCGCGGGCCAGACGATCGACCGCGATCAGGAACGCCGCGAGCGTCTTACCCGATCCGGTCGGCGCGAGCAGGAGTGTCGACTCTCCCCGCGCGATCGGGCCCCACCCGAGCGCCTGCGCACGGGTCGGCTCCCCGAGCGCGTCGCGGAACCATCCCGCGACGGCGGGGTGAAAGAGCTCGAGGGGGCCTTTTGCCACGAAGGAGGAAGATGTTGATGCCGTTCGGTGGTTCGCGCCAGCCGGCCCGCGGTACCTTGTTCTTCCATGAGCGTCCGAGCTCCGTCATCCGAACGCGAGAGGCAAGACGACGCGCCCTACGAGTTCGCGGATGCTCGAAAGGAGAGCTTTCGCGCCCTCGCCGCCTCGATGAGCTTCGTCGGCGCATGCTTGATGCTGTTCGGCGGCCTTGCGGCGGTCTTCGTCGCGGGGGAGCTCTTCGCGGGGTTCTTGTCGTATGCGATCGGGGCCGCGGCTGTCGCGGCGCTGTGTCTCCTCGGCGCGTGGTGGACGGTGTCGGCGGGCCGTTCTCTGTCGGCGCTCGTGGCGACGCGCGGGCGAGACGTGGTGCTCCTCATGGAGGCCGTCGCTCAGCTGCGGCGCATCTTCGGGCTCGCGCGCATCGTCATCGTGGCCATCGCCGTCGCGGCCGTCACCGGCGGCAGCTTCATCGTCTGGTGCACGCTCGTCTCCGAGCGCGGAGGCAAGTGTTTCGGCCTCCACTGGTGACCGGCGGCCTCACGCCCCGAGCACGTCGCCTCCGCTCACCCCGCGGCCCAGCACCCACTGCGACGCTTCCATGACCCGCTTTCCTTCGGGCTGAACGTCCACGAGCTCCACGCATCCCTCGCCGCAAGCCACCACCACGCGCGTCTTGTCGGCGAAGAGGACCTCGCCGGGCGCGCCCCCGCCGGCGGTGAGGTCCACGACGCGCGCCCTGTGGATCTTCAGGGTCCGCCCGCGCAAGAGCGTGAACGCGCCCGGCCACGGGCTCATCCCCCGCACGTGGTCGTATACCCTGCGCGCGCTCTTCGACCAGTCGACGCGGCCGTGGGACTTCTCGAGCAGCGGGGCCATACTCGCGAGGCGCTCGTCCTGCGGCTCGAGCCGGCATTGTCCCGCGACGTACCGAGGAAGCCACTCGCGGACCGCGTCGGCTCCGAGCCGCGCCACGCGTTCGGAGAGCGCACCGCCGGTCTCTTCGGGACCGATGGCGGTGACCACGCGCGCGAAGGTCGGCCCGGTGTCCATCCCCTCGTCGAGCTTCATCAGCGTGACGCCGGTCTCCGCCTCTCCGTTCACGACCGCCCAGGTGATTGGGGCCGCCCCGCGATACTTCGGCAGCAGCGAGGCGTGCACGTTGACGCAGCCGAGCCTCGGCGCATCGAGGACGTCGCGTGGCAAGATGCGCCCGTAAGCGACGACGAGGGCGACGTCGGCGGAGAGGGAGCGGGCCCACGCGGCGACCTCACCGGTACGGAGCTTCGTCGGCTGGACGACGGTCAGGCCGAGCTCCAGCGCGCGTGTCTTGACGGCCGGCGGCGTCATCGCGAGGCCGCGTCCCGCAGGCTTGTCCGGCTGGCACACGACGCCCGCGACGGCGCCGAGCTCGTGGAGCGCGTCGAGCGACGGCACCGCGAACGCGGGAGAGCCGAAGAAGAGCGCGCGAAAGGGCATGCGCGTGGGCGCCGCGCGCGGTCAGGGCTTCTTCGCGGGAGGCGGCGACGGGGGGCTGGCCGATCCGCCGCCGGCGGCCTTGAGGAACTTCGCCTCGATGGTCGCGTCGGAGTCTTGAGCCGGCGCGGGCGTCGCGGGGCTCGGAGCGGCGGGCTTCGGCGGCGGCGGGGGCGGCGGCTCGAGGTAGACGTTGCCCGCGATCTCGACCTTGGCGCGCGGGTGGCTGACCTCGCGGCCCGCGCCCTCGTCGATGTTCGTCAGCGGAGTGACGACGACGAGCAAATACTTCCCCCGTCCGAGCGGCCCGGCCGGCTCGCGCGGGTAACCGTGGCCCGGCAGCGCCCCCTTCGCCCTCTCTTTGGAAGCCCAGCGGTATCTCACCGCACGCCATGGCAGGACGGCGGTCGCCGTCCCGTTGGGCGCAAGCGTGATCCGCGCCGTGCGGGTCTCCGGCGCTTCCGCGGACGTGACCTCGGAAGGGAGGGCCGGCTCCGCGCCCGCCGGCTTGTCGATGCGGGCGCCGCCGGGGGTGTAGAGCTGAAAGAGGAAACGCGGATCCGGGTCGACCGTGAAGTCGAGCGGGAGCGCGGTCTTTGCCTTGTTCTTGAAGACGACGGTGACCCTCGCCGTCGCGCCGGGCGCGATCTTCGTCGAGTCGGGTGTGACCGTGACCTCGAGGCTGCCCTTGGCGATGGGCTGCGCCGCCGGGGGTGCGTTCGCCGGGAGCTCGCACGACGCTTGCGACAGCGACGCCACCAGATCGGTGATCGCGACGCCGCTGCACGGCTGGGCGGCCTTCTCCACGTCGTCGTGGATCGTCGCCTTCTCGGCGCGCGGGCCTGTCCGCCCGATCCCGGTGGTCCCCATCGCGCTCCCCTGCGACGTGTCCGTATCGCTGGCCGGCGTGTCCCCTCCCTTCGGGGTGTCGGCCGACTTCGCCGAGTCGCTCGACTCGCTCGACGACTCGCTGTCGTCCGTGTTTTCTGGATCGTGGGCGGGCCTTGCCCAGTGGCAGCCCGCGACGAAGGCGAGGACGGCGATCGCCGGTACAGTCGGTCTCATGAGCTGACACAAGCTAACACCGCGCCTTGGGGGGATGCACGCGCCCGAGCGATCAGCGCTTCGGGTAGAGCGGCCCGACGGCGAGGGCGAGCTGCACGGCGAGGAGCTTGCGGCCACGCACCGCGACGTCACCGCGCGCCAACGCCTCTTCGGGCGCACGCTCGCCGCGCAAGATTCCGTCGAGAGTCGCCATCGGCACCTCGACCACGGTGTCCGGGTCCTCGGGGTGGATGGGTCGTCGCGTCGCGTCGCCGAAGCCGAAGACGACGGCCAGGCGGGCGCCGTCGTCTTCGAGGATCGCGATCTCGATGCGGCCGCTCGCCATCGCCACGCGACGCACGACGCGCGGGTCGCTCAGCATCTTGGGCGCGCCGCTCGCGAACGCGTTCGGAGCCATCTTCGGCGCGAGGCGCTTGGGGCCGAGGGCGTCGGCGAGGAACCGATCGGCGTGGGCGGCGGTCGTGTAGATCCAGAGCGTCGGCCGCGGGGTTTCGCCGGGTTCGGCCCGCATGGAGGCGCCCTGAATGCGGAAGGTCCAGCTGCCGCGGCCTTCGATCCGAACCGCGACGGCGAAGACTTCGCTCGAGCCTCCTCCGTCGACCCAGCGCGCGTGCGCCGCGGGGAGGACCTCCGTGACCAGAGACTCGAGCGCGGTGCCGATGGGGACGTCGAGGGGGAGCAAGGCGGCGCGCCGAAGGGTGTAGTCCGCCCGGCCGTCGTCCGCTCGGGCGTGCGGGACGCGTGAGCGAGTCCGCTCCCTCGCATGGCTCGGGCGTGCGGACTACATTCGCGTTCGATGACCCGGATCATGAACTTCAACGCAGGCCCCGCGACGCTGCCCCTGCCCGCCCTCGAGCGGGCCCGCGACGAGCTCCTCGATTTCGAGGGCAGCGGGATGTCCATCATGGAGCATTCCCACCGCGGGAAGGTCTACGAGGCCGTGCACGACGAGGCCCTTCGTCGCCTGCGGGAGCTCCTCGGGGTGCCCGCGGCCTACGACATCCTGTTTCTCCAGGGCGGCGGATCCATGCAGTTTGCCATGGTTCCCGTGAGCTATCTCCTCCCGGGCACTTCGGCAGACCACGTCGTCAACGGCGCGTGGGGAATCAAGGCGCAGTCCGAGGCCGCCGCCTGGGCCAACGTCGTCGGCGCGCGCTCGCGGGTCGCCGCCTCGACCCGCGAGGGGGGCTTTCGCCGCGTGTCTGCGCTCCGCGAGGTCGATCTCGATCCGGCGGCCGCGTACGTCCACTTCACGAGCAACGAAACGATCCACGGCGTCCAATACCTCGAGCTCCCGCGCTTCGGCGATCGCCCGCAGGTCTGCGACATGTCGAGCGACTTTCTCTGGAGGAAGATCGACGTGTCGCCCTTCGCGATGATCTACGCGGGGGCCCAGAAGAACATCGGACCGAGCGGGGTCACCGTCGTCGTCGCGCGCCGGGATTTTCTCGACGCCGGCCGCAAGGACATCCCGAGCATCCTTCAGTACCGCGCCTATTCGGAGGCGCGATCGCTCCTCAACACCCCCCCGACGTTCGGCATCTACCTCGTGCGCAACGTCGCCCTCTGGATCGAGAGCATCGGCGGCCTGGCCGCCATCGAGAGGCGCAACCGCGCCAAAGCAGGCGCGCTCTATGCCGCCGTCGACGCGAGGCCCGACTTCTACCGCTGCCCGGTCGAGAAGGAGAGCCGCTCGATGATGAACGCCGTCTTCCGGCTCCCGAGCGAAGCCCTCGAGTCCGAGTTCCTCGAGGCCGCAAAGAGGCAGGGCATGGCCGGCCTCAAGGGGCATCGCAGCGTCGGCGGTATTCGCGTTTCGCTCTACAACGCCGTCGAACCCGCCTGGGTGACGGCGCTCGCCGACTTCATGAAGGACTTCGCGAACCGCTGACCGCGCGTATCGGCGCGCCCTGCCGGGGGCAGGGCTACTTCTTGGCGCCGGCCTTGGCGGGCGCCTTGAGCGCGCGCTCGAGGGCCGTCGCGATCTCCGGGGGGGTCGAATCGCCGCGACCCCACTGGTCGGCCTTCACGAGGGTCGTGTGGGCGGCGCGGGCGAGCTTCGTCCGGCGGTGGCGGGAGAGGGCTCGGAACGAGGTCTGCGCGTCGGTGGTCGTGGCGCGTACGGCGGGCTGTCGATTTCCACGCATGAGGGGCGGCTCTATACCGCAGGGCACTCGGGCAGCCAAGCGGCGCTTCGAATCCGGCGCCGAATGAGCTCCCGAAGGCCTTCGACGTCGACCGGCTTCTCGAGCCACGCGTTCGGCACGCGCTCGAGCAACGCCTGCACTTCGGGCAGGACGATGCCTCCCGTGACGAAAACGATGCGCGCCGCCTGATCGGGCGCGACCTCGTCGATCCGGTTGCGGAGCACGACGCCGTTCGTCACCGGCATCATGACGTCGCAGAGGATGACGTCGAACGACTCTCCGTTCACGATCCATGCGAAAGCCTGCTCCGGGTCGGTCGTCGTCGTGACCGAGAACTCGTCGCCCAAGACGCGACGCAGGGAGTTGCCGACGAGGCGCTCGTCGTCGACGACGAGCACACGGGCCCTCCGCGGTACGGTACCCGAATGCATGCGCGCGGGAGGGGGAGACTGGGATTCGGACATGGATTCTGTCGTCGTGCCGAGTGCCGGCGGCGATTCCGGAGCGCTTCCGTTCGCTCGAGGGTTCTGGAGGAGCAGCCCCAGGATCCGTGGGAGGACGACCGGTGCTGCCCGTGAGCAGAAGAAAGGATGCCACGAGCAGGCGGGGGACGACGAGCCGAAATTGTTCAGTTTGTCGATATCGATTCAAGCGGCCTCACGCAGCCGCCGCCGGTTCGTTTGCTGTCTCGTCGTGAGGTGAATCGGCCACGACGTGGGCGAGGGGCCGCGAATGCCGGTTCATCGCTTCAGCGCGCTCGGACGAAGGTGCCCCCTTCGCGACCACTACTCCCCACGTGCGGCGGAGCGACGCAGGGGCCCGCACCCCCGCGACGCGGACGGCAGTTTGAGCTCGACCTGTGTGGCCGTGAGGTCACGAGAATCGAAGGAGAAGGTTCCCCCGGCGTCCGCACAACCAAGCGCGTCGAGGGTCCAAGCGAGGGTCACGCGGGCTCCGTCGTCGAACATTTTCCAGGTCCCGCGAAGCGCTCCGTCGACGGCGCCCACGACGAGGTGGGCGTTCTTTACATCGATGCCCAATGTGGGGTCGCCGCGCGCAACTCCCTCCCAAGTCACGTCGACCGGGTCCGCGAGGCCCGGTAGCCGTATGCCGTGGAGGGCGCCGCGCGACGAAACGTCCGCGTGGTTCGACCCGAGCACGGCGTAATGGAGGGTGGCTTCCAGTTGCGCGTTGGCGACTACGCTCGCGAACGACGGCCCGCGCACCCCAAGCCGCGCGACAGGGGAGCGGGGAACGACGAGGTCAGCCGCCGTGATGGACTCGCCGTCGCCCACGAGGAGCAGGAACGAAGAGTCGGGGACCTCCGGGTCGAGCGCGAGCCGGACGCGCAAGCCGCGCATCGTGCGTTCGGCGTCCACGCTCCATGGGCCGAGCCGGTCGCCGTCCGGCAGGTCGACGACGACGCGCTCGGAGCGAACGTGGCCCTGCAGCGCTGCACCTTCCGGCGGCGCGTCCGCCGTCACCGCGGACCACGTGAACGTCGCGTGTACGTCCGACGCGCCCACATGCAGCGCGCCGGCGCCCGGCGAATGCCACTCGACGTCGACCCCGTCGAGCACGACGGACATCGGCGACCACGCGCCGGCGTCCCCGCCCGACGGGCTCGCGCGCCACTTCGCCACCCCCGCCGCGAGCTCGCCCGGCGTGCCGTGGTGAACGACGCCGCCGCCCCGAAGCGTGACGACGCGCGGCCGGAAGTCCCCCGTCTCGACGTCGATCTCGGGGGTCGAGGCGCTGGCTCCGGGAAGCGAACGCGAGGTGGCGTGCACGCCGTAGAGCTGCAAGCCCGCGGGCACGATGCGGACACGTTCGACGGCGAGATCGATCCCGTGCTCGGCCGCCACCTCGATGCACTCGCGCCGCAAGATCACCGGAAGCGCCCACGCCGCCACCCCGCCCACGGCGCAGACGACGCCCAAGCTCCACAGGACGAACCGCGCGGCCGCCCGGCGAGGGTGGAGGCTCCGGGCGCGGTCGGCGCCCAACGCGTCCGCCGCCGAGTCCCTCGTTTCCGCGATCGAGCCCGGGAGCTCGAGTTGGAGCGGCAGCGGCTTGCCCGGCATTTCGGCCGGCGGCTCGACGGGAGTCGGCGGCGTCTCGTCGCTCAGACCGCCCACGTCGAACCCAGTCGGCGTCTCAGCGCCGTCGCTTCGGGCGTCAACGCGAAGCGGACGACGTCGCCGGCGGCGGGATGCTCCATCAGGGCGGCGAGCGCCTGGGGTCCTGGAGATTCGGTCGCGCGATGGAGGACCGCGTCGAACGGCCGGAGCTCGGCGATGGTCGACAGGAGGTCTCCGGTGAGCAGGAACGCGGCGCGGCGCTCGCCGCGCGCGAGCGACCCCACGAACGCTTCCACGCTCGCCGGCCGCCCGTCGGGCGACGCCAAGCGCGGGGCGAGGTCCTCGAGCATCCTTCGCTGCCGGCGGCCGATGGCGCGGGCCATGCTCGACTCGTAGCGTAGAACGAGCGCCTGCGCAGGCGCGCCGGCGCCCTGCGCGAGGTAGTCCGGAGCGACCTGCCGCGCGGCGGCCACGAGGAACGCCTCGACGTGCGCCGCGGGGAGCTCCTCGAGCCAGGGCACGCCGTAGACGATGCGCGCGACGGCCCGTGCCAGGCCGACGGCCTGCACCAACTCGGGCAGTTCGGTGAACGCCTGCGGGGCCACGATCCACGGCTCGTCCTGCGCGAGGACCCGCAACCTCAGCACCCCGGGCGTCACGGCGAACTCGAAGTCGCCCAGCCCGAGCTGGCGGGCGATCCGGTCGAGCAGCGCGCGGGTGGGGTGCCGGTCCCGCGACGCGATTCGGTCGCGCGACGACACGCCGAGCTCGCCGAGGTCCGCGCGAACCACCTTCGCCTCGATGCCCGCGACCGCGGCCGCGACGTCGAGCCAAAGGTGGCGCCCTTCCGCCGGAAGGACCTGGGTCACGAGCAAGCTGCGATCGATGCCGGGCCGCTGCGGGTCGAGGGGCGGCAGCCGGCGTGCGCGGAGCTTGTCGGCGCGCCCGGCGTCGATGTCCCCCGCCATCGAGCGAAGCTCCGATACCACCATGGCCTCGTCCACGCGGCGCTCCGCCGAGAGGGTCTTTTCGAGGAGGGCGAGGGCTTCGCGCGGGCGCGCGATCGAGAGCAGGGGCCGCGCGCCGGGCGCCAGCATCGCGACGATCGTTCGTGAGGCGTCGCCCGGGGCTCCGGTGCGTTCGTAGGCGCAGGCGAGCTCGAACCGCGTCTCGTAGAGGGTCGGGTCGAGGGCGAGGGCCCGCTGGAGGTGGTCGAGCCCCTCGCGGGTGCGCGACAGGGACTGGATCTCGATCTGGCCGAGCGTCGCGAACCATCGCGCGTCGACGGCCCCGAGCTGCTGGCCGCGCGCGATCACCGCGCCGAGGGCGCGCGCGAGTCCGGCGTCGTCGCGGCGGTCCTGTCGCTGGAAGAGGGCGGAGAGGCGCCCGAAGGCCTGCGCGTTCGCGGGCGAGGTCGCCACGGCCTCGACAAGCGCGGCCTCGGCGGCCTTGAGGTTCCCGAGGCGTACGCGCACCTCGGAGAGCTCCATCAGGATTCCGGTCTTCTGGTCGGCCCCTTTCTCCACGTGGGCCAGCCGCTCGAGCAGGTCGGCGATCTCGGTGCGTCGCGCCTGCCGGTTGGCCTCGCCGCCGTCGGCCGGCTCGGCGGCGATGCTCCGCACGAGCCCCGTCAACGCGCGCGGGTTGTTGGGGTCGACGGCGACCGCCGCTCGGAGCACGCGGTCGACGTCGCGCGGACGCTGGAGGACCTTCTCGTAGATGCTGGCGAGCGCGAAGAGGGCCGTCAGCTTCGGCGGCGCGTCGTGCGCGGTCGACACGACGGTCTCGAGCGCGTCCACGGCCTCCGGCCACGTGCGCTGCGCGATGCACAGCTCCGCGAGCGTCAGCAGCGAGGGGACGTGCTGCGGCGCCGCGGCCCGGACCCGCCGCATGGCGTCGACCGCCACCGTGAGGTCGGAGAGCTCGTCGCGGGCCACGCGCGCGACCTCCGACCCGAGGAGGACCGCCGTCTCGGCCGAGGTGGCGCGCGCGAGCGCCCCGCGGAACGCGCTGACGAGGCGCTCGCCCAGCCGGTCTTCGAGGAGGACGCTCGCGAGGCGGCCCGCCGCGGCGATCGAGTCGGGGTCGGCCTCGAGGGCGCGCTCGAGAAGCGACGCGGCGTCCTTCCGGCGATCGGCGCGGGCGCCGAGGCGGTGGTCCTCTTCGGCGCCGAGCAGCAGCTCGGCCGCGTCGATGAGGTAGCGGGCGCGCAAGCGCGGCTCGTCGGCGGTCTCGGCCAGGGCGCGGGCCGCGGCGTAGGCCGCGTCGAGGTCCCGGAACTTCACGGCGATGCGCGCCGCGCCGGTCGAGGCCGTGACCGACAGGCGCTCGATGCGAAGGACCGCGCGGTATCGATCGAGCGCCTCGCGCGCCAAGGCATCGCTCGCGCGCGCCTCCGAGGCGTGCGCGGCGGCCTTCTCGAGGAGCAGCGCGAGGGACAGCTCGAGCGAGATGCGCGTGTCGTCGTCGGAGACGAGCGGCACCAAGGCGCGCATCGCTTCCAGCGCCGCCTGGAGAGCGCGCGGATCGCCGGAGCGCGCGTCGGACAGCTCCCTGCGGAAGGTCGCTTCGAGGGCGCCGTAGTCGTGGGGATCGAGCTCGAGGATGCGGCGGTACGTGGCGGCCACGTCGCCCGCCGAGAGCTTCCACTCCTCGAGCGCCGCGAGGCACGCGAGGGCGCCTTGTCGCGCGCACGGGTCGCTGAACCGTTCCCCCTCCCGATCGAGCACGCGGGCGAGGGGCACGAGCTCACGCATCCTGCGTCGCAACGACTCGAGGGTCCTCAGCGCCGGCGCGGGGTCTTCGGGATCCGTGAGGGCCGACTCGAGCAGAGACGTCGCGCGGAGCGGCTCGCGTCCGACCTCGACGAGTAGCGCCGCCAGGTCGAACGACATCCCGCGCGCGGCCTCCGGGGCGGCCGCCCGCTCGATGCGGCTGCCGAGCAGGGTCGCGAGCTCGCCGAGGTCTCCGCCGCCCGAGCCTTGCGCGTGTCGCGCGACGACCCGCGTGAGGCGCTCGGCCACGAGGTCGTCGTCGGGCGTCTCCGTCAGCGCGCGCTGCAAGCTCCGGATCGCGGCGGCGTCGTCGCCCAGGGAGAGCTCTTCGATCTCGGCGGCCCGCGTCAAGTGGCGGGCGCGGTCCTCCGACGTCTGGGCCCGCGACGCGATGCGCTCGACGGCGTCGCGCAGCACGCGCGCGTCCCCGTGCGTCTCGAGGGCGCGGGCGATCTCGATGGGCGGAACCGGGTGGGACGGATCGATCGCCCACGCCCGCTCGAGCGACGCCATCGCGTCGAGCGGCTTGTGCAGGCGCGTCCGCTGGAGCTGCGCGAGGGCCAGCCACCGCGCGACCTTGTCGGCCGGCGCCTTGACGAGATCGACCTGCGCGCGGAGCGACTTCGCGGCCATCTCCCATCGTCCCGCCCGCTGCTCGAGCTGGGTCTCGAGCGCGCGCGCGTCGGCGTGCGCGCCGTCCCGCTCGAGGACCTCACGAACGAGCTGCGCGGCACGCGCCGGGTCATGGTCGACGAGCGTGCCCGCCGCCCGCACCCGCAAGGCGAGCTGGGCCCGGAGGTCTCCGGCGAGCCGCGCCTCTTCGAGGAGGGCGCGCGCGAGCGCCCCCGCGTTCCCCGTCCGTCCGGCGGTCCGCTCGAGACCGAGGATGGCGCTCCGGCGGTTCGGCTCGAGCTCGAGGGCCTGCTCGTAGGCACGGCCCGCCCGCGCGGGGTCCCCGAGGACCTCCTCCCAGAGGAGCGCGACCCGCTCGAGGAACGCGACCTTCCGGCCGACCTCGTGGGTGTGCTCGGCCGCCTGCGCGTAGAGATCCGCGAGCGCGCGGAGGCCCGCGTCCGTCGCCTCCGGGAGCGGGGGCGCGAGCTGGCGCGCGAGCGCGTCGAGGACCTCGGCGTCGCCCGGCGCCGTGATCCACGCGGCGCGCAGGTGGCGGGTCGCGTCCGCGTGGCGCCCGAGTTTCTCGCAGACGCCCGCGGCACGGGCCAGCGCGCGCGATCGCTGCGCGTCGTCCTCGATGCGCGCCGCTTCGTGCAGCCACATCGCGATGCGCTGCTCGTGCTTCTCCGCTTTCTCGAGCAGCCGGTCGAGCGTCCCCGCGAGCGTCGGGTCCTTCGCGTCGAGGGCCAGCGCACGCTGCACGTCGGCGATGGCCGCCTCGAGGTCGCCGCTCTTTTCGGCCGCGACCGCGAGCGATTGGAGCTCGTGGGCCAGCGCGGCGGGCTCGGTCACGAAGGCCATCCGCGCGCGGGCCGCCCTCGCCGCGTCCTGCCATTTCCCGTCGAGCTCGTACTGTCGAACGAGCTCGTCGAGCACCCGCCGGTCGACCGACGCGACCGTCGGCGCGCGGGCCGTCGCCCGCTCGAGGAGCGAGCACGCCTTCGCGCGATCTCCGAGGCGCGTCGCCGCGATGGCCGCCGCGTCGAGCTCGAGGCGCGCGGCGCGGCTCGCCGACCCGTCGATGAGCGCTTCCTCCTCGAGCAGGCGCGCGAGGCCGCCCCAGTCTTCCCTCGCGGCGACGTGGCGGACGACGGCGTCGCGCACCGGGCCGACCCGCGGGTCGAGCTCGAGGGCCCGCTCGAACGCCCCGCGCGCGGCGTCGAGCCGCCCGAGCTTCCGCTCGAGGATGCGCGCGCGCTCGAGGTGGAGCCACGCGCCGAGCCGCGTGTCCGAGGCGTACGCCTCGGCCATGTGCGCCAAGTGCGCGGCGAGGAGCTCCCAGTCCTCCCAATCGGCCGGGGCCGTCCCCCCGAGCGCGCGCGACGTGAGCTCCGCCTCGAGGCCCTTCAGGGCGGCCGGGTGGTGCGGAGCGTGCGTGAGCGCTTGCTGCCATGCCGCCCGGACGTCGGCGCTTCGGTTCCCGAGCGCGTCGAGCAGCCGCGCCTTCTCGGCGAGCAGTGCCGCCTTGTGCTCCTCGGACGTCGCGGCCGCGATCTCGTGCTCGAGATGCGCCAGCATCGCGGGGAGCGCCGCGCGCGCGTGCTTCTTGCGCCGAAGCATCGCGTGGGCCGACGGGAGCGTCGGGCTCACCCGAAGCGCGGCCTCCGCCTGCGCCGTCGCCGCCGCGTCGTCCCCCGCCATGAGCTCTCGCGCGACCGCGAGCTCCATGTGCGCCCGCGCCAGGCCGACCTTGTCGTCTCGACCCGCGAGGGCCGCGACCCGCGCCTTCAGCAGATCGACCAGCGACCCGGGCTGGACCATGTCCGCGTGCGCCCGCTCGGGCGAGGCGGCGTGGACCCGCCCACTCGGCGGCGGCAGCGGCGGGGGGAGCTTGCGCTGCGGGGGAGGGGCCTTCGAAGGCCGCTTCGGCTTTCCCGGGCGAAGGGTGGGGAGCGCCTGCGTGGTCGCCATTTCGGAGACCTGGACCTGCACGGCGAGGGGCTTGGCCGCCGCCGCTTGCTTGAGCGTCAGGACCTGAGCGTCGACGTCCCAACCGCGATCCGTCTCCGCAAGGAGACGGTCAATGGCGCCGAAGTCGTCCGAGTCGGAGTCGTGGCCCACGATGAAATGGTCTCACAGAATCGCGCAACTCCCCATCGGCTCCTCGCGCGGCCGCCGGGTCCCGTCTTGGCGTAAGGGGCTCACATGTCATGCCGCGTACGCGCGGGGGAGGCGGCCCCGGGCCTCGCGATGGCCGATATGGGCTCAAAACGGCGTGCCACGCCCGTCGCCCTCCGCGAGGGCGCGGAGATCGCCGCACGCGCCGGCGCCGAGGTCGCGTCGTTCGCCCGGGTCGCGGTCGACGTCGAAGCAGCTCCAGTGGGTGTCGTTCTGGGTGGCGGTGATCTTCATCGACCCGCGCAGAGCCCCCCAGTTCTTGGACGCGCACGCGAAGAGGGCGGTGCAATTGGTCAGCACGACCGCGCGTCCCGGCGTGCCGCCGCGCAGCAGCGAGCCGCCGGGCATGTCGCGCCGGAACGCGGCGATCTCGGGCGCGTCCCAGACGCCCATCCAATCCAGCAGCGTCGGGAGCACGTCGAGCTGGGTCAGCGGCGCCGCCGAGAGCGCGCGGAACGCCTCGCGCGCGCCGGCGGGGAGCGCGGCCGCGGGCGCGTCGATCCAGAAAGGCACCCGCACCTCTTCTTCGTAGACGCCCCACGTGTGCCCGATGGCGCCGCGCTCGCGGATCTGTTCGCCGTGGTCGCTGACGAACACGATCGCCACGTCCTCTCCGCCGGGCATCGCGCGCACGCCGCGGACGAGCCGCGCGACGATCGCGTCCTGGCGGTGGATCGCGTCTCGGTATCGATTGTGGACCTTCGCGGACTCCACGGCTCCGAACGCGGGCGCCTGCGGCTGGAAGGGCGCGTCTCGATCGTCGATCGCGTAAGGAAAGTGCGTATTCGACAAGTGCACGACCCCCACGAAGGGAGCACGCATCGTCGGCAAATCCCGGAGGGCGACGTCGACGAGCTTGCCGTCGTCGGCGCCGAGCTCGAACGTCGGATGGTCGGCGAGGTCGGTGCCGCTCACCTTGTGCGTGAGCGGCAGTCCTTGCAGCCACGTGCCGGAGTTCGCGAAGAGCAGGTTCTGCGAAGTCCAGTAAGCGGTGTCGAACCCCGCGGCGTGCGCGTACTCCCAGAGGAGAGGCGCCGAGTGGAGGGCGTCGCGCGACGCCGTCGGCGCGAGGCCGCTCCAGAGAACGGCGACGGAGACCGCCGTCGTCGAATCGAGCGACCGCATCCGCGTGAAGCCGAATCGGTTCGGCAGGAGCTCGTTCGTGAACGGCGTCGTCGCGCAGTCTTCGTTCGGCGCGCTGCACGCATCGGCCGCGCGGACGCTCTCGGTGACGACGAGGAGCAAGCTCCGCCGCGGCCCGCGCGGCAGGATGGTCGGGACGGGGACGGGCGTTCGCGCGCCTGGATGGACGCGATCGAGCGCCTCGTCGTGGCGCCAGCGCGCGAGCGCGAGTCGCCCGAGCGAGGCGAGGTAAAGGACGTCGGGGGACGCCGCTTGCTCCCCTCCCGCGCGCGCCGTGACGCAAAACGTGGAGACGAGCAGCGCCGCGAGCCCGATGTCGAGCGCGAGCCGCGCCTTGCGCGGACCGAGCGGCGAGGCGCGCCGGCAAGCTACGCCGAGAAGGAGAGCGAGCCCGATCGGTGGAAGCGCCGCGCGAACGAAGCTCACGCGATCGCTCCAGAGCTGCTGCCCGACGCTCGGGAGCATCGAGGTCCCGACGAGGACGGCGCGGGGATTCAGATAGGCGTGGTAGCGCGCGAAGAAATACCGCTGCGCGCCGACCGCGAACGCCGCCGCCGCGAGGGGCACGAGTCGAAGCGTCCAGCTCCGCCGCGCCATCGCGGCCCCGAGGAGCGCCGCCCACAGCACCGCCCCGAGCAGCAAGGTCGCCGCGTACGACGCGATCGTGGAAGCGGGCCACGCGCCGATCTGGTCGCGTCGCGTCTCCGCGTCGACGACGGCGATGCCGAGCCCGGGGACGATCAGGGCCGCCCCCGCGAGCACCTGCAACACAGGGACGCCCAAGAAGGAGAGGGTGCCGGCGGGTAGACGCCCGGCCTCGGCGCTCGCCCATCCGTGACTTTCCGGCGACGTCATCGTGACGCGACACAAGACGATGGAGACGCGAGGAAGGTCAAGCGTGGCTTGCGGCGCGTGCGCGTCGGCCGCTTGCAATCGTCTCTTGTACGTCTCGGTGGTGCATCAGCAGACCTGCGGCGCCCCCCTCCCGCATTAACCCGCCGCGTTTGGATATTCGTGTCCGCCCGCGCGTACTTTCGCGCGAGAGGACCATTACGGCGCCCCCGGCGGGGGGACGAGCCGGCCAGGGAGATGCGATGCGAGTTTCCTCGTACTTGTATGCGTGTGCCGCGACGATGATCGTCGGCGGGACGGTAGTTTCGGCCTGTAGCAGCAGCCCCTCGACGAACACCGGCAACCCCGGCTTCTCGAGCTCGAGCAGCAGCGGCGGGTCTGCTTCGAGCTCCAGCTCGTCGAGCTCGAGTTCAGGCTCGGGCGGCGGCAATTCCAGCTCCAGCAGCAGCTCCGGGAGCGGCAATTCCAGCTCCAGCAGCAGTTCCAGCGGCGGCAATTCCAGCTCCAGCAGCAGCAGTTCCAGCGGCGGCGGGTCCAGCTCGAGCTCGGGCTCCGGTTCCTCGAGCTCCGGCGCGGGCAGCTCGAGCTCCAGCTCGAGCTCCGGTGCCGTCGTGAACGACGGCGGCGTGCCGATGTGCGGCGCAGGCCTCCAGGACAAGGTCACCTCCTGCGATGCCACGTCGATGCCGTGCAACAAGGGATGCGGTCCCGATACGACGACGGCGGGCGTTCTCCTCGGGGAGAAGACCTGCGTGTGCGACATGACCCTGGTGCCGCCCGCGTATCACTGCGGGGCCTGCCAGTACCCGCAGCCGCTTCCCGCTTGCTACCTGCCCCCGCTCGACGCGGGCGTTCCCGACCCGCCCGCGTGCGCGGCCGGCATCGCGGACAAGGGCACCTGCACGACCGCTTGCAACGGCGTCTGCGCGCAGACTTCGGACGCAGGCAAGCTGACCGGTTGCGTATGCGTGATGGTCGGCGTGACCCTGCAGTACACCTGCCAGACGGATTGGTGGGGCGGCCCGTAAGGGCTGCTCGATTCGCGATCCGCAGTCGTCGGCCGGCGATCCCAACGCGTCGGCCGGCGCGCCTCGCGCCTCGGGCGGCGCCGCTTTGTCGTCGTCCGGGGATCCCGGGTCGTCGTCCCGCGATCCTGACGCCTCGGGTCGCGGAGCCTAGGCATGGGCCGACGTGGGGAAGGTCGTCGTCCCGCGATCCCGACGCCTCGGGTCGCGCGGCTCGGTCGTTGGCTGGCGCCGCGACGCGGTGGGCTGGCGATCCCGCGCAGGCGGGCCGCGCCGCCCAGGCATGGGCCGACGCGGACAAGTCGCCGGCTCCCGCGGCGGAGCGTTGGGCTGCCCCCGACGTTTCGAAGGGGTGGGCGCGGCGCCGTGCATCGACGACCTCGGGCCACTCGCCTGCCTGCGTGGCTCCTTCCGCGGTCGGGAGACTTGATGGGATAGTGGACGGCTGCACGCGAAAAAATCAGCCGACGGCGACCCTCGGGACCAGCCGAGGAACCGTGTGGAATCTTGCCGGCGAAGGGTGCACAGAGAGAACGTGCGTTCCGGCAGTCGCTCGCCATCCGCGCTCGCCCGCTGGGGCGCGCACGGTGCGCGTGCTCTCGTCCTTGTCGAGGCGGTGGCGGCGCGACCGGGCGCCCCGGTGCCCCCGCCTGGAGCGGCGGCGTCCGAGGAGACCGTCGTGACGATCTCCGGCACCGTCGCCGACAACCGCGACCGCGCGCTCGCCGGGGTGACCGTCGAAGTCGTCGGCGCGCCGGGCATCGCGACGGTGACCGACATGCTGGGCAACTACGAGCTCAAGCTCAAGGCGCGCTTGGACGACCGCGGGTTCTGGGCCGTGCAGCCGAGCCGTCAGGGCTGCCGCTTCACTCCATCCGTCGACGAGCTGAACACCCTCGCGCAAAAGACCGTCGCCGACTTCACCGGCTCCGGGAGAAACTGCGTGGGAGACACGCCGGTGACCGCCACCGCGATGGATCCGGGTTGCCGCCCCGGGCCGCCGAGCGCCGGAGGGCCGCGCTTCGAGCACCCGCTCGCCGTCGAGCCGCGCGAGGCCGCCGCCGCGTGCTTGCCCGACCTCGCGCCGCGCATGCTCGCGCTCTGCGAGCAAGCCTTCCTGCGCTTCCAGGTCGTCCACTCCGTGTCCGGCACCGTCTCGGGCGAAGAGGGCGTCGGGCTCGGCCCCACGTTCAACGGCAACGGCTGCGCGATGTGCCACGCGCAGCCGGCGATCCTCGGGAGCTCGCCGGGCCTCTTGAGCCGCCAGCATTCCGTGCAAAATCCCCAGATCGCGCTCGCCACGAAGGACGGCGCCCTCAACTCCATACCGCCGTTCATCACGCCCGACGGGCCGATCCGCATCGTCCGCTACAAGAGCGACTTCGACGTCCACGACGTGTTCACGATCGCGGGCCGCGTCGACGCGCGCGACTGCAGGCAAGCGCAGCCCGACTTCGCCGCGAACCTCGCCAAGGGCAACGCCATCTTCCGCATCCCGCTGCAGCTCTTCGGGCTCGGCCTCATCGAGGTCGTCTCCGAGGCGGCCCTCGAGGCGAACCTCGCGGCGAACAGCAGCGCGTCGCTCGGGATCGCCGGCATGTTCAACACGGGCAACGACGGGACCATCACGCGATTTGGCCGCAAAGCGCAGGACAAATCGCTGCTCGCGTTCGCGGCAGAGGCCTACAACGTCGAGGTCGGGGTCACCAATGAGCTCTTCCCCGAAGAGCGTCACGCCGGCCCGGGCTGCATTCTCAACGGCATCCCCGAAGACACGACGGATCCCTCGCGCGCCGGCTCCGTCTCCGACACGAACTCCGACATCCAGAACTTCGCCATCGCGATTCGCCTTTCCGCGCCGCCGGCGCCCGCGCTGCCACCGGGCGTCACGCAAGCGTCGGCCGATCGCGGGCGCGCTTCGTTCGTCGGCATCGGCTGCGCCAACTGCCACACGCCCGAGCTCACGACGTCGACGTCGAACCTCGACGCGGCGCTCTCCCGCGTGAAGATTCGCCCCTTCTCCGACTTCGCGCTGCACCACATGGGGGTGGGCCTCGCCGATGGGATCGTGCAGGGCATGGCGGGCCCGGATCAGTTCCGGACGACCCCTCTTTGGGGGGTCGGTCAGCGGCTCTTTTTCCTCCACGACGGACGGACCACCAACATCGTCGAGGCCATCGAAGAGCACTCGAGCAGCGGCTCCGAAGCGAACACCGTCATTACAAATTTCAACAGCATCCCATTGGCCGACGAGCAAGACATCGTGGACTTTCTGCGCTCGTTGTAGTCTTTCACGCTTGAGGTCGACGCTCCACGCCTCTCCCATCCATCTGGCCAGAATGTTTCTGATTACGTCATATCCGGGCAATCTTCGATTGGGGTGCAATCCGCTTTTTGGCGGCGGGCGCTCCCACGCATGGCCTTCGTCGGCTACGATGAAGATCGCCGTGAGGGACAGAACCGAGACCAAAGACGGCGCAGCCCGCTCCGAAGCCGACGTGGCCATGGAGCGCTACGCCGCCGGCGACGACGCCGCCTTTGGGCTCGTGTACGACGCGCTCGCGCCTCGCCTCCTCGGGTATCTGCTCCGGCGCACCCGGAACCAGGAGGACGCGGCGGACCTATTGCAGCAGACCATGCTGCACATCCACCGAGGGCGCGGAGACTTCATCCTCGGCGCCGAGGTGACGCCGTGGGCCTTCGCGATCGCGCGGAGGCTCCTCGTCGACAGCGTCCGCAACCGCGGCCCCGGCGCGCGCGGCGACGAAGCGAGCATGGAGAGCAAGGCCGCCGATTCGCCCCGCGCCGACGATCTGGTGCACGCGGGCGAGCTCGCGGTGAGGGTGCGGCGCGCGCTCGAAGAGTTGCCGCCCGCGCAGCGGGTCGCTTTCGAGCTGGTGCGCGAAGAGGGCATGAGCCTGGCCGACGCCGCGCGGACGCTGGGAACCACGGTGGGCGGCGCGAAGCAACGGATGCATCGTGCATACGAGGCCATCCGCGCCGCGCTGGCCGACGGGGAGCCCGTCTGGCGGCGAGGGACGCGATGACCCCGAGGACGCCCTCGGCGGCCGACCTTCGAGCCCGCGTTCTTGCAGCCGTACGTAGAGAGCCCGCGCTACCCCGCCACGCCGAAGCGCGCCGGCGGATGTCGCTCGTGGCGCTCGGATTCGCGGCGGCGCTCTTCATCGCGCTCGTCAAGCAGGTGCTCGAGGCGACCATGCCGCGAGGCGCGCGGCTCTGGCACATCGTCGCCGACGGCGGGGTTCCCACGCAGGATCGGCCCTTCGGCTTTGCGGTCACGCTCGAGGTGGTGTGGCTGCTCATCGCGCTCGTCGCGACGTGGGTGGGCGTGACCCGCGGTCGATCGATGCTCGGCCGGTCGCCGATGAGCAAGCTCGCCGTCGCCGTCGTGACCCCGGCCGCGCTCGTCGCGACGTGGCTCACCGTCGCCGTCCTCTGGCTGAAGGACGTGCTGCCCCTCGCGTGGCTCGAAGTGATGGACGAGGCGCCGTCGTTCCAGTTTCACGCCAACTGCGCCCTCGCGAGCGCCGCGTACGCGGTCGGTCCGCTCTTCGCGTTTCTGGCGATGCGGCGCCACCGCGACCCCGTGAGCCCGCGGAAGTCGGGCGCGGCCCTCGGCGCCGTCGCGGGCGCGTGGGGCGCGGTCGTGCATTTTCCCTTCTGTTCGTGCACGTCGCCGCTCCACATGGCCCTCGGCCACGTGCTGCCGGTGATCGCGCTCGCGATCATGGGCGCCGTCTTGGGCGATCGGATCCTCGGCGTGCACGCCGTGCCCGCGTACGGCTCGGCATAGGGCCGCGCGCGCCTACAATCCAGCTTCGGCGCCGATGCTTGGCAGAATGATCGGGCTCTGGTTGTTCGGGCTGAGGCCGAAGGCGGGCGTGTAGCTTTTGCCGATGGGCTCTGCCTTGTCGAGGACGTTGAAGCCCTCGAGCGTGGCCGTTATCCATTGGCCGCCGGGGAAGGTCCACTTCTTCTCGAGGCGCGCGTCGACGCGGTAAAACGGCGGCAGGGTGCCCGTGACGGCGTAGGCGGTGCGCGGCGTGGCCCCCGGCTGCGGGGAGCAGTTCGGGTTGGGGCAGTCGACCTGGTAGCTGCGGCCCGACTCGAAGAAGAAGCGCCCTCCGATGCGCCAGCCCGAGCCGAGGTCGTAGCCGAGGACGACCGAGAGGAGGTGGCGCCGGTCGCCGCCCGTGCGCACCCAGAGGGGCGTGGGCGCGCCGGAGAGCGCTTCGGCGCGCGAGAGCGTGTACGAGACGAACCCCCCGAGCCGCTCGGTGAAGTCTCGCCGCGCGAACAGCTCGCCCCCGAAGCTTCGCTCTCTCTCGTCGGTGTGCCGCGCCACGATCGACGTATAGAACGCCGTCGCGCGGACGCGGATGCGCGAGGGCAGCCGCGCCTCGACGGCCTCGGAGAACTGGTACGCGTCGCCGCCCGACGTATCGACGACCGGGTCGGGGAGCTTTGCCGGGACGAAGACCTCCTCGGTGGGCTCCTGGTGCGCGACGCCGATCGCCGAGATCCATGTCCACCCGCGGGCCAGCTGGACGCGAGCCGCCGCCCGGGGCTGCGGCGCCCACGCCGTTTGGCCGCGGGTTCGGTAACCGTCCAGTCGAAAGCCCGGGACGAGCTCGACTCGGTCCGAAGGCCGCCAGACGACGTCCGCGTGGACGCCCCCCTCGAGGTCGTCGTGCGGCGCGTACACGGTCCCGGTGTTCGGCTCCCCGTCGACGACCCCGAACTCGTCGACGTCGAACCGCTCCACGCCGAAGTCCGCGCCCGCGCGGACGAGGGCACGATCGGAGACGCGCTCCTCGAGCTCGGCGCGGATGCGTCCTCCCGGGCCCTTGAGCGCGGCGGTCGCGCCCGCGCCGGTGCTCGTCTGCAGCGCGGTGAGGGTGTCGTCGTAGCTGAAGGTGCCGGCGACGCGCAGCCGGCCGCTCGGCAGAGGCTGGTCGTAGCGGAGGTCGGCCCGGTGGTACTCGACGTGGAACGTGGGCGAGCCTTTGTAGGTGAGCTCGTCGTGAGACCCGAAGACGAAGAGCGAGAGCATGCCCTTGCCCACGCGGTGGGATGCTCGAAACTGGTAGTCCCAGTATCCAACCGTGTAGTTGGGCACGATGAGCGACGTGAGCAATCCCGTGTACGAGTACCGCGCGGCCGCGAGAACGGTCGCGCCGTCGCCGGGCAGCGGTGCCTCGGCGAAGGCGTGCGCGTCGAAGACCCTCGCCCCGGCCTCGGCCCGCACGTGGTCGACGTCCTCCGGCCGGGTGGTCTCGCCTGCGATGATGGCGCCCGCGTAGCGGCCGAATGCCGCCGGGTACGCGCCGTCGAGCAGGTCGACCGAATCGACCAGCGGGGGAGCGAGGGTCGAAGGGCCGGCGCCGACGTGGAAGAGGAGGGGGACCTTGATCCCGTCGATCGAATACCCCACGGTCTCGGGAGGAGCGCCGCGGACGTAGTAATATGGCAGGCCGCTCAGCCAGGGCGCCATGCCCGGGAGCGCCTCGACGACGCGGAACGGGTCTCCGAACGCGCCGGGCACGAGGCGCGTCTCGCTGGTCGGGATATGGTTGGTGCCGAGCTCCTCGCGGGCGCCCTTCACGGAGACCTCGGCCGGGGCTTCGGCCTCCGCGGGGTGGGCCGTCGCGGCCGGGATCGGAGGCGTGACCGGGGCCGGCGCGGGGGCGATCGGCGCGGGTGGTTCCGGCGGATGGAACGTGACCGTCGCGACGATGCGCGAAGAGACGGGCGCGTCGTCTTTGGTGGCGGGCGTGAAACGCCATTCTTTCACCGCGGCGACCGCCGCATCGGAGAACGGCGGCGAACCATCCTGTACGTCGACCTCCGTGACGATTCCGTTCGCGTCGACGACGAGGCGCAAGGTGACCGTGGCCTCTCCTTGGCCCTCGGCCGGGTAGGGGACCTGCGCGGCGTCGAGGCGGTGCGGCGGGACCACGTTCGCCGCGACCGCCGTCCTCGCGGGGAGGAGGAGCAGCGACGCGCCGGCGGCGACGAGCCATGTCCGCGCGTTTCG
Organism: Polyangiaceae bacterium; assembly: GCA_036500865.1. Taxonomy (GTDB): domain Bacteria; phylum Myxococcota_A; class Polyangia; order Polyangiales; family Polyangiaceae; genus Palsa-1150. The sequence continues at coordinate 66,068 of DASYBG010000041.1, forward strand.
CAGGAGCGCGAGCCGCGCTAGTACGGGGCGCATCATGGGCAAGACGCTGATAGCCGAGCTCGACGCCGTTTTCGATGAACTCGATGTGCTTCTCAAGAAGCCGGAGGTCGGCGCCGAGCTCGCGTCGGCCGGCGTGAACGTGAGCCTCGCGCTGACGGTCGCCGACGGTCTTCGCGCGTACGTGCACGGTGAGAAAGGAAGGGCCCTCCTCGAGCTCGGGACGGCCACCGACGAAATCGCCGCGCGCATGGCGACCACGAGTCCCGCCGGCCAGTCATGACGGTTCCGCACCCCGAGCCCCTGAGCGGCGCAGATTACTCCGCGGTGGAGCTCTCGCCCGGCGACGACCGCGCCTTCTTGCTCGATCAGCGCGAGCTCCCGCACACCGAGCGATACCTCACGCTCGACGACGTCGCGGGCGTGGCCGACGCCATCGAGCGCCTCGCCGTGCGAGGGGCGCCGGCCATCGGCATCGCCGCCGCGTACGGCATGGTCCTCGCCGCGCGGCGGGCGGGCGAAGGGGCGGTGGACTTCGACCGAACCATGGCCGAGGCCGATGCCCGCCTCCGGCGCACGCGGCCGACCGCGGTCAACTTGATGTGGGCCCTCGATCGCATGGCCCGTCGTGCGCGCTCGCTCGGCACGGTCGATCGGCGCGAGCGCGTCGCGCGGCTGGCGCAGGAGGCGCGCGCGATCCACCGCGAGGACGTGGAGGCGTGCCGCGCGATGGGGCGCGTCGGCGCCGCGCGCGTGGCCGACGGGGCCACGGTCCTCACGCATTGCAACGCGGGGGCGCTCGCGACGGGGGGATACGGCACCGCGCTCGGCGTCGTCCGCGCGGCGCGGGACGCGGGCAAGACCGTTCGCGTCGTCGCGTGCGAGACGCGGCCCGTTCTTCAGGGCGCGCGGCTGACGGCCTGGGAGCTCTCGCGCGACGGCTTCGACGTGACGCTCGTCACGGACTCGATGGTGGGAGACCTCATGCGGCGCCGCGCGGTCGACGTCGCGATCGTGGGCGCCGACCGCATCGCGCGCAACGGCGACGTGGCCAACAAGATCGGGACGTACGGCGTCGCTTGCCTCGCCGACCTTCACGGCGTCCCGTTCTTCGTGGCCGCCCCGTGGAGCACGTTCGATCCGAGCGCCGCCGACGGCGACTCCATTCCGGTCGAGCATCGCGATCAAGAAGAGGTGCTGTCCCTCGCCGGGAGAAGGACGGCCCCCGCGGGCGTCCGCGCCGACAACCCTGCCTTCGACGTGACGCCGGCCCGGCTCGTGCGCGCGATTTTCACCGAGCGCGGAGAGGTGCTCCCCGTGGGCGCCGAGGCGATCGCGCGGATGTCCGCGGCGGCGTGCTAGGTTTCGCGGGCGATGGTCGATCGTTTCGCCCCGAAGCCCCCCTGGCTCAAGGTGCGAGCCCCCGGAGGCGACCGCTACAACGCGCTCAAGGAAACGTTCCGTAGCCTCGATCTGCACACGGTCTGCGAAGAGGCGCGCTGCCCGAACGTGGGCGAGTGCTGGAGCGAGGGGACCGCGACCGTGATGCTCCTCGGCGACACGTGCACGCGGGGGTGCCGGTTCTGCGCGGTCACCACGGGGCAGCCGCGCGGCGCGGTCGACGTGCGCGAGCCCGAGCACGTGGCGCGGGCGCTCTCGCGCATGCCGCTCCAGTACGTGGTCATGACGATGGTCGATCGGGACGACCTGCTCGACGGGGGCGCCGGGCACGTCGCGAAGACGGTGCAACGCCTCAAAGAGCTGCGCCCCGACATGCTCGTCGAGACGCTCGTCGGCGACTTCGGCGGCCACCGCGACCACGTGCACGCGACGGTGGACGCGCGGCCCGACGTCTGGGCCCACAACATCGAAGTCGTCCGGCGCCTGCAGCGGACCATCCGCGACGTGCGTTGCAGCTACGAGCAGTCGGTGGACGTCCTCCGGTGGGCGAAGGAGCGCGCGCCGTCGACCCTCACGAAGAGCTCGATCATGGTCGGCATCGGGGAGAGCGACGAAGAAGTGCTCGAGACGATGAGGGACCTCCGCGGCGCCGGCGTCGACGTCGTGACCGTCGGCCAGTACCTGCGCCCGACGCCGAAGCACGCCCCGGTCGACCGGTACGTGCACCCCGAGCAGTTCGACGCGTTCGCGCGGGAGGGAAAGGCGATGGGCTTCGCGTTCGTCGCGTCGGGGCCGCTCGTGCGAAGCTCGTACAAGGCGGCGGAGGTCTTCGTCCGCAGCGTGCTCCTGAAGGAGCGCCCCGAAGAGGCGAACGCGCTCCTGCGGCGGAGGCTCGAGGAGGCCGACGCGCGCAGCACGAGCGAGCTCGCGGCCCGCGACACGGCGTCGTTGCTCTCGCCGCGCGCGCTCGTCCGCCGCTGACGGCGCGCCGGAAAAGACCCCGTGGGATCAGCCGGCCGTGCGGCGCGTGAAGACGCGGCGCCGGAGGGCCGGCTCGTCCTCGTGCGTGAGAACCGGGCCCGCCTCGAAGAGCGCCTCGTCGATGGGCGGCGCATAGACGGCGTCCCAGCTCTCGACGAGGTCCGGCACGTAGGTGACGTCGATGACGTCGACGTGCTTCATCGCGTCCTCGTAGACGCGCGCGCCGCCGATGAACCAGACGTCGCCGCCCTGCGCCCGCTCGAGCGCCTCTTCGATGCTCCTCACGCGCTCGACCTCCGGCACGTCGAGCGCTCGGCTCGTGACCACCACGTTGCGGCGCCCCGGGAGCGGCTTTCCGATCGACTCGAACGTGGCCCGCCCCATGACGACCGTCGCTCCCATGGTCACCCGCTTGAAGCGCCGCCAGTCACCGAGGTACCGCCACGGGATCTTCCCACCGATGCCGATGACGCCGTGGGGAGATGCCGCGAAGATCATCCCTTTCATTCCCGACCATCATACCGCCACCTTGAATGCGATCGGTGGATGAGGCGTGTATCCGGTCAGCGCGAAGTGCGCGAGGATGGTCGTCGTGTCGGCGTTCAGCAGCGGCGTCAAATCGTCGAGCCCACGGATCGATGCGTCAATCGCGAGTCGCGGGAGCGGGCGAGGCTCGCGCTCGAGCTGCACGCGCAGGCCCGGGACGTGGTCGTGCTCGGCCATCGACCCGTCGGGTTTCGCCGTGTAGACGTGCGCGTCGACGAGTGTGTGCGCGAAGATCCCCGCGCGCAGCCCCGCGAACCGCGCGAAGAGCTCGAGCAGGAGCGCATACCCGGCGATGTTGTACGGGACGCCGAGCGCGACGTCCGCGCTGCGCTGCGTAAGGTGGAGGCAGAGCATCGGCTCCCCCCGCTCGTCGTGCTGGACGTTGAGAACGAAGAGCAAGTGGCACGGCGGCAAGGCGCTCGTCTGGGCGTTGCCGGGAGCCCACGCCACGACGACGAGGCGCCGGCTCATGGGGTTTCGCTTCAGCTCGGAGACCACCCACGCGATCTGATCGCGGAAGGCCGCCCGCGGCTCGGCGCCCGGCACCTCGACATGGACGGGGAAATGTCGCCAGAAGTTGCCGTAGGCGCTCGGTACGCGTCCGTCGGCGTCGGCCCAGGGATCCCAGAAGCGGCAGCCGTGTTTCTTGAGGAGGCCGATGTGCGTCTCGCCGCTCAAAAACCAGAGATTTTCCACCACGATGTTCTTCCAGGAAATCTCCTTCGTGGTGAGGAGCGGGAAGCCCTTCCGGAGGTCGATCTCGTAGTGCTGCGAGAACGTGGAGAGGGTGTCGACGCCCGTTCGATTGGGCTTTCGGGTTCCCTTCGCGAGTACGTCGCGGACGAGGTCGAGGTATTGCTTCACGGTCTTTCCGGTGTCGCGCCGCGGCGGCGGCCTGTCAACCAGCCGTCGAACGGTACGGGTCCGAGGACGTTCGCGAAAGCCACCTGGCGAGGAGGTGGGCGGCGAGGTCGGCGTCGTGGTCGGCCCATGGCGAGGATTCTCCCTCGGGATGCCCGTAGCTCCGTGTGTAGTGCGACGGCGAGCGCGGATGGGTCGCGAAGCGATCGTCGAAGTGGGCGATGGGGGCGCGCGCGCGGAGGGCGGCGATCGTGGCCAGGAAGTTCATGTGCCGCGCCGGGCCCGCCGCCGCGCCGAGCGCGGTGTAGTGGGCCTCGCGCTCGCGCAGGATCCACGGCGTCGTGCCGTCGGACGGGAAGATGTAGAGCGAGTGCGGCGAGTCGTGCTCGTCGGTGATGACCTCGCGCCGCGCCATACCCTCCCGCGGGCCCACGTAGACCATCTCGTGGCCGATGACGTGGCGCAGCTCGCGGTGGGCGACGTGCACGAGGACGCGCATTTGCCGGTAAGGGAGCTCGTCGGGCTGGGCGCGGTCCGCGCGCAGGGCGTCTTCGCCGAGGACGAAATGGCGTACCGGGACCATCGCGGGGCCGGGCACCACGTCCCGCGAGTCGCAGACGATCGCGCCGTGGCCCCGTGCTCCGATGGCCTGCGCCGTCGCGCGCGCCGCGGCTTCGTCGCTCGTCGTCATCAGCACCGCGGGGACCCCCGCCGCGAGCCGCATGCGCACGTCGTACGTGCTCGCGCCGATCGCGGCCGCGATCGCCGTCATGTCGTCTTCGGTCGGCGAGACGAGCTCCGCGATCGCGACGACGAACATCCGCCGATCCTACCTCGTGCGCGCGGCCTCTCCGTCGGCCGGTTGCTCTTTTTCCCGGGCCGCGGCGCGCGCGGCGATCGCCGCTTGGAGCTCCTCGGCGCGCCTGCCGAGGACTTGCGCCCGCGCCGCCACGGCGTGGTCGGTCGCGTGCTCGGGGGACGCGCGCAAGAGGTCCGCGTAGGCGCGGCAGGTCCGCGCGAGCTCCGCCTCGTGACCGCCCTCCTCGAAGATCCCGATGGCGCGCTGGAAGGCGTCCGCGGCCTCGTGCCGGCGCGCGGGGTCCGCGCCCGATGCCGTCGCGATCTCTCCGAGCGATCGAAGCGCCACGCCGAGGTGCGACTTGCCCTGCGCGCCCGAGAAGAGCTCCACCGCCCGGAGCGCCGCTTCGCGCGCCTTCGCGGGCTCCCGTTGGGCGAGGTACGCCTTGCCCAGGGCGCGCGCCGCCTGTCCCAGGGCCAGCCGATCGCCGAGCTCTTCGGCCGCCTCCTCGGCTTGCTTCAACGCGGCGATCGCGCGCGCGGCGTCGCCGAGGCGGGCGTGGGCCTCTCCCAGGTTCGTGAGGATCAGCGCGACGCGCGTGCGGTCCCCCGTCTCCTTGGCGACGTCGAGGGCTTCCTGAAAGAGGGAGAGGGCCTTGCGATCGTCGCCCATGTCCTGCGCGACGGTCCCGAGGTTGTTGAGGGTGACGCTGACGCCGACGAGGTCCCCGATGTCGCGACGGATGCGCAGGGCCTGGTCGAACGCTTCGAGCGCGCCCTTGATGTTGCTCGAGTCTTGCTGGACGAGCCCGAGGTTGTTCAAGCTGAGGGCCACGCTGCGCCGGTCGCCGATCTTCCGGCGCATCGCGAGGCCGCGCAGCGTGTACTCGAGGGCCAGCGCGTTGTCGCCCTTCAGCCAGTGGAGCTTGCCGATGTCGTCGAGCGTGCTCCCGACGCCGCGCTCGTCGCGAGATTGTCCGAAGAGCGCGAGCGCCGCCGTGAGGTGCCGGACGGCCTGGTCGAGCCGGCCGGTCTCGCGGAAGAGGCGCCCGATGCGTGAATGGGCCGCGCCTCCCTTGCTCCGGAGGTCGAGCCGCCAGGCCCGCGTGAGCATCTCGCCGAACGCTCGGAGCGCTTCTTCGTTGCGGCCGAGGGTCTGCAAGACGTCGCCCGAGTGGTGGAGGGCGCGCAGGCGCAGGTCTTCGTCGGCGAGGTCGCTCGCGCCGAGGAGCTCCAGGCCCTTCGCGTAGAGCTCGGACGCCTTGGCGTTGGCGTAGCGCGAGCGGGCCACGTCGCCGGCTTTGACGAACGACGCGGCGGCGAGCGAGAGGGCGCCGGCCTTCTCCCGGTGCCGCGCCAGCATCTCGAGGTACTCCTCGCTCGCCTCGACGTTCTCGCGGAAGGCGAGCCAGTCGGCGATCGCGTGGTGATACGCGCGGGCGGACGCCGGGGTCGTCAGCCGCTCGAGGGCTTCCCGCTCGAGGTTGTGCTTGAAGACGTACTCTTCGTCCCCTGCGAACGTGCTGTCCGGCAAGCGAAGGAGGTAGTCGCGCTCGACGAGGTCCGCGAGGGCTTGCCGCACGAGGAGCACGTCCGACGCTTCGCCCCCCTCCCACGCTTCGGGCGACGAGCGCCCTTGCCGGCGCGTCGCGAGGAGGCCGCCCAGCCAAAACACGCCCCCCATCGCGGCCGCCCGCTCGAGCAGGTCGCGCTCCACGGGCGCGAGGGCCGCGATGCGGGCCTGGACCGCGTCCTCGACGCTGAGCGGCAGCTTCACACTGTCGAGCCGCTCGGGGTGAATCGTCCAGTGCTCGTCTTCGAAGTTGCTCGTGGCCTCGAGGACCCCCGACTCGTGATAAATGCGCACGATCTGCTCGAGCAGCGCGGGGTTGCCCGCGGCGAGGGTCACCGCCTCGTCGACCAGCTCGTCGAGCTCTTGGGGCTCGCCGCAGGGCGAGAGGAGGTCGTGCATGACCGCCGCCGCGTCGACGTCTCCGAGCGGCGAGAGCTCGACTACCGTATGGCGCTCGCCGCCGTGGTGCCGCCAACCGTCCCGGCGGACGAGGAGCTCCGGCCGCGCGATGCAGACGAGCAAAATGGGGGCCCTCAGGGTGTCGACGAGGGAGGCGAGGAGCTCGAGCGAGTCGTCGTGCGAAAACTGGAGATCGTCGAAGACGAGGACGGGCGGGTCGGCCCCCTTGCTCGCGTCGATCTCGAGGAAGCTCTTCACGATGGCGCGCCGCATCGCCCGAAGCTGCTGCGGGTCCCCTTCCACGGCCGTGATGAGCGGGGAGCCCTGGAAGTCGAGGTCGAGGAGTTGCCCGAGGAAATACGCGACGTCGCCGACCTTCCGGTCTTCGAGCACCGCGGCGAGCTGGGCCCTCACCTGGGCTTTGGCGGCTGTACTGTCGGTCCCCTCGACGACGCCGAACCGGGCGCGCAGGACGCGCGCGAAGACTTCGTAGGACGGTCCCCCTTCACGCGCGGTGCCTCGGAAAACGCGCGAAGCGGCGCCCCGTTCGCGCGCCCGAACGAGGAATTCGCGGACGAGCCTGGTCTTGCCGATGCCCGCGGCTCCGACGACCGTCACCGTGTGGGCCAGCTTCGTCTGGGCCGCCAGCGCGTAGCCGCGCTCGATCTCCTGCATCTCGGCCGTGCGGCCCACGAGCGTCGCGCGCCGCTCACTCACTGAAAACCGCGAAGAAAAGATGCTGTCGGTCGCCAACGCGCCGGAGGATAGCCCAAGGCGCCGGGGCGATCTCGCCTCGCGCGGGGCACCTCGACGCTGCGTCGGAGCCGCCGCGACGAATTTGGCCATTTCGTTTCGGGTGTGATGTCCGTGTGACAGGTCCCTCCGTGCGCGCCGCCTCTTTTGCCATCGCATCGATCGTCGCCGCGCTGACCGTTCGCTCCGGGGCACTGCCGGACGTCTCTCCGGCCACCCGCCACGCGATGACGGCGCGCGCCCCGGGGATGCCGCCCGCCGCGCTTCGCTTCGGTCGCAGCGTCGGGTCGCCGACGGCGGGGCGCCTGATCGGCGGAATGCACCTCGAAGAGGCGGCGTACTTGCGAATGGTGCCGGTCTACGCGCCGGGGGACGTGCGCTGGGGGCTCCAACCGCTCGTTGCGATGATCGAGCGTGCCGCGCGGGCCGTCCGCAGGCAGTTCCCCGAAGCCGTCCTCTCGGTCGGGCACCTCTCGCGCTCCGGCGGGGGAGATCTCGATAGGCACCGCTCGCACGAGAGCGGGCGCGACGCGGACATCGCTTTCTTCGTGCGGAGCGTGAAGGGCAAAGAGCTCTTCGCCTCCCACTTCGTCCCGTTTCGCGGGGACGGCACGGCGGCGACCTGGCCCGGCGCGTACTTCGACGACGCGAAGAACTGGGCGCTCGTGGAGTCCTTGGTCGGCGACCCGGAGGGCCACGTCACGCACCTCTTCGTCGCCTCTCCGCTCCGCGCGCGCCTGCTCGCGTACGCCGAGCGCGTCGGCGCGCCAGGAGGCGTGAGGATGCGGGCGGCAGAGCTCATGCAACAGCCTCGCGGGACTCTGCCCCACGACGACCACTTTCACGTCCGCATCGGCTGCCCGCCCAAGATGACGAGCTGCGTGGAGAACCCCGCCGCGCGGGTCGTGCGACCCGCACCGTCGCTGATGGTGCACGGGAGGCGAACGGCCGCGCCGCGTCCCGAGGTCGACACCGCTCCCAAGCGAGGCGCCGCGCCCGCGCCGTCCGCCCCGGACCCCGGGAAGGACACCCCCGACCCCGAAGATTCACCCGCCGACCCGGCCATTCCCCCCGCAGCCATGCCCGCGCCGCTCGACGACGTCGACGGCTAGAGAGCGGCACTTCGACGCTCGGCTGCTGCTCCGCAGCGGGTCCCAAAATGCGAAAACCCCGCCCCGTCGCGGCCCGTTCGATGGGTCCGCGCATCGGGGAGGGGCTCTTCGCTCGCGTGACGGGCGCGCTACTCGCTGCCCGCGTCGGCCGGCGGCGTCGTCGTCGTCCCGGCGTCGACGACCGGCGGGTGGCAGGTCTTGTAGAGGCCCGCGGTCGAATCTGTGACCTTGTTGGTCGGGCAGGTGTACGTGAGGTCCGGGCAGTCGGCCGGCGTCGCGCAAACTTGACGCGAGAGGGCCCCGCTCGGGTTGCACGCGGACAGGCACTTCGTGCCGAGCGGCTGCGTGGAGCCCGAGGCGCCGCAGCAGAGGAGGCCCGACGCGCAGTCGGCCTGCGAGACGCACTCGATCGTGCCGCCGTCGGCGCAGTCGGACTCCGCGAGGCAGGACGTGTCGGGCGCCGCGCCCGTTCGCTGGGCGCAACACAGCGTTCCGGCCATCGTGCCGGGACAGTTGAGGCCGCAGGCCGCACCGCTGCTCGTTCCGGTACCCGACCCGCTTCCGCTGCTGCTACCGGAGCTGGAGCCCGAGCTGGAGCTCGTCGGCGACCCGCTGCTGCTGCTCGACGATGCGCCGCTGCTGCTGCTCGAACTGGAGCCGGCCGGGCCCGTGGTGTTGTTCGACCCGCAGCCGCCCGACGCAAGCGCGAGCGCCACCGCGGCACCGGCACCCATGGATGCCAAAAACAGTACTTGTGCGTTCCTCATGGGCAAACCCTACCCATTTTCGAACGCGTTCGGGATACCTTTTTTCACTATCTTAATGGGATGTCGAATTCACCGTCTCCTTTGCGTCCCCCGCGTCCTACTTTGCGTTGGAACGCGCGCGGGAGGGCGCCAAGAAGGTGCCTTCCGGCCGAAGGTCCGGTAGACCAAGAGGCTCGGGCGCGCACTCCGATTTCCGCTTGCCGAGCCATCACCCTCCAAGGAGCAGCGAAGTGAACAAAGTGGTGCTTTCTGCGGCCGACGCCGTGCGCGACATCACCGACGGGGCGACCGTCCTCGCCGGCGGATTCGGGCTTTGCGGCATCCCCGAGAACTCCATCCGAGCGCTCCGCGAACTCGGGACCAAGGCGCTCGTGGTGGTCTCCAACAACTGCGGGGTGGACGACTTCGGGTTGGGAGTGCTTCTCCACAACAAGCAAATTGCAAAGATGGTCTCGAGCTACGTCGGTGAGAACAAGGAATTCGAAAGACAATACCTCGCGGGCGAGCTCGAAGTGGAGCTCGTGCCGCAGGGCACGCTCGCCGAGCGTCTCCGCGCGGGCGGCGCGGGCATCGTCGCGTTCTACACGCCGACCGGTGCAGGCACGGCCGTGAGCGACGGGGGCCTCCCTCTGAAGTACGGCCCCGACGGCGAGGTCGCCAAGTGGTCTCCCAAGAAGGAAACGCGCGAGTTCGACGAGAAGACCTACGTCCTCGAGCGCGGCATCACGGGCGACTTCGCGCTCGTCAAGGCGTGGCGGGGCGATCGCTTTGGCAACCTCGTCTATCGTCACACCGCGATGAACTTCAACCCGATGATGGCGACGGCGTCGGCGGTGACGATCGCCGAGGTGGAGGAGCTCGTGGAGGTCGGCGAGCTCGATCCGGATCACGTGCACACGCCCGGCATCTACGTGCACCGCATCTTCCAGGGAGAGTCTTACGAGAAGCGCATCGAGCGTCGGACGACGCGCGAGGCTGCGGGCGGTGCTCCCGTCGCGGCCCGCGGCTCGGCGCCGGCGGCGAAAGGGGGCGCGTGACATGGCCCTCACGAGAGACCAGGTCGCGCGCAGGGCCGCCCAGGAGCTCCGCGACGGCTACTACGTCAACCTCGGTATCGGCATGCCGACGCTCGTATCGAACTACATCCCCGAGGGGATCGAGGTCGTGCTCCAGAGCGAGAACGGGCTTCTCGGCATCGGTCCCTATCCGGGCGAGTCCGAGCTCGACGCGGACCTCATCAACGCCGGCAAGGAGACGGTCACGATGCTCCCCGGGAGCGCGATCTTCTCGAGCGCGGAGAGCTTCGCGATGATCCGCGGAGGCCACATCGACCTCGCCATCCTCGGGGCGATGCAGGTGAGCGAGCGCGGCGATCTCGCGAATTTCATGATCCCCGGCAAGATGGTCAAGGGGATGGGCGGGGCGATGGACCTCGTGGCGAGCGCCAAGCGCGTGGTCGTCATCATGGAGCACGCCGCCAAGGACGGCAGCCCGAAGATCCTCTCGAAGTGCACGCTCCCGCTGACGGGCAAGCGCGTCGTCCACCGGATCATCACCGAGCTTGCGACGATCGACGTGACCGAACACGGGCTCGAGCTCCGCGAGGTCGCCAAGGGAGTGAGCGCGCGCGAGGTGCAGGAGAAGACCGAGCCGACGCTGAGGATCGGTCCCGACCTGGCGACGATGGCCGTCTGACGGCTGGGATGGGCGGGGGGCGACGCGCCGCGGTATCGCGATCGCGTGCGTCTTCAGCTACATCGGTCGGTCTCGAACATGCCTTGGCCCGAGAAGAAGTCCCCCGAGCTCGACGCGGCGGAGAAAAAGACGCTGGGCAAGGGCGTCTTCAAAAAGTGTGACGGGTGCGGCGAGACGCTGCCTTCCGATGCGTTCGCCGCCAACTTCGAAGTCTGCCCGCAGTGCGGTCAGCACCACAAGCTCGCGGCGCCCGGCTGGCGGCAGCTCCTCCTCGACGGCGGGGCGCTCGACGAGTGGGACGCGCACCTCCAGCCGGCCGACCCGCTCGAGTTCGCCGACGGAAAGACGTATCCCGAGCGCGTCGCCGCTGCGCAAAAGTCGTCGCGCAGCCGGGAGGCGATCGACATCGGGTACGCCAAGATGGAAGGACGGCCCGTCGCGTGGGGGGCGTTTCTTTTCGCCTTCATGGGCGGCTCGATGGGCTCGGTGGTCGGCGAGAAGATCACCCGTCTCTTCGAGCGCGCCACGAGCGACCGGTTGCCGGTGGTCCTCCTTCACGCGAGCGGCGGCGCGCGCATGCAGGAGGGCATCTTGAGCCTCTTGCAGATGGCCAAGACGGTGTCGGCCCTCGAGCGGCTCAAGGCGGCCGCGCTCCCGTTCATCAGCGTGCTTCTCCATCCGACGACGGGCGGCGTCGCGGCGAGCTTCGCCCTCCTCGGCGACGTGAACCTCGCGGAGCCGGGCGCGCTCATCGGCTTCGCCGGGCCGCGTGTCATCGAGCAAACGATTCGGCAGAAGCTGCCGCCCGGGTTCCAGCGCTCCGAGTTCCTGCTCTCCCACGGGATGGTCGACCGCATCGTGAGCCGGCTCGCGATGAAGCGCGAGATCGCGACTTTGCTCGGGCACCTTTGCGGGCCCGCGGACCAGGCGCCTCGTGGGACCCCGCACGGCGGCGATGGGGGGTGATTTCGCCGCCGTGGGCGCGCTCGACGGGCCGCTCGCTCGGCTCCACGCACGGATCCCGCTGGGGATGCGCGTAGGCCTCGGGCCCATGCGAGAGGCTTGCGTGGCGGCCGGGCACCCCGAAGAGGGGCTTGCGTGCGTGCACGTCGCGGGCACCAACGGCAAGGGGAGCGTCTGCGCGATGGTCGAGTCGATCGCGCGCGCGCAGGGCCTGCGGACGGGCCTCTACACCTCGCCGCACCTCTGTCGGTTCGCGGAGCGCATCCGTCTCGACGGAGAGCCCATCGACGACCTTCGCCTCGCCGGTTTGCTCGAGCGGGCGCTCGACATCGGTCCGGAGCTCTCGTTCTTCGAGGTCGCGACGCTCGCCGCGTTCGTCGCCTTCCAGGAGGCTCGCCCTGACATCGTCGTGCTCGAGGTTGGGCTCGGAGGCCGGCTCGACGCGACGAACGTCATCCCGACTCCCCGCGCCGCCGCGGTGACGCGCATCGCGCTCGACCACGCCGACCGTCTCGGCCCTCGCCTCGTGGACATCGCGCGCGAGAAGGCAGCAATCGCGAAGCCCGGGCTCGACATCGTCGTCGGCGATTCGTCGCCGGAGGTGCGCGCCGCGATCGACGAGGTGGCGCGGAGCCACGGCGCGACGACGAGCGGCATCGAGGGCACGACTGTGCCCGGGGCGATCGGCCTCGCGGGCGAGCATCAGCGGGAGAACGCGCGCATCGCGGCAGCGCTTGGGGCTCGAATCGGTGCGTCGCGCGACGCCGTACGCCAAGGGATCGCCTCGGTCCGGTGGCCTGGACGGCTCGAGCGCGTGGGTCGCTTCCTCCTCGACGCCGCTCACAACCCCGACGGTGCGGAGGCCCTCGGGCGTTACGTCCGCTCGCTGGCTCTGCCTCCAGACGACGTTGCCCTCGTGTTCGGGGTGCTGGCGGACAAGGACTGGCCGCCGATGCTGGACGCGCTCGCGCCGCTCGCGACGACAAGATGCTACGTCGCGCCCGCGGCTGCCTCTCGTCGCTCCGCCGACCCTGCCGCCATGGCGGCGCGCCACACGGGCCACGTCGTCGATGGGACAGCGTCGGCCTTGTCCCGCTTCGACGGCGGCCGGAGCGGCGACGGCCATGGCGAGCGAGGCGGCTGCCCGAGCCTGGTCGTCGTGGCTGGGTCGATCGTGCTCGTCGGCGAGGCCCGCGGGCTCCTCCTGGGCCTCCCGAGGGACCCGCCCGTCGCCCTTTGAACGGGTGACGCGCTGGGGTTAGATTGGCACCCTCCGTCATGCCCAACTTCGACATCGTCTCGAAGGTCCCGTGGAACGAGGTCGACAACGCGCTCCACCAGGCCGAAAAGGAGATTCTGCAGCGGTACGACTTCAAGGACACCGACACGAGCCTGGAGAAGTCCGACGACGCGATCACGATTCGCTCCGGGAGCGAAGACCGCGCGAAGGCCGCCCTCACCGTCCTTCAGGACAAGCTCGTGAAGCGCAAGATCAGCCTCCGCTTCACGGAGCCGGGCAAGCCCGAGTCGACGGGGAAGGGGGGCTCGCGCATCGTCGTCAAGATCAAGGAGGGGATCGACGTCGAGAAGGCGCGCATCCTCGTGCAAATGATCAAAGAGTCGAAGCTCAAGGTGCAGGCGTCGATCCAGGACGGACAGGTTCGCGTCAGCGGCAAGAACAAGGACGACCTCCAAACCGCGATCCAGGCGGTGCGCGGGCAGGACATCGGAATCGAGCTGCAGTTCGTCAACTTCCGAGATTGAGGCGGGCGCTCGCCCCTGCTCGAAAATGAAAAAAAATCACTCTCGCACGGCCGACGGCAATGTCGCCGCGAACGCCCGGACGCTCTTCGGTACCGACGGCATCCGCGGCGTCGCCAACGAGCACCCGATCACTCCGGAGCTCGCCCTCCAGCTCGGGCGGGCCGTGACCTTCGTCGCGGGACGCGGCAAGAGCCACGTGCCGCGGGTCTTGATCGGCAAGGACACGCGCGTGTCGGGCTACATGCTCGAGCAGGCCATCGCGGGCGGCGTGTGCGCCGCGGGCGGTCGCGTCATGTTGTGCGGTCCGATGCCGACGCCGGCTGTGGCGCACCTGACCGTGAGCATGCGGGCGGACGCGGGGATCGTCATCAGCGCGAGTCACAACCCGTACCAGGACAACGGGATCAAGGTCTTCGGGGCCGACGGGTTCAAGCTCCCGGACGAGACCGAGTGCGAGATCGAGCGGCTCATGGCGAACGACCAGCTGCTCGGCCGGCGCGCCACGGGACCCGACATCGGCCGTGCGGAGAAGCTCGAAGACGCGCGCGGGCGCTACGTCGTCTTCCTCAAGCAGACCTTCCCGAGGGATCTGTCGCTCGACGGCGTGCGCGTCGTCGTCGATGCGGCCCACGGTGCGGCCTACCGCGTGGCCCCCCTCGTGCTCCAGGAGCTCGGCGCCCACGTGACCGCGGTAGGGGTGCGGCCGAACGGCGTGAACATCAACAAGGACGCCGGCGCCCTCCACCCGGACCACGTCCGCGGAGAGGTCATCAAGCGGGGGGCTGCCATCGGCATCGCGCTCGATGGCGACGCGGATCGCGTCATCGTCGTCGACGAGAAGGGGGCCATCGTCGACGGGGACCACATCCTCGCCATGTGCGCGGCGCGCATGACCGCGGAGAAGACGCTCATGAAGAACACCGTCGTGGCGACGGTGATGTCGAACCTCGGCCTCGAGCTCGCGGTGACGCGCATCGGAGGCAAGCTTCTGCGGACCCAGGTGGGCGACCGCTACGTGGTCGAGGCGATGCGCAGCGGCGGCTACAACCTCGGCGGCGAGCAATCGGGGCACCTCGTATTCCTCGACCACGCGTCGACGGGCGACGGGATGCTCGCGGCCCTCCAGGTGCTCGCGCTGATGCTCCGCGCCGGGCGGCCGCTCTCGGAGCTGGCCCACGGATCGATGCAACGCGTGCCGCAGGTGCTCGAGAGCGTCACGCTGCCGGGGCGGCGCCCGCTCGAAGAGATGCGACGTCTCGCCAAGCTGACGGCGAAGGTCGAGAAGGCCTTGGGCACCGACGGCAGAGTCCTCGTGCGATGGAGCGGCACGGAGCCGAAGCTCCGCGTGATGCTCGAGGGACCTCTCGAAGATCGGATCCGCGCGTGGGCGAAGGACCTCATCGACGCCGCGCGCCTCGATTCTCCGTCCTGACAAAACACGAAACCGGCGACGACCCCCGACTTCGGGGATCGCGCCGGCTTGCGGAACGACGTCGGGTCAGAACGTGATGAACTTGTTCGTGCAGGGATTCGGGGTCGAGGTGCCGGACTGATTGTTGGTCACGGTGACTCCGGTCCCCGTCGGCGTGAAGTTCACCGCGCCCGGGCCGAGCGTGACGTTGGCCTCCGTCGCGGAGATGTTCTTCGAGCCGTCGATGACGACGTTGTCGAGCGTGATGCCCGTGATGTGCGACGAGTCGAATCCGTCGATGGTCACGGTCGGGATGAGGGTGGCGGCTATCGCGTGGAAGTTCCGGATCGTGATCCCCGTGAACATCGGAATCATGGTGCCGGTCGCCGACGTGTACCGCGGCGTGAGGAGGATGGGGTTGGCCAGATTGCGGACGCAAACGTCGCTGTAGGTGACGTTGGTGACGCCCGGCGGACCGCCGGTCGTCGGGTCGCCCTTGATGCGGATTCCGTTCGAGCTGCCGCCGCCGAACCCGCTCGTGGTCCCGTCGATCGACAGGTCGTAGACATTGATGTCCGAGACGTTGGTTACCTCGCTGCCGATCGACATGCCGTGGCCAGCGAGGAAGTGGTTGTGCGCGATGGTCAGGTGGTTGACGTTCGTCCCGCCCTTGATCGCGATGTGGTCGTCGCCGTCGCTGATGTTGCTGCAGACGATGTAGCCGTTGCTGGCGGTCTCACCGGGGTCGATGCCGTCGGTGTTGTGCGCGCTCGTCGGCGTGAGGGCCGTACCGGCGCTGTTGGTCGCCTTCGACGGCGTCTTGATGGTGACGCCCCAGACCATGAAGCCCGCCGACGAGAGCTTGACGTGGAACATCGGCGAGTTGTGGAGCGTGATTTGGTAGAGCGTGAAGTTCGTCGCGCCCGACACGACGATGAGGGCAGGGCTCGTGCCGCCGTTGCCGTTCTGGTCCCAGAACGATCCGCTGCCGCCGATCATCGGCTCGCCGCCTTGGCCATCGATGATGCCGGCGCCCATGACGCCCTGATTGCCGCCCTTGGCGGTGATGAGGCCGGCCGCCGAGCCGTAAACGCTCGGGTTGCGGGTGCCATAGAGCGTGACGCCCGTATCGACCCAGAGGGTGACGTTCGAGGGAATGGTGATGGGGCCGGTGATGAAGGCGTTCATCGAGCCGGTCGTCGTGAGGCGGACCGCGTGCCCGGAGGCGCACCCCGTGAGCGCCGCCTGGATGCGGGCGGTGTCGAGCGTGGTCTCGCTCGGGACTCCCGTGGCCGAGACGGTCTGGGATGCGGTCAGCGTCGTACAGGCCGGAGGAATCGTCGGCTGTGCCGGAAGCGCCGTGTCTCCCGCGCAGAGGGCTCCGCTGCCGCCGTCGACCGCGGCGCCGCTGCTGCTGGAGCTGCTACTGCTCGACCCGCCGCTGCTGCTGGAGCTGCTGCTGCTCGCCGGGCCCGCGTCTCGGGCGCCGCCGCTGCTGCTCGACCCGCTGCTGCTGCTCGAAGCGCCCGCGTCGTGGACGGCGCCGCCGCTGCTGGAGCTGCTGCTGCCGCTCGACGAGCTCGCGGAATTTCCGCCGCTCCCGCTACTGCTGCTCGAGCTCTTGCCTCCCGAGCTGCTGCTGCTGCTGTTGCCGCCCGTCGAGGAGCCGGAGCTCGACTCACCGCCGCTGCTGCTCGAGGATCCCTGGTCTCCGCCGTCGTTCAGATCGCCGGCCGAATTGCCGCACGCGACGGGACCCGACACGGACAACACCACCGCCAAGGCACCGAGCCACCGATAAGCCGTCATCATCGACTCCTTGCGGGTACGCAGCAGAGGGGCCGCGAACACACGTGTCCGCTCTCCAACTGTAGGTCCACTCGACGTAAATGCGGGACGGTGCTCGAGTCGATCGGTGAATCCCAACAAAATCGGCCGATGTCCCGAGGCGCGGCACAATTGCAGTGCCGCAGCATCGTAGACATCGGCCGATTCGCGTACCGACGGAAGATAGCGTCGAACGCGAGCGCGTCGGCCTGCCGGTCCCCCACCGGGTGGGCACTACGCCCCGCCTGATTAACGGGCCCGGGCCGCGGCGACGCGGCGTCAGTATCGGTAGTGCTCGGGCTTGAACGGGCCTTCGGTGGATACGCCGAGGTAGGCGGCCTGCTCGTCGGTCAGCCGCGTCAGCTTCACGCCGAGCTTCGGGAGGTGAAGCGCCGCGACCTTCTCGTCGAGCTTTTTCGGCAGCGTATAGACCTGCTTGGCGTACGCGGCGTGGTTCTTCCAGAGCTCGATCTGCGCGATGGTCTGGTTCGAGAAGCTCGTCGACATGACGAACGAGGGGTGCCCGTTCGCGCATCCGAGGTTCACGAGCCTGCCGCGGGCGAGGAGCGTCAGGTTCTTGCCGTCGGGGAACACGAACTGATCCACCTGGGGCTTGATGTTGACCTCTTTGATCTCGGGGTTCTTCTCGAGCCACGCCACGTCGATCTCGCAGTCGAAGTGACCGATGTTGCAGAGGATGGCCTGGTCCTTCATCGCCCGCATGTGCTCCTGGCGAATGACGTTGGCGCAGCCCGTGGCCGTCACGAAGATGTCCCCGATCGCGGCGACGTCCTCGA
Source organism: Polyangiaceae bacterium (assembly GCA_036500865.1). Classification (GTDB taxonomy): domain Bacteria; phylum Myxococcota_A; class Polyangia; order Polyangiales; family Polyangiaceae; genus Palsa-1150. The sequence continues at coordinate 83,713 of DASYBG010000041.1, forward strand.
GCGTCGAGACCTGGTAGCCCTCCATCACCGCTTGCAGCGCGCAGATGGGGTCGATCTCGGTCACGATGACGCGCGCGCCGAGGCCGCGGAGCGACTGGCAGCAGCCCTTGCCGACGTCGCCGTAGCCGCACACGACGGCCACCTTCCCGGCGAACATGACGCCGGTCGCGCGCTTCAATCCGTCGCCGAGCGACTCGCGGCACCCGTAGAGGTTGTCGAACTTCGACTTCGTGACCGAGTCGTTGACGTTCATGGCAGGGACCTTCAGCGTCCCTTTTTTGGCCATGTCGTAGAGGCGGTGCACGCCCGTCGTGGTCTCTTCCGAGAGGCCGCGGATCGGGTCGGGCCCGGTGAAGAACTGGGCGTGCTTGTCGTGGACGATGGCGGTGAGGTCGCCGCCGTCGTCGAGGATCATGTTCGGGCCTTTTCCGCCCTTGAAGGCCTTGAGCTGCAGCTCGATGCAGTCGTTGTATTCGGCCTCGGTCTCGCCCTTCCACGCGAACACCGGCACGCCGCTCTTGGCGATGGCCGCGGCGGCGTGGTCCTGGGTCGAGAAGATGTTGCAGCTGGTCCAGGTCACCTCGGCGCCGAGCTCGCGGAGCGTCTCGATGAGGACGGCCGTCTGGATGGTCATGTGCAGGCAGCCCGCGATGCGCGCCCCCGACAGGACCTTCGCCGGGCCGAACTCTTTTCGGAGCGCCATGAGGCCGGGCATCTCGCTCTCGGCGATGGTGATCTCTTTCCGCCCCCAGTCCGCCAGGCCAATGTCTTTCACCTTGTATCCGTCGCGCGCGATGTCGTTCATGGTCTTCCCTCTTCTCGCTCGTTTGCCTTCGATGATGGACGTGTATCGGGCGCTCCGCGCGGCACACGCCGGCGCGCTTTCGGAAAGCCGCCTGCCGGCTTTCGCGCGATCAAGGCTTGCCAAGGCAGGTGTTTGTCGGGGCCGTCCCCGCACAGGAACGACGGGATCGCGAGGACCTTCACGTCGTCGAGCTTCGCCGCGCGCGCGAAGCGGCGGAGCTCCGCCGCCTCGAAGCCGAGCCAGACGTCGGCCTGCTGGCGCATCGATTCGTCGTCGTGGCGCTCGTAGTCGATGACGACGACGGCCCCGCCGGGCGCGCACAACGACGCGAGCTGCACGACGGCCTTCGCGGGTTGCGGCGCATGGTGCAGGACGCGCGAAGCGAACACCGCGTCCGCGCCGGCATCCGAGGCCGTCCCCGGGCCCGACGCGAGCGCGCGCCGTAGCGCCGGGTCTTCGAGCCCCGCATGGACGAACGCGACGTTGCGGAGTCCGCGGGCGATCGCCCGCTCACGGGCCCGCGAGAGCTGCGCTTCCGAGCGGTCCACGGCGACGACGCGCTCGAAGAGGGGCGCGAGGACCTCGAGGAGGCGCCCGTCGCCGGTGCCCGCGTCGAGGGCGATCGCCCGCCTCGGCAAGAGCGCTCCGAGCGCCAGCAGGTACGCGCCCGTCTCGGCGGGGAGCCCGTCACCCTTCGGCTTGGGGGGCCGGGCGAAGAACTCGTGGGCGGCGGCCTCTCGGGCCTTCAGCACGTCGGCGACCCGCAACAAGCTCCCGTCTTCCTCGCAGAGCGCCCGGCCGCTCGCGAGGGCGTCGGCCACGACGGGATCGCGCGCGGCCTCCGCCGACAGGCGGACGAGGGTGCGGGTGCCTTCCCGGCGATCGCGCAGGAGTCCCGTCTGCCTGAGAGCCGCCGCGTGCCTCGACACGTTGGGTTGGCCCTCGCCGAGCAGCTCGGCCAGCTCCCCGATGCTCAGCTCGTCGTCCGCGGCGAGCGCGAGGAGGCGCAGGCGCATCGGCTCCGACAGCACGCGATAGAGCTCCCACCGCTGCGAAGGCGGGGGTGCGTGCGGCGGGAGGTCGACGGCGGCGGCCACGGTCCAGCTATCTATCACTCCATACGCATGCATGCAAAGATGGACGGCGCCTCCGTCGTCGGACGTCCGCGGCGGCTGTTCAGCGCGCGGGTTTCGGGAGCGCAGGATGGTCTCGGCGGAGCAACTTCTCTTCGTGTCCGAGCACGGTGATGGCCTCCGTGCAGCGCTCCGCGATGCGTCGGTAGGTGCGTGGGCTCTCCGGCGCGTCGAGCAGGGATCCGAAGTCGATGGGCGCGCCGAAGACGACGTGGATCGGGGTCCCCGTGCCGCGGAGCCCCCCCGCAATCTGGCGCCCCAAGCGGTTCGAAAGGCCGTTGACGAATACCGGGACGACCGGGACGCCGGCCTTGCGGATGACCCTTCCGACGCCGCCCTGAGCAGGCAAGAGCGAGTAAGGATCGTCGTCCTTCTTGCGCATTCCCTCCGGATGGATCCCGACGAAGAAGCCCCCGCGCCGAAGCAATCCCGCGAGCTCGTCCAAGCTGGCCAGGTTGAGCGCCGCGCGCTTTCGTTCACGAAAGATGGGCGGGTACATGGCGAAGAAGCTCATGACGCCGTTGACGAGCGGTCCCAGCGGGTGGTCGTAGAAAAACGTCGACCGGACGGGAAAGAGGATGCGGTGCGGGAGGCCCCTCGCCACGAGGTTCGCGGTGACCACATAGAGGTCGAAGAGCGAACGGTGGTTCGCAACGCAGACGACGCTGCCGGCCGGATCCCAGCACGGGAGACGATCGAGCCCGTGAACGTGGCTCAAGCGGGCGGTCGCTGCACGAATCCACCACTGGCCGATCGTGCGCTGGGCCACGCGGATCACGCGGTCGGGCAGGCCCTCGCGCAACGTCGCGCGAACGAGGCGGATCTGCGCCCGCTCGAGCCGGGTCAGTGTGCCCTCCCCGGCGCCGAGGATGTCGCGCCCGTCCGGCTCTCGGGTCTCGAGAGCCGGCTTGGTCGAGGGTGCGGCCGACTCGGGCGGCAATTTCGGAGCCGGCGCGGGTGTGGGTGTGGGCTGCATGAAGCGCAGCGAGAGCATACGTGATTTCGTGCCGTTCGCAGGCGGCGCGCGGCCTTGCGGCATCCCTTGACAGTCTTGTCGCCGTGGACGAAAAGCGGGCCTTGTGGCGGCCAGTTTTTTCGATGTCGACGGGACGCTCGTCCGCACCAACCTGCTGCACCCCACAGTCTTTTACCTCGCAAACCAAACGAACCCGCTCCGCAGTCTCGGCGCCCTCGCGCGCGCGGCGCTGGGCGCCCCTCGGATGCTCGTCGCCGAGGCCCTCGACCGACGGCGCTTCAACGAGCTCCTCTTCGCGACCTACGAGGGCATCTCCGAGGACCGCTTGCTGCTCCTCGCAGACGAGGCGTTCGACAGCGTCGTGCGGGGCGCGGTCTACCCCGGCGCGCGCGACCTCGTCCGCCGGTGCGCCGCCGAGGGCCACGACGTCGTCCTCGTGTCCGGCGCGCTCGACTTTCTGATGGAACGGCTGGCCAAGCACCTGGGCGCGAGCGCCTACATCGCGAACCACCTTGAAATCAAGGACGGCTACGCGACCGGGAAGCTGAGGCGCCCCATCGTCGCCGGTCCCGAGAAGGCGCGCCTCATTCGCGAGTGGGCGCGCGACCATGGCCACGATTTGGCCGAGTGCTTCGCTTACTCCGACAGCTACTCCGACCTGCCGATGCTCTCGGTCGTCGGACACCCCTGCGTCGTCAACCCGGACCTGCGCCTCCTCAAGCTGGCGCGCACGTATGCGTGGCCCGTCATCCACCTCGGCAAACGGCCAGCCCTCGGCGGCCTTCTGGAGCGCCTGCCATGAGCCGTTTCTCGTCGTCGCTCGAGCTCGCGCCGCCCTCCTCGAGGCCCGGCGGCGGCCACCCGCTCGTCGTCGAGATCGACCGCAAGAGCGCGCCCCGCGCGGTGTTCAGCGGCGACCGCCTCGTCGAGGTCGACCTTCCGCCGGGCGCGCGCGTTCTCTACCCGCGCCCGCCGATCGAGCCGCTCAAGAACCCGGACGCGGCCATTCGGTACGCGCTCTCGCATCCGCTCAACAGCGAGCCCCTCTACGCGAAGCTCCGCCCCGGGATGAAGGTCGTCATCGCCATCGACGATCTCTCGGTGCCGCTTCCCCCGATGCGCCGGCCCGACGTGCGGGAGCGCGTCCTCACCGTGGTCCTGGAGCTGCTCGCGGACCACGGCGTGGAAGACGTGGAGATCATCATCGCGACGAGCGTGCACCGGCGCATGACGGCCGCGGAGGTCCGCCACGTCGTGGGCGACCGCATCTTCGAGGCGTACTGGCCCAAGCGCCTCTACAACCATGACGCCGAGGACCCGCACGGGATGAAGTACGTCGGCACGACGGAGCACGGCGAGGTCGTCGAGCTCAATCGGCGCGCCGTCGAGTCGGACCTCATCGTCTACGTGAACGTCAACCTCGTGCCCATGGACGGGGGGCACAAGTCCGTGGCCGTCGGCCTGTGCGGGTACCGGAGTCTCCGCGCTCACCACAACCCGCAGACGATGCGCAATTGCCACTCGTACATGGATCCGTCCAAGAGCGCGCTCTCGACGAGCGTCGCGCGGATGGGGAGCCTCGTCGAAAAGACGCTCAACGTCTTTCACATCGAGACGACCATCAACAACCGCATGTTCGATCGGCCGCTCGAGTTCCTCCACAAGAACGAGGACGACTGGTCGGGCATGGAGCGCGCCGCGTTCAAGGGGATCTCGTACACGCTTTCGAAGGTCCCCCAGCCGGCGCGCCAGGCGGTCTTCCAGCGGGTGCCGAGCCCGTTCGGGATCACGGGCGTCTTCGCGGGCGAGTGCGAGGCGGTCCACAAGCGGACGCTCGAGCGGTGCAACGCGCAGTATCTCGTGCCGGTCAACGGGCAGGCCGACGTGCTCGTCGCCGGCATCCCGTACATCAGCCCGTACAACGTCAACTCGTTCTTGAACCCGCTCCTCGTGCAGGTGATGGCGCAGGGTTACCTCTTCAATCTTTATCGGAATGCGCCGCTCGTCCGCAAAGGCGGCACGATGATCGTGTTTCACCCGTGCAGCGACGTCTTCGACAAGGAGCACCACGCGCCTTACATCGAGTTCGTCCACGACGTGCTCGCGCAGACGCGCGACGCCGTCGAGATGCACAAGCGCTTCGAGCCGGCGTTCGCGAAGAACCCGGCCTACCTCGAGATGTACCGCCGCGGCCACGCCTACCACCCGACGCACCCGTTCTTCATGTGGTACTGGGGCGAGGCCGGCCGGCAGCACCTCGGGCGCGTCATCGTCGTCGGCGCGGACAACGACTACGTGCCGAAGCTCCTCGGGTGGGAGACGGCGGCGACATTCGCCGAAGCGCTCGCGATGGCGGGCGGGAGGAACCGCGAGGTGACGATGCTGCACGTCGCGCCCATCGTGATGGCGGACGTCACGGTCTGAGCACGACGATGGAGCGCGGTCCTCTCGACGTGTCCCGCATCTTCGACGGCGCTCGCCTGGTCGTCGTCGGCGGGACGGGCTTCCTCGGCAAGATATTCTTGTCGCTCCTCCTCTGCCGGTACCCGAACCTCGGCCGCGTCTTCCTCGTCGTGCGCGCGAAGGACGGCGAGAGTCCCGCGCAGCGCTTCTGGAACGTCATCGCCGCGTCGGAGACGCTCGGCCCGCTGCGGAGCATGCACGGGGACGACTTCGAGGCCTTCCTCCGCGACAAGGTCGTGCCGGTCGGCGGTGACGTGGGAAGCCCTCTCTGCGGTCTCGACGCCGGCGTCGTGCGCGACCTCGAAGGCTCGATCGACGGCCTCGTGAACGTGGCCGGCATCGTCGACTTCAACCCACCCCTCGACGACGCGCTCGATGCCAACGCCTTCGGGGCGCAAAACCTCGTGGCGCTGGCGCGCGCTCTCGGCGACGTTCCCATCTTCCACACCAGCACTTGCTACGTGGCGGGGACGCGTGAGGGCCTCATTCGGGAGGAGCATCCGTGCGCCGTCCCGTTTCCGCGCGCGGAGGAGCTCGGGGCGGGCCTATGGGATCCCGATCGCGAGGTCGCCGAGTGTCTGGACCTCGTCGCGCAGGCGCGGCAGCGGTGTGGCGACGCGTTCCGGCAGAGCGAGTTCGCGGAGCGGGCGCACAAGAACCTCGTCTCGCGGGGCGAGCCCACCGACGGCGAACCCTACGAGCGTGAGCTTGCGACGGTGAAGCGCAAGTTCATCGGCGACCGCCTGGTCGAAGCAGGCCTCGACCGCGCCACCCACTGGGGATGGCCCAACATCTACACGTATACCAAAGCCATCGGAGAGCAGATCATCGCGCGGAGCGGCCTGCCCTTCACGATCGGTCGGCCGGCGTGCTGCGAGTCGACCGTGGCCTTCCCCGAGCCCGCTTACAACGAAGGCATCAACACGAGCGCGCCTCTCATCTACCTCATCATGAAGGGCGAGGCGCAGATCCTCGGAAAGCACGTCCCGCTCGACTTCATCCCAGCCGACTACGTCGTCTCCGGGATGATCCTCGCGCTCGCCGAGCTCCTCGAAGGTTCGGCCAAGCCCGTCTACCAGTTCGGCGCGGCCGACGTGAACCCGTGCAGCATGACGCGCTTCGGAGAGCTCGTCGGCCTCTACAAGCGCAAGTACTACCGCGCGCGCGGATCGGGCAACCCGCTGTGGAACGCGCTCCAAGCTCGCTACGAGCCGTCCTTCGTCGACCACGCCCGCTTCCAGGCCGTCGGGCCGCCCGCCATCGCGCGCCTGTCACGGAGCCTCGCGTCCTTCGTGCGCAAAGCCGCGCCCGCCCTCGACTCGGCGGCTCGCGTCCTCGAGCGCGGCGCCAATCGAGAGGCCAAGATCTCCGAGATCCAGGAGCTCTTCTCTCCCTGGACGACGATGCGGCTCGGTCCGTTCGACTGCTCGAACACGCGCGCCGCCTTCGCCCGCCTGTCCGCCGAGGACAAGGCCAAGCTTCCATGGGCGCCCGAGTCGATCGATTGGGCCGACTGGATGATGAACCTCCACATGCCCGCGATGGAGAAGCGGGTCATCCCGGACATGGATAAGCGGCTGAAGAAACCGCCGCGCCGGCTCGCCGCGTACCCGACGCTCCTCGCGCTGCTCGACGAGATGGCCGAGCGGCACGAGCTCGCGCTCGCGTTGCAGCTCATGACCGACGAGGGCCTCTCGCGGACGACGTTCCGCGACGTCAAGCTGCGCTCGTCGTCGGCCGCGGCGCGCCTCGTGGCGGCGGGCGTCAGGAAGGGAGACCGGGTCGCGCTGGCCGGCCTGAATCAACCGGAGTGGGCCATCGGCTTCTTCGCGATCCTTCGCGCCGGCGCGACCGCGGTGCCGATCGATCCGGCGCTCGCGCCGGCCGAATGGGAGGCCATTCTCGCCGACAGCGGCGCGCGGGCGGTCCTATGGGACGAGGCCGTGAAGGCCCGGCCGCGCCTCGAGGAGTCGCGCACCGACCTCGCGATGTTCGACCTTTGCGCCATCGCCGAATATCGCGGCGGTCCCACGCCCGGCGTCGAGGCCGACGGGAGCGACGTCGCGGCGCTCATCTACACGAGCGGAACGACCGGCAAGCCCAAAGGCGTGATGCTCACGCACGCGAACTTCACCTCGCTCGTCGCCGCCCTCGCGCCCATCTTCCCGCTGTCCCGCGCCGATGCCGTTCTCAGCGTCGTTCCGCTGCATCACACGTTCGAGCTCACCTGCGGGCTCCTCTTGCCGCTCTCGCGCGGCGCCCGCATCGTCTATCTCGGCGAGGTGACCGGCGATCGCGTCGCGCGGGGCCTGCGGGCTTCGCGCGCGACGGCGATGGTCGGGGTGCCCGCGCTCTGGCAGCTCCTAGAGCGACGGATGCTCCTGCAGATCGACGCGCGTGGGCCGCTGGCTCGCGCCGCCTTCGACTTCGCCGCCGAGGCGAACCGGTGGCTCGGGGCGACGACGGGGGTCGACGCCGGCCGGCTCTTGTTCGGGCCCGTGCATGCGGGGTTGGGCGGCCGGATGAAGTGGCTCATCAGCGGCGGCGCGGCGCTCCCGGCGGAGACCCAAGAGTTCTTCGCGTCGGTCGGCCTCCCGCTCATCCAGGGCTATGGGCTCACGGAGGCGGCGCCGGTGCTCGCGGTCTCGCGCCCCGGGAGACGCCGGTCCTCCGGGGTGGGCGAGGCCCTGCCGGGCGTCGAGCTCCGGATCGCGGACGCCGACGAGTCGGGGGCCGGCGAGGTCCTCGCGCGCGGGCCGAACGTGATGGCGGGCTACACCGACGAAGAGGCGACGCGCGCCGCCATCGACTCCGACGGGTGGCTCCACACGGGCGACCTCGGCCGCGTCGACCGGCACGGGCGCCTCGCGATCGTCGGCCGTCTCAAGGACGTGATCATCGCGCCCAACGGGGAGAACGTGTACCCCGACGACGTCGAGCGACGCCTCGGCGATGTCCCGCACGTCGCCGAGCTCGCGGTGGTAGGCGTCGATATCGACGGGGTGGAGCGCGTCGCGTGCCTCGCCGTGGTCGCGCAGAACGGCAAGGGGGGGCAGAGCGAAGAGGAGGCGCGAAGCGCCCTGCGTGCCGCCATCGAGCGTTTGCCGATGGCCCAGCGGCCCGCGTTCGTGGAGCTCGGCCTCGAGCCGCTCCCGCGGACGGCGACCCGAAAGGTCAAGCGGGAGGAAGTCCGAGCGACCCTCGCGCGCCTGCTCGCGGCGCGATCGCTCGCGCGCGACGCGCGCGAGAGCGATGTGCGCGCGGCCATCGCGAAGGTCAAGGGGGGCGCCCCGCAGAGCCTTGCGGGCGCGTCGTCGCTCGCGGGCGACCTCGGGTTCGACTCGCTCATGCTCACCGAGCTTCTCGAGGCGCTCGAGGCGACGTTCGGTCCGATCGATCCCGAGAAGCTCCGCGCGTGCGTCACCGTCGGCGAGGTCGAGTCCCTCGTCCGGGAGGCGCCGCGCGACACGGCCGGGGCGACGGACGCTCCCGCCGCGATGGTCTCGTTCTCGCTTCCCGGGCCTGTCCAGGAGATCGGCCGCCAGCTCGTCGGAAAGCTCCAGGACGTCTTCTACGGCGAGGTGATGAAGTCGGCCGTCTTCGGCCGCGCGCATATCCCGCACAACCGGAACGTTCTGGTCGTCGCCAACCATACGAGTCACCTCGACATGGGCCTCGTGCGGCACGCGCTCGGCGAGTACGGCGCCGACGTCGTCTCCCTCGCGGCGCAGGACTACTTCTTCGACGGCGGCGCCAAGCGCACCTTCTTCGAGAACCTCACGAACCTTCAGCCCATCGATCGCCGAGCGTCGCTCAGGCAGACGGTCCGGCAGGTAGGCGCCCTCATCGAGCGTGGCAAGACCGTCCTCATCTTTCCGGAGGGGACGCGGAGCGGGTCCGGCCTGGTCAGCGAGTTCAAGGCCCTCGTCGGCTACCTCGCGCTCACCCACGGTGTCGACGTCCTCCCCGTCTTCGTCGGAGGCACCCACGCGGCGATGCCGAAGGGCGCGCGCCTGCCGACCCGGCGCGACGTCTTCGCCCGCATCGGGCCGGTCCTTGGCGCTGCGGACCTCGTGCGCCTCACGCAGGGCCTCCCGCTCCGCGAAGCCGCGCGGGAGGTCGCCCGCATCACGCGCGAGGCCGTCGTCGCGCTCTCCGACGGGCAGGTCCTCGATCTCTCGGGCGCGCGCAGTCCGGAGGACCTCGCGTCCTCGGCGCCGCATCCGATGGTGAAGCTCTTCGGTGAGCTCGAGTCGAAGTTCCGCGCGGGCGAAGTCGAGAAGCCGGTCAGCTACTACGTGTCGCTCGGAAGCGACGATCTCGCGAAGTGGACCGTCCGCGTCGACGCCAACGAGTGCGCCGTGCGGCCGGGCAAGCCGGAGGGCGGCCAGGCCGACTGCGTGCTCAAGACCAGCCCCGAGATCTTCACCAAGATCGTGCGCGAGGCGTATGTGCCGAGCCCCGCCGATTTCCTGTCGGGCGCCTTCAAGTCGAACGACGTCTCGCTCCTCATGACCTTCCAGAAGGTCTTCCAGCTCGACAGCGGCGCCTCCTAGAGGCATCGCGAGGACCGTCGATGGGCAAGTACCTGGTCACCGGCGCCACCGGCTTTCTCGGCAGCCACCTCGTGCGCACGCTCGCGGCCGCGGGGCACGACGTCGTCCCGTTCTCGCGCGGCAGCGGCGGCGACGTCCTCGATGCACGCCTCGTCGAGGCTGCGGCGCGCGGGTGCGGGGGCGCATTCCATTGTGCGGGCAAGGTGTCGAGGGACGCCGCCGACGCGGAGGACCTCTACCGCCTTCATGTCGAGGGAACGAAGACCGTGCTCGACGCTTGTGCGGCCGCCGGCGTCGCCCGCGTGGTGGTCGCGTCGACCAGCGGGACCGTCGCCGTGAGCGAGGCGCCGGGCCGGGTCGTCTCCGAGGACGAGGCGGCGCCGCTCGGCATCGTCTCGCGCTGGCCCTACTACCGAGCGAAGCTCTTCGCCGAGCGGGCGGCGCTCGATCGCAATCGGCCCGGCTTTGCCGTGGTATGCGTCAACCCGAGCCTGCTCCTCGGCCCGGGCGACCTTCGCGGGTCGTCCACGGAAGACGTGCGCCTCTTTCTCGAGAAGGGCGTTTGGTTCGTGCCGGGCGGAGGTCTCTCTTTCGTCGACGCGAGGGACGCGGCCGAGGCGCTGCGCTTGGCGATGGACGCGGGACGGCCGGGCGAGCGGTACCTCGTCGGGGCGTGCAACCTCACCGTGGCCGAGTTCTTCGCGCGGCTCGAGCGTGTCTCGGGCGTCTCGGCCCCGCGCATCCCCGCGCCACGGTCGCGCGAGGCGGCGCGGCTCGCGGCGCGCGTGCTCCGGAGCATCGCCACGCGGGTCGGCCTCCCGTCGCCGGTCGACCCCGAGACGGCCGATATGGCAAGTTGCTTTTTTTACCTCGACGCGGGCAAGGCGGAACGCGAGCTCGGTTGGACCGCGCGCGATCCGAACGAGACTCTCTACGACACGGTCGAGGACCTCCGCGCGCGGGGTGCGGTGTGGCCGCGCTCGTCGAACGGTCGCCCGGCCGTGTGAGATGGACACCGCCCGCGCCCACGCGCTAGGTCGTGGAACGTGGACTCGAGCCCCGTCGTCGTGGGTCGCCCGCTCTCGCTCGAAGTCATCGACGACGTCGCGCGTCGCGGGCGTCCGGTCGCCTTCGACTCCGAGGCCCGGGCGACGGTCGAGCGGTCGCGGGCGGCGGTCGAGGCGATCGCCGACGCCGGCGACGGCGGACCGCGCGTCTACGGCATCAATACGGGGTTCGGCGCCCTGAGCGAGACACGCATCTCGGCGAGTCAGGTTCGCGCCCTGCAGCGCAACCTCGTCCGATCGCACTCGACCGGCGTGGGGCCGGCGCTCGCGCCAGCCGAGGTGCGCGGGATGATGCTCCTGCGTGCGCAAGTGCTTGCCCTCGGCGCGAGCGGCGTCCGTCCCGCGCTTGTCGACCTCCTCGTCGCGATGCTCGCGCGAGGGGTTCACCCGCACGTGCCGGCGCAAGGCTCGGTGGGCGCGTCCGGCGATCTCGCGCCGCTCGCCCACCTCGCGCTGGCGATGATCGGGGAAGGCGAGGCGCAGGTCGGCGATGGGCCATTTCGGCCGACCGGCGAGGTCCTACGAGAGGTGGGGCTCGCGCCGCTCGTCCTCGAGGCAAAAGAAGGCCTCGCTCTCATCAACGGCACGCAATTCATGGCGTCGCTCGGCACCCTCGCGCTCCTCGACGCCGAGCGCCTCGCGGCGGTCGCTGACGTCGCCGGCGCCATGAGCCTCGAGGCCCTCAAGGGCTCGATCCGCCCGTTCGACGAGCGCCTCCAGGCCGCGCGTCCGCACCCCGGACAAGCCCGCGTCGCCCGCAACATGCGAACACTCCTCGCCGAGAGCCAGATCATGGAGAGCCACAAGCATTGCGGCAAAGTGCAGGACGCATACAGCCTGCGTTGTATCCCGCAGGTTCACGGCGCCACGCGCGACGCGCTCGCGTGGGTACGTGGCGTGCTGGAGCGCGAGGTCAATTCGGTGACCGACAACCCCAGCGTCTTTCTCGACGACGACGGCGAGGCCGACATCGTCAGCGGCGGCAACTTCCACGGTCAACCCCTGGCGCTCGCCCTCGACCTCGCGGCGATCGCGGTGGCCGAACTCGCGAACATCAGCGAACGGCGCGTCGAGCAGCTCGTCAACCCGGCGTTGTCGACCGGGCTCACGCCCTTCCTTGCGCCCGGGAGCGGCCTTCACTCGGGCTTCATGATCGCGCAGGTCGCCAGCGCTTCTCTCGTCAGCGAAAACAAAGTCCTCTGTCACCCCGCCAGCGTCGACTCCATCCCGTCGAGCGCCGGCAAAGAAGACCACGTGAGCATGGGCAGCGTCAGCGCGCGCAAGCTCCAGCAAATCGTCAAGAACGTGCGCCACGCGCTCGCCATCGAGATCCTCACCGCGGCCGCAGGCCTCGACCAGCGCGCGCCGCTGCGGCCGAGCCGTGGCGTGTCGGCGGTGCACGGCGCCGTTCGGTCCGGCGTCGCGCCGCTCACCGAGGACCGCCCCCTTTATCGCGACATCGCCCGGGTCGCCGAGAGCATCGAGAACGGCGCGTTCCTCGCGGCCGCCGAGCAAGCGGTCGGCGCGCTCGACTGACCGCGCAGTCCTCCGAGTGGCCCCTCCGGGGGTCGAACCCGGAACGCCCCGAGGGGCGGCGGATTTTAAATCCGCTGCGTCTGCCGATTCCGCCAAGGGGCCGCGGATACTTCAATTATGCGGTTCTCGATGGGCGGGAAATGGGTTGCCCAGTGGCGTGGCCGCGAATTCGATTGAAACCGAAGAGAAACAGGGTCACGGTAAGTCAATCTCGCGATGCATGGCGGTCTACAGAGACCGCGGGGAGGTGACATGCGGCGGGAAGAAGAGAAGAAGCAAGTGGCGGTGAACGGGACAGGGCACGTGGGATCGCCGATGCGCGGCGCCCGGGTCGCGCTCCTTGAGTCTCGTATGGAGAGCGAGCTCGCCGCGCTCGTGCGAAGGCACGGAGGGGAGCCGGTCTGCGTGCCGGCCATGCGCGAGGTCGAGCGCGACTGCGCCGACGACGTGGCCCGAGCCTACGGTGCGCTCGTCAGCGAGAACGCGATCATCGTTCTCACGACGGGGGTCGGCCTTTCACGCCTCTTGCGCGTCGGCGACGCCATCGGTCTCGCGCGCGAGCTCCGGGCGGAGCTCATGCGCGCCACGGTCGTATGCCGCGGCCCGAAACCGGTTGCCGTTCTCAAGCGCGAGGGTTTGCCATTTCACGTGCGCGCCGACGCGCCGCACACGACGGCGGAGCTCGTGACGGCCTTGCAAGGCGTCGAGGCGTCGGGGAGGGACGTCGTCTTCGTGCACGACGGCGGCGGCGGTCGCGACGTGGTGGTGTCGCTCGAGCGGCGCGGCGCGCGGGTCGTCGAGGTGCGGCCCTACGCGTGGGCGCTCCCTGAAGACTTGGGGCCCCTCCGCACGTTGGTCGACACGATCATCTGCGGCGAGGTCGACGCTGTCGCCTTCACCACGCAGGTCCAGGCTCGGCACCTCTTCGCCGTCGCCGACGCGGCCGGGTCACGCGAGGCGCTCACCAAGGCCCTGGCCGATCGGGTCGTCGTAGCCGCGGTGGGGCCGACCTGCGCGCGGGCGCTCGCGCAGCTCGGGGCGCCTCCGCACGTGGTGCCCGGGCAGGGCAAGATGGGGGCGATGGTCATCGCGCTGGCGGGCAAGCTCGGGTAGGGAGAGGCCGTCCTCTTCTCGCGAGGCGCAAGGGTCACATGCAGCGGGCGGGCTCGGGCGTGCGGCACGTACCGCCGACGCAGCGGGCGGGCGCCATGCACGATGGCCCCGCGGCCGGGCCGCATGCCTTCCCGTCCGACGCGTTGGGAATACACGTGGGCGGAGCGCCCTCCTCCGCCCCGCACGTTCCGTTCAGACAGATCGCGCCCGCCCCACAGGTCGCCCCCGCGTCGGCGGTGGCGTAGCGGGCGCAAACCCGGGCGCGCGGATCGCAGAAGAGGCCGTTGTCGTGGTCGCACGGGTCGGCCCGAGGCTCGCAGGGCGCGCCGAGCGGCGCCGGCGTGGTGCACACGTAGTCGAGACAGACGAGCGTCTGCGGGCATTGCCGCGTCATCCCATCGCACGCCTCGTGGAGGCCCACCGGCGCCATGCAGCTGAAGTAGCAAACGAGTCCGGACTCGCAGTCTCGATCGCTGGCGCAAGGCGCGCCCGATTCGCCCAGCTCGGCGCAGCTTCCGCAGTTCGCGTCGGCCGGGATACGGCAATAACTCTGCGGGCCCGCGCACTGCGCGTCGTCCCCGCACGTGGCGCCGCCCGGGAACCTGCCCGGCACCCGACACGCAGGCGGCGGTCGCCCCACCACGACGTCGTCGCAGCTCGCCGAGTCGTATGCGGCGGCGCAGGCGAGGACGGTCGCGGGCGTTCTCCCCGTCCCGTTCGCCGCAAGCGACGATATGCAGATCGGGACGTTGCGAGCGACGCAAGCGGCCACGTCGCCGTAATCGACCTCCACCGAGACCGGCGCGCACGCATTGAGGCGACCGCAGAGCTGCGCCGCCCACGCCTCACACGCTGTTTCGCCCGCGGTCGGCGCGTGCGAGCGACCGATTCCGCAACCGGTGCGTCCGAATCTTCCCGAACAAGCGCCGATGGCCAAGAGCGCCCATGTCCAATGCGCTCGCGTCTGCACGCCTCCCCGCTCGCGGGCAGCATACCCCGCGACGGTGCCCGTTCAACGCCACGCTGACGCTGCGTCTTCGATTTGCGCCGGGGCGGTGGCGACCGCGGTCCCCGGCGTGCGCCCGCGCATCACACCGAGCACCGCATAGCCCGCCGCGATCCACGCGAGCTCCTTCGCGCGCTTGAGGAGCAGGAATGCGGCGGTCACCCCCGCCTCGGCGCCGAACGCGGGCAGCACGGTGGCGTAGCCCAGATCGATGACGCCGAGCCCGGACGGCGCGAGGATCGCGATCGACCGGACGAGCGACAGCCCTCCCTCCACGGCAAAGACCGCGCGGAGCGGTACGTCGGCTCCCACCAGCCGAAGGAGGAGCGCCGACTCGAGCGCCTCGAAGCACCAGCCCACGAGGAACGCGGCCGTTGCGATCCATGTCGCCCGCTCCGATGCGCGCAGTCGGGCCACCTGCGCGTCCGTGGCGACGGCTTGTTGGCGGCGGGCGTCCACCCAGCGGCGGACCGCGGCGATCGGGAAGCCAGACAAGAAGCGCGAGAGTCCGACGAAGGTCCCGCGTCCGAGCAGCACCACGCTGATCGAACACGACGCTACGAGGGGGATGACCGACGACCCCACCACGGCCCACGGGAGCGCGCGACCGGCGCCGAGAGATCGCGACAGCGCGACGAGGGCAGGGAGACCCATCAAGGCGCCGAGGGCGATGTAAATGGCGTGCGCGCGCATCACGAGCCACTTGCGCGCGATGAGCCCCACGACGCCGTCGGCGATCGGGACCTCGCTTCGGGACGCGAGGAGCAGCGCAGTTGCCGTGTCCGAGGCGACGAATCCACCGGGGAGGCTGAAGTGGAGCGCCTCACTCGCGATTCGGACCGGCAGCATCTGCGCGAACGTGGTGCGCCTGCCCATCGCGCCGAGGATCACCATCGTCCCGAGGGAGTCCATCGACATGCCCACCGCGAACGGGACGAGGGCGAAGACGACGAAGGGTCCGCAGGAGCCGAGCGCCCGCCAGATGTCTTTGCCGCCGATATGGACGACGAGCCACACGAAGAACGCCGCCGCCAGGCTTGCCCCCGCCGCGGCGGCGAGCACGCGGATCCACCGCCGCGCGGGACGATGCTGCATGTGCCATGCTGCTGGGGAAACCGTGACGATGCAGCGTCGCGTCATCGAACACGATGTGAATTCGCTCAGGCTCCAATGTGCGCTCAAGGCGCAAGGGAGAATCCAAGGGGGACGCGGCGGGGGCCGTATTCGTATGGCGCCGACGAGACGCGAAGGACGCGCCGACAAAGCTCATGCGGCCCTCACGCGGCGCGAAAGTAACGAATCAGTGGTGCTTCGGTGAATCTCTCGCGAAAGATGGACGAGGAAGGTGGCACCCTCGCCGAATCCCTGGTTGGATGGCGGACGGTGCCCCATGAATATGCGAAGAAAGCAAACCGAGCGTAAGCAAGGCGTCGTTCACGCGTCCGCGGTCGCGCAGCACGCGGCAGGATCGCGGCTCGCACGGCGCGGCTCCACGCGCGTCGAAGTCCCGCCCGAGGGCCAGACCGACGATCACTCCCAGCGCGCCGCGTCGCGGTCCGAGCCGCGCGGGAGAGACTGACGGCGGTCCTTTCCGCGAGCGCGCTCCTTTGCGTGTGCGTGACGGAAATGTCACGCGAGCTTCCCGCCCGCGATGCTCGCGGCCCATAGCTTCAGGGTGTGGCGCGCGTCATCCTCATCGAAGACGAGCCCGACCTGCGCGAGATCCTGCAGTACAACCTCGTGCAGGCAGGGCATCGTGTGACGTCGGCCACGACGGCCGAGGCGGGTTTGTCGTTGGCGCGGGAAACGCTGCCGGACATCGTCCTGCTCGATCTCATGCTTCCGGATCGCCCGGGGACGACGGTCTGCACGGCGCTTCGGCGCGAGCCGCGCACGCAGGACATCCCCATCATCATGGTCACCGCCAAGGGTGAGGAGGTCGACCGCATCGTGGGCCTCGAGCTCGGCGCGGACGACTACCTCGTCAAACCGTTCAGCGTCCGGGAGCTTCTCTTGCGCATGAACGCCGTTCTGCGGCGGGGCGAGACGAAAGAGCCGTCGCTCATCGAAGTGAGTGAACTGCGCATCGATCGGGAGGCCCATCGCGTCGAGGTGGAAGGCCAAGAGGTGCCGATGACGCCGCTCGAGTTCAAGCTCCTGCTGACGCTCGCGCTCCGCCGAGAGCGCGTGCAGACCCGCGCCACGCTGCTCGGCGATGTCTGGGAGCTCGATCCCGGCGTCTCGTCACGGACAGTCGACACCCACGTGAAGCGCCTGCGCGACAAACTCGCGAGCGCCGGTCGATTCATTCAAACCGTGCGCGGAGTCGGATACCGCTTCTCCGAGAAGACCGGCGAAGCGGACGCCTGAGAGCTCGGCGCGGGTCAGCGCGTGACGTCGTCCCAACCGGCGTCCAGCGCCGCCATCTCGTCGGGAGGGCCGCTCGAGGTGACTTCCGCGGAGGGCGCTTCCGTCGCGTCGATCATCTCGGGCGCACGGGTCGACGCCCGCGGCGGCGCCTCCGAGGCTCGGGTTTTCTTCCGGTTCGATCGCGACCGTCGGGACATGAGACCTCCTGCGGAGGCCGGTATCTTACGGCGGCGATCCGGGACGGTCGAGGACGCGCCGATCGTGAGCATGCTAACGATCGGCGAGGAAACGTCAGCGATTCCGGCTCGTCACGAACCTCGACCCCTCTTGGCCGCCATCTCGGCAAGGAGGATCCCCGCCGCGACGGCAACGTTCAGCGATTCGACCGCCCCGCTCCCGCGAACGGCCACGAGCTCGTCGCACTGAGCCCGCACCCGCTCAGCGAGTCCCTCGCGCTCGTTGCCCACGACGAGCACCGACGGTCGCGCGAACCTCGCGTCCGTGGCCGCGGTCCGGCCGCGCGCGTCGGCGCCGAAGACACGCACACCCCGCGCTCGGAGGCGCGCCAGCGTATCGGCCAGGTCGGTCGTCCGCGCGAGCTCGACGCGCTCGGCGCCGCCCTGGGCCACGCGGACCGCGGCGGGCGGAAGACCGGGGTGCGGCGCGGGGGCGCCGAGGAGCGCGGCGTCGAGGCCGAAGAACGCCGTCGTCCGGACCATGGCGCCGATGTTGTATGGGTTTCGCACACGGTCGAGCGCGAGCGCGCAGCCGCGGTTTCGCTCGAGAAGGTCGCCGAGCTCGGAGGCCGAGAGCCATCGTCGCGGCCGCGCCACGATGCAGAGGCCCTCGTGGTGCGAACCGCCGGCGAGCCGTTCGAGCTCGGCGTCGTCGGCCTCGACGCACGGGACGCGATGGGCCGCCGCCCATCGCCGCAGCCCCGCGAGGTCCTGGCGGAGCTCCCGCGCGTGCGCGACACGGACGACGTCGTTCGGGCGCGCGTCGAAGACGGCGAGGCCCGCGCGAAAGCCGTGGGTCACGTCGGCGGGGGCCGCGGCAGCGGGCGCGGGTCGCGGAGGGCCGTGGGGGAGCCGGGGCTTCCTTCTATCCACCGGCGCTCGTGTATTTGGCGAGGGACGCGAGCCACACGGCGCGCGAGAGCGCGAGCGCCGCAGCGGCGCCGGCGACCGCCGCGACCAGAGTCGTCGCGGGCAGCGCGTCGAGGAGGGCCAGCGCCGGATAGGTGGTCATGACGGCGAGAGGGATGACGAAGGTGAAGACGACGCGGACGGCGCCGCGGAAGACACCGACTGGCCATCGCGCGGCGTCGAAGACGGCGCTGAAGAGATGCGTGAGGTTGTCGAGGCGTACGGCAAAAAAGGCGGCGCTCACGGCGAGAACCACGAAGGAATAGAGCACGGCGACCGCCGCGACGAGCATGACCGCCGCCGCGAGGAGCGCGCCCGCAGAGGGACCGTGGCCGAGCAGGCGGAAGCCCCAGGCGAAGATGATTGCAGCGGCGACGGCGTGGACGAAGCGCCACGGCTGGAGTCGGCCGGTCGAGACGAGGAACTGGGCGTCGACGGGCTTGATGAGGACGAAGTCGAGTGTCCCTTTTCGGATGTGATCGACGAGGGCGAGGAGGCTCGGCTCGATCGCGCCCTCGAGGACGCCGTCGAGGAGCGTGAACCAGCCGACCACCATCAGAGATTCACCGAAGGTCCAACCGGCGATCCTCTGGCGCGCCTGGAACACCGCGAAGAGCGGCACGAGGGCGGTCGACAGCCAGAAGACGCCGACGAAACCCTCCAGCATGAAGTCGACGCGGTATTGGACGGCGAGCAGCAGGGAAGTCCGAAGCTGCAGTGCCGTGAGCCGGAGGTAACGCATGCCCGTTCAACCCCCGTAGGACTCGAAGCGGCGCACGCCGCGGCGCCAGGAGACCACGGTCACGCCGAACGTGACCGCGACCCACGCCCACTGTCGCGAGAGCAGCGCAATGGCCTCCTCCCGCGAGCGGCCGTGGGTCATGAGCTCGACCGGCAGCCCGATCTGGTAGCGGAACGGAAGCCAATCGACGATCGCGGCGAGCCGGCCCGGGAGGAGGTCGATCGGGATGAGGTATCCGCTCAAGACGAAGAAGAAGATTCCCCAGGCATCCATCAGTTTGGTGCTGCTCTCGAGGAAGAAGGCCGCACAGCCGACGATGAAGTTGACGAAGAGGGTGATGAGCCACGCGCCGGCAAGCGAGACCGGCCAGAGGAGCCATACGACCGGGTCTTGGGTGAGCTCCTGCCGCCCGACGACGGCGAGGGCGACCGCCGCGACCGGGAGAGACACGACCATCCGCATCGGGAGCGACGCGACGCTGTCGGCGGCGTAGGCGAAGAGCGGGTGGACGGGCCGGAGCAGGCGCATGGCGAGGGTGCCGTTGCGGATCTCGAAGTTGATGTCCCAGAATGCCCAAGAACCGGTCAGCTGCCGGACGATGAAGGTCGCGAGGAAATAGGCGACGAACTGGCGCTCGCCGTAGCGGCCGATGGGAGCGTTCTGCGCGGCGCTCGTCCAAAGGGCGAGCATCACGAGCGGCATCGTCGTCGCGAGGACCCACACGAGCATCTCGGCACGGTAGGCGACCGCCTCGGCGACGCCGGCGCGCAAGAGTGCGGGGAGGGCCCGCACGGTGGCGCGCAGGCTCAAGACGCGGTCTCTCCCGGAGGCCTGGCGCCTTCGTCGGCGGTCGGACCGGGGGCCGCGCGACCGCGTGCGAAAAGCTCTCCCATGACTTCTTCGAGGGGCGGGCTCTCGACGGTGAGGTCGCTCACGGGCAGTTGGGCAAGCGCGCGGGCCACGACGCCGTTGACCTCGTCCTTGTGGACGTCCAGGACGGTCTGCACCCCGCCGTGCCGCACGACCCGACCGAGCCCGACGAGGTCGGCCGCGTCGACGGGCCGCGAGAAGCGAAGGATGACGCGCCTGTCGGGCCGAATACGGGTGACGAGGTCGTCGAGGGTGCCGTCGTAGACGAGCTTGCCCTTGTCGATCACGATGACGCGCGGGCACAGTTGCGCGACGTCTTCCATGTAGTGGCTCGTCAAGACGAGGGTGGCGCCATACCGCTCGTTGTAACGCTTCACGAAGTCACGCACGGTCGCTTGCATCGAGACATCGAGGCCGATGGTCGGCTCGTCGAGAAAGAGGACCTTGGGGCGGTGAATGAGCGACGAGCAGAGTTCGCACTTCATGCGTTCGCCGAGCGAGAGCGTCCGGGCGGGCCGCTTGACCAGTTCCTTGATCTCGAGGAGCTCGGTCAGCTCACGGACGGTGGCCTCGAACTGAGGACGCGGCACGTCGTAGATGGCGCGATTGAGCTCGAAGGTCTCGCTCGGAGGCAGGTCCCACAGAAGCTGCTGCTTCTGGCCGAGGACGAGCATGATCTTCTTCAGAAACGCATCTTCGCGCTTCCGCGGCTCGTGCCCATCGACCCGGACCTCACCGCCCGTCGGATGGAGGAGACCCGAGAGGACCTTCAATGTCGTGGTTTTCCCCGCGCCGTTCGGCCCGAGGAAGCCGACGCGCTCGCCCGCCCCAATGTCGAAATCGACGCCGTCGACCGCCGCGATCTCCTTGTAGCGCCGATGGAAAAATGAACGCATCGCCGACGCGACGCCAGGCGCCCGTTCGTGCACGCGATAGTGCTTGCGGAGGTCGCGAACGCGGATCATGAGTCGAGTCACGCTTTGTAGCGTGAATGGTCTGAGCTTTCGCTATTGTGCGGCCCGCGCCATGGCCGTCCGCCGCGCGGGCGCGCCGAGCGCCTCGTGGCGTCGTCGGTAGCGGGAACGCGGCGCCGAACAACGGCCTGGAGAAGAGAAGGAGGAGCTCATGACGTCGATCGCAGTCGCATCGGGCACGCAGCCGACCGCTGCCGACAAGCGCGAGGAGCGCAGGGTCATCTTCGCGTCTTCGCTTGGCACGGTGTTCGAGTGGTACGACTTTTATATTTACGCGACGCTGGCTCCGTTCTTCGCGACGCTGTTCTTTCCACCGGGGAACGCGACGGCCGCGCTCCTCGCGAGCTTCGCCACGTACGCGGCCGGCTTCCTGGTGCGGCCCTTCGGCGCGCTCGTCTTCGGCCGGATCGGGGATCTCGTCGGGCGCAAGTACACGTTCCTCGTGACGATCACCGTCATGGGTCTCTCGACGGCGGCCGCCGGCGCGTTGCCTCGCTATTCGACCATCGGGATGCTGTCGCCGGCCCTTCTCGTGCTGCTGCGCCTCGCGCAGGGCCTCGCCCTCGGCGGCGAGTACGGGGGCGCGGCGACGTACGTGGCGGAGCACGCGCCCGACGACAAGCGAGGCCTCCACACGAGTTTCATCCAGACGACGGCGACGCTCGGGTTCTTCCTCTCGCTCGTCATCATCGGTGGGTGCCGGCTCGGCATGTCCGAGGCGACGTTCAAAGACTGGGGCTGGCGGATCCCGTTCCTCGTGTCGCTCGTGCTGCTCGTCGTCTCCGTTTACATTCGATTGAGCCTCAACGAGTCTCCGCTCTTTCTTCGCATGAAGACGGCGGGGAAGGGGAGCAAGGCGCCACTCCGCGATAGCTTCACGCGCTGGGAGAACCTGAAGCTGGTCCTCATCGCGCTCTTCGGCGCGGCGGCGGGCCAGGGCGTGGTCTGGTACACGGGCCAGTTTTATGCGCTCTATTTCCTCCAGGGCACGCTCAAGATCGAGTGGAAGACGGCGTACTTCATCCTGGCCGTGGCGCTGGCCCTCGGCACGGGCCTCTTCGTCTTCTTCGGCTGGCTGTCCGACAAGATCGGGCGCAAGAAGATCATGCTTGCGGGGTGCCTCCTCGGCGCCCTCACGTACTTCCCGATCTACCGGGCGATGACGCACTTCGGGAACCCGGCGCTCGAGGCGTTCGCCGACAGGACCACGGTCGCCCTCACCGCGACGGACTGCAGTGTGCACCTTTTCCCCAACCCGAAGACGCAATACAGCGAGTGCGACCGCGTACACGACTACCTCGCGAAGCGGAGCCTTTCGTTCAAGACGACCGAGGGCGAGCCCGGCGCGAAGCCGGTGACGAAGATCGGCGACATCGTGATCGAGGGCTACAACGAGCCGAAGCTCACGGCGACGCTGAAGGAGCTCGGCTATCCGACGGCCGCGAACCCGGCCGAGATCAACGTGGCGATGCTCATCCTGCTCGTGTTCATCCAGGTCGTCTACGTGACGATGGTGTACGGGCCGATCGCCGCCTTCCTCGTCGAGCTCTTTCCCACGCGCATCCGGTATACGTCGATGTCCTTTCCGTACCACATCGGCAATGGCTGGTTCGGCGGCATGCTGCCGCTCACCACGGCGGCGCTCGTCGCCGCGAACGGCGACATCTATGCGGGCCTCTGGTACCCGGTCATCGTGGCGGGGGTCTGCCTCGTCATCGGCGTGTTCTTCGTGAAAGACGGCACCGGGGCCGACTTCCACACCGTCTAGGTCTGCTTCCTAAGATCGCTCGGCGCGCTTTCCGAGCAGGCCTCGGATGGTCTCGAGCAGCGTGTCGGGCAGGCAAGGCTTCGCGAGGAACGCGTCGCAGCCTGCCCGCCGCGCGTCCTCGGTGGGGCCTTCAAGGGTATGTCCCGTCAGGGCGACGATGGGAATGCGGCCCGTGCGGGGCTCCGACTTGATGCGGCGGGTGGCCTCCCAGCCGTCGAGTTCGGGGAGTGACAAGTCCATGACGATGACGTCCGGCAACGTGGCCGTCGCCTGCTCGATGGCCTCGATCCCATTGGCCGCTTCGACCACGCCGTACCCGCTGTAGCGCAGGAATGCGGCGTACATGGTCCGGCTGTCGTCGAAGTCATCGACGATGAGGACGGTCGGCGGGTTCTCTGTCTTTGCGTCGGGCTCCATGGGTTCTCTCTCCGGCCGGCGCGCTCGGTCGGAGCGGGCGATGCGTCGCGACCCAGCGTCGCAAAGTGTGCCGCGTCCTGCCAGCGTTCCGGTCGCGCCCGCAGCGATTCCCGTTCGGGCGCGCCGGACGGAGCTCGCGCGACCCCAGCGTAGGCCTCGCCCCGTTTCGTCATGGGCGCGGGCGCGAGTCCCAACCATGGCGGTGAGACTGAACGATCACAATCTCGCGCCTCGCGACGGGGCTCGTTCCCCCCGCCAGGTACTTTGATTGTTCACGCGACAGATTGTTTCGGATTTGTCTCGCAATCGTCGTTAAGCTCTACCATGGTGGCACGCGAAACGAGGTTGCCACCGTGAACAGGACATCCCTCCCGATTGTGGTCGGGTCGCTTCTGTCGTGTCTCCCCGCCGTCGCGTTCGCACAGACTGCGACGCCTATGGCCACGACCGATGTTGCCCCGGCGTCGCCCACCCCTCCCGCACCGCCGCCCGTCGCGCCGGTTCTCGCGCCGCCGCCCGCGGCAGCACCGCCGCCGCCCGCGTGGACGGCGCCTCCCCCGCCTCCCCCGATGGCGCCTCCGCCCTCGGGGTCACCCATCGAGCTGACGACGCTCGAAATCCTGCACGACAAGGGGATCCTTTCGGACGCCGAATACAAGAGCGCCATCAGGGATCTCTCCGAGACGGCAGGCACCCACGCGCCGCATGAAGGCACCGTGGTCATGGGCAAGTGGGCGACGACGCTTTATGGCTTCGTCGACATCGACTCGATCTGGGACTCGACGCGCAGCTTGAACGACCTGCCGGGCGCTCCGGGTATCGCGCGCCCGCAGTCCGCGGCCGGGGGGCTCGCGGGCGAGAACTCGCGCTTCCAGTTCGGCGCGCGCAACTCGCGCATCGGCTTCCGCATGAAGGCGCCCGAGTTCGGCGGCGGCGTTCGCGCCAGCGCACAGCTCGAGATGGACTTCCTCGGCACGCAGCTGCCCGTAGGCAACGGGCAGCCTTACTTCGGCTCCGAGGCGGCGTACTTCACCAATCCGACGTTTCGTATCCGTCACATGAACTTCAAGCTGGAGACGCCCGTCGTCGACATCATGATGGGCCAGTACTGGCAGCTCTTCGGCTGGCAGCCGCTGTTCCAGCCGAATACCGTCGAGCTCCAGGGCGTCCCGGGCGAGCTCTATGCCCGCACGCCGCAGCTTCGCATCAGCAAGACGGTGAAGGCGTACCCGATCACCCTCGAGCTCGCGATCGCGGCCGTGCGCGCGGTCCAGCGCGACAACGGGTTCCCGGACGGCGAAGGCGGCATCCGCCTGTCGGTCGACTCGTGGACCGGCGTCCAGACCATCGGTCAGACCGGCACCCAGATCTCGCCGCTGTCGATCGCGGCGACGGGACTCGTGCGGCGCGTCAGCGTCAACTCGTTCGTCGCCCCGAAGACGACCACGGAGCTCAACGTGAGCGCCCTCGCGGTCGACGCCTTCGTCCCCGTCGTTCCCGGGACGAAAGAGAACATGCAGAACTCGCTCTCGATCCACGGTGAGTTCACCACCGGCTACGGCGACGCCGACATGTTCACCGGGCAGACCGGCGGCATCACGTTCCCGTCCGTCGGCACGCCCGCGGCGACGTTCAACGCCGACATCGATCCGGGCATCGTCGGGTACGACGCCGGCGGCGGCCTCCACGGCATCCAGTGGACGACGTTCCTCGCCGGGCTCCAATATTACTTGCCGGGTTGCGACGGGAAGGCCTGGATCACGGGCAACTACTCGCACATCCAGTCGGCCAACATCGGCGACTACGCGGCTGTCCTCGGGAACGGCACGAAGGCGTCGATCTACAAGGGCTACGACTGGTTCGACGCGATGGTCTTCGTGCGTCCGGTCGCCCCGGTCCTCTTCGGGCTCGAGTACGCGAACTTCAATACGCTCTACGTCGACCAGATCCACGCGATCAACCATCGCGTCCAGCTCTCGGGCTTCTACGTCTTCTGAGAGCATCCCCGAGGGGTGTGCTCGGCCGCCGTGGCATCGCGCCATGGCGGCCGACCGCATTTTGTGCGCTCGCATTCGCCCGCCTGAAAGAATCACGTCACGAGGGAAGCGCTAACCTCCGGGCCGTCGCATGACCGCGCTCGGGTGGCACAGGTTCCAGTTCGCGTTCACCATCACGTTCCACTACCTGTTCCCGCAGCTCACGATGGGGCTGGCGCTCCTGCTCGTGGTCTTCAAGGCGATCGCGCTCGCGACCGGGGACGATCGCTACGACCACCTGGCGCGTTTCTGGGCGCGCATCTTCGCGGTGAACTTCGCCATCGGCGTCGTGACGGGTGTCCCGATGGAGTTCCAGTTCGGCACGAACTGGGCGCGCTTCAGCGACGCGACCGGCGGCGTCATCGGCTTCACGCTCGCTCTCGAAGGGCTCTTCGCGTTCTTCGCCGAGTCGGCCTTCTTGGGCTTGTTGCTCTTCGGCGAGAAGAAGCTCGGGCGGATCGCGCATTTCGGGACCGCGGTAGCGGTCTTCCTCGGGTCGTGGCTGAGCGGTTACTTCATCGTCGCGACCAACGCGTTCATGCAACACCCGGTCGGCTACGATGTGTCGCCCGGGGGGCGCTTCTCGCTGGTCGACGCGTCGGCGTTCGTCTTCAACGCCTGGGCGTTCTGGGAATATGCCCACGTCATGTGCGCCGCCGTGATGACCGGGACGTTCGTCGTCGCGGCCGTCTCGGCGTTCTGGCTCCTCTGCGGGCGGCACGAGGCGCACGCGCAGCGCGCCATGCGCGTCGCCGTCGTCGTCGGTCTGGCCGCGTGCCTCGCGCAGCTCTTCCCGACCGGCGATCGGCAGGGCAAGCTCGTCGCGGAGGACCAGCGCCCGACCTTGGCGGCGATGGAGGGCAAGTACACCAGCGGATCGCGCGCCGAGCTCGTGATCGTCGGTCAGCCGAACACCGAAGAGCAGCGCCTCGAGAATCCCATCGTCGTGCCGTACGCCCTGAGCTTCCTCGCGTACGGCTCGTTCGGGGCCATCGTCCAGGGGCTCGAAGACTTCCCGCGCGAGACGTGGCCCGACAATATCGAGCTTCTCTATTACGCGTACCACGTGATGGTGGGGCTCGGGACGCTCCTCACCGGGGTGATGCTCCTCGGCGCGCTGCTCCTCTGGCGAGGGGTGCTCTTCCGCGCGCGGCCGATGCTCTGGGCGCTTCTCCTGGCGTGGCCGTTCCCCTATGTCGCGACGACCGCCGGGTGGATGACCGCCGAGCTCGGGAGGCAGCCCTGGCTCGTCTACGGCCTCGTGCGGACCGCGGACGGGACCTCGCTCAACGTCGGCAGCGGCGACGTCGTGTTCTCGACGCTTGGCTTCATGGGCCTCTACCTGCTCCTCGGCTTGCTCTTCGTGATGCTCGTGGCGCGAGAGATCGCGCGCGGCCCAGAGCACGCCCCCGCGAGGGCTTGACCCGTGCCCGCCG
Organism: Polyangiaceae bacterium; assembly: GCA_036500865.1. Taxonomy (GTDB): domain Bacteria; phylum Myxococcota_A; class Polyangia; order Polyangiales; family Polyangiaceae; genus Palsa-1150. Next base: position 110,126 of record DASYBG010000041.1, read on the forward strand.
TCTTCTTCGCGATCGTCGCCGTGATGCTCACGGCCTGGGCCGTGCTCGACGGCTTCGATTTCGGCGTGGGCATCGTCCACCGCATCGTGGCGCGCACCGAAGAGGAGCGCGGCCGCGCGCTCGCGACCGTCCTGCCCGTGTGGGACGGCAACGAGGTGTGGCTGGTCGCGGGCGGCGCGGTGCTGCTGCTCGCGTTTCCTCGCGCCTACGCGGCGGCGATGAGCGGGATGTATCTGGCCCTCATCATGGTGCTCTGGCTGCTCGTCTTCCGCGGCGTGTCGATCGAGCTCCGCGGACACGTCGACCATCCACTCTGGCGCGCGGCGTGGGACTCGATGTTCGCGTTGTCGTCGACGGTGCTGGCGTTCGTCGCGGGGGTCGCGCTCGGCAACGTGGTGCGGGGCGTGCCAATCGGCCCGACGGGTTGGTTTCAGCTCGACTTGTTCGCGATCGCCGGCGATCGGGTGGCTGCGATCGACGGGTACACGGGCACGATCGGCCTTCTCTCCGTGGTGCTGCTCGCGGCGCATGGGGCCTCGTACGTCGCTTGGAAGACCGACGGCGGGCTCCGCGAGCGGGCCTCCTCGGTGGCGAAGCTCGCGTGGCGCGCGGCCGTGCCGCTCGCGGTCGTCGCGACGGTGGTGACGGGTTTCGTGCGCCCCGCGATGTTCGCGGCCATCGCGCGCCGGCCCTGGGTGTGGCCCCTCGCGGCGTCGGCGATCGGGAGCACGGTCGTGGCGTTTCGTGCGCTCGCGGCGGCCCTCGACCGCCGCGCCTTCCTGGCGTCGTCGGCGCTCATCGCGTCGCTCCTCCTGGCGACCGCGGGAGGGCTCTACCCGACGCTCATCCCGTCGACCGTCGACCCCGCGTACGACATCGACGCCTACGGCGCGGCGTCGGGCCACCACGGCCTCGTCGTCGGGCTCTTCTGGTGGGTTCCGGCGATCGTCCTCGTCGTCCTCTACTTCGCGAACCTCTTCTGGCTGTCGCGCGGAAAGGTCACCGCCGAGGACGCCGACGCTCACCACGGGTGACGATCAAAAGTCCCACCAGAGCCCCGCCGCGGGCGTGATCGCGGCCCCGGACACGCTGGCGTGCAGGCCCACGTAGTCGCCGGTCACGCTCATGTACGAGACGTCCGCCTCGAGGGCGAGGTGCACGTGACGAAACCCCGCCGCGAGGCCCACGAGGCCTCCTCCCCAAAAGCGCGTCGCCGAGAGCGAAACGGAGGACATGCTCGGGATGCTCGACACCTCGCCGACGTCGACCTGCTCGCCACCCGCGCGCGCGCCCAGCCAGACCATGTAGAGCCCGTCGTCGCTCGCGTACCCGACGAGGGCGGGGACATCGGCGCCCCAACCGTGCGCCTGCGCGAGGTCGACGTTGGGGAGCTCCTCGCCGGTCTGGCGTCCGTAGAGGACGGCCGAGCCACCCGCGCCGATGGAGAGCGCCCAGTGCGGGGCGAGCTCGAACGCCTTGCGCACATCGATGCGCGCCGCACGCCCCGTGTACCCGACGCCCGCTTCGAAGCCTTTCCCGATCCCGACCCGCGCCGCGACGACCGGCGCGAGCCCCGGCGCGACCGACGCCGCGACGAGCGCGCCCTCTGCGTACGACGTGTCGACGCTCATGGGCCCTTGCCCGCCGGGCGACGCCGCCGCCTCGGCGTGGGCGTTCCGGAGCGCGTCCGAGAACCCGCCGAGCGCGATGTTGCCGCTGAAACCCGCGGACGCGCGGACCTCGCCCTGGCCGAGCGCCTGCGCCGGGTGAAGGAGCGGGAGCCCACCGCCGCAGCCGGTGAGGACCGCGAGAGCCGTCCACCCGAAGAGTTGCGATGCCGCGCCGATCGAACCGGCGCGCGCAGTCACGTCCGGAAGCGCGAAGGGAACGACCCGCCTTCGGCCCGCTTCTTCAGCTCTTCGTCTTCCGGGTGGAGCTTGATGGCGCGCTCGAGCAAGAGCTGCTCCTCTTCGCGGTGGCTCGGGTCGGGCAAGCAGCACTCGACGGGGCACACGGCCTGGCACGCCTCGTGGTCGTGGAAGCCGACGCACTCGGTGCAGAGCTCGGGGTCGATGATGTAAATCTCGTCGCCCTCGCTGATGGCTTCGTTCGGGCACTCGGGCTCGCAAGCGCCGCAATTAATGCAATCGGACGTGATGTACGTGCTCATGTCGGGTGGGGTGGCTCGGGCCGGTAGCGACTCGGAACGTAGAAAGCCAACCGCGCAATGTCAACGTGGGGGGAAAAAGGACACTCCTTGCCGTGCGCGTTCCGCCGTTCGCGTTCGCGCCGCGCGCCTTGCACCGTGACCGTAGAGAAAGCTACGTTGCGCGCCGATCCGGCATGCTCAGAGCGAAGCCCCCCCAGCCTCCCCGGCCCTCGCTCGTCTCCTCGTTCGCGCTCGCCGCCACCGGCCTCGCGGGTCTCCTCGGCCTGTGCGCCTCTGGTTGCACGCCCGCCATCGGCGACCACTGCACCCTGTCGACCGACTGCTCGGTCCAGGGCAATCGCATTTGTGACACCTTCGAGCCGAACGGTTACTGCACGGTCACCTGCAGCGCGAACAGCTGCCCCGACAATGCGACGTGCATCGAGTTCGCGGCCGGCATTCCGGGCTGCGGATATAACGACTACTCGGCGCCGTCCCGCCTCGGCCGATCGATGTGCATGAAGACGTGCGGCAGCGACTCGGACTGCCGCACGGACGAGGGCTACTCTTGCGTGTCGACGCTTGCGTTGGGATCGACGGTAGCCGTCCTCGACACCAACCAGACGCAGAGCATCTGCATGGTGGCGCCGGGCGTGGCCGAGGACGGCGGGAGCTCCTCCCTTCCGGTCTGCACCAACGACCGCCCTGACGCCCCACCGCTCGACCTGCCGGGCGACGACGCCGGCGCCGGCGCGGACGACGGCGAAGCCGGAGCGGTCGACGGCGGCGCGGAGGCGGGGCCGATCGATGCCGGAGCAGACGGCGAGGGGGGCGTGGCGGACGGCGGCGCGGACGCGCGCGCGGTCGAAGCCGGCGCGGCCACCGATGGGGGCACGGACGCCGGGGCGATCGACGGCGGCGCGGACGTCGCGGCGGGCGACGGGGGCGGGCAAACGACGGCCGACGGCGGGGACGCCGCGTCCGCCGGGGGAGGCGACGCCACGATCGACGGCGGCGACGACGGATCGGACGCGACCTTGGGTCAGCCCACGGACGCGGGTGCGGCCGATGCGCCGGACGAGCCCTAGCGGCGCGCGCGTCCTCGCGGTCGTCGGGGCGAGGGTGCTCGAAGCGCTCTTCGTGGCGCTCCTGCTCGCGTCCCTCGTCTTCTTTGCGCTGCGGCTCCTGCCCGGCGACCCGGCCCAGCTGATCCTCGGCGACGAAGCGAGCCCCGCGGAGCTGGCGCGCGTGCGGGCCACGCTCCACCTCGATCAACCCCTCTTCGTCCAGTACCTGGGCTTCTTGCGCGGCCTCGCCACGCTCGACCTCGGCGACTCTCTCCGCCAGCCGGGGACCCACGCGATGGCTCGTGTCGCCGCGGCCGTCGTGCCCACGGGGGCGCTCGCCGCCATTGCGGTCGGCCTCGGGACGGTCGCCGGCCTCGCCGCCGCCGTGCTGGCGAGCGGGCCGTGGCTCGGGGGATTGACCCGGTGGGTCGAGCGCGGGCTCGTCGCGGCGGCGGCGGCGCCGCTCGTCGCCTTTGCGCCGGTCCTCACGTGGGCGCTCGCGGTGCGCGCCCGCGTGGTGCCGCTCCCGGGCGACCCCGACACGCCCGCGGCGGGGCTCCTCTTCGCCTCGGCGCTGCTGGCGATCCCGCTCGCGGCGCACCTCGGCCGCATCGCGCGGGCCAGCCTCGCCGACGTCGCGCGCGCGCAGTTTCTCGTGACCGCCCAGGCCAAGGGCGTCGCGCCGGCGCGCGTCTGGGTCGTGCACGCTCTGGCGGCGGTGGCCGGTCCGATCACGACCGTGGTGGCGACTCAGCTCGGGGCCCTGCTGGGCGGCGCCGTGGTGCTCGAGCGAATGTTCGAGCGGCGTGGTCTCGGTACGCTCATCCTCGAGGCCTACGCGACCCGCGACCTCCCGGTCCTCGAAGGCGCCGTCGTCGCCACCGGCGTCCTCTTCATCGTCGCGCAAGCCGCCGGCGTCGCGGTACACACCGCGATCGACCCGCGCGCGCGATCGAATGCGTGATGCGCTCGCGTCGCTGGCTCGACCTCGCGCCCCTCGCGCTCGTCGTCTCCGCGAGCGCGCTCGGCGCCGCGGTCTCGCGCGAGCCGCCCGGTCGCCTCCACCCGGCCCAAGCCTGGTGCGGCCCGTCGTTCGAACGCCCCCTCGGCTGCGGCGAGGCGGGCGTGGACCTGCTCTCGCTCGTCTCGTCGGCGGAGCTCCGCGCCGTCGCCCTCGCCTCGATCGTCTCGGTGGCCGGACTCGCGATCGGCGCGCCCCTCGGCGCGGCGGCGGCGCTCGCGCGGGGCCGCTTCGAGCGCGTGGTGGAGCGGAGTTGTGACCTCGTCCAGGCGCTTCCGAGCTTCATCCTCGCCCTTGCCGTGCTGAGCGCGCTGCGCACGCCCTCGCGCGCCGCCCTCGCCGCGGTCTTCGCGCTGACCGCGTGGGCGCCGTTCGCGCGCCTCGCTCTCGCCCAGACGCGCGTCCTGCGGGACGCGGCGTTCGTCGAGGCGGCGGTGGCGCTCGGCCGCGGTCGCCCCGGCGTGGTCGTGCGGCACATCCTGCCGAACCTCCTCGGGGTCGTCGCCGTGCAGCTCGGCTCGACCGGGGCGGCGATCGTCGTGAGCGAGGCCGCGCTCGCGTTCGTCGGGTTCGCGCCGCCGGGGGGCGTGTCGCTCGGCGGCGTCCTCGATCAAGGCGTCGCCGCGATGCTCCTCGCGCCGCACGTGCTCCTCATCGGAGGAGCGGCGGTGTTCGCGACGAGCGCGTCGATGCTCGTCGCGGGGAGGGCCGCGCGGTCGCTCCCCATGGGTCGTCGCTCCTGAGCGGGGGGAGAGGTTCGTGGCCTTGCCGGCCAGGGTGAGGCATCCTATGGCCACTTGGCCTCCATGTTCTCTCCCTTGCCTCTGCCGCGGAGCCTCGAGGCAAGCTTCCGCGACCTCGACTCCGACAAGGCCGCGACGCGCGCCTCCGCCGTCCGCGACGTCGCCCGCCATGCCCTCCACAGCGACGCCACCCGCGCGCGCGCCATCCCGCAGCTCGAGCGCGCGCTCCAAGACGACGGCGCCGCCGAGGTCCGCGCCGAGGCCGCCGTCGCCCTCGCCGACGTGGTCGCCCACGAGGCCCTCCCCGTCCTGCTCGTCGCGATCGAAGACGAGGACCCGCACGTCCGCCAGATGGCCCTCTCCGCGCTCGGCGAGATCGGCGACGCCCGCGCCACCGCGCGCATCGAGCGCGCCCTCGGCGACGCGCGCCCCGAGGTCCGCTACCAGGCCGTCATCGCCTTCGCCCGCGTCGCCAAGGACACCCCCGCCGCCGTGACCGCCGCCCTCCTGCGCGCGCTCGACGACGCCGACGCCGCCATCCGCTACATCGCGATGCGTGTCGCCGAGGAACGCCTCGCCGCCGACGCCGGGCCCGCCGACGCTGGAGGGCTCGACGCGAGGGCCGAGGATTTCGTCGACGGGCTCGACCCCGCGCTGGCCGTCGTCGCCGGCATCTACCTCGCGCGCCTCGGCCGCCCGCGCGGCCGCGCCGTCGTGCTCGACGTCGTCGCCGAGACGCGCTCCACGCCGGAGCTCGAAGACGAGCAGGCCTGCATCGAGCTCGCGGGCGACCTCCACATGACGGAGGCCATCGGTCACCTCGAGCGGCGCGCGTGGGGCGCGCGGCGGGTCCTGCGCACCGTGCTCTCGTGGGGCGCCGGCGACAGCGCGAGCTGCGCCTGGCATGCGCGCGTCGCCCTCGCCCGACTCGGCCACGAGCGGGCCCGCGCCGAGATCCTCGCCGATCTGTCCTCGCGCCGCCGCGAGCGCCGGGAGGCCGCCGTCGTCGCCGCCGGGCGAGCCCGGCTCTCCGAGGCGCGCGCCGTCCTCGAGACCCTGGGAGAATCCGTCGATGCCGCCTTGGTCCGCGAAGCCCTCGTCCGCCTCGCCGTTTGACCCGCCCTCGGGGGCGACCCCGGCGACCCCCGCGTCCCCCGGGGCGGGCGGCCTCGGCTTCGCGCGGCTCGCATCGGCGGTCGTGGCGCTCCTGGCCATTGCCCTCTGGCTCGGCGGGTTGCTCGCGCTCGGCGCGATCGCCGCGCCGGTCGTCTTCTCCGTCGTCTCGATGCCCGCGAGCGCCGACGCGATGACCATCGTCTTCCAGCGGTTCGACCTCGTCGCCATGGGGTGCGCGCTCGTCGTCCTCGCGGCGGAGGGGGCCGCGCTCTTGGCGGGACCCCGATTCACGCGCGCGGACCGCTGGCGCGTTGCGGCGTGCGTCGTCGCGTGCGCCTTCGGCGCGTACGAGGCCGTCGCCGTCTCTCCGCGGATCGCCGCGCTGCACCGGGCCGGTTTCATTCGGGGCGTCGGGCCCGAGGGGATCGAGATCTCACGCCTCCACGACCTCGCCGAGGGGTGCGGCAAGGTCGAGCTCGTGCTCCTCGTCGCCGCCATCGCCCTCCACGTCGTCGCGCTCGCCCAGGGGAGGGTCGGTGCTCTCGCTGCGCGCGAGCCCACGGGCGCGTCCACGGGGGGCGAAGCGGCGCGAAACGCGCGTTGACGCGATTGTCATTCGGGCGCTACCGTCCCGGAGCGTGAGGCGAGGAGCCTCGGTCGGCTGATTTGGGAGTTGCGAGCGCTGCTTGCGTCGGGGGGCCGGGCACGCCACGGAGTGTGTGGGCTGCACGCAGGCGGCCGCGGGCGCAACGGCGCCGGGCTCGCCTCCAAGCTGGGAGAGGAAAAGCCATGTCGTTGACCCATTCCAGGAGTCCCCTGGCGCTCGCCGCATTGGTCCTGGTGCTCGCCGTCGTGGTCGGTGCATGTTCGAGCTCGAGCAGCACGACGCTGGATGACGCCGGCGTAGGGGACGCGGCGCACCCTCCCGCCCACCGTGACGCGAGCAGCGTCATCACCCCCACCCCCGACGCGGGAGGCCCCGGTTACGACGGAACCACCGGCCAGGCCTGTCAGTCGAACGCCGACTGCAAAGGCACCGCGGCGGCCGCCCCGGGGACCAACGAGTGCACGAACGACGGGAACTTCGTCTTCATGGGGAACGGCGTCATCTACAACCCCTGGCCCACGCCCATCTGCATGGCGCCGCTCCCGACGTCCGGCGGAAACTGCGACGCGGGGAGCACCGGTCTCGTCCAGTTCTGCGACGGCCCAGACGCGACGGATCCGACGACCTCGCCGGGCTTGTGCCTCCCGCTCACCCAAGGGGTCGGCGGTCCGGGCAGCGGCGTGTGCTTCCCGGGCTGCAGCTACTTGCTCGACCCGACGACGGGAGCCGCGTCGGCGCCCGTGGGCTGCGTCGGCAACGACACGTGCAACCCGATCACCTACGAACTCAGCAACGCCACCGGCACTGTCACGGGGTTCGGCATCTGCGAGGGCAGCTGCCAGACCGACTCCGACTGCTCTCTCCTCGGGCCGACCTACGGGTGCCAGGTCGACCGCGGGTTCTGCACGACGACGAAGGTCACCCGCACGAAGACCATCGGTACGACGTGCACCAACAGTACCGCGTCGGCGACGAGCGACTACACGAAGGGCACCTGTTTTTGCCCGAGCTTCGCGTCGACGCTGCCCGAGTTCTATTGCTCGAGCGCGTGCGTCGTCGGTGGCACACCGTGCCCCACCGGCTTCGTGTGCGACACCGGCGAGCCGAACTCCCTGGTCTTCACCGGCGCCGGGCCCGGTGGGACCGACCTCACGCTCCCCGGTCCGAGCACGCCGACGCTGGGGATGGCCGGCGTGTGCATCGAGGCCTGCTCGAACCCCGACGGCGGAGCCTCGGCGGACGGCGGCGGAACCTGCCCGGCGGTCATCTCGGCGTGCCAGGCGGCGACCGCAGGTGGACCCGACTGCTTCCCCCCGCCGATGTGAGCGGGTGACGCGGGTCGCGCCGGTGCCGGGCGCTTTCCCGGCCTCGCCGCGCTCGAGGTCGCGTGCTGGGTCCGTTCGTGGCATCATCGGAAGTACTTTCCTTTCCGTCGGCTTCTTATGCCTCTTCCCGGTCGTGCGGCCCTCGGGCCCGTCTTCATTGCGTGGCTCGCCATTTCGGTGGTCGGCGCGAATGGCTGCGCCGTCGTCGGGGTGTCCGCCGTGGAGGACCTCCCCGACGCGGGCCCTCACAACGACGCAGCGACGTCCGGCGTGACCCCCACCGGGAGCGACGCGAGCGCCTGCTCCCCGGGCGACGTCGGCGCCTTCCAGCCGGACCCCTACCGCTCGGCGACGGCCGCCTGGCAGAACGTCTGCCGGCCCGATCAAATCACGGCCTTCTACGACGCCTGCCTGGGCGCGAACGCGAGCGCGACGGCGTGCAACGCGTTCAAGGGCGACACCACGACCAGCCGTTGCGCCGCCTGCATCCTGACCCCCGACACGCTTCCGCACTACGGACCCCTCATCGACCACCGCAGTTTCATCACGACCAACGTGGCCGGTTGCATCGAGCTCACCGATCCTCAGGGCCTCCTCTGCGCGCGGTCCCTGCAGGCCCTCGGCGCGTGCGAGCTCGCCGCGTGCCAGGCGAACTGCCCGGTGGCGGACACGGCGTCGCGCGCCTCGTACGACGCGTGCGCCGCGCAGGCCGACAACGGCGGCTGCGATACGTACACGACGCTCGCCACGACGTGCGTGAACGCGGAGAACGACGCGGGGCTCGTCTCGGACTGCCTCATTGCTACATTCGCGGACTTCTATGCCGCGGTCGTTCCGCTCTTCTGCGGCGCGCCCGAGGTCGACGCCTCGGTGCCGCCCTTCGACGCGTCGGCCGGCTTCGACGCGTCCCCCGCGCCGAGCGACGCGGCCGGCGACGAGGCCGACGGACGATTGGCGCCTCCGCCGTTGGGCGAGGCCGGGCCCGGCGGCGGCGGTCCTCCGGTCGGCGTGCACGACGCCGCGCTCGAATAAGCACGGGGCCGGGCGCCCGGAACCGCGCGCGCCGGCGAGGGAGCGTTGCGGAGCGCGCTTCGCTATCGTACCCCCCGAAGACGCCGCCATGCCCGCCGACGAGATCCGCGACGACGACCCCGACGTCGCCCTCCTTCGCGTCCTTCGCGACGACGGCACCGCGGACCCGGCGACCGACCCGTTTCTGTCGCCCGACGTGCTCCTGCGCGGCTACCGCGAGATGCGCCGCTTGCGCCTCCTCGACGCGCGGATGATCCTCCTCCAGCGTCAGGGCCGCATCGGCTTCTACGGGGCCGCGCACGGCCAGGAGGCCGTCCCCATCGCGACCGGCCTCGTCGTCGACCCGCGCGATTGGGTCTTTCCGGCGCTGCGCGAGCAGTCGGTGATGCTGGTCCGCGGCTTTCCGCTCTCGAAGTACGTGGCGCAACTCTTCGGAAACTCCGGCGACTTGCTCAAGGGCCGACAGATGCCGAGTCATCCCTCGGGCCGCGCCGTGCATCAGGTGAGCTGGTCGTCTTGCGTCGCGCCGCAGCTCCCGCAGGCCGTCGGCGCCGCGTGGGCGATGCGGGCGCGCGGCACCGGCGCCGTGGCCATCGCGTTCTGCGGGGACGGCGCCACGAGCCAACCCGACTTCCACATCGCCATGAACTTCGCCGGCGTCTGGCAGGTCCCCGTCGTCATCGTCTGCCAGAATAACCACTGGTCGATCAGCGTCCCCGAGGACAAGCAGACCGCGTCCCGCACGATCGCCATCAAGGCGCGCGCGTACGGCCTCCCCGGCGTCCGCGTCGACGGCAACGATCTCCTCGCGGTCGCCTCGGTCCTCCGCGACGCCCTCGAACGCGCGCGCGGCGGCGGCGGCCCCACCTTCGTCGAAGCCGTGACCTACCGCATGGGTCCGCACTCGACGAGCGACGACCCGAGCCGCTACCGGTCCGACGCCGAGGTCGCGGCGTGGGCCCGCAAAGACCCCCTCGACCGCCTCCGCGCGCACCTCGTCGCGGCGGGCCTGCTCGCCGAGGGCGCCGACGAAGCGCTCGAACGGACGCTGTCGGCGGAGATCGCGGCCGCCGTCGCCGAGGTCGAACACGAGCCGCCCGTCGCCCCCACGACCCTCGTCGACGACGTCTACGCGTCGGCGCCCTGGCATCTCGTCGAGCAAGGCCGCGAGCTTCGCGGCGGCGACGAAGCCCCATCCGTCGAGCCGCTCGGGTTGCAAAAACCCCCGGGCGCCCTTACCTCCACATAGAGACACGGACGAGAGGAAACAGCATGGCCAACAAGACCTACGACGCGATCGTCATCGGCGGCGGCCCCGCGGGCTACCCCTGCGCGATCCGCCTCGCGCAGCTAAAGCAGAAGGTCGTCTGCATCGAGAAGGACGAGGTAGGCGGCGTCTGCCTCAACTGGGGCTGCGTGCCGAGCAAGGCCGTCATCGCGACGAGCCACACCTTCGACAAGGTCAAGGCGGGCCAGGCCTACGGCCTCTTCGTCGACAACCCGCGCATCGACGCGAACAAGCTGCAGGACTGGAAAGAGGGCATCGTCAGGAAGCTCACCGGCGGCATCCGCACCCTCTTCAAGGGCAACGGCGTCGACCTCGTCATGGGCGACGCACGCGTCACGGGCCCGAAGACCGTCACCGTCAAGACGAAGGAGGGCGGCACCGAGACGATCGAGGCCACCAAGGCCATCGTCATCGCCACCGGCTCGTCCACCATCGAAATCCCGTCCTTCAAGTTCGACGGCAAGAAGATCATCGGCGCCAAAGAGGGCGTGAGCCTCCGCGAGATCCCCAAGCGCCTGCTCGTCATCGGCGGCGGCATCATCGGCATGGAGCTCGGCGGCGCCTACCAGCGCCTCGGCTCCGACCTCACCGTCGTCGAGGCCCTGCCGAACATCCTGAACGGCGTCGACGCGGACGCCGCGGCCGTCGTCGAGCGGTCGTACGTCAAGCACGGCGCCAAGATCATGAAGGGCGCCAAGGCCCTCGGCTACGAGTACCAGAAGGACGGATCGGTCGCCGTTCGGCTCGACGTCGGCGGCAAGACGGAAACCGTCGTGACCGACGTCGTCCTCGTCGCGGTCGGCATGCGCCCGAACGGGGGAGGGCTCGGCCTCGAGGAGATCGGCGTGAAGGTCGAGAAGGGCTTCGTCCCGAGCGACAATGTCGGACGGACGAACGTCCCCGGCATCTACGCCGTCGGCGACTGTTCGAGCCTGCCGATGCTCGCGCACAAGGCCACCAAGGAGGGCGAGGTCGTCGCCGAGGTCATCGCCGGCCACAAGGCCGCGAAGGACTGGGTCGCCATCCCGACGGCGATCTTCACCGAGCCCGAGGTGGCCATCGTGGGCCTCGGCGAGGAGCAAGCGAAGGCGAAGGGGATCGACGTCCGCATCGGAAAATTCCCCTTCAGCGTGCTCGGTCGCGCGATGGCCGTCAGCGAGACCGACGGGTTCGTCAAGGTCGTCGCCAACAAGCAAACGCACGAGATCCTCGGCTTCATCGTCGTCGGCCCGTCGGCCACGGACCTCATCAGCGAGGGCGCGCTCGCCCTCGAGATGCACGCTTTCCTCGAAGACGTGGCGCTTACCGTGCACCCGCACCCGACGCTGGGCGAGGCCACGATGGAGGCGTCGCTCGTCGCGCTCGGGCAGACCGTTCACCTGATGAACAAGTAGTCGGGGCAGAAAGGGGAAGGACGCGGCGCGCGCCGTCGCGTCCGGAGCCGAGCGCCCCCCGTCGCCGTGCGGCGTGGTACATTTCCGCGCAAGGATCGGAGCCGAGAGATGGGCATTTTCGATCGGATGGGCAAGGTCATCCAGAGCAACCTCAACGCGCTCCTCGACAAGGCGCAAGACGAGCGAAAGCTCGTCCTTTTGAACCTCGACGAGATGGACGAGCAGGTGAAAGCCGGCCAGTCCGAGGTCGTGTCGGCCGTCGCCGCCGAGAAGCAGCTCCGGAAGAAATGCGACGACCTTCGCGCGGAGGTCGAAAAATGGGACAAGCGCGCCGAGCTCGCCCTCAAGAGCGGCGACGAGGCATTGGCGCGCGAGGCCCTCCAGCAGAAGAAGCGCACCGGGGCCGACCTCGAGACCACCGAGAAGGCCCGCGTCGAGCAGCGCGACGCCGCGGTCCGGATGAAAGACGAGCTCGAACGCATGAAGCAGAAGCTCGCGGAGCTCAAGCTCCGCAAGCCGGCGATCATCGCGCGCGCGCAGCAGGCCCGCTCGGCCGGCGGCGCCGAGCAGCTCGGGGCGCGCGGCAAGAGCAACGCCTTCGAGACCTTCAAGCGCATGGAAGAGAAGATCGAGGGCCGCGAGGCCGAGGGCGCCGCGATGGCCGAAGTCGAGGAGTCGCTCGGCACCGGCAAAGGCGAAGACCTCGAGGCGAAATTCCGCGAGCTCGAACGACAGGTCGGCGGCGGCACCGGCACCGGCGGCGCCGCGGGCTCCTCCGACGTCGAAGACGATCTCGCCGCGCTGAAGAAGCGCATCCGCGTCTAGGCAGCGCCCGTGGCGCAAACCATCGTCGTCGCGTTTCGCATGTCGCCGGCCGGGATGGCCCACGGCCCCGAGGGCAACTACCTCGCGCGCGCCCGCGCCGTGTGCCTGCGAGGCGAGGCGCTCGGCGGCAAGCTGGTCGCGTGGAGCGCGGCGGTGCTCGCCCTCGGCTACGAGGTCGACCTCGTCGAGCAGGCCATCCTGCTCGCCGCCAGCATTCGCGAAGAGTCGCTGACGCCGGAGCGGGCGTGGGCGACCGGCGTGGCGGAGGGCGAGGTCGAGTCGCTCTCGCCGACGGGGGAGGGGATCCTGGCGTGGGGGCCCGCCCTCTTGGCGGCGGCGTCGCTCGCGAAGATGGCAAAGCCGGGCGAGGTGCTGGTCGACGCGTCGGTGGCGTCGTCCCGCGGGGGAGCGCTCGCGGTCCTCGGCGTGCGTCAAGCGGGGGAGGGGCCGCAGGCGACGCGCGGCTGGCGGCTCGACGTCGAGCACCCCTGGCGCCGGTCCGACGCGCCCGAGGCGAACACCCATCCGCCCGCCGAAGTGGTCCACACCGTGGAGTCCGAGACCCCCCCGGTCGACCCGCTTCGCACGCGCATCCGCAACCTCGTTCTGGGCCCGGAGAACGCCGACGCGTTGGGGGCGCTCGCCGAGCTGAGGCGAAGCCTGCCGCGCGCCGAAGGCGGCCCCGCGCGCTGCCAGGCCTCGCTGGCGCTGGCGCTCATGCTCTCGCTCGCCGGCCGCCCCGAGGAGGCCCTGCTCGAGTCGCTCGACGCGCTGGCCCGCGCGGAAGAGAGCAACGACCCGAAGGCGGTCGGGGCGTGCATGGCCCTCCTCGCGAAGCTGTACGCGGGGGCCGGCCACGCGGACGCGGCGACGGCGCTGCGGGACAGCGCGACGGGGTAGAGCGGCCCGCTACCGGCCCGGGGGGCGCAGCGGCAAGGCGGTCGTCGACACGGGGGGAGGAGGAATCCTCGCCATCTCGGGCTCGCCGGCCGAGTCGATGGCCTGAATGCCGGCGAAGAGGCGCTCCATCCCGACCTCGAGCGCCCCCTCCTTCACGAAGAGACTCGCGACGCGCACCAGGCGCAGCGCCGTCGTCTTGCCGAGGTCGATCTCGCGCTCGACGAAGGCCTCGAAGGACGGAAAGCGCTTCGCCTCGTAGAGGCGCCGGGTTTGGATGTCCTTGAGGACGACGCCGATGTCGAAGAAGGTCTTCGGCAGGCTCTTCCTGTAGCCCTTGATTTGCGCCAGGGCCGCGTGGAGGTCTCGCACCTTCTGCTTGATGTCTTCCGCGTTTTCGGGCGTGCGGATCGTCGCGCGCGCGCTTCCCGGAAGGGGCGGCTCGGCCGCCCTCGCCCTGGCCTCGGCCGCGTGCTTCGCCGCGTGGCGCGCCGCCCACGGAGCCGCGCCCCGGAGGCCCAGCTTACGCTTGCCGCCCGCTTCTTCCTTACCTTGGGCTCCGGCCTTCGGCGGCGCCGTCTTGCCCGCGCCCGGGGGCCGGATCGACGCGCGTGGTTTGCTGCCGTTGACCGCTTTCGTCGCCGCCGCCTTTTTCATCTTGGCCATATCGCTCTCGGTTTGGGGCAAAGCCTTGGAGAGTGGCTCTGGCCTTGCGCCCATCGTTCCCCCGGGCGAGCGTTCCGTCGTATCCGGGGTTGAATCGTGCGAAACGCTTTTGGGCCATTACCAGAATCGATAGGCACGCGTCTACACGGGAATTGTGCTGCGCGTCGACTCGTGCGGTCGAGGTAGCATACGCCGTCGACATGGCAGTCCTCACCGACGTCAAGGAAGATGATGTGCGCACGCTCCTCGCGGCCTACGGCCTCGGCGCCCTCCGGCGCCTCGAAGGCATCGCCGGCGGGAGCGTCAACTCGAACTTTGGGGTCGAGGCGGACGCGGGCCGCTTCTTTCTTCGCCTCTACGAAGAACGCGATTTTGCCGGCGCCGAGCGCGAAACCGCGATGCTCGACCGACTCGCCCGCGCGGGCGTCGAAACGCCCCCTCCACGCCGCCGCCTCGACGGCGCCTTCGTCTCGGTCGTGGAGGGCAAGCCCGCAGCCATTTTTCCGTGGCGAGACGGGCGGATGCGCTGCCAGCGGAGCGTCACGGTGGAAGACGCACGGCGCGTCGGCGAGGCCCTCGCGCATGTCCACCGCGCGGGCGCGGGCGAGTCGTGCGACGCCGGCCGATTCCAGCTCACCGACCTGAACCGCCGACTCGACGGCGTCGAGGCGAGCCGCGATCCCCGATTCATCCATGTCGCCCCGCGCCTGCGTGAAGCGATGGCGCGCGTCCACCGGTCGCGCGACGCGGGCCTTCCGCGCGGGCTCGTTCACAGCGACCTTTTCCGCGACAACGTCGTATGGGACGACGGGGGACGGATCGCCGCGCTCCTCGATTTCGAGAGCGCATGTGAGGGAACGTACGCGTACGACCTCATGGTGACGGTGCTCGCGTGGTGCGTCGGCGACGACCTCGAGCCCGCGCTCGCGAGCGCAATGCGTCAGGGCTACGAGAGCGTCCGCCCGCTGTCCGCCGCCGAGAAGGACGGCCTCTACGCCGAGGCGTGCTTCGGCGCCCTGCGGTTCACCGTCACCCGCATCACCGACTACGCGATGCGCCCCGAGGGTCCCGGCCCGCGTGTCGTGAAGGACTGGAAGCGCTTCATGAAGCGCTTCGAGAAGCTCGAAGCGCTGGGGACGTCGGGGCTGGCGGCCGCCCTACACGGCGGCTGAAGCGTCGACGCGCACCTTCGGTTCGGCCGGAGCCCACAGCGCCGCGCGCAGACCCTCGATCCGATCCACGACGATCTTGAGCGCCGCCGCCTGACCCTCGATCGCGGCCGTCGCCGCGGCCTCGTCGCTCTCGCCGGCGACGCGCGCGTCCCTCGTCGCCTGCAGCACCTCGACGACCTCGCGGTGCAGCTCCTCGCCCGCGCTCACGACCCACGCGTCGAGCTTGCGCGCAAACTCGTCGATGAGCTCGTCGAGCTTCGGCTGGACCTTCTTCGCGGTCTCGCGCATCACCTCGGGCGCGAGCTCGTTCGCGCGCTTCTTGAGCTCTTCGTGGATCTTGCCGCGCGCGAACATCGCGAAAATGGCCGGCCCGGCGATCGCCAAGAGCCCTCCCGCCATCAGGTTCACGGCCATGAGCGCCACGCCGCCGAACATCAGCGCGACGACGCCGACGTCGTACTTGATCGTGTCGACCTGCACGTCGAGGCGCTTCACGTCGCTCCCGAGCATCGTCGCCACGCGCCGCGCGCTGTCCCGCGCGTCTTCCCGGACGAGGGCGACCGTCTTCTCGGCGACCTGCTCGAGCTGGGCGGCGATCTCTTTCGTCTCCTCTTCGGACCAGCCCTTGAACGCGTCTTCGAGAAAGGCGGGCAGGTACTGCTTCAAGTCTTGCGCCTTCGCCGACTCGATGACGTTCGGCAGCTGCCGGCACACGTCGTCGACGAAGCGCTCGAGGTCCTTTTTGGCCCCCGTCTTGATCCCCGACACGTCCTCGCGGATCTGTATCCGACGCTGCTCGATCGTCCCCGCCTTGCCCAGCAGGTCTTGCTCGAGGGCGGCGATGCGCCGCTCGATCTCTTCGGTCTTCATCTGGATGCCGCGCCGCCGCGCGTCGATCCCCTTCGAGAGGAGCTGCCCGACGCCGAGGCCCTCGCCGAGCGCGTTGTCGAGCAGGATGCGCCCGCGCTCCTCGGCGAGAAATCGCGTCAAGTGCGCGACGAGCTCCGGCAGCCCCGACCCCGCCACGTCCCCCGAGAGCGCCCTCTCCGCGCTGACCGGCAGGACCACCGGGTCCTTCACGAGGGCCGACAAGTTCAGCTTCGCGTACGCGAGCGCCTCGCGTTGCTCGTCGGGCGAGAGGATGTCCCACTTGGCGATGACGAAGATGATCTTGTCGCGCGAGGCCTTGAGGAGCTTGTCGTGCAAGAAGACGCGCTCGCTCTCCTTCAGGATCTGCCCGGCGTCGAGGAGAAAGAGCACCGCGTCGGCCCGGGGCACGTAGCTGTACGTGATGTCGGCGCGCTGGAGCGAGAGGTCGTTCACGCCCGGCGTGTCGACGAGCAGGATGCGCTCTTTCAGGAGCGAGGAGTGGTAGCCGATCTCGAGGTGGTCGACGTCTTCCGCGCCCGCGCCGCCGCCCACCGCGAAGCGCCGCGCCTCTTCGAACGGGATGGGGCGCCGCGCGCCGCTGCTCGACACGACGACGGCCTCGGGCTGCTCGGCCCAGCGAATGTGGTGAATGGCCGCGGTCGTCGGCGTGACGCCGACCGGCAACGCGCGCTCGCCGAGGAGCGCGTTCACGAACGTCGTCTTGCCGTGGTTGAACTCGCCGACGACGACGAGGTGGAAGCGATCTTCCTCGAGCTTGCCCACGAGGCCCTTGTCGACCCGGTCGCGGAGCGACTTCGTGCCGATCGCGCTCGCCACGTCGCCCAGGCCGCGCAGCGCCGAGACGACCTCGTCGCGCTTCTGGAAGAAGGCGTCGAGCGAGGGCCGTGAAGAAGGCCGCACGCTCGGAGGCGTGCCCACCGCGTCGCCGTCACTCATGCGAAACCCCTTTGAGGAGCGACGCCACCCGGCTGTCGACCTCGGTCATCGCGATCCCGCCTTCGCCCAGGCCCGCGGCGCTCCGATAGAGCTGGCTTTCGCCGAAGACGCGCATCGACAGGACGCGCTTGGGCAGCCAGGGATGCGTCGCGAAGACTTCCATGTACCTTCCGATGCCCTGCAGTCCCTCTTCGTGCTGGTCGAGGAACGCATCGAGATTGAACTCTTCGTAGAGGCTCTTCGACCCGACCGCGAGCTTCGCGATCGCGCGCTCGGCCGCCTTCTGGTCCTTCGCGACCAGCATTCCCGCCCGGTCGCAGGTGATCTCCGCGCGGCGCGACCATGTGCGCAGGGCGATGAGCGCCGGCTGGAGGAGCCACGGCACGAAGCTGCTCGCCATGTAGGTCAAGTAGTGGAGCGCCGTGAGGTACGCGACGTGGGAGTTGTGGATGTGGCCGCACTCGTGGCCGATGACGGTCAAGAGCTCGTCGTCGGAGTAGTGATCGACGAGCGCGGAGTGGACCATGATGAACGAGTCGTCGTTGGTCCCGAGGGTGCCGGCGTTGAACGTGGGGTTGTTGACGACGAAGACCTGGGGCATCGCGATCTGGAGCGCGTCGCACGCCGTCTTCGTGACCCGGTAGATGCGCGGGAACTGGCGGTCGCTCACTTTGACGGCGTGGCCGAGGAGCTGGTGCATGCCGACTTGCTTGAAGAGCCGCACGCTCGCCTCGACCGCCATCGCGACCGGCTTGGTGTTCTCGAAGGCGATCCGCGATTGCCGGTCGAGCCCGTAGGTGTACTCGTGGCCGGTCGTGTCGGCGCCGCCGCCGACGCGCTCGCCCTTCTTTCGTGCGACGAAGGCATCGAAGTCGAGTCGGGGTGCTTGCGCCATACGCGCCAGCGTAAGCAGCGGTACCGAGGTATGCAATTGGGGCTAGGGCGACTTCAGGCCGCCGCTCGCGAAGCGCGTCTCGGTCGGGGCCTGCTGGAACGCGCCCGCCGCGACCGCGATGACCCCCGCCGCCACGGCCGCGCCGCCGCCCACCAGAGCCCATGTGGCCCACGCCGGCCAGCTCCGCCGTTCGTCGTCTTCGCGCACCGGCGGCGCCCACGTCCACGGTGCAGGCGCGCGCCACTCGACGGGGTCGCCGCATCGGTCGGTCTCGCACGTCGCCACGCGCACGGTCGCCGGCCGCGCTCCCGCCTCGACCGCCACCCAGGACCGACACCGCACGAAGCGCGCCTCGACCGCGCCCGACGCGCCGACGCGCGCCCGTGACACGTCCGCCGCCGAGCACGCCGGCGCGACGTCGACCGGAACGTCGAGCGTCGAACCGCCCGCGGAGACCTCCACCCACGACGCCCACACCGGAACGCCGGCCCACGTCACGACGAGCGCGTGCAGCCCCGCGCGTGTGGCCACCGCCTCGGACACGCCGATCGGCTCTCCGTCGAGCCACGCCCTCGCGTCCCCCGGCGACACCGCCAGCGTCACCGCCGCGTTCGGCGCGTGCGCCGGGGCCGCCTCCTCGCCGACGCCCGCCACGCGCCCGCCGTCGAGCGCCTCCGCCCGCGCCCACGCGAGGTCGGCCGCCCCGGCGTCGAGCGGCGCCACCCGCCGCCACAACGCCGCCCGCGCCCGCTCCACTTCGGCCATCAGCCACGCCGCCTGCGGCAGCTCCGCGTGCGCCCGGAGCGTCGCGTCGGCCGCCTCGATCGCCCTCTCCGCGCGATCGGCGTCGTGGGCCGCGACCGCGTCGCGCGCGCGGTCGATGTCGTCCTCCACGCGCTCGCCGACGGCCGGGTCCACCGCGATGGCCGGGATGGCCACGACCGCGGGCTCCACGAGGCGCACCCCGTGCGCACGGCCCCAGGCGGACAGAGCCCTCGATTGCGGCCCATCCGGCGTCGCGGAGGCCTCCGACGCCGGCCCGTCCGGCGCCACCCACACGACCGTCGCCACGTCCATCTAGGACCGCGCCGACTTCTTGCTCGCTTTCTTGGCGGCGCCCGCCTTCTTGGCCGGCGCAGCGGCCTTTCCGCCGCCGTCCTTCGCGTCTTCGATCGCGGCGAGCACCTTGTCGACGTGCCCGTCGACCTTCACACCCTTCCACGCCTTCGCGACCTTGCCCTCGGGAGAAACGAGGAACGTCGACCGGATGACCCCGGTGACCTTCTTGCCGTACATGGTCTTGGTCCCCCACGCGCCGTAGGCCTTGTGGGCCTCGAGCTCGGGGTCGCTGAGCAGCGCGAACCGGATGTTTTCCTTGTCCCGGAAGCCGCAGTGGCTCTTGACCGAGTCCTTGGAGACGCCGACCACCTCGGCGCCGAGCTTCTTCATCTTGCCGGCCGCCGCGGTGAAGTCGTGTGCCTCCCGCGTACATCCTGGGGTGTTGTCTTTCGGATAAAAGTAGAGAACGAGCCACTTGCCGGCGTAGTCGTCCGACGTGATCCTGTGGCCTGAGTCGCTCTCGAGGTCGAACGCAGGGGCGGAGGCGCCTTCTTCAACGGTCATGAGGCGATTCTAAACGAGTCCCGCGCTCTGATAGCATCCGAAGGAGCCCGTGCAGATCAACTTTGGCGGCCGCGAGATCGCGCTCAAGCTCGTTTACTACGGGCCTGCGCTCAGCGGCAAAACGACGAACTTGCGATCTTTGCACCAACTCTCGAGCGAAGGCTCGCGCGGGCGCCTGATGACGCTCGAGACCAAGGACGACCGCACGCTCTTCTTCGACATGCTGCCGCTCACGCTGCGCGGCGAGGCCGACAAGAGCGGCAACCCCGGGATGGCGCTCCGGATCAAGATCTTCACCGTGCCCGGGCAGGTGCTCCACGCGTCGACGCGGCGGCTGGTCTTGCAGGGGGCCGACGGCGTCGCCTTCATCGCCGACTCGCAGGTGAGCGAGACGGAGAACAACGCGGCGTCGTTCCTCGATCTCCGGCAAAACCTCAAGGAGCTGGGGCTGAGCCTCAAGGAATTGCCCGTCGTCATCCAGTTCAACAAGCGCGACCTCGAGAAGGTGCGGTCCGACGAAGAGATCGACATCCTCGCCAAGCGCGGTCGCGAGCCCGTCTTCAAGGCGAGCGCCGTCGCGGGCCGGGGCGTCCTCGAGACGTTCTTCGGGCTCTTGCACATGATCTGGACGAAGGTCGACCGCGAGCACCAGCTCGCGAAGATGCTGGGCATCGGCTCGCAAGACCTCTTGCCGATGGCCATCAAACAGCTCGGCGTCACCGCAGACGTCGCCACGCTGCTGTCGTCGTGCGTCGGAGGTAACCTCGACAAGCGGGCCGCCCCGTGAACGCCGGCGCCCCCGCGATCAGCGTCGAGGACCTCGTCCTCGATGGACGGGTCCGCGTCGAGGACATGGTCGATCGCGAGGGTCTCGAGGAGCTGTGCCGAAGCTTCGAGCTCCTCTTCGGCATCCCCGTCCGCATCTACTCGACCGACGGCGGCCTGCTCGCCGACGCCGCCGGCATGCACGACGTCTGCGCGTACGTGAACTCCACGCCCGACGGCGCGAAGGCCTGCGCCGCCACGGTCTCGGCGGTGCGGGCGAAGGACCCGGGCGCGAGCGGCGACGTCGCGCACCCCTGCTTCACCGGCGCGGCCTACCGCGTCCTCGCCCTCGAATACGACGGGCGGCGCATCGGCCGCCTCGTCGTCGGGCCGTTCTTGCCGTCGACCGTCCAGGAGCCGCCGCCGTCGCTCTTCGCCGTCGACGTCAAGCTCTCGAGGGACCGCCTGCAGACGTCGCTCATGAAGATGCCGCGCGCGAAGGCCGAGACGGTCGCGCGCCTCGCCACGCACCTCAAGGCGTCGCTCGATCTCTTGCTCTTCGCCGGCCACAAGGCCCACGTCACGAGCAAGATGCACCTCGCGAGCGTGCGCGAGAGCTACCGGCAGCTCGAGGACAAGACGGCCAAGCTCCAGGAGGCGTTCGACAAGCTGAAGGAGCTCGACCGGCTGAAGAGCGCCTTCCTCGCAACGGTGAGCCACGAGCTGCGGACGCCGCTGACGTCGATCATCGGCTACAGCGAAATGCTGGTCGAGGGCCTCGTCGGCGAGATGAAGAGCGACCAGCTCGACTTCGTGAAGACCATCCACGACAAGGGCCAGCAGCTCCTGTCGCTCATCACGGGCCTGCTCGACCTCGGCAAGCTCGAGAGCGGCACGATGCGGATGACCGTCAAGCAGATCCACATCGAGTCGGTCCTCGCCGAGGTCGTCTCGACGCTCACGCCGACGGCCCGCAAGAAGGAAGTCCGCCTCGCGGTCGACATCGCGCCCGGGCTGCCCGAGCTCCCCGGCGACCCGGAGCGCCTCCGGCAAGTCTTCCTCAACCTGGTCGAGAACTCGCTCAAGTTCACGCCGCCGGGCGGCTCGGTCACGCTCGGCGCGCGCCTCGTCGACGGCGACGCGCCCAGCGAGGACGACGACGACGCGGGGCTCTCGCTCCTCGGTCCGACGCGCGCCCGCATCGAGGTGAAGGTCGCCGACACCGGCATCGGCATCCCCCCGCGCGAGCGCGCGAAGGTCTTCGACGCGTTCTACCAGGTCGACTCGTCGAGCACGCGGCAGTACGGCGGCACGGGGCTCGGGCTCTCCATCGTTCGGCGCCTCGTGCACGCCCACGCGGGCACGGTGCGCATCGAGGACAACCTGCCCCGAGGGACGGCGTTCATCGTGTCCTTGCCGCAGCAGAAGGAGGCCCCGGTGGCGGAGTCCCCGCGCACGTCGTAGTCCCTCGCTCTGCCGATGTCGGACGAGAAAGCGCGCATCGCCCTCCTCGCCAAGGTCTTCGCGCGGTCGGGACCGGAGCGGGCGGGCATCGAGCTCGGGATCGGTGACGACGCGGCGGTCCTCGGCGCGCCGCCCGCGCCGGGCAAGATCGTCTTCACGATCGACGAGCAGGTCGAAGGCCAGCACTTCCGGCGCGACCTCGTCTCTTGGCGGGACGTGGGCTGGCGGAGCTACATGGCGGCGGCGAGCGACGTGGCGGCGATGGGCGCGGTCCCCTGGTGCGCGCTCGGCGCGCTCGTCCTGCCCGACGACGTCGACGACGCCGCGCTCGAGGAGATCGCCCGCGGCCAGCGCGACGCGTCCGACGCCGTGGGCGCGCCGATCGTGGGGGGCAACCTCGCGCGCGGTCCGAGCGAGCGCGGCCTGCGCCATGGGGTGTCGATCGCGACGACGTTGCTCGGGACGAGCGCGAGCCCCGTCCCGCGGGGAGGCGCGAGGGCAGGCGATGGTCTGTGGATGGCGGGGCCGGTGGGGCTCGCGGCGGCGGGTCTCCGCGCGCTCGCGGCGGGGGCGAGCGCGGACCCGCGGCTGGACGCGTGCATCGCGGCCTGGCGTCGCCCGCGGGCGCTCGTGGCGGAGGGACAGCGCATGGCGGTGGCGGCGCACGCGGCGGTCGATGTGTCCGACGGGCTCGCGCGCGACGCGGGGCACATCGCGGAGGCGAGCGGGGTCTGCGTGGTGCTCGAGGAAGGGATGCTCCTCGCGGACCCTCGCCTCATCGCCGCGGGAGAGGCGCTGGGAGCGTCACCGCTGGAGCTCGCGCTGTACGGGGGCGAGGACTACGCGCTCGTCGCCGCGAGCGCCGTCGCGTTGGCAGGGTTCCGCCGCGTGGGCGAGGTGCGAGAGGGCGCGGGGCTGGTGCTGCGCGGGCCGGGCGGGGAGCGCGTCCTCGAGGCGAAGGGGTATGACCACTTCGCTTTTTCCCTGTCATCCTGAGCGAAGCGAAGGACCCCAATGAAACATTGGGCAGCGTGAACGAGGGGGTCCTTCTGCCCGCTCAAGATGACAGGGCAGGCATTAGAACTGGCAAGCGCTCGGCAGCTTCACGCTCTTGAGCATGGCGCGAATCTGCGCGAACTCCGGCGCGCTCCCGGCGGGGCCGACCTGCTTCGCGACGTTGTCGCAGTAGGTCGCGCCGGCGAGGAGCTGGAAGGCTTCGGGTGAGTTCCCGATCGCCTTCGCCTGCGTCCGCATCGCGTTGCAACACTGCTGCACCTTGAGCTGATTCTGATTCACCGCGGGGCCCGTGTACTTCTTCGGCGTCGCAGCCTCGGGCGCCGCGTCCTCGACGCCGGCTTCCTCGACGAGGGGGGCGAGCTCCGTCATCGTCGGCACGCTCGCCGGGGGAGGGGGCGCGGCGTCCTCGACGGCCACGGGCGGCGGCTTCTTCGGGCAGCCGAGCGTGAGCAGAGGCAACCCAGCGAAGAGCACGAGGAGGGCTCGGGGGCGGATCATCGAGGGCGAGAGGGTACAGGCTTCGTCCGGGACGAGGTCGAACTTTCGCGGCCCGCGGCGTCGCTCCACGAGGGCGTCGCGGTTCTCGACCAGCGCGTCGCCGGTCTCGACGAGGGAGCTGCTGCGCTCGACGAGGACGCCGTCTTCGACCGCTTCCGCGGCATCTACAACGACGTGCGCCCGCACGAAGCGCTCGGGCAAAAGACGCCCGCCTCCCGATATCACCCCTCGCATCGAGCGATGCCCGAGCGCGCCGTGTCTCCCGAGTACCCCGACCCGAT